>NZ_CP060395.1:0-1200000 GCF_015840335.1 Synechococcus sp. CBW1108
GTGGAGCAGGCGGTGCAGCAGGGAGAAGAGCTGTGGCACCAGGTTCAGCAGGCCCTCCAGGCCAACCTCAGCAAACCCACCTTCGAAACCTGGATCCGCCCCGCCCGGTGCAGGGGCTTCAGTGCAGATCAGCTGCGGCTGGAAGCCCCGAACAACTTCGCCTGCGGCTGGCTGAGCAAGAACTATCTCGGCACGATCGAGGCTGTCGCCAGCGAGATCGCCGGTAGGCGGGTGCAGGTGCTGGTAAGCGCGGCCAGCGACGAGGATGTCCTGATCGCCCCAGCCGGCCCTGGCACGGGCAATGGTGCCGCCAAGCCCATTGCCGGCCAGCCAGCGCCAACCAAAGCCACCGGTGAGACGCCCCGCAAGGTGGCTCCGGGGCTGAACCCCCGCTACGTGTTCAACCGCTTTGTGGTGGGGCCCAACAGCCGCATGGCCCATGCGGCCTCCCTGGCGGTGGCTGAGGCGCCCGGGCGGGAATTCAACCCCCTCTTTCTCTGCGGCGGGGTGGGGCTGGGCAAAACCCACCTGATGCAGGCGATCGGCCACTACCGGCTGGAGATAAACCCGGAGGCGCGGGTGTTCTACGTGAGCAGCGAATCCTTCACCAATGACCTGATTCAGGCGATCCGCAAAGACAGCATGCAGGCCTTTCGCGACCGCTACCGAGCCGCCGATCTGATCCTGGTGGATGACATCCAGTTCATCGAGGGCAAGGAGTACACACAAGAAGAGTTTTTCCACACCTTCAATGCCCTCCATGAGGCGGGCCGCCAGATCGTGATCGCCTCCGATCGGCCCCCAAACCAGATCCCGAAGATGCAGGAGCGGCTGATCTCCCGCTTCTCGATGGGACTGATCGCCGACATCCAGGCACCAGACCTGGAAACCCGCATGGCCATCCTGCACAAGAAGGCCGAACAAGAGCAGATGGTGCTGCCCCGCGACCTGATCCAGTTCATCGCCGGCCGCTTCACCTCCAATATCCGCGAGCTGGAAGGGGCCCTGACCCGGGCGGTGGCCTTCGCCTCCATCACCGGCCTGCCGATGACGGTGGAATCGGTGGCACCGATGCTCGATCCAGCCGGTGGCGATGTGGAGGTCAAACCGATCCAGGTAATCGAAAAGGTGGCGGAGGTGTTTGGCGTCGGCATCGAAGAAATGCTCAGCGCCAGTCGCAAACGGGCCGTCAGCAGGGCCCGTCAGGTGGGCATGTACCTGATGCGCCAGAGCACAAACCTGAGCCTGCCGCGCATCGGCGAGGCCTTCGGCGGCAAGGACCACTCCACGGTGATGTACGCCGTCGAGCAGATCGACCTCAAGCTCAACAGCGATCCCGCCCTTTCACGCCAGGTGCAGCAGGTGCGAGACCTGCTGCAGATCGATTCCCGCAAGCGCCGCTAGTTCCAGCCAGGCTCAACGGCAGCCCTGGACTGAGATCCGATAGCTGAAGCCCAGGGCGGCGGGGTCGTTGCTGGCTCCCACCTTGAAGTTCATCTGGGAGGTCTGCTTGCCGGGAACCGCTGGGAAGGGGCCAAACATCTTGCCAGTGCCCAGCGGCGGGTTCATCAGGGTATTGAACAGCTGCAGATTCGATCCATCACTGAATTTCATATACCCCTCAATCGGGTACTGGGCCTTGGCATCGGAGGAATTGGCGGTAAAAAAGAACTTATAACTGGTGTAGGGCTTGGTCACAAAGAAGTCGGTATTCCAGTTGGTCTTACCGATCAACTTGCCTCGCCCCACCGACTTTGAAACGATCGGCGAGACGCCGTCTCCACCCACCGGCGACAGGAAGGTGCAGGTGGGCGCGGCGGTAGCTGGCTGCTGGGCCAGGCCCAGCCCCAAAGCAAGGGCCAGGGGAAGCAGCTGGCGGGAGGGGATCGAAAAGCGCATGGGGGACAGGGGAGGGGGGTTCTAACTTACGAAAGCGGCCTGGCCGGGTCGCCTCCCTCCAGTTCGCCGGCAAACACCCGGCTGATCGTGATGTCCACCGCTTCGAGTGTCATCAGATCCAGCTTGGTGAGTGGGCTGCCCATGCGGCTGAATAGCCGGTTGGCCTGGCGCATGCGGGCCCGGTCGATCGCATTGCGAATCGAGCGGGCGTTGGCAAAAAAGGGCAGCTGCATGCGGCGCTGGATATATTCGGCAAAGGCCAGGCTGGCTTCTTCGCTGAAGCGGTAGTTTTCAGCAGCGAGAATCAATTGGGCGATCGCCAGCAGCTCCGCAGCAGAGTAGTCGGGAAAATCAATGTGGTTTGCCACCCTGGAGGAGAGGCCTGGGTTGCTTTGATAGAAAATATCCATCCGCTCCTTATAGCCAGCAAAGATAACCACCAGATCATCCCGGTTGCCCTCCATCACCTGGAGCAGGATTTCAATCGCCTCGGCGCCATAGTCGCGCTCATTTTCCGGGCGGTATAGATAGTAAGCCTCATCAATGAACAACACGCCGCCCATCGCTTTTTTGAGCATCTCCCGCGTTTTAGGGGCCGTGTGGCCGATGTACTGACCCACCAGGTCGTCGCGGGTAGCGGTAACCACATGGCCCTTGCGCACGTAGCCCAGGCCATGCAGAATATTGCTCATACGCTCGGCCACCGTGGTCTTGCCGGTGCCCGGCCGCCCCGTGAACGACATGTGCAGGCTCGGCGGGGTGGTCTCCAGGCCCACCTGCTGACGCGCCCTATCCACCACCAACAGGGCAGCGATCTCCCGGATCCGGGCCTTCACTGGCCGCAGGCCGATCAGCTCCCGGTCCAGCTGGTCCAGCATCGCCTGGATACCCGCCCCGTCATAGGCCGATTGCAGGTCGATCAGGGTGTCGTCAGAGGGGTAACCCATGCCAATAAAGGGAGAACATGGTTGCAGAAAATCAGCAGATCAGCCCGTCAATCGCTGCACTAAAGGCCCACTCAGGCTCCCCAATGGGGGTGTTGTCAGCCTCAGCCCGCAGGGTGAGGTTGACGTAGGTGCGGCCGAAGCTGATATCGGGGAAACGTTGCTGCTGCTCGCACAGGGCATTGAGCCGCTCGAGAAAGTCGCGGGTTGTGGCGTAATCGTCAAATTCCAGTCGCCTCTCCAGCCGCTCAGGCTGGTCGGGTTTGGGGCGGGGAGTCCAGGCTTGGTCCATAAATCAATCCAGGCAATCGGTGCGGGCCACCGCCAGGCGGCTGGCCCAGGCTGCGGCATAGGCGCGGTTGGCTGCCTGCTCAGCTGGATCCTGGGTGCTAAGCGGGCTGGGGAAGGTGCCGCGGATGGCGGCATTGGTGACGCAGAACATCGACTTCTGGAAGCTCATGCAGATCTTGACGCGCACGTCCCCCTCGCCCCGGCCGCGCTGGCGATACAACTGGTGCAACCGCTCCGGCAAATGGCGGAACATGTCCTGCATGAGCAGGCTGGGAGGCACGCCGGCCCCCATGCTCGGCAGGGGATCGGCGTAGAGAGCGCCGTAGGCAAACTGGCCTTGGTCCGGCGAGATCTGCTGGGCCTGGGCGTTGAAACTCACCGTGCCCAGAAAAGGCAATCCCCTCAGGAATACGGCCTCTACATAGGGCACGGCCACATCCGCAAGGAAGGTGAGGCCGGCCTCCGGCGGCAACACCCACATCCGTTCACCCTCGATCTCCACCGCATAGGTGATCGGCTTGCCGGCGGCGGCCACCAGACCGTCCTTGATAAATTCCACCACCGCTTCGATCGAGCTGATCCGCCCAGCCGCCTCGGCTGCGGCCAGATCCAGGAAAAGATCGCTCATCACCCGCCAGAACTGACCCAGGGCAGAGGTGGTGGCCGCTGTACGGATCAGCTCGATCAGGAAGCCCCGAAACACAGGGTGGAGCAGAGCCAGCAGGGGATCGCGGCGGGTCTTGCGGCCAATGATGGCGCGGCAATTGGCGGCAAAAGGATCCGAATCCAGATAGGCATCGAGGCCGCCAGTGCCATGCCAGAGCATGGCTTTCATGCAGTATTCGGCATACTCGAAATTGATCCGGTCGTGATTGAGATGGCGCCAGATCTTGGCCACACTCTTATCACCATCGAGATATTTAAAGAGTGGGAAGGGCAGCAGAAATTGCTGCTCGGCCTGGAAGATCAGGTTTTTGCTGTAGGCATCGAGCACCTGCCCGTAACTATCCAGCACATCCACCACCTCGATCAGGTGCTCGGCCGTGTTGCTCAGCAGGGTTTGGCCGGCCAGCAGGGAGGCCTCCAGCTCGGCGGCGCTGGGCATGCCGCCGCTGCGCACCAGTTCAGCAGAAATGATCGGCATCAGCCCAGGCCTCCGGAATACACGGCGGCCGCCAGGGCTGGCAGCTGGACCATGGCCGTGCTGGCGGCCTCGCTCAGGCGGCCCAGGCCGTAGGGCAGCAGGCCGATCGCAAACACCGCCACAGCCAGGGCCATCGCCGGGATGGTTTCCCGCGGGGCCACCGCAGCCAGATTCACATCAAGCCGGCCATGGGCCACTGGATCGGTGGGTGGAGTAACCGCCAGCCGGCCGAAGAAGGCCCGGTTTACCAGCAGCAAAAAGTAAACAGCCGTCAGCCCCGAACCCACCATCGAAAGAAGGGTGGCAAGGGGGAACGCGCCGATACTGCCGCGGAAAACCATGAACTCAGATATAAAGCCAGCCATGCCAGGCATGCCGGCGCTGGCCATCACCCCCACGATCATCAACGTGCCGGTAAATGGCAGGCCCCGTTCGGGGTTGAGCAAGCCGTGCAACACGGTGAGGTCGCGGGTGCCGGTTTTGCGGTACACGATTCCCACTAGCAGAAACAGCAGGGCTGAGATCAGGCCGTGGGCCACCATCTGGAAAACTGCCCCCAGGATCGCCACCGGTGTGGCCGCTGCTGCAGCCAGCAGGATGTAGCCCATGTGGCCGACGGAGCTGTAGGCCACCATGCGTTTCATGTCCTTCTGGGCGATCGCCGCCAGCGAACCAAACAGCACCGAAACCGCCGCCCAGATCGCCAGGCCAGGGGCCAAAAGGCCCCAGGCCTCGGGGAAGAGGCCCATGCAGAAACGCAGTAACCCATAAGTGCCCAGCTTCAGCAGCACCCCGGCCAGCAGCACCGAAACCGGCGTGGAGGCCTGGGTGTGGGCATCGGGGAGCCAGTTGTGGAAGGGGAACAGGGGCACCTTGATGCCGAAGCCGATCAGCAGGGCGCCAAGTAGCAGCAGCTGGCTGCCCATGGCCAGCCGTTCGCCGGTGATCGGCGTGAGGCTGAAGTCCGCGGTGCCCGTCAACAGGGCCAGCCCCAGAAAAGCTCCCAGGATCAACATGCCGGAAACGGCAGTGAAGATCAAAAACTTGGTGGCCGCATAGGCCCGGTTCACTCCGCCCCAGATGGCAATCAGGCCCCAGAGGGGAATCAGTTCGAGCTCGTAGAAAAGGAAAAAGAGCAGCAGGTTTTCGGCCAGAAAGGCCCCATTCACGGCGCCACTAATGACCAGCAGCAGCAGAAAGTAGACGCGCGGCCGCTTGTCGATATCGCGGGTGCAGATGGCCGAAACCAGTGTCAGAGCAGCGTTGATCAGCACCAAGGGCAGCGAGAGGCCATCCACCCCGAGCTTGTATTCGAGGCCCAGGCTGTCCACCCAGGGCAGGGATTCCTGCAACTGCATGGCGCTGTTGGCGGGGTCGAAGCGGGCCAGCACCACCAGGCTCCAGGCCAGCTGCAGGCCCAACACCACCAGGGTCACCGTGCGCATGCGCCCCTCCGCCGGCCGCCCGGGCCAGAGGGCCAGCAACAGGGCTCCGGCAAAGGGAATCAGCAGCAGCAGGCTCAGCATCTTGTTCTCCTCATCCGCGCAGCCCCTGCAGCGGCAACCACTGCAGGGAGGCCAGCAGCAACAGGATCGCCGCAAGCACCGTAAGCACATAGCTCTGCAGCTGGCCGCTCACCCCCAGCTTGAGCCCCTCGGCGCTGGCCAGCGACAGCCGGCCGATCCCGTTGACCAGGCCATTCACCAGGGTCTGGTCGATCCAGTTCGAGAGCCGGGCCAGACCCGCCACCGCCGCCACGATCGTGGCGCGGTAAATCCGGTCGGTGTAGAAGTCGGAGGCGAGCAGGTCCTGCAGCAGCCGCAGCGACCGGGTCATCGAGCGGGACCAGAACTTGTTCAGGGGCACCAGGGAGCCGCCCACCGCCCCAATGAGGCCGCTGGCGGCGACGGCCAGGGCCACGGGCCAGGAGAAGGACGCTATGCCTGGCACCGAATCGATGCGCGCCATCAGCAGGGGCATCAACACCACCAGCACCGTCAGGCTCACCATCGGCAGGGCCATCAACCAGTTCACCTCGGGGGCGCGCTTGGTTTTGGGCAGGGCCGGGCCCATGAACACATGGCGAAATACCCGGATGAAGTTGAAGGCTGTCAGACCGTTGGTGAGCAGCAGAACGGCGGCAAAGAAGGGGTACTGGCTGGCAAATGCCTCCACCAGGAGCCCGAAGCACCAGAAGCAGCCCAGGGGCAGCAGGCCCACCAGGCCGGCGCTACCCACCAGGTAGGCGGTGGTGGTGGCGGGCATTCGGGAGCCGAGGCCACCGAGTTCGGTCAGGTCCTGGCAGTTGGTGGTGGCGATGATGCTGCCCACGCTCATGAAGATCAGGGCCTTGGCCAGTCCGTGAGCAAACAGCAACAGCAGGGCAATCGCCGGCTGCTGCAGGGCGATGGCGATGAACACCAGCCCCAGGTAGGAGGTGGTGGAGTAGGAGAAGGCCCGTTTGATATCCACCTGGGCGATCGCCACCAGGGCGCCAGCGACCGCACTGATCGTGCCCACCACCAGCAGCACGGTGGTGGGCAGGGGGGAGAAGCGCAGCAGCGGCATCACCTTGATCAGCACCAGGGCGCCGGCGGTGACGACCACCGAATTGCGCAGGATCGAGGCCGGATTCGGCCCCTCCATAGCCTCATCGAGCCAGAGGTGCATGGGGAACTGGGCGCACTTACCCATGGGCCCGGCGATCAGCCCCAGCCCCAGCAAGGTGCCGGCCAGGGGGGTGAGGGCGCCGCTGGCGTCGGCCTCAGCCGCCCAGACGTAGAGATCACCGAACTCCATCGAGCCCGCCCAGGCTGAAAGGGCAACCATGCCCATCAGCAGCAGCACATCGCCCACCCTTTTGGTGAGGAAGGCATCGCGGGCGGCGGTCACCACCAGGGGCTGGGCATACCAGAAGCCCACCAACAGATAGGTGGACAGGGTGAGCATCTCCAGCAGGAAGTAACTCATGAACAGGCTGCTGCTCAGCACCACGCCGGCAAGCGCCCCCTCAAAAAAGCCCACCAGGGCATAGAAGCGGGCCAGGGCCCATTCCTTATCGAGATAACCGAGGGCATACACCTGGCCCAGCAGGCTCATGCCGGTGACCAGCTCAAGCGCCGCCAGGTTGGTGAGCGAGAGATCGAAGCCGATGCGCAGGTCGAGGTCGGCAGCCTGGAACCAACCAATTTCCAGGTGCTGGGGGCCGATTGCCCAAACCTGCTGGAGGATAAGGCTGCCGTGGATCACAGCCAGCAGGGTCACCAGCAGGTTGAGGTAGGCGGCCGGACGGGGGCCGTTGCGCTTGAACCAGCCGGCCGCCCACGGCAGCGACAGCACCATGCCGCTGAACCCGTATAGGGGGACCATCCAGACCAGCTGGATCGACAGGGGCAGGGGTGGGGCGGACAAGGGGAATAGGGCTTCGTGCAGCAGAGTTGAGGATGGAGCGGAGCAGCGGCGGCGCCCCCCAGGTAGTTCTCGGCCTGTGGGCCTGGTCTAAGCCGGTTGCTTTAGCCGGTTGCTTTAGCTGGTTGCATTAAAAGGTGGCCCTCTCCATCGAAGCGGCGCTGGCACTGGCCCCGAGGCTGGCCAGCCAGGCGCGCAGATCGTCACCGTGGTGTTGTTCGTCTGACCAGAGGGCCTCAAAGAATCCCTGGTTGTAGGTGTCGCCCACCAGCATGCAGAAGCGCAAGGCCTCTGCGTAGTGATTGATCAGGGCGGCTTCCAGGTTGAGGTTGAGCCTCAGCAAGCCAACCAGGTCGGGGGCTTGACTGACGGGACTCAGCTGGGAAGCGGCCGGCACCACCCCCAAGGCAAGCATGCGCTGGATGATCCGCTCCGCATGCTGCATTTCCTCCACGGTTTCGCGGCGAAAGCGCTCGGCAGCCTCTGGATCGCCCCAAAGCTCCATAAGGGAGCCCTGGGTCATGTACTGCTGCACAGCCGAGAGTTCAAGGCTAAGGGCGCGACCGAGATAACCCAGGACGCGCGGATGAACGGCGCCCATGGGAATCAAAGACGGCGGGTGGTTTCAGTGGCGATCAGGGCGGGCTCCACTTCACTGTGGGGGCGGGCAATGATGTGGGCGGCGACCAGGCCATCGCCAACGCGCTCGCAGGCATCGGCGCCGGCCCTGACTGCTGCGTTGACAGCACCGGTTTCACCCCGGACCATCACGGTGACATAGCCGCCGCCCACAAATTCACGGGCGATCAGGGTGACTTCCGCAGCCTTGGTCATGGCGTCGGCGGCCTCAATGGCAGGCACCAGGCCACGGGTTTCAATCATGCCGAGGGCAATGCCCTGAATGGAAGGAGCCATGGCTTTGTTGCTCGAAGGGGTGGATGGACGATTGGTACCGGCGCCGCCACCGGTACGGGAACGGGAACCGGCGGCGGCGGTGCGGGGCTTGCTAGCCGCCGGTTTTGCGGCAGCTAGGGCCCTGGGGGCCCCCGCCGCCGCAGCTGAACTGGCCGCCCCAGGTGACGCTGCCGCTGCCTCTGCCGCCGCCGCGGGGGCGGGGGTGGCTGCGGCAGCGGGATCGCTTTGGGGGGAGGGGGTGGCCATGGCTCAGGGGTAGGGGGCTGGTGGGTAGGCAGGTCGGACGGACAGCGAACTATCCGGGCGACCTAGCCGTCGGGCTCCCAGAAATCGATGATTCCGCCGATCGTCAGATCGGTCTGCACCTCGGGATTACCGCAGGCAAAGCGGGCCGCTGAGCCGCTGGCGGTAAAAACCCAGTTGCCGGGGGAGGCCCCCACCGGATCAACGGCGACGCTGAGCTTGCCCTTGTTGTTGCGCAGGATGCGCAGATTGGAATGATTAAGACCAGTCACCCTTTGGCTACAAACCAGTGAACCGGTGACCTGCATGATTTCCATCAAGAAACCCCTCCCGCAGGAGCTGGGGCCTTGCCGGCATCCGGATCCCAGTGGTCAATGATGCCAACAATGGTGAGGTCGCTGGGGTAGGACTTGCTGCCGGCAGCTTCCCGGGCAGCGGAACTGCCAACGCAGATCACCCAGTCGCCTGGAATGCAGCCGACCGCATCGACGGCGACCTTCTGACTGCTGCCATCGAGCACAACCTGTAGGTGCTTGTGCTCGAAATCGGGGATGCGGTTGGTTGAGACCAGGGGTTTGACCACCTTGCAGATCAACATTTCAGTGTCCTCCTGCGCTCGCGAACGTGATGGTGGAACCTACCGCCTCTGCAGGGGTATGGCGGTCCTGCTCGCGAACTGTTAGGAGTGCGTGCAGCAACCCCTGGCTGAATAGGTCGGCGTAGCGGCTTTCAATGGCGGCCTGCACCCGCTGGCAGCGGCGGATGGCGCGGTCGCGGGCCCCGGGAACCTGGCCGTTGTAATCAAAACGCACCACAACCGGCACTGGCAGGCCGCGGGAAACGTTGAGACCCTTGAAGATCTTGATGCCCACATCTAAATCAGGAGCCCCTTCTTCCACCGTATCCATGTAGGCGAAATAGGTGAGATTGCGCAAATGGATCTCCTTGAAACCAATCCCCACACCAATAAACCGCTCGGCATGACCCGCATCTACGTAGCTGCCGCCGTGGAGCTGACGCACATAGTCAATCTGGGAGAGGTTATTCTCCAGCAACCTGGCAACCAGCTTCACCATGCCAGGGTCGGGGGAGCTGGCCGCGGCCTCTTCCACCATCGCCTCAATGCGGGCCCGGCCGCCATCGCTGTTAAGCGTGCAGGTGGCTTCATAGACAGCCTGGGCATCGAGCCAGCGCTCCAGATTGGTGCTGCCGTCGAGGCCTGGCACATGCACGCGAATGGCGTCTGTGTCGGTGTCGATGCCGATCAGCAGCAGATCCACTGAGGCTCCGCAGCAGAAGCTGTTCTCCACCGCTTGCTGAAAATCCTTCAGCCGGGCGAGACCACAGGAGGCCGCCAGGGCATCGTCGCTGCCATGGGCCGCGCAGCCCTCGTGGCTGGGGTCCTTGGAGCTGAAGTGGTATAGAACCACCTTGAGGTAGCGCGTGTCGTCGTGGGCTGGATTGGGCAGACCTTCGCGGTAGCGGCGGTGCTCGGTCTTCACCCACCGGTTCACTGTGTTCTCCACATCGAACAGGGCTCCTGCATGGGAGCGGCGCCTCACCGAGCTAAAGGGAAGCCTCAGGGCGTAGGCCACCGCATGGGCCAGCCGGCCATCGGAGCAGGGGGTGATATCGAGCAGATGGAAGCCACAGGAGAGCAGGAAAGCGTTGAAAGCCTCTGCTGCCGGGCTGCCGGGCTTGCCGGCCAAGGGATCCTGCTGAAAAAAGGCCTCACTGGTCTGCTCGTAGGTTTCGAACACACACCAGGCAAACAGGCTGGCCATGTCAAGTTGGCTGACCCAGGCCTTCTCCAGAATTGGCAAAGGCAAGGCAAAGCCAAGCTCCAAAAGAGCTAGACGCTGGGCCTGCTCGATGAAATCAGCCTCGTGCTGGAGAGCCGAAAGGCGCTTGAGCAGGGGCACGATGCGATCAAAGGCACCCTTCACCCGCTCGTCGTAAGCCTGCAGGGTCCCATTCGCCTGACGGTCGGTGAGGGGATGGAGCCCTACTCCGCTGGCGCCGCCACCGAGGGGCCGGCGACGGGGGGCCGTGGGGGCCATCGGGCGATAGGGAGTGGCGGTGGGACGACGGGGCATCAGGGATTCAGCCGCGGGCCCCACCGGAAACCGTGATCAGGGAGCCAGCAGTGGTGTTGCCACTGGAGCCGGTCACCCGGCTCACGGGCTCGGGCTTCTCCTCGTTGCGCTTGGCCTGGTAGCTGGGCATGGCCTGCATCGAACCGGGCCTGGTGGGGTTGCGGCGACGGGCCGAAACACCTTCGGTGCCCGTGACCCGATCACCCCGGTCCCAGTCATCGCCGGTGATCTTCAGGCCGGCTGAGATCCCTTCGCCGGTGACCCTGGAGGTGGGCCGCTCGCCCTGCTCCCCAACTGGTGCTGCTTGAGCGAGTGGTGCTTGAGAGAGTGGTGCTGCTTGCACGAGTGCTGCTGGCTGCACCAGCGGGCCGCGGGCCTGCTGGCTGCCACGGCGATCGAAGCGGAACTGCTCAGTGCCGGTGACCATGCCACCGGCCAGATCAAAAGGGCCGGTAATCCTGCTCCCTTGCTCGTAACTGGTGCCCGTGACTCCGCCGGTACGTTCTCGAGCCAGGTGGGCTGCCCTCGATGGCGACTGGATGCTGAATTGCTGCCAGGGCTGGCTGCCGCCAAGGGGCTGGGGAAAGTCTGAATCCTGGTCGGCGGCGGCTCCACAGGCTGCCAGCAGTTGGTCGTTACCGATGTAGGGCGTGCCGGTCACGTCCTCACAGGCGCCTCGCCCGGCTCCCGTCAAGGCTCCGCCAATGCCGGGCTGAATACCGCTCATGCGGTTGGCGCCCCGCACCGGGGTGCGCTGGCGGATCTCGCCGACGGCCTTGCTGGAGCAGAAATCACCGGCCTGCTCCAGCCCTGCATAGGGGGTGCCTGTGACCACCTTGCAGGTACCGGGCTCGTCGCCGGTGACGTTGGTGGAGCGACCTGTGCGGGTACCGCTCACGACTTGGGCTTTGTTGGTGACACTGAAGCCCACCTTGGCGGCCTCCGGGGCCGGCTTGGTGCCGCAGAAATCAGAAAACTGCTGGCTGCCCACATATTCGTCCCCCGTCACCAGGCGGCAGCTGCCGGGTTCATCGCCGGTAACGTGCTCACTGCGGCCCACATGGGTGCCGGTGATACCCGTGCCCCGCAGGGTATGGAGGCTGGCCACCTTGGTGGGTGCCCGCCCCCCCACCTGGCTCTGGTCACCGCCTACGTACTGGGTGCCGGTGAGCTGCCTGCCCGAACCCGGCTCATCACCGGTCACATTGCTGGAGCGGCCCACCATCACGCCGGAAACGGGTTGGCCTCCGACGGTTTGACTGCGGCCGACCTTGCGGGGGCTGGGATTGCTGCCGCCGCAGTAGGTAGCCGATTGGTTGGCAGATACGTATTCCATACCGGTAATATTTTGGCAGGTGCCGGGCTCATCGCCAGTGACCTTTTCAGAGCGGCCCACCTCGTTGCCGGTGACGCGATTGCCATGGGTGGTGGCGCTGACCCGCACCTTGGCTGGCTGGGTGGCAACGGGGCCGCTCTGACAGAAGGCTTGAAACACCTCAGCCCCGAGATATTCGGTGCCGGTAATGGGGCGGCAGGTCGCCGCCTCGTTACCGGTGGTCTTGGGGGAGCGGTTCGCCTGGGTACCGGTCACAACCTGGCCACTGCTGGTTTCGCTGACGCCCACTTTCCAATGGGCATCAGCGGCCACGGCCTGCTTTGAACCGTGGCGGTTGGGGCCGGAAGGTCGAGTGCCGCCGTTACGACTGGTGCCGGCACTGCCCACCTTGGCCCGCAGCTCCCGCAGCTTCTGGGAGAGCTCGCGGGCGCTCATATCTGGGTTGCCTTGACGGGAGAGGGTCGCCGCCGATGTGCTGGTAGGGGCATTGGCGGATTTACCTCGCTTGGATAGGGCTTCGCGGCGGGCTAGGGCCAGGGCTCGACTGGGATCACGCTGGGCCGATCGCTTCGGGGTGAGCCGCCGATCGTTGCCCTGGCCTGCCCGGCTGCTCAGGCTGGTGAGGGAGGGGGACTGGGCGGCCGGACGCTTGGCCAAAGCAGCTGAAGCAACTTGCTGGGGATTGGCAGCGACTGGGGGCTTGGCAGTGGCCTTAGCAGTGATCTTGGCCAGGTCGGTCTTGGCCACGTCAGTGCGGGTGCGATCGCGGGAGGTGTCAGCACGCTTACCGCGCTTAGAGAGGGCCTCCCGGCGGGAGAGCACCAAATCACGGCTGGGATTGGCGATTGGCCGGGCCTGGCTGCGCCGGGCAGACGGAGATGGGACGGCCAGGCTGCGGCTCGGTGTGGGCACCGGGGCACTCGCCGCCGCCGCCGCAGAGGCTGCGGGCTTGGTCGCCGCAGCTGAGGTGCGAGTGGGACGCGCGTCCTCAAGCGAGCGCACGCGACTGTTGCCGGAGGTGAACCGGTTGGCGGCCTTTTTGCCGCCGTTGGTGAGGGCCCTGCGGCGCTCCAGAGCTGCTTCCCGGCTGGATGTGCTGGCCATGTCCGCCCGTCGAATGGATGATCAAAAATTGAAAGGTGGGGGGGCCGGCATGGAGCCGATAGATACCCCCCCTCGAGCCGCTAAAAATCAGCGGCCTTCAAAAACCACGAAGCAGGCACCCTGGCTTTGGGTATATGCGTCGTAACCGACCAAACGCACGTGGTGGTCGGGATAGGCACGATGGCAAGCCTCAAGCTCGCTCACAATCACGCCCAGATCCTTCTCGCCAAAGAAGGGCAGTTTCCAGAATGACCAATAGGTGGCCATGGAATTACTGGGATGGACGTGCTCAACGAGCGGGCTCCAACCCTGGGCAATGATGTAGGCGATTTGGTCGTAGATCTCGTCCTGGGTGAAAGGCGGCAAGAAGCCGAATGTCTCCAGGGTGGCGACTGTTTGGTAGTCACCCACGGTGCTCTTGAAAGGCATGGGGATCCCTTAGGTGGATGAAAATGGATTGATCAGTTGACGTCGAGTTTGTCGACGGTGTCGAACTCAAACTTGATTTCCTTCCAGGTCTCCAGGGCGATGGCCAGCTCGGGGCTGTGCTTCGCTGCCTCCAGAAGGATGTCGCGACCTTCAATCTCGATCTCACGACCGGCGTTGCGGGCCTTGACGCAGGCTTCAAGAGCCACCCGGTTGGCGGCCGCACCAGCGGCGGAACCCCAGGGGTGGCCGTGGGTACCACCACCGAACTGCAGCACCGAGTCGTCGCCGAAGATGGCCACCAGAGCGGGCATGTGCCACACGTGGATGCCACCGGAGGCAACGGCGAAGACGCCGCCCATGGAACCCCAGTCTTGGTCGAAGAAGTTGCCGCGGCTGCGGTCTTCGGGGACGAAGGATTCACGCAGTTGGTCGATATAGCCGAGGGTCGACTGGCGGTCGCCCTCCAGCTTGCCAACCACCGTGCCGGTGTGCAGCTGGTCACCACCAGAGAGACGCAGGCACTTGGCCAACACTCGGAAGTGAATACCGTGCTTGGGATGGCGGTCAATCACAGCGTGCATGGCACGGTGAATGTGCAGCAGCATGCCGTTCTTACGGCACCACTTGGCTAGACCGGTGTTAGCGGTAAAGCCCCCAGTGATGTAGTCGTGCATGATGATGGGCTGGCCCAGTTCCTTAGCGAACTCGGCACGCTCATACATCTCCTCAGGAGTTGCGGCGGTGCAGTTGAGGTAGTGACCCTTCTTTTCGCCGGTTTCTTGCTGCGCCAGGTTGGTAGCTTCAGCAACGAACTCGAAACGATTCTGCCAACGCTGGAACGGTTGGGAGTTGATGTTCTCGTCATCCTTGGTGAAATCGAGACCACCGCGGAGGCACTCATACACCACCCGGCCGTAGTTTTTACCGCTCAGGCCGAGTTTCGGCTTGATGGTGCAACCCAGCAGGGGGCGACCGTACTTGTTCATGCGGTCGCGCTCAACCACGATGCCGTTCGGAGGACCCATGCAGGTCTTGATGAACGCCATCGGGAAGCGGATGTCCTCGAGACGCAGATTGCGCAGCGCCTTGAAGCCAAACACGTTGCCAACCAGGGAGGTCAACACGTTGGTGATTGAGCCTTCCTCAAACAGATCGAGGGGATAGGCAATGAAGGCGTAGAAGGCTTCCTTGTCGCCAGGAACGTCTTCGATGCGATAGCAGCGGCCTTTGTAAAAGTCGAGATCGGTGAGGAGCTCGGACCAGACGGTGGACCAAGTGCCGGTAGAGGATTCAGCTGCCACAGCGGCAGCCACTTCTTCCTTGGGAACACCTTCCTGTCCGGTGCACTTGAAGCAGGCCAGCAGGTCGGTATCTAGGGGGACGTAGTCAGGAGTCCAATACGTGTCGCGGTACTCCTTGACCCCGGCGTCGTACTTCTTGCTCATGGAGTTTCTCCGGTGGGGGCGGGTAGGGGATTGAGGTTGATCAGCGCTTCAGACGCTTTCTGGCTCAGTCCTTCTGACCGGCGTAGTTGCCGTTGCCCAGGGCAGGCTCCACTTCGCGGTGGGGCCTGGCGATGATGTGGGCTGCCACGAGGCCGTCGCCGACGCGCTCGCAGGCATCAGCCCCGGCGCGAACAGCTGCGTTAACTGCGCCGGTTTCGCCGCGCACCATGACGGTGACGTAGCCGCCGCCAACGAATTCACGACCGATCAGGCGCACTTCGGCGGCCTTGGTCATGGCGTCAGCCGCCTCGATCGCGGGGACCAGACCCCGGGTTTCAATCATGCCGAGGGCGATGCCCATGGTTTCAGTTGCCATTACCTGCTCCTGGAGGAGGGGGGTGGAATGTTCGCTCGCAACCATGGTCGGCAGGCAAACCCCCCGTCAAGCCATTTACCCATCTCCTGCCATCACTCTTAGCCCAGCGTCAGATAAGCCAAGCTGATCAGTGCAACACAAAACGTTAGGCAATGCTTGCCACTCCAGTGACGGCAGGGGTTCTGCCGAGTCCGCTCAGAGCGCTTCTGCCTCGGCCACGAAGGCCACACCGCCGTAGTAATCGAGCAAAGGCTGGATCCCCTGGCGCAATTTAGGCAGAACTTCCTCTGGACAAAACACGATCACATGGGCGTTGGCCCCCAGGCCGCTGAAGTCCATGGAGTCGGAAACCAGGCCATGGGGCCCCTTGCCAGTGACGTGTTTCAGCACCGAATAGCCCGGCGCTCCGGCCGCATCAATTGCCTTGATCACCGCGTCGAGCTCCCTTTCGCTCAGGATCAGATCCACACGTTTCATGGCTCAGCCTGGGTAGGGAAGGAAGGTGTTGACCAGGGTCATGTAGAGCGGAATTCCCACAATGATGTTGAAGGGGAACGTGACCCCAAGCGCCATGGAGATGTAGAGGCTGGGGTTGGCCTCAGGCACGGTCATTCGCATTGCGGCCGGCACGGCGATGTAGGAGGCACTCGCACACAGCACCACAAACAACAGGGCATTGCCAGGCTCCAGCCCCAGTCCCTTGGAGATCAGAACCCCCACCAAGGAGTTGAACAGGGGCATCACTATGGAAAAGCCCACCAGAAAAGCTCCCGCTTCGCGCAGATCGCGGATGCGCTGGGCCGCCACGATGCCCATGTCCAGCAGGAAAAAGCTAAGGGCTCCGTAGAACAGCTGCTCGCTGAAGGGCAGCATTTTGGCCACGCTGGCGGGGCTGTAGGCCGCAACAAGCAGGCCGATCACCAGGCTGCCCACCAACAACAGCACTGAGCTGTTGAGGGATGCCTCCCGAAGCAACTCTTGCCAGCGCATTTCCTTGGCATCGGGGCGCCGCTGGGGGGAAGCCAGCTTGACCAGCAACAGTCCCACAATGATGGCGGGAGATTCCATCAGGGCCAGGGCCGCCACCATGAAGCCGTCAAAGGGCAGCTTCTGGGTTTCCAGAAAACCCTCGGCGGTGATGAAGGTCACCGCACTGATGGAGCCGTAGGTGGCCGCAATGGCGGCGGCATTGAAGCCATCGAAGCGCAGCTTCAACAGCAGAAAGCTGTAGACCGGCACCAGCAGAGACATCGCCACGGCGGCCGCAATGGTGGGCAGTACCTGGCCGCCCAGACCGCTGTGTTGCAATTCGAGCCCCCCTTTGAAGCCGATCGCCAGCAACAGGTAGAGGGAGAAGAGCTTGGGTAGGGGCGCGGGGATTTCCAGGTCGGAACCCACCAGCACCGCAATCACACCTAGAAAAAAGAACAGAACCGGAGGGGAGAGCAGGTTCTGCAGGATCAAGCTCGAGTCCATTGGCAAAACTCCGGCTTGATCACCTGAAATGGCGATCAGTTGCAACGCTAATCCCCACCAAACCCGGTGGTCCAAGTGGGCCGCCCCCTGTCAGGGGCCGAACAAAAAGCTGTCATTGCCCAGGGCTTTTAGGCTTATTTACCTAATGTTGCAGGCGGAACCGGCACCCCTGGAGTTCTCCGGGGGGTGGAATGTTCAACCCGGCCGGTTCCCCACTCCTGGAGCGCCCCTGGGTTCATGCACGGGGCCTCTGGGCCAGAATGGCGCCTCTCCTGGGGACCGTGGATGCCAGCTTTGGTGATCGCCAGCGGCAACCCCCACAAGGTGGCCGAAATCGGTGCCATGCTCGAGCTTGTTGAGCTGGAAGTGTTGCCCCAGCCAGCGGGGCTGGAA
This sequence comes from Synechococcus sp. CBW1108, assembly GCF_015840335.1. Classification (NCBI taxonomy): domain Bacteria; kingdom Bacillati; phylum Cyanobacteriota; class Cyanophyceae; order Synechococcales; family Synechococcaceae; genus Synechococcus; species Synechococcus sp. CBW1108. The sequence goes on from NZ_CP060395.1 coordinate 17,500, forward strand.
ATTGAGGAAACGGGCTCCACCTACCTCGACAACGCGAGGATCAAGGCCCAGGCAGTGGCCAGACTCACCGGCCAGTGGGCCCTGGCGGACGACTCCGGCATCGAGGTGGATGCCCTGGGCGGCGCACCCGGAATTTTTTCGGCCCGTTACGCCCCCACCGACCACGAACGCATTCATCGCCTGTTGCACGAACTGGGCGACTCCCTCTACCGGGGGGCCAGTTTCCGCAGTGCGATGGTGCTGGCCGATCCCTCCGGAGCCAGCCGCGCCGAAGCAGAGGGCATCTGCAGGGGTTCAATCCTGCGCCAACCCCAGGGCCATGGCAGTGGCTACGACAGTCTGCTCTTCGTGCGCGAGGCTGGCAGCTCCTATGCCCAGATGGGCCCCCACTTGAGAAGCAAATTCGGCAGCCGCGGTAAGGCAGCGAGGTTGCTCGCCCCGGCGCTGCGGCGGCTCCTGGGGATTCGAGGCTGAGCTGGATTAGCTCAGCTGGCACCCCTCAGCTGGCACTCCCTCAGCTGGCACTGTTGTTGATGTGGTTGATGGCCCGCATCGCCGCGGCGGCGGCCTCTTCCACATCGCCTTCGCGGCCCGCCAGGGTGAGGCGACCAAAGGCGCCCACGGCCTTGACATCGACCACCGTGATGTTGGAGCCCTTTTCGGCCTCATTGGCGGCGATCAGCACGTAGCCGGCGGGCTCGGTTTCCAGGATGAACATGCTCATGCCGGCCTGGATCATCGAGCCGCGGCGGTTCTGACGGTTGATCAACACCGCATGGTCGGGGGTGATGGCACGGATGATCTCTGTCCAGCTCACCTCGCAACGGCTGCGCTGCTCCACCCGGCTGCCGATCGCCTCGAGCACCACATCGCCCGAGTGGAGCACATTGCTCTGGTCACGGTGATAGAGGGCCAGCGAGCCGAAGGCCCGCTCCACGATCATCTGGCCGAGGCGCACGGTGCTCGCCTTGAGGGCGATGTCGGTGACCCGGTGCACCGCCATGCCGGGCGACACTTCGAGCCAGAGACAGGCGTCGCCGGGGATCGGCAGGAAGCCCTGGCTCACGGTGCCCATGTAGGCGGCCAGCTGGGGCTGGAGTGAATCCAGAAAGACGTAGGTGCGCAGCTCGATCGACTGCACCTGGCTCGACTGGCGGGCCAGGCGGGAGCCTTCGCTGTCGGTGGTGATCACGCAGCTGGCGCCGGAGCTGCCGCTATCCAACTGGGTGCCGGTGACCAAGGATCCAGAACGGGGGCCCGCAGGTACCGAAACCCTGCCCGTGCCCGTTACAGATGCCGACGCTCCTTCCCGTCTCCGGCGCAGGGCCAGTTCTTCTCGAGATGGCTGGCGAGCGGGCAAGGGTCCTGCGGGCAGCTTGCCCTTTCAGCTGGGCAGCCGCGCCGGGATCTTAACCCTGAGCCCGGTTACACCCTTGCCCATTGTTGCGGAGCCGGTAGGGTCCGGCCAACGTTGATGGGACGTTCATGACCAGCCGACAGCAAGCCGCCAGCACCGCCGCTGCCACAACCAGCCCGGCCCCGCTCCCAGAGTGGATGGCCGAAGCCGCGGCCCAGGGGGTGAAACCGGAGCAGGCCCTGGCCTTTATCGGCCTGGGTTTGATGCAGAAAATGGCGGGATCCGGCAACGACCTGCCCTGGATCTGGGCAGACTCTGATGATGGGGGCCGGGCCGATCTGGCAGCCCTGCGTCAGCGCCTCGAACTCACCCAGCTGGCACTCCAGACCGGTGCCCCCCTGACCACGGCCGAGGTCAGCCAGTTGCTAGGCGTACGCCCTACCAGTGAGAGCGTGGAACGGGCTGGAATCAGGGCTCGCCGCCTCAGCCGCAATGTCTGGAAGCTGGCTAGGGCCGAAGGGGGCGATTCCCGCAGTGACGATGCCTTCCGGCGCCGTTTCTGAGCCCCAGCACGCCCCCGGGGGCAGCAGCGTCAAGCCAGCCCGACGAGCTTCATGGATTCCTCCCACATGGCCTGGGCCGTATCCGGATTGCTGGCTTTATCGGAGAGTTCCTGGCTGAACTGCTTCCCCCCCTGCTTCTGACGGTTACCCCAGCTCCAGTGCACCCCGGAAGAACTGAAGGCTGGATCGGCTACCACCTGGGCCACCCTTTCGCCGGCCTGGGCCTGGCTCACGTAGCCGCCGGTGATTTTTTTCTGGAACCAGGGGAAAATCCTCTGGAAGGCCTGTGGGGCATGGCGGAAAAGGGGGGAGTCGGCCACACAGCCCGGATACAGCGAACTGAACACGATGCCGGTGCTGCCATGCAGACGGCGATGCAGCTCCTGGGTGGTGATCATGTTGCAGAGCTTGCTGTCCTTGTAGGCCTTGCCTGGCTTGAAGGGCTTGCCGTTGGCCATGGCGATCGGGGCCTGGAAGCCGGCTTTAAAGCCGGCGAGGTCGCCCAGATCGGCGGAAGCCGGGATCGGGATCTTGCCGCCTAGCTCCTTTGAATTGGCCGTCACCGTGCCCAGGATCACCACCCGGCGGGAGGGGTGGCTGGAGCGCTCCAGATCAGGCAGGAGGAGGTGGATCAGCAGGAATTGGCCCAGATGGTTGGTGGCCATCGAGATCTCGTAGCCCTGGGGGGAGCGCTCAGGCTGCTCCAGCCTGGGCTTGTAGACGGCCGCATTGATCACCAGCGCATCGAGGGGGCGTCCCAGGGAAGCCACCAGGGTTTCCGCCCCAGCCCGCACACTGTCTAGATCGGCCAGATCAAATCTCAGATGGCTGAGCTGGGCCGAGGGGATAGCCAGACTGTCGGCGGCAGCTGCCGCCCTGACCGGATCCCGGTTGGCGGTCACCACCTGCCAGCCCCGATCGGCAAGGGCCTTAGTGGCATGGAGTCCGACTCCAGAGGTGGTGCCGGTGATCAGAACCGTTCCGGCGCCAACTGCTTCAGCCATCAAACCCGGAGACAAAACGGGATCCAACCTAGGGGCTGGGGCGGGCCTGCTCAGGGTTGTTCCACACCACACGGAGCCGGTTCGGGGCGATCCACTGGCTCTGTTCCCGGATCAGGCGCTGCTCCCCCTCCAACATGAACATCTGGTCAAAGCGTTCCCTTGCCTTCAGCAGCTTGGTCTGCTCGAGTTCGAGCACGGCAGCGAGCTCGCCCTGGCGCTCCATCCGCTCCTGGTAAGCCGAGGTAAGGCGCGCCAGGCTGATGCCGGCCACAACCACCAGGCCCAGCTTCACGGCCACGGCAATCAGGCTGCAGAGGAGTTCCTGGCGCTCCAGTGAGAGGCCATGTAAGGCGGCAGTTTCGCCCCCTGAAACAACCTTCACAGCGGGTTGCTGTTCACGCCTGGATGCTGGCGCAGGCCTAGATGGGGGCGCAGGCCTGGACACTTGCCGCATGCCGAGAAAAGCAATCCTTTAGGGACACAATTCTTCTAGCGGCAATGGCTCCCCTTGGCAATGGCTCCTAAGGGAACTCAGGCCTTGTAGAGCGAGAAGCAGAGACGCACGGCCAGCACCCCCGCATGGGCTGCCACCACCAGGGCAATCAGCACTTCGGCCAGGCTGAGGGTGGAAACCATGATGGCTGGAATCAACGGGATATCCCATTCTTTGCCCATCGGTGGCTACGGTCCAGCGGCGCCCGCCCTGCTGTCACAGCTCTTGATGGCTCCGACCTGCTAATGCCCGTGGAGATCTCCGAGCAACAGATCCGCACCCTCGATCTCGCCCCGCTTCAACCCTGGGCAAGCCTCGATCCGGCAGCCCTGGTGCAACGGGCCGGATCCCTCGAACTCAACTTCGATTGGCCCCAGGCCGCAGACGATCCCCGCGAACTCTCTGAGATCGCCGAACTGCGGCTCTGGTCCCTGCGGGCCGATGCGGAATATCCCTGGTTGCCCCTGGTGCTGGAACGCGGCAGTGGCCAGCTCACCCGACATGGGGCCATGCTGCTGCCCCACCAGTTCAGTCGCACCGAGGGGATCCGCTTTGCCCCCGAGGCCCTTGAACTGTGGATGACCCATCGCCTGTTCGGCCTCGATGCCTGGGCCCGATCCCACAACCTGGGCATCCGCCAGGGGCTCACCCAGATGGCTGCGGTGCTGGGATTCGAGCTCGATGCCCAGTTCTGGAATTACTTACCGCCGGTCTGAGCTCTGGCCAACTCCCCGGGGGCTGGGCCCAGGATCAGCCAGTCGGCCCAAGCAACAGCTGCAGGGCGTGGCCTCCGCTCTGGAGCCCTAGGACCATCGTGAGGGCCCGCAACATCCAGACCAGGTAGACCCCACTGACCCGATCCAAGCGGGCGGCGGACCAGCGGGCGGCCAGGGCGGCCGTAGCCCCCAGGGCAAGGCCAATGGGCAGCAGGGCCCGGCCGTCCCTGAAGAAGGTGGTTGAAGCCACCGTGGCGGAAACCAGCACAGCCAGGCCGCTGAAGCGAATGGCCAGGTGGATGGGCACCCGCAGGAACCTCACCATCAGGGGCACCATCACCAGGCCGCCGCCGATGCCGAGCATGCCCGTAGCCAATCCCGCCATCCATCCCACGGCGGAAAGGCCCGGCAGGTTGGGGGGGGATTCGCCCCCAACCTCGGGGGGCCCATGGGGCTGAATGGTGGCTGTCAGCACGGCGTACATCAGCGCCTGCAGGGCCAACAGTTGCCAGCCCTGCACCCCCAGGCTCACCCGGCTGAACAGGCCCGCACCGAGGCCGGCCCCAATGGCAATCGCCAGGGCGGAGCGCCAGGGAAGGCTGCGGTTGGCCAGGTGCGTCCAGGTGGACCCGAGGGTGGTGGGCACGATCGCCAGGGTGCTGGTGGCAAGGGCCTGGTGCGGTTCCAGCCCCGCCAGCAAGAGCATGGGGGCGAACACCAGCCCCCCGCCAATACCCAGCAGACCAGACAGCAGCCCAGCCAGCAACCCCAGGGGGAGATAGGGCAACAGGCTCCACAACATCCTGGCAATCTGGGGTGATGGCGGCTCCTTCAGCATCCCCCATGCCGCCCCTGAGGCTGCTGCCCAGCACCTGCCGGAGCGGGGCCTGGCAGATGGCCACCGATGCCTGGTTGCTGGAGCAAGCTGCGCCCAGCTTTCGCCTCTACAGCTGGCAGCGTCCAACCCTGTCGCTGGGATTTCACCAGGGCAAGGTGGAAGCCCACTGGAGCGAACTGGCCAGCGCCGGGGTAATCGATCTGGTGCGCCGGCCCAGCGGCGGCAGGGCAGTCCTCCATGCCGGCGAGATCACCTATGGCCTGGTCTGGCCCGGGGCGCCACTGGGGCGCAAGCGGGCCTATGGGCTGGCGTGCCGCTGGCTGCTGGAGGCCTTTGCCCAGCTGGGCCACCCCCTGAAACCGGGCAGCCAAGCCAGCGCGATGCAGCCCAGCAACTGTTTTGCCTCAGGCACCGCCGCAGACCTGGTCGACGCCGATGGGGCCAAGCGCATCGGCAGCGCCCAGCTCTGGCGCAGGGGCTGCCTGCTCCAGCACGGCTCGATCCTGGTCGAGCCAGCAGATGGGCTCTGGCAGCAGGTATTCAACGCCCCGCCTCCCCGGCTGGCCAGGCTGCCCCTAGGGGGCTCCGCCCTGCAAAGTCTGCTGATCCGATCGGCCCTGACCTGGCTGCCAACAGCCGGCTCAGGATGGACTGAAGGGGCCCTCAGCGGCGCTGAGCTCGCCGCCATCGGAGCCCGCCTGGGGCCTTACACGGAGGGGCTACCTATTGGCAGGGCAGGGGCTTCGCCGGAGGCTTCACCGGAGGCCAGCATCGATCGCACCACCTGGGGCAGGGCCAGGCCTAGCGGGTAGGTGCCTTGGCGCCGAGCTGCCTCGAGCAGGGGGGCAGGCAGCTTTAATCCCATCTTGACGAGCACGGCCTCCCCGAGTTCAGGCCGCTCGATCGTGCCGCAGGGCAGGCCGGCGGGGCTGAACACCAGCAGGCGGTCGCGGTCGCTGGCTTCGAGTTGTTGCACCGCCTGCCAGAGCGGGGCTGAGTCCCGAATCGAAGGAAGGCTGTCCAGGGGCTGGATGTGGTCACCGATGCGATCGCTATCCCAGCGCTGTACAGGGAGCTGCTGCAGCGGGGTGTCGTCAATGACCCCCTGCCAGCGGCCGCGATCGCAGACCAGCAGCCAGTCGCCCTGGCCGGCGTCACTGGCCTGGGCCAGGCGGATCCTGCTCAGCTCCCGCAGGGGGCCGGAGGCCTCAAGCACCCGAAAACGACGACCTGCCGCATCCCGCACCTTGAGCTCATTGAGGGTGCGCTGCAGCACCAGCATCTGGCGCTGGTTGCGGGATGCACCCAGGCCAAACCAGCCCAGCAGCATCAACCAGGCCCCACTGAGCCCCGCCCCTCGCAGCAGCAGCACCGTGCCCAGGCCGATGGCAAAAAGGGACAGGATGCGGCCGGATTGGTTGGCTACCTCCACGCCCCGCCTTTGGCTGCCACTGATCTGCCACACCAGGGCCTTGACGATCAGGCCGCCGTCGAGGGGCAGACCGGGCAGCAGATTGAACAGGGCCAGCACCAGGTTGAGGCTGCCGAGCTGGGCAACCATCGCCCCCAGCAGCGGCGAGAGATGGTCTGCAGCGTGGGTAGCGGCCAGTAGACCCATGCCCAGCAGAAGGCTGACGGCCGGCCCCGCTGCAGCGACCAGCAGGGCCCCTCGGGCCGTGCTGCATTCCCGCTCCACGCTGGCCACCCCCCCCAGCAGAAACAGGGTGATGCTGCTGACCTGAACGCCCTGGGTCAGGGCCACCAGGGAATGGCCCAGTTCGTGCAGGAGAACTGAGACGAACAGCAGGAGGGCCGTCAGCAGACCCAGGGCCCAGAGGACGCCAGCACTGACGGGATCCTTGAGGCTCAGGCTGTATTGCTGCTGGAAGGCCGCGGTGGCAAGCACCAGGATCACAAACCAACTCGGATGGATGCGCAGAGGAATCCCGCGGATCTTGAACAGCTGCCAGCCCTCTCCCACGGCCCCTCCACCGGCACGACAACCGGGCCAGGCCCGCCATCAGATAGCTGATCCTAAAAAGGTGGCATGCCAGATGCCCACCCATGCCCCGCCCCCGGCTCAAGATCTGCGGACTGCGGCAGCCGGCCCAGGCCGCAGCAGTCGCCCTTCTGGGCGCCGATGCCATCGGCGTGATCGGCGTGGCAGGGTCGCCTCGATACGTAGATCCGGCCGAACGGCAGGCCCTGTTTGCCGCCGTGCAGGCCGCAGCCCCCGGCTGCCAGCGGGTGTTGGTGGTGGCCGATCCCGATGGGGCCACGCTGGAGCAGCTGGGGACGGACAGGGGGCATGGGATTCTCCAGCTGCACGGTTCGGAGAGCCCGCAGCGCTGCCGGGAGCTGGGCGAAAAACTGGGCTGCGAGCTCTGGAAAGCCCTGCGCATCCGCGGCCCGGAGGATCTGCAGCAGGCAGCCGCCTACGCGGAGGTGGTCGATGCCCTGCTACTCGATGCCTGGCTACCTGACCAGCTCGGTGGGACGGGCCATCCCATCCCGATTGACTGGCTGGATCAGTTTCAGCCGCCCCTGCCCTGGTGGCTGGCGGGGGGCATTCGCGCCGACCGGGTCGCGCCGGTGCTGGCCCGGCTGAGCCCCACTGGCCTCGATGCCTCCAGTGGCGTGGAGCGCAGGCCTGGCGACAAGGACCTCGAGCTTGTAGCGGAGCTGGTTGGCGCCCTCGGCGCAGCTGGCTGAGAAGGCCTTTTGACGCCAAAATCAGCTGGACATTTCCCTCTGCTGATGGGTCCCTGCCCTGGACAACAAAGCCAACGCCAGCTGGGCCTGGGCGGCTGCCTGGCCCTGGTGCTGGCCTGGATGCCGGTCTGGATGCCGGCCTGGATACCGGAAGGGGTGGCGGCCCAGGACCTGGTGGGCTGCCAGCTGGTGGATGGCCAGCTCTCCTGCGTGCCTGGGGTCAGTGCCGATCCCCAGGCCCAGATCCAGGCCCTACGTCAGCAGATCTCCAGCGATCTGCAGCTGGAAAGCGCCGTTCAGCAGCAGATCAACGGATTGGAGCAGCTGGCGCTCCAGGGTAAGGCCATCGCGGGTCAGGTGCTGCAGGCCACGGCCTTGGCGGACGCGCTGGCGGCCCTGCCTCCCCAGGCCTTCCACTGGTACCGGCGCAGCCCGGGCAGCAGCCAATGGCTGCTGATCGTGGAGGCGTCCGGACCCAGCTATGTCCTCCAGCCCCAGGATGTTTCAGCCGAAGTGATGCTGGTGGTGGCTGTCTCTCCGGCCGGTGCCCCGGCCCAACGCCAGGCTTCCCGACCTGTGGGGCCGGTGCTCCCGGCTCCCTAAGGGCAGGCGCCCGGCCGAAGAAATTTGCTTAGCCAGGGGAGAGGGGATTGCTCGTTAGTAGAGCAAAGATTCCTGCTGTTTGACGAGTTCAAAAAATTCAGCCTTGAGGCTGGGATCGGCCCGGAAATCACCGCGAACCACGGAATTGACCATGCTGGTTTGCGGTTCCTTGACACCGCGCCACTTCATACAAAAGTGCTGAGCCTTTACCAGAATGGCCAGACCTTGAGGCTCACAGAGCCTTTCGATTTCATCTGCCAGAATCATCACGGCCTCCTCTTGAATGTGGGGCCGGGAAAAGACCCAGTCAGCCACCCGTGAAAATTTGGATAGGCCGATAACCCTCTCCCCGGGCTTGATTCCGATCCAGCAGTTGCCAAGGATGGGAACCAGGTGATGGGAGCAGGCTGAGCGCACGGAGATGGGCCCAACCGTGTAGATTTCATCAAGCTTTTTAACGTTTGGGAAACTAGCGATCTTGGGCTGTTCGTGATATCTGCCCTTGAAGACCTCATGGAGGTACATCCTGGCGACGCGTTCAGCCGTTTCCTCGGTGTTGTGGTCCCTATCGATATCTATCACCAGGCTGCGCAGCAGCTCACGCACCTTGCCCGCAACTTCGATTTCCAATTGCTCAAGCTCCCCATCCTTGAGATGGTCAGCGATGTTGTCGTTGGCGAAGTAGGCAACGGCATCGGCTTCAAGCCGCTCCCGAATTCGGACGCTGACGGGCAAGGGGCCAGCGGCCGGGGCACTCGAGCGGGAGGGAAGGCTGGAGGGCAAGGTGGAGGTCATGGAGGTGCTCAAAACGCGCCGGCAGCCGGCATGAGGGTGAGGTCTTCCACCACCTGGGTGGCGGGCTGTTGGGCCAAATACAGCAGGGCTTCAGCTGCCCGCTCGGCATCAAGCATGGCACGGCGATCGAAGGTACTGTGAACTGTTTCGCTCTCCCAAAGGGGGGTATTCACCGAACCCAGGGTCAGGGTGCTGACCCGTATTCCGTGGGCCCGTTCTTCAGCGGCCAGACAGCGGCTGAACGCTGCTAGGGCAGCCTTGCTGATGCAGTAGGCACCCCAGTCTGGGAAAGCGTGGTGGGCCGCATGGCTGCTGACGTTGATGATGTGGCCTCCCCCCGCCTGGCGCAGACCCGGCAACAGCACCTGGCAAAGCTGGAATACGGCAGTCAGGTTTAGTTGCATCAGCCGCTGCCACTGCTCAAGCGGCATGGCAGCCAGCGGGCCGGTGTAAGCCATGCCCGCATTGTTGATTACCACGGTGGGGGCTAGACCCCGGGCGCAAAGTGCAGCTACACCGGGCGCGATGGCAGCCGGATCGGTTAGGTCAAGGGCCTGGATTTCAACCCGACGGCCCAGGGGCTCGAGCTCAGCGGCCAGGCCATCGAGCTCGGCAGAGGGCCGGGCCAGCAGGAGCAGGTCGTACCCAGCTGCGGCAAAAATACGGGCTGCCGCGGCACCGATGCCCCGGGAAGCCCCGGAAATCAGGGCCACTGCCGATGAATCAGACAAGAGGCAAGGTTGCGAGGGGAGAGCGGTTGCAAAGAAAGGGCGCTCTTGGCGCAACCCTAAGGACCCCGGGCTGGCTCTGGGGCCTCGCTCTCGAGGAAACGGCCCATGCGCCGAAACTTCCCATAGCGCTGCTCGAGCAGCTGCTTTTCACTCAGGCCCTGGAGCTCGGCCAGCTGCTCGAGCAGGGCCGTCTTCAAGGTTTCCGCGGCCTGCAAGGGTGCCCAGTGATTGCCGCCGCAGGGCTCCGGCAACACCAGATCGACAACGCCGAGCTTGAGCAGGTCTGGACCGGTGATTTTCAGCGCTTCTGCAGCGGCGGAGGCCTTGCCCGCATCCCGCCAGAGAATCGAGGCACAGGCTTCCGGACTCGCCACGGTGTAGACGCTGTGCTCAAACATCAGCAGCCTGTCGGCCACACCGATCCCGAGGGCGCCGCCGGAGCCACCCTCCCCGATCACGGTGGCCACAATCGGCACCCGCAGGCGGAACATCTCGCGCAGATTGAAGGCAATCGCCTCGCCCTGGCCCTGTTCCTCTGCCAGCACACCGGCGTAGGCGCCAGGGGTGTCGATGAAGCTAAGGATCGGCAGGCGGAAGCGGTCGGCATGTTCCATCAGCCGCATCGCCTTGCGGTAGCCACCCGGAGAGGCCATGCCGAAATTGCGGGCCACGTTTTCCTTGGTGTCACGCCCCTTCTGATGGCCCAGCAAAACGACAGCCTGGTCCCCGATCCGGCCCACGCCCCCGACCAGGGCCTTGTCGTCACTGCCGCGCCGATCCCCATGCAGCTCCAGCCACTCATCGGTGATCACCTGGATGTAGTCCAGGGTGCTGGGGCGTTGGGGGTGGCGGGCAACCTGGATCTTCTGGGCAGGAGTTAGGGCCTCGAAGATGTCCTTGCGGCGGCGGGTTGCCAAGGTTTCAAGCTGCAGCAGCTGCTGGCTCACATCCACTTCCGAGTCACGCGCCAACTGGCGGATCTGCTCGATCTGCTCCTCCAGCTCAACCAGCGGTTTTTCGAACTCCAGCAGGGCGCGACGGGCCATGGCGGGGGGTGCTTTGGAATTGGGCAAAGGGGCTAGGCAGGGGCCATGGCCAGTGAGGCGTCCGGCTGCAAGCTGAGGCTGAGGGCCTCAAACCCATGGCGCAGGGAGGCCGCGCCGATCAGGTCCATCTTGTCAAGGCTGATGTTGTTGCGGCCCCAGCTGAAGTTGGTATGGATGCCTTCAAACTCCAGCAGGATTGCCTCGGCGAAGCAGGCAAACATCTGCCTGCTGGGATTTGCCATCTCCGCCATTTCCATCATCTGCCAGGTGATGTCTGTGAAGAATTCCACGATTCCACCCTTGAGCACGTGGATGCCGGCGCCGTTGGCCTTGCTGTCGAGGTTTTTCGGGTAGCCGCCGTCGATCATCAGGCAAGGCGATTTGAGTTTGTCGACATCGATGCTGAGGGTCTGGGGCAGGCTGGCGACCCAAACAACCGCATCAGCCTGGGGCAAGGCTTCCTCGAGGCTGAGAATCTGGCCACCGCCAAGCTCCTGCTGCAGGTCAAGCAGGGGTTGCTGTTGGCGGGCCACCAGCAGCAGTTCCTTGATGCCGGTGCGTTGGCTCAGCCAGCGACAAACCGCACTGCCGATATCCCCGGTGGCGCCAACCACTGCAACACTGGCCTGACGCAGGTCAATACCCAGCCGGGGAGCATTGGTTTCAACCTGACGGCAAATCACCCAGGCCGTATGGGTATTGCCAGTGGTGAAGCGCTGCCACTCCAGAGTTGTGGAGCGGATCTGCTGCTCTTTGAGCAGGTTGAAGTTTTCAAAAATGATCGAGGTGAAGCCACCCAGGGCTGTGATGTCGAGGCCACTTTTCTGGGACAGCTCCATGGCGCTCAATACCTTGCGCCTGGCCGTTTTGAAACGGCTCAACATCTCAGGCACAAAGCAGGAGTCGATGTAGGCGCCTTCGATCTTCTTGCCACTGGGGTTGGTTACCTCCAACCTCTCCACCAATTGGGGTGGGGCGCTGCACCACATATCCAGGTTGCCCTCGGCAAAATCCTCAAAGCCGAGGCTGCGTGCTTTGGCGCGGGCCTCCTCAAAGTTTGTGGAGTGACCGATCAGGCCGAACATTGCCGAATCCCTAGGGATGTCGCCGACGCTACATCCCTCCAGGGGACCGGGCTCAACCCACCAGGGCGGCCGCGGCCATCCGGGCGATCTCCCTGCTGCTGAGGCCGACGTCCAGCAGGGCCTCCTGGTAGGAGCTGAGGAAATCGGCCATCAGGTCTTCCTGATCCATCTGCAGCACGGAAGCGTCGTTGGCAACCTGCTCCAGCATTTTGCGCACCAGGGGCAGGTTGGCCCGGTTGGCCTGCTCCAGCTCCTCGCGGCAGGTCTCCAAGTTGGCCTTGAGCCACTGCTGGCCGTAATTGAGGTGGGTGTATTCGTCTTTGACCACTCCCTCAGTGATCTTGCGGGCGAAGGGATCAGCAACCGGAATATAAATGTGGTAAGCGGAAATCGCGAATGCCTCGATCAAAATGGCCTGGATCAGCAGGCAGGTGACCACCTTGCCTTCGGCCAGCGCCGTCTGAAAGTTGCCATGCAGGGGCGCGAAGAACTCCTTGGCAAAGGGCATGTCTGCAGTCACGCCAAGGTTGTTGGCACAGGCAGTGAAACCCTTCATGTGCTTGATCTCCATGCGGGCGAGGCGGCCCAGCTCTTCTGCCTGATCGGGGATCAGGGTGCCGATAGATATGTAGTTGTCATGGGCTTCTTGCTCACCTTCGATCACGATCGCATTGATGCGGCTGTAAGCATCCTTGTAAAGCTCGCTGCTGAAGTCGGGGAGCTGGTCGGTGGCAGAGGCTGCGGACACTGCAGGAGCGGCGGTGGATACAGCAGCGATGGATGCCATGGCTTCGGTTCTGTTGGAACTGTTGAGCGAACTGTAACCACCCTCAGTGGGGAGCTGGCCAGGCGCTGTTTAGCAGGGCATCAAGCCGCTGCCGCCAACCCGCCACCAGCAGGTCAAACAACCTTTCGCCGAGGGCGGCAGAGGCACCCCGGGCGTCGCCGATAACGCCGCTGGAGCTGAGGTTGTGGCTGAACCAGGCCAGGGGAGCCCCAGCCTCCAGGCTCCAGCCCGTGGGGATGGTCAGCCCCGTGCCATCGCAGGGACGCTCCTGGCCCACCAGCTGGGGGGCTAGGTGCAGCATCAGACTCGTTTCCGCCAGGCCGGCATGGAGGCCCTCCGATCGCTCTGGCTCGGGGATCAGCTCGGCAATGCCCTCCGGGCCATTCCAGAGGAAACAGGGGAATACGGCCAGCTCTGGGGAGAGCAGGCCCAGCTGGCGCGCAGCCGTCTGCAGCAGGGCAATCTGGCCGCCATGGGCATTGAACAGCACCAGGCGCTGGAATCCCGCCGCGGCCAGTTGCTGACCCACGGCCACGGTCAGCTCGATCAGCAGGGCCGGGGAAAGGCTGAGGGTGCCGGGGAAGCCGCGGTGCTCCGGAGAACACCCAATGCTCTGCAGGGGCAGCCTCAGAATCGGCAGGGCTGGATCGAGGCTTGCCAGCGCCGCATCCAGCACCCGCTCGGCAAACAGCCCATCGGTGCAGAGGGGAAGGTGGGGCCCATGCTGCTCAACCGCCCCCCACGGCCAAACCACCGTGCTCCCGGGCTGGGCCGCCAGCTGCTCCACCTGGGGCCAGGCCAGACACTGCAGATGGCGCTGATGGTCCATGGCTTCAGAACTGGTCCCTACAGTGTGGAGCTGTGAGCTCACCGTGGAGATGGCCGATACCGGCAGCCGACAGCCCCCATCTTCATCCGCCGGCCCGGGATCGTCCTCCTCCAGGCCCCGGCCCCCCGTTGCCCCCAGGCCCCTGCCGGTGGCGCCGCTGCGCAAGCCCCCCCAGGTGGTGATGATCCGCAAGGATGAGCCAGCGCCGCCAGCGCCGCCAGCGCCGGAGCCCAAGATCCTCCAAGCCCCGCAGCCGGCGGCCCCCAGCTTCCCCCCTTCAGACGATGGGGAGTTGTTTGAAATGGGCTCGATGGAGGGCCTCAGCATGGCCGACCTGCTGGGTCCTGACCCCAGCCAACGGGGCCAGGCCAAGCGATCTGCCCCAACGACGAAACAGGCGGCCCGCAGTGTGGACGACTTCGATTTCGACGAAGAAGCCTTCCTGGCTGCCCTGGATGACCACGAGCCCCACGGCACCACCGGCGAAGTGGTGCGGGGCACGGTGATCGGCATGGAGAGCGATGGGGTCTATGTGGATATCGGCGGCAAGGCCCCGGGCTTCATGCCCAAAAGTGAATGCGGGCTGGGGGTGATCACCAACCTGAAGGAGCGTTTCCCGAAGGGCCTGGAGCTCGAAGTGCTCGTCACTCGCGAGCAAAACGCCGACGGCATGGTGACGATCAGCGCCCGCGCCCTGGCCCTGCGCCACAGCTGGGAGAAGGTGCGCCAGCTGGAGAAGGAGGGCAAGGTTGTCCAGGTGAAGGTGAACGGCTTCAACCGTGGCGGCGTCACCTGCGAATTAGAGGGCCTGCGCGGCTTCATCCCCCGTTCCCAACTGCAGGAGGGCGAGAACCACGAGGCCCTGGTGGGCAAAACCCTTGGCGCCGCCTTCCTGGAAGTCAACCCGGAAACCCGCAAGCTGGTGCTGTCGGAGAAGAGGGCGGCCACCGCTGCCCTCTTCCAAAATTTGGAGGTGGGCCAGCTGGTGGAAGGCCAGGTGGTATCGATCAAGCCCTACGGGCTGTTCGTGGATCTGGGAGGGGTGAGCGGGCTGCTGCACCAGTCGGCGATCACCGGAGGCCAGCTGAGGGATGTGCGGGAGGTATTTGGACAGGGCGAGCGGCTCCAGGCTCTGATCACCGAGCTGGATCCGGGCCGGGGGCGCATCGCCCTCAACACCGCGCTGCTGGAGGGCCAACCGGGCGAATTGCTGATTGCGCGCGACACGGTGATGGCCGAGGCCGCAGACCGGGCCAACCGGGCCCGGGCAAGCCTGCGTCAAAGGGAGCAGGACGCCGGATGACGCAGGCCCCTGACTGGGAACTCGACTATTACTCACGTCCGATTCTGGAAGCCGATGGCAAGAAACGCTGGGAACTACTGATCTGCTCCACCCCAGAGGTTGGGGCAGGCGATGACGGAACCTCGCACCAGTTTCGTTGGGTGCAGACCTGCCCCGCAACCAGCGTCAACTCAATCTGGCTGAAGGAAGCGCTGGAGCAGGCCCTCTGCGCCGCCGAGGACCAGGGCTTCGCCCCGCCGCGGCGCCTGCGTTGCTGGCGTGCCTCGATGCGCACCATGGTGCAGCGGGCTGCCGAGGGTCTGGGGATGGAGCTGGTGAGCAGCCGCCGCACCTACGCCTTGGTCAGCTGGCTGCAGGAGCGGGAGCGCAGCGTGTATCCCCAGGAGCCTGGCTACATGGCGGGCCCCCTGGCCCCCCCGCCCCAGCCGCTCCGCCCGATCGCCGTGCCCCTGCCCGAGGCCGCCCGCGGCGAGAGCTGGGCCTGGGCCAGCTTGCCCCTGGAGGCGCTGGCCGGGGCCGGGGAATGGGATCTGGGGTTCGCTGGCCTGGTGCCCCTGCCGAGCGGCCTGGAGGCCGAGGTGCCCGTGCCCGGCATTCGCCTCTTCAGCCCCAGCAGAGCCCTCGCCCTGGCGGGCTGGCTGGCGGGCCTGGAGCCGGTGCGGCTGGAGATCAGCGGGCTGCAACTGGTGCTGGAAGCCGGCATGGAAGACCGCTGGCTCCTGACCAACCTGGACCAGGCTGAGGCAGGGGCTGCCGCCAGAGCCTTTGCCGCAGCGCGCACCCAGGCTGGGGGCCTGCAATTCATGGCCGTGCAGGCCAACGAAGCTGATCAGCGCTTCGAGGGCTTCTGGCTGCTGCGCGACCTACCCGACGCCTGAGCTGCCAGCCCATGGCCGAAGCGGTTGATCCACCCTTTGACAAGCCCGACCGGGACTTCAACAGCCTGGAGGGCTGGACCTGGGTGGGTACCTATGGCGGCTATTACCTCCAGTGCGACCTCCTTCAGGGCTTCGAGCACGGGTTTTTCACCCGCCAGTGGCAGGGGCGAGGGCCCGAAGTCCTGGCGGGCTACGTGAGTGCCGGGGTGAGCGTGCACCGACCCCAGCAGGTCCACGGCAATCGGGTCCTCGCGGCGAGCCAGGCGGCCTGCCAGCCCTGGCCAAAAGCCGATGGACTGGTGAGCGATGGCGGAGGCCAGAGCCTGTGGGTATGCGGGGCCGATTGCACCCCGGTGCTGATCGCAGATCCCGGCTCCGGCCGGGTGGCGGCCTGCCATGCCGGCTGGCGGGGTGTGGCCAGCAACATCCTGAGCTCGGCCATTGGCCAACTCGTGGCCAGCGGCAGCCAGGCAGACCAGCTTGTCGTAGCCCTGGGCCCGGCGATCAGTGGGGTCTGTTATCAGGTGGAGCGCGGCGTGAGCGAACAGGTGGCCTGGGGCCTGAAGGCCAACGTTGCTGGCTCTAAGCAACTGCCGGCCGCCCTCGAGGCCTTACGCCGATGTGGGGCCCTGCTGGATGACCCGGATCCCGAGCGGGACCGGCTGGACATCAGGGCTGCAGCGCAGTGCCAGCTTGAATATCTCGGCATTGCTCCGGATCGAATTGGGGTCTGCCCTCTGTGTACAGCTAGTGAATCACTGCTTTTTCACTCTTGGCGACGCGACCAGATCAAAGCGGTTCAGTGGAGCGGCATTGTTTCCCAGACTTGACTCCCAGACTTGAGTGCCAGAACTGCTTTTAGAGCGGACCCACCCAGCAGATGCTTGCACCATTGGCGAATGCTGGGCAATAATGCAGAAGTTACATAAACGTTATCCATGCTCACCGGCGCAGACCTCCTCGCGAAGGTCAAAGAACTTGGAGACGTCAGCAAGTCTGATCTCGTGCGGGCTTGCGGCTACATCTCCCACAAGAGGGATGGATCTGAGCGGCTGAACTTCACAGCTTTTTATGAAGCACTCCTCAATGCTAAAGGCGTTGATTTCGGCGGCACCTCCAAAACCGGCAAAGGTGGCCGCAAGCTCAGCTTCAACACCAAGATTCAGTTCAATGGCAACCTGATGGTGGGCAAGGCCTATACAGCCATGCTCGACCTCAAACCCGGGGATGAATTTGAAATCAAATTGGGTCGCAAGCAGATTCGCCTTGTGCCCCTGGGCGCTGAAGATGAGGATGAGTGATCGACAGGGCCACCTGCTCGGCCACTTTGATGCCGTCAATGGCAGCTGAGAGGATTCCACCGGCATAGCCGGCACCCTCACCAGCTGGGAATAACCCTGGAGTGTTGATGCACTCCATGGTTGCTTGGTCTCGAGGCAACCGCACAGGCGAGGATGTGCGCGTTTCGACGCCCGTCAGCAGGGCCCCCTCCATCGCATATCCGGGGATCCGCCGCGCAAAAATGGGCAGGGCCTCCCGAATCGCCTCCAGCACAAAATGAGGCAGGCAGTTGTCCAGGTCGCCGTAGCGCACGCCGGGCTGATAGGAGGGCTGGACCCCCTGGGCACAGCGGCTGGGTCGGCGGGCCAGGAAATCACCAACCAATTGGGCTGGGGCCATGTAGGAGGAGCCCCCGGCGGCGTAGGCCAGCCCTTCCCAGTGGCGCTGAAAGGCGACGCCGGCAAGCGGATCACCTGGCCCTTCGCCATAGGGGTTGAGGTCGGCGAGGTCGATGCTCACCACCAGGCCGCTATTGGCGTTGCGCTCGTTGCGGGAATGCTGACTCATGCCATTGGTCACCACACGGCCCTCCTCGGAGGTGGCGCCCACCACCAGCCCACCAGGACACATGCAGAAGCTGTAAACGCTGCGGCCAAGCAGGGCAGGGGCGCTGCAGTGGTGCACCAACTTGTATTCAGCCGGGCCCAGGCGGGGGTGGCCGGCGGCCTCACCCCAGCGCGCCCGGTCGATCAGGCTCTGGGGATGCTCGATGCGCAGTCCCACCGCAAAGGGTTTAGGGACCATCGCCACACCGGCAGCTTTGACCATGGCGAAACTGTCGCGGGCGCTGTGGCCCAGGGCCAACACCACCCGGTCGGCCCCAATCCGCTCGCCGCCCGCCAGCACCAGGCCCCGCACCGCCCGCTCCTGGGGATCCAGCTCCAGGCCATCCACCCGGCACTGGAAGCGCACCTCACCGCCAAGGGCCTCGATGCGACGCCGCAGGCCCCGCACCACCGTGGCCAGCTTGTAGGTGCCGATGTGGGGATGGTGCAGGGTGAGAATCTCGGGGTTAGCCCCGGCCGCCACCAACTCCTCCAGCACCTTGCGCACATAGGGCTTGGCCTCACTCACCTGGCTGTAGAGCTTGCCGTCGGAGAAGGTGCCGGCCCCCCCTTCGCCAAACTGGGCATTGGACTCGGGATCGAAGCGGCAGGTGCCCTTCCAGAAGCCGAAGGTGTCTGCGGTGCGTTCCCTGATCGCCTTGCCCCGCTCCAGCAGCAGGGGGCGGAAGCCCATCTGGGCCAGCAACAGGGCGGCGAAGTAACCGCAGGGGCCCGCCCCCACCACCACTGGACGCAGGTCGTTGGCGCAGGCCACGGCCACGGGGTGATATGTGGTGTCGGGGCTGGGCCACAGATTGGGATCAGCGGCGAAGCGCTTCAACAGGCCTGCTTCAGCGCGGCGATCAAGGGCCAGCTCCAGGTCGAGGCTGTACACCAAGGCGATCGCCTTGGGCTTGCGGGCATCGACGCTGCGCTTGACCAGCCGCAGGGCCCCCAGCTGATGCGATTCGAGACGCAGCCGCCGACATACCGCAGCCCTCAGATCGGCCTCCGTGTGCTCGAGGGGCAGTTTCAGTTGGCTCAGTCGCAGCACAGGCAACTCCTGGAGGTCCGCCCAGGGGATTGGGCGCCTTTGATGGCCTTATTGCAGCAGTCTCGTCGGGCCGTGGCCGGAAATCCCACCGGCCTGCCAGGGTGGGAACTGGTTCGCTGGCGCCTCCATGGGGATCACCCACTGCCCCCTCTGCATCGGTTTGGCTGTTCTTTGCGTGGTGCGCGCCACGGCCCACGGCACCCTGCTCCTGAGCCAGCCTGCTCTTGAGGCTCTCTGGCTGAAGGGCCCAGGTGCGCTAAGCATGGGCAGCATCGCTGCGCACTGAAACCTGCATGGACCAGTGGCCTGGCCCCCAGTTCAACCGCCGTAGCTTCCTGGGACTGGCCGGTCTGTCCATGGGGGCCATGGGGGCCGTGGCGGCCGGCCAGATCCCCGCCCGGGCGGCCACCGGCGATGCCAGTCGGCTGCAAGCCCCTCGGGGTGACCTGCGCCTGGTGGCCATCAGTGATCTCAACAGCAGCTACGGCTCCACCAGCTACCTCAGCGAGGTGCTGCGGGCCGTCCAGCTCATTCCCGCCTGGAAGCCCGATCTGGTGCTCTGCGGCGGCGACATGGTCGCTGGCCAGAAGCAGGGGCTCAGCCAGGTGCATCTCAGTGCCATGTGGGCCTCCTTCGACCGCCAGCTGCTTTCACCTTTGCGGCGGGCGGGATTGCCGGTGGCGATCACCATGGGCAACCACGACGCCTCGGCGGCCCGCTCCGGCGGGCGCTACGTGTTTGAACTCGACAGGCAGGAGGCCGGCCGCTACTGGCGCGGCCAGCGGGATTCGCTGGGGCTGGAATTTGTCGATGCCAGCCGTTTCCCGTTCGCCTACAGCGTGCGCCAGCACGACCTGTTCCTACTGGTGTGGGATGCCTCCTCCGCCACCGTGCCCGCCGACCAGGTGGCCTGGGCCGAGCGCCAGCTGAGCAGCCCAGCAGCGCAATCCGCCCGGCTGCGGCTGGTGCTGGGCCATCTGCCCCTCTATGCGGTGGGACAGGGCAGGGACACCCCAGGCAACGTGCTGCAACAGAGCGACGCCCTGCGGCAGCTGCTGGAGCGCACCGGAGCCCACGCCTACATCAGTGGCCACCACCACGCCTACTTCCCCGGACGGGTGGGGCAACTGGATCTGCTCCACCTCGGAGCCCTGGGCAGCGGCCCACGCCGGCGCCTCCAGGACAACACGCCGCCGGTGCAAACCCTCACCCTGATTGATGCCTTCTGGCCCAGCGGAGATGGCGCGGGACGTACGGTCTATACCAGCTTCAACATGACAACCCTGCAGCCAATCCGCAGCCAGCAGTTACCGGCCCAGATCCGCCCCAGCCGGGGACCGGTGCTGGGCCGGATCAGCTGAACTAGAGCCGCTAGGGCCCTGGGAAGCGCCCCAGGCTTGCCTCGATCCTGGCCACCTCCAGCCGGGTGGCAATCACCGCGTCGGGGTTGAGGCTGATCGAATCAATGCCCTCCTCCACCAGGAAGCGGGCGAAGTCGGGGTAGTCGCTGGGGGCCTGGCCGCAGATACCGATCTTGCGGCCGCAGCGCTTGGCGCTTTGGATCGCCAGCCGAATCATCGCCTTCACGGCCGGATGGCGCTCGTCAAACAACTCAGCCACCAAGGCTGAATCGCGATCCAGGCCCAGGGTGAGTTGGGTGAGGTCGTTGGAGCCGATCGAGAAGCCATCGAAGCGCGCGGCAAACGCCTCTGCCGCAATCACATTGCTGGGCAGCTCGCACATCACATACACCTCCAGACCGTTCTCACCCCGCACCAGGCCGGAGCGGGCCATTTCTGCCAATACCCGATCCCCCTCCTCGGGGGTGCGGCAGAAGGGCACCATCGGGATCACATTGGTGAGACCCATGCCCTCGCGCACCCGTTTGAGGGCCTGGCATTCCAGGGCGAAGGCAGCGCGGAAGGCCGGGGCGTAGTAGCGCGAAGCCCCCCGCCAGCCGAGCATTGGGTTCTCCTCATCGGGCTCAAAGGCCCCGCCGCCGAGCAGGCGGGCATATTCATTGCTCTTGAAATCGGAGAAGCGCAGGATCACCGGCCGGGGGTAGAAGGCCGCGGCAATGCGAGCCATCCCCTGGGCCAGCAGATCGACGTAATACTCCGCGGGGCTGGCATGGCCGGCCGTCAGCTGGGCGATGGCCGTCAGCTGGGCGATGGCCGCCCGCTGGGTGGGGTCGGCCACCCGCGCCGGGGCCAGCAGGGCCATCGGATGCACTTTGATGTGGTTGGCAATGATGAACTCCAACCGCGCCAGGCCCACCCCGTCGCAGGGGATGGCGGCCAGTTTGAAGGCCTCCTCCGGGTTGCCCACGTTCATCAGGATCTGGGTGCGGGTAGCGGGCAGGTCGCCGATGGGCTGCTCCGTCACCGAGAACGGCAGGGTGCCGCTGTACACCCGGCCCACATCACCTTCACAACAGCTGATCGTGATCGCATCGCCGTCCTGGATGCGCTGGGTGCCATCACCGGTGCCGACGATGGCAGTGATGCCCATCTCCCGGGCAATGATCGCCGCGTGGCAGGTGCGGCCGCCTTGGTCGGTGACGACGCCACTGGCCCGCTTGAGGATCGGCTCCCAGTCGGGATCGGTGCGCTCGGTGATCAGCAGATCGCCGCTCTCAAAGCGCTCGATCTCGCCGGGATGGCGGATTACCCGCGCCAGACCGCTGCTCACCGAGGCTCCGATGGCGCGGCCGCTCGCCAGGGGTTCGGCCTGGTGGGGCTCCAGGTGCCAGCTGCGCAGCACCGCCTGCTGCTGGCGCGACTGCACCGTTTCCGGGCGGGCCTGGAGGATGAACAGCTCGCCGCTGAGGCCATCTTTTGCCCACTCGATATCCATCGGCGTAGGCGAGCCCCGTTTGGCGCTGTAGTGGCGCTCGATGCAGCAGGCCCAGCGGGCCAGGTTGAGGGCCTCGTCATCGCTGAGGGCAAAGCGGTCGCGCTCGGCCTGGGGCACCGCCTCGTTGATCAGGCCGACGCCCGCCTCGCCGCACACCATCCGGATCGCCTTGCTGCCCAGCCGTTTGCTGAGGATCGGCGCGAAGCCCTGCTCAAGCGTGGGTTTGAAGATCAGCAGCTCATCAGGGTTCACCGCACCCTGCACGACGTTTTCACCCAGGCCGTAGGCGGCGGTTAGCAGCACCGCATCGCGGAAGCCGGTTTCGGTGTCGATGCTGAACATCACCCCAGCGCAGGCCAGGTCGGAGCGCACCATCCGCTGCACCCCGACCGAGAGGGCCACCTCCAGATGATCGAAGCCATTGAGCTGGCGGTAGGAGATGGCCCGGTCGGTGAACAGCGAGGCGTAACAGCGGCGGCAGGCCTCAAGCAGGGCCGCCTCCCCCTCAATGTTCAAAAAGGTCTCCTGCTGGCCGGCGAAGCTGGCATCGGGCAGGTCTTCAGCGGTGGCGCTGGAGCGCACCGCTACCGCTGGCAAAACGCCATCTGGTGTTGCCAGCTCTCGATAGGCAGCAAGGATTGCAGCGCTCAGATCTGCCGGCAGGCGGGCGTTCAACAGCAGGGCCCGGGCTGCCTTGCCAGCGGCCTGCAAAGCGCCGAGATCTTCTGTATCAAGCCCCGCCAGCAGGGCCCGCAGCGGACCATCGAGGCCATTGGTGCGCAACAGGTGGCGGTAGGCGCCTGCCGTAGTAGCAAAGCCCCCAGGCACCCGCACGCCCTGCTCTGCCAGCTCCCGGATCATCTCCCCAAGGGAGGCGTTCTTGCCGCCCACCGCGGCGATGGCCTCGATGCCCACCTGGTTGAAGGGCAGCACCAGGGTTTCAGCAGAAAACATGCGACCAGGGCAGCCAAACCCAACTCTGGCGCCTGCCCCCCCTGCCAGCCAGCCGAAACAGGTGCGAGAGTGGGATGAACAATTTTGCTTCGCAGCGCTTTTTGTGACCCGCTTATCCCTGGCCTGGATCACTGCTTCCACCCTTGGTGCAACAGGCCTGCTTGGAGCAACAGCCCTGCTTGGCTCACCTGCCCTGGCCCAGTCGGCAGCGGCTGCAGCCAAGCCAGTGTCAATTGAAACGATGAACGACCTGGCCCTGGCGGCAGCGGTCAACGTCTGCGAACTGGCGGTGGAACAGAAGCTGCCAGTGCAGAACGGGGTCATTTCCAACGCAAAGGCCATCACCTACGTGGTGAGCTCCGTGCATGGCAGCGAGATTGCCGGAACCGGCAAACTCGAAGCCTCCCAGATCGTCAACGGCACGATCGTGCAGATCGTCGGCCGGGTAAAGCAGGGCTGCTACGCCAAGATCACAGCTGCTGACAAAAAATTTGTCGATGAGGTGATCGCCCAGTTCACTGCCCAGGCCAACAAGCAGCAACCGAAGAAGTAGGCGCTCGCACCCTCAGTCGCGTTCGCCTGGCTCGGGGTCACCCTCCGGCAACAGCTGGGCCAGCAGACCGGCTCCCATCAGCACGCCCCCGAGGGTCAGGGCCAGCATCCTGTTGCTGGCTGCTGGCCCATCACTCCATACCCCCGCCGCCAGAAAGGCCCCTCCCAGCAGGAGGGAGGGCACAAGCACGATGCCCTTGGCCGTGCGGTTCAGGCTCATGGGCAGGCATCAACAGCGCCTGCTCGCGGCTCGGCCAAGCCGGCCGCGAGCAAGCCGCTGCCTAGGTCTGTGGCCGCGGCCAGGGGCTGAACCCGAGCCAGCAGCACGCCCTGCTCCTGGCCCATAGGCCGCAGATTTACCTTGGTGCGCCGAGGTGCGGCCTGGCGCAGCCAGGCAATCGCCTCGATCTCGTGGTCAGCCGACACAGAAATACAGGCGAGCTGAACCGTATAACTGCGATTTTGATCTCCGAGCTGGAGCAGACTGCCGCCCCGAACCTGCAGTATTTCTGCCGCACCTACGCCGGCGGGCCAGATCAGTAGAGCCACCAGCAGGGCGGCAAGAGCCATCACAACTTGGCACCGCAGCTGGGGCAGAACAGGTGGGCACTTTCGGTGGTGCTACCGCAGGCATGGCAGTGGCGACTGGTGTCGATCGCCAGCTCCGGATGGCTGGGCAGACCCACCATCTGGGCATTGCTGGCCCCCGGTGGCACCATCGGGTAGCAGTTTTCATTGCGGCGCACCTTCACATCGATGAAGGCAGGTCCGGGATGGTCAAAGGCCTCCTGCAGCTGCTGGCGCAGGCTGGAACGCTCCTTGATGCACACTCCCCGCACCCCGAAGGACTCCGCCAGGGCAGCAAAGTCGGGCATGCCACCGGTCATCTCGGAGGCGGAATAGCGCTCTCCGTAAAAGCTCTCCTGCCACTGGCGCACCATGCCCTGCCAGCCGTTGTTGATCACCACCACCTTCACCGGCAGGTTGTATTGGCTGAGGGTGCCCAACTCCTGGATATTCATCAGGATGCTGGCGTCGCCGGCGACACAGATCACCTGCTCATCCGGAAAGGCGGTCTGCACGCCCATGGCTGCAGGCATGCCGAAGCCCATGGTGCCCAAGCCAGCCGAGCTGATCCAGCGCCTTGGGCCATTGTGTAGGAACTGGGCGGCCCACATCTGGTGTTGGCCCACATCGGTGGTGTAGAAGGCATCGGGTGCTAGCTCTTGCAGGGCCACCATCACCTCCTGGGGGGCGATCTCGCCCTCGGGGGCGGGCACCACCAGGGGATAGTTCTGCTTCCAGCTGTCGATGCGCTGCAACCAGGCCTCGGTGCGGCCCTCCGAGCTGTCCTGGGCTGAGGCGGACAGAAGGGCAGTGAGGGCGGCCTGTACATCGGCCACGAGCGCCACGTCCGGCAGGCGCGTCTTGCCCATCTCAGCCGCGTCGATGTCGATGTGGATCACCTGAGCCCGGGGGGCGAAACCGTCCAGCCGTCCGGTGACCCGGTCGTCGAAGCGGGCACCGGTGGCAATCAGCAGGTCGCACTCGGTGACTGCGAAATTGGCATAGGCGGTGCCGTGCATGCCGAGCATGCCCACCGACTGGGGATGCTTCTCATCAAAGGCGCCCTTGCCCATCAAGGTGGTGGTTACGGGCAAGCGGAAACGCTCCGCCAACTGCTTCACGGCGGCGTGGGCGCCGCTGCTGATTGCCCCACCACCCACGTAGAGCAGGGGCCGGCGAGCCTGGCGAATCAGGGCCAGGGAAGCGGCGACTGCCTCGGGATCGGGTTCGGGGGGCAACCTGAAGCCAGCCGGAATTGCCGTCCCGGGCGCCACAGGGGTGTAGTGGAACTCCTCAATCCCCACATCCTTGGGCACATCGATCAGCACCGGGCCGGGCCTGCCACTGGCTGCAATCAAAAAGGCCTCGGCCACAATCCGGCCGATATCGCGGGGATCGCGCACCACCCAGGAGTGCTTCACAATCGGCAGGGTGATGCCGAAGATGTCAGTTTCCTGGAAGGCGTCGGTGCCGATCGAGGCACGGGGCACCTGTCCGGTGATCACCACCATCGGCACCGAGTCCATCTGGGCGGTGGCGATGCCGGTCACCAGGTTGGTGGCGCCCGGGCCAGAGGTGCCGAAGCACACGCCCACCTTGCCTGTTGCGCGGGCATAGGCATCGGCCGCATGGGTGCCGCCCTGCTCATGGCGCACCAGGATGTGCTTCAACCAGCCGCGGGCTTCTGCCTTGTGCAGCTCGTCATAGATGGGCAGGATGGCGCCGCCTGGATAGCCGAAGATGTGCTCCACCCCATGGATGTGTAAGGCATCCATCAGGGCGTAGCCGCCATTGACCAATTGGGATGGGCTGGCCTGCTGGCCAGTGCTGGCTCCTTTTGACCTGGCTGGGGCGGACTGGACCGCAGGGGGGAGGGGCGTCAGCGTCACGGCTGCAACAGGCCAATCAGCTTGGCGGGTTAACGAGCAATCGCAACCCTAGTTGCTGGTGGGGCTTTTGGGGCAGAAGAGCGAACTTTTTGCGAGTTCCGTGCAGCGGCCATCGCCCGCAGGATCAGGGCCGGGTCAAGCCAGCGGCCGCTATGGCGCATGCCCCAGTGCAGATGGGGGCCCGTGGTGCGACCACTCATGCCCACATGTCCGATCAGCTGACCGGTACCAAGCACCTGGCCGGGGGCCAGGGCCACCGGCCCGCTGCGGTAGGTGCCCCCTGCCACCCGCCCGGCCAGGTGGCAGTAGATGTGCTCGTAGTTCCCGGATCGGATCACCAGGCCGACGCCACAGGCTCCGTCATTGATGACGGACTGCACGACGCCAGCCCACCAATTGCGGATCGGTGAACCCAACGGGGCGGCGATGTCGAGGCCGTAGTGGGGTTCGAGCCGACCCCAGGGACCGGTACGGGTGCCGAAATGGCTGGTGTAAGCCAGGAAACTGGTGACGGGGAAGACGCCCATCCCCCAACGGCTATGGGCCTGGCTCAGCTGCGGCGCCAGCATCACGCAGGTAAAAGCGATCAAGCTGGGAACAGCCATCAAGCTGGGAACAGCCATCAAGCCGGGAACCAAGCCAGGGAGGGCCCTGCGCCGCCGGCGCTGGTCAGAGAAGCCCGAGGGCATGGAGCGGTCCCCGCCCACTGATCAGTTCCAACAGAAAAGCGGAAAAACCGACCATCGCCAAGCGCCCGTTCCACACCTCAGAGCTGTTGTTCCAGCCCCAGGCCCACTTGTCCTGGGGATAGAGCTTCACCTTGGTGGGCAACTCGGCGGCCTGATCGAGGTTCACCTCCGGGCCCTCCAGAGCATGCTGCACCAGGTCGGCCAGGCCCTTGATGAAGGCAGGCGTGGTGTCAAGGGCCGCCACGCGACGGAAATTGATGATGCCCGCTTCGGTAGCGATTTCCCGGTATTCGATATCGATTTCCTCGAGGGTTTCGATGTGTTCGCTCACAAAGCTGATCGGCACCACCACCAGATCCTTCACCCCCTCCGCACCTAGTGCCTGCAGGGCCTCATCGGTGTAGGGCTTGAGCCATTCCACCGGACCCACCCGGCTCTGGTAGGCCAGGGTGAAGGGATTGGCATGGCCTAGGTCTCGCTCCAGCCGCTCGATGATCAGCCGGGCACAGGCCTCAATTTCCCGTTGATAGGGATCGCCGGCCTCTTCCACGTAGCTCTTGGGCACCCCGTGGGCACTGAAGAACACATGGGCCTGGGCCGGCTCCGGACAGGCCTGAATTTCCCGGGCAATCAGGCCGGCCATGGCGCCGATGTAGCCGGGATCGTCGTAGTAACTGCGAATACAACGGATCGGCAGCCGTGAGAAGCCTCTGTCGGCCTGGCGCAAGCGCTGCAACTCGCGGAAGCTGGAGCCACTAGTGCTGATCGAAAAGTGGGGATAGAGGGGCAGCACCACAACCTCCTCCACCCCGTCAGCCTTGATGTCGCCCACCGCCGACTCGGTGAAGGGATGCCAGTAGCGCATGGCCACATAACTGGTGGCCTCAATACCCCGGGAGCGCAGCTCGCTCTGGAGTTCCCGGGCCTGCTGCTCGGTGATGCGCCGCAGCGGCGAACCGCCGCCAATGGAGCGGTAGGCCTCCTGGGATTTACCGGCCCGCAGGCTGCTGATCAACCAGGCCAGGGGCTTCTGCAGGGCGGGGTTGGGCAGCCGGATGATCTCCGGATCGGAAAAGAGATTGTATAAAAATGGGCCCACATCCTGGATCCGCTCCGGCCCACCGAGGTTCAGCAGCAGCACGCCAACCTTGGCCATGCCTTCTTTCCGCCCGGCTCAGAGAAGTTGAGCGTAGCCCTGCTGCAACTCCCCTGGCCGCATCCGCGCTGGATCGATAAGGTCGAAGCCCGGACAGGATCGATGGCAAGCGGTGCTGCAGCACCAGATTTGGCCCTTCTGGACCGGTCGGCCCTTCTGGACCAGTTAGCCCAGGAGAACGACCAACTGGCCCGTGCCGGAGTGTCCCTGCGCCTGGAGCTACGCGGCCAGCGCCTAGGGCTGCGCGGGCCCCTGCCCTGTCGCAGGGGGTCGGGGCGTCACCGGATGCAGCGAATCAGCCTCGGCCTCCATGCCGATGGCATGGGATTAGAGCGGGCCAAGGAACGCCTCAAGGAGGTGCTGCGCCAGCAGAGACAGGGGCGTTTTGACTGGTCCCAGTGGGGGGCCCTGGCCCCAGCAAAACAAATCCAACCCAGCGGGGATCCCCTGGGTCTGGAGGGCTTTGAGGCCGCTTTTTTTGGCGATCCCCGCCGCCGTCGCAACCCCGCCGGCTGCCGCACCACCTGGAGCAGTGCCTACCGGCCCTATCTGCGGCGGCTGCTGGCGATCGCCACCGAACAGGGTTTGCCCCTGGAACTGCCGCTGCTGGAGAGGGTGCTCGAGAGCTACGCCCCCACCAGCCGCAGTCGTCAGCAGTGCGGCACCGCCCTGGCTGCCCTGGCTCGCCATAAGGGACTGGAGCTGCCGGAGGACTGGACCATCAGGGCGGCCGGCTACGGACTGCACGCAGCCCAGTTCCGCCGCCTGCCTGGCGATCAGCAGATCCTGGCCCTGGTCGACCAGATCCCCAATCCCTGCTGGCGCCTGGCCTACGGCCTGATGGCTACCTACGGCCTGCGCAACCACGAGATCTTCTTCTCCGACCTCTCGGCCCTGGCCTCTGGCGGTGACCGGGTGATCCGGGTGCTGCCCACCAGTAAAACCGGGGAACACCAGGTATGGCCTTTCCAGCCGGAGTGGGTGGAGCACTTCGGCCTGGAGCAACTGGGCTCGCTCCAGCCCCCCCTGCCCCCGGTGGCTACCGACCTGCGCCGCACCACGCTGCAACAGGTGGGCAGGAGGGTGGCGGAGCAGTTCCGCCGCTACGAGCTGCCGATCACCCCCTACGACCTCCGCCACGCCTGGGCCGTGCGCACGATCCACATCGGCCTGCCGGACACGGTGGCGGCCCGGATGATGGGCCACTCGGTGGCGATCCACACCCGCACTTATCACCACTGGATCACCCGCCGCGACCAACAGCAGGCGGTGGATGCGGCCCTGGCGCGCCGGAGCCAGAGTGGAACGCCAGCCGCCAGCGACCCTTGAACCAACCCGATAACCAACCCGAGAGCCAACTAGATGCTGTGGCGGCGGAGCTGGGCCCGGGCGGCGACCTGGCCCCGGAGGCCGATGCCGCCGGTTACCAGCGGCGCATGGCGCGCCGCAAGGAGGTGCAACAACAGCGGGTGGGCGAGCGCAATCTTGAAAAGGGCCTGGTGCTGGTGTTCACCGGCGATGGCAAGGGCAAAACCACCGCGGCCCTGGGCCTGGCGCTGCGAACCCTCGGCCATGGCGAACAGGTGGCCGTGGTGCAGTTCATCAAGGGGGGCTGGCAGCCAGGTGAAGCCAAAGCCCTGGAGCTGTTCGGTGAATCCCTGCACTGGCATGCCCTGGGGGAGGGCTTCACCTGGGAGACCCAGGACCGCGATCGCGACCGGATGCTGGTGCAGCGGGCCTGGGAACGCTCACTCACCTATCTCGCCGACGCCAACCGCAAACTCGTGGTGCTCGATGAGGTGAACGTGGCCCTCAAGCTGGGCTACCTGGGCATCGATCAGGTGCTGGAAGGCCTGGACCTGCGGCCGGAACTCACCCACGTCGCCCTGACCGGCCGGGGGGCACCTGCATCCCTATTGGAGCGGGCAGACCTGGTGACAGAGATGAAGATGGTGCGCCATCCCTTCCGGGAACAGGGGGTCAAGGCCCAGCAGGGGATTGAATTTTAGGCCTGCTCAGCCGGAGGTTGACTCCAGGTCTGCCTGCAGGTGGGCCATGGCGTTGACCATCACGGTCAAACCGCTGATCAACACTGCGTGATGCACCTCCGGCTGCCGCCAGATGGCCGGATCCTGGCTGGCCCGCTCCAAGGCCGAGAGGGTCAGCCGGGCCATCACGCTGGAGGGCCTGGGCTGGCTGGAATCAGGCTGGCCCATAACCCTCTTTAATCATGGGGTTATCGAAGCGGTTGCCATGGCGCTGCGCAAGGCCGTTGCTACGGTGCTGCAAAATCGGTGCTGCAAAGTGAGCCGTTGGCGGCAGGCGGCCCAGGATGCCAACGCCAAGCCGGTGCTGACGATGGCCGAACAGAAGGAGCTCGAGAAGCTCCGCGCCCAGGACCAGCGGGAGATCAAAGCCCTCAGAAAGGAGCTGCAGCGCAAGGAGAAGGCCATGGCGGAGATGGCGGCTTTGCTGGTGCTGCAAAAAAAGTGGGATGCCTTCTGTTCGGAGGAAGAGGAAGGCTGACCAGCGCCGTGCACCGGCGGAAGGTGATCGAGCTGATCGGGGAGGCCAATGCTGCGGGCGCCGGCCTGGTGAGGGCCTGTGGTGTGATCGGCATCTGCCTGCGCACCCTCAAACGCTGGCGGAAGGCCTTCCTGGGTGATGGGGACGGCGTGGATCGCCGTAAAGGCAGTGCTCGGCTGGTGGGTCACCGCCTGAGCGAGGAAGAGCGCCAGCGAATCCTGCTGACGTGCAACCAGCCGGAGTACGCCGCGCTGCCGCCAGGGCAGATCGTGCCGGCACTGTCCGATCAAAAGCTCTTTATTGGTTCAGAGAGCAGCTTCTATCGGGTGCTGCACCAGGCGGGTCAGTGCCACCGCCGGGGGAGGGCCAGGCTGCCTCAAGAACCGCGCTCGGTGCCGCGCCTCAGGGCGGATGGCCCGAACCAGGTTTGGAGCTGGGACATCAGCTTCCTGCCGACCACGGTGCGGGGTGTGTGGCTCTACCTCTACCTGGTGATCGACGTCTGGAGCCGCAAAGTGGTGGCCTGGGATGTGGCCGAGGTGGAGTCGGCTCAGATCGCCGCGGATCTGGTGCAGCGGGCCTGCCTCAAGGAGCGCTACCACCGCCCCAACGGCTTTGGCCGCCGCCAGTGCCAGCAGCAGCCACTAATCCTCCACGCCGACAACGGCAATGCAATGCGCGGGGCGACGCTGGAATCACGGCTCGAGGAGATGGGCGTGCTCAGATCCTTCTCCAGGCCAAGGGTCTCAAACGACAACCCATACTCGGAATCCCTTTTCCGTGGGGTCGATGGGTTACAAGCGCGTGCTCCTCAAGCTCAGTGGCGAAGCGCTGATGGGTGAGCAGGGCTATGGGATCGATCCGGAAATCGTTCAATCCATTGCCAAAGACGTAGCTGCCTGCGTTGCCGAAGGCATCCAGCTGGCGATTGTGGTCGGCGGCGGCAACATCTTTCGCGGCCTGAAGGGATCGGCAGCTGGGATGGATCGCGCCACTGCCGACTATGTCGGCATGCTCGCGACGGTGATGAATGCCATCACCCTTCAGGACGGCCTGGAGCGATCCGGTGTGCCCACCCGGGTGCAGAGCGCCATCTCGATGCAGGCGGTGGCCGAGCCCTACATCCGCCGCCGGGCAATTCGCCATATGGAAAAGGGCCGGGTGGTGATCTTCGCCGCCGGCACAGGCAATCCCTTTTTCACCACAGACACCACCGCCGCCCTGCGGGCGGCTGAAATCGGTGCCGATGTGGTGTTCAAGGCCACCAAGGTGGACGGTGTCTACGACAAGGATCCCAACAAGCACGCCGACGCGGTGCGCTTCGAGAGCCTCTCCTTCCTGGAGGTACTCAGCTCAGAGCTGGAGGTAATGGACAGCACGGCCATTGCCCTGTGCAAAGACAACGCCATTCCGATCGTGGTCTTTGACCTCTTCGGATCAGGCAACATCGGCCGGGCAGTGGCCGGCCAACCAATTGGCACCCGCATTCACCCCTGAACCCGCCATGGATTTGGACGCCAGCATGCGCAAGTCGCTGGAAGCGACCCAGCGCACCTTCAACACCATCCGCACGGGCCGGGCCAACCCTTCCCTGCTCGACAAGATCTCGGTTGAGTATTACGGGGCCGAGACGCCCCTGAAATCGCTGGCGACCCTCTCCACCCCCGATTCCCAGACGATCCAGATCCAGCCTTTTGATGCGGGCTCGATGGGGTTGATCGAGAAGGCCATCTCCATGAGTGATCTGGGCCTCACCTGCAACAACGACGGCAAGGTGATTCGGATCAATATCCCCCCCCTGACCGAAGCCCGCCGCAAGGACCTCTGCAAATTGGCGGCCAAGTATGCCGAGGAGGGCAAGGTGGGCCTGCGCAACGTGCGTCGCGAGGCCATCGACAGGATCAAGAAACAGGAAAAGGAAGGTGACCTCTCGGAGGATCAGAGCCGCGACGAACAGGAAAAGGTGCAGAAGCTCACCGATAAGTACATCGCCGAACTCGAGAAACACCTGGGCGAAAAGGAAGCTGACATCCTCAAGGTGTGACCATCCCTGCGGCCGGCACTGCTGAGGTCGTCGCTGAGGTCGTCGTCGTGGGCGCTGGAGCGGCCGGAGCAGCCAGCGCCTACCACCTGGCACGGCTTGGCCATGCCGTGCGGCTCCTCGACCAGGCCAGCTGCTTCCCGCGCCCGAAACCCTGCGGTGGGGGCATGGCGGCCTCCATGCAGTCCCTGTTCCCCTTCGACCTGAGCCCGGTTGTGGATGCGGTGATCAACCAGGTGCGCTTCACCTGGTGCCTGGAAGACTCCGTCACCGCCGAGCTACCTGGCGATGCGCCTTTCTGGATCGTGCGCCGATCCGTGTTGGATGCCTTTCTGGTGGAGCAGGCCCGCTCCGCTGGGGCCAGCTTTGAGCCGGGCGTGGCCGTGCAGAGCCTGCAGCGCCAGGGCGATCGCTGGCAGCTGCGGGCCCTGGGGCCAGGGGGGCAGGCCCTGGAGTTCCAGTCCCAGGCGGTGGTGATCGCCGACGGCTCTGGTTCCCAGCTGGCAGCCCGCCATGGCCTGGGGCCTGCAAGGCCACACTTTGCCGAGACGATGGCGGTGGAAGTTGACGCTGAGGTGGCCGAGCCAGGCACCGCACATTTTGAATTCGGCCTGGTGCACCATGGCTTCTGCTGGGCCTTCCCGCGCCACGGGGGCTTCAGTATCGGTGTGGGCACCTTCATCGGCCGTGATCCCGCCGATGCAAATCAGGTGCTCTCCAAGCTGCTGCCAAGCCTGGGCTTGGCAGCCGATGGGGGCGAGCGCCGGGCAGGCAAATTGCGCATCTGGGATGGCCATTACCCCCTCCATGGCCGGGGCGAGAACACCGGCCTGGTGGCGGTTGGCGATGCCGCTTCCCTCTGTGATCCCTTCCTGGCCGAAGGGATTCGGCCGGCCCTGATCAGTGGCTGCCGGGCCGCAGAGGCGATCGACGCCTGGCTGGCCG
Organism: Synechococcus sp. CBW1108; assembly: GCF_015840335.1. Classification (NCBI taxonomy): domain Bacteria; kingdom Bacillati; phylum Cyanobacteriota; class Cyanophyceae; order Synechococcales; family Synechococcaceae; genus Synechococcus; species Synechococcus sp. CBW1108. Next base: position 50,355 of record NZ_CP060395.1, read on the forward strand.
GAGATGGCACTGCCCTGGCCGGCTATTCCAGCTACATGCGAGCCGAATGGGGGGAGTCGATGGCCTGGGGCAAGCGAATTGCCCAGCTTTTTTATCGCGTGCCCCGCGTGGGTTATCAGCTCGGGGTCAAACGGCCCACTGCGCCGCAGCGCATCGCCCAGATCCTCTCAGGAGAAATGGGCTACGGGGATATTGCCCAGCGGGTGATCCGGCGGTTGCTGTTTCAGGGCTAGGGGGGCAAAGCCCGCTGCTGCGGCTCAGATCCTGGTGCAATCCTTGAGTTGACGCAGGCGCTGATCAATGGAGCCGAGCAACTCGATGGCAAACATCGGCGACTCCTGCACCGCAAACAGAAACTTCTCCCGGTTCATCACCAGCAACTTGCAGGGGGTGAGCGCCCTGGCGTTGCCGTAGCGGCGATGCTCACTGGTGACCAGGGCACCAGCGCCGAATACATCGCCGGCATCGATCTGCTCATGCCCCTGGTCGCCGTTCCAGCTGAGTTCGACACAGCCCTCGAGCAGGCCGAACATGCAATCGCCGGATTCGCCCGAGGCAAAGATCAACTCGCCTGGGTTCACCTGGAGCACCTCACCCTTACTGGCGAGGGCACGCATGGTGTCGAGGGCATTCACGGGGCGTCTTCTCGGAGTCGTGGTGGCGCCACTTTGGCTGAGGCTAGTCATTGCTGGTTCTGGGCAGCACTGGCACCCACCAGAGCGGGATCTCCCACCAGCTGGCCCTCCAGCTGGCCCAGCCGCTGGGCCAGCTGGGTTTCGAGGCTTTCAATCGCCATGCAGAAGCCCCGGATCCCCTCATCGAGCTTTTCGGTGGCCATCGGATCTGCTGCCAGCATCTGGCGGAAATTGGCCTCATCGAGATGGATCTGGGCCTCCGTGGGGGCCGGATCAAAGGCATTCAGTTTCCGCTCCAGTTCAGCCTCGGTGTGGCGCAACTGGTCCAGCAGGGCCGGAGAGATGGTGAGCAGGTCACAGCCCGCCAGCTCGATGATTTCCTCGACGTTGCGGAAGCTGGCCCCCATCACCTCGGTCTTGTAGCCGTAGGTCTTGAAGTAGTTGAAGATCTGGGTCACCGAGACCACGCCTGGATCCTCGGGCCCGGGGTAGCTGGCCCGGCCGCTGCTCTTTTTGTACCAGTCCAGGATGCGCCCCACAAACGGGGAGATCAGGGTGACCTTGGCCTCAGCACAGGCAACCGCCTGGGCGAAGCCGAACAGCAGGGTCAGGTTGCAGTGGATGCCCTCCCGCTCCAGCTGGGCGGCGGCGCAAATCCCCTCCCAGGTGGAGGCCACCTTGATCAGCACCCGGTCGTTGCTGATACCCGCCTGGTTATAGAGACCAATGAGCTTGCGGGCCTTGGTGATCGTGGCCTGGGTATCGAAGCTAAGCCTTGCATCCACTTCGGTTGAAACCCGGCCCGGCACGATCTTGAGAATCTCCTTGCCGAAGGTGACGCAGATCTCATCGAGGGCTTCGCAGACCACCTCCTCAGCCGAGGCCCCGGGACCCATCGCCTGCCGCGACTCCTGCAGGGAGCGATCGATCAGGTTTTGGTAGGTGGGTATCTGGGTTGCGGCCAGGATCAGGGAGGGGTTGGTGGTGGCGTCGCGGGGGGTGAATTGCTTGATCGCGTCAATGTCGCCGGTGTCAGCCACCACCACGGTCATGGCGGCGAGTTGATCGAGCAGGTTGGCCATGGACGGGAGCTGGGTGGAGAGATCCGGCCTTCTAGCCAGACTTGAGCCACGCTAGCCAGGCCGGCTGTACCCACCCACAGGAGCTGGCGATCCTTGAGGGAACGGCAACAGGAATCAGGCCTTGGGCGCCGTTTTCTGAACCTCCCGGGGTCGGGATGGGGGGATGCGCTCGAGCACCAGCAGGGCATCGATGATCTGGCGGGCCACGGGCGCAGCCACGGTGGAGCCGAAGGTATTTCCCCCCTTGGGTTCATCCACCACCACCAGCACCACATAGCGGGGGTCATCGATGGGCAGATGGCCCACGAAACTGGTGATCAGCGCCCCCGGTATGTAGACGCCTCGGTCAGCCTTCTGGGCAGTGCCGGTCTTGCCGCCGATGCGGTAGCCGGGAATCTTCATGCCCAGGCCGCTGCTTTTGTCCACCACCGACTCCATCCAATTCATGACGATGCGAGTTACCGCCGGATCCAGCATGGGCAGGCCTTCCCTGCTGGGACCAGTTGCCAGGCCATCGCCAGAGCGCAGGCCGCGGGTGATGTGGGGACTCACCAGCCGGCCACCGTTGGCCAGCATGGCGTGCAGCTGGAGCAGCTTGAGCGGGGTCAGGGAGAAACCCTGGCCGAAGGCGGCCACTGCCGGTTCGATCGCCGAGCTGGTGAAGTCACCGCGGCTTTTGAGCTCACCGGCCACGGCCCCAGGTAGGTCGGTGTCTGGGGTCTGGTCGATGCCCAGGTTGTTGAGCCAATGCCAGAAGCGAGCCGGCTTCATCTTGCCCATGGCCAACACCATGCCCACGTTGCTGGACACCTCGAGCACGGTGGGGAAATCAATCAGTCCGTTGGCCCGCTTGTCATGGTTGAAAATTGGCCAGCCACCGATCTGCAAGCTGCCGCTGTCGGAGACGCGGCCGCTTGCCTCGATGGCCTTTTCCTGCAGGGCCAGGGCCAGGTTGATTGGCTTGAAGGTGGAACCGGGCTCGTAGAGATCCTGAACCGACCACTCGCGAAACAGCCCCGGGTTGTACTTCCAGTATTGGTTGGGGTCGTAGGTGGGGGTTGAGACCAGCGCCAGCATTTCGCCGTTGCGCACATCCATCACCATGGCGGCGCCGCGCTTGGCATTCCAATGCTTCACCTGCTTGACCAGGGCCTGCTGGGCTACCTGCTGCAGGCGGGCATCGAGGGTGAGCTGGAGGCGCAGGTCGTCGCCGTAGAGGGAGCCTGCCGTCAGGCCGGCTGGCAGGGGCGTGCCATCGGCACCACGGCGCATCTGCAGGGTGGTTTCGTTGCGCTTGAGCTCCCCGTCGCGGCTCTGCTCCAGCCCTGCCTGGGGCACCCGCTCCAGGTTGAGGAAGCCAACAACGTTGGCAAAGAGTTGGCCCTGGGGGTAGATGCGATGGGGATAGGGCTCCAGGTCTAGGCCGCTGATGCCGAGCTGGCGAATCCTGCCTGCGGTTTCCGGATCGAGCTCGGAGAGGAGCTTCACCCCGGTTTGGCGACCGGCCATGGCCTCGAGCAACCCCGATTTGGGCAGGGCGAGCTCGGCTGCGAGCTTGGTTGCCACGTCATCGGCGCTGCGAACCTGCTGGGGGTCATCGCCGGGGAAGTTGAAGTAGCGGGGATGGGCCCAGAGGCTGAAACGCTGCTCGTCCAGGGCCACCAGACGGCCATTGCGATCGACGATCGTGCGTCGCTTACCGATCGGCTGGGTGGTTTGGGTCTGGATGGCGTGGGCCCGGGCCTGGAGGTTGGCCCCATCCACCACCTGCAACCAGGCGAGGCGGCCGGCCAGAGCGACCAGCCCGGCGCAGAGCAATCCGTAGACAGCCAGCAGCCGGATGGCAGGCACGGGCTGGATCGCAACTACCTTTTGGCGGGAATTGCTGCGACCACGGCTGGGTCCGGGGCGGCGACTGGCCGTCATCAGTAGCCCGGACGAATCTGGCTCAAGGTACCCATGCCGATCTGAAGACTGCCCAACAGCTCAGTGGCACTGGCAGGCCTGGGGGTGTGGGGAGCGGCAAGGTAGATGAGCTTTTCGCTGCTGGTGGGCACCAGCAAACCTGGTTTTTTCAGGGCGCCCAGGTGGTGCTGCTCCAAAAGGGCCGCAGATTCCTGCATTCTGTGGGCCAACATCTGGGAGGCTTCCAGCTGCTGATAGCTCTCACCCCAACGGTTCTGCCAGTGAAGGGTGAGACCACTCATGGCCAGCATGCAGATGCCCAGCCCCAGGAGGGTGCCATCGGTGGCCCGATGGAGATTGGCCATCCAGGGGGCCCGCCGGTCGAGCTTGCGACCTGGGAGCGAACCCTTGAGCAGCTCGAGGGCTCCCCCCTGGAGACCAGCTCTGCTGGAAGCCTGCCGGGGCAATAGGGAGGCAACCAAGAGATCGGGCCAAACTCCCCGGGATTGAACCACCCAGAGCAGCTGTAGGCAAGGGCCAGACGCTGCTCAGCCAGCCAGCAGGAGCAGGTTGGCAAAGGTGAGCCCATTCCAGAGGCCATGCATCAACACGCTGGCCGCCAGCCGGCCACTCTGGAGTCGCAGCCAGCCCAGGCCCAGGCCCAGCACGAACAGCGGTGGCAACTCCCCCAGGCTCAGGTGGGCAATCCCAAACACAAGGGCGCTGATCAGCACCGCCGCGAAACCACCCCAGCGTTCGGCCAGCACCGGCAGCAGCACTCCGCGAAACAGGGTTTCTTCAAACAGGGGGGCCAGCACCATGGCCGTGAGGGCAAAGCAGAGCAGGGCAAGGGGATTGGCGCTGTTGAGCACTAGCTCCAGCAGGGGATTGCTGCCGCCTGGATCGCCCACCAACCTCTCCAGCAGCCAGCTCACCAAAGCCACGAGGGGAAGCACCATCAACAGCTGGACCAGCGCCCGCCGCAGGGCCGAGCCCAGGGGGCGCCAGTGCCACTGGAGCCAGCCACCGGCAGGCGGTTGGCCGTGGGGCCTCAACTGGGACCACAACAACAGCAGGGGAGCCGCCATCAGGCCGAGATAGAGGGCAATTACCAACAGCCCCTGCTGCAGGGCTGGTTCCGCCGCCAGGGGGCTCAACAGCCCCTGCAGCAGCGGAACCAGCAGGAGGGGTACCACCAACTCCCCCAGCACCACGAAACCTCCCGCAATCAGCAGGGTGGCCTGGGCCAGGCTGAGCGGTGGGACCTGCAGGGGAGGGCTTCCAACACCACTGCCAGCCCCCTTGCCCTTGCCCAGCCAGAGCCTTGCCAGCTCACGCAGGAGCAGGGCCGTGCCCACCAGCATCAGCAACACGGGGGCGAGGGTTGTGCCGAGCAGGCGCCAGATCGCGGCCTGTTGGGCTGGGACATCCACACAGCTGCTGCCTGCTCCCCCCAGGGCCTGGCAAACCAGCTGCCTGGTCAGGGGAGAGTCCCGCCACCCCTCCAGCAGCTGGTCGACCTGGCCGGCTCCCGGGGCCCCTTGGGCGGCGGGGGCCCGCAACAGCTGCAGCAGGCGGCGCTGCTCGGGCGGCACCTGCTGGTCCAAGTTCTGCAGACGCTCGCTCGCCTGGCCCGGCTCGCCGGCCTGGAGCTGCAGCAAAGCCAGTTGCAACTGCTGGGCTGGCGCCGGTGGCAGGGACCTATCCGCCAGCTGCTTCTCCAACCCCAGCCGCAGGTCCTCCAGGGGATGCTCGCCCGCCAGGGCCCGCCCCAGGCTGGGGGGCAGGCCGGGCGCGGCCAGGGCTGCCAACTCCTGCTGGCGCAACTCCAGGTCATTGCCAACCGAAGGCCGCTGCAAGCTGTCCACCAATCCGCTCAGCCAGAGGAGGCCACTGAGAACCAGGCTGATCAGGGCCAATCCGGTGGTCCACCCCTGGCTCCGGCTGGGTCGAGGGGTGGGATTGGCGTTCAACCGCAGGCCCTCCAGGGCTTACTCGGACCTCAATTCTGTACTGCCCCCTTCCCATACGATGGGTTTGAGAAGCGTCCAGCCAATGTCCCTTCGGATTGTGTTGGTGCGCCATGGCCTCAGCAGTTTCAACCTGGAGCACCGAATCCAGGGGCGGGACGACCTCTCCAACCTGACCGGAATCGGCCAGAGTCAGGCCCGGGCCTGCGGGGCGGCCCTGGGGGATCTGGTTTTCGAAGCCGTCTACAGCTCCCCGCTGAGACGGGCCGCCGACACCACCAGGTTGCTGCTGGCCGAACAGGGCCAGGGCCTGCAGGCGGAATTTGATGAGGGGCTACTGGAAATCGACCTGGCCCCCTGGAGCGGTCTGCTGCGCCAGGAGCTGCGGGAGCGGTTTGCCGACCAGGAGCTCCAGTGGCGCCAGGCCCCGGAAAAGCTCGAATTGCAGCGGGCTGATGGCAGCACCTACCGGCCCCTGCCGGAACTGATGCGACAGACAGATCAATTCCGCCGCCAGCTGCTTGAGCGGCACGCCGCAGCCATCAGCAACGACCAGGATCCACCCCACACCGTGCTGGTGGTGGCCCATAACGCCATCCTGCGCTGCCTGCTGCTGGCCCTGCTGGACTTGCCCATCTCCGGTTTTCGCCGGCTGCGGGTCGACAACTGCTCCATCTCCGTACTGAACGTGGGCAGGAGCAACATGGGCAGGAGCGGGGTGCAGGTGGAGCTGGTCAATGGGCTGGCCCACCTGGGCGACCCCCTGCCCATCAAGGGCGATGGGGCACGGCTGTTGCTGGTGCGCCACGGCGAAACTGACTGGAACCGCGAAGGCCGCTTCCAGGGCCAGATTGATATTCCCCTCAATGCGACCGGCCGCAGCCAAGCGGAGGCGGCCGGTCGCTTTCTGGCTCCGGTGACGATCAACAGGGCCTACACCAGTTGCATGGCCAGGCCCCGCCAAACGGCCGAAGCGATCCTGGCCTCCCACCCCGGGGTACCCCTCACCAGCAGCGCCGGCCTGGTGGAGATCGGCCACGGCCTCTGGGAGGGCAGGTTGGAGCAGGACATCGCCGCAGGCTGGCCCGAGTTGCTGGCCAACTGGAAGCGGGCCCCCCACACCGTGCAGATGCCAGAAGGGGAAACCCTGCAGGAGGTCTCGGAGCGCTCGCTGGGCACCTGGCAGCACATTGCCGCCAGCCTCGACAGCAGCGAGACGGCGCTGGTGGTCGCCCATGACGCCGTCAATAAGACCATCCTCTGCGACCTGCTGGGCCTGGGACCGGCCGACATCTGGGCGATCAAGCAGGGCAATGGAGGCGTCAGCGTGATCGACTACCCCGAAGGAGCCGCAGGGCGACCCGTGGTGGCCGCCCTGAACCTCACCCAGCATCTCGGCGGCGTATTGGATCGCACCGCCGCAGGGGCCCTGTGAAGCCTTGACCCCCCCCCTATGGCTGCACCAGGTTGAACTGCTGGCCGGTCCGCAGCAATCGGCCACCAGCTGCGACGCCCTGCTTGCCCCTGATGGCAGCCTGCTCGCCTGGGGCGAGGGGGCGACCCAGCAGGCCCAGGCCCTTGGCCTTGCCCCCAGACTCGCTAAGGGTTGGTTGCTGGCGCCGCTGCTGGTGGATCCCCACAGCGTGCTGGAGCAGGCCAGCGGCGGCCGAGCAGAAGATCTCACCAGCCTGGCCGAGGCCGCCGCTGCCGGGGGATACGGCACCGTGGCTCTCCTCCCCTGGGCCAGCCCCTGGCGGGACCAACCGGAAAAGCTGGGGCTCAGCTGGCCGGCACCGATGCAGCTGGAGCTATGGGGCAGCTTCAGCATCGGGGGAGCCAATCAGGAGCTTGCTCCCCATGGCGACCAACTTGCCGCCGGAGCCATCGGCCTGGCGGGCACTGACCAGGTGCCGCCCCTAGCCCTGATGGAGCGGGGCCTGCTGCTGGGGGAGATGGGCCGGAGTCCGGTGCTGCTGGCACCCCGCGATGCCGGCCTCAGCGGCGGCGGCTTCGTGCGCGAAGGCGTGGAGACATTGCGGGCCGGCTGGCACCCCGATCCCGTGCTCAGCGAGATCCTGCCCCTGCAGAGCCTGCTCAGCCTGGCGGAGCTGCGGCCCGAAGCCCGCCTGGCCCTGATGAACCTGGCCACCGCCGCGGGGGTCGGGCTGCTGCGCCAGGCGCCACGGCGCCCCATGGCCACCGTGGGCTGGTGGCACCTGCTGGCCGACAGCGGCAACCTCGATCCCAGCGCCGAGGGCTGGCGGCTGTGCCCCTCCCTGGGCGCCCCCAGGGACCGCGAAGCCCTGATCACGGCCCTGGCCGATGGCGTGCTCACCGCAGTGGCCGTCCATCACCTGCCCCTCGATGCGGAGGAGATCCTGCTCCCCCTCGACCAGCGCCGGGCCGGCCTGGCCGGCCATGGGGGCCGCCATGGCCTGGTCCTGCCCCTGCTCTGGGATGAACTGGTTCGCCGGCGCAGCTGGCCGGTGCAGCGGCTCTGGCAAGCCCTCAGCTGGGGCGGCTCCGAGCTGCTGGGACGGGAGCCAGAGCAGCTCAGAGCCGGGTCCCGTCGCTGGCTGCTGTTCGACCCCAACCATGGCTGGAGCTGGGATCGACAGGGATGCCCGTCGCGGGCTGCAAACCACCCCCTGAGGGGCAAGCAGCTGGTGGGTGGGATCAGGGCCAGCGGCCTGATCCCGGCTGCCAAGTGGACTATTTGACGCCCAGGGAGCCGGTCTGGTTGAAGGGGTAGAAGCGCCAGAAGGCCCGACCGATGATTTCTTTCTGGGGCAAAAAGGCCCCACCGGGCCAGAAACGGCCATCCCAGCTGTTGGCGCGGTTGTCCCCCAGGGTCAGTACATGGCCAGGGGGAACCACCGCATTGAGGGTGCGGCATGGCCCCATGCCCTGGCTATCCACGGGGCAGTCGTTCTGCACATAGGGCTCGACCAGACGCACCCCATTGATGAAGACATGGCCCCTGGGGTCAACAGTCACCCGCTCGCCAGGCAGGGCTACCACCCGCTTGATGTAGGCATCACAGGCCGGGTTAGCCACCCCAGGCAGGCTGCCGACCAAGGGCAGGTTGACCACCAGGCAGCTGAGGGGATTGGGATTGGCCCCTGCCGAAAGCACCGGATCGAAGTGGTGGGGTGAGTGGAACACCACAATCTCGCCACGGCGGGGAGCCCGCTGGCGATAGGTGAGCTTTTCCACCAGCAGCCGGTCCTGGATCTGCAGCCCAGGCAACATCGAACCGGAGGGGATGTAGCGGGCCTCCACCAGAAATTGGCGGATGCCCAGGGCCACCGCCAGGGTGATGGCCACACTGCGCCAGAAGGCCCACGGGCTCTCAGGGGAGCTGGCGAGAGCCCCAGGCTGGGTGTTCGATTTGGGGTTGTCGTGAATCAAGACTTGCGATCTGCCAGGGTGCAGGCCCAGCTGGCCAGACACGGCAGATTAGGCACAACCTCCCCTTCGCCAAGGCCCATGTCGCTGCCCCGTTGGCAATCCAACTCCACGGCCTCACCCGGCGGCTGGGGGCAGGGCTGGGACCGCTTCGTGGCGGTGTGGGCCAGCCTCAACCTGATCTGGGTTGCCTTTGACATCACTTACCTGCCGCTGCGCACCTTCTGGCTGCAGCGCAACCTCTATCCGATCCCCTCGGTGCCGCTTGTGGTGCCCCTCACTGTGATCCCGGATCTGACGCCCCTGGTCGATCCGATCAAGGGCATAGAACCCCACCGCGAAACCCAGGCCTACATCGAGCAATTCCGGCGCCTGGATGCGGCCCTGCTGGCCCTGCCCGCCGGCCAGCGGCCCCAGGCCGCCCAGGTGGCGCTGCTGAACCGCCAGGTTCAGCTCACCGTCCAGATGGTCGACAGCAATCCTTTCCAGGCTTCTGGAGCCACCGGCACCCTCGAAAAGATCAAAAATCGCCTGCGCCAGCGGGCTGATCTGGATTCCGCCCGCCAGGCCTCCGGCCTGCTGCTCAGCCCGGACTGGATCCAGGCCCGCGGTTGGAACAGCGAGCGGCGCTTCTGGAACGACCAGATCCTGCCCCTGGTGGCCACCAACTACTGGCGATCGATCGACGAAAACGGACGCCCCACTGACCATTTCTGGCGGATCGACCTGCTGCTGTTCCAGAGCGTCTTTGGCCTGGACATCCTGCTGCGCCTGATCCGAATGCGGCGCCGATTGCCCGGGCTGAGCTGGGGCGACGCCCTGCTGCGGCGCTGGAGCGACCTGCCCCTGCTGCTGCCCTTCTGGCGTTGGCTGCGGCTGATGCCCGTGCTGGAGCGACTGCAGACCTCAGGCCTGGTCAATTTTGAGCCGCTGCGGGCCGTGGTTAGCCGGGGGGTGGTGGCCCTGCTGGCGGTGGAACTGTTTGAGGTGCTGTCGTTGCAGATTCTCGATGGCACCCAGGGCCTGATCCGCTCGCGCCGGTGGCCCCAAAGACTGCGGGCCCTGCGCAGCCACCAAAGCGTGGCCAGCCGCGACGAGCGTGCCCTGGTGGAGCTGGTGCGCATCTGGGCGCCCCTGTTGCTCAGCCGAGTCGCGCCCCGACTCGCCCCCGAGCTGCAGGGCCTGCTGGGCTACAGCCTGCGGCAAAGCCTGGATCGCACCGTGGTGCCGCCGCCGCTGCGGCAACTGCAGCCGCTGCTGCAGGTGGAAAGCGGCATCAGCCGCCAGCTGGCTGGGGGCATGGTCGAAAGCCTGCTCGAGCTCGCGCGCAGCACGGGCAACCGACTTGGTCGCCGCGACGATGTGCAGCTGGATCTGCTCCAACGTTTCATCGATCGCTTCTGGGATGAACTGGCCGCTGCCCTGGAGAGTGGTTCGGCCCTCGAGCGCTCCCAGGAGCTCCTCTGTGCCCTGATCGATGGCGCCAAGGGCACCTACCTCAGCCAGATCAACAGGGCCGGCATAGAAGCCCTGATTCAGGAGCTCGATCAGCTGATCACTGCTCCTGGTCAACAAACTGCTCCTGGCCAACAAGCAGCACCTAGCCAATCAAAGCCGCTCAACCGCCCAGAGCCTCCTGCCACTCCTGCTCCTTGAAGCCCGTCAGGATTGCTCCGCCGCTGGTGATCAGGAACGGTCGCTTAATCAGCTTGCCATCGGCGGCCAGTGCCGCCAGAGCGCTCCGATCATCCAGCGCCTGCACGGTGGCGGAGCCCAGGGCGCGATAGCTCTGACCACTGGTGTTGAAAAGGCGCTTGCGGCCCAGTTGGGCCAACGCCAGCTCCAGCTCAGCCAGGCTCGGCGGAGTCTGGGTGATGTCGAGCATCTGGGCATGGAAATCCCGGGCGGCGAGCCACTGAAGGGCCTTGCGGCAGGTGCTGCAGCCCGAGTAGCCGTAGAACTTCATCCTTGCCGGCCCGAGGACTTCAGGGAGCTCGAAAGCGGATTACTTGCGGCCAATCAGAGACTTAAGTGCCCCGACCAGGCTGTTGGAACCCTGGCCCACGGCGTTGCTGGGCCGGGTGCGAACGGTGACGTCACCGTTGACACTGGTGCGGCAGCTGAGGCGGAAATTGGCGGGGCGATCGGCCAGGTAGACCTCCTCCACATCGCTGCGGGGGGAGAGGTTTTGCATGCCCTCAACCACTTCCATCACACAGGTTCCGCATTGGCCCAGGCCGCCGCAGTTGTTGACATTGTTCAGCCCCTTGTAGGGGTTGATGCCCGCATCAAGGGCAGCCTTGCGCAGGTTTGCTCCCTCGATGCAACCGACCTGCTGGCCTTCCTGTTCAAAACGGATGGTGGGCACGGTCGGGCTGGGGGAGTGGGCGCCGCCCAACTTAAGCCACGCCCGCCCCCCTGCCTAGCATCAGATCCCCCGACTTCAAGCCGTGTCAGCTCCCATCGGCTACGACCTGATCGTGCAGCAGCTGATTCCTGGCTACGCCAGCCTGGCCCGACTGGCGGTGGCACTGCTGGCAGCCTCCCCCCTGGCTGGCCGCCAGGGGGCTGCGGTGCTGGTCGCGGGATGCGGCACCGGGGCCGAGCTGGTTGAGGCCCGGGCCCAGCGACCCGACTGGCGGCTGACGGCCATTGACCCCTCCGCTGAGATGCTTGCCGCGGCCCGCCAGCGGCTGGGCGCTGAGGGCATCAGCTGGCGCCAGAGCAGCGTGGAGGATCTCCAGGCGGATGGCTGCTTTGCCGGAGCGCTCTCAGTGCTGGTGCTGCAGTCGCTGCCCGATGACGGGACGAAACTGGCCTTCCTTGCCGCCCTGGCCCGCAGCCTGGAGCCCGGCGGCCAACTGGTGCTGGTGGACCTGATGGCGCCTGAGCGATCCGCCCTGCAGCGTCAGGTGGGAGAGGCCTGGCTCGGCTTCCAGCGCGCCAGCGGACTCGAAGCCGATCCTGAGGTGCTCGAACCCCTTACCCAGGGGCTCTACCCCATTGGTGAAGCTCGACTCAACTCCCTTGTCAATGCCGCCGGCTTCAGTGATCCGGCCAAGATTTTTCAGGCCCTGGGCTACGAGGGCTTTCTGCTGCAACGCACCCCCTGAAGGCGACGATTCAGTGGAGTTGCCAAATCAGTGAAGTAGCCAAATCAGTGGAGTTGCCAAAGTCCAGCGCTCAGGGATCAGGAACCTGGGTCAAGGCTGAATCCATTGGCACCAGCAGGGTCGCGGACCGTCCACCCACAACGGTGGCAAGGGGAACTACCGCGGTGACTAGGGCAATCAAGGTGCCCAGCAGAAGGGGGAGAAGGGCCTGCTGGCCTGGACTGTAAGGATCCTCAGGCTGATCGGCTTTGGATTCTGAATCAATCAATTGGCGATCGGTAAATTCTTGATCGCTGGCCTGGGATTCTCGGGGGACAACATCCATGGGGTAGGAGCGGGCTCCATAGCCCAGTCCCTAATCGTTAACAACTAACTTCTATTCTGACACCTTCTGCGAGCAACTGGCAAAATTCGCCTTCAAAACTCTCCTTGCCCCCTGACGGCTCAGGCAGCCGGGCGGGCGCCATGGTCGAGCCGGTCGCGGCGGGCACTGAGGTCAACGGCAGTGCGTCCATCGAGATGGTCGAGATGATCAAGCCGTGAGCTAATGGTCCGCAGCTCCTCAAGGATGGCGCCCAGCAACTGCTGGGTGGCAGTGGAGGGGGAGTTCAGCACCTCAACGGTCACCTCCTTGATCCGCAACACGTCGCGGGCGAAGCGGGCCACCTCGTTGGGGTGAAACATCAGGGGATCTTTCTGATCGGTCCTGTACTCAGGATTGAGCTTGCGCGGATTGAAGGGTGGATTGAGGTTACGGGGATCGGTATTGGTATAGCGGTATACCGATGCCCGGGAGCGGTTCAGGGCCTTCTGCACCTCATCGATGCCAATCAGGCCCTCGCTCACCTCTGGGGCAGAGAAGGGGGCCGCTTCCCGATCGGTCGGCTCGCCTGGATCAGAACCCGTAAAAGCGGCTGCCCCATTGGTGCCAGCTCCGCTCTCAGCTCCAGCTTCAGCTCTGGGGTGGAAAGGCATGGGACCTCTATGGCGCAGACCGAGACTTTTGGGAACCTAGCAGGGGTTTCCGGAACCCTCTCCCCCAGTGGCCACCCAGGCAATTGTGTGGCCGGGCAAGGGCTGGTGATAGGTTCCGCCCTCCCCCCCGAACCACCTGGCCATGCGCGTCTCCCGCCTGATGCTGGTGACGTTGCGCGATGACCCGGCGGAAGCCGAGATCCCCTCGCACAAGTTGTTGCTGCGGGCCGGTTACATCCGACGCATGGGCCCCGGGCTCTACGCCTACTTGCCCCTGATGTGGCGCGTGCTGCAGAAGATTTCAAAGGTTGTGCGTGAGGAGATGGACGCGACCGGGGCGCTGGAAACCCTGCTGCCCCAGCTGCATCCTGCGGAGCTCTGGCAGCGCAGTGGCCGCTGGGCGGGCTACACCGCAGGGGAGGGGATCATGTTTCATCTCCAAGACCGCCAGGGGCGATCCCTGGGGCTGGGACCCACCCATGAGGAGGTCGTGACGGAGCTGGCTGGGGACTTGTTGCGGTCCTACCGACAGTTACCAGTGCATCTCTATCAGATTCAAACCAAGTTCCGCGATGAAATCCGTCCTCGCTTCGGGCTCATGCGGGGGCGGGAATTCATCATGAAAGATGCCTACTCCTTCCACGCCGATGAGGAGTGCCTGCGGCAGAGCTATACGGAGATGGACCGGGCCTACCGCCGCATCTTTGCTCGCTGCGGCCTGCGGACCGTGGCCGTGGAAGCTGACAGCGGGGCGATCGGTGGCTCCGCCAGCCAGGAATTCATGGTCACCGCCGAGGCGGGCGAAGACCTGATCCTGGCCAGCGGCGATGGGCGCTATGCCGCCAATCAGGAACGGGCCATCTCCCTTGCGGCAGAGGCCGTAGCCCTGCCGCAAGGGATCAGGGCCGCCGGCCTGGGCGAGGCCCTGGCCACCCCTGGCCAAAGCAGCATCGACGGCCTGTGCAAGGCCCATGGCTTCGATTCGAGCCAGATCCTGAAGGTGCTGCTGCTACTGGCCCGCTTCGAAGACGGCCACCAGCAGCCCCTGCTGGTGAGCCTGCGGGGAGATCAGCAACTCAACGATGTGAAATTGGCCAATACGGTGTCGGCACGCTGCTCAGCCGGCCATGGCGCCCTGCTGGAGATCGCCCCGCTCAGCGCCGAGGCCTCCAGCAAGGAGGGACTCGGCCCGATTCCCTTTGGCTACCTGGGGCCCCAGCTCGAGGATGGCCTGCTGGATGGGGCCCGCACCTGGGCAAGGACATTCCTGCGGCTCGCCGACAGCAGCGCCACTGGGTTGGAGGCCTTTGTCTGCGGGGCCAACCAGATCGATACCCACTTGGTAGGTGCCGCCTGGGGATCCCTGTGTCCCTCCCCGGAGGGCCTGGACCTCCGCGCCGCCCAGCCGGGCGACCGCTGCCAGCACGACCCCAGCCAGCGCCTGGAGGCCAGCCGGGGCATCGAGGTTGGTCACATCTTCCAACTGGGCCGCAAGTACTCCGAAGCCCTAGGCGCCCGCTTCACCAACGGCTCTGGAGCCGAGGAGGCCATGTGGATGGGCTGCTACGGCATCGGCGTCTCCCGACTGGCCCAGGCAGCCGTGGAACAGCTCCACGACGGCAAGGGCATCTGCTGGCCCCCATCGATCGCTCCCTATGAAGTGATCGTGGTGGTGGCCAATGGGGCCGAAGCCAGCCAGAGGGAACTGGGGGAACTGCTTTACAGCCAACTTCAGGCCAGCGGCGTAGAGGTGTTGCTGGACGACCGCGACGAACGGGCCGGGGTGAAGTTCAAGGACGCGGATCTGATCGGTATCCCCTGGCGGGTTGTGGTTGGCCGAGCCGCGGCGGCGGGCCTGGTGGAGCTGGTAGAGCGCTGCAGCGGCCACCAGCAGGAACTGGCGGCCGCTGCCCTGCTGGCAACCCTCCTGCCCAGCCTGGAGCGCGGCCGGCAGGGCCTGGCGCCCTGAGGGTTCGGCGCCTGGGGGGCTTCTAGGATCAGATCACCCGAATCAATCCCATGGCCGGTGTGTTCTCCCCCTTCCGCCAGCGGTTGAGGCTGCTGATTTCCCGCCTGGCCATTCTCCTGGTGCTCTGCCTGAGCCTGGGGCTCACGGCCTGCAGCACTGCCAGCACCGGCATCACAGGCAATTACGTGGAGGACACCGTCGCAGTCGCCGACAGTCTGCTAGCCACCATCGCGCTGGCGGCAGACGATCCCGCCAGGGGCGAGGCCGAAAACCAGGCCCGTAGCCTGAGCAACGGCTACGTGGCCCGCTACCGGCCCCGCGGCGATGTCAATGGGCTGGCCTCATTCACCACCATGCAGACAGCCATCAACTCCCTGGCCGGCCACTACACCAACTACCCGAATCGCCCCTTGCCCGATGCCCTCAAGGAGCGGCTCACCAAGGAGTTGAACAAGGCGGAAATCTCTGTTGCTCGAGGAGCCTGAGCTCCCCTCCAGGGACCGGCATCTTTGACGAACGGTCCCTTGATCTGAGAAGCTCTACCCTTGTGCTCAACAGCGGCCAGCGGCCGCCGTGTCCTTGGCCAACGTCGTCGTCATCGGAGCGCAGTGGGGCGACGAGGGCAAGGGCAAGATCACCGATCTGCTGAGCCGCTCCGCCGATGTGGTGGTGCGTTATCAGGGCGGTGTCAACGCCGGTCACACGATCGTCGTAGACGGCATCGTGCTCAAGCTGCACCTGATCCCCTCGGGCATCCTCTACCCCGACACCATCTGCCTGATCGGCTCGGGCACGGTGGTGGACCCCAAGGTGATACTCGGCGAGCTCGACATGCTCGCCGTCCATGGCATCGATGTGTCGGGGCTGAAACTGGCCTCAACGGCCCACGTCACCATGCCCTACCACCGCCTGCTGGATCTGGCGATGGAAGAGCGCCGTGGCGACCGCCGCATCGGCACCACCGGCCGGGGCATCGGCCCCACCTACGCCGATAAATCAGAACGCAACGGCATCCGCATTCTCGACATCCTCGATGGGGCCCGCCTGCGCCAGCGGCTGGCTGGCCCGCTGGCGGAGAAGAACGAAATCCTGCAGAAGCTCTACGGGCTCAAGCCCCTTGACTTCGAGGCCATGGTGGCCGAGTACGTCGGCTATGGCGAGCGTCTGGCCCCCCACGTGGTCGACTGCACCCGCACCATCCACCAGGCAGCCCGCGCCCGCCAGAACATCCTGTTTGAGGGAGCCCAGGGAACCCTGCTGGACCTGGACCACGGCACCTATCCCTATGTCACCTCCTCCAATCCGGTGAGCGGGGGGGCCTGTATCGGCGCCGGCGTCGGCCCCACCCTGATCGACCGGGTGATCGGCGTGGCCAAGGCCTACACCACCAGGGTGGGCGAAGGCCCCTTCCCCACCGAGCTCGACGGCAGCCTCAACGACCACCTCTGTGACCGCGGCTGCGAGTTCGGCACCACCACGGGGCGACGGCGCCGCTGCGGCTGGTTTGACGGTGTGATCGGGCGCTATGCAGTTGAGGTGAATGGTCTCGACTGCCTGGCGATCACCAAGCTCGACGTGCTGGATGAACTCGATGAGATCCAGGTGTGTGTCGCCTATGCCCTCGACGGCGAGCGGATTGATTACTTCCCCAGCAGCTCCGAGGATTTCGCCCGCTGCAAGCCAATTTTCGAAACCTTACCCGGCTGGCAAACCTCCACAGCCGACTGCCGCAGCCTCGATGAGCTGCCCCCTACGGCGATGAGTTATCTGCGCTTCCTGGCCGACCTGATGGAGGTGCCCATCGCCATCGTCTCCCTGGGGGCCAGCCGGGACCAGACCATAGTGGTAGAAGATCCGATCCACGGCCCCAAACGCGCCCTGCTGAGTAACTGAAATGGAAAAGTGCTTCGACGTTGTCGGCATCGGCAACGCCATCGTGGATGTGCTGGTTCAGGCCGATGACCGTTTCCTCGAGGACCATGACCTGACCAAGGGCACGATGGCCTTGGTCGATGAACATCAGGCGGAGCGCCTCTACGCCAGCGTGGGGCCTGGCCTGGAGACCTCCGGCGGTTCAGCCGCAAATACCCTGGCGGGGGTGGCCCAGCTGGGCGGCAGGGCCGGCTTCATTGGCCGGGTGCGCGACGACCAGCTCGGCGGCATCTTTGCCCACGACATCCGCTCGGTGGGGGCCCGTTTCGAGACCCCGGCCGCCACGGAGGGCCCCTCCACCGCCCGCTGCCTGATCCTGGTGACGCCCGATGCCCAGCGCACCATGTGCACCTACCTGGGGGCATCGGTGGGCCTGGATCCGGCCGATCTGGATCTAGAGATGGTGGCCCAGGCGAAGGTGCTCTACCTCGAGGGCTATCTCTGGGACAGCGACGAGGCCAAGGCGGCCTTCATCGCCGCGGCCGAAGTGGCCCGCGCCCATGGCGGCGAGGTGGCCCTGAGCCTCTCCGATGCCTTCTGCGTCGAGCGCCACCGCGACAGCTTCCAGGAGCTGGTGGATGGCCACGTCGACATCCTGTTTGCCAACGAAATGGAGATCACGGCCCTCTACAAGGCCAACAGCTTTGCAGAGGCCGCCGACCAGGTGCGGGGCCGCTGCAAGGTGGCAGCCCTCACCCGCAGCGAGCAGGGTTCCCTGATCCTGAATGGATCCGGCACCCACCAGGTGGAGCCCTACCGCCTTGGCCCCCTTGTGGACACCACTGGTGCCGGCGACCTCTACGCCGCCGGCTTCCTGCACGCCTATACCCAGGGCCAGGAGATCGCCGCCTGCGGCCGCCTGGGCTCCCTCTGTGCCGGCCAGGTGGTGACCCAGCTCGGTCCCCGTCCCCAGGGCTCCCTCAGGGAGCTGGTGGCCCAGCATCTGGGCTGAGGCTTTCGCTGAGCCACTGGCCGTAGCCCCCGGCGGTGCGCGCCGTCCAATGGATCCACTCGGGGGTCTCGTAGCTATGCAGCTCCTGCAGTGCCAGGCGCAGGGGCTCCAGCTGCTCGGGGCTGGTTTTCAGCAACAGCTGCACCTCCTCATCCGCCGTGATCCCTCCCTGCCAGCGGTAGTGCGACTGCACCGGCAGCAGGCTGGCGCAGGCCACCAACCGGCGCTCCAGCAGGGTCGCTGCCAGGGTGCGGGCCCGATCAGGGTTGGCTTCGGTGGTGAGCACCAGGGCGATGGACGGGGTCGGGGGCGATGGGGTCATGGCAGGCCGTACAGGACGTCCAGTGTCTCCAACAAGGGGCCCTGGCTGAGGAGCTCCGACCCCTCTGGCTCGGGAGGGCGGGCCAGCAAGAGCAGCCGAAGCCCCTCGCGGCTGCAGACGTGCCGCCACAGGCGTTCCGTCGATCCACCCGACTGGCGCGCCAGCACGGTGCCGATCCGCCAGCGGCGCACCAGGGCCCACTCCACCCCCTCACCCGACCCTGGCCGCAGGCAGGCCACCCGCTCGGGGGCCAGACCAGCCGCCATCGCCTGTTGCAGGGAGTGGGCACTCGGCAGCAGCCTGGCGTGGTGACGGGCCCCGGAGCTACAGGCCACAGCCTGGGCCAACTGGCGGGCTCCGATGGCCAGCAACAGGGACTCGCCCGCGAGGGGGATCGCACGGAGATCCTCAAGCCCGGAAAGCAGGGTGGCCGGGCCCTCCGGGCTGGGGCGCAGCAGCCGCAGCAGCCGTTGCCCGCGGTGGCTGCAGACCGCAGCGAGCTGACGGCTCACCTGACGGGCGAAGGGATGGCTGGCATCCACCACCACCAGATAGGGCAGGCCAGCGGTGGCGGCTGTGGCCAGCTCGGCCTCCACACCGGCTTCACCCCCCAGGGCACCGACCTGGATGGCCAGCCCCGGATGGGAGCGGTAGGCCTGGGCAGCGGACGGACTGACCACACTCACCGTCAGCTGCCAGCCCCGCTCAAGCAGCTGCGCGGCCAGCTCAGGCCCCTCCCCCGTGCCGGAAATCAGCCACAGCCGCGGACAGTCCTGGTGCATTTCGGGTCGGTGCATCAGGATGGGGCCCCACCCATGGTTGCCGGGGAGTGAATCACTGTCTGCTTGAAGTCGAGGTGCTCGAAGCGCCCCAGGTGCGCTACACCCAGGACAACCAGACGCCGGTGGCGGAGATGGCCGTGCAGATGGACGGCCTGCGGCCCGACGCCCCCCCGGCCCAACTGAAGGTAGTGGGCTGGGGCAACCTGGCCCAGGAGCTCCAGAACAGGGTGCAGGTGGGCCAGCGCCTGATGCTGGAAGGCCGCCTGCGCATGAACACCGTCACCCGCCCGGACGGGGTAAAGGAAAAACGGGCTGAATTCACCCTGGCCAGGCTCCATGCCATCGGAGCTGGCACCGCTGCAGCTCCCTCCTCTTCCTTCCCCGCCCCCGCTTCCTCCTCCGGCCCAGGCCCTGGCCCCGCCCCTACGGCGAGCCGGGCCCCAGCTCGCCCCCCAACCCCTGCAGCGCCAGTGCCCCAGCCAGCCAGCCAGGCGCCCACCTGGAACACCTCTCCGCTGGTATCAGACCTTCCCGAAGAAGACGACATTCCCTTCTGAGTCAAAGCTGCCTGTTCTGATCAAAGGGGCCTGTCACCGCTCCCTTCCCTTTCCCTGAGCTGATCCAGCAGCTGGCCCAGCTCCCGCTCCAGGGCCGCCAGATCAAGCCGCCATTGCGGCCAGCGGCCAGCATCGATCTGGCGCAGCAACCAAAGCCGGTCAGCCCTGAGGGCTTCGATCAATTGGGCCGTGCCGGGCTCATGGGCCATGGGGGATACGGGAAGATGGCTGGATGCAAGCCATTCTCTCCCCAGGCAGCCTGGTGACCATTGCTGGTGCCGTGCTCACGGTGATCGGCACAATCGCCTACGCCACCGACATCCCCAACCTCAGCCTGCCCACGATCTTCTACGGGATCCCGATCCTGTTGGGTGGCCTGGCCCTGAAATCCTCAGAGCTGCCTCCTCCCGAGCGGCTCACTCCGGCAAGCCGGTTCAAGCAGCTGCGCGAGCAGGCCGCCAGCGAGCCCCTGCGCAAGCTGCTGGCCGACGTGGATCGCTGGCGCTACGGCCAGAAAGCCCACCTCGAGAGCTCCCTGGAGGCGCTCAAGCTCTGGGATGAGGAGGCCCCCCCCCAGCTGCTCAGTGTGGAAGAGCTCGACTGTGGCGGCCACTACGGCCTGCGCCTCTGCTTCCGCTGCGCCGGAGTCCCCCTGGAGCGCTGGCAGGCCCGGCGTGAGCGCCTCAGCCGCTTCTTCGGGCCAGGGCTGAACGCCGAGATCCAGGCTGGCCGCCTGGGCGAATTCAGCCTGGCCCTGGTGCCCCAAGCCGGGGCGAGCGAACAACCCACCTAGAGCTCCGAACCCTTGATCAGCAACCAGGACACCCTGAGGGTGTCGGTCCTCAGTGAGGCCCTCCCCTACATCCAACGCTTTGCCGGCCGCCGGGTGGTGGTCAAGTACGGCGGCGCCGCCATGGTGCGCGAAGAGCTGCGCGACGCCGTCTACCGCGATCTGGTGCTGCTGGCCTCGGTGGGCGTCCAGCCGGTGGTGGTCCATGGCGGCGGCCCGGAGATCAACGAGTGGCTCACCCGGCTCAACATCGAGCCGATCTTTCGCAATGGGTTGCGGGTCACCACCCCGGAAACCATGGACGTGGTGGAGATGGTGCTGGCGGGCCGGGTCAACAAGCACATCGTCAATGGCCTCAACCGGGTCGGCGGCAAGGCCGTGGGGCTGTGCGGCAGCGATGGTTCCCTAGTGCGGGCCCGCACCTACGCCGAAGGGATTAACGGCTTGGTGGGGGAGGTGGCAGCTGTCGACCCCTCCGTGCTCTTCCCCCTGCTCGATGCCGGCTACATCCCGGTGATCTCAAGTGTGGCGGCCGATGGCGAGGGCCAGGCCCACAACATCAACGCGGATACGGTGGCCGGCGAACTGGCGGCGGCCCTCCAGGCCGAAAAGTTGATCTTGCTCACCGACACGGCCGGGATCCTGCGGGATCGCTCCGACCCGAGCTCCCTAATCCGCCAACTCAGCCTGTCCCAGGCCCGTGAGCTGATCCGAGCAGGGGTGGTAGAGGGCGGCATGACCCCCAAAACCGAGTGCTGCATCCGGGCCCTGGCCCAGGGAGTGGCGGCGGCCCACATCGTTGATGGGCGGGTGGCCCACGCCCTGCTGCTCGAGGTTTTCAGCGACGCGGGCATCGGCACCATGGTGGTGGGCAGCCAACGCTCCAGCCATGGCTGACGCCCAGCTGGCTCTGGCCCGGGCCGCCCTGGAGCGGGGGGACTACGGCCGGGTAATACAGCTGCTTGAGCCCTTGGTGCCGGACCATTCCCCGGCCACCCTGCTGGGGGCGGAGATCCAGCTGGTGCTGGCCACCGCCTGGATGGGCCGGGGCGACAACAGCCGCGCCATGGTGTGTTGCCGCCAGATCAAACGCTGCCGGGATGCCAGCGTGCGGGCCCAGGCCCAGGATTTGCTTAGCGTGCTGGAGGCGCCGGCCCTGGAGCGGCCCCGCGACTGGTCGATAACCCTGCCGGATCTGGGCTCGGCCGAGGCGATGGGAGGCCAGATGCAACAGCTGGCGCGGCAGCGGCGCTCCAGCAAGCCGCTGTCTCCCCCGCCGCCGCCGGTGGGGCCGACCCGGGCTCCCCTGGGCTTTGCCCTGCTGGCGATGCTGCTGTTGCTGCTCACCGTATTGCTGAGTGGCTGCATGGAGGTGCGCACCGAGCTGGAGTTCAAGGGGCCAGGGCGGCTGCAGATCTCCCACGCCTTGCTGAGCGGCCGCACCCAGCCGAACCCCTGGCAGCGCCAGTTCAGCCAGAGCCTGCGCAGCCAGGGCTTTCGCCCCACTCCGGCCTCCCGCACCCAAGCCCATGCCGGCGGGGATCTGCGGCTGGAGAGCCCGGTGCTCGCGGCCCCCCAGGCCCTGGCCCTGCTGGCGGCCAACCTGGAGCAAGCGGCCGAGCTGGGCGGCATCAGCCTGCCCACCCCAATGGTTGGGTTGAAAGAGCGCAACTGGCTGGTGGGGGTGCAGCAGACCCTTAAGCTGGCGGTTGATCTGCGCAATATCAGCCCCATACCGGGCTTCCGGGCCAGCCTTCAATTCGAACCGGTGGGGGCGCTGGCGGTGCGGCAGGCCAGCCCGGAGCCTGCCACCGCCGTGCCCGGCCGGGTGGCCCTGCTCTGGCCCCTACAGTTCGGAGCGCTCAACAGCCTGCACCTTTCCTGCTGGCGCTGGAGTGGGCTCGGCCTGGGCGGACTGCTGATCGCGGCGGGCCTCGCCCTGGTGCTGGCCCTGGTGCGCCTGCGCCGGGCCCTGGGTTTCGGCCTGCCCGAGCTACCCGCCTAGAGGCTGATGGGGTCGGGGTCAATCGCCAGTCCCACCCCGGCGGGCAAGCCCTGACGCAGGAGGGCCTCACTGGGCAGGGGCAGGGCCTGGCCGGCGGGGCCATGCAACAGCAGCTGCCAGCGACTCTTGCCCGCCACCCGTGCCACCGGGGCCGGGGCAGGGCCGATCAACAGCCAGCCGGCCTCCTCCAGGCCGGCACCGATCCTTTCTGCCAGGGCGGCCGCTGCGGTGGCCGTGGCGCTGGCCGTGGGCCCGCTCAGCCGCAGCAGGCAGGCCCGGCTGAAGGGCACCAGCCCAGCCTGGCGGCGCAGCTGAATCTCCTCGGCCAGAAACTGCTCGTAGCGCCCATCCACCAGATGGCGGATCACCGGATGGTCGGGGCTGTAGGTCTGTACCAGCACCTCACCGGGCCGTTCGCCCCGGCCGGCCCGGCCCGCCAGCTGCAACAAGAGCTGCAAGCACTGCTCCGAGGAGCGCAGATCGGGTCGGTGCAGCAAACCGTCGGCCGCCAGCACCGCCGCCAGGGTGACCCGGGGCAGGTCCATGCCCTTGGCCAGCATCTGGGTGCCCACCAGCACATCCGCTTCCCCCTGGGCAAAACGATCCAGCAGGCGGCGATGGCCATCCCTGCCGCGGGTTGTGTCACGGTCGAAGCGCAGCAGCCGCAGCCCCTCCAGCTCGGCGGCCAACTGTTCCATCACCCTTTGGGTGCCGGCACCAAAGGGCTTGAAGGCGGTGGAGCCGCAGTGGCCGCAGCGATCGCCGAGCTCGGCGCGGTGGTCACACCAATGGCAGCGCAGCCACTCCTGGCCGGCCTTGGAGCGGTGCACGGTGAGGGCCACATCGCAGTGGGGGCAGAGCACCGCCTCGCCGCAACTGCGGCAGCTCAGGAAGGCCCGGTAGCCCCGGCGGGGCACCAGCACCACCGCCTGTTCGCCCTTCTCCTGCAGCTGCTCGAGTCGACCCATCAGGGCCCTACTGATCAGGCGGCGGTGGCCATCTGCCAGCTCATGGCGCATGTCAATCACCCGCACCGCTGGCAGGGGCCGCGAGCCGATCCGCTCCGGCAAACGCAGCAGCTCGATGGCAGGATTGGATCCCTGGCAGCCCAACCAGCTCTCCAGAGAGGGGGTGGCACTGCCAAGCACCAGCCGTGCCCCACTTTCCCTGGCCCGCAGGCGGGCCACATCCCTGGCGTGGTAGCAGGGCATGGGGCTGTCCTGCTTGTAGGAGCTGTCGTGCTCCTCATCCAGCACGATCAGGCCCAGCTGCGCCAAGGGCAGAAAAATGGCCGAGCGAGTGCCCACGACCAGCACCGGTTCAGGGCCAAGGCAGCGCCGCCAGGTGGCCACCCTGGTCGCATCGGACAAGCCGCTATGAAACTCAACAACCCGGCTGCCGAAGCGCTCGCGGGCCCGATCGAGGAGCTGGGGAATCAGGCCGATCTCTGGCGTGAGCAGTAGGCAACCCTGACCCGCCGCGAGCGCGTAGGCCGCGGCCTGGAGATAGACCTCGGTTTTGCCGGCACCGGTGACGCCCCAGAGCAGGAATTCCCGACCGGGCGGCGCGCCCAGGACTGCCCGCACCGCAGCGGCCTGGGCCTGGGTGAGGACCGCCCCAGGGCCGACCCCACCCGGGGGCGGCGAGGGGAGGAGGTGGGGCTGGCCCTGGGATCGATGAACCAGACCCCGCTCTTCCAATCCCTTCAGCACGGCACGGCTGAAGCCACCGCCAGCGCAGAGCTCCCGCAGGGGCACGGGCCCGGGCTGGAGCTCCAGATGGGCCAATAAATCGAGTTGGCGGGGGGTGAGGCGCTGCTCTGGCCGCGGCGCGGCGGAGCGTTGCACCAACCAGATCGGCCTGGGCCCGCCGCTGGGGCCCTGACGGCGCTGGCCCAACCAGCCTGGGGGGAGGGCACTTTTAAGAGTTTTGAAGATGCTGGTGTGGCAGGCAGCCGCCACGGCCGCGATCAGGTTTTGCCACTGGCCATCTACGGCGGCCCGTTGCCACACCGCCAGGATCGGCTGCATGGTCTTACCGCTGAGACTGGCCGGCAGCTTTTGCATAGCTCCCACCACCAGGCCGGTATGGGGACGGCCCTGCAGCCGAACCCGCACCAGATCGCCGATCCCAGCTGGCTCCTGCTCCGCATTGGCATAGGTAAAAATCTGGCCTTCCCGGCCGGCCTCCAGCCAGATCTGGAGCCAGGGCCCCGATGTGCTTGCAAAGGTCACGGCCCATTCTTAGGATGTGGGGGTTGGGCAGTCCAAGGGCTGCCGTCGGAACTGAGCAGAGTTCCTTCCAGCGGGAAGACCTGAAGAGAGACCCTCGGGAGCCAGCCTCCCACCATTCGGGCTCCCGGTCTGCGACCACCCCTGACAGCACTGCCCAGGCTTCGGCCGCCGACCCTTTGCAATTTGCCGGGTCGTTCCCAGCCCTGAAGTTACCGGTCGTTCCCACTTGTGCCTCCCGCCTGAATCAGGTTCCTGTTTCGGGCTGGTTATCAGCTGATGCTGAGACGCACCGGTCCCCCTTTCGGCTTTGTGCCGCTCTCTACTCCAGTTCCCGTTTCCCATGAGCCCCGCTGCTACCCAGCCCAAAGCAAGCCCGGAAATTCTGATGGTCTCCCCAGCCACAGCGTCGGAAGTGGCTGGGGAACCGAAGGCCAAGAAGGCTGCGGCCAAAACCAAAGCCACCACAGCCAAAGCCAGCGCCCCCAAGGTCGGCACTGCCAAGATCGCCACTGCTAAGGCCGGCACTGCTAAGGGCGGCACCGTCAAAGCAGGCACTCTTAAATCAGGTACTGTCAAAACAGATACCGTTAAATCAGAACCCGCCAAGAAAAAATCGGCCAAGACAGTCCAGCCCGCCGCCGCCGCCGCAGCTGAACTCCTGATCAGCAGCCCCATCGATGACGACGGGGAGAAGGAAAAGGCCGATGCCAAGGCCGCCAAGGTGCTGGCCAGCATCAAGGTGGGCCCCAAGGGTGTCTACACCGAAGACTCGATCCGGGTTTACCTCCAGGAGATCGGTCGGATCCGTCTGCTGCGGGCCGACGAAGAGATTGAACTGGCCCGCAAGATCGCCGACCTACTGCAACTGGAGGAGCTGGCGGCCCAGTTTGAAGCCGATCACAGCTACCACCCGGACACCAAGGAGTGGGCCGCGCTGGTGGACATGCCGGTGATCAAGTTCCGCCGCCGCCTCATGCTCGGCCGCCGGGCCAAGGAAAAGATGGTGCAGTCCAACCTGCGCCTGGTGGTGTCGATCGCCAAGAAATATATGAACCGGGGCCTGAGCTTCCAGGACCTGATCCAGGAGGGCTCCCTCGGCCTGATCCGCGCCGCCGAGAAGTTCGACCACGAGAAGGGCTACAAGTTTTCCACCTACGCCACCTGGTGGATCCGCCAGGCCATCACCCGGGCCATCGCCGACCAGAGCCGCACCATCCGCCTGCCGGTGCACCTCTACGAAACGATCTCACGGATCAAGAAAACCACCAAGACCCTCTCCCAGGAATTTGGCCGCAAGCCCACCGAGGAGGAGATCGCCAAATCGATGGAAATGACCATCGAGAAGCTGCGCTTCATCGCCAAGAGCGCCCAGCTGCCGATCTCCCTGGAAACTCCGATCGGCAAGGAAGAAGACTCCCGCCTGGGTGACTTCATTGAGGCAGACATCGAAAATCCCGAGCAGGACGTAGCCAAAAACCTGTTGCGGGAAGACCTCGAAGGGGTGCTGGCCACCCTCAGCCCGCGGGAGCGCGACGTGCTGCGCCTGCGCTACGGCCTCGATGACGGCCGCATGAAGACCCTCGAAGAGATTGGCCAGATCTTCGATGTGACCCGCGAGCGCATCCGCCAGATCGAGGCCAAGGCCCTGCGCAAGCTGCGCCACCCCAACCGCAACGGCGTGCTGAAGGAGTACATCAAATAGTGCGGCTGGATGACCTGCGCGGATTGCGCAGCGCCCCAACCCTGGCGGTCGCCGACAGCAAGGCCTTGATGGTCGAGCTGCTTAAAGGCATGGAGGCCTGTGAATGGTTCACAGCTGGGGTGATGGCCGATTCGGCCCTGGCGGCCCTCCAGTGCCTGCGCCAGCTGGAGCGAGCGCTGGGCTGGCCCCCCCTGGCCCCAGACCCCGCCGTCGAGGCGCCCGAGAAGATTGCCGGCGCGGTGTTTCTCAAGGCCAACCAGCACACGGGCCGCTTTCTGGTGCGTCCGGAAACAGGCCTGGGCGAGGGATTGCTGATCACCGGCCACAACCCTGGCGATCCCGCCGCCGAGGACACCTGGGGGCCCTTGCCCCTTGATTTCTTCGGCCCCTAGTGTGACCTGCTGTGATCTGGCACCGATGGCCAAACCCCTGCGCATCGCCTCCCGCCGCAGCCAGCTGGCCATGGTGCAAACCCACTGGGTGCGCGATGAACTGGCCAAGGCCCACGCCGGCCTGGAGATCACGATCGAGGCCATGGCCACCAAGGGCGACAAGATCCTCGATGTGGCCCTGGCCAAAATCGGCGACAAAGGTCTTTTCACCAAGGAGCTCGAGGCACAGATGCTGGTCGACCAGGCCGACATCGCCGTCCACAGCCTCAAGGACCTACCCACGAACCTGCCTGAGGGGTTGATGCTGGGCTGCATCACCGAGCGGGAAGATCCGGCCGACGCCCTGGTGGTGCATGCGAAGCACCGGGACCGCAACCTTGCCAGCCTGCCTGAGGGTTCGGTGGTGGGCACCAGCTCCCTGCGCCGCCTGGCCCAGTTGCGCCATCACTACCCCCAGCTGCTGTTCAAGGACGTGCGCGGCAACGTGATCACCCGCCTGGAGAAGCTGGATGCCGGCAACTATGACTCTCTGATCCTTGCTGCCGCGGGCCTGGGCCGCCTGGGCCTGGCGGATCGCATCCACGAACTGCTCGATCCCTCCATCTGCCTGCACGCCGTGGGCCAGGGGGCCCTCGGCATCGAGTGCCGGGAGGGCGACCAAGCGGTGCTCGCTCAGATTCGGGCGCTGGAGCACCTCCCCACCGCCCGACGCTGCCTGGCGGAGCGGGCCTTTCTGCGGGAACTGGAGGGTGGCTGCCAGGTGCCCATCGGCGTCAACAGCCGCATTGAGGGCGATGAGCTGGTGCTGACGGGCATGGTGGCCAGCCTCGATGGCGAGCGGCTGATCCGCGATCAGGCCCGGGGGGCCCAGACGGATCCCGAGGCGATCGGCATGGCCCTGGCGCACACCTTGAAGGCCCAGGGGGCCGGAGAGATCCTGGAGGAGATCTTTGCAACGGTCCGGCCTGAAGCCTGAAGCCGGCGAGCCCTCAGCTCGCCCTTACCAGTGGAACCTGCTGGCCTGGGCCGCCTTGGTCGGCATTCTGACGGGCCTGGCCGTGGTGGGCTTCCATGAATTGCTGGGCTTCATCAACAACGGCCTGTTCGGACCATTCGTAGATGGGTTGCTCTCCTTTGGTCGGGCCCAACCGCCCCAGCCGCCGCTTGAGCTCCCCCCCCTACCGCCGGATACGGGCACGCCCCTAAAGGCCCTGCTGCAGGTTGGCCTGGGCGGCCTGGGTTTTCTGCCGCCACCCCCCGCCGCTCCCCAGCCGGCAGTGCTGCCCGTCTCCTTACTGCCCGACTGGATCCGCCTGTGGCCAGTGGTGGTGGTGCCGACCCTGGGGGGCCTGGCCGTGGGTCTGCTGCGCCGCTACGGCGGCGAGCTGGGGCCTGGATTGCCGAGCCTGATGGCCATGGCCGATGGCGCCCTGCCAGCCCAGCCCCGACTCCCCCTGCTGCGCCTGCTGGGCGCCTCCGTGAGCCTGGGCAGTGGCGCCTCCCTCGGCCCGGAGGGACCGAGCGTGGAAAGTGGCGGCAACCTGGGGCTCTGGGTGGCCCTGCGCGGCGGTTTGTCGCCCCAGAGTCAGAAGGCTCTGGTGGCAGCGGGGGTGGCCGCAGGGCTGGCAGCTGGCTTCAAGGCCCCCATTGCCGGTGTTTTCTTTGCCTTTGAGGGCAGCTTCAGCGCCATCCAGGGGCGGCCCAGCCTGAGGGCTGTGCTGGTGGCAGCCGTGGCCTCATCGCTTGTCACCCAATTGCTGCTGGGCGACACGCCGATCCTGAGGCTGCCTGCCTACGAGGTGCGTTCCCCCCTGGAGCTGCCCCTCTACCTGGGGCTCGGCCTGGTCGCCAGCCTGATGTCCTGGGCCCTGGTGAGCCTGTTGGCCGCAGGCCGCAGCGAAAGGCTGCAAACCTGGCTGGCCAAGCTGCCACCCGGGGTGCCCACCGCCGTGGGCGGGGCATGCGTGGGCCTAATCGCCCTTGGCTTTCCCCAGGTACTGGGGGTGGGCTACGACACCGTTGAGGCCCTGCTGGGCAGCAACGGCGGCGTACCGCTGCTCACCTTGCTGGTGCTGCTGGGAGTGAAGCTACTGGCAACGGGCATCAGCAATGCCACCGGATTTGTGGGGGGCGGATTTGCCCCTGCCCTGGTGCTCGGCGCCGTGCTGGGCAACTGCTACGGCCAGCTGCTCGGCGAAAGCGGCCTGCACCTGCCCGTAGCCGAACCTCCCGCCTACGCCATGGTGGGCATGGCCGCGGTGCTGGCCGGCAGTGCCCGGGCGCCGCTTACGGCCCTGCTGCTGCTGTTTGAACTCACCCGCGATATCCGCATCGTGTTGCCGCTGATGGCCGCCGCCGGGCTCAGTGCCGCCCTGGTGGAACGCTGGCAGGGGCTGGCCGATCCGGGCCTGCTCGGCCCCGACCCGATTGAGGAGCAACGTCGCCGCCAACTGGCAGCGTTGCCGGTGGCTGAGGCCTTCGAGCCAGAGGCACCCCTGGTGCTGCCGGCAGAACTGGCGGCCAGTCAAGCCCTGCGCCAGCTGGTCGACGCCCATGGCCACTGCCTGGTGGTGGCAGAGGGATCCTGGGTGGTGGGGCTGGTAACCCTGGCTGATCTGCAGCGGGCCCTCAACGCCGAGCCCAGGCCCACCCAGACCGGTACCGAAACAACCCCCAAGGTGCCAACGATGCTCAAGCTGATCGACTGCCGGCGCGGAGATCTGGTGTGGTTGCCGCTGGACGCCCAGCTGGCCGAACTGGAAGACCAGCTCACCCCCAATGGCCTGCGCCAGGTACCAGTTTTCGATGTGCAGGACGCCAGAACGGCTGCCCTGCCCCATGGATTACCCAATCCCGGGCTGCCTGTGGCTGCACTGCGGGGTCTGGCGAGCCGCGATGGCATGGCAAGGGCCCTGGCCCGGAGCTCCAGCCTGGTCAGGAATTCAGCTGAAGCTGACGGGTAAGCTCATGGGCCGCGGGATCAACGGCGCAGAGCCGCTCGAGGATGCGCTCCAGATCGAGACTCGACAACTCCCCATCGCTGGCCCATTTCAGCGTTGTGCTGACCTGGGGTTCGGCGGGCTGGTGGGGTTGGGAAGCCGGAGTCATGGATGGACGAATCGAGGTCCAAGACCTCATTGGGGCCTAAAAGATACCGCCAGAAGAGCCGGGGGGGGGGGCGATAAGAACCGATCTCCAGAATGTTTTCCAACCAGGCAAACCGTTGCCGCCTGCATTAGCGCTGGACGATCACCGGGGTGCCAACCTCCACCAGATCAAACAGCTTGCGCACGTGCTCGTGCAGCATCCGCACGCAGCCGTTGGTGACAGGAGACCTGGAGCTCACGGTCCACGACCAGGCCGCCGGCGTGCCATGGATCCCGTATTGGTTGGGTCCGCTCTGCTGAAAGCCCAGCCAGCGATCCCCGAGGGGGCTATTGGGCCCCACGGTGGAATTGATCTTGCCGCTTTTGGTGCTCTGGTACTTGGGGTTAATCACCTTGTTCTGCACGACAAAGCGACCCAGGGGAGTGGGGGTGCCGGGGCTGCCGATGGCAACAGGCCAGCTGCTGATCAGCTTGCCGTTATCCCGCAGGCTGATGGTGCGCCGGCCCAGCTGCAGCACAATTTCCCGGCTGCTGGGTTGGGGTGCTGGCTGGGGTGCTGGCTGGCTAGTTGGCTGGCTGGCTGGCCCCGGCGCTGCCCAGAGCGGGGCGGTCGCCAGGGGGAGTGGGGCCAGCGGAAGTGCCACCAGAGAGATCAGCATTCCAGCCCGGTTCATGGCGTGGGGCCCGAGGTCAATTGACCAATTTGGCATCAATGGTTTCGAGATAGCGCTGCTCACACTCCTGAATGATCCGCACCGCCTCGACAGGCTCCAGGAAACCATTGACCTTGCAGGTGCCGGGCTTCTTGAGATCTTTGTAGTGCTCCCAGTAGTAGGTGGTTTCCTTGAGCCACTGCTCGCCGAGCTGGGTGTAGCTGGTGATGTGGTCCATGCGCTTGTCGTCGGCGAGCACGGCAATCACCTTGTCGTCCACCTCGCCACCGTCATCGAAGGTCATGATGCCGATGATGCGGGCCTCCACCAGGGAACCGGGCACCAGGGGCTCGGTGACATTGACAATCTCGATATCGAGGGGATCGCCATCCTCATCCCAGGTGCGGGGGATGCAGCCGTAGGCGAAGGGATAGGCCAGGGAGGAATAACCAACCCGGTCGAGCTTGAGGTGGCCGGTCTCGGTGATCAACTCGTATTTATTGATCGTCATCGAGTTGAGCTCCACGATCGCGTTGAGCCGCAGCTCGGCCTGATCGGCAAAGGCCGGCAGCACGTGCAGCAGGTTGAGCATCGTGCGGCTTGGAGCGTGGTCGATGTTCGCCATGGAGGAGGGAGATCTGCGGCGCGCATCCTATGCAGGGGCCTGGAGCAGCTCCAATTTGAACTTGAGGTATTGAAGGAATGGCTCGGCCGAGAGGGGGCGCCCGCTCACCTGCCGAACTAGCTCCTCCCCGTTCACCGCACGGCCCAGGGGCCAGACCCCCATGGCCAGCCAGCTGCGCAGCCGCTCCTCCTGGCCCGCGGCGATGGCTCCCGCAATGGCGCCGGCCCCGCCCAGATCGGTCTCCATCGCCTCGGCCAGCTGGGCACTGATCAGGTGGCCGAGGGCGTAACTGGGGAAATAACCAAACAAACCTTCTGCCCAATGAATATCTTGCAGACACCCCTCGGAGTCAGTCTGCGGCTGGATTCCCAGCAGCTCCTGCATCCGCTGGTTCCACTGCTGGGGGAGGTCTTCCACGGGCATGTCCTGCTCGAGTAGGGCCACCTCCAGCTCAAAGCGCAGCACGATGTGGAGGCAGTAGCTGAGCTCGTCGGCCTCCACCCGGATCAGGCCGGGAGCAAGCGGGTTGAGGCTGCGCCAGAAGACCCGGGCCCCTCCCCAGGGATCGGCACCTAGACCGGCCTGGAAACGGCGGTGCCAGCGCTCGGCGAAGGCCTGGCTGCGGGCGACGCGGCACTCCCAAAAGAGCGACTGGGATTCATGCACCCCCATCGAGGTGGCCTCCCCAAGCGGCCAGGGGAAAAAGTGGTCATCGCCGCGAGGCAGGCCCTGCTCATAGAGCGAATGGCCCCACTCGTGCGCAGTGGCCAGGAAGGCCGAGAGCGGCTGGCCTGGCACCACCCGGGTGGTGATGCGGAAGTCCTGGGGACCCAGGGTGCAGGAGAAGGGGTGAGCGGAGCGGGCGCGCTGGCAGCGCTGCGGGTCGTAGCCCCAGCTGTCGAGGAGTTCGGCGCAGAGCTGCTCCTGCAAAGCCTCGGGCAGATCGGCGGCGGGCTGGGGGTTGCCCATGGCAGCCACCTGCTCCAGCAGCACCGGCAGCTCTGCTTTCAGGGGCGCAAACAGCTGCTCCAGCCTGGTTTTGCTGATGTCTGGCTCAAAGGGTTGGGCCAGGATTTCCCAGGGGCTGCGGGCCGTTGGTTCGGCGGACACCTGCTGGCTGGCCTGCCGGCGGCGCAGGGCAATCAGCTCCTGCAGGGCCGGGGCAAAGGCCGAAAAATCGTTACGGGCGCGCGCGTCTTGCCAGATGGCATTGCCGCGGGACTGGGCCTTGGCAAGGGCCTGGACTAGCTGGGGGTCAAGACTGCGCTGGCGCTCCAGCTCCAGGCGCAGCAGCTCAAGGTTGCGGCGTCGCTCGGGCGGGCCATCGGCCCCTAGCTCGGCCTCAGCAGCGGCAAGGAGATCAGCAAATTCCGCGCTGCTCTGGCGCTCGTGCAGCTCGCCAGCCAGCAGGGCCAACTGTTCTCCCCGCCAGTCGGCCCCGGCCGCTGGCATCACCGTGTTCTGGTCGTAGTAGAGGGCGCTGCTGATCGAACCCAGCAGGCGGGTGTGGTGCAGGTGCTGGTGAAGTTGGGCGAAGGCTGAACCAGCTGCGGCCATGGGGGGAGGGTTGCTGGAATCAATCATCGGGGCGTCGGGCGCTGAAGCGGCCGATCAGCACGCCCAGGGCCACGCCCACCACAGCCCCCTCCCGCTCCGCCAGCTCCCGATCCAGCAGCAATGGGGCGTCTGGCTCATTGCTGTCTCCCTTCCGCTCGTTTTTGCGGATACTCAACTGGCGGCGCGATCCCGTCGTCGAGATGCAGATCGAGCGCTCAAAGAAGAGAACGAAGCAGCTCGAGAACGAAATCGAGCAGCTGATGAGAGACAACGCGTTGCTCAATTGGATGCACTCCGAGCTCGACTTGATCGAGGCCGACTTGCCTTCCAGCTCGACACCTCCGCAGGCAACCGCCGCAAACTCCTGCGACTGCTGAGCCTGCTCAACAGCCCTGAACTGGATGAGCTGTATCGCGGTTGAGGCAGCGATCGGCAAGCTGGCACCGCCGTGGCCGGGGGGGGGAGGGCATGCTGTTGCAATCGATCATCCCTGGAGGAATGGGCCTTGCATGCTGTGAGCGTGAGTGGGCTCAAGCACAATCCGGCCGATGCCCTTCGTCAGGCCCGCAGCAGCCCGGTGGTGGTGCTCAATCGCGACCATCCCGATGCGGTGCTGATTGGCCTGGAGCAGGGGGGGCGTGCTGCAGGCACCGGGGGTACGAGCGGCACTGGCCACAGCCCTATTTCGCGATGGCGAGCTCTCGCTGGCGCGTGCAGCCCGTGTGGCTGAGAGGGATGTAGCCAGCTTCATCGCCCACCTCGGCCGCCTCGGCATCCCGGCGATTCGCCTGAGCGCTGCTGAATCCAACGCCGATCTCGACACCCTGGAGCAATGGCTGCAATCGTCATCGCCGACGCCAGCCAACTGATCGCCCTTGCCCGCGTAGGCGGGCTGAGCTGGCTGCAGCAACTGTTCACCGTAGTAATGGTCACCGAGGTGGTGCTAGCCGAGGTGCTCACGGGCCGATACCCCGACACGGAGACCCCGATCCGGCAGGCCCTGGCGGCTGGTTGGCTGCAGACCGTCGCCATTGCCTCCACATACCCGGAGCTGCCCGATCTCGATGAAGGGGAGGCGTCCAGCATCCGTCTGGCGCTGAGCCGCAACGGCCCGGCCCTGTTGCTGATCGATGAGCGCTTCGGACGGGCCGTGGCTCAGGAGCTGGGCCTCAGCGTAGCCGGCACCGCCGCCGTGATCGGCTTGGCCCGCCAACGCGGCCTGATCCCCTCAGCCCGGCAGGTATTTGAAGCACTCCATGCTAGCGATTTCCGCATTGCACCGGCGGTGATCCAGGCCGTATTTGATCGCTGTGGCGATTGAGCCAGCACCCCCTCGGCCGAGAGCTCCACGTTCACCCATTTGCCCCGGCGCGTCCCCATCTGCGGCTCACCCTCTATATCCGCTATGTCCCAGACGACATAGCCGAACGCCTGGAACGGCTTGCCAGCCGCGCGGGATTGCCGTTGAGCACCTTCGCGTTGCAGGAGCTCAGCGAATCAGCCCGCCGTGCTGACAACGCCGAGCTGCTCCAAGCGTTGCCCTCCTTTGAGATCGACCCCGCCGAGCTGCTCGAGGTCTTGCGCCAAAGCCGCGCTGAACACTGATGGTGGTGGTGGATGCTTCGGTTCTGATGGAGGCACTGTTGATCGATGGCCCTGCGCGAGCCCGGCTTGCGGATGTCAATCTCCAGGCACCAGACCAGATTGATGCCGAGCTGCTCACGGTGCTGCGCCGCCTGGTGATAGCTGGTCGAATACCTGAGCAGCACGCCCTGCGAGCTCTGACCACCAGCCAGCAGCTCGGCATGCGTCGACATGTCAGCCGCCACCTATGGCCGCGGGCATGGGAAATGCGTACCAATCTCACCGCCTACGACGCGCTCTACGTCGCCCTAGCCGAACAGCTGGGAGCCACCCTGCTCACCGCCGACGCCCGTGCGGCGCGGGCTCCCGGCCTGCTTTGCCCCGTGGAAGTGATGACCCCATGAGCGTCTACAGCGAAGATCCTGGGCCCGCAGATTGTTCGAGCACTTGGTGAGCCCCACCGACTTCTCCCGTTTTTGTGGACAGTGCTGCAGCGCTTCCCCGGCTGAGTAAACTAGTTAAATAACCAATTCAAAAGACCATGGAGCGTTCCATCGGCGCCTTTGAAGCCAAATCCCAGCTCTCGCGGCTGCTGCGGGCTGTGGAGCATGGCGAGCACTTCACGATCACTGTTCGAGGCAAGCCCGTGGCCGACTTGGTGCCCCACCAACATCACTCCAGCCATGGCGTGGCCCTAGCCATCAAGGCGATGCAGAATCTCCCGCTGATTCGCGGCGTCCGAGATGCCGACGTGGCGAGCTTCGTGGCGGAGGGGCGACATTGACCCTCGTGATTGATGCCTCCATGGCCCTGGCCTGGATATTTGAACGTGAGCAAGCCAGTGATGCAGAAAGGGCCAGCAGACTCCTGGCCGCTTGTGGCGAGCAAGCCTGGTGGGTGCCGGGCCTCTGGCACCTTGAAGTGGCCAATGCGCTGGTGGTAGCCGAGCGGCGCGGTGTCATCGCCCCGAGTGCCAGCGATCTGTTCCTGGCCAGGCTCAGCGGCTTGCCGATCTGCACGGAAGCAGAGGCCACTAGGGAACTCCAATCCAGGGTGATCCCTCTGGCCCGTTCCCATAACCTCTCCAGTTATGACGCCACCTACCTGGACTTGGCACTCCGGCTAAGTGGAACCTTGGCCAGCTTTGATCGCCGGCTGATTCAATCAGCCGCAGACCTAGGGATAACCATCTACCAGTAACTTGCGCCAGCTATGGCCGCGCGGTGCCAGGAACCATTACTGGACTCGCACACTGGACTCGCGCGAGTGACTGTGCTCGTCTCGGGTGACCTGAACTCTGACCTGAACTTTGCGCAAGACGCTGCTAAGTAACCCAGTGCCCCGCACACAAATGGGTGTAAATCCCAGCCCAGCTCCGTGCTGATCCGGCTGGAATCGATCGCATAGCGGCGGTCGTGGCCGGGGCGGTCGCTAACTGGGGAGATCAGGCGGCTGCAGTTCGTTCAGCGATGGCGCATTGGCTACCTCGAGGTGCTGCAGCCGCTGGTAGTCCTCGGCCGAGAGCACCACGCTCACCCATTTGCCCAGGCGCGTCACCTTCTGCGCCTCACCCCGGGCGGCCGCATCTACCTGGGATCCTTCAACCGGCCAAAAGGCCAACTTGGCCGATGGCAAGTAGGCCTCCGATCGCAATCAAGGTGATTGCTGCTGCCTTGGTAAGGGCTGGGGGCAGTTTCTTCAGGAGCAGGCAGGTGCCAGCGCATACCAGGGCAGAGCTGAGCAGGGCGCCACTCCACCAGATCAAGGTATTGCCGTCTTGCGGGGCCTCCAGGCCGTGGAGCATGGCGTGAATGGCAACCCCTGAGCCAACTACTGCTCCAACCCCTGCGCCCCTGATGCTGAGCGGCCCAATGGCGTCGGCCGTCCTGACGGCCTTGCCTGCCAGCAGGCTCATTCCAGCCACCGCAGAGATGGAAAGTGCCGCCACAACTTCAGCAGAAGAAAGATTCAAGCCAGCCAGACCGATGGCCGCGCCCAGCACTGCCCCAGCTAGCGCCCAGACCAGCAGGCGGGCAGAGATCAGGGCGGCGGCGGTGCCCACGGCCATCAACATGAACAGGTGATCGAGGCCGAGCAAGGGGTGGGTTAAGCCACCGATGGCCCCACCAGCGGCGCCGCCATGGGCAAGGACGGGACTGGTGCCCAGCAGCATGACTGCACCTGCTGCGGTGGCGATAAGGGGGGCGGTGAAGCGTTTCATGGGTTGTCTCGGTCCGCGCCGAGGACGATGGTGAGCAGATGACGGTGAGTGTTCTGGCTCAGGGGGCAAACCCTTCACAGTTGCGGGACAGCGGCGGATTTGGGAAAACCCTCACCGCACTTTCCTCTTGTGACCACTGCAGGAGCAGTGGACCCGTTCCCCCACTATGGATGGTTGGGACACGAATGGAGTGATGGATTAGCCCGCTCTACCCATCGGTGAGATTGCCAAGCGCTTCGGAGTTTCATTGAAAACGATTCGTTTTTACTGCAATTAAGGAACTTCATCGACTGTTAGATAGATGACAGGATTTCGGCGGCAAACAGCCCGAAACAAGCCCCCAAACCATCCCATAGCGCCATGCTCAGCGGCACCCGCCATGCCCCACGGCTGATCACCCTCTGGATCACCTGGTTGCTGGCCATGCTTTTCCATGTGGATCTGGGGCTGATGCCGCTATTCCATGGCCAGTCACCTGAGATCGAAAGCCACGTACCCGCCAGCGCCCTGCCCCTTTTGTTTGGGGCCATGCTCGGCTACTTTCTCCTGCCCCTAATCGCGATCGTGCTGATTGCCTATGCGGATACTGCGGCCGCGCCTGCTAGGCACTGGCGGCCCTGGCGCCGCATCCACTTCTGGTTCAGCGTCGTTTACTCCATCACAAATCTGCCCCATCTGATCGCCGACATCGTCGTACCCGATGCCCGACCTGATCAGATCGTGCTGATGCTGGCCCTCACCGGGTTCGGCCTACTGATCAATCTGGAGGGCTGGCGCTGGTGGAAGCAGAACGCCTGAGTTGATTCCGGGCCGACTCAAGAAGCTCGAGCACCTCCTGATCACTGAGCTGGTTAAACGTTTCAAACCACATCCCCACCGCAGCGAGCTGGTCGACGATCGCCACCGCTTCGAGCTGGTCGACCAGGTCGGCCAACTCCCCGGCCACCGCGCGGTCCACCACCGGCACGGCCAAGGTGAGGCTGCGGGGTTGAACCTGCTGCAACGCCAGCAGGGCTGCCTTCACCGTCATGCCGGTGGCGATGCCATCGTCAACAACGATCAGATCCCGTGCCTGCAGCTCCTGGGCCACCGGATCACCAAACAGGCGCTGACGCCTTGCCAACTCCAGCTCCTCAGCCTGGAGCCACCCATGGGAGCGGGCCATCTCCTCGCGGCGCCGCGCCTCCCCCCCATTGCGCCAAACCGCCACCCCCTGGCCAGCGATCGCTCCGATCGCCACCTCCGGCCATTGGGGGTCCGCCACCTTGCGCACAGACCAGGTCGCCACTGGCAAGTGCAGCCGCCCAGCCAGGGCCACCGCCACTGGCACCCCGCCCCGCGGCAGGGCCAGCACCCTGGTGTCGCTGCCGCAGTGATGGCTGGATCCCAACCGCTCCGCCAGGGCCAGGCCAGCCTGATACCGGTTGGACCAAAGAGGTGGCTGCTGCTGCATCGCCCCACGAATCAAAGCCCCCCAAATTCTGAACTGTCGCCCACTGAGTCGCCGACTGAGTCGCCCGCCCAACAGCCCGCCCTGGCCGGTCTTCAGCTAAAAGGGGCCCCGACCCAACTAGCTGCTCCCTTCCATGGCTCCCCAAAAAACGCCCTCTCCCCGCACCATCAAGCTGCAGATCCTGGGCGCCGTGTTTGTGCCGATCGCGCTGCTGGGGCTCTGGCTGCGCTCCCAGGGCTTCTGGTGAGGTGATGTACCGCATGGATCACCACACCCCAGATCAGCAGATCGGGATCCTCCCCCTGGAGGGCGATCGCGGGGCTGGTGCCATCACTGGCCACCAGCCGCCACTGGCCCGGGCGCCCTTCCAGCCGACGCAGCACAAAGCCACCCTGGTGCACTGCCACCACTGTGGAACCTGAGCGCGGAGCCACGCTGCGGTCAACCACCAACAGATCACCGTGGTGGATGCCATCGCCACGCATGGCGTCACCATCCACGCGCATCAGGAAGCTGGAACTGGGGCGCGGCATCAGAACCCCATTGAGATCGATCACGGCCTCGACGTAATCGTCGGCGGGGCTGGGGAATCCCGCGGAAACCGACTCCAGCGCCAGGGGCAGGAGCAGGGGAGGCTGATCCTGGGAGAGGGGGCCCAGCCAAACCAGGTCACCAGCTAGATCGCTAGAGGGATCGCTAGAGATATCGCAATCCATGGCACCCGAACCCCGCCAGCGCGAAAGCTCAGCAATAGTACGCCCGTATCAATCGCCGCAGCCACGGCGCACCACCTCGGCCCGCAGGGCCATGAGCTCACGGGCTTCGGGCAGCCGGGGAGAGAACAGCAGCGCCCAGGCCAACGACACGTCGCCCCCATCCAGGGCTGTCTCGATGGCCGCAAGCCAGGCCGACGGGCGCTGGCCGAGGGAGCGCATCAGGGCTTCGGTGCTGGCCATCCGCTGGGCCGATGCACCCACCAGCTGCACATGGGCAAAGGCACCCTCGGGGGCCTGCCGGGGCCGCAGGCGCAACAGCACAACCTCACCTGGGCTGATCGGATCGAGGGGCCAGCTCAAGGGGGCCTGGAAGGTTTTGCCCGCAGCCGCCCGCTGCTGCCACACCAGGCGGCCCTGGCGTTCGATGCGAAGTTCCAGCAGCGGATCAATCACCACCAGCTGGGGCCGGGGCGTGGGCACCAGGCCAAGGGCATCGCCCTCGTGCACCGCTTCCACCCGGGGAGACACCACGCAGACCGCCACCGGCGCTGCCGGCCCCTGCAGGGCCAGGGCCGGCAGCGCCGCCAACACCCCCAACCAAGTCAGGAGCACAGAGATGACAGGGGGTCTGCTCAAGCGAACCTGCCCGAAGCCGTGGCCGGGATCAGCCAGAACAATCTCAGAGACTAGGTGGCTGACTGAGGGCACCAGCACAGCTGGAGCCCCCACCGGCCGTGCAGCCGAAACAGTGGTCGGCCACCGCAATCGGATCCCCGGCGGGATCGTGGACCAGGAGGTCCCGCAGGTGGGGCCGGGGCCGGCTGGGCGGGGCCGTCACCAGGCCCAGCTGCTGGTTGAAGTCACAGTCGAACAGCCAGCCTTGCCAGTCAACGCTGATCAGGGAGCGGCACATCACCTGCTCGAGATTTTCGCTGCGGTGGCGGGTCTGCAACAGCTCCTGGTAGGGCTCCAGCTGGCCCCGCGCCTGGAGCCAGCTGGCAAAGCGCTGGATCGGCATGTTGGCCAGGGCGTAGAGGCTGGTGAACACCACCCCGTGCTCGCTGGCCAGCACCCGGCGGTAATCGGCTTCCAGCTGGGCCTGGGGGGGAGGCAAGGCGGGGCCCTGGGGGTTGTAGACGAGGTGGAGGCCAGGCCCCCCGCCTGGCTTGCCGTAGCCAAGGGCATTGAGCTGGCGCAGGGCCGCGATGCTGCGGGCAAACACGCCTGATCCCCGCTGAAGATCAACGTTGGCCGCCAAGTAACAGGGCAGGGAGGCCACCACCGTGACGCCCTGCTCTGCCAGGAAGCGGGCCAGATCCTCCTGACCCGGCTCCGAAAGGATGGTGAGGTTGCAGCGATCGATCACCTCGACCCCCAGCCGCCGGGCCGCCACCACCAGCTCCCGGAACTGGGGATGGAGCTCCGGCGCCCCACCGGTGAGGTCCAGGCAGCCGAGGCCCCGGGCGGCCAGCACCTTCGGGATCAGGGACAGGGTGTCCCCATCCATCGCTTCGGTGCGGGTGGGCCCCGCATCCACATGGCAGTGGCTGCAGGCCTGATTGCAGCGGTAGCCGAGGTTCACCTGCAGGGTGGTGAGGGGGCCGCGGCGGAGTGGGGGAAACGCCAGGTGGTGCGTTTTCAAACAGCTCCATCCTGCCCGCTCACCATGACCGACGATGGGTCCATCGCCTGCCCAAAGTTTGCGATGTTGCAGCAGCCCCCCCGCGGCTACGTCACCCTGGCCCGGCTGGGACTGGTGGCCAACGCCCTGGCCATACCGGTTGGCCTGGCGGTGATTCTGCTCGACAGCTGGCGCACGCCGAATCTCGTGGTTGGGGCGAGTGCGGTGCTGCCCACCGCGGTGGTGGGGCTGGTGGCCTCGATCGGCCTGCTGAAATGGCGCGCCTGGGGGCAAATCCTGGCGATCGTGGCCCTGGCCATGGCCCTGGCGGTGGCCCTGCCTTACGGCATCGTGCGCCTGGCCCTGTTGAGCGAGGGCAGGCTGGTGACGGCCCTGCTCTCTGGCCTGCTCTGGAGCGCCACTACTGCCGCCCTGGTGTTCTGGTGTCGGCCGTGCATCAGGCGCTACCTGATCTGAGCCCGTAGGGGCCGCTGGCGCCAAAGCTGCAGGCGATACGGGAAGATGTTGTCAAGGTGACAGTTTTCAGCTGGCACAGGCGCGATTATCTCCCTATTAGTCCAATTGAGCAGAGAAGCTAGACATGGCCAGTTTCCGTCCCCAATCCACGACCCACGTGCGCCACTACAGGCTGGTGGATCGCCAGGGGGCCCCCCACCCGGTGCTTGATGATCTCTACGAGTCCCTCGATGCCGCCTGGTCTGAGGGCATGGGGTGGTGGCAGGAGCACTACGGCAGTAGCCAGGAGCCGGTGGATATCGGCGTTGAGGTGAGCACCGCCAGCGGTGACTGGCGGACCCTGCGTTTTCCAGGATGCTGAGCTCACCTGAGCCAGGCTGAGCCGCCAGAGGACTGATCAGCCGACCTGCACCCCCTTCCAGAAGGCAACCCGGCCCAAAATGGAGGCGGCGGCCTGCTTGGGCTCCGGATAGAACCAAACGGCGTTGGCATTCACCTGACCGTCCACCACCAGGTCGTAGTAATGGGCCGTGCCCTTCCAACCGCACACCGAGGTGTGACTGGAAGGACGAATACAACTGGAATCCAGCGAATCGAGGGGGAAGTAGGCGTTGCCATCCACGGTGACGATGTCATCACTGCTGGCAATCACCCGACCATTCCACTGGGCTTGCATGGGCATTTGGCCGCAACTAGGGGATCATTGTGGCAACCAGTGGCGTCAAGGCAGGCTGTGTCAGGGCAGGTGGGGGCAGCAGGGGCGGCAGGTGGGGGGTGGGATCGAGGGCCAGAAGACTGGGGCCCCGGCGGCGCAGCTCAAAGTGCAGGTGGGGGCCACTGGCCGAGCCCGTCATGCCCACCGCCCCCAGCACCTCCCCCTGACTGAGCCGCTGACCCGTCGCCACGCTGGTGCTGAGCAGGTGGGCGTAGAGGGTTTGCCAACCGGCACCATGGTCGAGCAGCACGGTGGTGCCATAACCACTGATCGACTCCACCAGCAGCACCCGGCCGGCGCTGGCAGCGAGCACAGGCGTGCCCTCGTCGGCGGCCAGATCCACCCCGGTGTGCATGCGCCAGGCGCCCCGGCGCTGGGAATAGCGCCAGCCCCAGGGGTCCATGCCGGCGGCGAAGCGCTTGAGGGGATAGGTCAGGGCCGGCGGCCTGGCAGCCTCCCCCAGAGACTGGGCTGGGGAGGCCGGGGCAAGGGAGGCAGAAGCGAGCGCCCCCTCAGGCTGCACATCCGCCACCGCAACCTCTAGCGGCAGCTTCTTGGGCATGGGCACTGGCGGCTCGGCCTAGGCCCGCAGGGTTGGAGGACCGGCGAACCCGACCCACACGAGAAGCACCAGGGACCAGCGCCAACTTGCCATAGGGCAGACGATGGCTCAGGGCCAATCGGGGTCGTAGATGCGCAAGGTGCCAAATCCCACCGGTGCTGGCGAGGGATTAGGGCCAGCTGGGAAGGCGGTCACCTGGAACATGTAGGTGTCTGAGCTGGCCGGATTGTTCCAGGGCTTCAACACCACGGTGACGGTTTGCCCAGGTGAAATCGGCTCGGGGAATCGGAGTGTGAAGCGGCGCGCATCACTTTCAAAGCTGGCCTCGACCGGCACCCGGGCACCCTGGCGGCGGGGCCGCCCGAGGAACGCCGAGGTGCGCTCGACAAAGAACTGAAACCGAGTGTCCACGCCGCGGGTCTGCTGAATGGTCAGGCCACCGAGGGAGGCCCCGGCCTCGGGATCGAGGCTGATGGTGAAGTAGTACTCGGCGCGGCTTTGCCAAACGGTGGTGTAGTAACTCACCAGGTCCACATTCCAGGGGGGCCTGGTGAAGTAGGTGGAGCCCCGCAGTTCCATAGCAACAGCTGCGGAGGCCAGAGCTGCGGGGGCCAGGCAGGTGGCACTCAAGTAGGTGGCGCCCAGGCAAGCCGACAGGGCCCAGCCGGGGGCAATCCGGCGGAGGGGAGGGAGCGGCACCGACGATCAGGCGAGTGGCAAAACCCTAGGTGGGGTCTGCAGAAATGGCTGGGGATCCTGGTCGCGCCGGTGGGCCACGGGAATGGCCGGCCCCTGGAGAGCGCCATCCTGGGGATCCAGGGCCGCAGTGGCCTCCAGGGCCTGGCGCAAGCGGCGGGCCGCATGGAGGGGCATGTCGCGGGGCACGCTGATTCGATCCCGCAGGTAGCGCAGGGAGGCGGCACTGCCGGGCGGCGGCGGCAGCGCCCCACCCCGGATCAGGGCAGTGAGGGCCGTTCGTAGGGGCAGATCGAAACCCGCCGCCCCCGCTGGGTTCCTGGCCAGGATCGGAGCACGGTGCTTCAACACCCGGCCCAGGGCCACAGCCGCGGAGTGGGCTGGTTCGGCCTGGCTGGTTTCCGGATCGGGCGCCTCGATCGGCCAGGGGCCCCGATCAATCCGGGCGGCCAGCTGCCGCTGGACCTCCGAGCCACTGGCGTAGCAGCCGCCCATCTGGGGCGGTAGGTCGTGGGCGTGGGTGTGAAAGTCGCTCTGGGTGCCGAGGTAGATGGGGCGCTGCTCCAGCGCAGCAAACCAACGGTCTATGGCGGGGTACTGGCGGCGCAGCAGGAAGCCTTTGTAATAAGCCAGGCTTGCCGCCATGCGCTCCACGTAGGGCACGAACACCAGATCGGCGCTGCTGAGCTCCCCCAGCAGGAAGGGGCCGGGCTGCAGCTCAAGAGCCTGCTGAAAGGCAGCGGCCATTTGGGCGAAGGCGGCCTGGGCTGAAGCCTCCTGCCGAGGCCCGAGCCCCGGCGCGCAGAGCCACTGGCACCAGGCCCGGAAAAGCAGCCGCTCCAGCTGGCGCAACTGGAGCAGTTCGGGGTCGCCCATGGCCGGCCCCAGGCTGCCGAAGGCCCGCTCCAGAGCCTCGAGGATGCGATCACTCTCGGTGATCAGGCGCCCATCGAGCTGGAGGGCGGGCAGCATGCCTGAAGGCACCAGCCCCTTGAACCAGGCCTCCTTGTCGCCGTAGCAGAACATGGTGACTTTGCGGATCCGGTAAGGGATCCGCTTTTCCTCGAGCCAGAGCCACACCTTCTGGCAGTAGGGGCACCAGGCATGGTGGTCACGGAAGAGGGTGACCCGCACGGCCTGCTCCGGCTGG
This sequence comes from Synechococcus sp. CBW1108, assembly GCF_015840335.1. Taxonomy (NCBI): domain Bacteria; kingdom Bacillati; phylum Cyanobacteriota; class Cyanophyceae; order Synechococcales; family Synechococcaceae; genus Synechococcus; species Synechococcus sp. CBW1108. The sequence goes on from NZ_CP060395.1 coordinate 94,217, forward strand.
CCAAAAAGACGCAGGCTGGCTTGGGCGTTGGTAGGGCCCAGGTCTGGATCCGGCTGGTCGCACGAGAGAAGCTGGAGCTCAACCCAACTCAAGGCAGCGCCTGGTTTGGCCAGGGCAGGGGCTGGGGGGCTCAATCCAGGGTGGCGTCGCCAGTTTCGCCGGTGCGGATCCGGATGGAATTTTCCACAGGGGTGACGGTGATCTTGCCGTCGCCGACTTCGCCGGTGCGGGCAGCGGCCTGAATCGCCTCGAGCACACCGGCCACCGCAGAGTCGGTGACAACCGTTGTGATCATCATCTTGGGGAGCAGGCGCGCCTCGATTTTCACGCCTCGGTAGACCTCGGTGTAGCCCATCTGCTTGCCGAAACCCTGGACAGATGAAACGGTCAGACCATTGATGCCAAGAGCAACAAGGGCCTCCTTGACCGGTTCGAGCTTTTCAGGACGGATAATGGCTTGAATCTGTTTCACGCGTTAGCAGTGGCAATCGTTTTGTTCTTAGCGAAAAGCAGGCGCTCCTTCTGTAGCAATCGATTCAAAGCCCGCCAAGGGATCCGGGCCCAGTGAAAGACCCGCATCGGCGAACCCAGCCCCAAGGGGCAAGGGCTACGAAGAACCAGGATTTCGCCTTTTACACATGTAGCTCGGAAACAATGTTCATTGCGAACATTTTAGGGATTTTGTTCAAAAACTTTGCAGGCAAGAGCGAATCAATGCTGCGAGGCTCCGAACCCCTGCCTGGGCGCAATTTGGTAACAAAACGAACATCCCATCTCCCTGTGAGAGCTCATTGTTCTCGACGTTGGGATTTCGACCATCCCCCATCTGCGCAGCCGTCCTTCTGAACTGCCCATGACCATTGCATCCACCCCTCCGAGGCGCAGACGCCTCCACGAGGCCAGCCTCTCCGAAGGTCCCATGATGTTGTTCCGCAGCATTCGCGGATTCAGCAGCAGTCGTTCCCTTGTTTGGCTGGCCTGCGTACCCCTGGCCCTTTTTGGCCTGGGTGTATTCAATCTCTCAGCCCACGCAGCCGAGCTTCCGGAGCTCACTCCGGCATTCCTTGCCAACAATCTCTTCCTGCTGATCAGCGCGATTCTGGTGATCTTCATGAACGCCGGTTTCGCCATGGTGGAAGCCGGGCTATGCCGCCAGAAGAATGCAGTAAACATTCTCTTCAAGAACCTGCTGGTCTTTGCCGTAGCAGTTAGCGCCTACTGGTTCATCGGCTACAAGCTGATGTACAACGCAGATTGGGTAATTCCTGGCTGGTTGAAGTTCGGGGGCACTTTCTTTGACCCAACCGTCACCCCTGAGATGGTGACCGATGGCAGTTTGGTGCCAAGCATTGATTTCCTCTTTCAGGCTGCCTTCGCTGGCACGGCCGCCACGATCGTTTCAGGTTTGGTGGCGGAACGGATCAAACTGACCACATTTGTAATTTTTTCCATTTTCCTGGTTGGCATCATCTACCCAATCATGGGTAGCTGGCAGTGGAACTTCCCCGATGACGCGGGGCTCGGTGGTGGCTGGCTAAACAACTTAGGATTTATCGATTTTGCCGGCTCCACCGTGGTGCACTCGATGGGTGCCTGGGCTGGGTTGATTGGCGCCATCATCCTTGGCCCCCGGATCGGCAAATTCATCGATGGCAAGCCCCAGGCGATTCCTGGCCACAACATGGCCATCGCCACCTTGGGCTGCCTGATCCTCTGGATCGGCTGGTATGGCTTCAACCCCGGCTCCTGGCTTTCGATGGGAGCAGAAGTTCCCTTTATTGCCGTCACTACCACCCTCGGAGCCGCAGGTGGTGGCATCGCCGCCACCCTGGCCTCCCAGCTGCCGGGTTTCGGTCCAGACAAGCGCCCGGGCAAACCTGACATCACCATGACCATCAACGGCATTCTTGCCGGTCTGGTAAGCGTCACCGCAGGCTGCGACGGGGTTTCGATGACTTCGGCCTGGGTGATGGGTTTCATCGGAGGCATCGTGGTCGTCTTCTCGGTGGCAATCATTGATAACCTCAAAATCGACGATCCAGTCGGAGCCTTTTCCGTCCACGGAACCTGTGGTATCTGGGGAACCCTGGCGGTGGGCCTTTTCAACACCGACAAGGGCCTATTCACCGGCCATGGCTTCTCCCAGCTAGGCATTCAGTTTGTCGGCTGCCTGGCCTATGCAGTGGTCACGATCGTTGCATCGTTGCTTCTCTGGTCAATCATCGGCGCCTTCTTTGGCGGTATCCGGGTTGACGCTGAAGAAGAAACAGTGGGTCTCGACATCGGCGAACACGGCATGGAGGCCTATCCAGACTTCGCCGCTGCGGCCAAGTAGGGATTCAGCCAAGCCACTCAACCAGCAGCCCGCGGCCAACCGCGGGCTTTTTTGTGCTCGAAATATTGGGCGCAAACATTTGGCGGAGTGCTCCAGACCATGCCGAACTAAGCAGCCAGCCGGCGTTTGCGCAGGTCGTCGGCCAGCATCACCACCAGGGGCGCCAGTAACACCAAGGGGCCAAGCCTGGCATCGAAAGGGGTCATGGCAAATTGGCCGGAAAGGGGTGGCCAGCCCAGCAGCAAGGCCGTGAAACCAACCTCCACCCCAACCCCTAGCATGAGAAGGGGGTTGCCCAGCCATGGCCGCCGCCCCAGATCAGCCAGGGCGGAGCGCCTCTCACTGCGGCAGGCCAGTGCGGCGCCGATCTGGCCGGCCACGATGCAGGAAAAAGCCACACTGGAGGCCTGCTGCTGGATGGAAGTGAGCACCGGGCCGGCCTGGCCGTGCAGCAGCAGGGGAGCGGCCAGGCGCAACTCGTCCCAGCCCAGCCCGTGCATCCTCCAGGTGAGCAGATAGCCCCCCATGGCCACCACCGCTTCCGCTAGCCCAAGCACCAGATAGGCACGCAGCATCAGGGGACGATCCAACAGCGCAGCCGTGCGGCGGCGGGGCGGCTGGTGCATCAAGCCCGACTCGGGGGGCTCGGCCCCCAGGCCCAGGGCTGGCAGCAGATCGGTGCCCAGATCCACCGCCAGGATCTGCAGCACGGTCAGGGCCGCCGGGATCTGGAAGGTCACCATGGCCAGAAAGGGCGCCATTTCAGCCACGTTGCTGGCCAGCACGTAGGGCAGAAACTTGCGGATATTGGCCACCACACCGCGGCCTTAGCGCACCGCCGTGACGATCGTGGCGAAATTGTCGTCGAGCAACACCACATCGGCGGCCTCCCGAGCCACATCGGTGCCCTCCAGACCCATGGCCACGCCCACATCGGCGGCCCGCAGTGCCGGCGCATCGTTGACCCCATCGCCGGTGACGGCCACCACCTCGCCGAGGGCGCGATAGGCCTGCACCAGCCGCAGCTTCTGCTCGGGAGCCATGCGGGCAAACACCAAGCGGGTGCGGTATTTGAGCAGCTGGCGCAGCTGCACATCGCTGATCCGATCGAGATGGTCACCCTGGATCACCCGCACTGGATCGGCCTGGTCAGGAGCGGCGGGATCAAGCAGGCCGATCTGGCGGGCGATGGCCTGGGCCGTGAGGCCATAGTCACCGGTCACCATCGTCACCTTGATGCCGGCCTGGTGGCACTGGCGGATGGCCTCAGGCACCTCGGGCCGGGGCGGGTCATAGAGCCCAATCAGACCCACCAGGGTGAGCTCCCTCTCCAGCAGATCCGCCGGAGCAGCCAGCAAGCTGTCATCCAGGCAGCGCTGGGCCACGGCTATCACCCGGTAGCCCCGGGCGGCCAGGTCGTCGTTGGCGGCAATGGCCTCGGCGCGCCCCTCGGGAGAGCAGTGGGCCAGCAACTCGAGGGGGGCCCCCTTGGTGATCAGCCGCAGGGCGCCATCGCTCTCCACGATCACGCTCATGCGGCGCCGATGGGAATCAAAGGGCAGCTCCCGGCGGCGGGGCTGGCTCCGCTGCAAAGCCTCAATGCTGGGGTCGCGGGCCCAAGCGGCCAGCAACATGGCCGTCTCGGTGGGATCGCCAAGGGCCCGCACGGCAGCACCGCTGCGATCCAGGCGAGCGTTGGAGCACAGGCATGCTTCACCCAGCAGCCCAGTCTCATTGGCAGGCCCGGCCTGGGGCAACCACAGGGCCTCCACCGCCATCCGGTTGCAGGTGAGGGTGCCGGTCTTGTCGCTGCAGATCACACTCACCGAGCCCAGGGTTTCCACCGCCGAAAGCCTGCGCACGAGGGCCTTCTGGCTGGCCATGCGCTGCACGTTGATGGCCAGGGCCAGGGTGACGGTGGGCAGCAGGCCCTCGGGCACGTTGGCCACGATGATCCCAACCGCAAAAACCAGGCTTTCCATGGGGCCCATCCCCACAAACAGCAGGCTGAGGCTGAAGGTGAAGGCCCCCATCGCCAGGGCGATGGCGGTGATGGTGCGCACGATGTGCCCCACCTGCTGCTCCAGGGTGCTGACGCCGCGGGGGGTGGCAGAGGTGAGGTGGGCGACGTGGCCAAACTCGGTTTCGGCGCCGGTGGCATAGACGATGGCCTCGGCGCGCCCGCTGGCCACGGTGGTGCCCGCCAGAACCAGATTGGCGCGCTCACGGGTAGGAATGACGGCCGCCTTGCCAGGCTCCCCGGCAGCAATCGGATCGGCATGGCGCGCCACCGACAGGGATTCACCGGTGAGCACCGCCAGATCGAGGCTGAGCTCAACGGCCGTGATCAGGCGGGCATCGGCAGGCACCTGATCCCCCTCCTCCAACAGGATCCGATCGCCCGGAACAAGAAGCTCAGCGGAGAGTTGGACGGGCAGGCCATCGCGCCAGAGCCGCACCTGGCGAGGCAGGGAGCGCTTGAGGGCCTCGAGGGTGCGCTCGGCCTAGTAGTCCTGCCAGAAGGAAAACAGGCCGTTGATCAACACCACCGCCCAGATGGCCCAGCCGAGCTGGGGGGTGCCCGCCGCAAATGCCAGGGCGCCGGCCACCCAGAGCAGCAGGGCCATGAAGTGCACCAGCTGGTCAACAAAGCGCAGTAGCAGGGAACGGCGGCGCAGGCTCGGCAGGCGGTTGGGGCCGAACCGCTCGAAGCGCCGCTGGGCCTCCCCTTGGCCCAGGCCCTCGGGGGTGGTCTGCAGCGCCGCCGGCACCGCGGCGGCGGGAAGGCACCAGATCGGCTGGCTGGCCGAGAGCAGCACGGAAGCAGAGGTGACGCGGGCTGTTTCATCATGAACAGGCCCTGCCCCAGCGCCCACCCCCATGCTGAGCCTGCTGATCGATCTGGTGGTGATCTTCGGCCTGTCGGTGCTGGCAACCCTGGTGTGCCACCGGCTGCGGCTGCCTTCGGCGATCGGCCTACTGGTGGGCGGCGTGCTGGCCGGGCCGGAACTGCTCGGCCTGGTGCGCAACCTGCACGAGATTGAGCTGCTGGCCGAGATCGGCGTGGTGCTGCTGCTGTTTGTGATCGGCCTGGAGATCTCCATCGCCGACCTGGCCCGGCTGAAGCGGTACTTTTCGATCGGTGGCAGCGTGCAGTTCTTCGGCACCGCCGCCGTGGTGGCCGCCCTGCTGCTACCCACGGGCCTTAGCCCCCAGCAGATGATCTATCTGGGTTTTGTGGCGGCCCTCTCGAGCACAGCGATCGTGCTGAGAATGCTGCAGGAGCGGGCCGAGCTGGAGACGCCCCACGGCCGCTCGGTGCTGTCGATCCTGATCTATCAGGACATCGGCGTGGTGCCGGTGATGCTGATGGCACCGCTGCTGGCGGGCACTGGTGGCAGCTCAGGCCTGGGAGCCATCGGCCTGCTGCTGGCCAAGGTGGCCCTGGTGGGGGCGTTCGGCTTCTGCGCCTACCGCTGGCTGGTGCCCTTTGTGCTGGAGCGCATCACCCGCACCCGCAGCTCGGAGGCCTTCCTGCTGGGAGTGTTCACGCTCTGTGTGGGCATCGCCGTGCTCACCCAGTCGCTGGGCCTATCGCTCGCCCTGGGGGCCTTCCTGGCAGGCTTCATCCTCTCGGAATCGGATTATTCCCATCAGGCCGTGGCCGTGATGCTGCCGTTCCGGGACGTGCTGATGAGCCTGTTCTTCGTGTCAATCGGCATGTTGCTGAACGTGGGGTTTCTGCTCAGTCACACCTGGCAGATCGGCCTGCTCACCGCCGGCGTGGTGCTGATAAAACCGCTGGTGGGGGCGGTTGCCTCCCTACAGGTGGGGCTGCCCCTGCGCAATTCCGTGCTGGCCGGGGTGGCCCTGGGCCAGGTGGGTGAATTTTCCCTGGTGGCCACCAAGGCCGGGGTGACGGCGGGGCTGCTCAACCAGGCCATCTTCCAAACCGTGCTGGATGTGGCCGTGCTCAGCATGATCGCCACGCCCTTTCTGGTGGCCAGCGGCCCAGCCCTGGCGAGATGGCTTGGCCAGACTCCCCTGCAACGGCTGCAGGAGTCGCGTCGGCTGCAGGAGTCGGCCAGATCGAGCCACACCTACAACGGCCACATCCTGATCGTGGGATTCGGGGTCACGGGCCGCAACCTGGCCCACGCCGCCCGCCGCAGCGATGTGTCCTATGCGGTGGTGGAAGTGAATGCGGGCATCGTCAAGGAAGCCCGGGCCCAGGGGGAACCGATCCACTACGGCGACGCCAGCCAGCCACCGATCCTGGAGCTGGTGCAGGCCAAAGCGGCCCGAGCCATTGTGGTGGTGATCGACGATCCAGCCGGAGCCCGACGGGTAGTGGAGCTCTGCCGGCGGGTGGCCCCCGACGCGTACATCCTGGTGCGCAGCCGCTACCTACGCGAGGTGGAGGCCCTAATGGCCCTGGGGGCCGACGAGGTGATCGCCGATGAGTTGGAGGTGTCGATCGAGGTGTTCTCCAGGGTGCTGGCGCGGATGCTGGTACCCCGGGAAGACATCAAGAACCTGATCGGCGATGTGCGGGGCGAGTGGCGGCGCATGACCCGTGGCCTGGCACGGGAGGCCACCGCAGTACACGACCTGCGGGTGACGGTGCCCAACCTGGCGACCCACAGCCTGCGGCTAGGGGCCGCCTCTCCCCTGCTCGGCACCACCATTGCCACCAGTGGCCTGCGCAGGCAACACGGAATCACGGTGCTGGCGGTGACGCGGCAGGAGGAGACGATCGGCAACCCGCCGGGCGAGCTGGCCTTCCAACAGGGAGACGTGTTGTTTGTGATTGGCCCCAGCGACTGGGAGGCTGATCAGATCCACTGAGCCTGCCAGGTTGGTTCAGGCCAGCAGATCGTTGCGGAGTTTGCGGATGCGCTCCAGCAGCTCGGCGCGCTTCTGCTGCTTGAAGGCATTGCGGGCCAGAAAATTGAGCAAAGTCACCAGGCCCACCAGCTCCAGCAGCCCCCCGAGCAAGGGAATCTCGTTGATCGCCCCAAGGGTGGCGCCTGTTAGGCGCAGAGCCATACCGGCCAGCCCCGCCAGCAGCAGGATGCGCGCCGCTGGCAACAGATCCGCAAGCGACTGGAGCCGGGCGGCGCCGAGCTTCTGCAGCAGCTGGTTGAGAAACTGCAGGGGCAGACCAGGCTCTGCAGCTGGGGGGCTAGGGGAAGTGGGAGCGGGAGCCAGCGGAGCCGGGCTTGCCTGGGGGATGGCTTCAAGAATCTGCTCGGCTGGCAACTCCAGAACCTCTGGCGTCATCTCCGGTGTGAGGGGCGCCGGGAGAGGCTCTGTGAGGGCCGCTTCTGGGCTCAGCGGGGCATTGACTTCAACCAAGTCAGCGGGCGGCAGAGGCCACCGTCTTTATAAGGCGGAGTTCAGCTGGGGGCCAGCCCCTGCTCGTTGAACACCCCCTCAAACAACACCGAACTCAGGTAACGCTCACCGGAATCGGGCAACACCACCACGATTGTCTGGCCAGCAAAACCATCCTCCCGGGCCAGCCGCAGGGCAGCAGTAGTGGCGGCGCCGCAGGAGATGCCAGCCAGGATGCCCTCCTCCTTCATCAGACGGCGGGCCATGGCCACGGCTTCCCCGTCGGTGACGGTTTCGACCCGATCCACCAGATCGAGATCGAGGTTGGCCGGCACGAACCCGGCGCCGATGCCCTGGATCTTGTGGGGTCCGGGCTTGAGCTCCAGGCCGGCCTTGGCCTGGGAGATCACCGGACTGTTGCTGGGCTCCACCGCCACCGCCAGCAGCGACTTGCCGAGGGTTCCCTTGATGTAGCGGCTGACGCCGGTGATGGTGCCACCGGTGCCCACGCCCGCCACCAGCACATCCACCTGGCCGTCGGTGTCGTTCCAGATTTCCGGGCCGGTGGTGTCGTGGTGGATCTGGGGGTTGGCTGGATTGGAGAACTGCTGCAGCAGCACGTAGCGGTCGGGATCTGCGGCAGCCATCTCCTTGGCGGCGCCGATAGCACCGCCCATGCCCATGCGCCCTTCGGTGAGCACCAGCTTGGCGCCGTAGGCCGTGAGCAACTTGCGCCGCTCCAGGCTCATGGTTTCAGGCATGGTGAGGGTGAGCGGAATGCCCTTGGCCGCCGCCACAAAGGCCAGGGCAATGCCCGTGTTGCCGCTGGTGGGCTCCACCAGCTCCTTGCCCGGCCCCAGCAGGCCCTCCTGCTCCGCCCGCCAGATCATGGCCGCCCCAATGCGGCACTTCACCGAAAAGGCAGGGTTGCGGCCCTCGATTTTGGCCAGCACCCGGGCCCCGCATCCCTGGGTCACCCGGTTGAGCTGCACCAAAGGGGTTTTGCCAATGGTGAGGCTGTTGTCGGCATAGATGCTGGTCATCCGATCGGTGCGGGAATGGGACAGACCGGGAGACCGGGTCCACTGGTCAGCCTAGGAATGGCTGTTTGACACCACCTGGGCTTGAAGGTGTCCGTCACACCGAGCGTTCAGCGGGAGTTCAGCGGGAATGGAGCCAAGCAGGAATTGATCAGGCCGGCTCCCACTCAATCTTGACGACATCAATGGGCCCGCGACCGCCCCGATTGAGCTCATTGGCTGCCCGCAGGGCCGCTTCATGGGTATGAAACAGATAGGCCTCTGTGGTGCTGCCCACGTCCACCAAGCGCTGATCTTCGCCGGCAATCGCCACGAATGTGCAGTCACCAAGGCGCTTAAGTGCATAGCGCTCAGCCTGGGTGCAGTCCATCGGATGAGATGGATCTATCTCGGGAGCCCAAAAATGCATGATCCTAGAATCGATAACAATCAAACTAGCCACCCGTCAACGCAGAATCGACCTCTGCGGGGCCAGTTGGGCGAGAGGCCGTTGCAATTAGCAATGGCCTGGACCAATCACCCCAGGCAGGATAAGTTCCAACAGGGCACCGCCTTGGGGCTGATTACAGGCCTGAATGCGGCCACCGTGGGTAGCAGCAATCTGCTGCACAATCGAAAGGCCCAGGCCACTGCCGATACGTTGACTGCGTGCCCTTGAGGGATCGCCCCGGTAGAAGCGTTCAAACAAATGGGCCAGATCATCTTCGCTGAGGCCCGGGCCCTGGTCTGTTACACCCAATTGGCACCATTCGGCGCGACTGTCGATGCTCACCCGCACCACCCCGCCATCGGGGCTATAGCGAAGGGCATTGTCCAGCAGATTGAGCAGGGCACGATGCAGCCTGGAACTGTCGCCGCGCAGTTGCAGCTGGGCAGGGGCATGCAACTCGAGCCGGATTCCGCGCGGGTCGGCCAGGGGCCGCAGGTTGGCCCACACCTGCTGGACCAGGGAGGGCAGGTCCACCAGGCCAGTGCGCTGGGCCGTACCCGGCAGGCTGTTCTCCAGACGCGAAAGTTCGAGCAGATCGCCAACCAGCTCCTGGAGCCGCAGCAATTCCCGCTGTAAGCGCTCCACCAGGCGCACGTTCTGGCTGGTGACCTGGCCGGCCAGGCTGTCGCCAACGAGCAACAGAGCCGTAAGCGGTGTTTTGAGCTCATGGGCCACATCGCTCACCCAACGCTCCTGCTGTTGCAGCTGGGCATCGAGGGAACGACGGCTCTGCAGCTGCACTCCGAGCCAGCCAGCCCGGCCGGGAACAACCATCACGTCGAGGTCGTGGCTGCCGGTGTGCCATTCCAGTCGCTGGGGCCTGTCCTGGCGGCGGGCGATCCTGATGCTGCCAGCCAGGGCGGGGTCGTCACAGATTTCGGCGAAGGGCTGCCCCACCAGCAGCCGGCCCGCATCGAGTTGGAGCAGTCCCTCCGCCCTGGGGTTGATGTGGCCGATGTTGCCAGCCTGATCCAGCAGGATCCAGCCGGTAGCTGAGGAATCCAGCCAGCTCAGCAGCTGCCGGGCCCGGGGCAATCGCTGGCTCAGCCCACCGCGTTGGCGCCAGAGAACGACCAGCAGACAAGACAAACAGCCCAGGCCCGCCCCGACCCCAAAGGCCAGCAGAAAACCAGCCAAATCAAAACTAGCCAAAGCGATAGCCAAAGCCCCGCACCGTCACCAGGTGCACCGGAGCCGAGGGGCTGGCTTCAAGCTTTTCACGCAACCAGCGAATGTGGACATCGACGGTTTTGCTGTCGCCGAAGTAATCAATTCCCCAGAGTTGCTCCAGCAGCTGGTCGCGGCTCCAGACCCGCCTGGGGTTGAGCATGAACAGCTCCAGCAGGCGGTATTCCTTCGGGGAGAGATTCACCTCCAGGCCATCCCGGGTGACCCGGCACTCCTCCTGGAAGAGGCGGAGGTTGGCGTGCTCCAGCACCCGATCCCGGGCGATATGGCTGGTGGAGCGGCGCAGCAGGGCCCGACAACGGGCCACCAGCTCCCTCATGCCGAAGGGCTTGACCAGGTAGTCGTCGGCACCCACCTCCAGGCCCAGCACCCGATCGGTTTCCGTGTCGCGGGCGCTCACCACCAGGATGGGGGTCTGGTTGCTGTGCTGGCGCAGCTGGCGGCAGATATCCAGGCCCCCCAGCCCCGGCAGCATCAGATCGAGCACCACCAGATCGAACCCCTTGACATCGGCGGGACGCTGCAGGAGCTGGAGGGCATCGCGACCGTTGGCGCAGGGCCGCACAACGAAACCCTCCAGTTCAAGGGCCTCACAAATTGTCTCGCGAATCGTTTCGTCGTCTTCGACGACGAGCAAAGAAGGCTGCATCGACCCATTCTCACCGGCCCGGCGCAAAAGCCGGGGTTATCGACGCTTGGGAAGGTGACGCACCACCAGACGCCTCTGGCTATCGATGTGGAGCCAGCCCTCCTCGCGCAGTGTGCCAAGGATGCGGGTCACGGTGACCCGGGTGGTGCTGAGCGCACTGGCAAGCTCCTGGTGGGTGAGCTTGATGTCGAGCCGCAGCCCCTCCTCGCAGGGTTGGCCGTAGTCGTTGGTGAGCAACTCGAGGAAACCGCGCACCCGCTCCTCAATGCGCCGCAGGCCCAGGAGGGCAAGCAGGGCCTCGGACTGGCGGTAGCGAGCGGCCATGCCCTGGAGCAGCCCCATGGCCAGGTGGGGAGAACGCTGGATTTCCTCACAGCTCACGCAGAGCAGGTCCGTACTAACCAGTGTTGTTGCCGAATAGACATCCACGTTGGTGAGGGGATCGCCAAAGGGTTCGTTGGGGCCGGCCAGGCCAAGCAGAAGCTCGTCGCCATGGATGGTGATCGCATTTAGCTTGACCATCCCGCGCACCACCAGCCAGATACTGCGCTTGAGCAGGGGCACCTGGCTGCCCGCGGCGAGGTGCACCAGGCTGCGTTTCTCGTAGCTGGCCTCGAGCAACTCGCGGACACTGTCGCTGCGACCCGGCTGGAGGGAAGGCGTGAACACCATCGCAAACGAAGCCCAGCATTTCCATAAACTTATGGAACGCCCCGACCCACTAGGCAAAGGCCCGGTAGTCCTGTGTTTAAGGGTCGGTTAGGGCCCCCCGCAGGATCCAGAGGATCGAGCGCTGGCGCCACAGCAGCCAGAGCTCGTTGCCATCCCGAATCGAGCGGCCGTTCAAGTCTCCGAGGGCCAGGGGCTCGGCGGCAGCGCTAGCCACACTGCGAATCTCAATCCCCTGGGGCTGGGAACCCAGGCTGGCCGGCAGTGGCTGCTCCTTGGCAGCAGCCCAGATCGAAAGCAGGGCCGGCTCCTGACCCGGAAGCAACCACCACTGGCGCCGCTGCACCGCAACCAGCCCGGCGGAAGCTTCAACGGGCTGCCCCCCCGCTGCCACCTGCCTGGCCAGCAGGAAGGCTTCACCGGGCTGGCGGGGCAGGGGGGAAGGCGGGGAGGAGGACTGGGAAGTGGGCTGGGTCGCAGGAACCGCCTGCCTGCTGGTCGGCGGCGGGACAAGGGAGGCGGGCGGCGGCGGCAGGGCCAGGAGGCCCTGCAAGGGAATGGTGTTCAGGGAGGCCGCCGGTGTAGCTGACGGGGCAGGGCGACTCCAGCTCAACAGGATCGGGGTGTCATCGAGCCGCGCTGGGCTGCGAGGCCGGCGGGCCTCCGGCCAGCCAGCCTGCAGGGCCAGCAGGATCGGCAGCTGCAGGGCCAAGGCAGCCAGCAGGGCGGGAGACCAGCGACGGACCCGGGGGTCAGCCAGCCGCGGCGGCAGGGGCAGGAAGCTGGGTTTCAAGGAAAAGCGGCAAGGAGTCGAGCTGGCTGAGGAGACGACGCACCTCGGCCCAGGAGGTGTCGGGATCAGGCACGAGCCGCAGGCGGACCGGCCTGCGCCGCCGGACCTGCTCGGCCAGCAGGGTGGGGAGCTCGGCGGCGGCGATGGGTTGGTTCAGCAACCTCAACTGGCCGTCGGCGGCGACATTGAGACTGATCACCCCCTCAGCCAGGGAGCGTTGCAGCCGCCGTTGCTGGGGCAGCAGCACCAGGCCAAGGGCAAGGCCACAGAGGGCAGTAGCCAGCAACCCATGGGCCAGGGCCTGGAGCAGCAGGAGCCTGTTCATCGAGCCAAAGGCAGCGCCTCAAACCGAACCGGCAGGGTTGAGTGCTGCTTCAACCAGGCCAGCGAACCTGCCACCTGGGCAGCGCTCAGGGCTCCAGAGGGCTGGAAGCGCAGGGCGACAACGCTGCGCGGCCGGGCCCTCAGGACCCGGGGCACCATGACTGGGGTCAGGGGCATGCCGTTGAGGATCCAGGTGCCCTGGCCTGTGAGGGCCAAAGCCAGGGTTTCACCGGGGGCCCCAACGGATTCGGTGGCAGGCGCGGGGTCGGGCGCAAGCAGCAGGGCCGGCAGGGCCGCAACGGCAAACAGCACCGTGATGGTGCAAGCCGCCAGGGGCACCGGAAGCAGCGTCAGCCAGTTGGCCTTCAGCACTGGCGACTTCATGGCTGGATGCCTGCACCAAGGCCCAACTGCCACTGGCGCAGGCCCTGGTTGAGCAGCAACAGGGCCAACGCCACAAAGGTGAGCTGCAATCCCAGCAGGGTGGGCAGCAACACATCGCCGTAGCCAGCCAGGGGTGAGTTGGCTGGCAACAGCAACTGGGGGCCCAGTTGCCTCAACACGGCCATCAGCCCTGCCGTGGTTCCAATCAGGCCCAACAGGGGGGCCAGCACAACGGCCCCCTGCAGCAGGGGTTCACCCCAGGCCATCTGTCTTTCCCAGGTTTCGAGCACAGCGCGGCGCACCTCAGGGGAAGGGGCCTGGGCCATCGCTGCACCGAACTCCCGCCAGGGGCGCCGGCCACGGCGCCACCATCGCCACCAGAAAGCGCATCGATCAAAGCCAATGGTGAAAACGGCCAACGACAGCACCAATAGGGGCAGGGCAACGGGCCCGCAGGCTTTCCCCAGGGAGAGGGCACATGCCATAGACCAAATAAATCACCGGAAGGTTACGAATTGGCACAGGTCAATGCCGGTTTCCGGCTTGCTTGACATGCCAAGGAAGCCAGCCATGCACCCAGCTGGCCCAGCAGCTCAGGCTGGAGCTGGTAGTAGGTCCAGCGCCCCTCCTCGCGGGCCTCGATCAGGCCGGCCTCCTTCATCACCTTGAGATGGAAGGACAACTTCGACTGGGCAAGCCCAAGCTCGGCCGTGAGCTCGCAAACACAGCGCTCACCTGCGCCCAGGGCCTCAACCACCTGAATACGAATCGGATCAGCCAGAGCCTTGAGCAACTGACGGGCCTGGCCTGCCGCCATAGGCGGTGGAAGCGGGGAGGGGGCTAGGGGCACGGGGGCGAGCCTGGCAGACAGATCAAAGTTAAGTGTTTCGACAAGCCGGGCCAGCTACGCAGGCCCGATCAAGAGGGGTGCCTGGGCTGGGGCGCCTGGTCCCAGTTGGGGTGCGCTAGCTGGCCAAGGGTGGCGGGTGTCAGGCCGCGGCAGACGGGAGTTGATCTCCAACTCAAGGCTGCGGCGAGCGACTGACAGCCTTGCGAATCCACCAGTAGCCGTAGGTGGAAAAGCGGTAGCCCCGTGCCGGATCAAATCGCTCCACTGCGGTGATCAGACCAAGATTACCTGCCTGGATTAAATCCATCATGTCTATACAATTACCACGAATACGACGGCGATATTTTGAGACAATACTGACCACTAAACGCAGATTGGCATTGACCATGCGCTCTAAAGCGCGGCGCCCCTTTCTCGCAGTAGCCCTTGTGGGCTCGGCCTGGTCCAGCCAGGCACGAACCAAGCGACAGTGCTGCAAAACCTCCTCATCTGTTAACAAAGGAATGCGTCCAATTGACTTGAGATAGTCGCCGAGAATGTCTCCCATTAAGCAAGCGGATCAGACCTGCCCATGCTCAACCAAAAGAGCTAAAAATAATGAAAATATGCATTTGCGTGCTGAGTATGCATCAATCTGCAGCAGGTCTATCAGCAACTACTGACCCATTCTCCTGACCCTGACTCTGGCCGCACCCAGCAAACTAAAATAGACAAAAAAGAAAATTAGTGCGGATGCATTGGGTCACCAAAGCGAGTCGCCAGGGCTGCTAAAAAACACTATTTCAGCCAAGAAATGCAGGGGATGTAGTTTAACGAAGAAAGTGCGGTTTACCGCCACCTTGCCACCTGTACGATGCAAACAGACGATTTAGGAGGCCCTTTGGACATGCCCCGCATCACCGTTGAACTGACCCCAGATGATCACCGCGCCCTGAAGCTCCTAAGCATTATTGAAGGCAAAACCCTTGGGTCGGTTCTCCGAGAAGCCATCCAGGATCACCTAGAGCACAAGGGAGCCCACAACCTTGAAGTGGCCCTGCAGCAGCACAACGGCTAAGAGTTGCTGGCCTCACTGGGGCTGTTGGCTCCCCACCAGGGCAATCGCAAGATATCGGGCTTGAAGTTCAGCAGTTCCGCTGTAGGGATGGCGCAATCGGTTGGGAATGGGCGCGGCCGCACTTAGTTTCATGATGTACAGCCGAATTCAGTCGAGCCATGGCACTTATCAAGTGGTAGCCCCTGCGGGATATCGAGGACATGTTTGAGCGTTACAGCCGGTCCCTCGGTGCTCCTTTTTTCCGCCCATCCGACTTCGCCCGTCCTACCGAATTTATGGCCAACGGCGAATGGAGTCCGCGGGTCGACATCAGTGAGAACGATGGGGCCTACGTGATCAAGGCAGAAATTACCGGAGTCTGCAAAGAAAACGTGAAGGTGACCATAGAAAACGGCGTGCTCACCCTGCAGGGGGAACGGCGCCAGGAGCATGAAGAGAAAGGGCTCCGTTTCCATCGCGTCGAGCGCTCCACGGCAATTTCATCCGCAGCTTCACCCTGCCAAACATCGTGGATGGCCAAGGCCTGAAGGCCCATTTCCATGATGGACTGCTCGAAGTGGACATACCCAAGACCCCCGAAACCCAGAGCAGCTCGATCACCGTTCCGGTGGATTGAGAGCCGCCAAGCTGCCAGGCTTAAGAATCGATCCTATGAGCTACTGAACCAAAGAAGCGGAGCAGAAGGCCGCTCGCTCAGCAAATTGGCCGCCTATCTGCTGGAAACATCGCTGGATAACCAAACCAGATGCCCCCCGCTCGATCGCAGGCGGTTGAGCTGAGAGCCAGTCCCATCTCCTTAACCCAGCCATAAATCCCATCAACTGTTCTTGATGGGACAGTGGGCCCAGTGGCAATCCTGGGCATGAGAGTGGGCATCAACGGCTTCGGCCGCATTGGTCGATTGGTTTTTCGGGCCCTCTGGGGCCGCTCTGATATCGAGCTGGTGCACATCAACGAGCGGGCTGGTGATGCCGCCACCGCCGCCCACCTGCTGGAATTCGACTCGGTGCACGGCCGCTGGAATAAGGCCGTGGCTGCAAGCGGCGGCGGCTTGCAGGTGGAGTCCCAGGCGATCAGCTACAGCCAGGCCAGTGAGCCGGCTGCCGTGGCCTGGCAGGAGCTGGGCGTGGATCTGGTGCTCGAATGCAGCGGCAAGATCAAAACCCCTGAAGCGCTCGAGCCCTACATCACCAATCTGGGGGTGGAGCGGGTGATCGTGGCCTGCCCTGTCAAGGGCATGGTGGCCGGTGAGGAGGTGCTGAACATCGTCTATGGCATCAACCACGGCCTGGTTGATCCGGCGCGGCACCGGGTGATCACCGCCGCCTCCTGCACCACCAACTGTCTGGCGCCGGTGGTGCAGGTGGTGCACGAGAACTTCGGCATTCGCCACGGCTCTATCACCACCCTGCACGATGTGACCAACACCCAGGTGGTGATCGACAGCTTCAAGAGCGACCTGCGCCGGGCCCGCTCCTGCATGCAGAGCCTGATCCCCACCACCACCGGCTCGGCCAGGGCGATCGGACTGATCTTTCCGGAGCTGGTGGGCAAGCTCAACGGCCATGCGGTGCGGGTGCCCCTGCTCAATGCCTCGCTCACCGATGCGGTATTCGAACTGGAGCGCGCCGTGAGCGCTGAGGAGGTCAATGCCGCCTTCGCAGCGGCAGCCAAGGGCCCCTTGAAGGCCATCCTGGGCTATGAAACCCGGCCGCTGGTTTCGGTGGACTATGTAAACGACAGCCGCAGCGCCATCATTGATGCCCTCTCCACCCTGGTGACAGGCGGCACCCAGCTCAAGGTGTATGCCTGGTATGACAACGAGTGGGGCTACAGCTGTCGGATGGCCGACCTGGCCTGCCACCTGGCCAGCCTGGAGGGCAAGTAATGGGAGCTCTGGCCAGGCGGGGGCCCCTCAGCGCCCTGCAGCAATACGGAATCGTGACGGCCAATTACTGGGCCTTCACCCTCACCGATGGCGCCCTGCGGATGCTCGTGGTGTTCCACTTCCATGAGCTCGGCTACAGCACACTGGAGATTGCCTTCCTATTTCTCTTCTACGAGTTTTTCGGCATCATCACCAACCTCTACGGCGGCTGGCTCGGGGCCCGCTTTGGCCTGCGGCTCACTATGTGGAGCGGCACCTTGATGCAGGTGGCGGCGCTGCTGATGTTGATTCCAGTGGCCGACGATTGGCCCAAGTGGTGGAGCGTGGCCTACGTGATGGTGGCCCAGGCAATCAGCGGCATCGCCAAGGATCTCAACAAGATGAGCGCCAAGAGCGCCATTAAAACGGTGGTGCCGGAAACCCCAGACGACCACAGCCAAGGAGAGCGCCAACTGTTCAAGTGGGTGGCGATCCTCACCGGCTCCAAAAACGCCCTCAAGGGTGTGGGCTTTTTTCTGGGCGGCCTGCTGCTCACCACCATCGGCTTCAACGCAGCGGTGGGGGCCATGGCCGCCGGGCTAGTTGGGGCCTTCCTGTTCACCCTGGGGCTGCCAGCGGAGATCGGCCGCATGAAGCAGAAACCAGGCTTCAGCGCCCTGTTCTCCAAATCCCGCGGCATCAACGTGCTCTCGCTGGCTCGCTTTTTTCTGTTTGGTGCCCGCGACGTGTGGTTTGTGGTGGCCCTGCCGGTGTTTTTGCAGAGCGCGCTGGGCTGGCGCTTCTGGGAGGTGGGCGGCTTCATGGGCCTGTGGGTGATTGGCTACGGGATCGTGCAGGGCTCCGCTCCTGCTCTCAGGCGCGCCTGGGGCCAGAGCGGGCCGCCGGGCGTGAGTGAGGTGGAGTTCTGGAGTGCCCTACTCACGGCCATCCCTGCCCTGATCGACATCGCCCTGGCGCGTGAGGTAGCCCAGCCCGGTGTGGCCGTGGTGGTGGGGCTGGCGATCTTCGGGGTGGTGTTTGCGATGAATTCCTCGATCCACAGTTACATGATCCTGGCCTACACCGAAGCCGAGGATGTGAGCCTCAATGTGGGCTTCTATTACATGGCCAATGCAGCCGGTCGTCTGCTGGGCACAGTGCTCTCGGGAGCCCTATTTATGGTGGGCAGCCTGCAGGCCTGCCTGTGGAGTTCGGCCCTACTGGTGGCGGCAGCCTGGCTGATGAGCACCCGCCTACCGGCGCCGCCTCGGCAGAGTGTCGCCTAAGGAGGTGCAGATAAGTAGGGCCTGCCGAAAAACTCAAACCCGCTGCACCGCAGCTAATCTTAGCAGAATTCGCATGTTAATAAGATGGTGTGAAATTGGCCATTTCTGGCTTATCTGGCTTAGAAGAACCCGCTGGCACGCCAATGTACGTCTTTCGGCACACAGGTCAGTTATCGACTGAGGAGCTTTACTCGCCCTTTGGCGGAAACTCGATCCAAGCAACTGTTGGGTTCTGCTTCACAAGTTGATTCCGTGGATGCCACTGGAAAGCCACTATGCACCCCAGTTCGCCGCCAAGACTGGGGCCCCTGCCAAGCCCTTCCAGATGGCGTTTGGGGCGGTGTACATCCAGCAGCGATTGGGAGTGACGGATCGAGAGACGGTGGAGCTGATCACGGAATCGCCCTATCTGCAATTTTTCATTGGCTTGAGCGGGTATCAGCCACTGTTATCGGCTGACAAGCTGCACCCGGGTGGAGCCAATCAACCTGATTGACACGGGAGAGCGAGGAGCTGAACACGCTCGAACACGCCTTCAGCCACAAGGGCCTGCGCTTCGCGGTGCACCTGTGCAACTGGCTGAGCGGTGAGCCCCTGCCGTTGGAGTCCCAGCAGGACGGTTGGGTGCTGCCTGGGCAGCTTGGGATGAGTTTCACGCCGCCAACGCCCGGTTCATTGCGACGCTGCTGAAACGGCTTCATCCTGATATGAGTCTAGCGAGCAGGCCCTTGCCCTCTTCCACCTTGCCACCCCAGGTCCTGTGTCTTGGGGAAGCCCTGGTGGATCGCCTCGGTCCCCTTGGTGGTGATCCGGCCACCGAGTTGCCCTGGGATGACCACCTCGGTGGAGCCCCCGCCAACGTGGCCTGTGCCCTGGCGCGTCTGGGCACCCCCTGCGCTTTTGTGGGCCGACTGGGCCGCGATGGTATCGGCCAGGAGTTTGCCAAGTTGTTTGCAGAGCGAGGGGTCGACACCAGGGCCCTCCAGTGGGATGGGACCCGTCCCAGCCGTATCGTGCTGGTGCGCCGCGATGCTGACGGCGATCGCCAGTTCGGGGGCTTTGCGGGGGACCGGGGCGATGGCTTTGCGGATCAGGCGCTCGATCCCAGCGCGTTGTCTGCCGCACTCGGGCCTCTGCTGGCAACGGCGCGCTGGTTGCTGGTGGGCACCATCCCGCTCGCGTCGCCCGCCGCGGCAGCAGCCCTGAAGCTCGTCTGCCGTCAGGCCGCGGCGGCCGGGATGCCCCTGGCCCTTGATGTCAATTGGCGCCCCACCTTCTGGGATCCGGCTGCTGATCCCGCCAGCGGACCCACCCGGGCCCAGATCGACGCCATCGCCCCGCTGCTGCAGCAGGCCTCCCTGATCAAATGCGCTGCCGAGGAGGCTCGCTGGCTGTTTGGCAGTGACGACCCAGCGGTGGTGTGCGCTGCTCTTCCGCAGCATCCGAATGTGGTGGTCACAGACGGTGGGGCGCCGCTGCGCTGGTGCTTCGCCGGCCGTAGCGGCGAATTGCAGGCCTTCCGGGTCCCGGTAGTCGACACCACCGGTGCTGGCGATGCCTTCACGGCGGGACTGTTGCACGGGTTGTTGTTGGACCAAGTTCAGGGCGCATCGGCCATCCAGCCGGAGGCTTTGCTGCGCTTTGCCAGTGCCTGCGGCGCCCTGGTGTGCCAGGGGGCTGGCGCCATTAATCCCCAACCCAGTGCCGAAGCGGTTCAGTACTTCCTCGCTAGGCAAGCCTGAGGCGCTTGGGCTGCTCAGAAATGACTGCACAGGTTGATGCATTCAGCGAGAGCTGGCGCCCCGCCTCGGGGGTGTGGGCGCAGCTTGGTGGTGGAAGGGTTCGGCAGGATCAAGCCCGCTGAGACATCCCTTAGGCAGAACACTTTGACGACAACGAGCGATAACTGGTAGAAGCCAGGTCAGCCGTTTAAGGAAAACTTTCCAGGCCAGATTTTCATTTTTATTGATCAAGCGAAGCTTGACGTTCCAGGAACAAAGTTTAAGAAGCACAGTTTAGGCGTTAATGAATGCATCAGTTCTCGCTCAGCCAATAAAATTGCCCGCCTTGCATGGCGATTGAACTTTCATAGCGGGAAGGCTTCACACCGCTGTAGAGATCAACATAGTTGGCACGCGGATTGATGCCATACTGAGCTAGCTTTTCAAGATCAAGTCTTTGAGGATGATCATCAAAGTTAGCCACGACAAAGATTTTCCCAGAGCTTCCTCGTGGATCAAAGCGAAGATAGCAGAGCAAATGTTCATTGCCTGAATTCAAGAGCTCTCGGTTGTTAAAATCGGCAAAAGCTGATATTTCTTTTCGGATCGAAATCATCCTCTTGATTGCCGTAAAGATTGTGAATTCTACCGTTCCGCGATGGTGTCGAAGCGCTGCTTTCTCCCAGTCAATCTTGGAGCGGTGCACCCAGCGATTGTCATTAGCCTTGCTTAGGTCATTAGCGTAACTATAGTCGTTAAGAACACCTAGAGCATCTCCGTTGTAGAGCAGGGGAATCCCCCCAAATGACATGATAACGCCGTGGAGAAGCAAAATTCTTTCAATGGCTTTGGTTATGCTGTATTGATCTGAATTCTCCAGTGCCGATTCGAGTCCAGCCAAGGAAGCCAGTGAGCCGCAAATTCGTGCATCTCCGGTGTAATCATTACGCATGAATACCAGCCCCCTCGGCCCTTGGTCATACTTACCACTAAAGTAGTCAATAAGAAAACTCCGATGTAAATTAG
Source organism: Synechococcus sp. CBW1108 (assembly GCF_015840335.1). Lineage (NCBI taxonomy): Bacteria > Bacillati > Cyanobacteriota > Cyanophyceae > Synechococcales > Synechococcaceae > Synechococcus > Synechococcus sp. CBW1108. The sequence continues at coordinate 115,233 of NZ_CP060395.1, forward strand.
GGACATAACCAGCAGCCACGATGTCACGATCATCAAAGCCAAAGCCAATATCATCATGGCATCGCACGTAGGTGAGCCAGGTGGCTCGCTCCAGCTTGGATGGAAGGCTCTTGATACCCTCAGCCAGTAATTTTGTGTTTCTGGTTGCAACTCCATCCCACAGCAATGCCATGAGGGTAGAATTATAAGCAATTTCACATTCTTTTGCAATGATTGCATCTTCTCCAAAGTATTTGGCGAGTTCACTTGGCGCGACTATGGCTTCAGCAATAAATAGAACTCCGGGGGCTGTTACCTGGCAACAGTCTTTTAGTAACTGTAAGATAAGATGCGCTTCCCTCTCGTTTTGGCAAGTTGAGCCCATCTTTTTCCAGAGGAACGCAACCGCATCGAGCCGCATAACATCCACGCCTTGATTGGCCCAGAAGAGCACTATTGACAAGATCTCAATGAAGACTTCGGGGTTGCGATAATCCAGATCCCACTGGTAGTCATGGAACACGGTCATCACCCAGCGTCCCATTTCAGCATTCCAGGTAAAGTTGCCGGGATCGGTTTCAGGAAAAACCTCTGGCATACCCTGCTCGAATACATCAGGAACTGATCGATCTTCGAAGGTCAGGTAATAGCGTTGATATTTCGGATCCCCTGCCTTAGCCTTGAGTGCCCACTCATGCTCGTCTGAGGTATGGTTTAGAACGATGTCAAGAACTAATAGAATATCATTTTTTCTGAACTGTTCCGAAAGTTTTTGGAAATCAATCAAATTACCTACCCGACTATCAATCTCACGGAAATTACTGATTGCGTAGCCGCCGTCACTCTTGCCCTCCGGGCAACTCAAAATCGGCATAATATGTACCATATTAATTCCCAATTCCTGAAAATAGCTAATCTTATTCGCAAGATCAGCGAGGTCTTCAGCGAACCCGTTGGTGTAGAGCGCCATCCCTACCCATTTTTGCGATAGAAACCAATTGTGATCCTGCTCGCGATGCATGTCCAAACGCTCAGATTCCTCCGAGCGGCAGATATATCCTTCAGCCATTGTCTCGACTAGACGGGTAATTTGAGCTTGAAAATCTTTTCGCTCACCGTAAAGTTTGTTAAATAGTGAATGGATGGCATAAAAATTAGCCCCAAGCCTGGTGTAGAAGTGACGCAGATTCTGACGCCTGATTTCCGGCCGGAGGTCATCCAGAATCGTATTTAATAGCGAATGGCAAATCTGTTCGTACATCAGTTCAAATAATTCTGGATAGGCTGTATTGGGAGAAGAAATGGCCAGTGCACCGCTTCTTCACCATACCTTGCAAGCCCAACTCCGTGATGCCTGCTCAGATATGGTCTATGAACCAACATTCTTCCGCACCTTAGGGCAAGGGGAAGAAGCAAAAGATCCGTTGCGTTTTCGAGGAAAGTCTGCACAAGATTCAGACAATCCAATCCTTCGTTTCGGGATGATAGTGCACTAGCCCTTCTAAAATACCGGCGCTATAATTGCCATTCATTCCCAAAAGATTTCCCTTGGCAACATATAGAAAATCCGCCAGGCCTTGTTCCCTGGAGCTGGTTTCAGCTACGCGAATCAGATCTTGATTTGCATTGGCAACCACAACAGAGGGGACTGAACTGATGAGAATTGGAAGATCATTGCCGCTATCCCCTGCGAAAACCGTGTGCATGGCCGTTATACCCACTTGCTGCATCACGAATTCAACTGCATGTAGCTTTGTTGCCCGCAACGGCAAGACATCGAGAAGGCCCAGCTGTGCCTGCTCATCAATGCTATGGATCAGACTTGATCGAGCCCCCAAAATTTGGAGTCTGGCTTCGATTTCCGGACGATGCGCGGCTAGATCAAAATCCAACGGTAGGTAATAACTCAACTTGTACCGGCTTTGGCGTGCTGGTTCCTGAAGTACAAGCCCATGGATGGAGCAGAGGGCCTCGGAAATCTGACTACCGACAAGGCCAGGCCAGTCCAAGGCTATTTCCTCTTGCCATGCGCTGGACTGGATCCAGTCCTGATCCTGCAAGCGATAGATCCCGCTGCCCACATCACCGATCACCCAGTCTGGGAGGGGTATGGAGAAGCGGTCGATGGCTTGCGTGACAAGGGCCAGATCTCGACCCGAGACATAGGCCAACGTGACGTCTAGCTGGGAGGCCACTGCAGCAAAACGTTCCCTGGCGAGGGGGGACTCCTCCTGATCGCCGTTGGGCAACAGTGTCCGATCGAGGTCTGTGCAGATCAGGAGACGCGTCATTCTAATTTAGAAATCATTGCAACTAGAAGAAATTGTAGTGGCTGATTGCTTCAAGGATTCCCCAGGCATGGGCGCGACTGGCGAAGAACACTTGTTCATTAGCAGTTAGATCTGAAAGCTCTTCCTGATGACGGTTGGCAACCACTACGCCGAGAGTGTTGCCACGTAGCATATCTGCATCTCCTCCTGAGCCTCCCGTGACGAGGGTGTGATCAAGTGGGATATTGTAACGACTAGTGACATAGCGTAGTGCCTGGCCCTTTGATGCTCGAGCTGGGACAAGATCGAGGTATTGTCCAAATGATAATGTAGCATTAACAGAGAGATCTTGTTGCCTAAGTACACAAAGAATCTCCTCAATTGGTGGAGCAAGCTGTACGTCGTAAAAATAGGACACCTTAAAGCGACTTTGTTCGCTTTTCCGCTGTGGCGATAGCCCGGGTAACGATTCCAGCACGCGACGCAAGACTAAGGGGGTCCAGGAGTGATCAATATGCAGACTCCAGGCGACGTCTGGAATGAGTTCTGCTGTGTAATAAATTTCCGTGCCTAGGCTGGTAATGAGCACATCGGGAGCAGCAATGCAATGACGTTTTAGAATGGTCAGCACTGAATCCAATCGCCGACCGGTGGCGATCCCAAAGAGAAATTGGCGACGGTTGGTTCGCACTACCTTTTTGAACTCTTCCAGTCCTTCATTATCACCAAGAAGTGTATTGTCGATCGCGGTGAAAAGCGCTCGCTTCCGGTACGTTCTGAATTGATGGGTTGAGGCGATTGGGGCGACTGTCTGCCGCTTAGATACAAGCGTTTTTAGCAAGTCAAGGTAAGACTGGGCATGGGCTTCCCAGGAGTAAAAGCGGGCAATGTTGCGCAGCCCATTGCTAGAAAACTTTTGCCAAAGGGAAGGGTTCTGAAGAATTGAAAGCAAGGCATCAGCGATGGCTTCACGGCTGAGTGGATCCACCAGCAGCCCGTTTTTACAGTTGCCGATGATATCCACCGGGCCGCCATTTTCCGTGGCTACAAGGGGTAGGCCGCTGGCAGCAGCCTCCAGCAATGTGAGCCCGAATGGTTCTGTTAGGGCTGGATTAACGAAAACACCCTTGGACGCCGCTGCGTACCGATAAATATCAGGAACATCCTCAGCAGAGTGATGCTTGGGAAGCGCTACTAGTCCGTACAAGTCATAAACATCAATCACCCAAAGCAATTCGGTCAGCACCGATTGAGCCCCATCATTGAGCTCACGAATATCATCACGATTGCCGGCAATAATTACAAGATTAGCCAGCTTCTGCAAGCTCTTGTTCTGGCCAAAAGCCTCGAGCAGCGAAACGATGTTCTTGCGCTCGTCGGGCCGTGAAAGAGCCAGAATCATCGGCTTGGCCGGATCACGCAAAAACTTACTGAGGTTGCTCTGAAAAGCTTGTGATATAGCTGTCTGGCCCTCGATGACTGGATGGAACTGCTCGAGATTGGTTCCAGGCGGAATCACCGCCATCTTCTCTGGCGTGTAATAATCATATAGTTCATATTGGCTTTCAATTTCATTGCGAGTGCTCGTTATAACCAGCTCAGCACAACTCAGTATATCTTCTTCGGCGCTAATTCGAGCCTGTATGTGATATCGCTCTTCAATCTGCTCTATTCCCATTCCTAGCGCAAGGAGGCGACTGTACTTGTCGCGACCTAGGGAGTGTCCCGTATGCACCAATGGCAGACCAGTGAGATTTGCAAGACGTACGCCAACGTAACCGGCATCGGCATAGTGGGTATGGATGACATCCGGCAGGCGTGGCTGCTTACTAAGCCAGATATACAGATTGTCGGCAAAGCTATCCATATGGGGCCAGAGCTGCTCCTTCAGGATGTATTCATCTGGACCGGCCTTGATGCGAACTATCCGAGAATTCGCGGATAGCTGCTCAACCGGAGCTTTATAGTCGACACTGACAGCCTCATCATCGATCAGCCGGGTCACCAAATCAACACCCTCAACTCCCACCTGCCTGGATAAAGACTTGGCAAGCTCCACAATATACTTTGTCTGCCCTCCAGTATCGGCGTCTCGCCCGAGCTCAAGATTATGGCCTCGGATTAACCCATGCACACTAATAAGCAGAATATAGAGACCTCTGGGGCTAGCCGTCGCTACCATGGTTTGGTGAAGAAGAATAACTCAAGCAAGCTTGGCAATTAGCTGACATGGACGCCTAGGTTGCTCCCTTAAGCCTCCAACACGCTGATACAAAGACCAAAGATCAGGGGCACGCGCAGTAGCGCTAGGATGCAATCTTTCTTCTAATCATTCAGCTTGCGTTACACATTCTGATCCTATCAAGCTTTCGTCCTATTGTCGAACTTTCTTCATAAATTAGGCAACCTACACTAGCTAAACAGTGCAGGATCGGCAGCGCAGCCCTGTGGCCAGGTCAAAGCGATGTTCGTGCTGTGGCTGCCAGCCGAGCCGCAGCTGATCGTTGATCGGCTGGGCACCGCCGGTGGTCCAGCGCAGATCCCCATGGGGGCTGGCCACGGTCAGCTGCTGGCTGGCCCCATGCCATTCGCGGCTTAGCACTCGCACCGCCACGCCCCCCTCCTCGACCGCCTGGAGGTGCTCAGGCCTGATTCCGAGCAGGCAGCCATCGCCCCGCTCCAGCAGATTGATCTGGGGGCGGCCGATGAAGCGGGCCACCACCACGTTGGCCGGACTGGTATAGAGCTCCTGGGGCGTGCCGCACTGTTGCAGCCGTCCGTCCTGAAGCACGGCGATACGGTCGGCGATGCCCATCGCCTCTTGCTGGTCGTGGGTCACATAAACAACCGGCGCCTCCCCACCGCAAAGGATGGCCCGCAGCTGGGGCCGCAGCTCCTCCCGCAGCTGGGCATCGAGGTTGCTCATCGGTTCATCCAGCAGAAACACCTGGGGGCGGCGTAGCAGGGCCCGGGCCAGGGCTACCCGCTGACGCTGGCCACCGGAGAGTTCGGAGGGCCTGCGGCTCCGGAAACTCTCGAGCTGCAACAGGCTGAGGACCCGATCTGCCTCCTGCTGCTGTTGTTGCCGGGGCACGCCGCGCAGCTCCATGCCCAGCGAGAGGTTGCGTTCGACGCTCAGATGGGGGTAGAGGGCATAGCTCTGAAACACCATCGCCACCTGCCGCCGTCCGGCGGCCAGGGCTGTGATGTCCCGACCCGCCAGCAGGATGCGGCCGCCGTCAGGGCGGTCGAGTCCGGCGATCAGGCGCAGGATGGTGCTCTTGCCACAGCCGCTTGGACCCAGCAGCGCTAGACACTCACCAGGCGCCACGGCCAGGTCGATGCCAGCGAGGATCTGCCGACCAGCGATGCGTCGGTTCAGACCCTCCAGCCTCAAATCACCGGTTGGCCCAGCCCCTGATGCGATGGTGTTGATCATCCTTTGATCGCTCCCTGGGTAAGGCCAGCTAAAATCTGGCGTTGAAAGATCAGCAGCAGGGCGAGCAGCGGCACACCGCCCAGCACGGTGGCGGCGGCAAAGGCGCCATGGGGCACAGTAAACACAGAGGACCCGGCAATCCGCGCCATCGCAGGGGCCAGCGTGAGCAGCTCGTTGCGGCTAAGCCAGGTGAGGGCAATCGGGAACTCGTTCCAGCTGAACAGGAACACCAGCAGCCCCGTACTCGCAACCGCAGGGCCAATCAGCGGCAACAGAATCCAGCGCAGCCTCTGGCCGAGGCTGAAGCCCTCCAGCAGGGCATTCTCCTCCAGGTCCACGGGCAAATCGGCAAAGGCTGCCTGCAGCAGCAGCACCGCCAGGGGCAGGGAAAGACCCGCATAGGGCAGGCACAGGGCCAGCAGGTTGTTGGCCAGACCCAGCTGCCGCGCCACCTGCAACAACGCTAGGAAAAGCAGCACGTAAGGGAATACCGCCGCCGCCAGCAGGCCGCCTCCAATCACCAGCTTGAGCAGGTCGCTACGGCGGCTGAGGGCGTAGGCGCAGGGGATGGCCAGAGCCAGGGTGAGCAGGGTGCTGAGGGCGCCCACAACGGTGCTGTTCAGCAGGTAGACCCCAAAGGGAGGATCGGCCTGCAGCACCGCGCTGTAGTTGGCAAGGGTCCAGCCGCCCCCGAGGCCGGCAAGCCCGGCCAGCAGGGATTCCGGGGTACGTAGCGAGGTGTAAAGCTGCCAAAGCATCGGTGCCAAGCTCCAGAGCAGCAACAGGGCCACCATGGAGATGCGCAGCAAGGCAGGGCGCTGGCGCAGGGGGCTGCTGCTCATGGTCTCGCCCCCCGCCAGCGCTGCTGGGCCAGCACCAGCAGCAAAGCAGAGGCCAGCAGCAGCACGAACATGCCCAGCATCACCGTGGCGCTGTAGCCAAAATCGAGGAAGCGCATGGCATTGAGATAGGCGTAGAGCGCCAGAGTCTCGGTGCTGCTGGCCGGCCCACCGCCCGTCAGCACGGCCACCAGGTCGAACACGCCGAGGGCCTGGGCCAGCCGGAAGATCAGTGCAATAAACACGTAGGGCCGCAGCAGGGGCAGGGTGATGCGGAGCAGCCCCTGCCAGGGCCGGCCCCCCTCAAGGGCGAAGGCCTCATAGAGATCGGCAGGAATCATCTGCATACCGGCCAGCAGCAGCAGGGCCACGAAGGGGGTGGTTTTCCAGGTGTCGGCAAGCACCACCGCCAGCCAGGCCAGCTGGGTGGAGGCCAGAAAGGGCAGGCTGGGCAGTCCCAGGGACTGCAGAACCCCATTGATCGGGCCGTTGGGGTCGTTGAGGATCCAGCGCCAGCCGAGGGCCATCACCGTGGTAGGCAGGGCCCAGGGCAGCAGGCTGAGGCTGCGCACCAGGCTTCGGCCCCGCCAGCTCTGATGCAGCAGCAGGGCGATCGCAAGACCCAGGAGCAGCTCAAGGCCCACAGACACCACCGCGAAGCGCAGGGTCTGGGCAGCGTCCTGCCAGAAGCGCCCATCTCCGAGCAGCCGCTCCCAGTTGGCCAGACCAACCGGCACCGGTTTGAGCCCGGTGAACACCGTCTGGGCCTGCAGGCTGAGCCAGGCGTAGTCCAGCATTGGCCAGAGGAACACCGCCAGCAGCAACAGCAGGGCCGGGGCCATCAGCAGCAGGCTCATTGCTCTTGCCCCCGGCCACTGGCCTCCAGCAGCAATTGGCTGCCCCGTTCGGCGCGCTCCATGGCAAGGGCAGGCTCCAGCTCTCCGGTGATCACGCTGCTGAGCTGGCGCTGCAGGATGTCGCTGAGCTGGGCATAGCCGGGGTTGAGCGGGCGCAGGGCAACCGATTCCAGGGCGTTCTGCAGGATCGGCAACAGGGGTCTCTCCGCCACCAGGGCCGGGTCGTCGAAGAGGGCGGTGAGGGTGGGGGAGTAGCCCCAGCGCTGCACCAACCGGCGCTGGCTCGCTTCCCCGGTCAGGGCCTGGAGCACCTGAACGGCCTCTGTAGGGTGGCGGCTGCCGGCCAAAACCGAAAGCCCCCAACTGCCCTGGGTGGCAGCGGGGGGCTCACCGACCTCGGCCACCATCATGGTCACCCCCACCTTGCCGGCCACCCGGCTGGATGGCCCCTGCAGCTCCTGCCAGGCGTAGGGCCAGTTGCGCATGAACGCCGCCTCTCCAGCTTCGAAGCTCTGCAGGGCCTCGGGTTCGGCGAAGTTGGCAACGGCTGCGGGGCTGATCCCTTTGACGATCAGCTGCCGCAGCCACGCAGCCGCTGCGGTGGCCGCCGGCGTGTTGAGGCCATCGCCGTTGTTGTCCCATCTGCCACCGAAACCGCGCAGCATTTCGAGGAACACGCAGCTCAGGCCCTCGTATTGGCGCCCTTGCCACACATACCCCCAGCGCACCTTGCCTTGCCGCTGCAGTCGCTCGGAGATCTCAACCAGCTCGGTGGGCGTGCGGGGAGGGGCGGCCATCAGATCGGTGCGCCAGTACAAAAGGCCCATGTCGGCCAGCATCGGCACGCGCCAGAGGTTGCCGTCGATGACGTTGCCCGCCCGCGCTCCGGCGGCCAGGGGGGCCAGGGGATCGGGGCCCAAACAGTCGTTGAGGGGCAGCAACCAGCCGGCGGCAGCGTATTTCGCCGTCCAGGTCACATCCATCAGCAGCAAGTCGTAGGGGCTGTCACCCAGCAACAGGCTGCTGATCGCCAGGTCGGAAACGGATTCCGTCTCGAAGGGTCCCCGGGTTACGGCGATGCGCAGGCCCCGGTGCTCCCGGTTGAAGCTCTCCACCAGCTCGGCGGTGGCGTCGGCAAAGGGAGCGGGCATCAGCAGCCGCACGGTGGTAGGACGGCCTGCCCAGGCAAGGCCACCCCAGAGCAGCGCCAAGGCCAGGCCCAGTGCCAGGCAGACAGCAAACCAGGCTTGGCGGGCTGCCGGCCTCAAAGCGCACCCAGGTTCAGAACCACCCAGGGCGGCACTCTGCATGCTTCAACGGCGTGTCAAGACGATGACCTTAATGCCCTCGTTGGTGTCCGTACTGCTGCCGCTGCCCCTGCCGCTGGTCTTTCCTGCGATAGCTCTCTGGTGATCATTGCCCAGCAGGACAATTGATGCGGTATCGGTTGCGGTGGCCTGCTGGCTTTGCAGGGGCTGGGGTTTGTGCTGGCCTAATGGCATTTCGTAAGCGTTCAGGGGGCGAGACACCTCGCCGCACGAATGCAAGCCTGATCACTCACCGCGGTGATGGGCGATCCAGGCCTGCTCGAGGAACTGCCAGACATCGCGGCCCTGTTGCCGCAAGCTGGAGAGCCGCGCCGGGAGGGTCTGCCGGGCCAGTGAGAGGCGCCGCTCCCTGGCCATTGCCGCGATGTATTTTGGCTTGGCCCTATTGCCCCCCTCTGGAAATCTGACATCGGGGCTGGCTAGAAAATCCCTCAAGCGGCCAATACGTTCCTGGGTGATCTTGCTGCGTTGAGGTTGCCAATCAAACCGGGCCCTTCGACTGGGGCGCCTGCAGATTGCAAGAAAAAAGGGGCCTCAAGGCCCCTTAGATGAACTGAATCAGGAGTTCTCAGTGATTTCCGATCACTGGCCAATCTGGCTAACGGCCTTCTTGGAAGCAGCGAGAATGTTGCCTTTGAGGGGTACAAAGCCGAGGCTGGAGGCCTGACCCTGGGCCTTGGGGCTCAGCAAAAACAACATTGCCTGGCGGATTGCGGGGGCCTTGGCACCATTACCGGTGCGGTAGGCCAGGATCCAGGTGAGAGTCGAAATCGGGTAGCTGTTGGCACCAGCGGGATTGGGCTCTTCGCCGGCCAGCATTGAATCGAGTTTGATGTTGTTGAGGGCAGCGGCACCGCTCGCCTCGGTAGGCAACACGAATTTGCCGGCCTTGTTTTGCAGGGCAGCAGCTTTGATCGCACCCCTGACGTAGCTCTGATTGAGATAGCCGATGGCGCCGGAGGTGTTCTGAACCACGCCGGCGACGCCCTCGTTACCCTTGCCCCCCACGCCCACGGGCCACTTAACACTCTTGCCCTCACCCACCTTGCTCTTCCACTCGGAGGAAAAGGCCGAGAGGCTGTTGGTGAAGGCAAAGGTGGTGCCCGAACCGTCGGAGCGGTGGGCAACGGTGATCTTCCCCTTGCCGCACTTGAGCTGATCCCAGGTTTTGATCTTGCCGAGGAAGATATCGACGGCTTGCTGCTGGGTCAGCTTGAGATTCTTGCAGTCGGCCTTGTTGTAGGCAATTGCGATGGTGCCACCCACAGCGGGAAACTGGATCACACCACGCTTGACTTTGGCAGCTTCCGAAGCCTTGATCGGCGCGTCGGTTGCGCCGAAGTCAACGGTGCCGGCCACATACTGACGTATGCCAGAGCCGGAACCAACGGACTGGTAGTTGACGCGGACCTTGTTGGCCACACCAGCGAAAGCGCGCTGGTAAAAAGCTGCAGGGAAGGTTGCGCCGGCACCACTGATGGTGGCCTGGGCAAGGACAGGAATGACGGCAGAAGTTGTGCCTGCACCAATCGCAGCAACGGTACCGACAATCAGGGCCTTCTTGGCGAAGGTCATGGAAAAAGACTTTTGAGGTCAACTCATGAATAGCAAGCAGCCCACCCAGGCGTCGTTATCGGCTGGTTAAGGGAGGACCAAAAAATGCCAATAAAAAGCCCCCATTACTGGGGGCTTGATGGTGTGTGTGTGAGAAAGCAGATGAGGCGTGGCGAGGAGTGAATCGCCTGCTAGGCAGAGATCAGAACTTGAAGGTGGTTTGGATTACGCCGCCATAGGTGCCTTCACCATTATTTCCATCGTTGTAGTTCTTAGAGATCCAAAATACAGAAGGAGTAACCGAGATGTTATCGGAAACACGGAACTTGTAAAACAATTCATACATATAACCAGGGGCGTTCTCCTGAGCACCAGTCGAACTGGATGTCACGTAAAGGGGTGAGCCAACAGCGAAGCCAGCACTATTACCCTTGGCGAACACATCCTTCCATTGCAGGCCCACCATCCACGACCAGATGTCGGCGGAGGGGCTTTTGGCGGCGACGTCCCCCTCACTATAAATAGTGTAGCTGAAACCACCGGAGAGGGAGGGAATCCACTTGGCATCCATGGGTTGCCAGTAGCCAGCCAGCGACACGCTGTTGCTGTCTTGACCAGCTTGAAGGGTGCGGAAGAAGCTGCTGGAAGAGCTGTTGGGATCTCTCAGGCGGGCGTTCTCCGATCCGTATCGGTAAGCCACAGCAGCACCCCAGTTCTGACCCTTCACACCCAGCTGGGCCAGGATGTTCTGGGCGCTGTCAGAGCTGAATGCTCCAACCTGAGAATCAGCGTAGAAAGCGTCAGCGGCGTCTTGTGCAACCCAGTTCACATCAAAGGTGAGGAAGGGATTACCCTTTTTCACCTTTTGCTTCCAAGTGAAGCCTGCGCCGGCACCGGTGGCCTTGTTATAGGTGCCGGTGGCACCGGCCAGGTTAAAGAAGTCGAGAATTCCGGATTTGTACGCCGTGGGGATGAACGACAGCATTTCGGTGTTGCGGGTCAGGGCGCCCACCGTAAGCTTCACCTCATTACCCACTGGGAAGGAATAGAAGAGGCGATCGATGATCACACCGCCATCTGTACCTTCCGCTTTATCCAGTTTGAACACATTGCCGCTGCTGCCGAAGGGATCGTCGTTAAAGTTGCCACTGCGCAGGCGGGTACGCAGCAGGTCTTTGCCGGTAAAGCTGGTATCGAAGCTCAGACGCGCATCGTAATTGAAGGTGGTTTTGTTCGAACCATTACCGTCGTAATCAGGTGATCCAGCGATGATCATGCTCACCTCACCCTTGAGCTTGGTGGTGGTGGAGAACTGCTGGGCTTCCAGCTTGCCCACCTTCTTCTCGAGGCCATCAACGCGGCCGCGCAGGGTGGCCAGCTCAGTCTTGAACTCATCCATCAGGCGCTGCAGCTCGTCGGTCACCTCGGTAACGCGATCCAGGCAGGCATTCAGCAGGGCCGCCGCTTCGAAGCGGGTCATGGCGTTGCCGCCTTTATAGGTGCCATTGGGATAGCCGGCCACGCAGCCGTACTTCTCCACCAGGTTGCTCAGCGCCTGGTAAGCCCAGTCGGTGGGCTGCACATCATAAAACTGGGTGACGCTGGTGACCTGGTTTTTGGATTCCCAGGCACGGAAACGATCAACATCTTGCTGTTGCATATACTCGTTGATGGCAGCATTGCCGCCCAACGAAGCCAATTCATTTGCGGAAGCGGCCATAGGGGCCACCAGGCCGGTGCCAGCTAAAGCCAGCAGCAGCTTTTTGGAAAGGGTCATCGGGTCCTCACACCGATAGGAATGGCTTCAGAACGAAGCCAGACGCAACCTAAGCAGCAGGGATTGGCCGGGCCAGCACGCGGGCTACAGGGTGGATGTATCGCAGAGCACCTGGCCAAAGGGGGCTTGATGTACTGCATCTGCCAGCAGATCTGCTGCAGCCAGCCCTAATTGCCATCCTTACAGTTGAACTGGGCTCCCTGTTTCCCCTGTGGTGATGAAGCATCAGCATCAACGAACATTGCAGGCGCTGTTTGATCACCCGATCCAGCACAACCTGCGCACCGATGCGGTGGAGGCATTGCTGGAGTAGCTTGGCGCCAGCGCGGTGAGGTGCTGTTCCTGCGTGCTGCCTCTGGCCCGCAGCGCACCCACCTCGATGGGGAGGGGATCCTGCGGTTGCGCCACTGGTTACAGCAGGCGGGCATCACGCCCGACCATCCAGACGCCATCACCACCCAGGCCGTCCGGGGCGACCAGGCCAGGCGGCTGCTGATCCACCTCGACCAAGGGGGCGCTCGCCTGTGGTGGCTGGAGGTGGTGGAGGTCCACAGGGCCGAGTTGATCCCCCATGGACTGTGGGGTTGCGGGCAACGGCTCAGCCATCGCCACGACCGGGACATCGCTGGCCAAAGAGCTCCCCTGGACCACGCCTACCTCAGCCAATTGGGCCAGGCGGTGGCTGAGGCGGATCGGGTGCTGCTGGTCGGCCACGGTCGGGGCCAGAGCGACCTGCGCCATCTTTTGGAGGAGCACCTGCGCATTCACCAGCCGGCGCTCTTGGGGCGCCTGGAAACCGTGGCCATCGATGACACCGCCTGCACTGAAGAACAGCTGCTGGCACTCGCCCGGGCCCATTTCGGCAATGCACCCCATCGGCCGCCGTTGAAGATTTCAGGCCAGGAGTGGCGCGAAGCGGGCAACCCGTCAGCAACGCCCTACGGTTTAGACAATTCTGCAGAATAGATGCAGGCTAGATGCAGACTAGATGCAGATAGGCGCTTGAGATTGCTGGATCAGGGGGGAGACTCGGCGGCATCGATATACAACTAGTAGTTGTTTCACTCAGATCAACATGCCGTCCAGGAGCAATCACCTCTCTCCCCTTGCGCTCCCGATGCTTTTGGCCGCCGCCGTAAGCGGATCAGCTCCCGCCCTAGCCCAGCAGACGCCAGCCAACAAGAAAGCACCAATCAGCTCAGAGCAGCAACTGCAGAAACGTCGTATTCAATTGCAGGGATACACCCGCCAGCAGCAGAAACAACTGGAACAAAGGCTGCAATGCATAGACAAAGCCAGCACCACGGCTGAGCTGGAGCGATGCCAACGGCTCATACCAGCCGGCGCTCAGGGCTGGGGCATGGGCTGCCCGATGTGGTGAGCCCTAGCTTCGCTCCAGGAGCCTCAGCCATTGGGCCACACCGGCAGGGCCACTGAGGCGGTAGGGCGCGCTGCTCCCCTGCCAGCCGGGCCCCACCCGCACTCCGATCACGCCGGGCCAGTTGGTGAACACGTCCTCATCGGTGCTGTCATCCCCGCAGTAGAAGCGCAGCGGCTCCCACAGGCCGCGGGCCACCGCCGAACGCTCCAGTAACTGCACCGCATGGGCCTTGGTGTGATCGATGGCCGGACGGATCTCCAGCACCATGCGGCCGCGCCGCAACCTGAACAGGCCATCGGCCTGAATCTGGTCCAACACAGGCAGCAGCTGCTCGGCCAGCGCCTGGCGCTGATCTGGAGCGAGGGCACGGCTGTGCAGGCTGAGGCTGAGGCCCTTGTGCTCCAGCCAGGCCAGGGGCCACCGGGAGAGTTGCTCGCCCAGTAGCTCGGCCACGGCATCGAGCTCGGGCCGGCGGGCTTCGGCCTCGGGATGGCGCCAGATCTGGCCGCCACTGGCGATCTCCAGGCCATGGTTGCCGGCCAGGCTGAGGTGGGGGGCCACCGCCCCCAATTGGCGCCGGAGATCACCGAGGCTGCGGCCGCTGATCACCGCCAGATCAAAAACCGGGGCAGCCTGCCGCTCCGCCAGTCGCTGCAGCACCCCTGCCAGGGAATCCGGCAGGTGGCATTGGCTCGGATCGCTGCGGATCGGCACCAGGGTGCCGTCGTAATCCAGATAGAGCAGCACGGCAGCGGCCCTGCCAATGGCCTCGCTCAGGGATTGGCGTGGCAGGGGTACGGGCCGGTGTTCTGGCACGGCTCAGGCAGGCTCCAACAGAAACCACAGCGACTCGTGGCCCAATTTGAGTGTTCCGTATCGCTGAAGATCACCCGGGCTTCCGGGTAGCGATCATCGCTTTCACTCCAAACGTAGTAGGAGAAAAAGGGGGAATCGGGCCCCTGCCTAGCCTTTTGAAACCAGTGGTGCTGATCGGAGGTATGGCTGATAACCAGATCCGTGATCACCCGCAGATCACGCTGGTGGGCCGCTTCGGTGAGCTGCTGAAAATCGGCCAAGCTGCCAATCGAAGGATCAATCTCCAAAAAATCTGAAACGTCATAGCCGTCATCGCGCAGGGGCGAGGGGAAAATTGGCATCAACCACAAACAGCTCACCCCCAGGCTTTCGATATAATCCAGTTTCTCGATCAGGCCGCGCAGGTCACCGTTGCCATCCCGGCTGCTGTCCTTGAAACCGCGCACATACACCTGATAGAAAACGGCATCTAGATGCCAGTGGCCGCCACCATTGAGCTCAGCCATGGGCCGCCAGGGGCACCAGAGCGATGCTGTCGGAGAGGATCTTGCCGCCCCAGCGGTAGACGTTGTGCTCCGCCACCTGGCTGCGCATCAGGGCCATGCGCCGCTGGCGTTCCGGCTGCGGCATGGCCAGGGCTATGGCCATGGCCGTCGCCAGCTCCTCTTCGCTGAAGGGATTCACCTGGAGGGCTCCCCCCAGCTCCAGCGCGCTCCCAGCAAAGCGGCTCAGGATCAGCACCCCATCGCCATCAATGCGGGCAGCCACGAACTCCTTGGCCACCAGGTTCATGCCGTCGTGCAGGGAGCTCACCAGGCAGAAGCGGCCCAGACGCTGCAGGGCGATCAGATCAGTGAGCTCACACTGCTCGCTGCAGAGAGCACCGGTTGCCAATGACCATCCCCCCAGCGGCGATTGATCTCCTCGGCAAGGGCCTCCAATTCGGCATGCAAGGCGCCGTATTCGCCGATATGGCCGCGGGAATTGGCCAGCTGCTGCATAAAGCGAAAGCGACCGCGCAGATCCGCCCGCTGCAGCAGCAACTGGTCCACCGCCCGCAGGCGCTGGGGCAGGCCCTTGGTGTAGTCGAGCCGATCCATGCCCACCCCCAGCAGATCCGGCTGGATCGCCCCAAGCCGCTGCCGCCAGCGCTCCATCGCCGCTTCCACCGCCGGGCAGGCGGCCAACCGGTTCCAGTGGTCGTAGTCGATGCTGATCGTATAGGTGGCCACCCGGGTGGGATGGCCGTTGCAGCCCACCTGGGTGGCTGCCTGTTGGAAATTGGCGGCGTGGGCTGGAATCTGAAAGCCCAGCAGATCGTTGCCCAAAAGGCCTTCCACCAGCTCATCGGCGTAGGGGAAAGTGCGCAGTAGCTCCGGATTCGGCCAGGGCACATGCCAAAACTGCACCAGGGTCAGCAGCGGGTTGGCCCGGCGCAGAATTGGCGCTACCAGGGCCAGGTGGAAGTCCTGCAGGAATACCAGGGCAGGACCATCACCGGCCTCCTGCAGCACGGCCTCAGCGAAGCGCTGATTCACCAGCCGATAGGTGTGCCAGTGCTCCGGATCCCACAAGGGCGGCACGAAGGCCACATGGCAGAGGGGCCAGAGGCCGCGGTTGGCCAGATTGTTGTAGTACCCATCGCACTCGGCATCGCTCGACCAGATACGCCGCAGCCGATAACGGGGCTGGTCGGGAGGTACCGCCACCCCGTCGCCGGCATCGACGCAGCGGCGATCGGCCGTGCCACTGCCATGGGCGATCCAGGTGCCCCCACTTGCCTCCGCCAAAGGCTCCAGGGCTGTAACCATGCCGCTGGCGGGCCGCTCCGTGTCCCGCGTCAACCCCCTTGGCCGATTGGCGTCAATCAAGTTGGCCGGTGAGGGGAACTGATCGCCCCCCAGTTGTCGCCGGCGACAACTGGGGGGCGATGACGCTGGAGGCGACACGAAAACTGAGCCACACATCAGTCCGAGCCATTGCCAGCACTGACTTCCTCTGATCGGCACCAGGCGACAACCACGTTGGCCGGTTAGGCGCCGAGACCTCTGCTGAGCCTTGCCCTGGAGCGCACGAGCCGGCGGACCGCACAGTCCGCCGGCAGCGCGGAGCTCCCCGCCGGGGTCTGGCACCATCGGCACCAGGTTGTCGCCGGACGACAATCTCCCGGGCTGTTCTCCGCTTCTCTACGGCTGCTGTGGCTATTTGCTGCCGCTGCGCCGGCTTGCTTGGGCGCGGCGGTGGCTGTCGCCGCTGATCTCGACGATGTGGCAGTGGTGCACCAGCCGGTCCACCGCCGCCACGGTCATTGAGCTGCTGGGGAAGATCTCATCCCAGGCGGTGAACGGCTGATTGGCGGTGATCAGCAGCGATCGGCGCTCGTAGCGGTGGCAGATCAGCTCAAACAGCACGCTGCTCTCCTGTTCATCCCGCCGCACATAGCCAATGTCATCGATCAGCAGCAGCGGGTAGCGATCCAGCCGCTCCAGCGCTGCCGGCAGGTTGTATTCGGCGCGGGCCTTCTGCAGCTCCTGCACCAGGCTCGTGGCGGGATAGAAGCGGCAGGCCTGATCCAGGCCGATCTGCGCCAAGGCGATGCCGACCGCCAGGTGCGTCTTGCCCACACCGCTGGGGCCGAACAGCAGCACGTTCTCGCCCCGCTGCAGCCACTCGCTCTGGCGGCTCAAGGCCTCCAGTTCCTGCCATCGGTGCGCCTCGATCCGGCCGCCATGGTCGTAGTCCGCCAGCGCTTTGCTCCAGGGCAGCTGGGCCGCGCGCAGCAGCCGGTGCTGGCGGGCCTGCTGGCGTTGCTCCATTTCCTGCTCGCACAGGGCATAGAGAAACTGACTGGGGCTCCAGCCCTCGCCCTCAGCCTGCGAGGCGATGCTCTGCCAGTGGCAGCGGATCCATGCCAACCGCAGCTGTCGCAGCAGGATCGGCAGGGCGGCTTCCGCCGCCTGGGGCCGCGGGATGGAGGGCAAGGAGGTCGTCATAGCTCTGCAGGCTGTGTTGGGGAATGCGTTGCGGTGGGTGGGGGCGATGGGGCGGCAGCCGGAAGCGTTGCTGCAGCGCCGCCAGCGACAGCCCTTGCCGTTGATGGGCCTTCTCGAGCCAACCCAGCACTGGCTCGTAGCCCGCCAGGCGGCAGCCCACATACAGCGCCTCGACCATCAATCGGGCGGCGGCGTCACGGTCACCGCCATTGCGCAGCTGCTGCCACAGCTGCCACCAGCGCTCATCGGGGAACAGCTCCCGCTGGTAACTGCAGTGCAGCAATGCCCGGGGTTTTCGCCTGAGCGCATCGATCAGGTGCTCCAGATCGATGCTCCACGCCCGCCCATGACGCTCGACACCGCCGTGGCGCCGCTCCAGTTCGCAGGCGATCTGCCGGCCCAGAAGCAGCTGCAGCCGGTCGTGGAAGATCCGCACCGTCAGCCGCTGGTCGATCAGCCGCGGCGGCACCGAATACACGACTCTGCGTACCTCGATCGTGCTGGTGCGCCGCACCGTGAGCTGTTCAATGTCGTAGTCGGCAAAACGAAACCGCGGTAGTGGCCGCAGCGCCGCCTGCTCCTGCTCCAGCCGGATCAGGCGCGGCCTGTTGTACTGGTCAATCACCGCGGCCAGAAAAGCCTGGTATTCAGCCAGCGACTCGAAATCACTGCTGCCGCGCAGCAGCAACGCCTGCTCGATCCGCCGCTTGAGATGGCCATGGGGACTCTCCACACGGCCGTTCTCATGCGCCACCCCCAGGTTGTTGCGGCTGTAGGCCAGGCTGTAGTGGCTGCAGAGGGCGTGATAACGGCGGGTGATGTCGGAGCTGAAACTGCCGTTGCGGTTACGGCACGCTGCTGATAACCGGTCGGTGCGCAGTTCACCTGGCACCCCGCCGCAGGCAGCCAGAGCGTTCTGCAGACCCTCGGAGAGGGCTGCAAAACTCTCGCCGCCCTGGACCACCTGCGCATAGCTCCAGCCGCTCCAGGCCAGGCGGTAGTGGAACAGCAGATGGGGGAACACCTGGCCGGCGATCGTCACCTCCACCCCCTTGAGCTGGGTGAAGTCACAGAAGGCAATTTCGCCAGGCTCATAGCTCAAAGGGAAGATCACCTCCGGCGCCGGGCCGTGCAGTGCCTTCCACTCCCGCACCCGGCGCTGCAGGGTGCGCTGTAGCGGAATCCAGTCCACATCAGGTTTCTGCTGCTGCAGATGCTCCAGGAGCGTGATCGGCGTCAGCGCGGGTGAGCGCTGCAGCAACGGCACCAGCTCCTCCTCCCATACCCCTACCAGCGGATCGGGGCGGGTGCGGCCACGGGGCTGGTTCGCCCGCGGCTGCAGCTGATTGCATTCAATCCGGCGAGCACTGCGCACTGAGATGCCCGCCGCCGCGGCAGCAGCCTCCTGGCTGCTGCCGCCTCGTCGTTTCGTCATGAACAGATTGCGTTGGTGGCTTGTCAGTGGTGCCGGCATCACCTGGTCCCTGCGCATCGGCACCAGGGTCTCCAGCACTCACCCCACCGGCCAACGAGCTTGTCGCCGACCGGCCAACTTCATTGTCGGCGGGCCGCTCCGCCACCACCGAACCATTGCGACTGCTGTGGATCCAGGGCTGCCGGTTAGAGGCCAGAATCAGTGGCAGATCCCCCAACCCCTGACGGATCAAGGCCTGCAGACGGCCGCGGTTCCAGGAGGGGGGCATGCAAGGCTCTAACAAGCAAGTTCAGCCTGGGGCTGGTGCCATGCCGCGGTTGGGAATCCAGCAGGGATGACCCAGCTGTGCGGCAATCGTGCGGCAATAGTGCGGGAAATCGTGCCGCTCAGCCCCAAGGGCCGGCAAGTCGGCCCAAACCCAGCCTCAGCCTGTCCAATTTGCTGCTGGCGGCCCCGCCCCAAAGCAGATCACGCCGCAGCCGCCGGCGCTGCTGAGCGGGCAGCAGCTCCTGTGTTAATTCGCTCCAGCGCTCCCAGCAGTGGCTCTGGCTCACCTCCAGCAGCCAGGCCAACTGGGGCAGTTTCAGCGCCAATTCGCTCTGGAGCTGGTCGTTGATGGCGCGCTGGAGCACCAGCAGGTCGTTGCATTCGCCCAACAGCTCCTGGCCGCGCTTGAAGCAGCCGATCCATGGGGCGCTGCTGGGGCCCTGGAGGGGAGCCAGGTTCTCGAGCCGGTAGCGCACCTGCTTGAGCTGGCGGCGCAGTTCGTGCAAGCAGTCTGGATCTTGAGCCAAAGACCCCACCTGCCAGCCGGGATGGAGAAAGAGCCCCGCCAGGCATGGCAGCTGCCAATCGGCGATCCAGGCTGCAATCGGCTGCTGGCCCAGGGCCGTGAATTCGGGCTGCTTGAACCAGCGCTGCAGCTGGGCCAAACCCTCTAGATAACTGGGGCTCTTGAGCACCTCCACCACATGGTCGTAGGCCAGGCGGCGCTCGCGTCGCAACTGCTTGAGCACGGGGCGCAGGGTTTGCACCTCAGCCTCCGGAAGCTGGGGCAGCAAGCCATCTTCCAGCCGCTCCCGCAACACATCTAGATCCCTGGCCATCCCCAGCCTGCGCACCCATTTGGCCAGGCGTTGGTTGTTGAGCGCGGCAGGAACCTGCAGGGCGGGCTCAAACTGAACCAGGGTGGTGCTGAGCCGGCGCATCGCCACCCGCATCTGATGCAGGGGCTCGGTTCCCTCCCCCGCCGCAACCGGCGCCTGCAGCTGCACCAGCTTGCCTACCTGCTTCTGCAGGAGGTCGAGGGCATAGGCGCCATTGCTTACATCGCGAAGCTGCGCCATTGAGAGATCAACGGAATTCCGGTTTCTTGATACTCTCGAGACTACGTTGCAGCGCTTGTCCCGTAGTCAGTCCCACGGGTAGGTCGCCGCCGAAGGCCGTGCCCAGCACGTGGCGATAGAGCTTACTTTCCACCAGGCGATAGGTGCTGGAGGGCATGGGGATGTAGCCAGCTTGCTTGACCAGCTTGAGCCCATTGGCAATTGTGTAGGTCACAAATTTGCGCAGCTCAGGTCGCTGTCGCAGGGCCTTGTCGTTGATGTAGATAAATAGAGGACGGGACAGGGGCACATAGGTTTCGTTCTGCACCGACTGGGCCGAGGGGGTTGCCAACCCCTTCTTGCCCAGCACGGCTAGGGGCTTGAGTCGCTTGGCGTTGGCCTGGTAATAGGCAAAGCCAAAATATCCGAGGGCGTCAGGATTTTTAGCTACGCAGGCCACTAAATCATTATCATTTTCACTGGCGAAATAATCAGTTCGTGAATTAGCTTCGTCGCCATTAATGGCCTTATTGAAGTAATCAAAGGTGCCGGAATCCTTGCCCGGGCCGCAGAGGCTGATTGGTCGATCGGGCCAATCCAGGTTCACCTGGTTCCAGCGGGTCACCTTGCCGGTTGCCTGCCGGTTCCAGAGCCGCCCCAACTCCTTGGTGGAGATCCGGGAAGCCCAGCTGTTCTTTGGATTCACCACCACGGTGATCGCGTCGAAGCCGATCGGTAGCTCCAGAAACGTCACTCCCTTGGCGGCGCAAGCCTTGAGCTCCTTGGCACTGATCGGGCGGGAGGCGTTGGCGAAAACCAGCTGGCCGCTGCAGAACTGGCGGAAGCCCGCCGAGGTGCCCGTCTCCTTGAGCTCAAAACGCACCTGGCGGTTGGCGCCACCCTTCTGGTAGGCCTTAATCGCGGTTTGAACCACGGGGAACACCGTGCTCGAGCCGCCGATGCGCAACGGCTCCGGCACCGCCTGCGCCCGCGAGGGCAGCTGAGAAAACAGCTGGGAAAGCAGCAGCGGGGCGAAAAAAGTAAGGATGGGGCGCATGACCTTGGCCATCACCCCAGAACTCTGGGCGACCGGGCGCTCAAAAGGGGTTAAGGCCAGGTTGTGCTTTGCAGGTTGGGGCCTCAGCGGGGGGCAGTCCAGTCTTGAAACCAACCACGGCGCCAGAGCCAATAGGCCTGAATCAAGGCCACCAACGCCATTAAAACCAGGGCATAAAGATAACCATAACGCCAGCTGAGTTCGGGCATGGCAGCAAAATTCATGCCGTAAATACCACCGATGAAGGTGAGGGGCGCAAAAATACTTGTCAAGATGGTGAGCGTTTTCATCACCTGGTTCATACGGTTGCCCACGCTGGCGGCATAGGCCTGGGTGATCGCATCGCACTGATGCCGCAATAGCTCGCAATTTTCAAACAACAGCTCCACCAGCTCTGCCATCTCCTGGAAGCCCACCAGGGCCTCATCCCCCAGCAGCTGTTGCCGCTGGCGCAGCAGCACCCTGATCTAGTGGCGCAGGGGCCACACCTTGTTGCGAATCGTGCGCAGGTTGCTGCGGTGCTCAAAGGCCCGGGTCAGCAGCTTGGGCTTGGGGTCCCGCAGGGCCGCCTCCTCCAGGTCGTCAAGGCGATTGGCGATCTGCTCCAACATCGGAAACAGCTCATCGAGCAGTTCATCCACCAGAAAGTGGAGGATGTCATCTAGATCCCGGTGTTCCACCGCTCCCACCCGGGATTCGAGCCAGGCGGTGAGCGCCGGAAACGACTCCCCGCTCGGAGCCTCTTCAAAAGTGATCAGGAGATTGGGCAGCAGCAGCAAGCCCACCTGGGAGCTGAGCAAATGCAGGGGATCCCGGGCAAAGCTGAGCCGATGCAGCACCACAAGCAGGGCCCCATCCAGCCCATCTACCCGGGAGCGCTGCGGCACCTCCAGCAAGGGGGGCAGCAACATCGGAGGCACCTGGAGCACCTCCAGCATGGCTTCCACCTGCCGCCGATCCGCCAGACCCATCACCCGCAACCAGATCGGATCGCCACGCCGGTGGAGCTGGGCAAGCTCTTGGCATGATTTCAGCGGCACCAGCCGCGGCCCTTCACGCTCAAACAACACGGCGCTGAAGCAGCTGCTGTGCCTACCCCCGTGCACAAACAGATGGGCCGGCAGGTTGGCAGGGCGCTCCTCGAGGAGGTGGGAATTCAGAGCACCAGGGGTGGGGCGCAGCACGGCAAGGGGGGTGGGGGAGCCAGCCAGCGGTTGAGCAGCTGGCCGCCACCCACAATGCTGGCCTGGATCAGCAGGCACAGCACCACCTGGGGAAACCAACCAGCGGAGGACTGGTCCATGGCAAGGGGTCACAGCACCAATTGATCCTCGAACCCGCAGCAAAGCCGGTTCGTGCCCCAGGCCACACCAGCTGGGGTCTTCACCGATTCTTAATTGCCTCCTCCCTAATATGAGCGGGTACGTGCTGATGCCGGTGAGCCCTGCCAGATCGGGTAAATCCGGTGCCCCTGCGCCGGAGCCGGATTCGGCGCTGAACGCCCTAGCTTCACCGATGGAAGCCCATTCTGCTTATCACGGCGACGACTGGAGCCCCCAGCGGCTGATGTTCCACCAGAACCTCGAATCCTTCGCCGAGCGGGTGGGGCTGGTTGTGGGCCTGCAGAGCAACGGCAAGGTGAGCCAGGAACAGGCCTATGGCCAAATCAGGCGGATCTGGAAAGAGCTCAAGGAGAGCAAAGATGCCCTGCTGAATTCGACGAAAGAGGATGGCTAGGCCCTTGGTTTAGGATTAGTCATACGGTTTGATCCAGCTTGAACAGCTTGGCGCGCCTACCGCTGGTGTTTCACGACCAACAGGCGGTTGTGGATATCGACCCCCAGGCATTGGCGACCAAGCTGGCCCAGCACTTCCCCGTGCTGGAATTTGCCCCCCGGGATGCCAGGGCCAATCCCTTCCTGCACCGGGCCAGCACCGCCAAGGCCGGCGAGCTCACCCTCACCTCCGGCTACACCAGCCCGATCCATGGCTACATCGGCGAAAATCCCGGCATAGGTGCCATCAACATCTGCTACGCCGGAGGCGCCGCCTACACGGTGGACGGCCACAGCCACCGCATCCATGGCGAGGCGCAGCTGTTTTTCACTCCCGGTTTCGCTTACAGCTACAACACCGATCACTACAACGGGCTGGTGCTGCATGTAGATCTCAAACGCCTGCAAACCACCGCCGCCACCATCGGCGGGGTGGGGATCTCGGAGCGTCGCTTCGCCGCCGATCTGCAGCGCCCCCAGGTGCTCTCGCTGCTGGGGGAGCGGCAGGGCGAACTGCTGGGCACCCTGCACCGAGCCTTTGCCCTGCTGGATGCACCGGGATTGGAACAGCAGGGCGAGCTGGGGCTCCTTCAGCTCGACGACCTCATCTACCGGATTCTGGCCCTGGCTCTCTGCCCCCAACTGGCGCAGCAGTCTCTGAGCGGCCACCAGCGCGGCGATTGCTCCACAAGACAAAGGATCTTTGAGGAGTTGCTGGAGTGGATCCAGGCCAACCTCCGCTCACCCATCAACCTCACCCAGCTGGAGCAGCGCAGCGGCTACTCCCGGCGCAACCTACAGCTGGCCTTCAGCCAGCGCTTCGGCTGCGGCCCCATGCAATGGATTCGGCGCCAACGCCTCGACCTGGCCAGGCAACAGCTGCTCAAGCCCGGCCCCGGCGACAGCGTGGCTGGGATCGCGGCCAAGTTTGGCTTTGCGAGCCTCCCTGCCTTCAGCCGCGACTTCCACAGCGTCTATGGCGTCCGTCCATCCGAGCTGCTGCGGGAAGGCAGGCGGGTGTATGGCTGAGGGGCCTGTGACCCCGGCGCCAGGGGTGGTTCTGGCTGTCAACGCCGGCAGCTCCAGCCTCAAGCTCAGCCTGCTCGATCAGCAGCAACGGCCCCTCCAGCAGCACCAATGCCCTTTGGGCAAGGGCGAGCTGCCCGGGCAGCTCGCCCACTGGCTCAAGGAGAAGCTGGCGCCCTGGCAGGGCCGCATCGAGCTGGTGGTGCATCGGCTCGTGCATGGCGGCGACGCCTACCGCACGGCCACCCGGCTGACCCCGGCAGTCATCCGGGACCTCAGCCAACTGATTCCCCTCGCCCCGCTCCACAACGGGCCCGCCCTGCAACTGATCAGCTGGCTGCAGACCGTCCTGGAAACTCCGCCCCAATGGGCCTGCTTTGACACGGGCTTCCACAGCACCCTGCCCGCCCAGGCCCGCACCTACGCGATTCCCGAGGCCTGGCGCGCCTCCGGCCTGCGCCGGTTCGGCTTCCACGGCCTCAACCACCAGCATGTGGCCGAGGTGGTGCGGGTGCCCCTTTTGATCAGCTGCCATCTGGGCGCGGGCTGCTCCCTGTGTGCTATCCGCGACGGGATCAGCATTGCCACCACCATGGGCTTCACCCCCCTCGATGGCCTGGTGATGGCCACCCGCTGCGGCTCCCTCGATCCCGGTGTGCTGCTGCACCAACTGCGGGCTGGGCTCACGGCCCAGGAGCTCGAGCAAGCCCTGACCCACCAAAGTGGGCTGCTGGGGCTCTCCGGGCTGAGCGGCGATATGCGAGTCCTGCGGGAAGCGGCGGCAGCCGGCCACGCCGGTGCCCAGCTGGCCATCGGCGTATTTCGCCACCAGTTGCTGCAGGGAATTGGGGCCATGGCAGCCAGCCTCGGCGGCGTGGATGCGATCGCCCTCAGCGGCGGCATCGGCGAGCACGATGGGGCCCTGGTGGAGGAACTGCGGCAGGCGCTCGGCTGGCTCGGCCCGCTCAAGCTGGTGCAGGTCGCCGCCGACGAGGAGGGCCAGATGGCCAGGGCCTGCCTGGCGGCGAGCGCTAGGGACGCACCCGGGAGTTACTTTTGAAGCCGGGCATGAAGCGCCGCTCGTGCTGGGCGCCGGTGAGCATGCGGTTCCAGTAGAGGGAGGGCAGCAGCCTGCGCTTGACCCACCACATGCTCCAGCGCTCCTTGGTGGGATCAAGCGGGAAGGAAGGCACCGGCTGCTGGTCGTAGTTGAACTCGGCCATGATCGCCGTGCCGTAGCCAGTGATCAGCGGGCAGCAGCTATAGCCGTCATAGGCCGCCGCCAGGGATTGGCCGTCGAGCAGTGCCAGCAGATTGGCCACCAGCACCGGCGCCTGGCCGCGCACCGCCGCTGCGGTTTTGGAGTTGGGCAGGCCACTGACATCGCCCAGGGAGAACACATTCGGGTGACGCAGGTGCTGCAGGCTGAACTTGTCCACCTCCACAAACCCGCTCGGCGCCGCCAGCGGGCTGGCCGCAACCACATCGGGAGCCGCCATCGGCGGGGTGACATGCAGCATTGCGTAAGGGACGACCTCCTCGCGACTGCTCTCCCCCTCACTCACGCGGAACACCGCCTCCTGGCTGGCCGCGCGCACCTCGGTGAGCACGTGGTTGTAGCGGGCATCGATGCCCTTGCGCGCCACCAGCTCCCGCAGCGGCGCTGCATAGATGGGCACCCCGAAGATGCCTGGGGTGGCAGTGGCATAGATCACCCGGGCCTGCAGACGTTTTTTCGCGAACAGATCAGCCGCCAGATAGGCAATCTTCTGGGGCGCGCCCGGGCACTTGATCGGCATCGACGGACAGGTGAACACTGCTTGCCCTACCCCGGCTTGCCCGCCCTTGAAGGCCCGGATCGTTTCCCAGGTGTAGGCGGCGTGATCCTTGCTGTAGTTGCTGCAGACTCCACCGCGGCCCAGGGCCTCCGGCAGACCCTTGACCTTGTCCCAGCAGAGCTTGAGTCCGGTTGCCACCACCAACACCCCGTAGCTGAGCGTGGCGCCTCCAGCGGTGCTGAGCCGGTTGTGCAGCGGATCAAAGCCGGCCACCGCGTCCCGAATCCAGTGAACGCCTGCGGGAATCAGGTCGCCCTCGGCGCGACGGGTCTCCTCGAAGCTGAACACCCCAGCCCCCACCAGGGTCCAGCCGGGTTGGTAGTAGTGATCGCTGCAAGGCTCAAGGATCGCCACATCCAGAGATGGCCTGGCCCGCTTGAGCTGGGCGGCAACGGTTATCCCGGCAGCCCCGCCGCCAACA
Organism: Synechococcus sp. CBW1108; assembly: GCF_015840335.1. NCBI lineage: Bacteria > Bacillati > Cyanobacteriota > Cyanophyceae > Synechococcales > Synechococcaceae > Synechococcus > Synechococcus sp. CBW1108. Next base: position 141,343 of record NZ_CP060395.1, read on the forward strand.
ATCAGAATCTGGTGGTGGACCATAAAAAAGGCTTCCGGTTCAGCTCGGGCTGGGTGCCAATTACTTGATCTATCAGGCAGGGACCCACTCCCTGCCAGCCTGTCACCTTGCGACAGATCATCTCCCCGTTTCCGTTCGCGATGTCCAGCCAGCGGCTCAGCCTGCGCCAACCCGATGACTGGCATGTGCACCTGCGCGACGGGGCGATGCTGCAGGCTGTGGCCAGGGCCACAGCGCGTCAGTTCGCCCGGGCGATCGTGATGCCCAACCTCAGCCCGCCGGTCACAACCGTGGCGGCGGCGGCGGCCTACCGCCAGCGCATCGCCGCGGCCCTGCCCGATGGCTGCGATTTCCAACCCCTGCTGACGGCCTATCTCACCGATGCGATCGACCCAGCCGAGATCGCCCTGGGCTTTGGCGAGGGGGCCTGGGTGGCCTGCAAGCTCTACCCCGCCAACGCCACCACCAACTCCGCTGCCGGGGTGACTGCCATCGAGGGCCTCACCCCGGTGTTCGAAACCCTCGAGCGCATCGGCATGCCCCTGCTGATCCACGGCGAGGTAACCAGCCCCGATATCGACATTTTTGATCGGGAGGCAGTATTCATCGAGCGCCACCTAGGGCCCCTGTTGGGGCGCCATCCGGGCCTGAAGGTGGTGCTGGAGCACATCACCACCATCGATGCGGTCGATTTTGTGCGCACGGGCCCGGCCAACCTGGCGGCCACGATCACGCCCCACCACCTGCACATCAACCGCAACGCCATGTTTGCCGGCGGCCTGCGGCCCGACCTCTACTGCCTGCCGGTGGCCAAGCGGGAACTGCACCGCATCGCCCTGCGGGGCGCCGCCACCTCCGGCAATCCGAAGTTCTTCCTGGGCACCGATTCCGCACCCCACGCCCGCACTGCCAAGGAAGCGGCCTGCGGCTGCGCAGGCATTTTCAATGCCCCATTTGCGCTGGAGAGCTACGCGGAGGTGTTTGAGCAGGAGAACGCCCTGGAAAAGCTGGAGGCCTTCGCCTCGGAGTTTGGACCCCGTTTCTATGGGCTACCGCTGAACCCCGGCCAGACCAGCCTAGTGCGCGAGCCGCTGGAGGTGCCCCGCCAACTGCATCTCAACGACGCGGCCGGCACCGCCGTCGAGCTGGTGCCCTTCCATGCCGGGGAAACTCTGCCCTGGCGGCTTCAGCTTGACGCCCCGATCGCGCCGAGGTGATAGCAGGCCCGCTCCAGGTGCTGACTCACCCGCCGCAGCCAGCGAATCGCCTCCAGCCCAGGCCAATTACAAAGAGCTGTGTCAGCCGGCGGCACACAGGCCAAAGGCTGGCTTAGCAACAGGCCCAGGCAGCCTTCGGGTGATGGGCTTCTTCGTTCAACTCACCGACGCCATCGCCGACCGCCAGTCGCTGCTGGTGACCGGGCTGGATCCCAACCCGGAGATGCTGCAGAGCTGGGCAGCCCGGCGCGGCCTGGCGGGCCGCTCCTTCCTGAGCCAGGCCCGCCACTGGATCAAGGCGGTGATCGAAGCCACCGCGCCCCATGTGTGCGCCTACAAACCCAGCCTGGGCTTTTATCAGGCCCTGGGGCCGGTGGGGCTGGAGCTGCTGCTGGAGGTGCGCGACCTAGTGCCCCGCGATCTCCCCCTAATCATCGACACCAAACACGGCGACCTCAACTCCTCCTCGGCCCTGGCCCACTACCTCTTCAAGGACCTAGGCGCCGATGCGGTGACCCTCTCCCCCCTGGCCGGCCAGGACATCGCCGCCCCCTTTCTGCTCTACCCAGACAAGGCCGTGGTGATGACCTGCCACAGCTCCAACCAGGCGGCGCGCCAGATCCAGCACTACCCCAATGAGGAGGCACCGCTCTATCTGCAAATTGTGCGGGAAACCCAGCTGTGGGCTACCCCCGACCAGCTGCTGCTGGAGGTGGGCACCAGCGATCCGGCGATCCTGGCGCGGGTGCGCTCCGAAGCGCCGGAGCGCTTCTTGATCCTGCGCAGCCTTTGGGGAGAAGAGGAAAAGCTCGACGCCATGCTGCAGGCAGGCCTCGGGGCCGCCGCCGATGGGCTGCTGCTGCCGCTGCCCCAAAACCTGCTGGTGGAAGACGACATGGCCAGCCGAGCCGAGGCGCTCAAGCTGCAGATCATGGCCAAGCGGGAACGGTGGCTGGAAAACAGCGAGCGGGGCGACGCCGACACCTGCGCCCTATGGCTGCCTGGGACCCAACCAGCGGTCGCCCCCTTGGAGGGCCTGATCGTCGACCTGTTCGATATCGGCTGCTTGCTGTTCGGTGAGTATGTGCAAGCCTCGGGCGCCGTTTTCAACTACTACGTAGACCTACGCCAGATCATCTCCGACCCCAACCTCTTCCATCGGGTGCTGCACGCCTATGCCACCCAACTTGAGGGCCTGCACTTTGATCGCATCGCCGGCATCCCCTATGGCTCCCTCCCCACCGCTACCGGTTTGTCCCTGCAGCTGCACAAGCCGCTGATCTACCCCCGCAAGGAAGTGAAGGCCCACGGCGCACGCCGGCTGATCGAGGGGGACTTCGACGCCGGCGATCGGGTGGTGGTCGTCGACGACATCCTGATCACCGGCGGCAGCGTGCTGGAGGGCATCGCCAAGCTCGAGAGCTCGGGGCTGGTGGTGGAAGATGTGGTGGTGTTCATCGACCACGGCGGTGACCACGACCGCCAAGCCCGGGAGCGGCTGGCTGCGGCGGGGTACCGCTGCCACTCCGTGCTCAACATCGAGCAGATCACCTCGGTGCTGCACCGAGCTGGCCGGCTAAGTGATGCCCAGGCAGCCACCCTGGCTGCCACAGAAGGATGACCCCGCTCCTGCTGGCCCAGGCTCCCAGCCTCGCCACCGTTCCCCTCGAGGGCCAGGTGCTGTTCATCGGCATCCTGTTTCTGGGCACCCTGGCGATCAGTCGTTTTTCGATCCAGGTGGGCATCCCAGCCATCCTCGGGGTGTTGGTGCTGGGGTTGGCCATCAACATCCATGTCCTCGACGTGACCCACCAGCAGGCTGAAAGCCTGCATGTGCTCTCCCTCGCCCTGCTGCTCTTCTACGCCGGGCTGAAGACAGACCTCAAAGCGATCAGGGGCTTTTTGGACTATGGCCTCGCCTTGGCCGTGGGGGGCGTCGGCGTGGCCACCCTGCTGCTCGGCGGCCTGATCTGGCTGCTGTCCTCCTCTGCCGGCAACAGCATTGCCCCGGGCTTCAACAACGCCATGCCCCTGGGGGCAGCGCTGCTGATTGCGGCCTGTCTCGGCTCCACCGACGCCGGCGCCACCATCAGCGTGCTGAGCGCGGTGCGGCGCCAGGTGCCCGAGCGGCTGCAACACCTCCTGGAATTTGAATCGGCTGTCAACGACCCGGCGGCCCTGCTGCTGTTCAGCCTGGTGATCGGCCTGTTCAGTGGCTCCAGCGGGGAACCAGGCCTGCAGGGGGGCAGCGAGACCGCTGTGCTGCTGAATGGCCTGCGCAACTTTGTGCAACAGGTGGGTGGGGGCCTGATCGTGGGCGCCCTGTTTGGCTATGTCGCCCGGTTTGTGATCAACCAGCTGGCCCGGGATCGATCCCAGCTGCTGATTGTGGCGATGTCGATTACATTCATTGACTACGGCTGCAGCCACTTTCTGGGTGGATCAGGCTTCATTGCGGTGTACATCACTGGTCTGATCATGGCGAATATGTCCTATCGCAACGCCGAGATCAACCATGAATCGATTCAGCATGTGCTGCTGCCTTTCAACACCATGGCGGAGATCTGCATCTTTTTGATGTTTGGCCTGCTGGTGAATCCCCTCAGCCTGCTGCCAGCCCTGCCGGTGGGCCTGATCACCGCCGCCGCACTGATGCTGGTGGCTCGACCGCTCAGCGTCTTGATCTTTCAGCCCCTCTCCCCCTTCAACGCCAGGGAGAGCCTGTTGATCTCCTGGTGTGGCCTGCGGGGGGCCGTGCCCCTAGCCCTCTCCTACCGGGCCGTTGACCAGCTCAGCCAGCTGCAGGGCGTAGCCGCCGAAACCCTCACCGCCCTGGCCCAAAACGGCCAGAGCACTGTCTTCATCGTGGTGTTGATCAACCTGCTGGTGCAGGGGCTCAGCCTGCCCCAGCTCTGCCGCCACCTGCAGCTGGTGCCTGTTGCGATCCCCTGACCCCAAGGTCCTAGGGTGGAAGGGCGTCTTCGCAACTCCTTGACGCCCCCGCGAGCGATGAGCAGCAGCCAGGGACTCACCATCGGCGAACTCGAGGCGAATTACTCGCTCTATTGCAAAGCCCTACGGTTGCTTCTTAAGGAAGGTAAAACCGTGGCTGCAATCCAGCGCACCGTCTGCTGGAGCCGACTTGAGCAACTGCACATCTGCCTGCCCAGTCGCTACAAAGCCCCCGATTACCTCTGCGTGGTGTTGAAGCGCGACCTGGCCTGAGCAGCCGCCAAACCTGCCCAGCCTGATCTCCCGGGCGCCGATGCAATCGATTTCCGATCCCTTTTTGCGCCGGCCCGTGCTCACCCTGGTGGTGAGCCTGCTGGTGCTGCTGGCGGGATTGGTCAGCCTGCCCCTGCTCCAGGTGGAAAATCTCCCCCCGATCGCCCCGGGGAGGGTGACCGTGCGAGCCACCTACCCCGGAGCTGGCCCGGAGGTGGTGGAGCAGGGGGTCACCGCCCTGCTGGAGCAGCAACTCAACGGTCTGGAGCGGCTCGACAGCATCCGCTCCACCAGCTCCGCCAACGGCAGCTCGATCTCCCTGGGATTTGAGGGGGGCGACCCCGAACTCAACCAGATCAACACCCAGAACGAAGTTGCGGTGATAGCCCGCCAACTGCCAGCCCAGGTCGCCCGGTTTGGGGTGCAGGTGCGGCGCAGCTCCGACGACCTGCTGATGGTGCTCAGCTTCAGCGCCGATCCCCGCCTCTACAACGACACCTTTCTCAGTGGCTGGCTGGACCAGGTGGTGAAGGAGCGACTGCAACGGGTGCCTGGGGTGGGCAACGTGGTTCTCTCCGGCGGCAGCAGCCTGGCTTTTCGCCTCTGGCTCGATCCGATGCGGCTAGAGGAGAGGGGACTCACGATCGCGGAGGTGAGGGCCGCCCTGCAGCAGCAGAATGTTCTCGCCGCCCTGGGCCAGGCAGGTGAAGCGCCCAGCCCGGCCGGCCAGCAGATCACCCTGCCCCTGCGCATGGAGGGGCGGCTTCGCAGCCTGGCTGAATTCGAGCAGCTGGTGGTGGCCCGTAGCCCCAATGGCGGCGTCACCTTGCTGAGGGACGTGGGCCGGGTGAGCCTGGGCAGTGAGACCTACGACACGATCGCCACCAACCTCCAGGGCAAACCCACCGTGGCGGTGGTGCTCTACCAGCGGGACGGCAGCAACGCCATCGCCGTGAGCAAGGCGGTGAATGGGGCCCTCGAGGAGCTCTCCCCCCAGTTTCCGCCGGGCATCGAGCAGCAGCTGATCGTCGATGAGGCCGATTTCGTGCGCGGCAGCATTGACGGCACCATCGCCAGCCTGCGCGATGCGGTGCTGCTGGTGTTTGTGGTGCTGCTGCTGGGCCTGGGCAACAGCCGGCTGGCCCTGATCACATCAGCCGCAGTGCCGGTGGCATTGATCGGGTCGCTGAGCGTGTTGAAACTGGCTGGCCAGTCGCTCAACACCCTCACCCTGTTTGGCCTGGTGCTGGCTACGGGGCTGGTCGTGGATGACGCCATCGTCGTCAGCGAGGACATCGGAAGCAGGCTGGAGGCCGGTAAGCCCCCGCTGCAGGCCGCCCGGGAAGCCATGGCCGAACTCGGCGGCGCCGTGGTGGCCACCTCCCTGGTACTGGTGGTGGTGTTTATCCCGGTGCTGGGGCTGGGCGGCAGCATGGGTCGCCTCTACGCCCCGATCGCGATCACGATCAGCGGCGCCATCGCCTTCTCCACCCTCAACGCCCTTAGCTTCACCCCGGTAGCCGGCAGCATGCTGCTGCGTCCCCAGCAGCGCGAGCCGGGCTGGCTGCTGCGCTGGATCGATCCACCGCGGCGCTGGCTCGAACGCCTGGAGGCCCCCTACGGCCGAGGACTGGAGTGGGCGATGGGCCGGAGGCCCCTGGTGGTAGCCCTGCTGCTGGCGGGGCTGCTGCTCACCGGCGGGGCCCTGCAGACCATTCCCAAGGCCTTCATCCCCCAAGAAGACAACGGCCAGCTGCGGGGCGTTGTGATCCTGGCCGATGGCCTGGGGCTGCAACAGACCCAGAAGGTGCTCGATCAGGTGCGGCAGGTGGTGGCCAGCGAGCCGCTGATCACGCGGGCCAATTTCTATGCGGGGCGCTCCTTTGGCGACAGCAGTCCAAACAAGGGGATCTTCTATCTGCGCCTGGCCCCGATCGCCGAGAGGTCTGGCGCTGAAGCCTCCACCCAGGCCGTGGCCCGGCGGCTCGACACCAAACTGCGCAGCCGCATCACCAGCGCCGTGGTGCAGCTCAGCGAGGCCCCCTCCGTGCGGGGCTTCAGCGCCGAAGGGGGTCTGGAGCTCGAACTGCTCGACAGCAGCAACGGCCAGCTGAGCCTCTCCGACTTCGAGCAGCAGGCCCAGGAGTTCATCCGCGCCGCCCGGGCCACGGATCGCTTTGAGCGGGTCTCGACCCGCTTCAGCGCCGGATCCCCCCTGGTGCAGCTGGTGCCGGATCGGCTGCAGATGGCCTCCCTCGGCGTGGATCTGGCCGCCGTGGTGGACACCCTGGGCGCCAGCTTCGGCAGCGACTACGTCAACGACAGCTTTGAGAGCGATCAGGTGCGCAAGGTGATCGTGCAGCTCGACGGCCGGGACCGCCGCAGCGCCAATGACGTGCTGGCCCTGCGGGTAAAAAACCGCGAGGGCGAGCTGATCCCCCTGGCCCAGTTGGTGCGGCTCGAGCAGGCCAGCGGCCCCACCTCGATCAACCACACCCGCCTGGTGCGCTCCATCAGCGTCAGGGCGATTCCGCGCCCAGGGGTGAGCAGCGGCCAGGCCATGGCCAGCCTGGAGCAGGTCAAGGGGCAACTGGGAAGCAGCACGTCCCTGGAGTGGGCAGGCCTGGCCCGGGAGGAAGCCCGGGCGGGGGGCAACAACCTAAGGGTGTTTGCCCTGGCCATCCTGGTGATGGTGCTGGTGCTGGCGGCCCTCTACGGCAACTTCGCCGACCCCTTCATCATTCTGGTCACCGTGCCCCTGGCCATGCTGGGAGCGATTGGCGGCCTGCTGCTGCGCGGCCTACCGCTCGACGTCTACGGCCAGATGGGGCTGCTGGTGCTGGTCAGCCTGGCGGCGAAAAATGGCATCTTGATTGTGGAATTCGCCAACCAGCGAATGGCTGAGGGCCTGGATCTGGACACGGCAATCCAGGGGGCAGCCAAGGCCCGTCTGCGGCCGATTCTGCTCACGGCCTTCTCCTCTCTGGCGGGATTCTTGCCCCTGCTGTTGGCCAGCGGCTTCGGCTCGGGCAGTCGGGTCAGCATCGGCACGGTGGTGTTTTCCGGGCTCCTGGTGGCAACGCTGCTGAGCCTGTTTGTGGTGCCGGTGGTGTACCGGCTGATCAAGGGCTGGGAAAGGGGCAGACCTAGGGCGGCTGAGATGTCTGCCCCGTCCTAGGGGTCAGTCGAAGCCGAGCAGGTCGAAGATCTCCCGATCCTTGAGGGATTCGGCCTCCAAGGGCTCGACGTCATCGAGCATTCGGCGGGCCAGATTCAGGTATTCCTGCTGCACCGCGTCCACTTCCGGTGTGCTTTCCATCTCGAAGATGGTGCACTTTTTGAGGCGGGATTTACGAATCGCGTCCACGGTCTTGAAATGGGCCATGGTGCGCAGGCCTGTGCGGGCGTTGAACTTGTCGATTTCGTCGGTCTCCTCAGAGCGGTTGGCGATCACACCGCCGAGGCGCACCTTGTAGTTCTTGGCCTTGGCATTGATGGCCTGCATGATCCGGTTCATCGCGAAGATGGAGTCGAAATCATTAGCCGTAACAATCAGGCAGTAGTGAGCGTGCTGCAGCGGTGCGGCAAAGCCCCCACACACCACATCTCCCAACACATCAAAGATCACCACATCGGTTTCTTCGAGCAGGTGGTGCTCCTTGAGCAGTTTCACCGTTTGGCCAGTTACATATCCACCGCAACCAGTACCGGCCGGAGGCCCGCCGGATTCCACACACATCACCCCGTTGTAACCCTCAAACACGAAGTCTTCCGGCCGCAATTCCTCGGTGTGGAAATCAACGGTTTCGAGGATGTCGATGACCGTGGGCACCATCCTCTTGGTGAGGGTGAAGGTGCTGTCATGCTTGGGATCGCAACCGATCTGCAGCACTCGCTTGCCCAGCTTGGAGAAGGCGGCCGACAGGTTGGAGGAGGTGGTGGATTTGCCGATCCCCCCCTTGCCGTAAACAGCAAGCACCAAGGCGCCTTCCTCGATCGCCATCGAGGGGTCCTGGTGGACCTGCAGGCTGCCCTCGCCATCGGGCCGGGATAGGTCGGGACGTTGAAGAGTTGATGTCATACCAATAGGTGCTTGATCAGACCCAGTCGAATATCCATCCTGCTGCGGGCAAACCGCTGCCTGCCTGGGGTATGGGGGATGCGCATGCAAAGCGAAACATACCCATGCCAAGCGACAGCAGCAAAAAGGGAATCAGGAACTGAAGTGGGCCTTGGCCTCGTATAGGGCCTCGCTGTCGATCAGGGCCAGGCCCCGGTCGCGGGCATAGGCCTCGGTGTTCTTGCGCACCTTGCCCCGTACGAAGAAGGGAATCTTGGCCAATTCCGCCTCCCCATCAGGGCTCCAAACCAGGCCCGATGGGGACGAGCAAGCGGCTGGAGCAGCGGCAGTGGCTGAGACAGTGGCTGGCTCAGCGACCGGGGCACTGGCCCCCTCCAGGTGGCTGAGGTGGCCATCGACGAATTCAAAGTCGTGGCGGAACATGCCGATCAGGTGCTCCTCCAGGCCCATCATCAATGGGTGCACCCAGGCATCAAAGATCACGTTGGCCCCCTCCCAACCCATCTGGGGCGAATAGCGGGCAGGCACATCCTGCACATGCAGCGGTGAGCTGATCACGGCGCAGGGGATGCCCAGGCGCTTGGCGCTGTGGCGCTCCATCTGGGTACCCAGCACCAACTCCGGTGCCGCTGCCGCCATCGCCGCCTCCACGGCGAGGTAATCGTCTGTGATCAGGGCCTCCAGGCCCAGCCCAGCCGCCGCCGCCCGCACCTCCCGGGCAAGCTCCCGGCTGTAGGTTCCCAGACCCACCACCTTGAAACCCAACTCCTGGCTGGCGATGCGGGCTGCGGCGATGGCGTGGGTGGCGTCAGCGAAGATGAATACCCGCTTGGCCGTAAGGTAGGTGGAATCCACCGAGCGGGAATACCAGGGCAGGCGGGAGCGCCGTTCGGCCTGGCACACCCCATCGGCGCCGGCTTCCAGCTCGGCAGCCAGCTCCAGCCCGAGCAGGGCATGTAACTCCCGCAGAAATGCCACCGTGGCCCCAATGCCAAGGGGCACCGTGCGCACGGTGGCCATGCCGAAGCTGCGCTCCAGCCAACTGCACAGGGGCGCCGCCACCTCGGGGTAGAGACACACGTTGGCGTCCGCCGTGGGAATTCGCATCAGGTCTGCTGGCCTGGCCCCCAGGGGCGCAACCACCGTGACATCGATGCCGTATTCACCGAGCAGCCGGGTGATCTCCCGCACGTCGTCGCGGCAGCGGAAACCCAGCAGGCTCGGGCCCAGCAGATTGACCCGCGGCCGGCGACCCTCCTGGCGCCAGCGCTGCGGCGATGGCTTCTCGAAGCCCGGCGAGGGCAGCTGGGCCTTGAGCAGCCCGCGCACCAACTGATAGAGGGTTTCAGCGGCGCCCCAGTTCTCCTTTTTGGAATAGGCCGGCAGATCGAGGCTCACCACCGGGATGCCGCCGAGGTCCATGCTCGCCGCCAGGGACCCAGGCTGGTCCTGGATCAGCTCGGCGGTGCAGCTCTCGCCCACCAGCAGGGCCTCGGGCTGGAAGCGGGCCACGGCTTCGGCGATCGAACGCTTCACCAGTTCGGCGGTGTCGCCACCCAGGTCGCGGGCCTGGAAGGTGGTGTAGGTCACCGGCGGCCGCCGGTCGCGCCGCTCGATCATGGTGAAAAGCAGGTCGGCGTAGGTGTCCCCCTGGGGCGCGTGCAGCACGTAGTGCACCCCCTCCATCGACGTGGCAATCCGCATGGCGCCCACGTGGGGGGGGCCTTCGTAGGTCCAGAGGGTGAGTTCCATCGAGGCTTAGAAAATTGGCAGGGGGGAAGGCCGGTTAGGGCAAATGACCCAATCAGGCAAAAGAGAGAAGGGCGCGGCGGCGCAGGGAGCGGGCAAACAATTCGGCCAGATCGCCGGCCTGGTCGCAACCGTGGATGGGGCTGAATACCAGCTCAATCGACCACTTCGTAGCGATGCCCTCGGCCTCGAGGGGATTGGCCAGGCCGAGGCCGCACACAACCAGATCAGGCCGCTCGGCCCGGACCCGCTCTAGTTGACGTTCCACGTCCTGCCCCTCGCTGATGCGGGTGCCGGGTGGCAACAGGGCCAGCTCGGCATCGAGCAGTTGGCGGTCGAGGTAGGGCGTGCCCACCTCCACCAGCTCCATGCCGCACTCGCGGTGCAGGAAGCGCCCCAGCGAAAGCTCCAGCTGGGAATCTGGCAGCAGAAAGAGCCGTTTGCCGGCCAATAGCTCCCGGTGGGGAGCGATGGCCCGCTGGCCTCGCTCCACCAAGGGATCGAGCACCTCGGCCACCAGGGCCGGCGCCACCCCGAAGGCAGCGGCGGCAGCGGCCATCCAGGCCCGACTGCCCTCCACCCCAAAGGGATAGGGGGCAGTAAGCAGCTGGCCGCCGCGGCTCACCAGGGCCCGCGCCGTGGCCGAGAGGAATGGCTGGGCCAGCAGCACCCGGGTGCCGGACCCAATTGGGGGCAGCTCGGTGGAGCGCCGCGGCGGCAGGCTCGTTACCACCGGAATACCCAGACGACCAAACAGCTGCACCAGCCGGTCTTCCACCGCATCGGCCAGGGTGCCGACGATCAGCAGCTGATCAACCTGGCTGGCTGGCATCAGGGGAACCATCGCCAGCAGGGCCTGGTCTTCTCCCTGGGTGAAGGTGGTTTCGATGCCGCTGCCGCTGTAGTTCAGCACCATCACCCGGCCGGCCAGCTGGGTGTTGAGCCGCTCGGCGGCCTTGGCCAGATCCAGCTTGATCACCTCGCTGGGGCAACTACCCACCAGGAACAGGGTGCGGATTTCGGGGCGCCGCTCCAGCAGATCCTTCACCAGCCGGTCGAGCTCATCATTGGCATCGGCCAGGCCGGCCAGATCCCGCTCGCCCAGAATCGCAGTACCGAAACGGGGTTCGGCAAAGATCATCACGCCGGCGGCGCTCTGAACCAGATGGGCGCAGGTGCGGGAGCCCACCACCAGGAAAAAGGCATCCGGCATGCGCCGGTGCAGCCACACAATCGAGGTGAGGCCGCAGAACACCTCCCGCTGACCGCTCTCCTTGAGCAATTCGGGATGGAGGTCATCAATAACCTGAGATGCGCCCATCCAGGCGACCCCTGAGGAAAGAACCTTTCAGGGCTAACTGAGCCAACGGGCAGTTGGTGGACAACGCCTACAAATGTTCGGGATCAGGCCACGGTCATTAACCTGAATTGCTGTTCCAGCCCAACCAGCCCCGTTCCAACCCACCCAGCAGCCCTGGCCCTTGGCCCCCCGCAGACCCCCCAACAGGCGCAACCGCAAACCTTGGCGAGCTCCGCTGGCCCTGGTCCTGCTGGTCAATGCTGGAGCCCTGGGCTACCGGCTCAGCGAAGGCTGGGACTGGGGGGATTGTTATTGGATGGTGCTGATCACCCTCAGCACCCTGGGGTTCAGCGATGGCCACACCCAGGTTCTCAGCGCCGCCGGCCGCGTGGTCACCACCCTGCTGATCCTGGGCGGCCTGGTGGTAGTCCAGATCAGTATCCAAGGCATCCTGGGACTGTCCGAATCTGGTTACTTTCGGCGCCTGCGCGAGCGCCAATTCCACCGCTGGCTTCTCAGCATGAATGACCATGTCATCCTCTGCGGCTACGGCCGTATCGGCCGCGAAATCGCCGAACAACTCACCCGGGAAAACGTGCCGTTGCTGGTGGTTGAGATGGACAGTGAGCGCCGGGACGCGGCTGAGGAGCGCGGCCTGGCGGTGATCTCCGCCGACGCCACCCTCGATGAAACCCTTCTCGAGGCGGGCATTCACCGCTGCCGGGCCCTGGTGGCCGCCCTACCCAACAACGCCTCCAACCTCTACGTGGTGCTCAGCGCCAGGGGCATGGCGCCCAACTGTCGTCTGATTGCCCGCTCCGATAGCGAGGAGGCCGAGCGCAAACTGCTGCTCGCCGGCGCCGACCAGGTGGTGAGTCCCTACGTCAGTGGCGGCCGGGCCATGGCGGCAACGGCGCTGCGCCCCCTCTCGGTGACCTTCATGGATCTGCTGGCTGGCTCCGACTGTGAAGTGGAGGAGTTCCTGCTCAGCAGTGACCCGGATGACCTGGGCTCCCTCGATGGGGCCTCCCTGGCCGAGCTCCAGATCGGCGCCCGCTCAGGTGCCCTTGTGCTGGCCATCCTGCCGCCCAAGGCGAAGCCGGAAGTGGAAGTGCGCCAATACCGGGGTTCCCAGTACAGCCCCGAAGCCCCCACGCTGATCGCCAACCCAGCCGGCGATACAAAACTGGGGCCAGGCCAGATGCTCGTGGTGTTGGGCAGCCAGCAGCAGCGGGAAAACTTTTGCCTGCTGCTGGGCTCAGCCCTCAAAAGCGTCGATGCGATGACCAACTGAAGTCAGGGACCAACTGAAGTCAGCCCCGCTGTGCCCGAGACCAGGAGGCCGGGGAAAAGACATGGCCATGCTCCAGGGCAATGGCCACCACCGCATCGGCGTCAGCGGCCACAACCCGGGCCTTGAGGGCGGAATCGGCATCCACCTTGACCATGAAGGCATTGAGCTGGGATTTCGACATGGGAGGTGGGGGAGAGTTTTCACCCTATGCCTAGCCAGGATCATGCGGTCGCGACGAGATCCGCCGCCCCCCTAGAACCGGCAGGCAGCCCTGTAGGGTGATGAGTGATTCAAAGATTTCTCTCTAGCGAGCTGACCACTTTCTCTTGGGCCGTCGAAGGATCCATTCATAGTTTCTGAGTTCATGACCATTTACGTCGGCAATCTTTCCTTCGATGCAGAAGCGGAAGATGTCCAGCACCTGTTCAGTCAGTACGGGCAGGTGAGCAAGTGCAGCCTCCCCCTCGACCGCGACACAGGCCGCAAACGCGGTTTTGCTTTCGTGGAGATGGCCAACCCCGCTGAGGAAACCAAGGCCATCGAGGATCTCCAAGATGTGGAGTGGATGGGTCGCGCCATCCGCGTCAATAAAGCCGAGCCCCGTGGCGGCGGTGGTGGCGGCGGCGGTCGCCGTGATTTTGGCGGCGGCGGTGGCGGCGGCTACGGCGGTGGCTACGGCGGCGGCGGTGGTGGTGGCGGCGGTCGCTACTGAGCCAACCGAGCCAACCGGCTCCAGCCAATCCCGGTCACCCCAGTGACCCCAAACCGTCCCCCAGCGGGGCGGTTTTTATGGTCCCGCGGCTTCCTAACCTGAAGCCATGGCAAGCCACCCTCCGCTGGTGCTGGTGCACGGTCTTTGGGATACCCCGCGACTGTTCCATCGCCTCCAGGAGAGGCTGGGAGATCGGCGCTTCCCCCTGCTGGTCCCCCATCTGCCCATCTGGCTCGGTCGCACCCCGGTGCAGGAGCTGGCTCGGATCCTGGGCAGCCACATCGAGGCGGCCTTCGGCCCCCATACCCCCATCGATCTGCTTGGCTTCTCGATGGGTGGGGTGATCGGCCGCACCTGGATTCAGCTGCAAGGGGGCCACTGCCGCACCCGTAGGTTCATCAGCGTGGGCAGCCCCCAACAGGGCACCCCTACCGCCCAACCCTGGCCCCGCTGGCTGGTGGCTGGTATCGCTGATTTGAAACTGGCCAGCCCCCTGCTGCACGAACTCAACGGCAACCCGGCCACTCTTCAAGCTGTGGAGTGCTCCAGCTTCTACTGCCCCAGCGACCTGATGGTGGTGCCGGGCTGGCGCGCCGTGCTGCCGGTGGGCTCGCGGCAGGCGTTACCTGTACTCACCCACCAGCAGCTGATGCGCGAACCAGCCGCCCTCGACGTGCTGACTGCCGAGCTGCTGCGGCCTTGAACACTCCTGATCCCCAGGCCCTTTCCCTTCTGGTGCGCTGGCTGCTGGGCTGGTGGCTGTGCCTGCCCATGCCGGCCTTAGCTGAGCTCACACCGGTTGGCCGGCCGCAGGTTTCGGTGCTGATCCCCGCCCGCAATGAAGCCCTCACCCTGCCTCGGCTGCTCAAGGCCCTCCAACTCCAGAGCCTGCAGCCGCTCGAGGTGATCGTGATCGACGACGGTTCTGGTGATGACACGGCGGCGATCGCCCGCGCCGCTGGCGTCAAGGTGATGACTTCGACGCCCCTGCCGCCTGGCTGGTGCGGCAAAAACTGGGCTCTACAGCAGGGGGTGGAACAAAGCCAGGGGGAGTTGCTGGTGTTTATGGACGCCGACACGGAACCCGCACCAACCTTTCTGGCCAAGCTGGTGGCGAACCAGCAGCGGCATGGCGGCCTGGTTTCCGTGCAGCCGTTTCACCGCACCGAAAAGGCCTACGAGCAGCTTTCAGTGTTGTTCAACCTGGTGGGGCTTATGGCAGTTCCCCTGGGGCCGCGGGGAGGGGTTGCCTTTGGCCCTGCCATGGCGACCAGCCGCAGGGATTACGACCAGATCGGCGGCCATGCCTCCGTTGCCGGCGAAGTGGTGGAGGATTGGTTTCTGGCCCACCGCTACGAAGCGGCGGGCCTGCCGGTGAGCGCCTTTCTCGGCACAACCAACCTGGCCTATCGCATGTATCCCGGGGGCCTGCGGGACATGGTGGTGGGCTTTGACAAAAACTTTGCAACCGCCGCAGGCGAAGTGCGCTGGCCCTGGATGCTGGCGGTGCTGCTCTGGATCTCCGGGCTGATCTGGGCCGCCTGGTGCCTGCCAGCCGCCCTGCTGCATTGGCCCATGGTGGGCAGCCAGGCCCTGGCGCCAAACCTGCTCCTCTATGGCGCCTATGCCCTGCAACTGCTAGTGATCACCCGGCGCGTCGGCAGCTTTAGCTGGATCAATCTGGTATTTCCAGTGCCGGTGGTGTTCTTCCTGGGGGTGTTCCTCTTGGCAATTTTCAACCTCGAACGGGGCTCGATCTCCTGGAAGGGCCGCCAGATCCCCACCCGCTGAGTCGGCCCATGGCAATTTCTCTGAAACCCTGAAGCCCGGCATTTTTGCGCCCGAATGGATTCAGAATGGGGCAATGGTTGAACCCATTCCTCCAGGTCGCTATCGCGTTCGCGCTGCCGTTGCAAGGGAGCAGAGCGTGCCCCTGCAGGTGCAGGCTGTTCGCTTCAACACCCGCGATGCCGCCGAAACCTTCGCCCAGCTCGTAGCCCAGGACCTGCTGCAGAGCGTGGTGGTGGAGAAGCTGGCCCCCGGGGGCTGCTGGCTGCAACTGAGCCTGGTGGCCGGCGCCAGCTGAACCAACTCCTGTTTAGCCAGCCCCAGGCCGGGCCCGAGCCCGCAGGGCCCCCTCGCTAGGAACCCGCAGATTCCAGGCCAGGCCCCAGCCCTCGAGCAGTCGAATAAACCGATAGGTGGGATCCGGCAGCAACACCAGGGATCCCGAACGCAGGGTGAATCCCTGGCGCACAGAAGCCTCAAAGGCGTGGTGCAGGTTGTGCCAGCCCTCCCCCAAAGTGATCAGCGCCACAAAGCGATTGTTGCGGCTGGCATCACCGGTGGCAAAAGGCTGATCCCCAAACAGATGGGCCAGGGAATTGACACTGGCCACCCCATGGAACAGCAGGGTGGTGCTGAGAAAAAATGCGGCCAGCCAAGCCATGCCGCCCAACTGCCACGAAAGGCCGGCCAGCAGGAGCACGGGCACGAAATGGAGCCGATCGATCAGCTTCATCACCGGATCGGCCTCCACATCGGCGGGCAGGGAGTCGGGGAAGAAGCTTGGGCGAAACAACCAGCCAACCTGGGAATGCCAAAATCCCCTCCAGCCCACTGAAGGCATCAGGGGCGTGTGGGGATCGGCAACGGTGTCCACGTGACGGTGGTGAAGCTGGTGATGGGCCTTCCACCAGCTGGGGCCCATCTGCCCCGCCGATGCCGCCACCACCGCACCAACCCAGGCAACGGGTCGGGCCACCCGGTAGCTGGCATGGGTTATCAGGCGGTGATAGACGGCCGTGGTGGCCAGCATGCGCACCAGATAGAGAAGCAGGGCCCAGCAGGCAGCGGCGAGGCTGAGGCCTGTCCAGAACAGCAGTAGGCAGCCAAGGTGACTGGCAATGATCAATACGGGCCCAAGGGCGTAGAGAAAGCGACGTAGGTGGCGAACCAAACCCACTCCTGATGGTGATTAACCCTAGGGCGGAGGCTCGACGGGATCTCGGCTCAGGGAGACGATCTGGGGAAGGAATACGAATGTGAGCGCATCGATGCATTCGGACTGGCCGTCCATGGCGCTCACCCCACCGGCGACAAAGTCAATCAGGCGCTGGGCCTCGCCGCGCTCCATCGCCCCGGCATGCACCAGCACGGTCTTGCGTTCGCGCACGTGGTGCACGATCCACTGGGCCTGGTCGAATCGGGTGGGGTGGAACACCACCACTTCGGGAAGCCAATCGCCAAATGGGCCCTGCATGCCTGGTGCAAACCCGATGACGCTCTCACCTCAACGTATGGCGCCAGCCAGCCGAGTGCAAGGCTGGAGGCAAATGGATCCGGAGGGATCTAGGGCTGGCCCCTGTGCAGGAGTTGATCTGCAGCTGCCCGGCGACAGATCCGGCGAAACGGAGCCAGGCCAATGCCAAACAGCTCCTCAAACAACCGGTTGGCCGCCATCACCGACGCCAAACCGCAACTGTGCACCTGCTGCTGGAGGGTGGAATTGGGCTGCTGGGCGATGCCTTCAAACAGGCGGCTCAGCCGAAAATGCTGCAACGCCTGAAAGGGGGTCTTGCCGCGGCAGTGGTCAAAACAGAGATCGAGCCATTCGGCACTGACCCCGATCGAATGGGCCAGCGCCTCCGAGCTGATCTCCTCAGAGAAGTGATGGGAAAAGTAACGGGCGGCCCGATTCACCACATCCAACTGTTGGTTGCGGCTGATCGGAATCGGCCTGTGCCGCAGAGGTGCAAACCGCATCACATTCGAGGATGCAGGGGACATTTCTGAACCAACAATTAGACCTCTGGCGCCGCCGCCGCAATCCCAGCCCCTGCGCAGCGGGTGAACTGTTGCATCGCGGAATCAAACGCAACGAACGACGTAAACGAACCCCCTACTGACTGCAGAGCTGGCGGGCCAGGTTCTCGCCACTGCGCAGGGCACCTTCGATGCGTCCAAAACCAACCCCGGCAATGAAGTCACCGCAGAATCCCAGCCGGCTTTGGGCACAGAAAATCAACTCTGCAGGAAGCCCCGGAGCCAGGGGAAAGGCCGCACCCCAACGCATCAACTGACGCTCAGAGCTGCCCAGGTCGGGTCGGCTCAGCCAGGGGGCCATCACGGCCTCCAATGCCGCCGTGAGGGCGGCGATCACGGTTTCCTGCCGGCCCTCATCGGGCGGCAGCTGGAGCATTTTTGCCACGGCGGAATGGGTGCCGTAGACGTCGAGGTGGTCGGCGGCAAAGGCATGGCTGGAATGGGCCACGACGGCACAACGGCCATCCGCCAGGGGCTGGATGGTGATCTGCTGGAGACCCCAACGCTGCTGGGCCGCCGCATCGAAATGCAGCAAGCTGAAGGGCAACTCTCGCCAGGGCTGGCCTGCGGCGGGATCCAGCACCACCAGCAGGTTGCTGCGGGCCTCGGTGCGGATGCCCGCAATCAGGGTGAGGGCATGGTCGAGCTGGAGATCGGCAAGAGCAGCAGCGGCCTCCTTGAGGGGCACGTCGTGCCAGCCAAAAATCATGCGACTGCGGGGATGGGCCAGCAGGGTGCTGCTGAGCACCAGCCACTGGGCCTGGCACAGCAGCTGTCGGTCTGGTCCGTAAAGCTGCCAAAGGCCGTCATGCCACGCTAGAAAGCGCACCAGGGTGCCGTAATGGGCCTCGAAGGCCTTGCCGGCAAGGCTCAACAATCCCTGGCAGAGATGGTCCATGCCACCCAGCCCCCGGTAGAGGGTGCCCAGACCCATGGCGTCGGATTGACCCAGCCTGAGGCTGGATTCGCCCTGAAGCTGGGCGATCACCCCGGGCCAGGGCTCAATCCAGCCCCCCGAGAGCAGCGGCTGGAGCAAGTGGGGATCCGTTTCAGCGGTGATGTTGAACAGGGGGGCGCCGTGGTCGATGCGCAGGGCTGGATCCTGACGGGAGCGACGGGTGCTGGCCCGACCACCAGGGCCCCTCCCGGTTTCCCAGAGGCTGATCGGGCCCTGGTGGCCCAGTAGGCGCAATTGGGCAGCCAGGGCGCAGCCCGAAACCCCGGCACCGATCACGGCGATGGATCCAAGGCCCAGGCGGGACATCGACACCAATGAAGCCTGCATTGACTTCAGGATGGCAGCGAACGGCAAGCCGTGAACCACCTCGACAAGTAGCGTTTATTCAAAGGGAGTTACTTTGGCGCGTTTTCTCGTGGTGCTTGAAGCAAGCGTTGCAATGACAGCAACGGCCATGCTCGAGGCCCTTGAGCCTGTTCTCCGGGGGCTCAGCGCCAATATTGAACACCGCACGCCAGTCCACTTCAGCGCCATGATTCGCGGTGGCGGAGAGGCCCAGCGGATGCAGCTGTTTGCCGACGTGCAGTCCGGCAGCGGCGAAAACAAACTGGAACTGGTGCTGCTCAGTCGCGAGGCCATGGGCTCAAAAGCGCCCCACACCCGCCAGGTATTTGAGTTGCTGCTGGACCTGATCGAGCGCAATGTGCCGGAGATGGAGCCCTGCTTTCGCTCGGATCGGGATGGCCCCCTGCCCTCGCCCCTGTGAGCAGGCGAGCACAAAACCCAGCGCGGCGCTGTCAGCGGCTTAAGAAAGCCTTAAGATGAGCACATCTGCATCACAGGCCGCCCAGTGGAAGAAAACAATCCCGTACTCCTCTCCCTCGATGCGGAGCTCAATCACCTGCGCAGCGCCTACTCCCAGCAACCCAACGAGCAAAACCGCTACCAGCTGGTGCGACTCGAGCAACTGATTCACCAATGGGCCCCCGGGCGCAGGGCCCGGGGCTGACCCACTCCATCATCAGGGGTTGCACCACAGGCAGTCACTCGGATCTGCCCCGGAGCGTCCATCACGGCGGGGTCGCTCCACCTGATGGCCGCAGGCAACGCAGCCCCAGATCTCTGCAGCGGTCAGCTCTGTGGCCGTGCCGCACGAGCCACAGGGGAGACCAGGCCTGATGTCCAGCAAGCCCCATCCTGGAGCCATGCAGCTGGGACAGGGCGTGGCAAGACGTCGCGCTAAGGCCACTCCCACGCGCCGAATCGAGCGCATACGGGTTGGATTGCGGTCGGCACGCATGCCGGCTTCCAGCCAAACCTGACCGCGAGAGTCGGCGCGGCGACAGGCCGCCAGGGCCTCCGCCAGAGCAGCAGTGCTATTGAGATCCTTATGCGAATCCGAGCGGCCAGGGGATGCATCGGCAGGCAGGGCGATCACGGCATGGGAGGGGAAGCCCACCTGCTTCAACCAGGTCGAGGGATCCTCATCCGGCTCCAACAGCTTCTGGGCATAGTTGGTGCGCAAATCGAGGCGCTGCTCCAGCACATGCAGGCCCCGATCCAGGTCTACAAACAGGAGTAACTCCTGACCCAGCGCCAGCAGCGGCACCGCTGGGTGGGGGCCAAAGCTGGCCTCGCTGGCCAGGCCGAGCCGCAAGCCGGTCTGCTCGAGACCCATCAACGCCTTGCTGCGGCAAGGGAAAACGGGCGGGCCAGGGCCCTCTCCTTGCCATGCCGCGTGGTGAGGCAGATCTCGCGACCCGCGTAGGCGGAAGCGAGGGGCACGGAGTCAGGCTGGCTGCTCAGCGGGCAGACCTTCGCCCTCGCCAGGCTCGCTGGGAATCACCAGCCGCAACAGGATCGGTGCCAGGAAGGTGGTGCCGATAACCATCAACAGAATGGCGGCTTCTAGAGCCGGGGTGAGGATGCCGGCCTGGCTGCCGAGGCCCAGGAAAATAAGACCCACCTCACCGCGCGGCATCATCCCCAGGCCCACCACCAGGCGGTTGGTGGGTTCCTTGCTGAGGTAGCTCCAGCCGGCGGCCACCTTGCCGGCCATGGCCACCACCAGCAGGAAAGCGGCCACGATCAGACCCTCCCGGTTCGCCGGATCGAAGGGATTGAGCACCGAGAGATCCAGGCCGGTGCCGATCAGCACAAAAAACACGGTGGCAAACAGGGCCACCAGTGGCTTCACCGCCGCGTCGATGTCGTGGGTGTGCTTGGAGGCACTGAGGATCAGCCCCGCGGCAAAGGCCCCCAGGGCAGCCTCCAAGCCAATGGCCTGGGCCGCAAAACAGCACACGGTGAGCACTAGAAAGCTGGCCACGGCCACATCGCCGGGCGCCTTGAGCCGGTCCACCACCCAGTCGAAGGCTGGCGCGGCCTTGCGGCTCAGCACTAAGGCCACCGCCACAAACGCCACCGCCGCCAGACACAGCTTCAGCACCGGGCCGAGGCTGAACGAGCCGCCTCCCACGATTGCCACCACCACCGCCAGGATCACGATGCCGATGATGTCGTCGAGCACGGCAGCACCGATCACTATCTGGCCCTCCTTGCGCTTGAGCCACTTGAGCTCGCCAAACACGCCGGCGGTGATGCCGATGGAGGTGGCCGTCATCGCCGCACCGGCAAACACTGCTGGAATCAGTGGCACATGAAACAGGAAATAGAGGCCGGCGGTGCCCAGGGCAAAGGGCAGCACGACGCCAGCCACCGCAACCGTGCTGGCCTGCACCCCCACAGCCACCAGTTCATCGAGCTCGCTCTCCAGACCGGTGAGGAACAGCAGGGCGAACAGGCCGAGCTGGGACACGGCCTGCAGGCTGGGGAAGGTTTCGCTGTAAACCTCCCGCGCCGCCTCGGGGCTGATCTGGGCCAGGGAGGCCAGCAGGCCGGAAACTCCAGCACTGAGCTGGGCCTGGGTTTCGGGCGGCACGATCAGGTGCAGACCTGACACCCCAATCAGCACCCCGGCCACCAGTTCTCCCAGGATGATGGGCAACTGCAGGCGCACCATCACTTCGGCGATGGCCCGGGCTGCGAAGAAGATCACCACAAAACGGCCCACCTGAATCAGGGTTTCCGCCACTTCAAGTTGGTGGGAACTGAACTCCAGGAAAAGGGGGGGCACAGGAAGCATCGTGAATCCTTGGGATGGCAGGTTTATAGGGACAGTGACCCTGTTGTTGGGGCGAT
Organism: Synechococcus sp. CBW1108; assembly: GCF_015840335.1. Classification (NCBI taxonomy): domain Bacteria; kingdom Bacillati; phylum Cyanobacteriota; class Cyanophyceae; order Synechococcales; family Synechococcaceae; genus Synechococcus; species Synechococcus sp. CBW1108. Next base: position 162,905 of record NZ_CP060395.1, read on the forward strand.
GAATCTGATGCGACCTGGGAGCGCACTAGGGGCGCGGGGGGAAATCAATCAGGCCACGATCCCGGAGTTCTTGCTGAAAGGCCCTGCCGAGCCGAGCCTCACTGCTATGGCGTGACACCTGACTTAGCAGCAGCACTGTGCGCAGGCTCAACCAGCCAAGGCCGACAAGCAGGAGCAGGGTCATGGGGGGCTGCGCTGGGGCGCAGCGATCATGGGCAGAACGGATCGCAACTGGGTTGGCCCACGGCGACCCAGTTTTTGGGAACACTGCCTAAGGTTCGGCGCCAACTCACCCCTGTAGCGATGACAACCGCTCCGGCGCCTCCCCGGCGCCCGGCCCTGCTGAATCACATCAGCACCAACAACATCAAAGGGGACCTCTTCGGCGGTGTCACCGCTGCGGTGATCGCCCTGCCAATGGCCCTAGCGTTCGGTGTGGCCTCGGGTGCCGGAGCCGCAGCCGGCCTGTGGGGGGCTGTACTAGTGGGCCTGTTTGCTGCCCTGTTCGGCGGCACGCCTTCCCTGATCTCCGAGCCCACAGGGCCGATGACGGTGGTGATGACCGCGGTCATCGCCAGCTTGACCGCCTCCGACCCGGAAAACGGCCTGGCTATGGCCTTCACCGTGGTGATGCTGGCCGGCGTTCTCCAGATCGTCTTCGGCCTACTAAAGCTGGGCCGCTACGTCACCCAGATGCCCTACACGGTGATCTCGGGCTTCATGAGCGGCATCGGGCTCATTCTGATCATTCTGCAGCTGGGTCCTTTCCTCGGCCAGGCCATCCCCAAGGGCGGCGTGATGGGCACCCTCAGCGCCCTGCCCCAGCTGATTCAGAACGCCCGCCAGCCGGAAGTGATCTTTGCGGTGATCACCCTGGCCATCCTCTGGTTCACCCCCGCGGCGATCAAGAAGATCGCCCCACCCCAGCTGATTGCCCTGATCGCCGGCACGGTGCTCTCGCTCACCCTGCTGAACAATGGCGGTGGTACGGAGGACATTCGCCGCATCGGCGAAATCGCCTCGGGCTTCCCCCAGCTGCGCATGCCCTATTTCGAGCTGGAGCAGGCGAGCAAAATGCTGATTGATGCTGCCGTGCTGGGCATGCTCGGCTGCATTGATGCCTTGCTGACAGCCGTGGTGGCCGACAGCATCACCCGCACAGAACACGACTCCAACAAGGAGCTGATCGGCCAGGGCTTAGGCAACATCGCTTCCGGTCTGTTCGGTGGCATCGCCGGTGCCGGCGCCACCATGGGCACGGTGGTCAACATTCAGGCCGGCGGCCGCAGTGCCCTTTCGGGTATTAGCCGAGCAGTGATTCTGATGGTGGTCATCCTGGCCTTCACCGGTGTGGCAGCCCAGATCCCCCAGGCGGTGCTGGCTGGCATCGCTCTCAAGGTGGGGGTCGATATCGTCGACTGGGGCTTCCTCAAGCGGGCCCACCGCATCTCCCTGAGCGGCGCCCTGATCATGTATCTGGTGATCGCCCTCACCGTGCTGGTCGATCTGATCGCCGCCGTCGGCATTGGCGTATTCATCGCCAACATCCTCACCATCGACAAGATGAGCGCCCTTCAGAGCAAGAGCGTCAAGTCGATCAGCACTGGCGATGGTGATCTGATGCTCCCCGAGGACGAAAAGGCCCTGCTGGATCAGGGCAAGGGAAAGGTGCTGCTCTTCCAGCTCAACGGTGCCATGATCTTCGGCGTGGCAAAGGCCATTGGCCGGGAACACAATGCCATCGGCGATGTGAAGGCCGTGGTGTTCGACCTCACCGAGGTGTCTCACCTTGGGGTGACCGCAGCCCTGGCCGTGGAGAATGCCGTGGAAGAAGCGATCGAGAAAGGCCGTGAGGTGTTTGTGGTGGGTGCGACGGGCACCACTCAGCGCCGCTTGGAGAAACTCGGCCTATACAAGAAGCTACCCGCTGAGCGCACAAACATCAGTCGTCGAGACGCTCTTCAGCAGTCAGTCACGGCCCTGGGCTGAAGCACCTATCCAAACCCCAAAGGGCTCGGCCAAGCCGGCCCTCTTTTTTGTCTTTGGTGCCCTCCCATGGATCTGTTCAACGACAAACGCTTCCTCTCCACCATCCATGGATATGAACGGCAACTGGCCAAACTTCTAGCCCTACTACTAGCAGTGGTGATCGGCTTTGTCGTTTTCGAGCTGGTCTTTGAATCAAGCATCAAAATCTCGAAATTCCAAACCGATTTGTTTAATGGGGGATTAATCAAACTGCTCGATCGACTTCTACTGATTTTCATCGCCCTGGAAGTACTCCAAAACGTGACCGCCTATCTCCGTGATCAGGTTGTTCAGATCGAACTGGTGCTGCTCACGGCCATGACGGCCGTAGCCAGAAAAGTGATCGTGCTGCCGCCAGGCATGGAAAACAAACCCCAGCTCATGGCAGGATTTGGGGTGATGGTGGTCTGGCTGCCGCCTATTGGCTGGTGAAACGGGCCAGATATAATCAGCAATCAGCCTGATAAATTCCCAACGACAGCCTGGAATGGGCACGGCAATTCCAGGCATCGATCAGACTTCCTGATCGCGGGGATTGCAGCTACTAGTTGATAACCAGGGCTGAAAAGACCCAACCGCAAAAAACAGTCAGTACCGTATACCGACCCAACTACAGACGACATTCCAATGCCTGCGCCACAGAAGCGCCCCAAGGGCGGCTGCGACGCACTCAGCCAGCACATGCGCGCCATCGGCCGCATCCCGCTGCTCAGCGCTGAGGAGGAAATCAGCCTGGCTCGCCTAGTTCAGGGCGGCTGCCGGGCCACCGACTTAGCCCAGGAGATGAAGTTGCGGGCCGGCAGCATTGCCCCCAGCCTGGAAGCCTGGGCCGCGGCAGCCGGCATGGAAGTATCTCAATTGCAGAGGTGTCTGCGGCAGGCCGAGCAGGCCCGCAGTCGCATGGTGCTGGCCAACATCCGCCTGGTGGTGAGCATGGCCCGCCGCTACCAGCACACCCCTGGTGACCTAGAGGATCTGATCCAGGAGGGCACCATCGGCCTGATCAGGGCCGTGGAACGGTTTGACCCCAGCCGCGGCTATCGGTTTTCCACCTATGCCACCTGGTGGATCCGCGACGGCATCGGCAGTGCCCTGGTGGCCAAGGGGCGCACCATCCGCCTGCCCGGCACGATGGTGGATCAGCTGCATAGGCTGCGCAAAACCCAGCAGTCCCTCAGCCAGGAGCTGGGGCGCGACCCAAGCCTGGAGGAGCTGGCAGCGGCCACCGGGCTCAAATCCCTCGACATCCGCGAAGTGCTGTTCAGGGCCCAGGAGCCCCTGAGCCTGGATGGGCGACAGAACTCCCAAGCCGAGTTGAGCCTGCTCGACAGCCTGGCCTGTGAGGTCAGCAAGCCCCAGGAGCAGGTGGATGCCTCCCTGATGCAAGAAGACATCAACCAGCTGCTCGATGAACTCCCCGAACAGGAAGCCGAGCTGCTGCGCTTGCGCTACGGCATCGCCGCAGGGGAACCTTTGAGTCTGAGCGCCACAGCCAGGCAGATGGGTATCACCCGGGATACGGCGCGGGGCCTGGAACGGCGCGCCAATGCCTCAATCCGGCGACTGTCAACACGTTTTATTAACCATCTCGAAGCCTGAGCCCATGCCCTGGCACCCCCACCTCTGGCACCCCACCACCCAGGTGGCCACCAGCCCCGTGCCGCTGCAGGTGCGCTCGGCCCGGGGCAGTGAGCTGGAGCTCGCTGATGGCCGCCGCCTGATCGATGCGATCAGCAGCTGGTGGGTGACCCTCCACGGCCACGCCGAGCCAGCCATTGCGGCGGCGATTGCCCGCCAGGCCCAGGAGCTGGAGCAGGTGATTTTTGCCAACTTCAGCCACGCCCCCGCCGAACAGCTGGCCACCCGTCTCAGCGCGCTCACGGGCCTCGAGCGGCTGTTCTTCTCGGACAACGGCTCCACCGCCGTGGAAGTGGCGCTCAAGATCGCCTGGCAGTGGTGGCGCAACCAGGGCAGCAACCGGCGCCAGGTGATCGCCTTCGAGGGGGCGTACCACGGCGACACCTTCGGGGCGATGGCCCTGGGAGAGCGCTCCCTGTTCACCGACCCCTACGAGCCCCTGCTGTTTGCCGTGGCGCGGGTGGCCTGGCCCCACAGCCACTGGAGCGACGAGACGGTGGAACAACGGGAACAGCACGCCCTGGGCCAGCTCGAGCAAGCCCTGGAGACGCCCACCGCGGCCGTGATCTTCGAGCCCCTGATCCAGGGGGCCAGCGGCATGCGGGTGGTACGGCCGCCCTTCCTGCGGGCCGTGGCCGAGCGGGTGCGGGCCGCCGGCGCCCTGCTGATCGCCGATGAGGTAATGACGGGCTTCGGCCGCACCGGCGACCTGTTTGCCTGCCGGCGGGCCGGCATTCAGCCCGACCTGCTGGCCCTCTCCAAAGGCCTCACCGGAGGCTTCCTGCCAATGGGGGTGACGATGGCCAGCGAGCGCCTCTACCAGGGCTTCATCAGCGAGCGGCCCGAGGCCACCTTCTTCCACGGCCACAGCTTCACCGCCAATCCCCTGGGCTGTGCCGCCGCGCTGGCCAGCCTGGACCTGCTCCAAGCCAATCCCGAACGCTTCCAGCAGTTCGAGCTGCGCCACACGCCATTCCTGGAGGAGCTGGCCCGGCACCCCTTGGTGCGGCGGCCGCGCTGCGTCGGCACCATGGCGGCCTTTGATGTGGACGCCGGCCAGGCCAGCTACCTCAACCCCGTGGGCAAACAGATCCAGCGCCACTGCCTGGAGCAGGGCGTGTACCTGCGCCCGCTGGGCAACGTGGTGTATCTCTTGCCGCCCCTGGGCATCAGCGCCAGCCAGCTGGAGCGTTGCTACGCGGCGGTGAAGCTGGCACTGGACACCCTGTTGCAGAGCTGAGACTTTGAACTAGCCGTTCTGGAAGGTCGCCAGCCGCCGGCCCAGCAACAGCAGACCGAGCACGGTGGTGCCACTCACCATCAGCACCAGGGCCGAGAACTGGGCGGCGGTGATCACCCCACTGGCCAGGGCCGTGGAGGCAAACACCAGCCCCGGCAGGCCCCGGGGGATCAGGCCGAACACCACCACCCAGCGATCCACGCCGGCCTCCTGATCCCGGGCGCTGATGCCAAGCCCGCAGATCAGCTTGCAGCCGATCGCCAGCAGCAGCAGCACCAGGGCCAGCCACCAGGCCGACGGCTGCAACAGGGTGGCCGCCTGGATGCGCATCCCCACCCCGAGGAAATAGAGGGGCAAAAACACCTCCGACAGCAGGGCCAGCTGGCCCCGCAACTCACGGGCCTCGGTGCTGCCTTCCCCCATGGGCGCCAGGCGATTGAACAGCACACCACCCCAGAGCGCCCCCAGCAGGCTGGTCACCCCGGTGACCTCCCCGATCCAGCTACAGCCGATCAACAGCAGCAACACCCCCAAAGGCCCCGGCTGCCAGGGCCCGCGGCGCTTCAGCCACCAGCTCGACAGCGGCACACTCAGCAGGGCGAGGGCCGGGCCGAGCAGCACCAACCAACCCGACCCGGCCGAAGCCGCGCCACCGCCCAGGTGAGTGCCCGCCAACAGCAGGGAGCAGGTGAGCAGGGCGATGGCGGGCAGATCGTCGAGCACCGACACCCCCACCAGCAGGCGACCGGAGGGGGTTTTCAAGGCGCCGAGCTGGCCAAGGGCCCGCAGGGTTACCCCAGTGCCGGTGGCGCTGAGCACGGCCACACACAACAGGGTGGTGGCCGTGGAGAGGCCAAAGGCCTGCTGCAGCGGCCACCAGGCCAGCAGCGGCGTCAGCGCCGACAGCAACACCGTGCGCAGCACGGCCGCCGGACGGGACCCCAACAAGCCGCCGCGCACCTCCAGTCCCACCTGGAAAAACAGGGTGAGCACCCCCAGCTCCAGCAGGCCGGAGAGGGAGCGGATCTGCTCAAAAGGCAGAACCGTATTGCCCAGGACAAAACCAACCCCCAGTTCCAGCACAATCGCCGGCACCGCCCAGCGGGCCAGCTTCGTGGCCGTCAACCGGGCCAGCAGGGCCCCCACCAACAACAGCAACAGGGTGGTGAGCAGGGAGGGACCCAAGCAGGTGGGGGCAAAGGTGGATCAGCCCGGCAGGATCACGCGGTCGATCACGTGCACAATGCCGTTGTCGCAGGCGATGTCTGCGGTCACCACTGTGGCGTTTTTTACCTCGAACGGCTCGCTGCGGCGGATCGGGATCGGAGCCCCCTCCAGGCTCGGCCACTCGGCCTGGGCCACCAGGGCCTCCCGGGTGTAGGCACCAGCCAGCACGTGGTACTTGAGGATCCGCGCCAGCTGGGGGGGGTTGTCCACCAGGGTCTGCACCGTGCCGGGGGGCAGGGCGGCAAAGGCGTCATCCACGGGGGCAAACACCGTGAAGGGGCCGGCGCCCTCCAGGGCACCCCGCAAGCCGGCCGCATCGACCGCGGCCAGCAGGGTCGTGAACACTCCTGCGCCGGCTGCCGTTTCAAGAATCGTGGCCATGGGATCTCTCCTAGCGGTAGTCCTGGGTCTGGATGTCGCTCAGGCGGGCCTCCGGACGCAGGAAGCGATCCATCTGGGCCTCGAAGAAGCGGCGGTTGGCCGCGAGATGCTCCGGATCGGTGTCGTCGAGGGGATAGAGCAAGGCACAGCGCAATACCTGGATCACCGCCGAGGTCACGTTGTACATCGAGCGCTGGAAGGTGATGCCCAGCTGAATCAGTTGATCTTCCTCTCCGCGGCGATGCTGCTTGTAGAGCTCCTGCAGGTAGGGGGGCAGAAAATGGAGCATGTCCTGCATCAGCAGGGTGGGCGGAATGCCGGCGGATCCCACTGGGAAGACGTCTGCATAGAGGATGCCGTAGTGGAAGTCGGCCTGATCCGCCGGCACCTGGTAGGCCTGGGCGTTGTAGCTCTTGGTGCCCCGGAAGGGTGAAGTTCGATAAAATACAGCCTCCACATAGGGCAACGCCGCCTCATAGAGCCAGGTGAATCCCTCGCTCTTGGGAATGATCTCGAGGCATTCTCCCCGAATGAAAACGTGGTGGTAGATGGGTCGGCCCGCCACGGCGAAGATACCGTTCACGAGGAAGTCCATGGCGTCGGGCACCCCCTTGAAACCACCCTCGTCGTAGATGTCGCTCATCTCGAAGAACACCGGTGCCATCACCTCCCAAAACAGGCCCAGATTGGCGTAATAACTCAGCTGCTTCACCTGCTCCAGGACCATGTCCGGGAACAGCTTGTAAAGCCCAAGCATCAGCGGATTGCCGCGGAAGTAGGCCTTGATGGCGCGGTCGGCGTTGGCCTTGTAGGCATCGCTCGCGAGGTAGTCGTTGAAGCGACCACCCATGCCCTGGTGCCAGAGCATGGCCTGCATGCAGGCTTCGGCGAACTCCATATTCACCCGGTCATGCCAGAGGTGATGCAGCAGCTTGGGCATGGCCCGGGTTTCACCCTTGGCCATGAATTCCAGTAGCTCCGGATGGGCCTTTTCGCCACCACGCCAGATACGCAGCTTCGATTGATCGCCGGCGTAGCTGTTGGGGAGGTCTAGATACTCCTGGGAGATGAAGTACTTGAAGGCCGGCAGGGGGTTGAGAAACACCTGCTCGGCGATGTAGAGCAGGTCGCGCCAATAGAAGTCCATCGGCACGGCGTAGGCCTTGTAGATGCCGATGATCTGCTGGAGGTTCTCCGGGGTATCGGGCAGCATCGAGCCCCCCGCCTCAAGGCGGTGGATCACCTCAGCGAAGCGGTGGGTGGAGGGGGGGATCAGGGGCGTCTTGGTGCCAGCTGCAGCTGTGGAGGTGGTCATGCGGGCAGGGTCGACGAAGGAGAACGGGGAGCCAGGGCCAGCTGCTGAACCACCGCATCGCTGTGACGCAGGGCGATGGCGGCCGTGCTGGCCTCGCTCCAGGCGGTGAGCCCGGCAGGCCAGATGCCGGCGAGCACCACCAGGGTGGTGAGCACAGCGGCCGGCAGCCGTTCGGCCAGTCGGGTGCTCTGCCAGTCGGCGCGGCTGTTGTCGAGCCGGCCGAAGCCCACCCGGTTGAACAGCCGCACCGCGTAGACGGCGGTGAAGCCCGAGGCCACCAGGCAGATCAGGGTGGCCCGGGGGAACACGGTCCAGCTGCCCTCGAACACCAGCAGTTCGGCCGGGAAGCCCGCCAGGCCGGGGATGCCGGCGGCGGCCATCAGGGCAAGCAGCATCAGGCCCATGGTGAAGGGCAGGCCGCGGATCGGGTTCATCAGGCCCGAGAGCTCGGCGATCACGGTGGTGCCGGTCTTGCGCTGGATCAGCCCCACGCAGTCGAATAGCAGGGCCACGATCAGGCCATGGGCCAGCACCTGGGCCATGGCGCCCTGCAGGCTCATCGGCGTAGCAGCCGCCAGGGCCAGCACCAGCAGGCCCATGTGGCCCAGGGAGCTGTAGGCCATCAGGCGGCGGATGTCGGTGGCGGCAACGGCATTGAGGGCGCCGTACACCGCGCTCACGGCACCGGCGGCAGCGATCCAGGGTGAAAAGGCACTCCAGGCGTCGGGCAGCAGGCCCACCCCAAAGCGCAGCAGGCCGTAGGCCCCCAGCTTCGACACCACACCCCCCAGCAGCATCACCACCGGCGGCGGTGCTTCGGCGTAGCTGATCGGCTGCCAGCCATGCAGTGGCACCACCGGCAGCTTGATGCCGAAACCGAGCACCAGCAGGGCCAGCACCCAGCGCTGGGCTGAGGCCGGCAGGTGCGTGGCGGCCAGGGCCTCGAAGCTAAAGCTCACGGCGGTGTCGGCGCCGGCGGCACCCTGGCCGAACCAGCCGAAGGCCAACACGCCACCCAGCAGGCTCAAGCCCGACACCGCCCCGTAGAGCAGAAAACGCACGGCGGCACCGGCACGGCGCTCGCCGCCCCAGATCGCCACCAGCAGGGTGGTGGGGATCAGCACCAGCTCGAAGGCCAACACGAACAGCAGGGCGTTGCGGGCCAAGAAAGCCCCCATCACCCCCAGGTTGGTGGCCAGTATCAGGGAGTAGTAAAGGCGAGGGCGGCCCTGGTCTGCGGGGGAGGCCAGCACCGCCATGGCGGTGATCAGGCCCGTGAGCAGCACCAGTGGCAGCGACAGCCCATCGAGGCCCAGATCCAGGCCCAAACCCAGCCGGGGCAGCCATTCGATCGTCAAGGCAGCGGGCGGCTGGCGCCAGGCCAGCAGGCCCACCACCAACTGGGCCAGGGCGGCGCCGGCGGCCAGGCCGCGCACCAGCCCGGAGCGGCCAGGCGGCAGCAGGGGCAGCAGCAGGCCCACCAGCAGAGGAAGCAGGAGCAACAGCAGCAGGGTCATGGCGGCGGCCTCAGGGCAGAGCGGTGGAGATGGGCGGCAGATCAGCGGCAATCAGCCAGGCCGCCATAAGCAACACCCCGAGCACCAAGGTGAGGGCATAGGCCTGGGAGCGACCGGAGGTCGTGAAGCTGAGGCGCCTGGCTCCTTCCAGGGCCACCGCACCGGTGCCGCCGCTGAAGCCATCCACCAGGCGACTGTCACTCCACGCACCGAAGCGGGCCAGGGCCAGCACCAGGGCCACCACGGTGCGGTGGTAGAAGCGCTCGGTATGCATGTCGTGGGCGAGCCAGTCCTGCAGGCCGCCGAGGGAGGCCGGCAGCTGGGCCAGGCCGTGGGGGCGCAGGTAAAAGGCAGCCGAGAGGCTTCCGCCCACCAGGGTGGAGGCGATCAGGGGCCAGGCCAGAGGCCCCCAACCTGCGAGGGGGGTGAGGGAATAGACCCCATTGGCCACCAGGAGCATGGGGAGATGCAGCACCATCCCCGCCAGCACCATGGTGGGCAGCACCATCAACCAGAGCACCTCCGGAGAACGGGTGGTGAACGGCGTTGGTCGACCTCCCCAGATCTGGCCAAACACCCGGATCAAGCCGGCGGTGATCAGGGCGTTGGTGACAAGCACCACGCCCCCCAGCAGCACGGGATGGCCGCTCGCCGCCGTGAGGGCGAGCAATTCGCGCAGGGCGGCGAAGCTGGCGAACGGCGGCAAGCCCATCAGGCCAGCGGCGCCGGCAAGGAAGGCGATGCCGATCAGGGGCCGTTTGCTCCACAGCCCCCCCAACTGGGTGAGGTCCTGGGTGACATTGCTGATCACGATCGTGCCGATTGCCATCAGCAGCAGGGCCATCGGCAGCGGATAGACCAGCAGCAGGTGATCTGCTACTGCGGTGCCGCCCAGCCCCACTGCCACGAACAGCAGCCCCAGCCAGCTGCTCACCAGAAAGGAGAGGGCCCGCTTGACGTCCACCTGGGCCAGGGCGATCAGCGAGGCCACCACGGCGGTGGAGCCGCCCACCACCACAAGCACCGCCTGCACGAAGGGACTGAGCTCCAACAGGGGCTCCAGTCGCAGCAGCACCCAGGCGCCACCCACCACAACCACGGAATTGCGCAGCACGGTGGAAGGCAGGGGGCTCTCCATCGCCTCATCGAGCCAGAGGTGCAGGGGAATCTGGGCGCACTTACCCATGGGGCCTGCGATCAGGGCCAGCAGGATCAGCTGGAAGCCGGGCGGTAAGGGGGTGCCGTTGTTGGTGAGATCGGCGGCCCAGCCCTGCAGACCATGGAAATTCCAGGTGCCAGTCATCGGCAACAGGGCAATCACCCCTGCCAGCAGGATCAAGTCGCCAATCCGCTTGGTGAGAAAAGCATCGCGGGCCCCCTTCACCACCAGGGGCTGGTTGTACCAGGTGCCCACGATCAGGTAGGTGCCCAGGGTGAGCAACTCGAGGATCACGTAGCTGAAGAACACCGAATCGGTGAGCACCAGGGCGCAGAGGCCCGCCTCGAAGAAGCTGAGCGAGCCGAAGAAGCGGGGCCAGCCCCAGTCCATTTCCAGGTAGCCGATGGCATAGATCTGCACCAGCAGGTGCAAGCCCGTAATCACCGCCATGGCGATCAGGGCCGGCTCAGTCACCAGACCGTCAAAACCCACCCGCAGCCCGGCGGTGTCGAGCCAGGTCCAGCCGAAGCTGAGCGGCCGGTAGAGGGCCTCGGCTCCGGCGCGGGCGTTGGTGTGCAGGGCCGTGAGCGCCACCAGGCTGTGGCAGAAGGCCACAGCCACCATCAGCAGATTGAGATAGCCGCAGGGCCGCGGGCCGGTGCGGGAGATCAATCCCGGCGACCAGGCCAGGGACGCCACGGCGGCCAGCAGCGGATACGCGGGAATCAGCCAGGCCGCCCTGAGCAGAAATACGGTCATCGTGTCAACCAAGCAATGCAAATCACAACAATTGAGGCCTGGTAGTGTCTTTGATTCAGGTTATATGGGATAACCCTAGGCACGGCCAAATTGGCTTGGGTATTGGCAAGCAAAGGGATGGGCAATTGGACCCAGAAGCAGTGCTGATGGATAAGCGAGTAGCCATGTTCACCAGGGTTGCCCCCCCCAGAAACGCTGCTGATCTGAACCGAATGCGGCCATCCGCAATGACCCTCCCACGAGAGGTAGGAGGATTTCAACGGCGTTAACTAGGGCTTGCTGAATTTCATTCGCGGGTTTTTCGTCCGCGCCAAGGGCCGCGACTCAGCCTGCAGCGCCAAGCGCTGGTGACCTCAATTTTACTCCTAGAAGCTGACTAAGCAGCCCACAGAAGCGCTGGACGGCGCCAGGAGGCGAGCAAATAGAGCATCAGGATGTACACAGAGACAAGAATAGATAATAAGAGGCGCAGTAGCCTGAGAACCTTCTCGGCATTCATCACAAAGAACGCCATCGTGATCACCGTTCTTGATGTTTCAATCAGCTTGGTCATGATCCGATCCAGTCCATATTTCCGTTTGCTCGTTCCGATTCTTCCCTCGATCACGGAACGCTTTCTCAAGTCTGATTTAAAAAGCTCTTGTTGCTCTGCTGTCTGCACCTCGGCCTCTACCTGCTTCTTGCGTGGACGGCCACTGAGTCTGATGTTATTTTCTGCGCAGAACTTCTTGTTGCCTAATGTCATATAGATTGAATCGGCACAGATTCGTGCTGGATAGTACCCTCGCTCTTCCTTGTATTGCTTGGTACGTGCGATCAGGTCGTTGGCTTCATTGTAGTTGTCCCAGCTGATTCGATCCACATCGACAAAGCCATTATCATCTGATATTGAGATCTTCGCACCGAACTCTGTTCGCCTTCCCGCCTTGCCCCTCACGATCGGCCGCACGTGTGGTTTTGACAAATTGACAATCCGATCGTCGATGCGCCGGCTATCAGCGTCATACATCTCCTGCTGCTGCCGGTACAGTTCACTGGTGATCAGCAGCTTGCGGTAGAGCTGGGTTCCAAGCTCCAAAAGCATGGCACCGCAATGGATCATCTGATCAATTGCTCTGAGGTTTCTCCGGATCTCGTTGAGCTGAAAGCGCTTGACTTCACGGATCTCGGCGCATTTGGGCTTTTTCTTCTTGATGATCGCCAGAAACCGATTCCGAGCTTTATCCCGGTTGCAGCGGGGTTTACGATTGATCTTTCCCTGCAACTGCTTGAACAGTTCGTCGATGATCTTCTCAGTGGCCTCTCTCGCTTCGTTGAGCAACCTCAGATCTACTGGGTAGGGAATGTCATCAGGCACGCAGGTTGCATCAAGAATCAGAGTACCCCAGTTACTTTCAGGATCCAACGTTGCAGGCTTCACCCCTAGCGCTTCGTCGATGGCAGCAAGCTGTTGCTCCTCTTCTTGTTCGCTATCATCCTCCTCCGCCGAAACCAGCATCTCTTTAATCATCGCAATGCCATTGGCCTTGGTCATGTCATTGCAGATCTTGATCAGATCAGGGCCAATGCGCTTACGAAAATGCACCATCATCGATGGATCAAACGGGGGCATTGCCTGGTATGCACTCAAGCCAATGAAAAATTGTAGATACGGTGATTCCGTGATCAGCTGAACTGTTTCGCGGTCTGTCACTCCCAGGCGTTGCTGGATGTACAGCGCACCGAACGCCATCTGAAACGGCTTGGCCGGTGCTCCTGTCTTGGCACTGAATTGGGGTGCATACTGGCTTTCCAGCGGCATCCATGGAATCAGGTTACGAAGCAGAAGCCAGCGATTATTAGGATCTAGTTTGCCGCCGAAGGGCGTGTAAAACTCCTCGATCGATAGCTGACCTGCGTGCTGAAAAACGTACATTGGCGTGTCAGCAGATTGTTCTAAGCCAGGAATGGCTCCATTAGGCTCATTTTAACGTGAGACCATCCCTGGAATCAACTGCGGCGCAATGGATATCGGTTCCTCAGCAAGCCCTAACTAAGTGTTGAGCCTTGCCATAGACGGTTCGATCGAGGCCAGCGATCTGCCCATAAAGATGACCCAGCAGGTGGGGGCTGATCATCGCCCTGATGGTGATCGTGGCCATTAACTACCGACAGACGATCAAGGCCTATCCCCAGCCGGACTGGTGGCAGTGAGCACGGCCGCCGGCATCGCCGCTCTCCCCTCCTATTTTCCTGGACTGGCCACTTATGTAGGGACCCCTGAAAAACAAATCGCCCGTCAGCTCGACTCCGGCCCAAGGCAAGGGAGGTAGGCAGCTCGAAAACTTGGATATGCACCGGCTCGCGATTCGGCTGTCTCAAGGCAGCAGATGTTCCTGAGTGCCTCCCAGAGCCAGCCAGGACACTCCCATGCACAAAACCAGGCAGAGATAGCGACAAAAAAGAGGCGGAGGAGCCTCAGGATCTTCTCAGCGCACATCACCAGGAACGCCATAGAGATCGAGGTCTCTGCACCCTTGGGCAGACGAGCCATGATCAGCCGAAGTGAATACTTCCGCTTCCCTGACCCAAAGACTCCCTCAACCTCGTTGCGCCTTCGCTGATCAGCGCTGAGCTGCTGCTTGTGCGCAGCGGTGACCGCGGGATCCTTTGGCGGCCTTCCCAATAGCTTGCCGGAGAGACGTATGTTATTCCTTGTGCAGAAGTTTCGATTCTTGGTGTTGATGTAGATGCGATCGGCGCAGATACGCTCGGGGTAGCAGCCGTGCTCTTGTTTATATTTCTTAGCCTGTGGGATCAGGTCTTCAGACTCATTGTACGGATCCCAACTGATCCTGTGCAGGAAGGCAAATCCATTCCGCACTGAGACACTGATCTTGGCTCCAAACTCAACAGCCGCTCTTGCCTTGCCGCGAACAATGGGGCGAACCTGTCGCTGAACCAGGTTGACGATGCGGTCGGGGATGCTGCGCGTCTTGGCGACCAGCAGGATCGTCTGTTGTCGCTGCAGCTCGCTGATCACGAGAAGCTTGCGCCACCAATGGGGCTTCAAGCCAGAAAGTCTTGCCCCAGAAGCGATCAGGGCGTCAATGGCATCAAGACTTCGCTGCAGATAGTCGAGCTGGCGGCGTATTGCGGCATTTATCTTCCGACGGCGTGGCTTCTTCTGTTTGGCGACTTTGAGGAAAGCAGCACGTGCTCTACCACGATCATATCTGGGCTTGTGTTTGCGAAGTGTTGAGCGCTGGCTGCACAGATCATCAATGATCCGCTCGGTTGACTCCCTCGCCTCGTTGAGCAACTTCAAGTCAGTCGGATAGGTGATGTCGGCTGGCGTGCAAGAAGCATCGATGCTGAGCGTTCCCCAGTTCTTGTCCTGTGGCCAATCTGCAGGCTTCACGAGGTCGTCAAGTGAAATCTGTTTATCTGTACCAGCATCTGGATCATCAGATTCGTCGTTATCTGGGAATGAGGCCACAGCCTCCATCACCATGGCTTTTCCCCGTTCGGCAATGAGTTCATTAATCCGATTGAGCTCTTGCTCTGAGAAGCGCTTACGAAAATGAACCATCATTGATGGGTCAAATGGTGTCTTACTGGAATAGCCACCAAATCCAAGGAAAAACTGCATGTAAGCGTTTTCTCGGATCTGCTCAACCGTCTCCTCGTCGCTCAGGCCAAGCCTCTGCTTGATGAACAATGCACCAAACGCCAGGCGTACAGGCTTTGCTGGGGCGCCAGTGGTGGGATTGAACTGAGGGGCATATGTTTCTTCCAACTCCTCCCATGGCATTAAGGAGGAGAAGATCACCCAGCGGTTGTCCGCATCCAACGTGCCACCAAAAGGCACATGAAAATCCTCGATTGAGAGCTGGCCGTTATGGAGTTTCCGGTACATCTGCGGTGCTCAGCAGTTGTAGCAATCGTCGATTGCCCTGATCAAGGCCAGTTTATCGGGTTTTAATCGCTGAAACAAGCTGCGCTGCAGTCGATCTGGGTTTTTCAGGAGTCCCTATGTAGGGCTTGCTGAATTTCATTCGCGGGTTTTTCGTCCGCGCCAAGGGCCGCGATCTCAGCCTGCAGCGCCAAGCGCTGGTGACCTCAATTTTCTCCTAGAAGCTGACTAAGCAGCCCACAGAAGCGCTGGACGGCGCCAGGAGGCGAGCAAATAGAGCATCAGGATGTACACAGAGACAAGAATAGAGAATAAGAGGCGCAGTAGCCTGAGAACCTTCTCGGCATTCATCACAAAGAACGCCATCGTGATCACCGTTCTTGATGTTTCAATCAGCTTGGTCATGATCCGATCCAGTCCATATTTCCGTTTGCTCGTTCCGATTCTTCCCTCGATCACGGAACGCTTTCTCAAGTCTGATTTAAAAAGCTCTTGTTGCTCTGCTGTCTGCACCTCGGCCTCTACCTGCTTCTTGCGTGGACGGCCACTGAGTCTGATGTTATTTTCTGCGCAGAACTTCTTGTTGCCTAATGTCATATAGATTGAATCGGCACAGATTCGTGCTGGATAGTACCCTCGCTCTTCCTTGTATTGCTTGGCACGTGCGATCAGGTCGTTGGCTTCATTGTAGTTGTCCCAGCTGATTCGATCCACATCGACAAAGCCATTATCATCTGATATTGAGATCTTCGCACCGAACTCTGTTCGCCTTCCCGCCTTGCCCCTCACGATCGGCCGCACGTGTGGTTTTGACAAATTGACAATCCGATCGTCGATGCGCCGGCTATCAGCGTCATACATCTCCTGCTGCTTCCGGTACAGTTCACTGGTGATCAGCAGCTTGCGGTAGAGCTGGGTTCCAAGCTCCAAAAGCATGGCACCGCAGTGGATCATCTGATCAATTGCTCTGAGGTTTCTCCGAATCTCGTTGAGCTTAAAGCGCTTGACCTCACGGATCTCGGCGCATTTGGGCTTTTTCTTCTTGATGATCGCCAGAAACCGATTCCGAGCTTTATCCCGGTTGCAGCGGGGTTTACGATTGATCTTTCCCTGCAACTGCTTGAACAGTTCGTCGATGATCTTCTCAGTGGCCTCTCTCGCTTCGTTGAGCAACCTCAGATCTACTGGGTAGGGAATGTCATCAGGCACGCAGGTTGCATCAAGAATCAGAGTACCCCAGTTACTTTCAGGATCCAACGTTGCAGGCTTCACCCCTAGCGCTTCGTCGATGGCAGCAAGCTGTTGCTCCTCTTCTTGTTCGCTATCATCCTCCTCCGCCGAAACCAGCATCTCTTTAATCATCGCAATGCCATTGGCCTTGGTCATGTCATTGCAGATCTTGATCAGATCAGGGCCAATGCGCTTACGAAAATGCACCATCATCGATGGATCAAACGGGGGCATTGCCTGGTATGCACTCAAGCCAATGAAAAATTGTAGATACGGTGATTCCGTGATCAGCTGAACTGTTTCGCGGTCTGTCACTCCCAGGCGTTGCTGGATGTACAGCGCACCGAACGCTATCTGAAACGGCTTGGCCGGTGCTCCTGTCTTGGCACTGAATTGGGGTGCATACTGGCTTTCCAGCGGCATCCATGGAATCAGGTTACGAAGCAGAACCCAGCGATTATTAGGATCTAGTTTGCCGCCGAAGGGCGTGTAAAACTCCTCGATCGATAGCTGACCTGCGTGCTGAAAAACGTACATTGGCGTGTCAGCAGATTATTCTAAGCCAGGAATGGCTCCATTTGGCTCATTTTAACGTGAGACCATCCCTGGAATCAACTGCGGCGCAATGGATATCGGTTCCTCAGTAAGCCCTTCATATTTGCCGCCATCTTCACAGCCGGCTAAGGGTCTCCACACGCCAGTCACGGTCGGGCTGGCGACGTCGTTGCCTGGCTGATCTGCCGCCACTTCGGCATCTGAAGCGACCCATGGGAGCAAATGGACACCTCTACAGAATGTTGGCCGTGGGCAGAACGGAAATTTTGAAGCCCAGGGTTTTTCTCAAACTGCGTGAGTCTTCATGGGTTGCCCCCAATGCGGCTGCCGCCTCCTCACGAAGTCAGACGATTCTAGAGCGATCCTCATCTGCAGCGACTGCGGCCATCCCCAAAACATGTACCTGGGCAATCCGGCAACCCTCTTGCATCGTTTGATCACCATGTTGCTTGTGGTGCTGATCGGTGGAGTCGCCCTGAGTCTTTCGGTGCTGACCGACTTTGTAGGCCGAGACAGTTTTACCCTGCAGGATCAACCTGAGCGGGAACGCCCCCGTTAAGACACCGCAGGATGTTTAACGGGCCCGAAGGCGCTGACGCAGCACCTTGACGACCACAAACACTGCCACAGCAACCACTAGTAAAACTTTGATTCCCTGGGCTCAGGGTTCCAACCATCTCTCCACTTGCGCATAGCCCTGGCCCATCCCCTGGCCGGCCAGGGTGAGAAGCAGGGTCCAGATCAGGCTGCCGGCGGTGGTCCAGGCCAGGAAAGACACCTGGGGCATCATCTCGATCCCGGCTGGCACGGACACCAGGGTGCGTACACCGGGGATCAAGCGCCCCCAGAAAAACACCGCAGACCCATGGCGGTTAAACCAGCGACGGCTGCGGGCCAGGTCGTCGGGTTTGATACCAAGCCACTTGCCATGGCGCCCCAGCCACTGGGCCTCTCCTCATTGATCAAGCGGCCGATCCCGTACCAGAACCAGGCCCCCAGCACCGTACCCAGCAGGCCAGCCAGCACGGTGGGGATCAGTTCCAGGCGGCCCTGGTAAACCAGATAGCCGCCATAGGGCATCACCACCTCGGAGGGGATGGGCGGAAAGACGTTTTCCAGCAACATCACCAGGGCAATCACCGCGTAGCCCATCAACGGATTGGCCTCCACCGCAGAGCCGATCAGATCCGGCAGACCCTCAATGAACGACTGCATCAGCGGAAAGACATAGGCATCAGGTGATCAAGGTAAGCGCATACCCACAGCACCTGCTAGCACAGTCCCGCACCAGCAGATGCAAGGCAAGAGCTCAACAGGGCCCAACTGGACGCCCCTAAGAATAGTAATCCACTAGGAGTAGTAATCCCACAGCAATACCAATCCCAAGAGAATCCCAATCCCATAGGAATACCAATACAGCTATCAACCAGGATTCACTAGAGGGCCTAAGAATGAATGGCCCCACCCCATGCCCAGCCCATGTCAATGGGGTGCCCAGATCGTGATGAGCCCACCCCTTCCAGCCGCTGATCCAGGGGCCCGCGCCCAGGAGCTGCTGGCCAAGCTGAGCACCAGCGAGAAGCTCAACCTGCTGGATGGCGACACGCCGTTCTGGTCGGGCATGGTCGACATCGCCCTGCGGGATGCCTCCCACCGCCATCCCTGGCCGGCGGGTCAGCTGCCGCGGCTGGGCCTGGGCGGCCTCCACTTCGTGGATGGGCCGCGCGGCGTGGTGCTGGAGGGCGGCGCCACCACCTTTCCGGTGCCCATGGCCCGAGGCGCCAGCTGGAATCCTGAGCTGGAGGAGCGCGTCGGCGCTGCGATCGCACGGGAGGCTCGCAGCTTCGGGGCCAACTGGCTGGCGGCGGTGTGCGTAAACCTGTTGCGCCATCCGGGCTGGGGTAGGGCTCAGGAGACCTATGGCGAGGACCCCCTGCACGTAGGCGCCCTGGGGGCGGCGATGACCCGGGGCATCGAGCGCCATGCAATCGCCTGCGTCAAGCATTTCGCCTGCTATTCGATCGACAGCTCCCGCTTCCTGGTGGATGTGCAGGCCAGCCCGCGGGTGCTGCAGGAGCTATACCTGCCCCAGTTTCGGGCCTGCATCGAGGCTGGCGCCGGCACGGTGATGAGCGCCTACAACCGGGTAAACGGGCAGTGGTGCGGCGAGAACGGGGAGCTGCTCTCCCGGATTCTCAAGGGCCGCTGGGGCTTCCAGGGCCTGGTGGTGAGCGACTTCATCTTCGGGGTACGCAACGGAATTGCCGCCCTGCAGGCTGGCCTGGATCTGGAGATGCCTTTCGGGATGATCTTTCTCGGCTCTCTGCCGGATGCCCTGGCTGAGGGCCGATTGGCGATGGAGCGGATCGATGACGCCGTGCTGCGCCAGCTACGGCTGCAGCTACGCATCCCTTCCGGCGAGGTCCAGCCATCGGTGCGCCGCTGCCCGGAGCATCTGGCCCTGGCCCGCGAGGCGGCGCGCCAGGCAATCGTGCTGCTGCGCAACGAGCCGCTTATCGAAGGCCAGCCAGCATTGCCGCTGCTGAATCTGGGCTCCCTGGCGGTGATCGGGGAGCTGGCGGATCGGCTGAACCTGGGCGACCGCGGCTCCTCGGACACCCGTCCGCAGGCAGGAGTGGCAGTCACGCCGCTGCAGGGGCTGCGGCAGGCGAGGCCTGATCTGCCCATCAACTACAGCGATGGTTCCAACCCAGAAGCGGCGGCTGGGCTGGCGGCTACCTGCGATGGGGCCGTGGTGGTGGTGGGGCTTGACTGGCGCCTGGAGGGGGAACACATCCACCCCGGCGATATCGCCCCGATCCTGGAGCAGATCCCCCCACCAAACTGGCTGCTGCGCAGTCGCCTCTGGCCGGCCACCAGGCCCCAATGGCGGCGGGTCGCCAAGCTGATCGCCTGGCTCACAAGCCATGCCTCAGCTCGCCAGGGAGGCGACTTCGCCGCCGGAGATCGCACCGATCTGGGCCTGCCGCCGGCCCAGGTGGCATTGATCCGGAGCGTGGCTGCAGCCAACCCGCGCACGGTGGTGGTGCTGATGGGCGGCGGTGCCATCCGCTGCAGCGACTGGGATCGGTTGGTACCGGGCCTGCTGTTGCTCTGGTACCCAGGCGAGCAGGGGGGCCATGCCCTGGCGGAGGTGCTGCTGGGGTCTGTGTCGCCCTCAGGGCGGCTGCCCTTCACCATCCCGATCCGTGAGAACCAGCTGCCCCCATTTGAGCCCCGTGCCCCGCAGGCCCGCTACGACCTCTGGCATGGCTACAGGCGATTGCAGCGGCACCTAGGAGTTTGCTGAAAAACCAAGCCTGCGCGAAAATGGATTAACCGCCCAGTCCAGATGCGAGGTCACCGGGAGCGCAGCGGCTCCCTGTTCTCCTACGTGTCGATCGAGGAGCGGATCCCGGCCAGCCATCCGCTGCGGCGTATTCGGAAACTGGCCGATCAGGCCCTCGATCGGCTCAATCCCACCTTCTGTGAGCTCTACGCCGCAGAAGGTCGGCCCTCGGTGCCGCCAGAACAGCTGCTGCTGGCCTCGTTGCTGCAGGCTTTCTATGGGATCCGCTCCGAGCGGCTGTTGCTGGAGCAGCTCCACTACAACCTGCTCTACCGCTGGTTTGTAGGGCTGAGCCCGGATGATCCGATCTGGCACCCCACCACATTCACCAAGAACCGCGAACGGCTGCTCAATGACGACGTCATGGGCCGCTTCCTGGAGAAACTGATGGCTGCCCCGGAGGTCAAGCCGCTGCTCAGCGACGAGCACTTCTCAGTGGATGGCACCCTGCTGCAGGCCTGGGCGTCCCATGCCTCACTGGAGCGGATCGATGGAGAAGAGGACCCACCGCCCCCGCCGTCAGGCCCTGGCGAGGGCTTTGGCGCTCCAAAGCCCGGTAAGAAGCGGGCCAAGGGTGACTTCCGCGGCATCAAGCTCAGCAACAAGACCCACCGCTCCAGCGTCGATCCAGACGCCTTGCTGGCCCGCAAGTCCAATTCCCACCCGGCTCAACCCAGCTACCGAGGCCACGTGCTCATGGACAACCGCCATGCCCTGATCGTCGATTGCCGCGTTACCCAAGCAGTGGGTACCGGGGAGCGGGATGCCGCCAAAGCGATGGCGGCTGACATCCCCGGTGCCCACCAAAAAACCATCGGTGCCGACAAGAACTACGACACCAAGGGCTTTGTCGCCGAGATGCGTCGCATCGCCGTGACGCCGCACGTCGCTCAGAACACCGCCCGCTCTGGTGGCTCCGCCATTGATGGCCGCACCACGCGCCACGAGGGCTACGCCAAGTCGATCAATGCCCGCCGCGGTATCGAGAAGGTGTTTGGTTGGATCAAACAGTGGGGCGGTCTGCGCCAATTCAAACTGCGCGGCACCGACAAGGTGAGTGCGGTGTTTGGCCTGCACGTAATCGCCTACAACCTGATCCGGCTGGGCAACCTGCTCAGGCCGGCAATGGCGGCGGCATGAACAGGCGGTTGCCCAGAGGTGTGGCCAGACGGCAGCGATCAGGCAGCTCCGCCGGGGCAGAACGCCTGAAATCAGGCGTTCTGAACGGCTGAAACAATGAAAACCATCCCGAACGGAGCGCAATCAGCTCTCCGGAGGAAAAAACGCGGCTGGTCAGGCGGTTTTTCCGCAAACTCCTAGGTAACCTCGCCTCTGGGCTGGGCAGCTGGCATATTTTCGTGCAGGACTGGATTTTTCAGCAAACTCTTAAGGCACAGGGAAGAGGCCATTTCGCCGACCTCAACTCATGCTGACAGCACGGCAGGCTCGCCTGTGCCAAACTGGTACTTGAAGTTCAGGGCAAATGAACACCATCAACTAAATATTAACGCAGGGGGACAAGTCAAATCATCCCGCATCACCCTGCCAACCAAAAATAAATGCGAATTTTACACCGACCTTTAACGAATAGACCTCATAGACTCATGCCAGATAGCTCTATTTTAGTTCTGATTGTAAGCCCTTGCATGGGGGGGTATGGAGGACTTGAGTCTTTTGTTTTAGCGGTAGCTGATGGAGTAGCCGCAGATCCCAATATAAGGGTTAAAATTATTTTCAAAAAAACTCGGGACTTTTTGCCGCAAGATCATTTACTGAATAAGATTGAGCTTTCCGGCCTGCAAGTGAGTTTCTGCAGCCGTTCAAGCCTAGAATTATGGAGAGAGATTCAATCTGCCGATTTAGTTCACCTGCAGAATCCATGCCCTGATGTCGCAACGATGGCAAGACTGGCGGGCAAGCCACTGTTAATAAATATAATCAATCACACCAAGGGCGGAGGACGCTTGCACCAGCGTGTATGGAAATTATGCCTGCATCTGGCCCACCAACGCTTTTATATTTCTAATTTCGTACGAAAAACCTGGGAACTGTCTGAGACACCTTGGAAAAACAGCCAAGTTATTTTTCCAATATGCAAACTCTCCGATCTAGATCCTCTGCCTTTTGGTGAACGTAAAGGATTTTTATTCTTAGCAAGGTGGGTCGAGAACAAAGGCCTTGATACTCTCGTGGAAGCCTATGCGAATTCTGGGCTAGATCCGGATCGATGGCCCCTACGTTTGCTTGGGGATGGCCCCTTACGATCGAAGATTTCAGCTCGAGTCACAGAATTGGGGTTAAAAGGGGTTGTAATGCCAGGGTTTATGAGCGAGCAGGAGAAGGCGGAGTGGATTCGCCGAAGCCGTTTTGTGGTTATTCCTCCTAATACCAGCGAGGACTTTGGCTTGGTAGCCATTGAAGCCAGACGCCTAGGTCTGCCATGTCTGATCACGCGAGACGGTGGCCTTCCTGAAGCGGCGGGCCGATATTGCCTGGATTGCGAACCAGCAGATGTAAACGGCCTCAAGCAATTACTGCTTCAAGCAGCGGCAATGAATGAAGCAGAATACATCTCTCTAGCATCAGGAGCTCATAAATCCCTCGAGGATGAGCTTGTCAAGCCAGAGTTTTATGCTCAAGTTTATGCAAATATGATCCAAGATCATTCACCTAAGAATAACATTAAGAATCTCATTTGATACAGATTTAATAAGTCGATTGGTGCCCATTCAAGGGTCGGGACGCCCCGTCGGGCAAACGCTAGCCTCATCGCTCATCGATGAGCAGACCAGCCTAAATGTGTGTCTATGGCGTGCTGGCGGAGCCTAAGAGTTTGCTGAAAAACCAAGCCTGCGCGAAAATGGATTAACCGCCCAGCCCAGATGCGAGGTCACCGGGAGCGCAGCGGCTCCCTGTTCTCCTACGTGTCGATTGAGGAGCGGATCCCGGCCAGTCATCCGCTGCGGCGGATCCGGAAACTGGCGGATCAGGCCCTCGATCGGCTCAATCCCACCTTTTGCGCGCTCTACGCCGCAGAAGGCCGGCCCTCGGTGCCGCCAGAACAGCTGCTGCTGGCCTCGTTGCTGCAGGCGTTCTACGGGATTCGCTCGGAGCGGCTGTTGCTGGAGCAGCTCCACTACAACCTGCTGTACCGCTGGTTTGTGGGCCTGAGCCCGGATGATCCGATCTGGCACCCCACCACATTCACCAAAAATCGGGAGCGGTTGCTGAACGAGCAGGTCATGGGGCGCTTCCTGGAGAAGCTGATGGGTGCTCCGGAGGTCAAGCCGCTACTCAGCGACGAACACTTCTCAGTGGATGGCACCCTGCTGCAGGCCTGGGCGTCCCATGCCTCACTGGAGCGGACCGATGGTCAGCAGGACCCACCGCCACCGTCGTCAGGCCCTGGCGAGGGCTTTGGCGCTCCAAAGCCCGGTAAGAAGCGGGCCAAGGGTGACTTCCGCGGCATCAAGCTCAGCAACAAGACCCACCGCTCCAGCGTCGATCCAGACGCCTTGCTGGCCCGCAAGTCCAATTCCCACCCGGCTCAACCCAGCTACCGAGGCCACGTGCTCATGGACAACCGCCATGCCCTGATCGTCGATTGCCGCGTTACCCAAGCAGTGGGTACCGGGGATGTCAGCCGCCAAAGCGATG
This sequence comes from Synechococcus sp. CBW1108, assembly GCF_015840335.1. Taxonomy (NCBI): domain Bacteria; kingdom Bacillati; phylum Cyanobacteriota; class Cyanophyceae; order Synechococcales; family Synechococcaceae; genus Synechococcus; species Synechococcus sp. CBW1108. The sequence goes on from NZ_CP060395.1 coordinate 186,855, forward strand.
GCGGCTGACATCCCCGGTGCCCACCAAAAAACCATCGGTGCCGACAAGAACTACGACACCAAGGGCTTTGTCGCCGAGATGCGTCGCATCGCCGTGACGCCGCACGTCGCTCAGAACACCGCCCGCTCTGGTGGCTCCGCCATTGATGGCCGCACCACGCGCCACGAGGGCTACGCCAAGTCGATCAATGCCCGCCGCGGTATCGAGAAGGTGTTTGGTTGGATCAAACAGTGGGGCGGTCTGCGCCAATTCAAACTGCGCGGCACCGACAAGGTGAGTGCGGTGTTTGGCCTGCACGTGATCGCCTACAACCTGATCCGGCTGGGCAACCTGCTCAAACCGGCGATGGCGGCGGCATGAACAGGTGGTTGCCCAGAGGTGTGCCAATGAGGCGGCCTCCAGGAAGCCCCAACGGGGCAAAACGCCTGAAATCGGGCGTTCTGAACCGCTGAAACGCATCATTTCAGCCCGAACGGAGCACAATCAGCTCTCTGGAGGGAAAAACGCGGCCTTTCAGGCAGTTTTTCCGCAAACTCCTAACAGCATTTTCTCAAGCTCATCTCCGATAGCCGCAACCACCGTGGGACGCGCTACCTCAGTGGTTCCTGTTGTAGATGGAGGTGCTCGGGATACTGGGTGGCAGCAGAAACTCCCGGGGTCTGGTGGCGCTCACCCAGTGCTGGGACTGGATTTCAAACGCTGGGCGTCCGATTCCATATTCCTGTACCTGTTTCACAAGGCGTAATAGGAACAAGTTCGTAATCCATCAAATTGTTCGGTGAACACCTGACATTCACATCGTCGACAAGATAGCAAATCTCCACTCCATCGCGATTCATATCCTTTTTGCAAGTTTCTATAATTAAACTATAGCGAGCTGCTCATCAGTCAAATGGCAAGAATCTATGGCGGGGTCTCCGAAATCAGCCATTGCCGACAAGGCCTGGCTGAGGAGATTTTTGGTAAAGAAACCGGTCTTCTACTCGTCATTTGGAAATTACTTTTATATGGGGTCCTTAGTGCAGTGTGCTGAAAGGAACGTTAAGAATAGGGAGTTTCAGCTGAGATGGCTTTTGACAACCTTGGCTATCCAATATCTCCGCGAATCCTCTGCCAGGGCTAGTTCAGCACCTGCAAGCATTTGTCGACTAAAGTTGTCTGGGCTATTCGATCCATCAGCACGCTCAAACCGTACCGGCCTGCTGGGCAGCCCAAACCAAAACTGCTAGGCTGATTGAATAAATTGCTTGTAACTGGAATGACTGTATGGCATCCTTGGCAAGCGACGAGCTGAGTTTAACGGCCTGCCATGTAAAACGCTGAGATTTGCGAGATGACCTTAAGAATCATTAACTCTAACACAGCGCCTATAAATCTATCTCCCTCTTTTTATTCACTTGTTATTACTGTATTTTTTCTGCATAGACCCAGTCCTATAGCTTGAGCCAAATATTAAGATTCTCATGGTACCACCACCTGTTGCATGCTCCCAATGCACATTTAGTATTTGCATTGTAACTTTTCGTCGTCCAGATTTACTAAAGAAGTGTCTCGATTCATTGCCTAGTCAATTAGAAAAGTTTGATCCTTGCCAGTATCAAGTTATTGTAAGCGATGATTGCCCTGCAAGAAGCTCCTACGAAGTAGTTAGTGGCTCAGGTTTCGCAACTTGGGTACAGGGTCCCAATCGTGGCGTGGCAGCAAATAGAAATAATGCTGCAAATGCTGCAAATGGCGATTGGATAATTTACCTTGATGATGATGAAGTTGTAGGCAAAATATGGCTAGAAACCATACACGATGCAATTCAATCTGGAAAATATGACGTTATAGAAGGGAGGGTTGAGCCTACAGATTTTCCTGACAGCATTTTATGGTATGCACCAGTAATTTCAGCAGGTGGAGCATATTGTACCGCAAATTTAGGGATTCGCCGAAATCTATTCCTAAGCATGGGAGGGTTTAATGAAAAACTTTTTCTGTCTCACGAAGATATTGAAATGGGTAATCGTATTCGAAAAGCCTGTCTTAGAAGTATATACCTAGATGAAGCAGTGGTCTACCATCCCGCTCGAAAGCTCGCCCTGTCTCAAGTATGGAGGAGAATGATAAGTCTTCAAATTACAAGTTTTACAATGAAAAATCCAGACTTCGCAGAAATTTCCGTTCGTCATATTATTAGTTTGAGTGATTTTACGCTTAAGTATTGGTATAGAGTATTGCGGCTTGAATTGGCTGCTCGCCAACCAAAGCATTGGCGACGTCCACTCCAGGCCTTCCTCCTGCTTCCGCTCACTATTCCTATTGGATTCCTCAAAACATTAATGCTTCTTTTTAAAGGAACTGCAAAAAATTGAGATTTACCGGACCCATGCATCCACGACGCAAAGCTTAGCCCTTAATATCTTACAGCCTGTAAAGCTGTTGTATTTAATGGCACCACCCAGGGCAGCCTGAATATATTTAGTTATGCAAAATCATGCTTAATGGGCTCTTTATGAAGAGAGCAATTGTTGTTCACGGAGGTTCTTGAGGATATGTCAAGGAACCATTGCCGGGATAACTTAATTCTACTGATACTGATCTACTTGCGACCCTTTGCCATGGTCACGCAGCATATTATATATTCAAATCAAGCTAGGGACTCCTGAAAAAAGAACCGCAACCTGGATCCGATCGCAGCCAAATAGCAGGGCGTAGGCAGCCCAAACGCACGGTTATCCAGTGGCCAGTGATTGGTTTGTTTCAAGCTGCCAAATGTTCCTGAGCCCCATCCAGAGACTACCTGGCCATTTCCAGGTACATAACCAGGCAAAAATAGTGATAAAAAAGAGGCGGAGGAGCCTCCGGATCTTCTCTGCGCACATCACCACAAAGGCCATGGAGATGGAGTTCTCTGCAGGGCCGCCTAAAAGTAATTTCATCCCGTGCTCGCTGCCGCGCCTCCCAGTGCGAGCATTCCCCTGATGTTGTGGCTCAGTTCCTGCTGGCCAGCGTGAACTGAGCGGTAGCCGCCGTTGCGCAGCAGGTTCATGACCACTGTGCGCAGGAACGCAAACAGCGGCGCTCCGTTGCGGTTGGCGTAACGGTGAGCGTCTTCCTGCAGCTGCGTGTCCCGTGGCCAATGCCACTCGTTCTCGATCGACCACCGCTGGCGGATCAGTCGTAGCAGCGCTTCTGGCTTGGTCCGCAGGCTCGTGAGGAAGTAGTGGGCCTGTGGCCGCTGATGGCCTCTGCGGGTCACGGTGGTGCTGATCATCTCGATGATCCAGCTGACGCCAGGCCAGTTCTCTTTGATGTGTTCCGGGGCTTCCTTGGCCCGCATCTCCCATAAAGTGTCACGGCCATGTTTTTTGCTCTGAGCCGTTGCAGTGAAAGGGATCTGACGCTTACCTTGAAACTGGCACTGGATCTGGCGCAGCAGGGTTTTCTGGTTGCCTTTCACCGTCAAGAGCACGTCGGCCCCCTTGGCGAGGCACCAGCGAAAAACGCTTGCGTGGTGTGCAGAGCATCCGCCTGGATCAAGGTGCCCTCCAGCTCAAGGGTGCTCAGAAGCTCTTTGAGCGCAGCCCTCTCGCAGGATTCGTGGGTGTCGTAGGCCTTCTGGGCCAGGGCGACACCGAGGGCCCGGGCATAGACCGTGACCTGGGCCACAAACCGGTGACCGCCGTCTTCCGTGTCCACCGCTGTGCCTCTGAGCGTCTTTCCATCGCACACCAACTGCTCCAAACCCTCTGTCCCGCCTGGGATCTGGCTGATCATCCAGGCCTGAAAGACATCGCCAAAGGTCTGCAGGTGGGCTTTGTTGAAAAGGTACAGGAATGTGGCGTCCGACGGCCAGCGTTTGAAATCCAGGCCCAGCGCCTGGTTGAACTCCTGCCGATGCCGCTTGGCAAACGCCTCCAGATCACGGGAGCTCCTGCTGCCACTCAGAATCCCGAGCACCGCCACCAACAACAGGAACCACTGTGGGTAGCGCACACCACGGCGAAAGCGTCCGTCGGGGATGGCCTTGAGAAAGCTGATTAGGTCGTTGGAATCAAGCTGATCAGCTGCTGCGCCTGGGATTTGGGGCATGGAGGTGAGCCATTCCCGCCGACCAAAGCCAATGCTGTCAGACTCCGCCAGCACGCCATGGACACACTTTTAGGCGGCCCTGGAGTTCTCTGCACCTTTGCTCAGCCGAGCCATAATCAAGTCCAGTGAATACTTCCTCTTCCCTGATCCAAAGCATCCCTCCACTTCATTTCGCCTCCGCTGGTCAGCGCTTAGCTGCTGCTTGTGAGCAGCACTGATCTCTGGATTCTTCGGCGGCCTCCCCAATCGCTTACCAGAGAGCCGTATATCGTTCCGAGTGCAGAAGTTTCGGTTCTTGGTATTGATGTAGATTCGATCAGCGCAGATTCGCTCGGGGTAGCAGCCATGCTCTTGCTTGTATTTCATGGCCTGTGGAATTAAGTCTTCGGATTCGTTGTATGGATCCCAGCTGATCCTGTGCAGGAAGGCAAAGCCATTTCGCACAGAAACACTAATTTTGGCGCCAAACTCAACAGCAGCTCTCGTTTTACCACGAACCATGGGCCGAACGTGTCGCTGAACCAAGTTCACGATACGATCGGGCATGCTGCGCGTTTTCGAGTACAGCAGGATGCTTTGCTGGCGGTGCAGCTCGCTGATCACGAGGAGCTTCTGCCACCAATGGGTCTTCAAGCCCGAAAGCATTGCCCCGGAGTGGATCAGGGCATCAATAGCATCAAGATTCCGCTGCAGATAGTCCAGCTGGCGTCGTATCGTGGCTTTGATTTTGCGGCGACGCGGCTTTTTCTGCTTAGCAACCCTGAGGAAATTGGCACGCGCCTTGCCACGGTCATATCGGGGACTGTGTTTCCGTAGGTCTGAATTCTGTTCGCAGAGATCGTCGATGATCCGTTCGGTCGACTCCCTCGCTTCGTTGAGCAACTTCAAATCAGTTGGATAGGTAATGTCGGCTGGTGTGCACGAGGCGTCAATGCTGAGTGTTCCCCAATTCTTGCCTTCTGGCCAATCGGCCGGCTTCACAAAGTCGTCAAGTGAGAGCTGGTTGTCAGCATAGGCACTTGGATCGTTAGTGTCGTCGTCATCTTGTTGTGACGCCACAACCTCCATCAGCATGGCCTTGCCCCGCTCGGCAATGAGTTCATTGATCCGGGTGAGTTCCTCTTCGGAGAAACGCTTGCGGAAATGAACCATCATTGATGGGTCGAATGGTGCCTTGCTGGAATAGCCGGCATAGCCAAGGAAATACTGCATGTAAGCGTTTTCTCGGATCTGCTCAACGGTCTCCTCGTCGGTCAGACCAAGCCGCTGCTTGATGAACAGCGCACCAAATGCCAGCCGTACAGGCTTTGCTGGGGCGCCAGTGGTGGGATTGAACTGAGGTGCATATGATTCCTCCAACTCTTCCCATGGCATCAGGGAGGAGAAGATTACCCAGCGATTGTCCGTGTCCAACGTGCCGCCAAAAGGCAGATGGAAATCCTCGATTGAGAGCTGCCCGTTATGGCGTTTCTGGTACATCTGCAGTGCTCAGCAGTTGTAGCAATCGTCAATTGCCCTGAACGAGCCCAGTTTATCAAATTTAGATCGCTAAAACAAGCTGCGCTGCAGTCGATTTGGCTTTTTCAGGAGTCCCAAGCTATGATCATCGATTAAGTACTGGCGCTCTCTTGGGATGGCTCGCAAGGGGAGTGAACTAGCCCGTTTGATACCTATTAACCTCAATAATATTGGACATTTTAGCAGGACCACTTCATTAGAGCATCCAGCGTTGCGAGCAAAATATCTTTTTAATATTTGGCGATTGGTAATTCTGCCATTATTAGAAATAAAGAGAACCGTAATTTTAGTTTTAAGATCAGACTGGCTGGTCCCATATTTGACAGCAGCTGCGAGCCAAATGAGCTGGCTTTTATCGATCTGCGTCAATCTTGGCTTGAAGCTCTGATACCAACAAGCGAGCCCTGGCTCTCGAGTGCCATTTTCGATTTAAAAATCTCCAAAACTGATAATGTGGTAGCAGTAAGCTAATTAAGCATGTTAACGGCTCTCCAGCCCTCAAGTCTCCCCAAGCCATTGTTCGTACTGAAAACCAAACCAGTTTGCAGTATGCTTTGACTCCAAATAATTCGTCTTTTCCTGCATACCATCTCCAGTAACGTTCCAAAACCTCCGGGAGAGAGTTAAGAATATTACAATTCACATGCAATGATGGGTCGCCGATTATCTCGAAATCAGCCGCTGCCAGCCGGTTACCCAGTTCAGCATCCTCCGAATGGCGCAAACTGGGGTCATACCCCCCCACAGCCACAACCGCACTTGAACGCACCATTGTGCCAAAGGTAATGAATGATGCACCTTTGGATGCACTGCGGGGGATTCCGGCCTTGAAGAGATTTCTTGCCCGCCACCTCGATACCACCCCCCGAGGATTTGGATCAGTGATCAAACCAACGACGGCTGCCACCTTGGGATCTTCGAACCAAGGCATGGCACGGGCAGCAAAATCAGCTGGAAGAGTATTTGTAGCATCGCAGCAGACTACGAATTGATGTCGGGCCACTTCCATAGCCAGTTTGCGTGCTGCCCCGCGACCTAAGTTCTGTGTTTGCTGCAAGACCCGTACTCCGGCAGCCTCCAGCACGTCTGTGCTGCGGTCGGTTGAACCATCATCGATTGCGAAGACCTCATCTAGCGGTGGTTGCTGTTGGCGCAAAGAATCGACGGCAGCCAGCACAGTTGGAGCATTGTTGTAAAAGGGAACGTAACCGGAAATACCCACAATACGAATAGGATTTGGTTGGATTGCGATCTGGTTGAATTAAGATATAGCTCAAACCATGCCTGACCAAGGCAGATCCGAGCTAATATGTAGAATAGTTTAAGCGCAGTGCTGTTTTGCTTTGTAGGGCGAGCGAACCAATCAATGCCGAAGTCATTAGACATTTTGCGCTTTGGCCATGGTTTCGCTGGATTCAGTTGGTCCTTTTTCTCTGTAGTTAACCGGCGACAGCAATATTTAGCCTACTCCTTTGCCCACTTTATTTGCGGTCATACCTTTTTAAGGCTGGCCAGCTAGCTGATTCTCTCCCAAGCTGGTGAAAGGCGCGATTTCCCATGACCCCATCGACCCTTGAGCGGCCAGCTGGCCAGCTCATAGCCACCACCATCCCCGCCAAAAGCGAGTCCCAGCAGCAGCGCCGCACCGACGCTGCTGCCACGAAGGGGTTTGGCAGTGGCGGGGCCGCAAAGGGCAGAAAACGCAAGGCCGGCGGCAAGCGCAGTCCGGCCCTCAGCAAGGCCGACTGGGGTCCCTTGGGGAAGCATCCCGATCTAGATGCGATTGTTGCCCGCCAGCGCCTCCACTTAGCACTCTGCGGCCGGTTGAGCGAGCTGGAGGTAAACCAGGCGTGGAAGCGCTGTGCCAGTGAGCACCATCCTGACCGCGGCGGCGAGCACGACACCATGCAGTTGGTGAACGGAGCGCGGGATCTGCTGCTGGGCCGCAGCCTCAGCTGAGCTCCCCTCAAGAGCGTCTTAAGCCGCCAGCGCTTCGGCCTCGACGGGCTGCACCGCAAAGGGTAGGGCGGAGACCTCCTGCTGGCTGAGCCGCCGGCTCCAGGCACCGGCCACCGGGTTGTTCCAGCGGAAACCCGCCTCCTTGGCCCTGTGGCGTTCGGCATAGGGAAGATTGGCCCGATACAGCAGGCGCGGCTGCAGGGCTGCCGCCAGCAGGGCCTCCAGGTCGCCGCAGCGCTCGAACACCTGAACCAAATAGATGCAGTCGGTAAGGGCCCGGTGGGCCGCCCACACCGGCACCCCGTAGGCCAGTGCCAGATCCCGCACCGATGGGGTACCCCGCAGCTGCCGCTCCGCTGGCCAGCGGATGTCCTCCATCGAGCAGATCCAGGGCTTGTTGATGGCAGGCAAGGGATCCCGGCCAAACCACTGGGCGTCAAAGCCCGCGTTGTGGGCCAGCACCGCATCGGCAGCCGCCACCAGGGCCTCGAAATGCTGCAGGCCGGCCCGCCAGGGCTGGACCAGGCGGGTGACGGCCGCCGGTATGCCGTTGATGGCCTCAGCCGGATTGGCCTGGGCCGGCAGCAGGAAGGAAACCTGGGCCAACACCGCCCGCTGGGGCACCTGGAACAGCACGGCCCCCACCTCGATGCACTGGGCAGAGGCTGGTTCCAGACCCGTTGTCTCGGTGTCGAGAATCAGCAGGGTCTTTGGCGACTGACTAGTTGGTGACTGACTGGTTGGCGACTGACTGGCTGTCGAGGCGGGAACTGGCGAGGGAGGAGGGGGCGCCTGGGGCAGATCGTCCTGCTCCCAGAGGCTGGGCTGCACCTCCTGCGGAGAGGTCACGCTTGGTTGGGCGGCTAAGCCCCAATCCTCCCAGCCCAGGCCGGCGTTGGCCAGGCCTGCCGGCCTAGGCTGGTCTCAGTGAAGTTGGATACGGGCCGTGGCTGTGGCTGTTGGAGACCAGGCCCCCCTGATCGCCCTGCTGGACCAGCACGGCAAGCAATGCCGCAGCGACCAACTGGCGGGCAAATCCCTGGTGTTGTTCTTCTATCCCAAGGACGAAACTCCAGGCTGCACGGCCGAGGCCTGTGCCTTCCGCGACAGCTACGCCGACCTGCAGGCCCTTGGCGCCGAGGTGTGGGGAGTCAGTGGTGACGGTGCCGCCAGCCACCAGCGCTTCGCCAGCCGCCACAACCTCCCCTATCCCCTGCTGGTGGATCAGGGCAACCAGCTGCGCCAGGCCTTCGGCGTACCCGCCGTGCTGGGCCTGCTGCCTGGCCGGGTCACCTACGTGATCGACGGCCAGGGCGTAATTCGCCACATCTTCAACAACCTCCTCGACGGAGCCGCCCACCGCAACGAAGCCAGGGCGGCCCTGCAACGGCTCGCCCTCTGACCATGACGCGCTGGCGCCAACGGGGTGACATCTGGGAACTGGAACCGACGGCGCTCGAGCGGGGCACCCTTGAATTCATCGGCGGCAGCTACCTGGCCGCCTCGCCCCAGCTCAGCTACCGGCGCCTGCTCGAAGCCCTAGCTTCCATGGGTTGGCGGGTGCGGGCCTGGAGCTACGTGCCAGGGTTTGACCATCAAGACCAGGCCAACCTGGCCTGGCGCCGCTTCCGCCAGCTGCGCGGCGCTGAGGGGGCTGTGCTGCGGCTCGGTCACAGCCTGGGCTGCAAGCTCCATCTGCTGGCGCCGGATGGGGGGCGGGGATCCAGCGCCCTGGTGGCCCTGAGCTTCAACAATTTCTCGGCCGAGCGCTCCATCCCCCTGCTAGCGGAGCTGGGCCAGCAGTTCAACTTCCGCAGTGAGTTCAGCCCCTCGCCGGAGCAAACCCTCACTCAGGTGGCCCTCACCTACCGCCAGCCCCGCAACCTGCTGGTGCGCTTCAACCGCGACCAGATCGACCAGAGCAAGCGGCTGCTCGGGGTATTGCAGGCCCGCCCTGATGACGCCAGCGAGCTCCAGGAGCTGCCCGGCGACCACCTGGCCCCCGCCAGTGCCGGGCTGCGCCAGAACCTCCTGGGCAAATGGGCCGATGATCCGGCCCGCCAGCAGGCCCTGGAGCGGATCGCCCGCACCATTGACACCTGGGCGGGCTAGACCCGCAGGGCATCGAGCACCGAGCGATCCTCCAGGGTGGAGGTGTCGCCGCTCACCTCCTGGCCCGCGGCCAGGGCCCGCAGGATTCGGCGCATGATCTTGCCGCTGCGGGTTTTCGGCAGGGCATCGGTAAACCTGATCAGATCCGGCCTGGCGATCGGGCCGATCTCCTTGCCCACATGGGCCCGCAGCTCTGCCATCAGGGCTTCATCGCCGCTGCGGCCTCCCTCCAGGCTGACAAAGGCCACGATGGCTTCCCCCTTGAGCTCATCTGGCCGTCCCACCACGGCGGCCTCGGCCACGGCCGGATGGCTCACCAGGGCGCTCTCGATCTCCATCGTGCCGAGCCGGTGGCCGGAGACGTTGATCACGTCATCGACCCGGCCCATCACCCAGAAGTAGCCATCGCCATCGCGGCGGGCACCGTCTCCGGCGAAGTAGAGCCAGGAGCCATCGGCCGGGCGGATCTCCTCCCAATAGCTCTTGCGGAAGCGCTCCGGATCGCCGTGCACCGTGCGCATCATGCCGGGCCAGGGGCGGCGGATGGCCAGGTAGCCGCCCGCATCTGCCGGCTGGGAGTTGCCTGCATGATCGACGACATCGGCGGCGATGCCCGGCAGGGGCAGAGTGGCCGAGCCCGGCTTGGTGGGGGTGGCGCCCGGCAGGGGGCTGATCATCACGCCGCCGGTTTCGGTCTGCCACCAGGTGTCCACCACCGGGCAGCGGTCGCCGCCGATCACGTCGAGATACCACATCCAGGCCTCGGGGTTGATCGGCTCGCCCACGGTGCCGAGGATCCGCAGTGAGCCCATGTTGTATTGGTCGGGCACCTCGCGGCCGCCCTTCATGAAGGCCCGGATCGCCGTGGGGGCCGTGTAGAAGATCGTGCAGCGGTGCTTCTGGATCACCTCCCAGAAGGCGCCCGGCTTGCTCGGCCGCGGTGCCCCCTCGTACATCACCGTGGTGGCGCCGGCCGACAAAGGCCCGTAGACGATGTAGCTGTGGCCGGTGATCCAGCCCACATCGGCGGTGCACCAGTGGATGTCGTCTTCGCGGATGTCGAAGATCCACTGGAAGGTGAGCTGAGCCCAGAGGTTGTAGCCGGCGGTGGTGTGCACCACCCCCTTGGGCTTGCCGGTGGAGCCGGAGGTGTAGAGCACAAACAGGCGGTCTTCGCTGGCCATGGGCTCGGGCGGGCAATCGGTGCCCTGGCCGTCCACCAGCTCATGCCACCACTGGTCGCGGCCGGCGGCCATGGCGCACTCACCGCCGGCGCCGGCCAGCCGCCGCACCACCAGTACCTGCTCCACGCTAGGTGCACCCCCACTGGCGGCCAAGGCCTCATCGACGGCTGGTTTCAAGGGCACGGGCTTGTCCTTGCGGAAACTGCCGTCGGCGGTGATCACGAGCTTGGCCTGCCCATCGATCAGCCGGTCGCGCAGGGCATCGGCCGAGAAGCCGCCGAACACCACCGAGTGGGGGGCGCCGATGCGGGCGCAGGCCAGCATGGCGATCGCCGCCTCGGGAATCATCGGCATGTAGAGGGCCACCAGGTCGCCCTTGCCAACCCCCAGGGCCTTGAGGGCGTTGGCCGCCTTGGCCACCTCGGCGTGGAGCTGGCGGTAGGTGAAGCTGCTGCTGTCGCCAGGTTCCCCCTCCCAGATCAGGGCCGTCTTCTCGGCCCGGGGCCCCGCCAGGTGCCGGTCGAGGCAGTTGTAAGCAAGGTTGGTGGTGCCGCCCTCAAACCACCTGGCGAAGGGCGGGTTGCTCCAGTCGAGCACGGTGTGGAAGGGCTCAAACCAGTGCAGCTCGCTGCGGGCCAAATCCCCCCAGAAACCGTCGGGATCGGCTTCAGCCTGGGAGCAGAGGGTCTGATAAGCCTCGAGGGAGCCGATGCGAGCGCTGGCAGCCAGCTGCGGCGGCGGAGCGAACAGGCGCTGCTCCTGCAGCACCGATTCGATCGTTGACCCGGTCGTGGCGTCAGGCATCGATCCAGAAGGCAAAAGGGCATTGGACGTATTAAAAGCGCGCGTTGGCGGGCGGTACAGCAACATGGTGGGATGGGTTTACCAGCCGCCTGCCTGTTCGATCTCGACGGCCTGCTGCTCGACACCGAACCGCTGCACAGCCAGGCCTGGCTGCAGGCCACCGCTGGCTTTGGTCTAACTCTGGCTGCCGAGCAGCTGTTGGCGCTGCGCGGTCGTCGTCGCCTCGATTGCGCCGAGCAGGTGCGCAGCTGGATCGCCCAGGCGGATCTGGTGCCGCCTTCGTGCGAGGCCCTGCTGGCGGTGCGCCAACCGATTGCCGAACTGCTGATGCGCCAGGTGCCAGCGATGCCTGGGGCCCAGATGCTGGTTGAGCGTTGCATCGCCCAGGCCATCCCAGCGGCCTTGGTGAGCAGCAGCAGCGCCGCTGCCGTCGCCCACAAGAGCGGTCCCCATGGCTGGATCGCCCTGCTGGAAACCAGGGTTCTTGGCGATGATCCTGATCTGGGCGCCGGAAAACCAGCCCCAGATCCCTACCTGCTGGCAGCCCGGCGCCTAGAGGTCGATCCTGCCGCCTGCTGGGCCTTTGAGGATTCCCTGGCGGGTGCGCGCTCGGCCAAGGCCGCCGGCTGCTTGGTACACGTGCTGCTGCCGGCTGAACAGCAGCTAGCGGTGGGGCTCAAGCCCCAACTGCCGGCCGGGTGCACCCTCCTGCAGAGCCTGGAGCAGGTGAAATTCAGGTGATCTAGAAAATCTTGATCTAGAAAACCTGATTAGAACAGCCTGCTCAGCACAAAATCAGGCAGGGCCTTGAGGGCGCGGCTAGCTTCCGAAACGGGCAGCCAGCCCAGGGCAAGGCCCGCTTCCCGGGCGAAGCCCTCGGCCAGGGCCCGGGAGCGGGGGATCGCCTCACAGCTGCGCACCAACTCGAGGGCCTGTTCGAGGTCGCCGGCCTGGCTGAATTCACGCTCAATCAGGCCAGCTAGGGCCGGCCGCTCCTCGAGGGCATAGAGGGCTGGGGCGGTGAGGTAGCCGGAGGCCAGGTCGCTGGCCGCTGGCTTGCCCAGTTGCTCGTCGTCACCGGTGAAGTCGAGGATGTCGTCCACCACCTGGAAGGCCAGACCCAGCTGGCGGCCAAAGCGGTAGAGCTCATTGAGCTGGGGGGCGGGCAGGGCTGAGAGCACCCCGGCGGCCCGGGCACTGTTGGCGATCAGGGAGGCGGTTTTGCAGTAGCTCTTCTCGAGGTAGGTCTCGAAGCTCTGGCCGGTGTCGTAGCGGAACAGGCCCTGCTTAACTTCCCCGTCGGCCAGATCCATGATCACCCGGCTGAGCAGCTTCACCACCTCGAGGTCATCGAGGTTGGCCAGGTGCCAGCTGGCCTGGGCAAAGAGGAAATCCCCCGCCAGCACCGCCACCCGGTGGTTAAAGCGGCTGTGCACGGTGTCCACCCCACGGCGGGTGGCGGCCCCATCCACCACGTCGTCGTGCACAAGGGAGGCCGTGTGGATCATTTCGGTGATCTCGGCCAGGCGCCGGTGGCGCGGGCCCAGCTCCCCATCGCTGGCCACAGCCCGGGAGAGCAGCAGCACGATGCCGGGGCGGAGGCGCTTGCCACCGGCAGAAAAAAGGTGTTCGGCGGCGGCCTGGAGGATGGGGTGACCGGCCCCGATCAGGCTGCGCAGATCGGCCAGCAGGGCATCCAGGTCAGCCTCAACGGGCTGGAGCAGCTCTGCAACCGTTGCCACAACACCTCCGCCGTCAATCGATCCTAGGAGGCTCAAGCCACCGATCGCAGATCCACCCGCTCCACAGCGGGCCGGTAGCCCAGCCAGCGGCTGGCCGCTTCAGCAAAGGCTCCAGCCTGGCCGCTGACGCAGACCCGGGTGCGCAGGGCAGGGGGCAGCACCTCCACTCCGCCGAGCTCCCCCTCGGGCATGCCGCCCATGCTGGCCAGCAGGGGCCCCAGGCGCCGCACGGCAGACGCCGCCGGATCGACCAGGCGCACGTGGGGCGGCAACAGCCCGGCCAGCAAGGACCTCAACATCGGGTAGTGGGTGCAGCCCATCACCACGGTGTCGACCCCCGCCGCCAGCAGAGGCGCCAGGTAGGCAAGGGCCTCCCTTTCGAGGGCCGGATCCTGCAGATCCCCAGCTTCGATCAGGGGCACGAAGGCCGGGCAACCCACCTCCAGCACCTGGGCATGGGGGTGGCAGGCATGGATCGCCCGGCGGTAAGCGCCGCTGCTGGCCGTGGCCGGGGTGGCCAGCACGCCGACGCAGTCGCTGTCCAGCTCGGCCGCCACGCTGTCGATCAGGCCCACCACCGGCACGCCGGCCCCCGCCACGGCCACATCTAGGGCCAGGGCATTGGAGGTGTTGCAGGCCATCACCAGCACGCCCACCTGCTGCTGCCGCAGCCAGGCCACCACCTCTGCGGCGATGGCGCGGATCTCGGCCACGCTGCGCTGGCCATAGGGCACCCGGGCTGTATCACCCAGGTATAGGCAGGAGGAGTGGGGATAGCGCTCCTGCAGCCGGCGCAGCACCGTGAGCCCGCCCAGGCCGCTGTCAAAAAGACCCACCAAGGCGCTCATCGGCTCTCCCGCAGGGCATTGAGAACGCCGGCGGAGAGGGCCAGGGCCATGCGCCGGCGAAAGCTGGCATCGGCGAGGCGGCGGGAATCGATCGCGCCGGTGAGGAAGCCCATCTCCACCAGGGCAGAAGGCATCACGGTGCGGCGAATCACGAAAAAGCGCCCGGTGCGAACGCCCCGATCCGGGCTGCCCGGCGAGATGGCCAGCATCTGTTGCTGCAGGGCCGCCGCCAGGCGCCGGGCTGACGCTCCTGCCCCCTCGAAATAGAAGGTTTCGATGCCGTTCACATCGGGGCGGGCCATGCTCAGCGCATTGGCATGCACGCTCACAAACAGGTCGGCGCCGCTGCTGTTGGCAAGGCTCACCCGGGGCGGCAGGTCCACATCCACCTCCGAGGTGCGCGTCATCAGCACCTGCACGCCCCGGGCCTGCAGCAGCCTGGCCATCTGCAGACAGATATCCAGCACCACATCGGTTTCCCGCAGCCCGCCAATGCCGATCGCGCCGGGATCGGGGCCGCCATGGCCGGGATCGATCACCACCTTGAAGCGGCCCCTGGGCACCACGGGCAGGCCGTCGGCCGAAAGGGGCGCCCCGGAGGTGGGAAAAGAAATCTGGGCCAAAGGGGCACTGGAGACGGCATCCAGATCGCCCTCGCCGAGGGCCGGCCCGGTCTGGTTGGCCAGGCCGGGGAGCTCCATGCGCCAGCGGTCGCGGGCGGTGCCCACCAGGCGCAGGCCGGCGGGTTCCAGCTGGGTGCCCGGGGCGAATTCGAGCACCAGGCGGGTGGTGAGGCCATCAGAGCGGCCGATGCGCACCTCGCGCAGGGCACCACTGCCCCGGAGGGTGCGGGAGCGGGAGGGGGCCCCGGGCAGATCCACCCAGACCCTCGGCCCCCGCAGCCCCGTGCCGGCCTCAAAGAAGGCCTGGGGGCGCACGTCTAGGGCGGTGCGCAGCTCCAGCTGGCCCTCCCGGGTCACCCGCCAGGCGGCCAGGGAGGAGGCCCAGGCGGGCAGATCGGCCAGAACCACAGCGAGGGCAGTCAGGGCCGCTGCCCAGAACGCTGGTTTTGACTTGACTCGACTGGACCCGCGCATCAAGAAGTAGCGCATCAAAAAGTTCAGAACAGGGCCGGGCGGCGATGTTGGAGGCTGGGCATCTGGGCCCGCACCCGGCCGCCGTGGCCCGCATCGATCGGCGCCACCGCCGATCCCACCGCCACCCCGGCGTCAGCCAGCACGGTGCCCCAGGGGTCGATCACCAGGGAGTGGCCGTGGCACTGGCGCCGGCCGTAGTGGAGGCCCGTCTGGGCGGGAGCGACCACATAGGCCGTGTTTTCGATGGCCCTGGCCTGCAGCAGCACCTGCCAATGGTCCTTGCCGGTGAAGGCAGTGAAGGCGGCGGGCACCATCAGCACCTCCGCCCCGGCGCCGGCGAGATGGCGGTAGAGCTCCGGGAAGCGCACGTCGTAGCAGATCGAGAGGCCGATGCGACCCAGGCCCGGCACCTCCACCACCGGCGGCAACTGGCTGCCGGGCTGCACCGTCAGGGATTCGCGGTAGGTGTTGCCATCAGGCAGATCCACATCGAAGAGGTGGATCTTGTCGTAGCGGGCCAGCAGCTGGCCCTCGGTGCCCACCAGCTCGGCGCGGTTGAAGGTTTTGCCCGCTCCGGCCGGCACCGGGAAGCCCCCGCCCAGCAGGGTCACCTGGTAGCGGCGGGCCATCGTCACCAGAAAGCGGCTGCAGCGCTCCGCCAGGGCCGGGGCCAGCTCCAGGCGCCGGCTGTCCTCGCCCATGAAGGCAAAGTTTTCAGGTAGCCCCACCAGTTCGGCACCGCGGCGGGCGGCCAGCTCGATCTGTTCTTCGGCCGCCACAAAATTGGCATCCGGATCAGGGGTGCTGGTGAGCTGCACAGCTGCCGCCAGAAAACTGCCCACCGATTGCCCAGAACGAACGGCCGAACTGTAAGGGAAATGGCCGATTCGGCCAGACCACCAAGCAGGGCCTCAGCTGGCCTTCAGCACGCCGGGTTCGGCCTGGACGGGCACGATCTGGAGGCTGTCGACCGAGGCGCAACAGGCGAAGTCGGCGTCGTGGTTGCCAATGCCCATCAGGCGCTGGCCGTGGCTGGCGGCGCGCAGACACCCTTCGGTGTCCTGGCCCCACTGGTGCCAAACCGCCAGGGCCACATACATTTCATCGTTGGCGATGCGGGCCGGCCTCTGGCTGGCCGCACCGATTGCAAGCAGGGCAGCGGCCACGGACCCGGCAGCAAGGCTGTCTTCGAGGGAATAATCCCCTTCCCAGCCACTGCCCACGATCCAGACTTTTTCACATTCCTTCTGCCAAAGGCTTCTTGCCACGGCGGTGCGATTCGGAAGGCAAGCGGTGAGAAGCAGGGGCACGGCTTTCACCGCTGCCAAGGAGCGGGTGCCGTTGGTGGTGCTCATGAAAATTCGCTTGCCTGAAACCAGCTCCGGCGTGATCGCAACCGGAGAATTGCCCAGGTCATAGCCATCAATGCGTTTCCCCCCCCGCTCCCCTGCCCGCAAACGGGATTGCTCCGGCCAGGCACTGGCCGCTGCTTCGAGTTTGGCGAGATCGGCAAAAGCCTCAACGGCCTCCGCCCCCCTCTCGAGGGAAAAGGCAATGGTGGTGGTGGCGCGCAGCACGTCGATCACGACGGCCGCATCGGGGCCGCCCTCGGCAGGGGGCACCACCTCGGGAACCGTTTCTGAAGTCGCGAAGTAGGAGATCTGCACCGGCACCGCCAGGGGAGGGTGCGCCACAGTAGGAAGCACCGGTCAAACCTGATGGCAGCCACGGCGCCCCCCCAGCGCAGTCGCCGAGATCTACGCGGCTTTATTGAGCTCCTGGATTCCCGCGGCGCCCTGCGGCGGATCAGCGCCCCGGTGGATCCGGATCTGGAGCTGGCGGCGATCGCCGATCGGGTGCTAGCCGCCGGCGGGCCGGGATTGTTGTTTGAAAACGTGACCGGCTCATCGATGCCGGTGGCGGTGAACCTGCTCGGCACCCAGGAGCGGGTGCTCTGGAGCCTGGACATGGAGCGGCCCGAAGAGCTCGAAGCCCTGGGCGAGCGGCTTGCCCTACTGCAGCAACCCCGTCCCCCCAAGGGGGCCCGGGAGGCGGTGCGCTTTGGCTCGGTGCTGCTGGATGTGCTGAGGGCCCGGCCCGATCTCGATCTCACGCCCCCCTGCCGCCAGGAGGTATTTAAGGGGGAGGCGGTGAACCTCGATGCCCTGCCACTGCTGCGCCCCTGGCCCGGAGATGGCGGCCGGATCATCACCCTGGGGCTGGTGATCACCAAAGACCCCGAAACCGGCACGCCAAACGTGGGGGTGTACCGGCTGCAGCAGCAGAGCATCAACACCATGACGGTGCACTGGCTGAGCGTGCGCGGCGGTGCCCGCCACCTGCGCAAGGCCGCAGCCATGGGCAAAAAATTGGAGATCGCCATCGCCATCGGCGTGCATCCGTTGCTGGTGATGGCTGCGGCCACGCCGATCCCCGTGCAGCTAAGCGAATGGCTGTTTGCCGGGCTCTATGCCGGTGAAGGCGTGCGCCTGGCCAGGTGCAAAACGGTGAACCTGGAGGTGCCCAGCCACAGCGAGGTGGTGCTCGAAGGCACGATCACCCCGGGAGAAGAACTGGCCGATGGCCCCTTCGGCGACCACATGGGCTTCTACGGAAGCGTGGAGGATTCGCCCCTGGTGCGGATCCAGTGCGTCACCCAGCGGCGCAATCCGATCTACTTCACCACCTTCAGCGGCCGGCCCCCCAAGGAAGACGCCATGCTGGCCATCGCCCTGAACCGGATCTACACGCCAATCCTGCGCCAGCAGATCCCGGAGATCGTGGATTTCTTCCTGCCGATGGAGGGGCTCAGCTACAAGCTGGCCGTGATCGCCATCGATAAGGCCTATCCGGGCCAGGCCAGGCGAGCGGCGTTGGCCTTCTGGAGTGCCCTTCCCCAGTTCACCTACACCAAGTTTGTGGTGGTGGTCGACAAGGCAATCAACATCCGTGATCCGCGCCAGGTGATCTGGGCGATCAGCGCCCAGGTGGATCCCCAGCGGGATTTGTTTGTGCTCGAAAACACTCCATTTGACATGCTCGATTTCGCCAGCGAAAGGCTGGGTCTGGGCGGCCGCCTGGCGGTCGATGCCACCACCAAGATCGGGCCCGAGAAGCGCCACCCCTGGGGCGAGCCCCTGGGGCGTTCAGAGGAGCTGGAGGCCCGCATCGACAGCCGCTGGGTTGAGCTGGGGCTGGCCGACATCGGCACCAGGGATCCCGATCCGGCCCTATTCGGCTACACCCTCGAATACGTGCTGGAGCGGCTGGCGGGGCAGACCTGATGCTCAGTAAGCAGGCAAACCATGCCCTCAAGGCCCTGCTGGAGATGGCTGCCGAACCGGAGCGCTGGCTCTCCACCCATGAGCTGGCGATCGCCCAGCAATTGCCGGAACCCATGCTGGAGCAAATCCTGCTGCGGCTGCGGCGGGCGGGGGTGCTGGTGGCCCGACGGGGGCGGCGTGGGGGCTACCGGCTGGCTTGCAGCCCCGGCGAGCTGTCGCTGGCGGCGGTGCTTATAGGACTGGGGGAAGCGGTTGGCGCCAGGGGCCAGACCGAAACCACCGCTACCGACAAGGTGACCGGAGCCCTGGAGCGGAGCTTGGACCGGGCCCAGCTCCAAGCTCTCGAAGAGCTCAGACTGGA
Organism: Synechococcus sp. CBW1108; assembly: GCF_015840335.1. Lineage (NCBI taxonomy): Bacteria > Bacillati > Cyanobacteriota > Cyanophyceae > Synechococcales > Synechococcaceae > Synechococcus > Synechococcus sp. CBW1108. The sequence continues at coordinate 205,841 of NZ_CP060395.1, forward strand.
AGACCTTCTCTTTGACCTGCGCAGCGCCGAAGCTGGCGCCACCAGTGAGGCGGGACTGCTGCTGGGGTGAACGGCGAAGATCCTTTACAAACCGTCAGTATCCGAGGACACCCTGAGCAGCGGCTCACAACGGCAGACGCGCCAACCACTCCCCTGCCGGCTCCACAAACACCGCTCCGCGCTGCTCCTGCTGGCGGCCATCCCGGACGAGCTGCACCACCTCGGCCTCGGGAAACTGAAGCACAAAGCGCGGCAAGGTTAGCTGTTCGCCAACTTGAGCTCCACTGGGAGTTTGCGGAAAAACGCAAGCGCCAAGGGCTGTTTTTTCAGCAAACTCCTAGCCGTCAGGCCTCTGGCTAGCAGTAGGAGCTCCACTGCATCCTGAAACTGGGGGGGGGGTGCTGTACCAGCCGGTAAGCGCAACTTTCCAGCAGAGGTTGGAATGCCATGCATACGACGCAACCATTTTTCGATGGTGCTACTGCTGCGGATAAGACTGCGTCTACGCCCAGGGGCCGACGAGCTCTTAGCATGATCAAAGAGTGCAATCAGAGAAAGACAAGCAAGGCGAGCAAAAACAGCCTGTATAGTGTAAGGTGGTTGAAGCCATAAGTTAAAAATGGGTATCACTGGAAAACTTGAAATAGCAAAAAATTTACCCTTTGCGCTTCTTATTTATACATTAATCCCAAAATTTCTTGGGGTGGAGCTTCCCGTTAGCGATTCATTCCATGTAGGGGAGTATTTCGCAGCCGCAACCACTCTTTGGAACGAACCGGCAAGCAGCCCGCTAACTATCCACGGAGGATGGGATTTTATTCCGGCCATTGCGGCAAGGTGGCTGGCCGGCGGAGAAAACTACTTCTATCCAACAATTTACCTTACTGAGTCCGTGGCTCCAGCGCTTGCAGCTGGAATACTACTGTTATTACTAACAAGAATCTTGAGGGGGAAAATTAATTGGCCCACTATTATATTCTTAAGTATTGCCGCAATTGCAGCACCTTATCTTGTCGGCATTAGGGACCTATTTCTAATTGCGACCTGCTGGATTTTGTACGAGTTTATGACTCAGAAGCTTTCAATAAGAAGTAGAAAAATTGCAGTCCTCCTCGTAATAATATCGTCTCTTGGGGTTGTGTGGTCATTCGAACGAGGGATCGCTGGCGTTGTCACCGTTCTTACTACACTCTTGAGCGCCTCATACTTCGAAAAGAAGGCAATCTATTTGAAAACTAGTAGTCTAGTCGTGATTGGCGCCTCCTTAATTATTGCAATCGCGCAGCTAAGCGGAACAATGGAGTATTTCTATAATTTATTTTTTCTCGCCCAGATATCTAGTCAATGGCGATATGTGTTTGGACAAATTGTAATAAGAGATTCACTGCTGGGCATCGTATTTGTGGCCACCACGATAGCAGCCACTATCAGTTCAAACAAATCTGAGAATAGAGGCTATCTTTCCCCGTACTGGCTGGGCATTGCCGCATGTGCATTGATGATGCTAAGAATTGGGACAAACAGAGCAGACATGGGTCACGTAGTGATGGCCATGTGGGCTCCGTTAATACTTACTGCCTATTCGTATTCAACAAGAAAAGAATCGTCAGACAAACCTTCAATCGCAGTAACTCTATCAGTATTTTCAATTGTTGCCTATTTTAGCTGGTATTATGCTTACAAATGGGGAGCCATGCCTCTCCCGGTACTTGCGATATCCTTTTCATCATCATTTATGTGGCTGCAACAACTCGGCAAGAAATACAGAATCAGGGTATTTTTGACAAGTATTTCACTGTGGATTATCTTGCTTTCTTTGGCGGAATCAACATGGACTCAAGCATTAGCGGCCAAAGGTGTTATGAAAGGAAGAATAGTAACTCCCTTAGAATATCTATACAAAGGGGTTTCCTATTCTCGAGTGGCAGATCCAGGCAATGCTTGGGCAGCAAAATCAATACGGGATAGTCATTCTAAGTGCTTGCTTGACATGACAAACAGTGGCATTATAAACGCAGGAGCTGACTTGCCAACTTGTATACAGGTATCTTATCCGGTATACGCGACAAAATCATTTGAGGAAAAGATTTTACGCGAGATTGCAGATATGAAAGCTAATGCAATTGTCTATTCTACTGAGAATTGGCAGTATTTTGTCCATGGCAAGGACATGAAGGTGAGATTTCCAATGGTTGATGAATTTTTAATCAGTAATTATCCAGAAATAGAGTGCAGAGAGAAATATTGCATTCGGAGCAAAAAGACTATGGATTAAATTTACCAAAGCAAGCATGAAGCAGCGTCCTGATTAAACCTATGCTACCTCTAAACGAGGAGATCTTTGTAGGAGCTTTTCCCTTTGGATATAGCCTGCTGGCAGGGGTCTCGATACATTTTAAGCCAAGCTTGGGGATTCGATACGATAGGTAGGCAAGTAACTCATAATCTTTAAAGATTCTCCTAAATGGTTTAACTCTTGGATCTAGTAAGCCTTTTCGGCTATAGGCTCGGAAGCCTTGGGTGGTATCTGTCCAATGAAAGCCGGAGCAGATTGAAAGCAGGGGAGCATGTATCAAGCGGATTGCTAAGTACCTGAGAAAGGGAGTATTTCGATGTCGGCCACCTTTGATAAACCGAGAAGCCTGAATAAAATCATACCCCTTCCGTGCCAGACTTATAAATTCACGTATCGTCTGTGGATCGTCTTTGTTGTTTCCATCTATCGTTACTATCCCATCGTAGTCACCCAGCAACGAAAATGCATAGGCAACACGAAGCTGGGAGCTTAGTTTCCCCGGACCAATCTTCGTTAGCAAACCTCGAATGGAATGGGCGCGCAAATAGGCTTGTTCTAATGAGTCATCAGTGCTTCCACCATCCACAATGATGACATCCGCAATGGAATAAATACTACTCTCCTTGAGCCGCCGAACGAATTGACGAATTCGTTCGCCTTCGTTAATGACTGGAACAACAACGCAATAATCACTCGTTTTCCCATCCCAATATTCAATTCGAAACTCAGGAACTTCCCAATCAGGAGGAAAATTAGCTCGTATCTGCTCGACTTGGGTAAATTGATTAGATACCATTTCAGCGTGCACCTGCTGTCAGCAGAATAACGCCAAAAACAATAAAGCCAAGGCCCGCAACCATGGCTGGACGCAGAGCTTCATCAAGCACCACCACAGACAGAACAGCTACAGAAGCGATGGCACCGGATGTCAAGGTTGGGTGGGCAACGTTCAGTGGGAAGAACTTTAGGGCAATCGCATAGAGAACAAATGCTGCACCATACAAAAAGATGCCCAAGAGCAAGGGCCAATTTTCAAGTGCTGTCCAAGGAGCATTAAGGGATGGAAGTCTGAAAGGAGGCTGCATAGCGAGTTTGATCAACAAGCTCGCAGAGGCATTGGATGCGATTCCAAAGAAGAGAACAAGCCATTTCATAAATTTAATCGTCTACTGCACTAGTTCCGTAACAAGCAACGACGAACTCAACCGAAGCTTCTACTGCAGCAATGGGATCATCGGTGCTGGTGGTAAGCATCTCAATGGTAACAGGGGCATCAGATAGGAACTCATGTAGAGCAGTAGCAGATGCTGTGTGGTCTGTTGCACCTGTACCTACGGGAACCAGCTGGGGTTCGCTTGCATGAACATGACCGATAAGACTCCAAAATTTGCTGCAGATCGTAGATGGAATCTCACGATTAATGGACAGAGCACCTGTGTCGAATTGCATCTTAATAGACGGATGGGCAACTGCTTCGACAACCGCCGCAGTGTCCACGCTGGAGGTCATGAAGTTTGATCCATAGCACTCTGGATTCGGCTCAAGGCAGATAGTGACTTCATAACGATGTGCAATGTCTCCCAAGCGCCTGAAAAAAGATGTAGCCTTATCAAAGGCTTGTTGATCTGACAGGCCAGAACGATCTCGATTACGCGGCGAGCCAAAGACCAGTCGACGGGCGTTCAAGGCATCGCCAATCCTGCAAACATCTTGAAGGTGCTCCAACATTCGTTGTTGAATCACAGGCTCGGAAAAGAGATTCAAGCCTTGCGTGCCGTAGAGCAGCGACTGCATGCCAATAATCTCGATACCTCGCTCTGACCACCAACTGCTTACCCTCTCGACCTGCTCTGGTCTCACCGCTGCGAAATCGGAGAAGTATTTCCCAGGGGCAATATCGATGGCATCAATGCCATGACGCTGAAGGATTGCGCAGACTTGCTCATCGTGAGTCGTTTCCCAGGCGACGTTGGAGATGGAGATTCTCACTCATTTTCTCCAGTTACAGGGGCATCTCTTAGCTCAGTTTGGGCGTAAGACCGTACTGCCTGCAGGGTCTCTCGTTTACTGTAGGTATATCGTCCGCAACCACCCATTTGTGCAGCGTATGCGGTCTGGAAGTCGTACGAAAGTGGATACTCCACGGCATGATTTTCAAAGGCTATTCCAAAACCATCCTCACTGACCTCGCTTACGCTGATGGGCTCAGCAGTTAGATGAACCAGTTTCAAATCTAAAGCCATTACGCGTTGTAGATCAGCCCATAAGTTGACCATAGGATAAAATTGGAAGACACCCCGGCTATCTACCTTCGATATTTCATTTTGATGATAGATGTCATAAATAATATTCTTTCTTAGCCCAGGCCCTACTAGGCCGGGCAGGCGAACAATAAAAGTTGACGGGAACTGCTGCTCAGCAAACTCCTCTAATTCGCGACGATTGAGGCCATAGGGATGAAGGCCGACTGTTTCCACAGATGAAAATTCGTCAACACCCAACGGATCAAGAAATACATCTACCGTACTTATCAGGACAAATCTGCGACATCGCACAGACGAGAGAGCGCTGATCAGCTTCCCAATTTTGGCACGATCCTCCTCGGGCTGCTGGTTCGCCAACCATTTCTTTGCTGATGCACCAGCACACACCAGCAAGTCAAAATCTTGATTGGCAATGCTATCAATGTCCGAGGATCGGAAGAAGGAATCAAAGCGATGCTGCTTCTTCAGCGTTGTACCCACAAACCCAGTATGGCCAATAAGACCACGGCGACCTAGGGCATTCATGCTCATCACCGCAACCTCGGAAGCTCGTCGATCGACTCCAGTATATCGTAGATGTTATCTAACTTGCCACCAAGCACAGAATATAGTCCTGAAGTCAAGGTGGATTCGCGAAAAAGGATGGGCCTTCCATCATCTGACTCATTCTTTTCAAGAACAGTCTTCACCTCAAATAGCGACTCGCGATATCTTGATTTGGCAAGTGCAGGTAGATAGCGGGACGCATCGCGGATCATACGATCAACGCGTGTCTTGAGCTCTGACTGACCAAGGACTTCGTAAGGTGAAAGACCGTGCTGATCGACCCAGAATGAATGGGGAGTGTAGCGCACATGAGAAAGGCTGTGGCAATCCTTTGCAGGAAAGGGCATGGTGGAAAAAAAAGGGCCATCCATCACTGTCACCCCGATATGCTCTAGCTCAGGTGGAGGGTCAATCAAAGCAAGTTCTGCAATTTCATGCTTGAGGCGAAGACGACCAGATCCTTGGTCAACCTCAACTTGAGAGAGACCGCTATAGGTGCAGTTAAAAGCAATCGAATAAGACCTACTCTCTAAAGCTCCTGTACGTTCACGGGTGGAAACCCTAACAGTGTTCCCTAGATCCGATGAAGGATCAACAACCAAGTGTCCAATATGACAAATGACTCCTGCTTTTACCAACTCGCAATCGGCCCAACTTCGAAGCTTTTGTGCATCAAATGCATATTCCTGAACTTTGTAAACTGCCTCAATCAATGATGGGTTGAAAAGTTGGCTGATCTCAGGTTCAGCTTCTTGCATCGGGGCGCCAATCTGATCACAAAATCGTCTAAACTGAAGGGGAGTGATCTTAGAATTACGCCTGGATAGAGCATAATATTTCTGAAAATCAGTATAAATGCAGTCGGTCCAATCTGAACAAAATCGTGTAAGGTTTTGCCGGCTTCGAAAGGCTGTCGTAAAGCTGCGTGGATAGTGGTAACCGCCATGAACTCGTGCTTGGTTGACAAATGAAGCCCTTGAAAGTAAAATTAACTCCCTTTCATAAATTTCGACAATCTCAACCCTCCTGACAAGCTTGAGATACAACGCGATGACGACCCCATAAAAGCCTCCACCTATGACGCAAGCACTTTCAGCGGCCATCTGCGTTAGGGCAATCTAGGATTTGAAAAGAGATTTCTGTGCTTTAGACAAAATCGAGCCTTCAACTTCTACGTTTAAGCGATCTTTTCTGGTCAGCCTGGCAGATGTGAATTCATCTGCAATGTAATAAGAAGGTCCTGAGTTTGCCTTCCGGGAAATCTCAAGCACGTATTCTGATAATACAAGCAATACAAGTGAGATCAGGAAAAACATGCCAGATTGTTGCATGGAGAGGCTGACCCAGCCAGGGGCAATATCCTCCTTAAATGCCCAGATGAATACAACGTAAATTGAATAGATTAAACTTGCCAATGCGCCTACTGAGGACAGGTTGGTCGCAAGCCGCATTGGACTCCCGCTCGAAGAAGTGACTAACCGTATACCCCTAGATAGGCTTTCACGCAACTTAATCGTGCTTGCGTTGCTCCGGTGGGTACGAATTAAGAATGAAGTGCGCTTAAAGCCTGTCGTAGAAGGAAGATTTCTGAACTTGATTTGTGGATCAGAGAACTGCAGCAGATAGTTGACGACTCGCCTATTAACTGCGATCAGGCTTGTTGAATACGAATCAAGATCTAGGCCGGTTGAGAGTTTTGTAACTGAACCAAAAGCGCGATACAGCACTGTCCTCGGCAAGCTTCTGCGTCCTTTAGGGAAAGTCCGCATTGTAAATACTATATCATTGCCATCGGCAGCCTCCCTAGTCAAGGGCTCAAGTTGCTCTAAATCTCCATGGCGCGGGTCGAAACAGATAACAATGTCTCCAATACTATTTTCAACACCTACCCATCGCGCCGTTAAATCATCTACACGCCCGGCTAGGGTATAAACCTGCAAATTTGCCTCCCCGCCTTCTGCAGTCAGTTTTCGCAGAATATTGGATGTTGAATCAGTCGACCCATTATCTACGATGACAATTTCGTAATCAGATACAAATTGGGACACAACTGTCCCGGTAAGACGGATGACGTCTTTTATTCGATCGGCATAATTTTGCGCGACGATGACAATGCTAAGAAATATTGGGATTTCGGTTGATCTCATGGTCCTGAATGTGCGGCTAAATCAGTAGGCATTTGGCATGAACAGCTCAGGAGATCTTCCCAACACTATCACAACTTAGCTCATTGCATTCTTGCCCTCCATATGCTTCAGCTCGCCGCGGTAAATTTTTCTGATAAAAGCAAGTATCTCTGAAATGCCCGGCTAAATAAGCCAAGACAAATTGGGCTGGCGGCCCTAGGTATCCGCCAAACAATCTGGCTGAGGGGCCCGACTACGACTTTAGCCCGGATATTTCCAGCGATCAGGTATTCAAAATCCACATACCAAAGAGCTAATCGCTACGGCAAAGAAGGTTGTAAAGGCCTGCTTCGACAACGCCCCTTCAACTGAACCCGGACGTTGCGATCAACCATTTAGAAACTGCAGTGCCTTTGCTCGCAATTCTCGGTGTCGGTTCCCTAGTGAGCCCCTTTAGGGTCTGCGTTTGGCTCCAGAGCGATGTGGTTGAGCAGGGTGGTGGTGAAGGCAAACAGCAGAAAGGGAAATCACAGTACCATAATTCTCCACAACCCACCCCACCAGGGCAAAGATTGCTTTGCTGGTCGCCACCAGGGGCAGGCCGGCAGCCAGGTTGGCGAAGATCACCACCATCCAGCTCTGGATCTGGCCAGAGATGTCGCCAAAGGTCTGGGTGTAGGGGGCTCCATGGCGCTCCCAGCAGGTGGCGGGATTCTCTACCCACCTAAGCTGGCACTTGGGATCTTTTCTGGCCTGCTCAAGACAAGTGCTGAGATCAGCCCGCTGTCTACGGGTGCTAGTTGGCTTGGTGGCACTCCCAGAGGCGCCGGCAGGTGCCGCCAGACTCGGCGAGCAGCTCGAGGTGGGAAGCTAATATTTTAGCTGAAAAGCAAGTTTTAAGCATACACCAATCGGCTTTATTGACGTCGAGCAGGTATTTCTATGCCGCTGGAGTGTGAATTTCACCGTTCCTGGATGCGCCCTTCGCTTCGACCCACCCTTGATATATTTTCTCTAATTTAAGAATTTGGCACGGCCAGCTTAGACTGGAAACACGATCTTTGGCAGCCTTGGCAATCGAATAGCATAAGCTGGGATCAGAAAGCAGGGATTGGCATCGACTAACCATTGCGTCGGTATCCTTAAAATTACAAACAAAGCCATCTGTGCCGCTTTTAATTGCAGTTCCAAAGCCTGTGGGTGTCACAACAACACAGCATCCGCAAGCCATCGCTTCTGTTGTCGCCATACCAAAACCTTCGAATAGACTTGGCAATAGGAAAATACTTGAATGCGCGAGAACCTCGGAGATTTTTTCTACTGTAATCCGAGGGTATACGGTGATGCGATTGCGGACAAAATCTGGAAATACATTGATAATAAAGTCTCGCTGAGTGTGAGCGCCCAAAATATGGAACTCTAAATTAGGGTTTGCCGAAAGAAGCCTTGAGGCTACCTCCACTATTGTTTCAGAATCTTTTCTTGCTGTCCATGTTCCCAATGAAACTAGTCGAGGTTTTTTGTTGGGAATAATTTTTGTTGACAGGTAGATCTCATCTACACCAGGCTCAACCAAAGAGCAAGTTTCAAGGCGTTGGTAGCCGTGCTCAATAAGATAATCGCCCTCGGTAGCATGCTGATAGATTACTGCATCAGCCTGTGAAAAAGCCAACCGATCAAAGTATTCAATTACTGGCCTTATTGAAGAACGTCCAATTAGCTGCAACAACCCAGTATTATCGTATAAAGAAAAATCTTTCTGGCAGCGCTCCCATAGCAACTCTAGTCCGTCTGTATGGTGCACAATCAATGGTCTAGACTGTTTCGGAATTCTCGCCAATCTAGAGATCAAAGCTCCAAACTCGGCACCGTAAAACTCAAGTATATCATAATTGTCATCCAAGAGTTGGCCGTACAATCTTAGGGCATCAATTCTAAACTTAAGTGTTCTACCTTTATCAAAAATCCAGCTTTTGTAAAACTGAGTCGGTTCATAGACATTTACGGAATGCCCCAATGCCCTGAGGCCGTTACTCCACGCCAAGCGTGTTTTACCAGAGCCCAGGGTTGGATCAAGGATTGTATTGCAAATTGAGGCAATTTTCATGATTATTACTCCTCTGAATAGAAAGATTGTGAAAAAAGGAAATGCTTAGGGGGTTCCACAGCGGCCATCAGCCTATCCCTCCTTGCTCATCAGTAACCGAGCATATACGCAGCAAGCCCCTGTTGCTTGATCGAGGTGGTGACCGTAAGCAGACGGCTGCGGCAGATGGCACCGCTGACTGATTTTACGTCGTACCCAATCTTTCGTTGAATAACCGATTATCGCAGGGCACGCTCTGCGCCGTTGCTGGTGGGCTCGATTTCATAGCTCTCCAGGAATATCCCCCCGGTTTCAGGAAGATGTCACCTTCTGGAGCTGCTTTCAGGTGCGCACTATGCCGACCAAAGGCGTAAGCTCACCGCGCTGGTAGTCAAGCTTGCCCGGTGTCAACTACGTAGGCGGCCAGGGCTGACTGAAAGTTCATTAATCCCGTCTCCGCAAGGCTGATGCCGACCCAGCCGAGCATCCGGCTGATGTCGTGTGGCACAGCCATCAGACCAGCACCTGAACACCGTTGCGTTGGGCGTAGCGGGGAGCGTCCTCATCGAGCTGCGTGTCGCGGGGCCAGTGCCACTGGTTTTCTATTGCCCAGCGCTGGCGCACAAGCCGCAGCAGCGCTTTCGGGCAGGTGCGCAGGGTGGTGTCGCACCGAGAGGTGCGCCTGGTGATCAATGCAAGTGGACGTGATGAAACGGCTTGCCGTCACGCCAGCCGGTGCTCACCAGCTCGATGATCCAGCTGGCGCCTGACCAGCGCTCACGAATGGCGTCCGTGGCATTGCGTGCACGCAGCGTCCAGCGCGCACGGGGGCCGTGGCTGGCCTCGACATCGCTGATCTCAACAGGGAAGTGCCGGTGGCTGCGGAACTTGGAGGCGATCTGCCGATACAGCCGGCGCTGGTTCTGTTTGACCGTTAGGAGCAGGTCGGCGCCCTGCTCGGCGGCGAGCTGAAAAACGCTGGCGAGGCGAGCAAGGCATCTGGCCCGCGTCCCAAACAGTGGTGTATTTCCCCCGGCATCCCCACCCCGGCGTAGCCGCGGTGGGCCACGCACCTCAGGCGATCGGCTCCACGGCTGACGTTGCAAGGGGTGGGCAGGCCCGTTTCCCTGGTTTGAGAACCACCTCAACCAGACGAACTATGCCCAAACAACATTCTGACGCGTCTTCCCTGCTGCCGCTACTGGATGGCAGCAGTGCAGGGGAGCTGATCCCTGAGCTAGTGTGCTGTCCCGGAAATAACAGCTAGAGTCAGGCGTGTCACTGAGGTGCCTCGTGGCGCTTGGTCGTCCGATGCCCCCGCTGGTTCTCAGCGATGACGAGGTTCAGCAACTTAATGCCCTTGCCCATTCCCGATCCCTGCCGCATTCGATCGTGCGGCGGGCCCAGATCGTGTTGGCCTGCGGTGCCGGTGAAACCAACACCGCCATCGCCAAGCGGATGGGGCTGACGGGGATGACCGTCGGTAAGTGGCGCAGGCGCTCCGGGTGCTCTGTCTGGAGGGACTGCACGACGAGCTCAGGCCAGGTCGGCCCCGCACCTACGACGACGACCAGATGGCCGAGGTGATCAACCGGGCTCTGCAGACCAGACCGCCCGATGGGAGCACCCACTGGAGCGCTCGATACTTAGCTGCAGGCTTCTCCCTGCAGCCCCACCGGCAGAAGCATCACCGCTGTATCGAAGATGTTAGTATAGATGTCAACCCCCCCCTGGCCTTCCGATTTGCCGACGCCGAGAGGATGCAGCGACCGGCTCTTAATCCGCCACTTGATTACCCAGCTCGCTCCGCGCACCGCGAGCCTGGGCCGTAGACTGGTACGCACATACCAGTTCAGTCATGGCGCGCAACGTCATCCAGTTCCAGAAAGGCCTTTCACTGCCTGACTTCCAGCGGCTCTACGGCACCGAGGTGCAATGTGAGGCTGCTTTGGAGAAGGCGCGCTGGCCCGGTGGGTTCCGCTGTCCCCGCTGCAATGGCCATGAGCATGGGCTGGTCTATGGCCGCAGGCTCAAGCGCTATCAGTGCCGCAGCTGCGGCCATCAGGCCACGCTCACGGCTGGCACGATCATGCAGGCCACGAAATTGCCTCTGACCACCTGGTTTCTGGCCTTTTACATGATCGGGCAGGCCAAAACAGGGATCTCCTCGCTGGAGCTCAGCCGCCACCTGGGCGTGAACTACGACACCGCCTGGCTGCTGCACCACAAGATTCTGCGGGCGATGGCTGATCGGGAGGAGGCTTACCTGCTGCGGGGAAAAGTCCAGATCGATGATTCCTACCTCGGCGGAGAACTGCCGGGCGGCAAGGCAGGTCGGGGTTCAGAGAACAAGATCCCCATCGTCGCGGCCGTCTCCTTGAATGAGGCGGGCCGGCTGATTCACGCCAGGATCACAGCCGTGAGTGGCTTCAGCTCAGAGGCCATCGCTGAGTGGGCCAAGCGCCATCTGGCGCCCGGCAGTCAGGTGCTCTCCGATGGCCTGGCCTGCTTTCGTGCCGTGACCACGGCAGGCTGCAGCCATCACGCCATCGTCACCGGTGGGAAGCACCCAAACGACTTGCCGCAGTTCCGTTGGATCAACACCGTGCTGGGCAACCTCAAGACCGGCTTCAACGGCACCTTCCACGCTTTCAATTTCGACAAGTACGCCAGGCGCTACCTGGGCGGCTTCTGCTTCCGGTTCAACCGGCGCTTCTCGATGGTTGCGATGACTGATCGCATTGCCAATGCGGTCTGTTGCTGCATGCCCTGCACGGAGCGGGATCTCAGGGTTGCGGAGGCTTATGGGTAATCAAGATCGGCCAAGCAGCCAGCCCGAAACTGGGGAGCGGGCGGGCTGCTTGGCGGGAGCCTGGGCTTCTGAGCGCCGGGTTTCTCAGGTCCCTCTGGTGCGTACCGGTGGACTGCCCAGCAGAATCCAGTAAACCTCCCGGGCAATGAACCGTTTGAGGCAGCGCAGGATTTCGGGTTTTGAAAGGCCTTCCTCAGTGCGCCGTGCTGCGTAGGCCTGGGTCTGCTCATCCCAGCGGAGCCTCACTACGGCAATGCGATGCAGAGGCGCATTGGCTTGGCGGTTGCCTCCCCGGTTCAGGAGGTGCCGATTCGTCTTCCCGAGCTGGCTGGTAGCGGACTGACTCCACAGAGAGCCGCAAACCCTGCATCGCTGCGAAATAGCTCCAGATTATCAGCGGCGGCGGTGAGCAGCGTAGCAGCGCTGTCGACGCCCACGCCGTAGGTCTGGCGCAGCCCCGGGCAGACAGCCTTGGTGAGGGAATCGAGGTCGCCGCGCAGCACCCCAATCTCCTGCTCCAGGGATTGAATCCGGCGGGCCAGGGTCCTGAGTGCAAGCTTGGCCGCAGCCATGGGCCCATCAAGAACATCAGGGCGCGGAGCGGCACAGGCATCGATCAAAGGCCGCAGGGTGAGGTTTCCGAGTCGCTCCCGCAGGGCCGCCGGTGCCGTCACCAGGAGTGCCTTGATCTGGTTGATCGCACAGGTCTTGCCCTCCGTGGCCGAATCTTTGGCCAGCTACTGCTGCGCAGAAGCCAACGGCTAGAACATCCGGATCATCTCCACTTGGTCGGCGCCGGTTTTGGGTGTAGCAGTGGCTGTACCCGCCAGGTATGACCTTGCGGCCGCCTCCGCGTCGATGGCAACCGCTTCGCGGAAGACTGGCGTCTACGTCCTTGCCGAGCCGTCGCCTAAGAGTTTGCTGAAAAACCAAGCCTGCGCGAAAATGGATTAACCGCCCAGCCCAGATGCGAGGTCACCGGGAGCGCAGCGGCTCCCTGTTCTCCTACGTGTCGATTGAGGAGCGGATCCCGGCCAGTCATCCGCTGCGGCGGATCCGGAAACTGGCGGATCAGGCCCTCGATCGGCTCAATCCCACCTTTTGCGCGCTCTACGCCGCAGAAGGCCGGCCCTCGGTGCCGCCAGAACAGCTGCTGCTGGCCTCGTTGCTGCAGGCGTTCTACGGGATTCGCTCGGAGCGGCTGTTGCTGGAGCAGCTGCACTACAACCTGCTGTACCGCTGGTTTGTGGGCCTGAGCCCGGATGATCCGATCTGGCACCCCACCACATTCACCAAAAATCGGGAGCGGTTGCTGAACGAGCAGGTCATGGGGCGCTTCCTGGAGAAACTGATGGCTGCCCCGGAGGTCAAGCCGCTGCTCAGCGACGAACACTTCTCAGTGGATGGCACCCTGCTGCAGGCCTGGGCGTCCCATGCCTCACTGGAGCGGACCGATGGTCAGCAGGACCCACCGCCCCGTCGTCAGGCCCTGGCGAGGGCTTTGGCGCTCCAAAGCCCGGTAAGAAGCGGGCCAAGGGTGACTTCCGCGGCATCAAGCTCAGCAACAAGACCCACCGCTCCAGCGTCGATCCAGACGCCTTGCTGGCCCGCAAGTCCAATTCCCACCCGGCCCAACCCAGCTACCGGGGCCACGTGCTCATGGACAACCGCCATGCCCTGATCGTCGATTGCCGCGTTACCCAAGCAGTGGGTACCGGGGAGCGGGATGCCGCCAAAGCGATGGCGGCTGACATCCCCGGTGCCCACCAAAAAACCATCGGTGCCGACAAGAACTACGACACCAAGGGCTTTGTCGCCGAGATGCGTCGCATCGCCGTGACGCCGCACGTCGCTCAGAACACCGCCCGCTCTGGTGGCTCCGCCATTGATGGCCGCACCACGCGCCACGAGGGCTACGCCAAGTCGATCAATGCCCGCCGCGGTATCGAGAAGGTGTTTGGTTGGATCAAACAGTGGGACGGTCTGCGCCAATTCAAACTGCGCGGCACCGACAAGGTGAGTGCGGTGTTTGGCCTGCACGTAATCGCCTACAACCTGATCCGGCTGGGCAACCTGCTCAAACCGGCGATGGCGGCGGCATGAACAGGTGGTTGCCCAGAGGTGTGCCAATGAGGCGGCCTCCAGGAAGCCCCAACGGGGCAAAACGCCTGAAATCGGGCGTTCTGAACCGCTGAAACGCATCATTTCAGCCCGAACGGAGCACAATCAGCTCTCTGGAGGGAAAAACGCGGCCTTTCAGGCAGTTTTTCCGCAAACTCCTAATAGATCGATCCGTTCGGTTCACTTCGACGACGGGGAAACCCGCATCCAGAAGCTCGCGGGTCAGACCGGCCCCTTAGGAGCTTGTACCTTCAATCGCGTAGACGGAGTTGGAGCCAAACTCCTCGGTCCAGACGATCAGATCGTCGTATCCCTTGCGAGTAGAGGGGATACGGTGCTCTCCGAGCCTGCCGCCATTGGGGGGAAGTGCGACGGCCACGTGAATGTCTTTGTGGGTGTCGATACCGATCACGACGTCAGGTTCTCGGCCCTTGCAGACCTGTGCCATGGTTAATGATGCCATCGCTTCTTGATGGTGGTGGGGAAGGAGCGATCAGCTGGGAAGCCGGACAGGACTGTATAGCCCTTGGCTTTCGCGCAGCGGTTGGGGCCTCTCGACCAGGCTCGTATTAGGTCACTGGCTTCTTTGCTGATCGGCCCCATCAATCCAGGTCGACAGATCTTCCGGAAGACAACGACAGGAAGTCGTGTCGGCCTACGGAGGATCAGACCTGAACTTCTGGGGTTCCCCGGATCATCACAGCCTGACGGCTACAAGCTCTCCACGGGCCCGTTCTTTGTGGAGAAGGTCCGCGACATCGTCGGGCTTTACCTGAACCCACCCGACAAGGCGATGGTGCTCTCCGTCGACGAGAAGACGCAGATCCAGGCCCTGGACCGCACCCAGCCGCTGCTGCCCATGGGCCTGGGCTACGTGGAGAGCATCACGCATGACTACATCCGCCACGGCACTACCACGCTGTTCGCCGCCCTGGACGTCGCCACCGGCGAGGTGATCACCCAGTGCAAGCCCCGCCATCGGCACCAGGAGTTCCTGGGGTTCCTCAGGCAGATCGAGAAGTCCGTCCCCGAGGATCTGGATATGCGCCTGATCGTGGACAACTACTGCACCCACAAGCACGCCAAGGTCCGCGCCTGGCTGGCGCAGCGGCCCAGCGTTCACGTGCACTACACGCCCACCTACGCCTCCTGGCTCAATCAGGTGGAACGCTGGTGCCAGCGGGCGATCCGGCGGGGCAGCTTCTCCAGTGTCAAGGAACTGATCGCCAAAATCGAGCAGTTCGTGGCCGCCTATAACAAGACCAAGGAGCCGTTCAACTGGACGGCGACAGCTGACTCAATCCTTGAAAAGCTCCAGCGACTTTGATCACAAATCTCCGGGACGGGAGACTAGGGATTAGGGCGCCAGCGGTGGTGCCCTCCATGAGCTGAGCCAGCTCGGAGGCGCCACTATGGGTATGGGTCATGGTCTGTGTTCGGTTTGGTGGTAGTGCTCCAAACAGGGTCACAGACCGGCACACCCATTGCCACAGCTGATGTCTGAGGGAGGCGAACCGTCAGCCCCGGCTACGCCGGGGCTGACGGTTCGCCTGAGTTACACCACTCCATGGGACGCCGCTAAAGCGAGAGAGGCGAACCCTAAACCGATCAGAATAACTAGACTTGGCTGAATAGATGCATTCTATATGGTTTCGAGCAGCATATGTAGAAAATCACTCCTGGGCCGCTATCAAATGCCCCGAATAAGGCCCAACTGAATTGCTCAATATTGTAAATCCTGCATTATTGAATCGGTCCAGAACCCAAGCTTGATCTACATGAGTGAAGTGATACTCCATGACTATAATGCGACTTTTCTTCAGCAGAGATAAATTGTTCAAGAGCAATCTTTCCCCGCCTTCGCAATCACATTTCAATAAATCAATCATACCCGTATTACCATGAAACACTTCTTGCCAGGAAATTGACTCGACTACGGTCGTGTTAGGACTTAATTGCGGTTCGGTACTATCAGGAAAATCAATAACAAATGAAGTGGTCGGATCGCCTGATGTATTCATCAATACTGGCTTATTATCCTCCGCAACTGCCTTCGGAATAACCTTAAAGTCAAAGGCCTTTGCATTGGATTCGAGGAATCGAAGCATGTCTGGTTGAGGTTCTATTGCGGTAACTGAGGCCCTCGGAAAACGAATCTTAATCCAGCACGAAAACAAACCATAGTTACTTCCAACATCCAGAATAGTCGGCTCACAAGGAAGGCGCTTTAGCCAAAGTTTGCTATTGTAAATGTCGTCACCAACTATTTCAACAAAAACACTTGAAGATCCTGGTGTATCGGGGGCGCAAATCTCCCGCACAGTTTGGTTAGCTTTTAAAAAATAGGGAGGCCTATGCAAATCTCTTACGCGTCGATACTTTCCATTGCTTTGAGAGGAAAGCCTGATCGAACGTTTAATTTTATCCATTTGGATAATCATGTTCTTTAAGGATAACCAATATTTGGACTCGTGAAACTTACCATGGCCAGGCTGCTGTGCGTGGCCAGGATCCGCAAGCCGTTGCTCTCGCGGTAGCGGTGGGCGTCCTCTCCGAGCTGGGTGTCGCGGGGCCAGTGCCAGGAGTTTTCGATCGACCAGCGGTCGCGGACATGCCGCAGCCGCGACGTAGCCGCAGTGCGCAAACTCGTGACGTAGTAACGGGTCTCGTCGATAGGCTTGCCCTCGCGGATGCCCTTGCATCGCACTGCCAGGATCGTGGCGCTCCCCGGCCAGTTCTCGGCCACCCACGCCGGAGCCGGCATCCCCCGCATCGTCCAGGTATGGTCACGGCCGCGCTTACGTTCACGTTTGCTGACCTGGAACGGTACCTGACGCCCGTAGGTCAGGCGATCGCTGATGACTCGAAAACCTTTGCTGCGACAGTGTTTCACCGCAATCAGGAAGTCGGCTCCACGCTGCTCCAGGTAGCGAAAAAACGGCGGTTCGCATGCAGCGCGTCCGCCTGCACCAGCAAACCTTCCAGTTCCACGCGATCCAGGAGCTGCCGCAGGGCCGCGATCTCACCGCCGGCATCGGTGGCATAGGTGCTCTGAGCAATTGCCACGCCCAGCGTGTTGGAGTAAAGGCTCACCTGGGCAATGAAACGCGCTGCACCGCAGGCGTTTTCAGGCACGCCAGGCTGGACCGCCATCCACTGCTGCTGCAGGGCCTCGAATCCCTCCACATCGAGCTGAGCCAGCAACAGGCGTTGCTGCTCCTGGCCATGCTGGGCAAGCTCAAGAAATCCAGCCCGAACGCAGACCGCTGTGGCGGACCAGTCCGCATCTGAAATCCCAGTTGGTGGGGGCCCATCGCATGAAGTCTCTGCCTGAGATGCATCCGGGAATCAAGTTGACGTCAAGAGTTCAGCAGCGCCAATGGTCGCTCCGAATCGTCCCAACCTGTGAATGCTAAAAAATTATTAAGCTTAATGGCGACGCAAGGCTTTTCATGTAATTAATAGGTGTTGCCTAGATAGGGGTGCAGCCTTGTCTTTCAATTACCAATAGCGGATGGCAGCTGAGGAAGTAGGTCTAGACTCCATTAATCAAACCCACGCAGGAAAAAGCAAATACCGCCCCGAGATTGATGGACTGCGGGCATTTGCGGTGGTTGCCTTAATCATCAACCACTTCAACAAGGACCTACTGCCCAGCGGTTATTTGGGTGTTGATATTTTCTTTGTGATCTCTGGATACGTAATCACTTCATCGCTGGCGGCTAGGCAGTCCAAAAACTTTCTGGATTTTCTGACGGGGTTTTATGAGCGCCGCATCAAGCGACTGGTTCCTGCGCTGGTTGTGTTCGTCTTGATCACCAGTGTCCTTATTTGCCTTTTCATTAATGATCCAGAAAAGGCACTGAAAACTGGGGGCACATCAATCTTTGGGTTATCAAACCTCTATTTACTCAAACAATCAACAGACTACTTCGCCGAATCAACAGAATTCAATCCTTTCACGCACACCTGGTCACTTGGCGTAGAAGAGCAGTTCTACCTCTTGTTCCCATTTATCGTCTGGTTCTCAGGGTTTGGGCAGCAGAAGGTCAAAGGAGCAAGAAATCTCTTCTTCTGGGTCGGAGCACTGACGATTGCTTCGCTGATCAGTTTCATTTACCTGTATCAATTCAATCAACCTGCCGCCTACTTCCTAATGCCAACTCGGTTTTGGGAAATGGCAACAGGGTGTCTGATTTTCATAGGCTTTCAGCGTCGAGCACAGATTGAGCAGGTGCTGGAACAGGTTCCTCCTCTTATGGTGGTTGCGGCAATGGTCGGAGTAATGTTCCTGCCAAATAATGCTGCAGTTCCTGCTACAATATCCATTGCAATTCTTTCAGCAGTTCTAATTGCCTGCCTGAAAAAAGGAAGTGCAGCGTTTGACTTTTTCACTCTTAATATTGTCGCCTATGTAGGTTTGATCTCATATTCCCTCTATCTTTGGCACTGGAGTGTTCTTTCCATAAGTCGTTGGACGATTGGCATCCATTGGTGGTCAATTCCGTTCCAAGTCGGATTGATGCTTCTGCTGGCGACTGGGTCACATCGGTGGGTAGAAACTCGATTCAGAGGTTCCAAAGGGTCGCCAATTCGAAGGAGAGCAGTAAGCTGGGGATTGGGAACCTCTGTTGGCACAGGCGGGGTAATAGCTGCACTGGGGGGCCAACTTGGCGGCACTCTATTCCTAGGGAATACAACCCAAATAGTGGATCTTGTTGCGGTTTCTCAAGCAGCACCAGGGACAAATCTCTCTTATGGGAACTGTTCAGAATACAAGCGAGAAACTACTGCCAACTGCTCACTCAAATCAACAGGTTCCTCAGTCCAAAAACTTCTACTCATTGGGGATATTCACGCCGCTCACTTGTTTCCACTTATTGGGATGTTACACAAGCAAACTGGGATTGGCATTTCGGGTTTTTCGCAAGCTGGACAACCATTCCCGCCAGCGAGATACACAGACAGTAATGGGCGATCAAGAGACAGGTGGGAGCAGGGCAATTCACATACCCAGAAGTTCTTAAGGAGCAGTTTGACTTGCTTCAGAGAGGGGACATTCTTGTCGTTTCTAATCGCATAGAATTCTATTTTTTGCCTGATAAATTTAATTTAGAACATGATGGTCTAATTCTAAGACACGCCGACAAAAACTGGATTCCGATTGACAATCATCACGCATTTTCTTTATGGCTGACTGAGGTTGAAAAGATTGCCAAGGATGCATATAAGAAAGGAATAAATGTTATCCTGATTGCGCCGATCCCAGTCTTCAGGGGTATTCCCAGTGAAAGAAAACCTAAAGATGAACTCTGTGTAAAAGAATGGTTTAGACCCATTATTCCCAAAGAATGCCTCGGGCTTTTCAGGGAGGAACGAAGCGTTCTTGCGTCCAGAATGGAAAATATCAATAAAGCGCTGAGTGCGCTTGAGGCAACTAATAAAAATATTCATATTTACAAAGCTTTTGACTTCCTCTGCCCTCAACGTTTGCAAGATTGCACGACATATCTGAATGGCATAAGGATTTACAGGGATGATGATCATTTTACAGCGGAAGGATCTCTTCTGGTTGGGTCACATTTTTTAGATTTTACCACCAAACCGGGATTGACAAGACGCCAAGCCAAGTAGGGGGAATTATTCTCAGTGCAAGCTTATATTGCATTTACGGCAATCTATCGCCAGCGCCCCCCCCAGGGCTAATTCAAAGGCGGTCACAACCATACTTGCCAGTGCTGTCAGCATGAGTTGAGGTCGTCGGAATCGCCTCCTCCCTGTGCTCAAAAGCGATTCTGCTGCAACCGATCTCGACCTAATCAGCTACCTCAAGGCGATACCGGATGCCCGGATGCTTCGTGGAGTGCGCATTCCTGCCTGGCACCTCCTTTTGGTGGCAGTGCTGGGCATCCTGAGCTACCAGAGCCTGCGCGATCTGGAGCGCTTTGCCATACGGCACCACGATGCTCTCACCGAGTCGCTGGGCTTGGGGCTGCGGCGACCGCCCTCGGATTCAGCTGTCCGCTACTTCTTCCGGCAAGTTGACGTGGCTGCCCTGTGCACCGCAATCCGGGACTGGACAATTGCTCAGATCCTAGGTGGGGCAAGCGATCTTGACCAGCTGGTCTGTGATGACAAGACCTTGAGAGGCTCGATTGAGCCCACAGCTGGTGGCGGCTCGGCGTTCATTGCCCAGGTGACGCTCTACTCCGCGGCACTGGGCGTGGCCATCAGCCAGGCCTGCTGCGCCACCGGCGAAAACCACGAGCGGGCGGTGCTGCGGCAGCTGCTCGGCGAGCTGGATCTCGAGGGCGTGCTCATCCAGGCGGACGCGCTCCATACCCAGCGCCCGTTTTTCGGCAGCTCCAGGAGCAGGGGGCCGACTTCCTTCTGAGGGTGAAAGCCAATCAGAAGACGCTGCATCGCCAGATCCAATGTCAGTTCCAGGGAAAGCGCCACATCCCCTTTGTGGCAATGGATCACGAGATCGGCTACGGCCGTAACATCGCCTGGACCCTACGCGCCAAACAAGCACCAGAGCGCATCCGTGAGGCATGGATTGGCACCAGCTGGATCGTAGAGATGACCGCCGATGGCGTCCGTGAAGGCAAGTCATTTCGGGCGACCCACCTGTTTCTCACAAGCCTGCGCACCACCCCAGAAGCACTGCTGCGACTGGTACGCGACCGCTGGAGCAATGAGTGTTGGCACTGGATTCGGGACACCAAGGTCCATGAGGACGCCCACCGCTACCGCGGCAATGGCGCCGGGGTGATGGCCACGCTGCGAACGGCTGCACTGAACCTGCTACGGCTGGGCGGTTTTCAGTCAATTCGCGCTGGCATGCAGGCGGTGATGCACGACAGCACGGCGCTGCTCGCGATGGTGCGGCGACGCCCTCAGACCGACTCTTGCTGAGACTTTGAATCAGCCCTGGGTGCGTACGGGCTGCGCCCATGGTGACCGCGCCTTTTCGCGCAAACCACAATATACCAATGTAACATCAAAGTGCTTCCGGATCTGCCGGCAGTTCAGCGGCAACGTTGGCCAGTCGATCGCGCAGTCCTTCAACTGATGCCACTGCATAAACTGCTGCTGCTGCAAGGCCAACAGCTCCAGGCCGATTTCGCCGCTGGCGCCCTGGCGTACGGCGATGGAGATCCGATCACGGATAAGATGCATCTAATACAGCTGCCTTTGCATCACCGGCAGGTGGTTGTAGGCCGAGAAGCGATCGCTCACCACAATGCCGCCAAAGGCGTTCCCCAGTAGTTCGATCGCAGCGGCGGCTGAGCGGCTCAGCCCCTGTAGAAACACCGTCACCACTGGGGTCACCATCACCCACTGCCAGCCCCGCTTGCCGGTGGGGGCGGCGGTCTCATCGACGTAGGCCACTGGCTGCTAGCCGCAGAGCACCAGAGCGTTCTGCAGTGCTTCTGCAAGCGCCACAAAGCTTTCTCCGCCATGAGTCACCTCCACATGGCACCAGCCCGAATACGGCAGGCGGAAGTGGAACAGCCGATGCTCAAACGCCACACCAGCGATCGTGATGGGCTGGCCCTTGAGCACCGTGAAATCGGAGATCCCCAGCACGCCTGGTTGGTGCGTCTGCAGGAACATCACGTCATGAGCCGGCCCATGCAGTGCCCGCCACTGCTCAACGCGGCGCTGCAGGGTGCGTTTGCGCCGGTACCACTCCTGAGCCGGAAAGACCTGCTCCAGGTGCAGCAGCAGCGTCTGGGGTTCAAGCTGCGGCGCCTTCTCCAGCATGGGCACCAGCACGCTGTCCCAAACCTCCGCCAGCGGATCGGCGCGTTTTCGCCAGTGGCGACCCCGCTGCTGCTGTTGAGCCTGGGCTTGCAGCTCACCGCGATCAATGCGTTGGGCGCTGCGCACCGAGATCCCGAGTGCATCAGCAGCAATCTGCTGGCTCAGGCCACTGGCCCGTTTGGCCATGTACTGCTCCTTGATGCGTAACGACAGAGGGGCGGGCATCGGCGGAGCTCCAGACCGTGATCGGAGCCCTGTTGTCGCGTCCTGAGACCCGCCTATGTAGGGCTTGCTGAATTTCATTCGCGGGTTTTTCGTCCGCGCCAAGGGCCGCGACTCAGCCTGCAGCGCCAAGCGCTGGTGACCTCAATTTTACTCCTAGAAGCTGACTAAGCAGCCCACAGAAGCGCTGGACGGCGCCAGGAGGCGAGCAAATAGAGCATCAGGATGTACACAGAGACAAGAATAGATAATAAGAGGCGCAGTAGCCTGAGAACCTTCTCGGCATTCATCACAAAGAACGCCATCGTGATCACCGTTCTTGATGTTTCAATCAGCTTGGTCATGATCCGATCCAGTCCATATTTCCGTTTGCTCGTTCCGATTCTTCCCTCGATCACGGAACGCTTTCTCAAGTCTGATTTAAAAAGCTCTTGTTGCTCTGCTGTCTGCACCTCGGCCTCTACCTGCTTCTTGCGTGGACGGCCACTGAGTCTGATGTTATTTTCTGCGCAGAACTTCTTGTTGCCTAATGTCATATAGATTGAATCGGCACAGATTCGTGCTGGATAGTACCCTCGCTCTTCCTTGTATTGCTTGGTACGTGCGATCAGGTCGTTGGCTTCATTGTAGTTGTCCCAGCTGATTCGATCCACATCGACAAAGCCATTATCATCTGATATTGAGATCTTCGCACCGAACTCTGTTCGCCTTCCCGCCTTGCCCCTCACGATCGGCCGCACGTGTGGTTTTGACAAATTGACAATCCGATCGTCGATGCGCCGGCTATCAGCGTCATACATCTCCTGCTGCTGCCGGTACAGTTCACTGGTGATCAGCAGCTTGCGGTAGAGCTGGGTTCCAAGCTCCAAAAGCATGGCACCGCAATGGATCATCTGATCAATTGCTCTGAGGTTTCTCCGGATCTCGTTGAGCTGAAAGCGCTTGACTTCACGGATCTCGGCGCATTTGGGCTTTTTCTTCTTGATGATCGCCAGAAACCGATTCCGAGCTTTATCCCGGTTGCAGCGGGGTTTACGATTGATCTTTCCCTGCAACTGCTTGAACAGTTCGTCGATGATCTTCTCAGTGGCCTCTCTCGCTTCGTTGAGCAACCTCAGATCTACTGGGTAGGGAATGTCATCAGGCACGCAGGTTGCATCAAGAATCAGAGTACCCCAGTTACTTTCAGGATCCAACGTTGCAGGCTTCACCCCTAGCGCTTCGTCGATGGCAGCAAGCTGTTGCTCCTCTTCTTGTTCGCTATCATCCTCCTCCGCCGAAACCAGCATCTCTTTAATCATCGCAATGCCATTGGCCTTGGTCATGTCATTGCAGATCTTGATCAGATCAGGGCCAATGCGCTTACGAAAATGCACCATCATCGATGGATCAAACGGGGGCATTGCCTGGTATGCACTCAAGCCAATGAAAAATTGTAGATACGGTGATTCCGTGATCAGCTGAACTGTTTCGCGGTCTGTCACTCCCAGGCGTTGCTGGATGTACAGCGCACCGAACGCCATCTGAAACGGCTTGGCCGGTGCTCCTGTCTTGGCACTGAATTGGGGTGCATACTGGCTTTCCAGCGGCATCCATGGAATCAGGTTACGAAGCAGAAGCCAGCGATTATTAGGATCTAGTTTGCCGCCGAAGGGCGTGTAAAACTCCTCGATCGATAGCTGACCTGCGTGCTGAAAAACGTACATTGGCGTGTCAGCAGATTGTTCTAAGCCAGGAATGGCTCCATTAGGCTCATTTTAACGTGAGACCATCCCTGGAATCAACTGCGGCGCAATGGATATCGGTTCCTCAGCAAGCCCTATGTAGGGCTTGCGCAGTCCCGCCTATCTAATTGTCGCCATGCAGCCCCGCGACACCCAGCTGCGGGAAGACGCGCACCGCTAACGCGAGACAAACGGCGTGCAGATCATGGCCACGCTCCGCAGCCTGGCCATGAACGCCCTGCGACTCGATGGCTTCTGGTCGATCACCGAGGGGCAGGCCGCCCTGGCTCATGACATTCCTGGTTTACTGGCACTGCTGGGCTGGCAAAAACCAGCTCAGGTACTGAATTCTGCCTGACTTCTAATGAGCCCTGGCTCCGGGCCGGATCCGGGATGGCCCTGCTGGCCACCCCGCTTGCGGCCACTGCCCTTGCGTCGCTCCGGCGGCTTAAATCCGGGTCCATCGCTGGAGGGGGGCTTGGATGAGTTGCGGGAGCTGCGGCCGATTTGCTAACGCAGGCTGGCCAGTTCGCTGGCCAGGGCGGTGAGTTGGCTGCGGGGCTCATCGTTCTCCTGCTGCTGGACCAGGATGCACTGCCTGGCCACGGGTGGCCACGACAACCAATCCGCTTCTGGAATTCCGGCAGGAGGCGTGCTCATCACAGGCGGTCTCTGCCTGAGATGCAAACGGGATTCAAGCTGCCGTCAAGAGTTCAGCAGCGGCGAAGTTCGTTATGAGCCATCCCGCCCCTTGAACGACTACGAAAAGAGAGTACCCCAGCACCCAACCCATCCGATCCGAATAACCGACTGCTTAGAGATGGGAGGTCAGGAAAGAAAGGCAGTGATAGAAACCCGCATAGAGTTAAACTTCTGAA
Organism: Synechococcus sp. CBW1108; assembly: GCF_015840335.1. Taxonomy (NCBI): domain Bacteria; kingdom Bacillati; phylum Cyanobacteriota; class Cyanophyceae; order Synechococcales; family Synechococcaceae; genus Synechococcus; species Synechococcus sp. CBW1108. Next base: position 230,686 of record NZ_CP060395.1, read on the forward strand.
ACAAGTCGTGACGCGCCTGACATGCCAACGACCCCAATCAGCAAATACCGACCCGAAATTGATGGTCTAAGAGTTTGCGGTGGTTGCCGTGATCATCAACCACTTCAACAAGGACTTGTTGCCAAGCGGATATTTGGGCGTTGATATTTTCTTTGTAATCTCTGGGTATGTGATCACTTCATCGCTTGCAGGAAGGGAGTCCAAGAACTTCCTTGATTTTCTGACGGGGTTTTATGCGCGAAGGATCAAGCGCCTGGTGCCTGCGTTGGTGGTTTTTGTCCTGATCACCAGTGTTCTTATTTGCCTTTTCAATCCAGAACCAGGGGTGGCGCTGAAGACGGGAATTGCCTCACTTTTTGGTTTGTCAAACCTATACCTCCTCAAGCATTCAACTGACTACTTCGCCCAATCAACCGAACTAAATCCTTTCGTCCATACCTGGTCACTGGGCGTAGAGGAGCAGTTCTACCTCTTGTTCCCATTCCTGATCTGGTTCTCTGGGTTCGGGCAGCAGGCAGCAAAAGGCGCAAGAAACCTGTTCTTTTGGGTTGGGGCACTGACGATTGCTTCACTCATCGGATTCATTTGCCTCTATCAGGTCAATCAACATGCCGCTTACTTCCTGATGCCAACCCGCTTTTGGGAAATGGCAGCAGGATGCCTGCTTTTTATCGGGTTTCAGAAGCGGGCAAAGTTTGAGCAAGCACTTGAGCAAGTTCCCCCTCTCCTGGTTGTGGCAGCGATGGTTGGGGTGATGTATTTGCCAGTTGCAGCTGCGGTTCCCGCCACCATTGGGATTGTGGTGCTCTCAGCAGTTATGATCGCCTGCCTGAAAAGGGGAACTGTCGCCTACAAGTTTTTTACGTTTGAGAAGGTGGTTTATATCGGTTTGATTTCTTATTCGCTTTATCTCTGGAACTGGACAGTCCTTTCAATAAGTCGCTGGACTATTGGCATACACTGGTGGTCAGTGCCGATTCAGGTCGGACTGATGATACTTCTTACAATGTGCTCTTACAGGTTTACCGAATGTCCAATCAGACAGAATAAATTCTCGGTAAAAAATATAATTATAGCAGGAATTTTTTCAATTACCCTAAGCGCAGTGACTATTGGAGCAGCATTATTGCGCTTTGGACTTGCATCCGCTGTCTACCTAGGAGATAAATCACACCAGTTAATTGCCACCTCGCTTAATATCAAACCTAATACTCTCAAAGAGTGCGGCATAGATGCAAAGATTTATCAAGCGATAACTAGTAACATTGTCACCTACTGTAGCAAGTGGAATTCCAAGAACCCTACTTTATGGTTTGTAGGAGATAGTCATAGCGCGATGCTTTATCCTATGGCGTATCAACTTTCGCTAAAGTTAAAAACAAGATCGATTTTGATTAGCGAGAATGGAACAACCTTCCATCTACAAGTTACAAGGTGGACAAAAGATATGGAGAAACAATCGGGATTATGGCCAAGCGTGCGCAGACGATGGACTTTGCTGAAAAATTAATCAACGAGAATGCCAATAAATTTGACTGGGTTATTATTTAACTAAGATACCCTTACTATTTTTTAAAACCTTTGGTCCCAGGAAATGACAACGGTTCCTCGGATCAGTCTTACTACCTTAGAAATGGCATAAAGATTTCCCAGGAGGAATTTCTTAGTGATTGGATTAGCAGTCTTGCTAGATTTGCCAAGAATATTTCAGAAAAAAGGTCACTATTTTACTTGAGACACCAAAGCCTGAATTTCCTGAAATCTACTTCCGAAATAATAAAACTGCAAACTATTGCCTTGACGAGTGGTTTAATTATCCGAGATGTCCTGTTTCTAAAACCAAGAAGATGCTAAAAGGCGAAAAGCGATGGTGGAACGAAAAATACGTCAATATCCTGAATGCTCAGGCGGCGCTAAAAAATCAAAATCACAACATCTCAATCCTAGACTCATTCTCGTTGCTGTGTGGAGTCACATATTGCAACTATTGGAATCGTGATTATCTTTATAGTGATTCGAATCACCTAACCCAATATTCAGTTTTAAATCTCTATTTGCCGCGTTTTCTGGGCTAATACAAGGATAATTAACGCAGACATACGTCATTACCTGCCTGGCGGAGATTCGAGTTGGCCACTGGAATTTTCGCTCATTTCTGCAACCCTGTCAGTTGTTTATTGTAGGAGAAGATGTGCACTTTAAAATCTATGCTAAAAGCGGATCCCTGTGCAAGCAATTTAATCCGTAATTGCGTCGGTAGCAGGTTGGAAAATACAATCCGCCCCAATTCGTTCCTTCCTGTATTGTAGGCGGCATTGAGCAGGGTTCTGCCCAATGGGGTGTAGGGGTTGAGTTCGCCAATAAGGGACTCCTGAAAAAGCAAGATCGGCTGCAGCGTTTCAGCGATGAAAACCCGATAAACTGGCTTTGTTCATGGCAATCAACGATTGCTGCAAATGTTGAGCGCCGCAGATATACTGGAAATTCCATAATAGCCAGCACTCAATCAATGATTTTCATGTGCCTTTTGGCGGCACATTGGACACTGATAACCGCTGGGTGATCTTCTTCTCCTTGATGCCATGGGAAGAGTTGGAATAAGCATATGCCCCTCAGTTCAATCCAACCAACGGCGCGCAGCGTCGTCCCAAAATAATCCGTGAAGGGCGGTACCTGAGATACAACCGGAATTCCAACTGCGGTCAGGCGTTAAGCAGAGCCGATGCTCGCCGCGAGCTGCAACGTCCCATGAACGGTACGCTTCTTGTGCTTCAAGTAGCGAGTCGCTAAATTCGAGTAGTTCATCGCGAAATACAACAAGAGCTCAGTTAAATCAGATAGAATGGGTCTGCAGATCTCGGGAAAGGCAGCCGCGGTTTTCCTCGCAAACATCAAGGGCTTGCTACAAACCTTGAAAACACCGTATCGTAGGGCTAGAGGAGCTTAAGGTCCTTGCGTACCCAGGATTGCGGAGCCGTCAATGCGAGCGATATATTTATGGTGCCCATAAGTGGGTAGAACCACCTCGCCAGACCTTTTACTTATTGACATTTCCTGTACAGTAGAATGTTCCTACCACTGCGACTAGCTGCCAACAAAAAGAAGCTTGTCTGGATTCTTTTCCTCGCCAGTTTTACGGCTCTTGTAGCCGCCGGAGCCGCGCCCCTACGCTATCCAGAGTCAGCACTGGATCCAGCCTGGCAGCAAGCACTAGTGGATGCAACTGACAATGGGAGGGTCTTTGGAAGTGATATAGTTTTTACATACGGTCCATTTCACCAAGCCGTTAACAACCAAGCTTCTGACCACCTATTCATACTCTTAATATCAAGAGTCCTTTTTAGTTTTCTTTGGTTTGGCATTGTCACCTTAGCCTACTTAAATGTAGGAATGTCAGCTGCTATTGCAATAGCTCTTTCGGTTTGCTTGGTAAGTGTCTGGGATGCCGGAGCGCCAGGAGACGCAAAGTTCTATCTAATGTTCTTGATTGCTATCATTGCAGCACATTCAACCTGGTTAGCCAACCACAAGGATCATCCCTTTTTGCAAAAAAGCATTCAGAGTGCCTTTGTTGCCACCGGGATAATGCTAACTACCTTTGCAAAACTTAGCTATATTGGCGCAGCAATACCAGCTTTAACTGCGATATATGGTTTCATGTTGCTTGATCTTTTAAGGCACCCAACCAAAAGATCGATCTTTTTATACATGGGCTCCCTGACGCTACCGCTAGTTACTTTATATATTACGTGGGGAATCATTGTTAGCTGGTCTCCGCATACCATGCTCAATTATTATACAGGTTTAAATTTGGATATTGTGAGTGGATATACTGATGCAATGTCACTTGAAGCCTCTAGAGCATCGCGAATTTTAGTTTCAATGTATTGGGTCGCGATTCTTATTAATTTAGTTTTATATCGTCTTTTGTTTTCAAGACCAAGATTTCGGAGGATTAGATTTTATTGTCTTTTACAGCCTGATATTACTTTTGCAATATCTTTAATTACCCTTGTCTCGTGGGTTGTCTTCAAGGCTGCATTTGTACGTGATGATGCGCACCATATTCTCATTGCTGGGATGTATTTATTTTCCTATATTATAATACTTGCAGGCTTTAGGTGGGATAGTTTTTGCTTATTGCTTCGTAATAACAGCAAATCACTATTGCTGCTTTCAATCTTGCCTGCTTCGAGCATATCATATATAATTGCAGTTGTCGAAGGCGGATACAGCCCCCCAAAGCTAATTGACAATCTAGTCTTGGGACTATCAGATAACTTGCTGTTGATTTCAGACAAGGGTAGAGAATCCATAGCGGGAATGAGGAGAGATAAATTCAAATCTATTCGAGCTCAAATTGAAGACTACAAGATACCGCCTGGAAGCACTGCTGACATAATTCCCTGGAAGGTAACCAATCTACTTGCAAATCAACTTTTATACAAACCAAGACCAGTCCCACACAGCTACAGTGTTTACACAAAAGCTTTACAGAAAATTAATAGTGATTTTTTCAATTCTAATAACTCGCCTGAATACGTCATACTTGATGCCTGGGATATCGATGGCAGATTACAAGTTGGACTTGATTCTGCCGCCTTGGCTTCAATTAGGACTAATTACTCCTTTAGCCATAGGGGAACAGAGAATAGCTTGGTCTTTAAGCGCAGAAATCGCCTGGTGGGCAATGGGCTAGCTGGCACCAACCAAATTTGCCAAGTCAATGGCCAAGAACTTACTTGGAGTCCATCTGATAGATCTAACTGGCATAGCAATATTATAAGTATACCTTCAGATCGCGTTGGGCACGTTGTAATGACCATCAATTTTGAGAGCTCTCCTACACGCTCCTTGCTCTCAACCATATACAGACCTTTTCCACTTATGATTGATTACCTTGACTCCCGGCATAATGTTGTTGAAAAATTTCGATTTATCCCCAAGGCTGGCCATCAAATTGTGATATATCCAATAATTAGGAATAATGACGACCTTTTGGCATTTATGAATTCGGCAAACGCTGATTCGGAAAACCGTTCTGGGAAAATAAGCTCGTTAAGGTTTTCAACAAAAAACTTGGGAGCTCCCTTTAGGGTATCAACTTATTCACTTAAGTTTCCCTGCTGAATTGCTTATTTCCAAGATGTTATAGATGCTTTCCCCTTCCGAGATTTTCGAGCAACGTCTTTAGAACTTCTAGGTTTGATTAGGGCCCAGCTAGTGTGCTATGCGAGCGCCCTTGCTCTGCTTCCAGCACGAGAGAGTTCGATCAGATTAATGCAAACTTTGGTGCATGTCCCGTGTAGCGTCTGCAGCGCATGCGCAGATGCTTTACACAAACAAAACCTTCTCGAAGAAAGCGGTAGGAGCTGATCAGCAAGATCGAACAAATCGCGACGGGTACAAGATTAAGTTACATACTACTCAGAAATCGATATTCTGATGAATATGTCTGAGTTAAAAGGGGACATGGTGTCGATTTCTGATCGGTCTTTTCCAGGTTGGAAAGCGCTCGAGTAACTGATCTTAAAAATCCTTGCCGACTGCCTCGAATCCTTCGCCAGGTATAACCTGCCACCCGCCGCTACAACTTCCTCATCCAGCTGATCCAGCACATCCAGCAGTCCCGGCACAGCGGCTGGCACATCGGCTGCCAGGGTCCAGCCTGGGATCGGGAACGACAGCGGTGCTGGATTGCTGGGCCCAAAGCGCTTCAGCACTGTGAGGAAGCTCGGTGCTCCCACTTGCCGCAGCACCTCTAGTGCTCGCGGCACCAGGTGGGCCGCCTCATTGGGAACTGCGAATTGGTACTGCAAGAAGCCAGCCGGCCCGTAGATCCGGTTCCAGTCCTGCACCCCATCAAGAGGATGGAAGAACGGTGCAATTGCCTGCAGCTCTCCTACTCTGTGCTTAGGCGCCTTGCGATACCAGGCTTCGTTAAAAGCCCGCACCGTCAGTTTGTTCAGCAGTCCGCCCGGCAGAAATGGCGGTGCTGAGGCCAGAGCCTTCGGGTCGTAATGGAGGGGGTCGGCCTGCTGGGCCATTGGCAATGATTCTGCGGGGGCATGATCACCGCACGTAAGTACACCCCTGCCATTGGGATCGAGGCTGTCGACCCAGGCGACGCTGTAGCGGTATTTCGCGTCGGCTTCCTCCATGGCCTCCATCAGCGACTCCAGATCCCGGAAGCGGGTGGTGTCGACGCTGATCAACGAGCTGGTGATCGGGATCAGTGAAAACGTCGCCTCGACAATCACACCCGTCAGTCCCATGCCGCCGACGGTGGCCCAGAAGAAGGAGGCTTCGCTCCCCTCTGGACTGAGCTCTCTAAAGGTGCCACTGCCATCCACCAGCAATAGCCGCTGCACGTGGTTACCAAAGCTGCCGTCCACGTGATGGTTCTTGCCATGCACATCGGCGGCAATCGCCCCGCCCACCGTTACGTTGCGCGTGCCGGGTGTCACAGGCAGGAAAAAGCCTGCCGGCACTATCACCCTCAGGATCTGATCCAGGCTCGCCCCAGCCCCAGCTGTGACGGTGCCGCTGCCAAGATCCAGCTCAATCCGATCAAAAGCCGGCAGCTCGATCACCGTGCCGTCTTTCAGCTGGGCCGCATCGCCATAAGAGCGCCCCAGGCCCCGGGCAATCAAGGAGCGGGGAGGAGCGCCACGTACCAGCTGCTGTAGCTGCTCTACCGAGCTGGGCTGCACCACTTGGGCAGACACCGGGTTGGTGCGGCCCCAGCCGCTCAGCGTTCTGGTTTCGGCCGTGAGGCCGGCAGGCAGGGGAATAGTCACAGGGCTCAAAGCTTGGAGGCAATTGAAGCAGGAAGCAGGCGGATCAGCCGCATCAACGGCGACCACCACCAGGGCAAGTATTCGATGCCCCGCTTGTTGGGCCGGCGCAGCAAATCTCGCGCCACCGCTTCTGGGCTGGCACAGAGCGCAGCTGGGGCCTTACCCACCGTCATCGGCGTGGCCATGAAACCAGCCTTGATAATCCGCACCGCAAAGGGCTTGGCGTGGCAGCGCAGCATCAGGCCCTCACACAGGGCCGTAAGTGCTGCTTTGGCGGCACCGTAGTGGTAATTGGAAGGTCGGCCCCGATCAGCCGCCACCGAGCTGAAAACCCAGAGGCGGCTTGGCCGCGCCAACCGCTCCATAGTGGCGATGGCCGTAAGCCAAGGGATCAAGCCGGTGACGTTCGCAGCCAGGATCCGCAGTGCTTCTGCAGAATCACTGCGGGCCTGCTCGGCATCACCCAATGATCCAGCCGTAATCAGATACAGATCAAATTCGCCGACCTGGGGCAACCGAGCGCTGCCGAGACAGGCATCTTCTAGCAGATCGGTCTGCTCGGTGCTTACGGCTGCCCCATAGCGTGCTTGGAGCTGGGAGGCCAGCTGCTGGTTTGCTTCTTCGTTGCGGGCCACCAGGTGGAACCTCATGCAGCCGCGCCGAGCCAGCTCATGGCAGATGGCCTTGGCCACTTCGCTTGTGCTGCCCAAAACAAAGGCGCTGTGGATTGGAATCTGGGCGAATTTGGTCATAGTTTTAGATTTAATTCAAATTGGTTTACGTTGAATCTCTTTAGACACAACCACTATCCGTAATGCCTGCCTTGCTCACCGCCTGCGCCGGGGAAGCTGCAACAGGCAGATCACGCCTAGGAAGGTCGCAAACCAAAGCGTCATCAGCCGTATCAGCAGCGTGGCCGGGGTGGCCGCAGCCAATGCCACACCCTGCAGGGCCAGCATGCCCACGGTGCCTGCCTCCGTGCTGCCCAAACCCCCGGGCAGCAGGGTGAGAGCACCAAGCAATCCGGCTGCAGTGTGGGCAATCGTGGCGCCGCCGATGCCTACGGCTTCGATTCCCATGCCCCGCAGCAGCAGCCAAAGGCTGACGCCCTCCAAGCTCCAGGCCAGGGCACCGACAACAGTGGCCTGCAGTATCAGCGCTGGCTGCAATAACCGACGCATGGCCGCAAGCCCCTCCCCGCCGGCACTGGCAAGCTTGCGGGGCAGCAGCCTGTGGGCGATGCCCTTGAGCTGGCATTTGGCCCAGGGGGTGCCCAATACCAGCCAGCCAGCCAGCAACATGGCCAGGCCTATACCGATCGGTACGGCCAAGGGCACCTGCCAGCGCAGTAGCAGCGGCAGGTTGATCAGCAGCAGCAGCAGCACCGCGGTGCCATCGGTGAGCCGCTCCACCACCAAAGCCATCAAGGTGGGTGCCATGGGCACCCCCCACTCCTGCTTGAGCAGCAAGGAGCGCACTGCCTCACCCGATTTACCCGGAGTGGCAGTGAAGGCAAAGGAGCCCATCCAAATCCGCGCATCTGCCCGCACAGGCGGGTTTTGGTTTAAGGCTTGCAGGAGCAGCCGCCAACGGCCGAAGCGGATCCCGTAGCCCAGCAGCACCAGCAGCAAACCAAGCGCGATCTGGGGCCAGAGGCTGCGCAGCAGCGGCAGCAGCTGGTCGCCCTGGCTCCAGATTCCCAGCAGGCCGTAAGCCAGCAGCGCAAGTGCCACCACCGGCAGCAGCGGACCTAGCGAAAAGGGGGGGTAGGGCTCGGGCTCGGGCAGAAAGCTGCGGTAGTGGGGGAGTGCGGCCGCCTGGAGAAGCTCCCGGTCGCCCTTGCTGTCGCCGTAGGCCTCGATCGTCAGCCCATCCAGTGGCCCGAGATGGGCCGCTAGCCGTCGCACCTTCTCGGGGCCCTTGCAGTTCGGGCTGACCAGCCTTGGCCGCCACTTACCCTGAACCTGCTCCAGTTCGGTGCAGAGGAGCTCCACCCCCAGCCAATCGGCCAAGGGCTGGAGCAGCATGCGGGGAGACGCAGAGCACAGCAGCACCCGATCGCCGCGCTGCTGATGCCAGCGCAAACGCTCCAGCGCGTTCGGACGCAGCTGGGCGCGGAGTTCAAGCAGTTGCCAATCGGCTCGGCCCTGGCTCTGGGCCAGATTGACCGCCTGACAGAGGCCAAAGGCGCCAACCACCTGCTGCTTTAAGCGGCCGGTGGACACCAGCCGCAGCTGCCAGCCGATCAGCCAGGGCAGACAGGCCACAGCAGCCCCGAGCTGCCCAGCAAGGCCCCGGGAGCGTCGGGCAGCCAGCCACAGGCAATCTCCGCGCAGCAAAGTGCCGTCTACATCGAATACAGCAATCCGCTCCAGTTCAGGTTTGGGCATCAACTGGCTGCACTGAAGACACCGATCAGCGCAGTGGTGATCAGCCAACCCACCAAAGTGAGCTGAATACCCAGATCCCCCAGCAGGATGTCCTCAGGCTTTTCACTACTGCGCTCATCGACACATTCCCTCCTGCGCGCCACCTCCTCTGGATCGCTTAGGAGCTGGTAACGGAAGATTCCCGCCAAGGCAAAAGGAACTGTCAACAGCATCCAGCTGGTGGGAGCACCGCCGAGGGAGGGGCCGGCTGCCCAGAGGGCATAGCTGATGAAGGCACTGGTAGCCACCAGGCTCTCAAGCCTGAGCAGCAGGGCCAGGGAATAGCGCTCCAGCACCTTCCTGGTGATTACGCCGCGATCGTGGGCTACCCGCAATTCAGCCTTGCGCTTCTCAATTGCCAGAAAAAGTGCAAGCAGCCCCACTGTGAGCAGAAACCACGGGGACGGTGGCAGTGAGGCAGCAACAGCTCCAGCCAAAGCCCGCAGCAGAAAGCCTGAGGCGATGCAGAACAGATCTAGCAATGCTTTTTGCTTGAGCAGCAGGCAGTAGCCCACCTGAATCAGGCCATAGAGCAACACCACCACAGCGAGAGCCGGTGAGTTCCAGGCGGCAATTCTCAGGCTCAGCAAAGCCAGCACGGCAGCCATTGCGAGGGCTACAGGCACGCTCACCAGACCGGCAGCTATCGGCCGATTGCGCTTGGTGGGATGGGCCCGGTCGGCCTCCACATCCAGGCAGTCATTGAGCAGGTAGATGGCGCTGGAAATCAGGCAGAAGACCACCAAGGCGCCGGCAGCTGGTAGCCACACTTCAGCCTCGAAGCGGAAGGCAAACAGGGGCGCGGCGAACACCAGCAGGTTTTTGGTCCATTGCCGCGGGCGGCAGGCCGCCAGCAAGGGGGCCGGGGAACCGGGGCGGCTGACAGCCATAACTGGTTTCTCCCTGGCCTTGGGGTGCCAGGAAACGTGACCTGCCAAAAGTATCTAGCTGGCCTGGGAAAACAAGCCTGCTCTGCTGATGCCGCTCCTTGGCCACCCTGCTCAGCCACTCACACCGGCAGACGCGCTAACCACTCCCCGGCCGGCACCACCGCCACCGCACCACGCTGCTCCTGCTGGCGGGCATCGCGCACGAGTTGCACCGCCTCGGCCTCGGGAAACTGGAGCGCAAAGCGCGACAGGGCGCGGTGGGGTGAGCTGTCCGCCAGCTTGCACTCCACCAGGTGGGTGAGAGAACCCTCCAGGCTCAGGCTGAAGTCCACCTCGGCGCCGTCCTTGGTGCGGATGTAGTGGAGACCGGCATCACAGCCACGGGTGTCCACCAGGTGATGCACCTGTTTGCGCAACATCACCGCCACGGCATTCTCGAAGCGCACGCCCCCATCTCCCTTCACCAGGCCAGTGTCGGTGAAGTACACCTTCGGGGCCTGCAGCAGCGAGCGAGCGATGTTGCGGTGCCAGGGCTGCACCACGATCACCACATAAAGAGCCACCAGGACCTCGAGATAGCGGCGCAGCGTGGTGGGTGACACCGCCAGATCCCGAGCCAGCGACGCCAGGGAGAGGGGCGATCCCACCCGTTGCCGCAGCAACTCGACGAACACGCGCATCGTGTTGATCTCATGGAGGCGGGAAAACTCCAGAACGTCCTCGCGGATCAGGTCGGTGGCGTACTGGCGCCGCCAGCGTTGGGCGTCGTCGGGCCGCTCTGCCAGGCAGGGCTCTGGAAAGCCACCTCGCTCGATCAGATGCAGCAGGGCCTGATCGGCAGCCATGCCGCTGTGGGCACACAACTCCCGCACCGATACCGGGTCTAGGTGCAGATGCAGGTAGCGCCCGGCCAGCGACTCGCCCGACTGGCGGAAGGTGTCCATCCGCGCGCTGCCGGTGACAAGCAAAGCCTGGCCCACGGGCCGGGCATCGATCACACCCTTGAGCCAGGCCTTCCAATCAGCCATCTTGTGGATCTCGTCAAACACCAGCAGATCGGCCCGCGGGTTCCAGCTCTGACGCAGCAGTACAGACCGGTCTGCCGCCACATCCCAGTTGAGGTATTGGGGTGAATTTCGCCCCTCCATCAGCTGCCGCGCCAGCGTGGTCTTGCCCACCTGCCTGGCGCCGGTCAGCACCACGGCCTTTCGGCTCAGGTCGACCAGCAGCTGCTCCTGCAGGTAACGACGCATCCGACTAGGCGCCTGCATTGTGCAAAAAAGACGCGACTAATCATTGCATGGGTGGCAGAAAGTCGCAGAACCGGGCCCGCTGCTAGCTTGAGTAACAAGATTCCTGGCAAAACGATGCCGAACCGTTCCATCAGCATCTCGCTAGATGAGCGTCTCCTCACCCAGCTCGATGCCCAGGGGCCCAATCGTTCAGCCCTTGTGAGCGAGGCTCTGACGCAGTGGTTGACCCAGCGACGCGTCGATGCCCTCCACATCGCTTACGCCGATCTGGCGAAAGTGGAGGGTGGCGATCTGAATGCCGCAGGCGAAGACGCCGTCACGATGGCGTTTGAGGTGCTGGCACACGGACTCGATGGCTGAACGCGGTCGGCTCTACCTATGGCCTCGTAACCGCAGCTTGGGCGACAGCAAAGCTAGGCCTGTGCTTGTGATCGCTCCCGATGTCGCGACGCGCCACAGCCGCCGCTGGGTGGTTCTTCCCTTGAGCACGGAACAGCGACTTGGCAGCAACCCACTGGCCTACATGTTGGAGCCCTCCCCCAGCAATGGATTGCGTCAGACCAGCTTCGTGATGACCTGGCTGCCCACCGCTGTGCACGCCGATCAGCTCCAGGGGCCGCTCGGTCGTCTCGCGGCAGGAGAACTCAAGGCGATTACAGCAGCGGTCATCCAGTCGCTTGATCTGCACTGCCAGGAGCCCTGGCAGCCGAATGGGGATCAGCGCTGAACGGCAACATGGCCAGTTGGAACTCGGGATGGTCCATAGGATCGCCCCATAAGCGCTCTCCCTGCCCGTGGCTGAGTCCATCGCCGCCACTGCCCCTCCCTCCAGCCCCCTGAGCCTGCCGGGCGGCACCTGCCTGCGGGGCACGGTGAAGGTGCCGGGCGACAAGTCGATCTCGCACCGGGCCCTGCTGTTCGGCGCCATCGCCGAGGGCACCACACGCATAGAAGGGCTGCTGCCGGCGGAGGATCCGCTCAGTACTGCCGCCTGCCTGCGGGCCATGGGGGTGGGGGTGTCGGCGATCCGCGCCGGTGAAGAGGTGCTGGTGCAGGGGGTGGGGCTCGATGGCCTCCGGGAGCCCGCCGACCTGCTCGACTGCGGCAACTCCGGCACCACCATGCGGCTGCTGCTGGGCCTACTGGCCGGGCGGGCCGGCCGCCATTTCGTGCTCACGGGGGACGCCTCACTGCGGGGCCGGCCGATGGGGCGGGTGGTGACACCCCTGGCCCAGATGGGGGCCATGATCCACGGCCGCAGTAACGGCAACCTGGCACCTCTGGCCATCCAGGGCCAGGGGCTGCGGGGCACGACGATTCGCACCCCCGTGGCCTCGGCCCAGGTAAAGAGCGCCATCCTGCTGGCCGCCCTCAGCGCCGAGGGGCCCACCACCGTGATCGAGCCGGCCCAGAGCCGGGACCACACTGAGCGGATGCTGGGCGCCTTCGGCGCCCAGCTGACGGTGGGCGGAGCGGGCAGCACCATGGTGAGGTTGATCCCGGGCCGGAGCCTGCGCGGTCAGAGCGTGGTCGTGCCCGGTGACATCAGCTCCGCCGCCTTCTGGCTGGTGGCGGGCGCCATCACCCCCGGCGCCGAGCTCACGGTGGAAAATGTGGGGCTCAACCCCAGCCGCACCGGCATCCTCGATGTGCTCGAGCAGATGGGCGCCCGGATCACGGTGCTCAATGGCCGGGAGGTGGCCGGTGAGCCGGTGGGCGATCTGCAGGTGAGCCATGGCCGCCTGCGGGCATTTGAGATCGGCGGCGAGCTGATCCCCCGCCTGGTCGATGAAATTCCCGTGCTGGCGGTGGCCGCCTGCTGCGCCGAGGGCACCAGCCGCATCAGCGATGCCGGGGAGTTGCGGGTGAAGGAAACCGACCGGCTGGCGGTGATGGCCCGCCAGCTAAGGGCCATGGGGGCGCGGATCGTGGAGTTCGAGGACGGCCTGGGAATCAGCGGCAGCACGGCCCTCCGGGGCGCCAGCGTCGACAGTGAAACGGACCATCGGGTCGCCATGAGCCTGGCGGTGGCCTCCCTGGTGGCCCAGGGCGAGACGGTCCTGGCCCGAGCCGAGGCCGCTGCCGTTTCCTACCCCGGCTTCTGGGCCGACCTGGCCCGCCTGGGCAAGCCCACCTAGATTCCCGCCCAGCCGCCTGCCCCAGCCCATGCTTGCCGTTGCCGTGTTGGCTGCTGGAAAGGGCACCCGCATGAGGAGCGCCCTGCCCAAGGTGCTGCAACCCCTGGCCGGTGCCAGCCTCGTGGAGCGGGTGCTGGCCAGCTGCGACCAGCTTCAGCCCGACCGGCGCCTGCTGATCGTCGGCCACCAGGCCGAACGGGTGGAGCAGTCGCTGGCGGCCCACGCTGGCCTGGAATTCGTGCTGCAGCAGCCCCAGAACGGCACGGGCCACGCGGTTCAGCAGCTGCTGGAGCCCCTGGCCGATTTCAGCGGTGATCTGCTGGTGCTGAATGGCGATGTGCCCCTGCTGCGGCCCGAAACCCTTGTCGCCCTGCTGGAGCAGCACCACAGCAGTGGCGCCGCCGTCACCCTGTTGAGCGCCCGGCTGGCCGATCCCAGTGGCTACGGCCGGGTCTTTGCCGACCCCTCCGGCGCCGTCAGCGCCATCGTGGAGCACCGCGACTGCAGCGACGAGCAGCGCCGCAACAACCTCACCAATGCGGGCATCTACTGCTTCAACTGGCAGCAACTGGCGGCCGCCCTGCCCCAGCTCAGCAGCGACAACAACCAGGGTGAGCTCTACCTCACCGACACGGTGGCCCTGCTCCGCCCGGCCATGCACCTCGAGGTGGCCGATGCCGACGAGATCACCGGCATCAACGACCGGCTCCAGCTCAGCCAGTGCGAAGCGGTGCTGCAGCAGCGGCTGCGCTGCCACTGGATGGCCGAGGGGGTGACCTTCACCGATCCGGCCAGCTGCAGCCTCAGCGAGGCCACCCGCTTTGGCCGCGATGTGGTGGTGGAACCCCAGTGCCACTTCCGCGGAGCCAGCAGCATCGGCGACGGCTGCCGCATCGGCCCGGGCTGCCTGATTGAAAACAGCCAGCTCGGCGAGGGCTGCGAGGTGCTGCATTCGGTGCTGCGGGGGACCCACGTCGGCCCCCACTGCTCGGTGGGGCCCTTTGCCCAGCTGCGGCCGGGCAGCGAGATCGCCGAACGCTGCCACATCGGCAATTTCGTCGAGGTCAAGAACAGCACCCTGGCCGCCGGCGTCAAGGTGAACCACCTCAGCTACATCGGCGATGCCGACCTGGGCGCCGGCGTGAATGTGGGGGCAGGCACGATCACCGCCAACTACGACGGTGAGCGCAAGCACCGCACCGTGGTGGGGGCCGGCAGCAAAACCGGGGCCAATTCCGTACTGGTGGCCCCCCTGCGCCTGGGCGAAAACGTCACCGTGGGGGCCGGCTCCACCATCACCAGGGATGTGCCCGACAATGCCCTTGCCCTCGGCAGGGCAAGACAATTGGTCAAAGACAACTGGAGAGCTGCCCGCCCATGACCCCGAAATTCAACTACGAACCGGTGGAGCGCTTCGGCGCCAGCATGACCAGCCCCAGGCCCTGGAACACCCAGGCCCTGGCCGGTGTGGAGCTGCTCAACGGCCGGGTGGCCATGCTCGGCTTCGCCGCGGCCATCGCCGGCGAACTGCTCACCGGCAAGGGCATGGTGGGCCAGCTGGCGGCCATGCTGCGCTGGTATCTGGGTTGAGAATCTGGGTTGGGTGAATAGGCAAAGGAAAAGCCCCGGGTGAACCACCACCCAGGGCCCCTGCCCGAAGGCACAACATCGTGAAATGCTGCTCCGGCTGCATCATGCCAGCTGGAGCAGGGGAATCAGTTGCTCCAGGGCCACGCCGCGACTGGCCTTGAGCAGCAGCACATCCCCGGGCTCCAGCCACCGGCCCAGGGGCAGGGCCGCCGCTGCTGGCGTGTCCACCCGCTCCAGCCGGGCCAGGCCCTGGGCCGCCGCCAGCATCGCCTCCCCCTCCAGGCCGCCATCGACAACCACCAGCCCATCGAGGCCCAGGCTGAGGGCCCGCGCCGCCACCTCTCGGTGCAGGGCCAGGCTTTGGTCGCCGAGCTCCAGCATGGTGCCCAGCACCGCAAAGCGGCGACCCGGCTGGCGGGCCAGCAGATCCAGGGAGGCCAGCACCGCCTCGGGGGAGGCGTTGTAGGTCTCATCCAGCAGCCGCACCCCCCCAATCTCCAGCCGCCGGCTGCGCCCCCCCGGCAGGGCCACCTCCAGGGGCTGCCAGCGGGCCGGTTCAAGCCCCAGCTCCCGGGCCACGGCCAAGGCCAGCAGCAGGTTGCGGGCGTGGTGAACCCCCTCCAGGGGCATGGCCACCTCAACCCCAGTTAGCTCCTCGCCGGCCAGCTTCAGGATCTCGCCGGAGCAATCCAGCTGGCCCACCAAGTCGGCCTGGTGCTCATGGCCTTCGCCCGCCAGGGCAATCCGCACCACCCGGCCAGCCCACACCCGGGCCAGGGCTCCATCCAGAAGGGGATCGCCAGCCGGGATCACCACCACCCCATCTGGGCGCAGGCCGGCGGTGATCTCGCACTTGGCCGTGGCAATCGCCTCGCGGCTGCCCAGCCGGCCGATGTGGGCCGTGCCGATGTTGGTGATCACCGCCACGTCGGGCTGGGCGCAGCGGCTCAAGCGCTCGATTTCACCCAGGCCCCGCATGCCCATCTCCACCACCACGGCCGCCTGGTCAGGGGTCGCCTTCAGCAGGGTGAGGGGCACGCCGACGTCGTTGTTCTCATTGCCGCTGGAGGCCCCCACTTCCCCAAGGGGGGCCAGGGCGGCCCGGATCAGTTCCCGGGTAGTGGTTTTACCGGCCGAGCCGGTCACCGCCACCACCCCAGCCGGGAGCTGGCGCCGCCAGAGGCAGGCCAGCTGCTGGTAGGCCAGCAGGGTGTCTGGCACCAGCCAGAGGGGCACGGAGCCCGCCAGGACGCCAAGGGCAGCGGGCGGGAGCTGCTCCGCCTGGGCCAGCAGGGCGATGGCCCCGGCCTCGAGGGCGGCGGGGAGGAAGGCATGGCCGTCAAAGCGCTCGCCCACCAGGGGGACAAACAACTGGCCGGCAGCCAGCTGGCGGCTGTCGGTGCAGATCGCCTGCGGCTCGAGCTTGGTGCTGGCCTGGGCAGGGGTAAGGGGTCCGGTGACGGGCGGCCCCCACAGCTGCTGCAGCTGGCCCAGGTGCAAGGCCATCACGGCGAGGCGGGGCCCAGCAGGACCATCCCACTGCCCACCCGGGCGGCCTGGGCCAGCAGGGCCCCGGAACCGTCGAGCAGGCGCAGCCGCTCGTAGCCCAGCTCGCGGCTGCGCTCGAGCCACTGGTCGGCCTGCTGCTGGCGCAGCGGCCCAGCCAGGGCCAGAAAAGTTGGCGCCAACTCCAAGTCCAGCCGACCCTGCCCCGGGTAGGGGCGGGCCGAGGCGATGCAGCCCCGGGGATCGTCCTCAGCCAGCAGGGCCAGCAGGGGATCGATCGCCAGGGGCGGGGCCTGCTCTGGCGGGCTTGGGGCTGGTGGAACGGGCTGCTTATCAGGAGGCTGTTGGGCAGGCTGTTGTTGGAGAGGCTGAGACTGAACTAGCTCCTGAGCTGGTTCTCCAGCCGAGTCGGATCGGCGCACCAGGGCAGGTCCAACGGCAGTCACCAGGGCCAGCACCAGGGCCAACAAGAGGGCCAGCAGTAACGGCCAGAACAGCCAGGCCAGGGAGGGCGGCCAGAAGCCCGGCACCGAGAGCTCGCCCTGGCGGTTGCGGCGGGCCAGCTCCCGCACCCTGAGGCCCGTACTGGCCAGGGCCGCCCGCAGATCAAAGGCCAGTCGACCCCAGGGCTCCTCATAGGGGGCCGGATAGGGATGGGCCGGATCGGGCCCGGCCGGGGGGGCGTCAAAGGGCAAGGTCAACGGCGCTTGAGCAGGGAAGCCAGGCCCCTGCGGCTCGGATCGGCATCCTGACCCTGGGAGAACTTCTCCACATCGGCCGCCTCGGGCGTCGGCTCCTTGACACCGCAGACATCGCGGTACATGGCGTCGTATTCCAGGGCGGAACGGGCCCAGCTGAAGTCCACCGCCATGGCGCGCCGCTGCAGCTCCTGCCAGCTCTTCTGGTGGCGGTAGGCCTCCCAGGAGCGCACAATCGCGGTGTAGAAGTCGATCGGCTCGTAGCGATCAAAGCCATAGCCCATGCCGGTGCCGGCCAGGGGATCGTTGGGCGGCACCGTATCGACCAAGCCCCCCACCATCCGCACCACCGGAATCGAGCCATAGCGCATCGCCAGCATCTGGCTGATGCCGCAGGGTTCGAAGCGGCTGGGCATCAAGAAGGCATCACAACCGCCGTAGACCAGGCGGGAGAGGGCGTCGTCGTAGGTGAGAAAAACGGCAAACCGGCCGGGATGCTGGGAGGCCATCTGCCACAGACCGGATTCCAGCATCCGATCGCCGGTGCCGAGCACGAGGATCTGGCTGTCGGTGTAGGCCAACACCCGATCGGCCACCTGGAGCAGCAGATCCACCCCCTTCTGGTCCACCAGCCGGCTCACCATGCCCAGCAGATAGGAGCGGGGACTCATTGCCAGGCCGAAGCGTTCCTGCAGGGCCTGCTTGTTAAGGGCGCGGGGCGCCAGATCCGTGGCCGAGAATTGGGCCGGCAGGCTGGCATCGCTGGCCGGATTCCAGTCTTCGGTGTCAATGCCATTGAGAATGCCGCGCAGCTTGCCACTGATGAAGTTGAGCAGGCCGTCGAGGTGTTCGCCGTACTGGGGCGTGCGGATCTCCATCGCATAGGTGGGGGACACCGCATTGACCCGGTCGGCATAGAGCAGGGCCGCCGCCATGGTGTGGTCCCCCTGCATATACCAGGGACACCAGGTCATGCGGTCGAGCTTCCAGCGCCAGGGCCCCTGATATTTGAGGTTGTGGATGGTGAATACGGTGCTGATCTCCGGGTCTTGGTGCATCCACACCGGCAACATGCCCGTATGCCAGTCGTGGCAGTGCAGCACCTGGGGCTTCCAGTGGTGCCAGCAGAATTCGGCCGTGGCGCTGGCAAAGAAGGTGAAGCGCCAGTCTTCATCCTCACCGCCATAGATGCGCTCCGGGTCAAATACCGGATGGCCCACCAGATAGAGGAGCAAGCCATTGGTGGGATGACGCGCCTCAAACACGGCGAAGTCATTGCCCATGGTGTGGCCGCGCCAGATCGGCTCGGGCGACACCTGCAACCGCGACCACAACTTGCCGTAGCCGGGAAGCATGATCCGCACGTCGTGGCCCAGGGCCGCCAGGGCCGGCGGCAGGGATCCGACCACATCTCCCATCCCGCCGACCTTGATCATCGGGGCGCATTCGGCCGCAGCAAACAAGACCCGCATCCCAGTCCCACCTGAAGTGGCCGAAACTCTACGGGCGGCCTATGGCAGCACCTTCACCGGGGTGCCCATCTCAACCAGCTCAAACAATTCGCGCACGTGCTCATCCAGCAGGCGCACGCAGCCATGGGAGACGGCCTGGCCCACACTGGAGCGGTGGGGGGTGCCGTGGAAGCCGGCACTCACGCAGCCCTTCACCACCAGGTGCTCGCGGCCATTGAAACCGGCCCGGCCCTTGCAGTCACGGTGGAAGCCGATCCAGCGGCTGCCGAGGGGATTGGCCGGACCAGGCGGAATCCGCTGGCCGGTGACGGGATGTTCCCAGGTGGGATCGCGGGCCAACTCGATCACCTCAAAGCGGCCCACCGGGGTCTCCCAGCCGGGGCGGCCCACCCCCACCGGAAAGCGGCGCAGTTCCTGGCCCCCTTCCAGCACCAGCAGCAGGCGCTCGCGCCGATCGAGCACCAGGTAGGGGCCGCTGGGGGGCGGGGTTTCGCTGAGCCCGGGGGCGGCGGCGCCCAACAACAGGCCGGCGGCGAGGGGCCAGGCCCCCCAGGGCACAAGCCAGCGCAGTTCAGGGCAACCAAGGCGCATCGGAAAAATCAGCCGGGCGTTTTCCCAGGAAGGCATCGCGCCCCTCCCGGGCCTCCGCCGTTCGGTAGAAGAGGTGGGTGGCCTGGCCAGCGAGCTCCTGCAGGCCGGCCAGCCCATCGGTTTCAGCATTGAAGGCAGCCTTCAGGCAGCGGATCGCCGTGGGGCTGTGCTGCATCACCTCCCGGGCCCAGCGGATCCCCTCGGCCTCCAGCTCGGCCAGGGGAACCACCCCATTCACCAGGCCCATCGCCAGGGCCTGGTCGGCGCCGTACTGGCGGCAGAGGAACCAGATTTCGCGCGCCTTGCGCTGACCCACCACCCGGGCCAGGTAGCCGGCCCCAAAGCCCCCATCAAAACTGCCCACCCGCGGCCCCGTCTGGCCAAACACGGCGTTCTCCGCCGCCAGGCTCAGATCGCAGAGCAGGTGCAGCACCTGGCCGCCGCCGATGGCATAGCCCGCCACCAGGGCGATCACCACCTTGGGCAGGCTGCGGATCAGGCGCTGCAGGTCGAGCACATTGAGCCGGGGCAGGCCCGCCTCATCCACGTAGCCACCATCGCCGCGCACGCTCTGGTCGCCGCCGGCGCAGAAGGCCCAGCCCCCGTCGGCGGCCGGCCCGACCCCGCTGAACAGCACCACCCCCACCTTGGGGTCGTCCCGCACCCGGGAGAAGGCGTCGCAGAGTTCCTGCACGGTGCGCGGCCGGAAGGCATTGCGCTTGTGGGGCCGGTTGATCCGGATCCGGGCGATGCCCTCCTCGCACCGGTCAAACAGCACGTCCTCGTAGCTGGCGGCAGGTTGCCAGTGCAGCGCTGCTGGCAGATCGGATCGGAGGGTCACGGCTGCAGCATGGCTGTGGTGGCCATTCTGCGCAGGGCCTGGCGCAGGCTGGCGTCGGAGCGGCGGTCGGTGAGCAGCTCCAGCATGGCCATGGGCTGCTGCAGGGCCCAAGCCAGTTGGTGGGCCAGCTCAGCCGCTAGATCACCGGCCAGATCCCCGGCCGCCCCCACCCTGCGTCCCGGCACCCCATAGGCGGCCGCCAGGGCCAGCGGATCGAGGGGCTGGGGCATGGCGAACAGCCGCTCGAAATCGAGGGCCGCCGCCGGCATGGTGCGGATCGGCAGCTGCTCAAAGATGCCGCCGCCGCCATTGTTGATCAGGATCACGGTGAGTCGGCCCTGGAGTTGGCGCTGCCACAGCCAGCCGTGGCTGTCGTGCAGCAGCGCCAGATCACCGCTGAGCAACACCGCCTGACCCAGGGCCTCGGCCACACCGCAGGCACTCGAGAGGGTGCCATCGATGCCGGAAGCCCCCCGGAAGCTGTACACGGGCCGCCAGGGCGCGGCTGGATCCCCGAAGCTCTCCCAGTCGCGCACGGGGCTGCTGTTGGCGATCACCAGGGGCACGCCCGCCGGCAGGGCATGGCCCAGCAGCCGCGCCAGGGCCGGCTCCGCCGCCGCCGCGGGCAGGGCGCCGGCGAGCAAGGTCTGCAGGTCCCCCTCCCGCCGCCGCCAGGCCGCAGCCAACTCCAGGCAGGCCGGGTCGGGCCTGGCCTGCCAGCAGGCGTCTGGCCAGAGCGCCATCCAGCCGGCGAGCCCCGCCGCGCTCTGCTGGCAGCCGCTGCCGAGGGGATCGAGGCAGCGGGAATCGGCCTCACTCACCAACCACTGGGGGCCGCCCAGCTCTGCCAGCCAGCGCTGCAGGCGCCGGCTGGCCGGCAGGGGACCCAGCCGCAGCACCTGGGCTGGCCGCAGGTCTGGATCGAGGCAATGGTCGGGGCAATCCAGCAGCAGGTCGTAGCCCGCCACCAGCTCCAGCTGGGCCTGGCCACGCAGGCCGCTGAGGCCATCGGCCAGCAGGGGCCAACCCGTGCGCCTTTGCCAGCGACCCAGGGCCTCCACGTGGGCCTGCCAGTGCTGGGGGAAGCCGCGCCAGGGGCCCGCCACCACCAGGCCGGGGCGATCGAGGTCGGGCAGCGGCCCAGGCAAGACCGGAGCTGGCGAGGCGAGTGAAGCCGCCACGGCAGCTGGCGGGGGCGGCGGTGCGGCTTCAAGGGCTGCCCTGGCCTGGAGCAGGGCAGGACCGTCGGCGTGGAGCGGCTCGGCAAAGGGAAGGTTGAGATGCACCGGCCCCGGGGCCTGGCTGGAGCCCCGGGCGGCCAGCAGGGCGGCGTGGGCCAGCTCGGCGATGGCCCCATCGGCCATGGCGGCCAGGCCAGCGCCAGCGCCCTGGCCCAGCCAGCGCACACTCGCCGCCAGGAAACACTCCTGGTTGACACTTTGGTTGGCGCCGCAGCCCTTGAGCTGGTCGGGCCGATCCGCCGTGATCAACAGCAGGGGGATGGCGCCGTAATCGGCCTCCACCGCTGCCGGCAGCAGGTTGGCGACGGCAGTTCCGGAGGTGGTGATCACCGCTGCCGCCTGGCCCGAGGCCCGGCCCAGCCCCAGGGCAAAAAAGGCGGCGGAGCGCTCATCCACGCAGGTGTATAGACCGAGCCCATGGGCCTCCAGTAGGCCGGCTGCCTGGGCCAGGGCTGCGGAGCGGCTGCCCGGGCAGAGCACCACCTGGGACAAGCCATGGCGCATGAGCGCCGCCAGGAGCACCAGCGCCGCCTCCAGGTTGCGGGGGGCCAACGCCACGCCGGTGCCATACAGGATGGAAGGCCCATCCTCGCCTGCGCCCTTGGCTCCCCCCCCTGACCGAGCCGCGAATGCCGGCCCCCTGGCAAGCCTGCGCCGCCAGCTGGGGCCCTTGCTGGTGTGGGTGGCGCTGGCCCTGGTGCTGCGCTGGGTCGCGCTCGAACCCCGCTGGATTCCCTCCGGCTCGATGCTGCCAAGCCTCCAGCTCCAGGACCGGGTGCTGGTGGAGAAGTTGCGCGCCCGCCTGCATCGGCCCCTGCCGGTCGGCACCGTGGTGGTGTTCCACCCGCCAGCGGCCCTGCTCGATGCTGGCTACGACCCAAATGCTGCCCTGATCAAACGGGTGGTGGCCGAGGCGGGGGATCGGGTCGAAGTGCGCGATGGGGTGCTCTGGCGCAACGGGGCACCGGCGCCGCTCGACTGGTCGGCCGAACCGATGGGCTACACACTCCCACCGCTCAACGTGCCCCCAGGCCACCTGTTGGTGCTGGGGGACAACCGCAATGCCAGCCTGGATTCCCACCTCTGGGGGGCCCTGCCCCAGGAGGCGGTGATCGGCACTGCCGTGCTGCGCTACTGGCCCCCCAACCGAATCGGCTGGTTACGGTTCTCCAACCCCGGACATCCCCCTGGTGGAGCCGGAGAGGTGGGGTAGGGTGCAGGCCGGCCGCAGCGCGCACCGGCGATGTTCAACCCGGAGTTCCTGACCACCGACAACGAGGCGATCAGCGGTAACTCGCTGATCCAGTACCTCCAGGAACAATCGCCGGACGTGCTGCAGCGCGTGGCCCGTTCCGCCAGTGGTGACATCCAGGACATCATCCGCCACAACGTGCAGGGGTTGCTGGGCATGCTGCCCGGCGAACAATTTGAGGTGAAGATCCAAACCAGCCGGGACAACCTGGCCGGCCTGCTCGCCTCGGCGATGATGACCGGTTACTTCCTGCGCCAGATGGAACAGCGGATGGAGCTGGATACCAGCCTGCTGGGCTGTGGCGATCTGGATACGGAACTGGACGCCGATCCCGGCGAACTCAGGTCTTAGGCCGTAGGCCGCTCCTGAGCCGCAACGGCAGGCCTCGCCGGCACCACGCCCCAGCGCACTAGGGCCCGATCGATGCCCGCCAGGTATGCCCAGCTACCGCCATCGGGTGCCCAGGGCCGCCCTTCCAGCTCTGCCGCCAGCTCCAGCAGCTGCTCCGCTCTGCAGGCCAGCGGCGCTTCGTAGTGGGCCGGCACCAGCCAGCGCAGCTGCGGTTCCCGAGCCAGGCAGCGAATCCAGGCCAGCAGGGCGGACTGGCAACGGGGAAACACCAGCCGCTCCAGCACCGGAGCAACCTGCAGAGTCGGCTGCTCGCCCGGCACCAGTCGGTGGAATTCGGCCTGCCAGCCTGGCTGCCAGCGGAAGGGGTAGAGGCCGAAGTAGGCCCCTGGGCTGCGCAGCCCAGGGGCCAGCAGCCCGCCCAGCAGCTCTCGCCAGCCAGCAACATCCAGCGGAGCGGGCCGCAGGTAGGAGGCAAACAGCACCAGCCGCTGCCAGCCGCGACGGCGTTGGTCCGGCGTATCGGTGAGCGGCTCCTCGCCCCGCTCCCGGGCGTGGAAGAGCAGGGGGGTGGGGTCGGCGCCAAACAGCTCCGGCGGCTCGGCGCCGATCGCCACCAGGGCATCGGTGACCAGCAGGCAGCCACTGGTCCGGTGCAGGCAGGCCACCTCCATGAAGGTGCCCAGGCCCAGATCCAGGGGGCCCAGGGGTATCCAAGCGAGTTCGTCGCTGTGGGGCAGGCCCTGCTCAAACAGCACCCGAGTGCGGCCGGCCGGGAAGCCAAGCCAGCTCAGGGGCAGGGGCAGGGGAAAACTCCACTGCCGGGGCGTCACCCACACCTGGGCCTGCGGAAAGGCCCGGGCCATGGCCGGCACCGGCAATTTGTGTTCCAGGCCTGAGCTGGTGGGCAGCACGATGGTGCGCACCTGGCCGTGCTGACGCTCCAGCTCGGCCAGGGCGGCCCGAACCTCCCCGGTGGGGGGCACCGGGGCGTAGAGCAACAGCCCGGCTTGCAGCCGCAGCACCGTCATCCGGATCGGCACGGCCACATAGAACACCCCCTGCAGCTGCTCCAGGCTCCAGACCTGGCCTGGAATCAGCTCGCGCACCAGGGTGCGGCGACGACCGTAGGGATAGAGCGGCAACAGGGGCCACCAGGCCCAGAACTGGTCGGACACGCCTAGGGAGCCTGGGGGCCGGAACCCCTCAGGATGCCGTAACGGGGGGCCAGCAAAAAGGCCAGCAGAAACAGACCTGTCTGCACCAGGACGACGCAGCCGGCGGTGGAACTATCGGTCCAATAGCTGATGTAAACCCCAAGCAAGCTGGAGAGGATGCTGCTGCCGATGGCGAGCAGGGTCATGCGATCGAAGCGATCGGTGAGCAGGTAGGCCGTAGCTCCCGGGGTGACCAGCATCGCCACCACCAGGATCACCCCCACGGTCTGCAACCCAGCCACGGCCGCCAGGGAAAGCACCGACAGCAGGGTGTAGTGCAGCAGGCCGGTATTGATGCCGATCGAGCGGGCATGGGTGGGATCGAAACAGAACAGCAGCAGATCCCGCCGCAGCACCAGCAGCACGGCCACCACCAGAGCCGAAATCAGCAGGGTCTGCCAAATGTCGGCCAGGGAGATACCCAGCACATTGCCAAAAAGGATGTGGGTGAGATCGATATTGCTGCGCACCTTGGACACCAGAACAAGGCCAAGGGCAAAGAAACCGGTGAAAACCAGCCCGATCACCGTGTCCTCTTTTATTCGCGACTTCTGCTTGACGAAGCCGATCAATGCCACCGATCCCACCCCGAAGATAAACGCCCCTAGGGAGAACGGCAGCCCCAGGGAGTAAGCAAGAACCACCCCAGGCATTACCGCATGGGAGACGGCATCGCCCATCAGGGCCCAGCCTTTAAGGGTCATGTAGCAGGAGAGCAGACCGCAGCAGCCGCCAACCAGGGCACTGACCAGTAGGGCCCGCACCATGAAGGCGTGACTGAGGGGCTCCAACAACCAGTTCATGGGCCCGTTTCCCCACACCTGGCGGTCGCCCCCACCAGCAGATCCGCTGGCAGACCGCCAAAGGTAAGGGCCAGATTTTCGGGGGTGAATACCTTGGCGGTCTCGCCGAAGGCGAGCACGGTCTTGTTGATCAAAACGACCAGATCACAAAAATCGCGCACGTGCTCTAGGTCGTGAGTTGAGATCAGGATCGTGCTTCCCTCCTGGCGCAACTGGAGAAGCAGCCCGGCCATCAGCTTCTCGGTGCGGACGTCCACGCCGTTGAAGGGTTCGTCTAGCAAAAGCACAGAGGCTCCCTGGGCGATAGCGCGGGCCAGAAAAGCCCGCTTGCGCTGCCCGCCGGAGAGGGAGCCGATTGGCCGGTCGCGCAGATCGAGCAGCTCAACCCTCTCCAGGGCTTCCCGCACTGCCAGCCGATCCGCGGAACGGGGCAGGCGCAGCAGGTTCATCGCACCGTATCGACCCATCATCACCACCTCCCAGACCGAGATGGGAAAACTGCAGTCGATACCCTCGTTCTGGGGCACGTAGGCCACCGCCTGGTGCCGCTGGGCCTGGGCAACGCTCTGGCCATTGATGAGGACGCGGCCCCTAGAGGGGCGCACAAAGCCAGTAAGGCATTTGAATAAAGTGGACTTGCCTGCGCCGTTCATACCTACGAGGCCGCAGATGCAACCGGCGGGCAGCCGCAGCGAAGCATCGAATAGGGCCACGATGCCGTTGTAGTCGACGTAGAGGTGGTCGGCTTCGATGCGCATCAGCGGCCAGCTGCGCTGGGTCCAAGACCCTTGACGATCAGATCGACGTTGTGACGCTGCAGCTTCAGCAAGGTGGGAGCGGGGCCAGAAGCATCCGAGAGCGAGTCCACGTAGAAGGTACCGCCGAAGCGGGCACCAGCTGCTCGGGCAACCTCTCGCTGGGCATTGGCATTCACCGTGCTCTCACAGAACACAGTGGGCACCCGACGCCGGCGCACCGTCTCGATCAGACGGGCCATGCGTCGGGGAGTGACCTGACTCTCCGCATTCACCGGCCAGAGATAGGCCTCCTCAAGCCCGTAGTCGTGGGCCAGATAGGAGAAGGCACCCTCACAGCTGACCAGGAGGCGCTGGGCGGGCGGAACCCTTGCCAGGGCGGTCCGGAGGTCCGCATCCAGCTGACCCAGCTGGCGCTTGTAGGCCTCGCCATTGGCCCGAAAGGTCGCAGCTCCGGCGGGATCGAGGGCTGAGAAGGCCTGTACCAGCCGGTTCACGTAATGCTGGGCGCGTTGGGGGGACATCCAGGCGTGGGGATTGGGCTTGCCGGCATAGGCATCGCCCTCAATCAAAAGGGGCCTCATTCCCTCACTGAGGGTGACCTCGGCTCGATTGTCAGCGGATTGGATGAAGCGATCGGCCCAGCGCTCCAGCCCCAGCCCGTTCCTGACGATGAGGTCTGCCCCTTGGGCGGCCTCCAGGTCACTAGGGCTGGGTTCGTAGCCGTGGATTTCAGCCCCCAGCCGGGTGATCGAACGCACCTGCAAGCGTTCCCCGGCCACATTACGGGCCATATCGGCCAGCACGGTGAAGGTGGTGAGAACAAGGGGGCGTGCGTCGCTGGGGTTAGCAAGGGGGCTGGCACGTGGGGGCGAGGGCTGTCTACAGCCAACCAGCAGACCGGCCAGCAGAGCGACCAGCAGACCTTGGAACCCTGCGGGCAACGCGGCACAGCCACTCGGGGGAGTCTTATGGGGGTTCTGGGTAAGGGCCTTAAGCACCGATAGCAGCCACCCCATCCCCAGCCTGAGCGCCCAGCCACTGGCGCCCCTGGTCGAGGAAGGCAGACCAATCCAGCTTCTCGGCCTCCGCGGCCCTGGCCACCAGCAGGGGGGCCTGGCGCTTGATCGCCTCGAGATCCGGTTCCGGCACCCCCACCGAGAGGGCCAGCATGTCGGCCATGGCAGCGGCCACCACCCGGGTGAGGTAGGCGGCGCTGAGGGCCTGCAGCGCACTGCCCACCAGCCAGGTGGCCCCATGCCATTTCACCAGGGCGGCCAGGGCCTGGCTGCTCCACTCCACCACCCCCAGCGCCAGGGAGGCCCTGGCGAGCTCCGCGGCGGCGGCCTGGAGCTGCTCCAGGTTCCAGGGGCAATCCCAGAGCCGGGCCATCTCCTTGAGCATCAGCCCATTGGCCGCCGCGAGCACCAGCAGGTCGAGGCTGGGCAGGGGGGCAGCCACCACACCGGCGGCCACCAGCCACTGGGTGCGGCGCTGCAGGGGCAGGAAATGCTGACGTCGCAGGCGCTCAAGATCCCCCTGCCAGCTTGCGTGCAGCTGCTCGAGCCGACGCAGCTGGCGGGCCTGGCGCAGGCCTGGGGCCCCGCTGGCCAGCTGGGCGGCCAGGGGCGCCAGGCTGACGGCCAGGGCCTCGGGCTCCCCGTTCCAGAACAGCAGTTGCTGGGCAAGCCCTGGCCCCAGCTGGGAGCGCACTTCCAGGGCCAGGGCCTCAAGGGCCGGTCCCGCCTGGCTGGTTTGGACCAGCAACCAGGCGGGCTGGCCGGCAGGCAGGGCCTCCAGCCAGCGCAGGTCAGCGGCCGAAAGGGGCGTGCGCAGGTGGTGCAGCAGGCCATCGCAGGCCTCAAATGGCTCTGGCCAGCGCCAGGCGGCACTCCAGGCCGGCAGGGGGTGAGCCCAGTGCAGTAGCAGGGGCTCAGAGCCCCGCAGCGCCTCCACCAGCACCGGCTGGAGCTCCGCTGGCGGGGGGCTGGTGCCCACCAGGGCCAGCAGCAGCCCGCCACGCCCGAGCTCGGCACGCAGCCCGGCCAATTGCTCGGCACGCTGGGGGGCGGGCTCCTCCTCAAGCCGGCCGAACTGGGTCTGCAGCTGCTCCAACCGCTCCAGCCAGCCGGCCACATCGGTGTCCCGGGCTGCCGGAGTCCGGCGGGGCCGGCGCAGCCACCAGGCTCCCCCCAGCAGAACCGCCAGGCTGAAACCGGGGGAGAGGGGCAGGTGGCTGAGCCGCAGCAGGGCATCTGTAGCAAGCCAACCCCCCAGGGCCGCTGCCGCGGCCGGAAGCCAGGGCCGCAGGGGGGCCGGGATGGACTGACGCAGGCTCAACGGCTCAGGCTGGGCTAGAGCATCTTTAGCTCAACTCATGGCGCTGCGCCGGCGCTAATACCTTCTAGCTTGATGTTCAGTTGGGGGCGTGCCTTGCCAGCGCCGGGGCTGAACGACAACCGCCTCCAGGTGAAGCGGGTGCTGTTGGTGGCCCTGGCCGTCAACATCAGCATGACCCTGCTGAAGTTGGTGCTGGGCTTGCTCACCGGATCCCTGGCGGTGCTTGCCGATGCCATGCACAGCGCCACCGACGGGTTTTCGAGCCTGCTGGGCCTGCTGACCAACGGGTTGTCCGATCCCGAACCGGACCGGGACCACCCCTACGGTCACCACAAATACGAGGCCATCGGGGCCCTGGCGATCGCCGCCTTCATCCTTTTCACGGCCTTTGAAATCCTGCAGACGGCCGTCGATCGACTACTTGCCGGGCTCCAACCCCTGCGGCTCGAGGGCCAGGAGTTGTGGCTGCTGCTAATGGTGCTGGGCTTCAACATCCTGCTGGCCAGCTACGAGCGCTCCGAGGGCAGTCGGCTGGGCAGCCAACTGCTCAAGGCCGATGCAGCCCACACCAGCAGCGACGTCTGGACCACCGCCGTGGTGCTGGTTGGGCTCTCCGCTGCGGTGTGGCTGAAGCTGCCCTGGCTGGATGTGGCCCTGGCCATCCCCCTGTGCCTGTTGCTGGTGAGGGTGTGTTGGACCGTGCTGCGCACCAATCTGCCGCTGCTGGTCGATCAGATCGCCATTGCCCCTGAGGCGATTCACCAGGTGGCCATGGACGTGCCGGGGGTGCTCAACTGCCACGACATCGCCAGTCGGGGGGTGCTGGGCCAACAGGTGTTCATCGACATGCACATGGTGGTGGATGCCAACGACCTGCCCACCGCCCATCGGATCACCGAGCTGGTGGAGGAACACCTGGAGGCCAGATTCGGCCGGGTGCGCTGCACTATCCACCTCGAACCGCGGGAATATGCCAGCGCTGCGATCACCTTCAAGGGGACCCATGGCTGAGCTGCTGGACGGTCTGACAAGCCGGCAACGCAGCCAGATCCGGGCCTGGGCCGCGGAACTGGAGGCCGCACCGAGCTGGTGCGGCAGCTTGCCGGTGGCCGTGTTGGAGCGCTGCTGGCTGCGGCTACGGCGGGTACCCGTGGAGCAACTGGCGACGCTTCTGCCGCCAGATGCCAGTGGCGAGGCACCCGAGCTGGTGCGCTATCGGGGCTGGATCGCAGCCGGCCAGCCGGCCTGGTCGGCCCAGTTGCGCTGCTGGCAGGAATTCGGCCAACCGGCCTGCCAGCAGGCCCTGCGGCACTTCTGGAGCCAGCAGGAGTGGGGCAACCACGGCTGGACCCTGGCCGCCTATCTGCAGTGGCTTGCCACCTATCGGCATCAGTTTGAAGCTGGTGCCAGCCGCGCCCTGCCCCTGATTGTGCTGGCCCGGCCAGGCCAGGCAGGGGGCCATAAACTCCACTGGCTTACCCCCCTGGGCCAGCCGATGCGGCACACTTGCCCCTGATTGCAATGGCTGCGGCGATGGCCGATGACACCCCACCTAGCCAACCCCGCACCGATCGGGGTGGCCGTTCCGGCGGCAACAGACCGGCGGGCAACCGGGAGCCGGGCGGATTCCGGATCCGTCTGAGCGACAACGAAATGCGGGCCGCCCAGGCCATCCAGGAAAGTTTTGGCCTGCGCTCCACCGTGGCCGCCCTGGGCTTTGCGATTCGCACCGTTGCCCAACTGCTCGAGGAGGGCCAGCTCGAAGGGCTGGTCGCCCAGCAGCGGGCCCAGGGGGACCGCCCCCAAGGGGAGAGGTCCCAGGGGGAGAGGCGCTCCGGGGCCGGCGATGGCCGGCCAAGCCGCCAGGAGCGCGCGCCCCGCATCGACCCCTTCGCCAGGCCCAGTAAGCCCGCGCCCCCCATTCCTGAGCCAGAGGCTTCCAGCCCTGAACCAGAGGCTCCCAGTCCTGAGCAAACAGATGGGGCCCTGCCGGCCGAGGAGATTCCTGGCAGCCCAGAGCCCCAGGAGCCCAGCTCCGAAACCAGCGAGGGCTGAGGCCGATGCCACGGCCAAGGGTTCTCTCCGGGGTCCAGCCCACCGGGGCCTTGCACCTCGGCAACTGGCTGGGGGCTATCCGCAACTGGGTCGCCCTGCAGGAGAGCCACGACACCTACTTCTGCGTGGTGGATCTCCATGCCATCACCGTGCCCCATGAGCCGGCCAGGCTCGCCGAGGACACCCTGCGCACCGCCGCCCTCTACCTGGCCTGTGGCATCGACCCCCAGCGCGCCACGGTTTTTGTCCAGAGCCATGTCAGCGCCCACAGCGAACTGGCCTGGCTGCTGAACTGCGTCACGCCGCTCAACTGGCTCGAGCGCATGATCCAGTTCAAGGAAAAGGCCATCAAGCAGGGCGACCAGGTGTCGGTGGGTCTGCTCGATTACCCGGTGCTGATGGCCGCTGACATTCTTCTCTACGACGCCGACCTGGTGCCGGTGGGTGAAGACCAGAAACAACACCTGGAACTCGCCCGCGACATTGCCCAGCAACGCATCAACGCCCGCTTCGCGCCAAGGGATGGGGCGGGGGAGCCGATCCCCCTGCTCCAGGTGCCCAAACCCCTGATCCTCCAGCAGGGTGCCCGGGTGATGAGCCTCACCGACGGCACGGCCAAAATGAGCAAAAGTGATCCGAATGAGGGCTCCCGGATCAACCTGCTGGATCCGCCCGAACTGATCAGCAAGAAGATCAAGCGCGCCAAAACCGACCCCACCATGGGGCTGGAATTCGGCAACCCGGAGCGGCCGGAAGCCGACAACCTGCTTGGCCTCTACGCCCTGCTGGCCGGCAGGAGCCGGGAGCAGGCGGCCGTGGAATGCGGCTCCATGGGCTGGGGCAGCTTCAAGCCCCTGCTGGCCGACGCGGCCGTCGAAGCCCTGCGGCCAGTGCAGGAGCACTACCTCCACTGGCGCCAGCAGCCCGGAGCGGTTGAAACCGTGCTGCGCGATGGCCAGGCCCGGGCCACTGCGGTGGCAGAGGCAACCCTCGAGCGGGTGCGCCGGGCCCTGGGATTTCTGCCCCCCAGCTGAACGCCCCCGCCGAAGCCGGCCGGCCGCTCATGGTTCCCGGTACACAACCCTGCCCCGTTCGTCATTGCCGACATCGAGCAGCTGGGCGTGGAGCAACCGCTCAATTTCCTGGCGCACCTCGGGGCTCTCGACCCCGGCGGGTAGCTCCAGCTCCAACAGGGCGTCGTTGAGGCTGAAACCCGCCGCGCCACTGCGGCGGGCCAGTTGCACCAACTGCCTTTCCACGGAGAGGCTGGGCTTGAGCGGCAACCAGCTGGCATTGGCCTGGTCGACCAGCTCGGGCATCAACAGCAGATCCACCAGCTGCCCCACAAAGCAGAGGCCGAAGGTCAGCAGCCAGAGGGTGCCACTGAGGGGCTTGCGGTTGTAGAGGCGATGTACCCCGCAAACCCCCACCAGGCCGAGGGCCCAGAGGCCATAGGCCAGGGCCAGATTGCGGCGCTCCGGGGGCGGGAGCCGTCGACTACTGCCCATATGGCTAGGCCCCGGGGCGCCCAGGCCCCTCGTCAGCGGGCGGCTCCGGCAGGGATACGCCACTGAGACGCAAGGAGGCGGAAAGATCCCACACGCTGACCACCAGCTGGTGCCAGGGCGCGAGGGTTTCCATCTCCAGGGCCATCGGGATCGGCGCCGCCTGGCGCAGGCTGGTGGCGGCGCCGAGCTCCTTACGGGCCAGCTCGATCCGGGCGCGTAAGGAGTTCTGCTGCTCCGCCGGCATCACCGCCTCGGGGCAATGGTCAAGCAGCACCAGGCCCCGCTCAAACCAGCTGCTGAAGTCGCCCATCAGGGAAGCCAGCAACTGATCGAGCAGCTCCCCATCTGAGGCCGAGGGGGGAAAGGGGAATGGTGAATCAGATCCCATCTGGCCAGCCTAGGAGCGCTGCGTAGGATTCCAGATCGCCCTGTTGAGCTGCGCGATTCGTGCCCGTGACCACCAGCAGCCCCGAACCAGCAGCGATCACCCTGCCCAAAACCAGCGAGAGCGAGCAGCTGCTGCGCATCCGCCACTCGATGAGCCACGTGATGGCCATGGCGGTGCAGAAGCTGTTTCCCCAGGCCCAGGTGACCATCGGCCCCTGGACCGAGAGCGGCTTCTACTACGACTTCGACAGCCCCGATCCCTTCAGCGAGGCCGATCTCAAGGCGATCAAGAAGGAGATGGTCAAGATCATCAACAAGAAGCTTCCGCTCGAGCGCCTAGAGGTGAGCCGCGCTGAGGCCGAACGGCGGATCCAGGCCATCAACGAGCCCTACAAGCTGGAGATCCTGGCGGGGATCAAAGAGCCGATCAGCCTCTACACCCTGGGGGACCAGTGGTGGGACCTCTGCGCCGGCCCCCACGTGGCCCACACCGGCGAGCTCAACGCCAAGGCCTTCGAGCTCGAAAGCGTGGCCGGTGCCTACTGGCGCGGCGATGAAACCAAGGCCCAGCTGCAGCGCATCTACGGCACCGCCTGGGAAACCCACGAGCAGCTGGCCGAACACCAGCGCCGCAAAGCCGAGGCGAAACGGCGCGACCATCGGCGCCTGGGCACCGATCTGAATCTGTTTTCAATCGAGGATGAAGCCGGCGCCGGGCTGGTCTTCTGGCATCCGCGTGGCGCCCGCATGCGCCTGCTGATCGAAGACTTCTGGCGCCAGGCCCACTTCGATGCCGGCTACGAGCTGCTCTACACCCCCCACGTGGCCGACATCAGCCTCTGGAAGACCTCCGGCCACCTCGACTTCTACGCCGAGAGCATGTTTGGCCCGATGCAGGTGGATGAGCGCCAATACCAGCTCAAGCCGATGAACTGCCCGTTCCACGTGCTCACCTATGCCTCCGCCCTGCGCAGCTACCGGGAGCTGCCGATCCGCTGGGCCGAGCTGGGGACGGTATATCGCTACGAGCGCCCCGGCGTGATGCATGGCCTGATGCGGGTGCGCGGCTTCACCCAGGACGACGCCCACGTGTTCTGCCTGCCGGAGCAGATCACAGCTGAAATCGTGGCCATTCTCGATCTCACCGAACAGATTCTTTCCACCTTCGATTTCCGCAGCTACGAGATCAACCTCTCGACCCGGCCGGCCAAATCGATCGGCGAGGACGCCGTATGGGAACTCGCCACCAACGGCCTGATCGGGGCGCTGGAGCGCAAGGGCTGGGCCTACAAGGTCGACGAGGGAGGCGGCGCCTTCTACGGCCCCAAGATCGACCTCAAGATCGAAGACGCCATCGGCCGGATGTGGCAGTGCTCCACGATCCAGCTCGACTTCAACCTGCCCGAGCGCTTCCAGCTGGAGTATGTGGCGGCCGATGGATCGCGCCGTCAACCGATCATGATCCACCGGGCCATCTTCGGCTCGCTGGAGAGGTTCTTCGGGATCATGACCGAGAACTACGCCGGCGATTTCCCCTTCTGGCTCGCGCCCGAGCAGATCCGCCTGCTGCCGGTGACCGATGAGGTGCGGGGCTATGCCGAGGAGGTGCTGGGCCAGCTGAAGCGAGCCGGCGTGCGGGCCACGCTGGACCAATCCGGCGAGCGCCTGGCCAAATTGATTCGCAACGGCGAGCAGATGAAGATCCCGGTGCTGGCGGTGATCGGCACCACGGAAGCCGAAGGGGGAAGCCTCAGCCTGCGCAGCCGCCGCGAGGGGGATCTGGGCACCATGGCGGTGGCCAAGCTGATCGAAGTCGCCAGCCTGGCCAATGCGGCCCGCTCCGCCGGCCTGCAGCCATGACCGCCATCCTGGCCGGCGATATCGGCGGCACCAAGACCCTGCTGGCCCTCTACCGTCTTGGCCCGGCCGGAGAACTGGAGCTCCAGCGCAGCGAGCGCTACATCTCGGCCGACTGGAGCGGTCTGGAGCCGATGGTGCGCACCTTTCTGGGCGGGGAAGCCCCGCCCCCGGCGGCCGCCTGTCTGGCCGTGGCGGGGCCGGTGGCGGGGGGCCGGGCCCAGCTCACCAACCTCAGCTGGCAACTCGACGAGGTCAGGCTGCAGCTCGAAACTGCCATCCCCCGGGTGGAGCTGGTGAATGATTTCGCCGTGCTGATCCATGGCCTGGCCCATCTGGTCCCGCACCAGCAGGCCCAGATCCGGGCCGGCACTGCCCAGGACCAGGCCCCCCTGCTGGTGCTCGGGGCTGGCACGGGCCTCGGGGTGGCCTATGGGGTGCCCAGCCCGGCCGGCCTGGTGGCCATGGCCAGCGAGGCCGCCCACGGGGAATTCGCCCCCCGCAGCCAGGCCGAATGGGAGCTCAAGCAATGGCTTGGCCGCGAACTGGGGCTGGAGCGGGTGTCGATCGAGCGGGTGGTGAGCGGCACGGGGCTGGGGGATCTGGCTCGCTGGCTGCTGCATTGCCACCATCCCAGCGGGGATCACCCCCTCTGCCACCTGCCCCAGCCCAGCGACCTGCCCGCGGCGGTCGCCTCAGCCGCCAGCCGGGGCGATCGCCTGGCGGCTGAGGCCCTTGGGATCTGGATCAGCTGCTACGGCAGCGTCTGCGGCGATCTGGCCCTGGCTGGCCTGAGCCACGGTGGCATCTGGCTGGCTGGCGGAACGGCCGCCAAACTGCTCGATCAGCTCCGCTCTGCGGGCTTCCTGGCAGCCTTCCTGGCCAAGGGCCGGCTGGCTCCCGTACTGGCCCAGATGCCGATCACCGCCGTGATCGATCCGGAGATCGGCCAGTTCAGCGCGGCCTGCCGGGCTCGCATGCTGGTGGCCTGAGACACTGGGCCGAATCGTAGTGTTCGCATGGCGCGCCCCCGGGTAGGCCAAGGGGTTCTGGTTCATGTACCCGCCACCACCGCCAACGTGGGGCCTGGTTTTGACTGCCTGGGCGCGGCCCTGGAACTGGACAATGTCTTCCAGATGCGCTGCATCGAGGGCGGCAGCGAGCGCTTTGATCTGATCATTGAGGGCAGCGAGGGGGCCCACCTGCGCGGCGGACCCGACAACCTCGTGTACCGCTCGGCCCAACGGGTGTGGAAGGAAGCCGGCGAGGAACCGGTGGCCCTTGAGGCCAGGGTGCGGCTGGCGGTGCCGCCGGCCAGAGGGCTGGGCAGCAGCGCCACCGCGATCGTGGCGGGCCTGATCGGCGCCAATGCGCTGGTGGGGGAGCCCCTCAGCCGCGAGAAGCTGCTGGAGCTGGCCATCGATATCGAAGGCCACCCCGACAACGTGGTGCCCTCCCTTGTGGGGGGGCTCTGCATGACCGCCAAGGCCGCTTCCCACCGCTGGCGGGTGGTGCGCTGCGAGTGGTCGAGCGAGGTGCAGGCGGTTGTGGCCATCCCCGCCATCCGGCTCACCACCAGTGAGGCCCGACGGGCCATGCCCAAGTCCATACCCGTGGGCGATGCGGTGATCAACCTGGGGGCCCTGACCCTGCTGCTGCAGGGCCTGCGCACGGGCAACGGCGACCTGATCACCGATGGCATGCACGACCGACTGCACGAGCCCTACCGCTGGGGCTTGATCCTGGGCGGCCGGGCCGTGCGGGAGGCCGCCATCGC
Organism: Synechococcus sp. CBW1108; assembly: GCF_015840335.1. Taxonomy (NCBI): domain Bacteria; kingdom Bacillati; phylum Cyanobacteriota; class Cyanophyceae; order Synechococcales; family Synechococcaceae; genus Synechococcus; species Synechococcus sp. CBW1108. The sequence continues at coordinate 266,434 of NZ_CP060395.1, forward strand.
GGCGGGGGCCTGGGGCTGCGTGATCAGCGGGGCGGGCCCCAGCCTGCTGGCCCTCTGCCCCAGGCCGGTGGCCGAGGCCGTTGGCCAGGCAATGGTGCGGGCCTGGCACCAGGCCGGGGTTGAATCCCACGCCCACGCCCTGGCCATCCAGCACCGGGGCAGCAGCTGGGAGAACCTGCCCGACCGGAGCCCGGCCAGCCCGGACGAGCCTGGGGCTGGCCCTAGGCCTGGCCCTGCTCCTCGGCAGCCCTAGGTAGATCTACCTAGCGCCCCCTGGGCGGCTGATACATTGCTCCCGAGACTTGCGGTGCCTGATCCCGGCCCTGCCGAACGTACCCCCAGACCTGCAACCGGGCCGTGATGGACGCCAACTTTGCCCTGCTCGCCGCCTCCAGCGAAGCCAGCTTTCCCTGGCTCAGCCTGATAGTGCTGCTCCCCGCAGCGGTGGCCCTGTTGATGCCCCTGCTGCCAGGCGATGGCAGCGATCCGAAATGGCCCCGCAGCCTGGCCCTCGCCACCCTGGGGGTCGACCTGGCACTGATGCTGGTGTGCTTCAGCCAGCACTTCGACGGGTCGGTCAGCGATCTTCAGCTGGTGGAACGGGTGAGCTGGGTGCCGGCCCTCGGCCTGGAGTGGTCCCTGGCGGCCGATGGGCTCTCGGCGCCGCTGGTGCTGCTTTCCGGGCTGGTGACCCTGCTTTCGGTGGCCGCCAGCTGGAACATCAAGAGCAAAACCCGCCTCTACTTCGCCCTGATGCTCGTGCAGGCCTCGGCCCAGGGGCTCGTTTTTCTCTCCCAAGACTTCCTGCTCTTCTTCCTGGCCTGGGAGTTGGAACTGGTGCCGGTCTACCTGCTGATCGCCATCTGGGGGGGCAAGCAGCGCCAGTACGCCGCCACCAAATTCATCCTCTACACCGCCACCGCCTCCCTGCTTATCCTGCTCAGCGGCCTGGCCCTGGCCTTCTCCGGCGACAGCTTCAGCTTCAACCTCACGGAGCTCTCAACCCGCTCCCCCGGCGGCAGCTTCGGCCTGCTCTGCTATCTCGGTTTCCTGGTGGGCTTTGGCGTCAAGCTGCCCATGTTCCCCCTGCACACCTGGCTGCCCGATGCCCACGGTGAGGCCAATGCGCCTGTGTCGATGCTGCTTGCGGGGGTGCTGCTGAAGATGGGCGGCTATGCCCTGCTGCGCTTCAACGTGCAGATGTTGCCGGAGATCCACCTGCAGCTGGCCCCAGCTTTGGTGGTGCTGGGGATCGTCAACATCGTCTACGGGGCCCTAAATGCCTTTGCCCAAGACAACGTCAAACGGCGAATCGCCTGCAGCTCGGTGAGCCACATGGGCTTCGTGCTGCTTGGCATCGGGGCGATCGATGCCCTCGGCATCAGTGGCGCCATGTTGCAGATGATCAGCCACGGCCTGATCGCCGCGGCCATGTTCTTTGTCACCGGGGTGTTCTACGAGCGCACCGAAACCCTCTCGATCCCAAACATGGGCGGCCTGGCCAAGGCCCTGCCGATCACCTTCGCCTTCTTTCTGGCCAGCTCCCTGGCCTCCTTGGCCCTGCCGGGCATGAGCGGGTTTGTCAGTGAAATCACCGTATTTCTCGGCATCACCGCCAACGACGGCTTCACCATTGGCTTCCGCGTGATCACGATCGTGCTGGCCGCCATCGGCCTGGTGCTGACACCGGTGTATCTGCTCAGTCTCTGCAGGCGGGTGTTCTTCGGGCCCAGGATTCCGGCCCTGGCAGCCATCGGCGACATGCGGCCCAGGGAACTTCTGATCGGCCTCACCCTGCTGGTGCCGACCCTGGCCATCGGCTTCTGGCCGCGCCTGGCGATCGACGTCTACGAAGCAACCACCAATGGCCTGGCGGAGCGGCTCCAGGCCACCGCCCTGCTGGCTACAACCCTGCAGACCATCTCCCTGCAGACCGCAGCCCAGATCGGCTGAAATGGGAGAAGTCACCCCAGCCGCCATGGTCCAAACAGCTGCCCCGCCCCTTTTAACCGGCCGGGGCCTGCCCCAGTTTGGGGCGATCACAGCGGAGCAGGTGGAGCAGGCAATCCCCCTGCTGCTCGAGGAGCTGCACGCCCAACTCACGGCCCTGGAGGCAAACCTGGAGCGCCGCCTGGCCATGGGCGAGGCCGCCCCCATGGGCTGGGAAGACATTGGCTGGGAAGAGCTGATGGATCCGCTGCACCAGCTGGGCGAAAGGCTGCGCTGGAGCTGGGGGGTGGTCAGCCACCTCAACGGCGTCTGCAACACGCCCGAGCTGCGCGCCGCCCACCAAGGGCAGCAGGGGGCGGTGGTGCAGTTCGGCAACCGGGCCGGCCAGTCTCGGCCCATCTACCTGGCCCTGGAAGCCCTGCAGCGGAGATCGGCCAGCCTCGATCCCAGCCAGCGCCGCATCCTGGAGGCCGAACTGCGGGACATGCGCCTGCGCGGCGTGGGTCTGGAGGGGGCCGAACAGGACGACTTCAATGCCGCCAGCGAGCGACTGGCCGAGCTGGCCACCGCCTTCGGCAACCACGTGCTGGATGCCACCAACGGCTGGAGCCTCACCCTCACCCAGGAAGAGGAGCTCGACGGCCTGCCCACCAGCCTGTGGGAGCTGCTGGCCCAGGCGGCCCGGGATAGGGGCGAAGAGGGTTGGCGGCTTGGGCTGGACATGCCGCGGGTGGTGCCCTTCCTCAAATACAGCCGCCGCCGCGATCTGCGCGAGCACCTCTATCGGGCCCAGGTGAGCCGCGCCTCCAGCGGCGAGCTAGACAACCGCCCCCTGATCGAGCAGATCCTGGGACTCAAACTGGCCCAGGCCCGGCGGCTGGGCTACCCCAACTGGGCCGAGGTGAGCCTGGCCTCAAAAATGGCCGGATCGGTGGCCGAGGTGGAAGCCCTGCTGGAGCAGCTGCGGGCCGCCGCCTACCCCGTTGCCCAGCGGGAACTCGAAGCGCTTGCAGCCTGCGCCGCCCGGCACGGGGCCGCCGAGGCCAGCGGGATCATGCCCTGGGACGTCAGTTACTGGGCCGAGGTGCTGCGCCAAGAGAGCTTCGATCTAGACAGCGAGGCCCTGCGGCCCTGGTTTTCACTTGAGCAGGTGCTGGACGGCCTGTTTGGCCTCTGCCAGCGGCTGTTCGACATCCGCATCGTGGCCACCGAAGCGGGGGAAGCACCGCTCTGGCACAGCGATGTGCGCTACTTCAGGGTGGATGATGCCAGCAGCGGTGAGCCCCTGGCTGGCTTCTACCTGGATCCCTACAGCCGCCCGGGTAGCAAGCGGGGTGGGGCCTGGATGGATGAGTGCCTGGGCCGCTCCCGCACCCCAGCGGGGGAGCAGGTGCTGCCGGTGGCCTACCTGATCTGCAACCAGAGCCCGCCGGTGGGGGAGACCCCCAGCCTGATGACCTTCGAGGAAGTGGAAACCCTCTTCCATGAATTCGGCCACGGCCTGCAGCACATGCTCACCACGGTCGATCGCCCCCAGGCCGCTGGCATCAACAACGTGGAGTGGGATGCGGTGGAGCTGCCCAGCCAGTTCATGGAGAACTGGTGCTACGACCGGGCCACCCTGATGGGCATGGCCCGCCACTGGCAGAGCGGCGAGCCCCTGCCCGAAAGCGAATACCGGAAGCTCCTGGCGGCCCGCACCTTCATGGGCGGCAGCGCCACCCTGCGCCAGGTTCACTTCGCCCTCACCGACCTGCGCCTGCATAGCCAGTGGACCCCCGCCTGTGGCGAGAGCCCCGAGCAGCTGCGCCGCCGGATCGCCGCCACCACCACGGTGCTCGAGCCGATCCCCGAGGACGCCTTTCTCTGCGCCTTCAGCCACATCTTCGCCGGCGGCTATGCGGCCGGCTACTACTCCTACAAGTGGGCCGAGGTACTCAGTGCCGACGCCTTCAGCGCCTTCGAGGAGGTGGGGCTCGACCAGGAGGAGGAGATCGTGGCCACCGGTCGTCGCTTCCGCGACACCGTGCTCAGCCTGGGTGGCAGCCGCTCTCCAGCCGAGGTGTTCGAGGCCTTCCGAGGCCGCGGACCCAGCAGTGGGGCCCTTATCCGCCACTCCGGGCTGGCGGCCGGTTGATGGCTGCTGCCGCACCGGAACTGGTGGCCATCGCCGAAGCCTTTGCCCTGCCCGGGCCTGTCACCGCGATTGCGCCGCTGGGCAACGGCAACGTCAATGCCACCTACCGGGTGGACACCGCCAGCGGCGAAAGCTTCGTGCTGCAAAGGCTCAACACAGCGGTGTTTGCCGAGCCGGAGCTGGTGATGGCCAACCTGCAGTCGCTTAGCACCCACGCCCAGCAACGGCCCCTGGCCGGCCAGCGCTGGGAGGTGCCGCGGGTGATCCAGCACCGCCACAGCGGCCAGCCCTGGCTGAAGGCAGGCGGCGAGTTTTGGCGGCTGACCAGCTTCGTCAACGACGCCGTGACGCTGGATGCCATTGCCACCCCCGCCCAGGCGATGCAGGTGGGTAGGGGGCTGGGCCTGTTCCACAACCTGATCAGCGACCTGCCCACCGATCGACTGGCCGACACCCTGCCGGGGTTCCACATCACTCCCACCTACCTGGCGGCCTACGACCAGATCCTGCAGTCCAGCCAGCTCCAACGCTGCGAGCGGACCGGGTGGTGCACTGCTTTCATTGCGGCGCGACGGGGGCTGGCGACGGTGCTGGAGACGGCCAAGGCCGAGGGCAGGCTCCTGCTGCGGCCCATCCATGGCGACCCCAAGGTGAACAACGTGATGCTCTGCGCCCGTACCGGGGTGGCGGTGAGCCTGGTGGACCTGGACACGGTCAAGCCAGGGCTGGTGCATTACGACATCGGTGACTGCCTGCGCTCGGCCTGCAATCCGGCGGGGGAAGAGGCGCCCCCTGGCGCTCCCATCCACTTCGACCTCGAACTCTGCCAGGCCGTGCTGGAGGGCTACCTGGGCGCGGCGCGAGCCTGCCTAAGTGAGGTCGACATCGACCATATCTTTGCTGCCGCCAGGCTGATCAGCTTCGAGCTGGGCCTGCGCTTCTTCAGCGACCATCTGGCCGGAGACATCTATTTCCGCAGCCAGCGCCCCGGCCACAACCTGGAGCGGGCCCTGGTGCAGTTCAAGCTCACCGAGAGCATCGAAGCCCAGGAGCAGGCAATCCGCACGATCGTGGAGGGCTTGCGGTGAACTGCCAGAACTTCAGCCTGGTTCCCTTCGGGCCCAGTTCCACCAACCTGACCATCTGCGGGGATCTGGCCCTCCACGCCGGGGTGATGGAGGTTGTCTTCAAGCTGGAAGGCGATCTCAGCGCCATCCGGATCGCCCCGCCGGCAATGGCTGGTGAACGCCGCGATCTGCTCTGGCAGACCACCTGCCTGGAAGTGTTCCTGGCCCACCGGGGAGCTGGGCCCTACTGGGAATTCAACCTTTCCCCGGCTGGCCACTGGAACGTCTACCGCCTGGAGAGTTACCGCCAGGGGCTGGCCCCGGAGCCTGCCTACGCCCAGCTTCCCTTCAGGGTGCAGCGCCACCTCCAACAACTCAGCCTGAGCCTGCGCTGCGGCCTGCCACCGGCCCTGGCGCTGCCAGCAACAGCTGACCTGGAAGCCGCCATCACCGCCGTGATCCAGCACAGCGATGGGAGCCTCAGCTACTGGGCCCTGCACCATCCCGCCGCCGAAGCTGATTTCCATCACCGCGATGGCTTCTGCCTCCAGCTGGGCCGGGCCTGAGGCTCAGCAAGGCAGCCCGGCTTCACGCCAGCGCCGCTGGCGCCGAACCGCCACCCGACCGCCGAAGCCAGGCACCGGGGCCTGGCATTTGGCCAGATCCAGCCGCAGTGGAATCAGGCCATAGAGCGTTTCAAGGCAATCGAGCACCAACTCGCTGTAGTGCTCAATCGTGAGGCAGCACACCTGGCGGGCCTGACACTGCAGGGCCGTGATCGCGAGGGCGTAGTCAAAGCTGGCGGCCAGCCGATCGCTGCGGGCCGCTTCAGCCAGATCGCCCGCCAGCCAGAACTCCAGCTCAAACCACTGGCCCTGGGCCCTCTCCAGCTCCAGTACCCCCACATGGGCCCAGAGGCGCAGGCCCTGCACATGGATCCAGTCTGGATGGGTCACAGCGGCAAGCTCCTGTGGCTGAACTGGCGGACTCCGCTGGCGTAATCGGCGGCGATATGGCCCTCCCCCCGCAGCCGGTAGCGGTAGGTGACCAGCCCCTCCAGCCCCACCGGCCCCCGGGGGGGGAGGGTCTGGGTGGAGATGCCAACCTCGGCGCCGAAGCCGTAGCGGTATCCATCGGCGAAGCGGGTGGAACAGTTGAGGTACACCCCGGCACTGTTGACCGCAGCCAGGAAGCGGTCTGCCGTCGCCGGATCGGTGGTGCAGATGGCATCGGTGTGGCGGGAGCCGTAGCGGGCGATGTGCTCCAGGGCCGCCTCGAGGTCGGGCACCACCTTCACACTCAAGATCAGGTCGGAATATTCCGTGCTCCAGTCGGCTTCGCTGGCCCCCTGGCCCACCCCCAGGGCCTGGGAGGCGGCATCGCCGCGCAATTGGACACCAGCCTCGGCAAACGCATCGATGGCAAGCGGCAGGAACGCAGGGGCGATCGCCCCATCAACCAGCAGGGTTTCGATCGCATTACAGGCAGCCGGGTACTGGGTTTTGGAATCCAGGGCCACCCGCAGGGCCTGCTGGAGGTCTGCGGCCCGATCCACAAACAGGTGGCAGATTCCGTCGGCGTGGCCGAGCACCGGGATGCGGGTGTGGTCCTGAATGAAGCGCACCAGTTCGTTGGAGCCCCGGGGAATGATCAGATCAACCAGGCCGTCAAGTTTCAGCAGCCCCAGGCTCTCCTCCCGGCTGGTGAGCAGCTCCAGGGCATCAGGGAGGTCCTCGGGGGCCACCTCACTGGCGGCCAGCCCTTGGCGCAGGGCCGTGAGGATGGCGGCGCAGCTGCCCCTGGCCTCCCGGCCCCCCTTGAGCAGGGCCCCGTTGCCGGAGCGGATCGCCAGGGAGGCGATCTGCATCACCGCATCGGGCCGGGCCTCAAAGATCACGCCCAGCACCCCGAGGGGCACCGTCACCCGCTCCAGCACCAGGCCCTGATCGAGCTCGGTATGCAGCTGGCGTCTGCCCAGCGGGTCGGCCAGCTCCGCCACCTGGCGCACGCCGGCGATGGCGCCATCGAGCTTGGTGCCATCGAGCTTCAACCGGGCCACCAAAGCCGGAGCCAGCCCCTCGGCCGCCGCGGCCTCCAGGTCGGCCTGGTTGGCGGCCAGGATCGCGGCACGGTTTTGCTCCAGGCCAGCGGCCATGGCCCGCACCGCCTGGCGCCTCAGGCCATCGCCCAACTGGCCAAGAACCATGGCCCTGCGGCGCACCTGGGCCGCCCGGGCGAGCAAATCTGGAGAGGGATCGGCAATCATCTGCCCATCATCCCAAGCTGGAGGCCAGCCGCTCGAGGGCCAGGCGCGCCGCCCCGAGCCGCCCAGCTCCGTTGCCCAGGCTGCAGGGCCGGATCGCCAACCCCTCCCGGCTGACCGGCTGCACCCGCTGCTCCACCTCGCCCCACAGCGCCGGCAGGAAGTGGGCGCTGGCAGCGCTGATCCCGCCGCCGATTAACACCAGCTCCGGGGTGAACACATAGAGCAGGGAGCTGACACCGATGCCGAGCAGGCGGCCATAGGCCCGCCACACCTCCAGGGCCTCGGCGTCGCCGCCATCGGCCCGCCGGCAGAGTTCGGCCGGATCCAGCCCAGAGAGGCGGGCCAGACCGCGGCGGCTGCAATAAGACTCAATCGAGCCGCTGTTGCCGCTGTTGCAGGGCGGGCCCTCGGGATCGATGCCGATCAGCCCGGGCTCGGCCGCCGCACCGTGGCGACCCGTGAACAGCCGGCCGTCGATCAGCACCGCCCCGCCCACCCCGGTGCCGAGGGTGAGAAGTAACACATCGCGCCTGTCGCGGGCCGCCCCCAGCCAGTGCTCGCCAAGCAGGGCGCAGTTGGCATCGTTGGCCAGGGTGACGCGGCGAGCCAGCAGGGGTTCGAGCCAGTCGGCCAGCGGCACCTCCCGCCAGCCCGGCAGGTTGATGGCGATCCGCGCCACCCGGCCCGCCCCATCGCTGGGGCCGGGATGGCCTACCCCCACCCGATCGGCCAGGTGCTCGGGGTCAAGCTGCTGCACCGCCTCCACAATCGCCGTGGTCACGGCCCCTGGCAAAGACGGCTGGGGCGTAGGCACCTCAAGGCCGGCGAGCAACTCTCCGGCCAGGCTGAAGCGCCCCAGCTTAAGGGCGCTGCCGCCCAGGTCCACGCCGATCAGCTGGTTCATCAGAAGCGGAAGAAGAGCTGCAGCTGGCTCTGCCAGGCCCCCTGGCTGTCCACCGATCCCTGCAGGTTGAGCAGCTCGGAGGCCCTGTAGTTGAGGTTGAGTTGGGGTGGCACGTCGGAGCGGTTCGGGGCAGCCAGCACCGAGGCATTAAAGCGCTCGTCTATGTCCAGGCCGATCTCGGCCCCCAGCACCAGCTGGGGCGGCACCCGCCCGGAGCGCCGCTCGGCGCCGCTGTTGACCGCCTGGTTCACGTAGGTGGGATAGAGGGCGAAGCTCAGCCGCTGCCCAAACACATCGCTGAAACTGCCCAGCAAGGGCGAAAGCAGGGTCTGGCCCAGGGCGGTGGCCAGCACGGCGGTGCCGCCTCCACCGGCCAGCCCGACCAGGGTGTTGCCACCGATCAGGGCCAGGAGCCGGTCCTGCGAAAGGGGGGGCGAACTGCGCAGCACCAGGTTGTCGGCGAGACGATCCGCCGGGCCGCTGACACTGAGGTAGACCCGCACCAGATTCAGCTGGTCGAGGCTGTTGGTTGCTCCCTCGGCCTGATAGTTCTGCAGCGACAGGTTGTCGGCCGGCCCAATCCCACTGGCCACCGGCAGGCTGTCGGGAACCCTGGTGCGCAAGGAGATGTCGAGATACGGGATCAGGCCCATGGAGGGGGTGAACACGGCCACGTTGGGGGAATCCGGGTCCAGGCCAAAGGTGGAGGTGAAAAGGTTGAGGCGCCCCCGCAGCAGGCGCACCACGCCCTGGAGTCGCAGGCTGGGGTCGAGCCGCCCATCTATCCGCAACAGGCCGCTGCTGTTGAAACTGGCCAGGTTGGGCACCCCCACGGTGAGGTCTGGGCCCAGGCTGAGCCGCAGGTTGTCAAAGCCCACAAACCTGACGTTGGGGACACTGGCACGCAGAAGCCCACTGGCATCACCCTCCACCTCCGGCCCGAGCAGCACCAGCGGTTGCTGGAAGTTCCAGCTGGATTCGATCAACTCCGGCACGCTGGCCACGCTCACCCCAGGCGCCTTCTCACTGGCCAGGCGGCCGGGCTGCACGTTGATATTGCCCCGGGCAATCGAGAGCTCCCCGCCAATATCCATGGCGTTGAGGCTGCCGCCGATGCGCAGCTGGCCTGCGGCCACGGCCCGGATCCGCGGCATGGCGAAGGGAACCGCGGCCAGCTCCACGGCCAGGCTGGCTTCCTGACCATCGGCCGTCTTGCCGGGCCGCAGCAGGCCCAGCGAACCGCTGCCCCGCACCGAGCCCTTCTCCCCCACCCTGGCGCTGAACTCCTGCAGCAGTAGCTGCTCGAAGTCGAACAGCACGATCGCCTCAACCTCCTGCAACCGCTGGCCGATGAACTGCAGCTGGCCGCCACGCAGGCGCAGGAAACCGTTGGCAATGGGCTCGGCCACACTGCCGCGCACCAGCAGCTGCAGGTCGCCGCTGCCCTCTTTCCACTCCAGGGCAGGTTGGGCCAGCCCGGTGAGGAAGCGCAGGCCATCATTCCGACTGGCCAGCCTCAGCTCGACGCCCTCCTGGCTCGGATCGAGGGGCACGGTGCCGGCCAGATCCACACTGCTGGCAGCCCCGGCCGCCCGCAGGGAGAGGTTAACCAGCAGCCGTCCCTGCTGGAGCTCGATCAGGCCCCGCTCCAAATCGAGGGGAGTTTGCTGCAGCCTGGCGTCCTTCAGAGCCAGGTTAAGGCTGAGCTCGGGCCTGGAGCCGCCGAGGCTGTAGCTCCCCCGGGCGGAGGCCAAGCCGCCGAGGCCAGCGGGCATAGGCGTCAGCAAGGCCAACAGCTCCAGGGGCAGGTTGGCCAGGCTGAAGCTGCCTGTGCCCTGGCGCAGGGGGCCCTGGAAACGGGCCTGCAGGGGCTGCTGGGTGAGGGCCTGGTCCCGATCCGTGCCGACTGACCAGAGATGGGCGCGGGCATCGAGGTCGGCGCGGGCCGCCAGCAGGGTGGGGCCCTCAAGATCCAGATCCACATCGACACTGCCGGCCAAGCGCTGCAGCTTTTCCAGGGGGGTGCGCAGCCGCTCCCGCTCGGCCCGATCTACCGCCAGCCGTTGGCGGGCCAGGTTCAGGGCCTGCAGGTGGTCGTCCAGGGTGCCGCCGAAGATATCGATCAGCAGGGTGCCGATATCACTGGCGCTGCCGACCCTTGGCGGCCCCTCGCCCCGCCACTGGGGCCAGGCACGGCCCAGCTGCTGTAAGAAAATTGTCGATAACTGGCGGCCTTCAAGCCTGGACCTGAACGGCCCGTTCCAGAGTCCCGACCAATCGAGCTCCAGCTGTCCTCCCGCCAGGGGCGAAAGGGCTGCCTGGGCCTGATAGCGGCGGTTCCTGTAGTGGAAGGTGGCCTGGGCCGTCTTCCCCCAGACGCCAAGAAAAACCGGTCGATCCAGGCTCACATCGCCACTGAAGGCCAGGGGCTGCAACTCAAGCTGGCCCTGGCCGCTGAGCTGCCCCTGCAAGGGTTGGCGGCGGCCCCTGGGACCGAGGGCCAACTGCAGGCCCTCCAGGGACAGGCCGCTGGCCTGCCAGCGATAGCCCCGGGGCCGGCCGACGAGCTCCAGCCAGCCGCCATCTCGCTCGAGGCGCACCTGACGGGGCACCCAACGGGTATCGAAGCGGGCCACCAACTCGCCGTTCGGGGCGGGGGCAAGGGCCTCCATGGCCAGCCTGCCGCCGCCGGCCCGATCGCCGAACCATTGGCCCTGCCAGGTTTCCCGCAAACTGATCGGCCCTGCTCCGGGCTGGTCGATCTGGAGATCCAGGTCGGGTGTGAGGGCGCTAAGGGGTCCGCGAACCCGGCCTGAGGCCCCCAACACCCCCTGCAGCGGACTGCCCACCAGCAGACCCAGGCGGGAAAGCGGGTAGCGCCGCAGGTCCAGCTGCAGATCCAGGGGGCCTGGCACCAGCCCCTTCCCCTGGCGCAGGGCCAGGGGCAAAACGCCTCGGGCCCTTAGATAGGCATTGCTGAATTGCTGCAGGGCGAGGCGACCCTGGCGCCAGTCGAGGCTGGCGCTCCAGGGACCCAAAAGGGGGTTTTCAGACTGGCCGAAACGGGCCTGGAGCTCGGGCTGGCGCCAGGGGCCCCTGGCCTCCACGCTGCCGCCCAGCAGCTGGTCGAGCAGCCAGGCGGGCCGGCCGGCCTGGAGCGGCAGATCGCGGGGGCTGAGGCGCCAGCGGCCGCGGAGGTCCAGTCGTTGATTGAGGTGGCCGCCCAATCGCACCCAGGAGGCGCCACGGCGCAGCTCCAGCTGAGTCAGGGCCAGACCACCGGGCTCCACCAGGCCAGTTGCCTCGACCGTGCCCTGGAGCCTGAGGACGCCCGGCCCAACCCAGCGCCAGTTGCTGCGAGCCAGATCCAACCGTTGCCCCTGGCAGCGCAGCGGCGCCGCAGCCAGCTCCAGCCGGGTGCCCCCCGGGCCGGGGCGCCACTGGATCTGACCTAACTGCAGCTGGCCCTGACAGGAGCGCTGGGCACCGCGCCAGCTCAGGCCAACCCGACCATCGAGGCGACCGAAGAGCTGGCCTGGAACAGGCAAGGGCCCCTGCAGGGCCGCCAGCGGAAAGGCCTGGCTGCGCAGGTTGGCCTGCCAGCGCCTCTCCTGCCAATTGCCCTCCAGCCGCAGGGCCATCTGGCCGCCGCCGCGGGCGGGCCGCAGCCGACCATCGATCTCCAGGCTGCGGCGATGGGGCCTCAGGCCAAGCCGGGCGGCGAGGCGAAAGCTCTGCCCCCCCTGCGCCAGCGTCACCAGGGCAGGATCGGCCAGGCGCAGGCGCAGATCCAGACGGGGAGGGGAGACACCCGGTGCCAGACGCCCAGGCACCCAGTACTGACCCTGGCGATTGCGGCGCAGGTCGGCCCGCACCCCCGCCAGGGTCACGTGCAACACAGGCAGGCGCAGGCGCAGGCTGGCTAGGGGATCGAGGCTCACAGCCACGGATCGCACCGCCACGCTGGAGGCATCGGTGGGGCCTGCCCCAATCCGGCTGGGTCCTAGCCGCAGCCCGGCCCAAGCCAGCCCCTGGTAGGGGCCCAGCTCAAGGGGATGGCCCAGCACCCTGCCCAGGGATTGCTCCAGCCGGGGCTGCCAATGCTGGTAGAGCCGGCGCAGGGCCTGGTCACCCCCCCAGCACAGCAAAGCCAGCCCGGCACCGCTGAGGGCCAAGACCGCCCCGATCCGGCCCAGCTTTGGTAAGGGGTGAGGCGACTGGGGGGGGCCGGAATCCTTATGGGGCAACACCGCCATTGCCCTGGGCTGCCCCTTGCTGTGTCTGGCGCAATATAGAAGCCATGACGCGAAGAACCAGCCCCAATGGCCGCTGAACCGATCCTGCTGACAGCGGGCCAATGGCTGGGCGCCGCCAGCGGCCTGCTAGCCATCACCACCATGGTCGGCTACCTGGGCCGCTGGGGGGTTCGCTTCCGCCTGGTGGGCATCACCAGCTTCACAGCCCTGCTGGCAATCTCCTGCCTGGCCTTCTCGGTGAGCTACACCCAGCGGGTAAGCCTGGAGGGAGCTGTGACCGTGCCGGTTGTCTATGACAATGGCGGCGATCTGCTTGTGGCGGCCGCCCCGGCCGATCTCCCCGAGGGCGCCGCAGGGCCCAGCGTGCAGCAGCTGGCCGAGAACCTGCGAACCAGTGGCCGCAACAGCGCCGAAGGCCTGGTGCACGTGCGGCTGCGACGGGTGGAAGCGGTGGCGCCGGGGCTGAGCAAGCCAGTCGTGCTGGCGGAAGCCAGCCGCAGCCTGGCCACTGGCAGAGTGGAACTCCAGCCCTGACCATGTGGCAGCTGCCGGCCCACTTTGAGCGCGAGCAAGTTCAGTTAAAGGCAAGTGGCATTGAGGGTTGGGCCCAGATGGCAGTGCTCGAAGACGCAGACCTGCGCCGCATCGGCGCCAGGGGCGGAGCCAGTGAGGCCAGGCTGATCAAGCTGCGCGGCCAGGCCCGGCTGGTGGTGGAGGTGGATCTGCAACCCGCCGAAGCGGCCCTGCTGCTCTATGCCGGCATTGCCAGCCCCAAGGGCCTGGCAATGGCCGATCCCCAGCAGCTACTGGTGCAGATGGGCAGGTTGCAGCGCAGCCTCACCGGCAGGGCAGCCCCAACCTTTGACCTCCCGACCCTGCGTAGCTGGATCAAGCGGGCCCAGCGCCGCCCCACAAACTGATCCAGCCCCCTCGCAATCGCCCATCCCAGCAAACTGAAATGGGAGTAACCGATTGTTGATCGTGAAATCCCGCCCCCGAGCCGGGCAGCTCGCCTGGGTGGCGGCGGCGCTGGTCTTGGCGGCCAGCCCGTTTGCCCCTGGGGCCCAGGCCCAGTCCCAACTGCTGGAGTCCGTCAAGCAGAACCCCGACCGGGCCAAGGCCCTCTGCGCCCAGCTGCGCAACCTCAACGCCCAGGGGCTCTCAGCCACCTCCCAGCAGGCCGTCGCCCAAATTGCCCGACAGGAAAACCTCAGCCCCATGGACGCCGAAGTGCTCACCACTTATGTGATCGGGCTCTACTGCCCAGATGTGCGCTGAGTGAAGGCCCCGCCCCCTGGCCCCTACGGGGTGCGCTGGCAAGACCAAGTGCGCTGGCAAGACCAAGGGATGACCTGTCGCGATGGCACCAGCCTGGCCAGTCGCATCTGGAGCCCGCAGGCACCAGGCCCCTGGCCCGTGCTGCTGATGCGCCAGCCCTACTGGCGGGCAATCGCCTCCACCATCACCTACGCCCACCCCAGCTGGTATGCCTCCCACGGCTTCCAGGTGGTGGTGCAGGACGTGCGGGGCAAGGGGGACTCCGGCGGCGAGTTCGGGGGATTTGCCCAGGAAGCCGCCGATGGGGCGGACAGCATCCGCTGGGCCCGCCAGCTTGAGGGCAGCAACGGCCAGGTGGGCTGCTACGGCTTTTCCTACCAGGGCCTGACCCAGCTGCTCAGCGACGACCCCACGGCAATCCCCGATTGCCTGGCGCCGGCCATGACCGGCCTGAACGAGTGCTGCGACTGGGCCGTGACAGGGGGCGCCCACTGGTGGGCCCTGGGCCTGGGCTGGGGGCTGCAACTGGCGGCCCAGCGCTGCCAGAGGCGGGGCGATGGCAGCGGTTGGCGCGCGATCAGGCGCAGCCTGGAAACGGGCAGCTTTCTGGAAGAGGGGCTGGAACTGCTGGAGCGCCATGATCCCGAGGGCATGGCCAGGCGCTGGCTGCTGGAGCCTGCAAACGGCAACTGGCCCTGCCATCGGCCGCCCCCAACCCTGCTGCGCCAACCGATGCTGCTGATCGGAGGCTGGTGGGACCCCCACCTGGGCGGGATCCTGGACCTCTGGGCCCAATCCCGCCTCGCCGGCGGCCTGCCCACCCTGCGGATCGGCGCCTGGAGCCATACCAATTGGCAGGGGGGCATCGATCGCCTGCAACTGGCCTTCTTCCAACACCATCTGCAGCGCCAGCCCCTCCCCCCTGAGCTGGGCGCCCCAGCCCTGCTGGAAGATGCCAGAAGCCACCGCTGGCAAGCGCCGGCAGCACCATCAATCCAGCCGGTCTGGGGCTTGGCGAGCGGCGGACTCGCTGCCATCGATTCCCAGGAGGGCCAGCTGGTTTCACCACAGGCCAGCTGGGGCGAGGTGACCCTGGTGCACGATCCCTGGCGACCAGTTCCGGGCAGGGGGGGGCACCTGGGGCTCGACCCGGGACCCTGCCAGCGGGGCGACATCGACCAACGTGGGGATGTGGCCTGCTTCACCAGCGCGCCCCTGCCCCGGCCGCTGCGGCTTGAGGGCCGGCCGCGGCTGAGCATTGCCGTGGAGGCCGATCAGCCGAGCTTCGACCTCTGCGCAGCCCTTTCGGTGCTGGACAGCACCGACGCCAGCGTCCTCCAGCTCAGCACCGGCATGGCCCGCTGCCACCGGCAGCCCGGCCGAAGCTCGGTGTTGCAGTTACAACTGCAGCCCCTGCTGGCAACCCTGGCCGCCGGCCAGCGGCTGCGGCTCTCCCTGGCGGGGGCGGCCTGGCCCCAGATCGCCGTCAACCCTGGCCATGGCGACGATCCCCCTGGGCCCAGCGGCCCCGGCCACCGGGTGATCAGCCTCAGGCTGGATCTCCAGCAGTCGAGCCTGCAACTGATGCCGCTGCTGGATCTAGATCCTGGTGCTGATGGAGACCTTGGGCCAATTGGAGAGCCTGGGGCAAACTGAGCCTCTCCCACTGTGTATCCGATGCTGATGCGCCACCTGCGCTCCCCTCGCCACCCAGCCAGCCTCGCTCTTCTAGCCCTGGCCACCGCCATCTGCATGGGAGCTGGGCCAGAGCTTCCGGCCACCGGGCTGGCGGCCCAGGAGCAGGCCGCTGAAAGCAAGCTGCCGGGCCTCAGTGTGGAGGAGGCCCGGGCGGCTGCGAACCGGATCCTGAAGGCGGTGCAGAGCAGGGATGCCAACCTGCGCTACAGCCAGTTTTCCCCTGAACTGAAGGCGGCCAGCAGCCCATCGATGGTGGCTGCCACCATTCGCACCCAACCCAAACTGCTGAGCTGGAACCTGCTCAGCATCCAGCGCGGCCTGCGCACCACCACCGTGGAGGCCAGCCTCACCACGAGCGCCGGCAAGCAGGATGTGTTCCTGGTGCTGAATGGCGCCGGTCAGATCAGCGGATATCACATCGACTTAACCGATCAGGCCCCAAGCCTGGTGGCCAGGAAGTTTGTGGCGGCCCTCAGCTCTGGCCACTTCATCTCCGCCCGCGGCTTTTTGAGTCTGGAGTTGCAAAAGGAAATCAGCGTCGCCAGCCTCCAATCCCGGTGGCAGCAGCTGCAACGCCAGACCGGCGACTTCGTGCGCATCAAGCGGGCTGTCGAGAAAGGCAGCTCCAGTGACCAACACCTGGTTCTGGTCTTTACCGAATTCAACCGACTGACCGACAGCCTGTTTGTGATTCTCGACAACAACAATCAGATTATTGGCGTCGACTTCCCCAGCGACCCGATCACCCCCCAGCCGGTTCGCTGAGCCCCCGGCAGCTTAAGCTCCCGAATCGCTCGCTGCTTGTTCATGTCCGTGCTCAGCCTTGATTGGATGGTGCAGGACGCCGAGCGGTTGGCCGAATGCCGCCACGACTATCCCTTCGCCGTGCTGGGCCCCCAGCCCCTGGAGAGCGCAGGCTGGGTGGTGAGGATCTGGATGCCTGAGGCCGAAACCGTCGAGCTGCTGGTCGACGGACAGGCCCTGGCGATGCAGACCCCCAACCATCCCTGGATCCATGAGGTCGAACTGGGCAGCGATCCGGGCATGGGCTACCAGGTGCGGGTGGTGCGGGGCGGGATTGAACATGTCCAGCACGATCCCTGGTCTTTCCGTGGTGAGTGGATGGGTGAACTTGATCGGCTGCTATTCGCCGAGGGGAATCACCATCACATCTGGCGTAAAATGGGCGCCCACGCGGTGGAGCAGAACGGCGTCAGCGGCGTGCAGTTCTGCCTGTGGGCACCCAATGCCCGCAGCGTGGCTGTACTCGGCAACTTCAACAGCTGGGATGGGCGGCACCATCCGATGCAGAGTCGGATGGGCGGCTGCTGGGAGCTGTTCATCCCCGGGCTCAAGCCTGGTGAGATCTACAAATACGAGGTACGCGCCCAGAACGGCCACTGCTATCAGAAGGCAGACCCCTACGGCTTCCGCCATGAGGTGCGCCCCAACAACGGCTCGATCGTGGAAACCCTCGCCGGCTACAGCTGGGGCGATGCCGGCTGGATGGAAGAGCGCGACAGCCGCAATCCGCTCGATCAACCCGTGGCGGTGTACGAGATGCACCTGGGCAGCTGGATGCACGCCGCCGCCGACCAGCCCTACATCGAACCCGATGGCACCCCCCGCCCGCCGGTGCCCGCGGCCGATCTCAAGCCGGGCGCCCGCCTGCTCACCTATCCGGAGCTCGCCGATCGGTTGATCCCCTACGTCAAGGCCCGCGGCTTCACCCACATCGAGCTGATGCCGATCTCTGAGCATCCCTTCGATGGCTCCTGGGGCTACCAGGTGACTGGCTGGTATGCCCCCACCAGCCGCTTCGGCAGCCCGGATGAATTCCGCGCCTTCGTAGACCGTTGCCACAGCGAAGGCATCGGCGTGATCCTCGACTGGGTGCCGGGCCACTTCCCCAAGGACGCCCACGGCCTGGCCTTCTTTGATGGGGCCCACCTCTACGAGCACGCCGACCCGCGGATCGGCGAGCATAAGGAATGGGGCACCCTGATCTTCAACTACAGCCGCAATGAAGTTCGTAACTTCCTGGTGGCCAACCTGGTGTATTGGTTCGAGCAATTCCACATCGATGGCATCCGCGTCGATGCGGTGGCCTCGATGCTCTATCGCGACTACCTGCGCCCCGATGGTGAGTGGCTGCCCAACGAACACGGTGGCCGTGAAAACACCGAAGCGGTGCGTTTCCTCCAGCAGGCCAACCACGTGCTGTTTGAGCACTTCCCGGGCGCCCTTTCGATCGCTGAGGAATCCACCACCTGGCCCATGGTGACCCAGCCCACCAACATCGGCGGTCTGGGCTTCAACCTCAAATGGAACATGGGCTGGATGCACGACATGCTCGATTATTTCGAGCTGGATCCCTGGTTCCGCCAGTTCCACCAGAACAATGTGACATTCTCGATCTGGTATGCCTTCACCGAGAACTTCATGTTGGCGCTCAGCCACGACGAAGTGGTGCACGGCAAGAGCAATCTGCTCCACAAAATGCCGGGCGACGACTGGCAGAAATTCGCCAACGTGCGGGCCCTGCTGGCCTACATGTGGACCCACCCCGGCAAGAAGACCATCTTCATGGGGATGGAATTTGGCCAGCGCGCCGAATGGAATGTCTGGGGTGATTTACAGTGGGAGCTGCTCGAATACGACGCCCATCAGGGCCTGCAGCGCCTGGTGGACGACCTGAACGTCTTCTACAAGTCTGAGCGAGCCCTCTGGGGCGATGACTTCAGCGAATTCGGCTTCCAGTGGATCGATTGCAACGACAACCGCCACTCGATCATCAGCTTTATGCGCCGCGAAAGCGCCACCGGCTCCTGGCTGGTGGTGGTGGCCAACTTCACCCCCCAGAGCCATTCCCATTACCGGGTAGGCGTGCCGTTGGAAGGCTTCTACACAGAGGCGTTCAACACCGACGCCGAGCGCTATGGCGGCAGCAACCTGGGCAACCTGGGCGGCAAGTTCACCGACGAGTGGGGCATCCACGGCTACGAGCACTCGTTGGATCTCTGCCTGCCGCCCCTGAGCGTGTTGGTATTCCGCCGCGACGAAAAACGCAGCGTCATCTCGCTCGGGTAGGTTCGCGCTCCGTGCCGCTTTCAGCCATGACCGAAACCGCCCCCCTGCTGCTGCGCGCCGCCCGAGGTGAGCAGGTCGAGCGGCCGCCGGTGTGGATGATGCGCCAGGCCGGCCGTTACATGAAGGTCTACCGCGACCTGCGCGACCGCCACCCCGGCTTCCGCGAACGCTCGGAGAACCCCGATCTCTCCTTTGAGATCTCGATGCAGCCCTTCCACGCCTTCCAACCCGACGGCGTGATCCTCTTCTCCGACATCCTGACGCCGCTGCCGGGCATGGGGATCAACTTCGACATCGTCGAGAGCCAGGGCCCCCTGATCCAGGAGCCCATCCGCAGCCTGGCCCAGGTGGAGGCCCTGCGGCCGTTGCAGCCGGCCGAGACCATGTCTTTTGTCGGCGATGTGCTTACTCGCCTGCGCCAGGCGGTGGGCAACGAGGCCGCCGTGCTGGGTTTTGTGGGCGCCCCATGGACCCTGGCCGCCTACGTGGTGGAGGGCAAGAGCAGCAAGAATTATGCGGTGATCAAGGCCATGGCCTTCCGCGAGCCTGTGCTGCTGCACAAGCTGCTCGATCACTTCGCCGAATCGATCGCCGCCTACCTGCGCTTCCAGATCGATTCAGGCGCCCAGGTGGTGCAGATGTTCGATTCCTGGGCCGGCCAGCTCAGCCCAATGGATTACGACACCTTCGCGGCGCCCTACCAGAAGAAGGTGGTGGATCTGGTCAAGCAGACCCATCCAGATACCCCCTTTATCCTCTACATCTCCGGCAGCGCCGGCGTGCTTGAGCGCATGGCCCGCACAGGCGTAGACATTATTTCGCTGGACTGGACCGTGGACATGGCTGAGGGCCTGGCCCGCCTCCCCGAGCACCTGGGCGTGCAGGGCAACGTGGACCCCGGCTTGCTGTTTGGCACCCCAGAGGCCATCCGCGATCGCATCGACGACACCGTGCGCAAGGCCCGCGGCCGCAGGCACATCCTCAACCTCGGCCACGGCATCCTGCCGGGTACCCCGGAAGAGAATGGCCGCGCCTTTTTTGAGGCAGGTAAATCGGTGATGGAGCGCCTCGGAGCCCTGGCTTGAAGGCCGCCCCAGCCCGGATCCTGATCACCGGGGCATCGGGCTGCGTCGGCCAGCACATCGCCGCCCAGCTCTACCGCGACACCGACGCCGAGCTGCTGCTGCTGCTGCGCGATCCGGCCAAGCTCACCGCCGTTCCGGCCAACGATCCCCGGATCACCCTGCTGGTGGCAGACCTGCGGGAGCTCACCCCCCACGCCGGGGCGATCGCCACCGCCACCCGGGTGATTCACACGGCCACGGCCTGGGGCGACCCGGAGCGGGCCATGGCGGTGAATGTGGTGGCCGTGAAGCAGCTGCTGGCCTTCACCAGCCCGGAGTGGCTTGAGCAGGTGATCTATTTCTCAACCGCTTCCCTACTCAACCGGCAGCTGGGGCTACTGCCCGAGGCCCTCAGCGAGGGCACCGAATACATCCAAACCAAGGCCCTTTGCCTGCAGCAGCTGGAGCAGCACCCCCTGGCCGAGCGGATCGTGGCGGTCTTTCCCACCCTGGTGTTCGGCGGTGCGGTGGATGGCAAGGGGCCCTTCCCCACCAGCTATCTCACGGCGGGGCTGAGCGAGGCCTGTCGCTGGCTGTGGCTGGCGAAATGGCTGCGGGCCGATGCCAGCTTCCACTTCATCCACGCCGCCGACATCGCTCAGGTGTGCTGTCATCTGGCCACCAGGCCCCACCAGAGCAACCCGGAGCCGGGTCAGGGTGCGTTGCGGCGCCTGGTGCTGGGCCAGCCCGCCATCAGCGTCGATGCCACGGTCAGCCAGCTGTGCCGCTGGCGCCGCAGCTGGCGGCCGCCCCTGGGCCTCAATCTCCAGGGGGCTCTGATCGAGGCCCTGATCAAGCTGCTGCGCATCGAGGTCAACGCCTGGGATCGCTTCTCGATTCGCCAGCGCCATTTCGTCCACGAACCGGTGAGTCCGCCGGAGCGCTTCGGCCTGGTGAGCCATGCCGCCAGCCTGGCGGCGGTATTTGAGCAGGCCCGGCTTCCCCACCGGGGGCGGCCAGGCTCCTGAGCCGGCCCTGGGTGGCAAATGTTGCGAACCTGATTGCCTGGGGTCACAACAGGCCCCATCACCACTTAATTTTGACAAGTAGCCCATGCTTTAAGCGCCCTCCCATGCGCCGACTCCTCTCTTTGATTGCCCTCTGCCTGGCGCTCGTGCTGGGTGCCTCCCCGAGCTTCGCCGCCGATGCGGCCCACGGCGGCCAGATCTTCTCCGCCAACTGCGCGGCTTGTCACATGGGTGGCGGCAACGTGGTGAATGCCGAGCGCACCCTCAAGCAGGATGCCCTCGAGGCCTACCTGGCCAACTACGCCAGCGACCATGAATCCGCCATTGCCTATCAGGTGACCAACGGCAAAAACGCCATGCCTGCCTTCGGTGGCAAGCTCAGTGAAGGTGACATCGCCGATGTGGCCGCCTACGTCGAAGAGATGTCCGCCAAGGGCTGGGCCTGATCAGCTTCACCGCATCAGCGAAGCCCCGGCAACAGCCGGGGCTTTTTAATGGGGCTGGTGCCTGGCCTGGAGCGCCTAAATCACTCCCGGCCGCGCCTGGCAGCCAGAACGGCCAGATAGAGATCTTCAGGAACCTCGCGGATGTCGTACTCGCTGGGGAGCACCCCATGCACATGGCGATGGACAACCATCCAGCAATTGCGTTCAGGGTCTCGGGCGGTGGAGTCAAACTCGCAGGATTCGGCAGCAAGCCGCTCAATTAACGGATCCATTACGTCTGCCAACGCCAGCAATCCCGGTGCTAGGCCAGAGTGGCCTGAGTCCCAACCCTCTGTAAAGCATGCAGGCTGCCCTGATTGGTCTGGCCGCCCTGCTCGCCAGCGCCGCCCCAGCCCTGGCCCAATCCCCCATCGGTGACTCCTGTCCCCTGGTGGTTCCGCCAGGCCAGCGCTTGCTCCAACCCAGAAGGATCCAGCCCGATCAGGTGAAGGCCAAGAACGCCATGGGCTGCCTCTCCCCCGCCGATGCGGTGTATGGGGCCGATGGCTGTCCGCTCCGCCTCTGCAATCCCGATGCCGGGGTGATACAGCTCCCGCTTCCATAGACCGCTCCATAGGCCGGTTCTCACGCCCAGCTGATTCGGCCTCCCGGGGTGCCAGCTTCTGGCTCTGCCCATAGCTTTGAAGCACGGCTCCATTCCAGAGGTTCCCATGCATCCCACCGCCGAACTGTTCACCGAAAAGGCCTGGGGCGCCGTGGTCGCCGCCCAGCAGCTGGCCCAGCAGAAGCGCCAGCAGCAGATGGAAAGCGAGCACCTGCTTGCCGCCCTGCTGGCCCAACAGGGCTTGGCAGGCCGCATCCTGGAGAAGGCCGCCGTCGATGTGGGCACCCTGAGCCAGAAGGTGGAGGCCTGGATCGACGGCCAGCCAAGTTTGGGCGCAGCACCAGACACCGTCTACCTGGGTAAGGGGCTCAATACCGTGCTCGATCAGGCAGACAGCCTCAAGGGGGCCTACGGCGACAGCTACATCGCCATCGAGCACCTGCTGCTGGCCCTGGCCATCGATGAGCGCTGCGGCAAGCAGCTGCTTTCGCAGGCCGGCACCAATGCCGACAAACTCAAGGAAGCAGTACAGGCCATCCGAGGCAGCCAGAAGGTGAGTGACCAGAACCCCGAAGGAACCTACGAATCCCTGGAGAAATACGGGCGCGACCTGACCCAGGCGGCCCGCGAAGGCAAGCTCGACCCGGTAATCGGCCGCGACGAGGAGATCCGCCGCACGATCCAGATTCTCAGCCGCCGCACCAAGAACAATCCGGTGCTGATCGGCGAGCCCGGCGTGGGCAAAACCGCGATCGTGGAGGGGCTGGCCCAGCGGATCGTCAATGGCGACGTGCCCCAGGCCCTGCAGAACCGCCAGCTCGTGTCGCTGGACATGGGCGCCCTGATCGCCGGCGCCAAGTATCGCGGCGAGTTTGAGGAGCGGCTCAAGGCCGTGCTCAAGGAGGTCACCGCCTCCGAAGGGCAGATAGTGCTGTTCATCGACGAGATCCACACCGTGGTGGGGGCCGGTGCCACCGGCGGAGCCATGGATGCCAGCAACCTGCTCAAACCAATGCTGGCCAGAGGCGAACTGCGCTGCATCGGCGCCACCACCCTCGATGAGCACCGCCAGCACATCGAAAAGGATCCTGCCCTGGAGCGACGCTTCCAGCAGGTGTTCGTGGATCAGCCCACGGTGGAAGACACCATCTCGATCCTGCGGGGTCTCAAGGAGCGCTATGAGGTGCACCACGGCGTGCGCATCGCCGACAACGCCCTGGTGGCCGCCGCCGTGCTCAGCAGCCGCTATATCGCCGATCGCTTCCTGCCGGATAAGGCCATCGACCTGATGGATGAATCGGCCGCCCGCCTGAAGATGGAGATCACCTCCAAGCCTGAGGAAATCGACGAACTAGATCGCCGCATCCTCCAGCTGGAGATGGAAAAACTCTCTTTGGGGCGCGAATCCGATGCCGCCAGCCGCGATCGGCTCGAGCGACTCGAAAAAGAGCTCGCCGACCTGAGCGAGCAGCAGAGCGCCCTCAATGCCCAGTGGCAAAAAGAGAAGGGTTCGATCGATGAACTCGGCGCCATCAAGGAGGAGATCGAGCAGGTGCAGCTGCAGGTGGAGCAGGCCAAGCGCAACTACGACCTCAACAAGGCCGCCGAACTCGAATACGGCACCCTGGCCGGCCTCCACAAGAAGCTCGCCGCCAAGGAGGAGGAGCTCAATGCAGGCGGTGCCCCCGGAGAGAAGAGTCTGCTGCGCGAGGAGGTCACCGAAGATGACATCGCTGAGGTGATCGCCAAGTGGACCGGCATCCCGGTGGCCAAGCTGGTGCAGAGCGAGATGGAGAAACTCCTTCAGCTGGAAGATGAGCTGCACACTCGCGTGATCGGCCAGGCCCAGGCCGTAACGGCCGTGGCCGATGCGATCCAGCGCTCCCGGGCGGGCCTGAGCGATCCAAATCGGCCCATTGCGTCCTTCCTGTTCCTCGGCCCCACCGGCGTGGGCAAAACCGAGCTCTCCAAGGCCCTGGCTTCCCAGCTGTTCGATGCCGAGGAGGCGATGGTGCGCATCGACATGAGCGAATACATGGAGAAGCACGCCGTGAGCCGCCTAATCGGCGCGCCTCCGGGCTACGTGGGCTACGAGGAAGGGGGCCAGCTCACCGAAGCGGTGCGGCGCCGGCCCTACGCGGTGATCCTGTTTGACGAGGTGGAGAAGGCCCACCCCGATGTGTTCAACGTGATGCTGCAGATCCTCGATGACGGCCGCGTCACCGATGGTCAGGGCCGCACGGTGGATTTCACCAACACGGTGCTGATCCTCACCAGCAACATCGGCAGCAGCTCCATTCTCGATCTAGCCGGGGATCCAGCTCGCCACGGCGAGATGGAAGCCCGGGTAAATGAGGCCCTGCGGGGCCACTTCCGGCCCGAATTCCTCAACCGGCTGGATGAAACAATCATCTTCCACAGCCTCAAGCAGGAGGAACTCCGCCAGATCGTGGAGCTGCAGGTGAAACGCCTGGCCCGGCGCCTGGAAGATAAAAAGCTGACGCTCCAGCTCAACGCCGATGCTCTCGACTGGCTGGCAGGAGTGGGCTACGACCCCGTCTATGGGGCCCGGCCACTCAAGCGCGCCATCCAGCGGGAACTGGAAACCCCGATCGCCAAGGGCATCCTGGGCGGCCAATTCAGCGGCGGCCACACAATCGCCGTGGCGGTGGAGCAGGAGCGGCTGCGCTTCCAGCAGATCGATCCGGCCAAGCTGCCGTTGCTGGTTTAGAAAGCGAGGGCCTGGCTGACGGAATAGGCGGTGGTGCGAGCCTGCTCCGCCGGGCTCTCCAGCTCATCAATCGGTGTGTGGGTGTGCCGCCAGCTCATCAGCAGAGCGATCAAGTCGGTGAAGGCCAGGCCGGGATGGGTGACCTGGGCTGGATCCCGCGCCAATCGCTTGCGGCAGAACTGCATTGGCCGCGAGGTGCGCAGCCGATGGGATGACAAGAAAACGTTATCCGCCGAATGGCCCGCCCCCAGGGCCAGATCCGCCAATTCAAGAACCTGCTGCACATGCTCGATGATGGCAATTTTATCGAGTTAGCGAAAGCCCATAACGGGTGCAATAGCAGCATTACGATTCTAATCAGCACCCCCGAAATTCACACAAAACCTTGACCAATGATCCAGGCCGTGGGGTCGGCTTGGCATGACGCCAGCAGATCAGAAGTTGCTGGCGATGCGACAGGAGAAGTCGAAGAGTGGAAGTTCGGCCGGAAGGGCATTGGCCTGCTCAGGAGTGAGGGAAATGCCAGCAATGGGGTTCGGGGTTCGAAGCCAGCAGCTGCCGGCCCCGGGCCACCAGCGCCGCCACCGCAACCGGATCGGCAGGGGGGCGCTCACCCCGCTCCACCGCCCGGTAGTGATCCGCCACCGACCAGGCGGCTGTGTGGGGATCCCCACCAAAGCGGGGAATCAGGTGCAGGTGGAGATGGGGCGCCCCCTCGCCGAAGGCGATCGCATACACCCGCTCGCAGCCCGTCAGCTCCCTCACAAGGGTGCTGGCCCACTGCACCGCTGGCCCCCAGGCCGAGGCCTCGGCGGCCGTGAAATCAGCCGGCCCGCCAAGGTGACGCACGCTGTCAAGCAGCAACCAGCCAGGCAGCGGAGCGGGATCGAGATGGTGGCGCAGCAGCCAGAGGCCACCCCGACCGATTTCGTAGGAGCCGGCGGCGCAACCCTGCCGGTGGAGATGGCAGATGGCACAGGTTTCGACCATGGCTGGGCAGCTGTTTGTTGAACCTAAAAACACAACACCACCTCAGCTTCCATGGAGCAGCTTGTGCCTTTGCAGCCTCCTGAGCACTCACTCCCCAAGCAGGTGACAGGCGATCCGGCGCTGTTGGGGTGATGCCCTGTGCTCCCAGAGATAGACAGCTTGCCAGGTGCCGAGCACGAGCCGACCACGGTCGAAGCTAAGTTGCAGGCTGGTGGTGGTTAGGGCCGTGCGGATGTGGGCCGGCATGTCGTCGGGGCCCTCGTCATCGTGGGCGTAGGGCCGCAGCTCGCCGCGGCCGCTGATCGGCCGCACCCCCTCCTGGGGCACCAGGGCCCGCAGATAGGCCGCCAGATCCTCCAGCACCCGGGGGTCGGCGTTCTCATTCACCGTGAGCGAGCAGCTGCTGTGGAGACAGACCAGGGCCGCCAGCCCCTGCTGCAAGCCGCTGGCGGCGATCTCGGCGTCAAGAGCGGCGGTGATGTTGATGAAGCCTTCGCCGCGGGTGGCGAGGCTGAGCATCTGTAGGTGTTGACGCAGCACGGCCCTGCTCCTCTGGGCACCCTGCCTAGCATCAGGCCAGCCACCGCCGTTCCGATACGGGTTCCCTTGCACAAGTCCCTGCTGCTGCTTGCTCTCGCCCACGGCAGGGCCTGCCGCAATAAGTGGTGATGACGGAAACACTTATTGCCGCATCTTCCACGGCTGCGCCAGGCCTCACGCTGCTCTATGACGGCGGCTGCCCGCTCTGCCTGCGGGAGGTGCGGTTTCTGGGGGCGCGCGATCAGCGCCTCCACGCCGCATCGCCCCGGCTCACCTTCGTCGACATCGACGCCCCGGACTACGACCCCGGCGCCCACGCTGGCATCAGCTACCGCGAGGCGATGGGGCGCATCCACGCCATCACCGGCAAGGGGCAGGTACTGCGCGATGTGGCCGTATTCCGGGAGGCCTACAGGCTGGTCGGCCTGGGCTGGCTGTATGCGCCCACCGCCTGGCCTTTACTGGGTTCGCTGGTGGAGCAGGCCTACGCCCTCTGGGCCGACTGGCGCCTGCGCCTCACCGGACGGCCCAGCCTCGACCAGCTCTGCCAGCAGCGCTGCCGCCTGCCTGAATGAGTCCGCGGCGCATCTCCTGGGCCATGTAGCCCGAGAACTTCACTGCAGATAGGCAGGAGTGGCTTGGGTGGATGGTGCCTTCGCGGGCAGTTCCATCAGCCCTGATTTGGCGTTACACAAACATAGACCTGGGCAAGGTATAAGCATGGATCAGCTCGCCAGGAGCAAGAATGCAAGCTCTGCAGATATGTATGTCCCACTGGAGCTTTCCATCCCCCTGCCATCAATGTGCAGGCCGAAAGTGAACTCGCCCTTTCGCCTTAACACCCAGCCGTTGAACTCTTTCAGGTGTCATCGATTCTGTACAGCTGTACGGAAACAACGACAGTGCCAATGCGCCTCCTCAACCTCATTGCGCGCAATCACGCTGCCTGCTGCTCCTGCTGCTGGCCGATGAGATCCCACAGGTGCCGGTAGGCGTCTGTTTGCTCCTGCGTCCAAACCTTGAATTTGGTGCGGCGGCGGGCAGCAAAAGCCAGGTCATTGTGGTTTCTGGGCACCCGGTCGGTGTCGAGCCTCAACATCTTCAATGCAGAAACCGTGATCGGGTTGAGCTTCGCCATCGCGCTGCCTCCTGGCTGGTGCGTTTCGCCCACCAAAGCGTCGGATCAGGCCTGCTTCAAGCGTCTGACGCAGATCTGCAGCATGGTCATCACATCATTTGAGAAACATATGGGGGGCCGTCGGTAGGTGGCCCTCCGTAGCATCAGACAACCCGCTTGCCAGCTCCCCATGCCAGCCCGTCGCGTACTGCTTTCCCTTCTCGTTGTGATCCCTGGCTTGGGCTGGAGTTCGCCGCCAGCCCAGGCCCAGCGCCAGGTGCCCAAGATCGGCAGCATCTGCCCCCTTGGCTACGTGGACATGCTCAACGGCAAGTGCAGCACCCTCGGCCTGATGACCTACACGGTTCAACCCACCAAGGGCGAGGCCTGCCCCGAGGGCTGGATGAACGTGGGGGGCGGCTACTGCCGCAAAAAGTGAGCCCTCCAACGGCCCCCACTCGCGGAAAGTTGCAGCGGACAGTTGCAGCCAAGGGCTCAGCCCAGATCCAGGCCCAATTGATCTATCCCGGAATACATGCCCCCGGTGGAGCGGGATCCGGATGGACGGCTGCTGGCCCGAAGGCCCGAGCGCCGCGAGCCATGGCGCTGCTGAATCGCAGCGGCCGTGGCGGCAAATCCCTGCTGGTGCCGCAGGGCCCAGAGCCGCTCGCGGGCCGTGGCCGCCGCAGAGGCCCAGTCGACAATCGGTTGGGGATAGTCGGCGCCAAGCGCCCAGCCCAGCCGCTCCTGGGTGGCCCCATCCATCATCCAGGGTTGGTGCAGAAACACCGCCGGCACCGCCGCCAGCTCGGGCAGCCAGCGGCGAATGAACAGGCCATCGGGGTCGTGATCGACACCCTGCTTGATCGGGTTGTAGATGCGGATCGTATTGATGCCGGTGGTGCCCGACTGCATCTGGCACTGACTCCAGTGGATTCCCGGTTCGTAATCAACGAATAGCCGGGCCAGGTGCAAGCCGCTGTCGCGCCAGGGCAGCCAGAGCTGGTAGCTGGCCACCGACACCAACATGGCTCGCATGCGGAAGTTGAGCCAACCGGTGGCGATCAGGGCCCGCATGCAGGCATCCACAAAGGGCAGGCCCGTCCGCCCTGCGGCCCAGGCCGCCAGGCGCTCGTCGCTGCCCGGGCCCTCCCGCTCGCGCAGGCCCGCGGTGAGGGGATGGAGCTCCTGAAACTCCAAACTCGGCTGGCTCTCCAGCTTCTGGATGAAGTGGCAGTGCCAGTGCAGGCGCTCATCGAAGCGCTGCAGAGCCCGGCGCCAGGAGACCGCCGTGAGCAACTGGCGCCGCTGGCGATTCCCCTGCACCACCTCCCGCAGCGACAGGGTGCCCCAGCTCAGGTGGGGAGAGAGCCGCGAACAGCTGGCAAAGGCCGTGTTCGGACTCGACAGGCCGCTCTGGTAGGCGCGACTGCGCCGATCTAGAAAACTCTCCAGCAGCGCCAGCCCCTGGGGGCGGCCGCCAAGCTGGCGCCCCGGGCAGGGATCCGGCACCAGGGCGAGCTCCTCAGCGCTGGGAATGGCACCGGGATCCAGGCCAGCCAAAGGCTCCAAGCGCAGTGGCGCCGGAGCGATCGGCTCGGCCATGCGCTCCTCCCACCGGCGCGCCCAACCCTGGCGCTGCGCCAGGCGACGACTGACCCCGAACTGGGGGATCTCGTGCCACCTGATGGCGTGCTGCCGGGCCCAGGCCGCGACCCGCAGGTCGCGGGCGTAGGTCCAGCCATTGCCGGTTTCCTGATGACTCCAGAGGCCGCCGATGCCGAATTGGCGCCGGGCCCGCTCGAGCACCTGCTCCACCACACCGACCCGCACCACCAGGGGTTGGCCCAGGCGGGCCAGGGCAGAGCGCAGCTCCAGCAAACTTTCGCGGCAGAACAGCCATTGGCGAGCCGAACTGTCAGGCTGCTGCCAGTAGTCCGGCTCCACCACATAGAGGGGCAGCAGGGCTCCGTGCCGGCTGGCCTCCAGCAGGGGGAGGTGATCTGCAGGGCGCAGATCCCGCTTAAACCACACTATTTGTAGCCCATTCACAACTGAAAACCCGCTTTAGAACTGGCTCCCAGACTGAGCCTGATCGAGCCTGACCGATCAGTCCAAGCTAGTTTTGCGCGCAGCAGCATGGCCAAGGGCTGGAGCCTGCGAGAAGAACGGGGCCAGGTGCGGCTAGAGATGCGTCAGCCGCACCGCCCACGCGCCTCGGTGCTGTTGCCATTCCAGTGGAGCCGCCAGGACGTTGGGGCCATTTTGGCGAGGGTCCGCAACATCTATGTGCTGACACTCGACGAGCATGATCTGTCCGCAGCCGCCCAGATCGCTTCTGGCAAAGCGCTCCGAAGCCTGAGCACCTGGGAAGAGGCGCTAGAGCATTTCCGCGAGTTCAAGCTGCATCACGGCACCGCGATCAATCCCCGCACCTGGCAGCGCTACGACCAGGTTCTGCAGATGGTCATCCAGCTGATGACCATGCCCGACAAGCCCCCCCCGATTGACAGTGCCTCTCTGATCGACGCCTGCGTGAAGGACTGGCCACCGGGAATCCGGCAGCGTGAGGTCCGCGTTCAGTACATCGCCCAGTTCCTGCGCTTCTGCCGTGATCAAGAGCATTTCCCAGTGCAATGGCATCCTCCGACAGACCTGAAAGCCCAAATAGGCAGCCCCACCCAGGACCCTGCACCGGGCCATATGAAGGGCAGTCCATTGAGCGATCAGGAAATTCTCGATCTGATTTATAGCCTTCCCGTAAACGAGGCGGGTCTGCGTTGGCGCGATGCGCTGCGATTGATGGCTGAACTGGGACTGCGGCCGTTGGAATTGCGCTACATGTCGGTCCGCAAGCATCACACCACTGGTGAGTTGATCTGGTGCTGCGACTACCGCAAACGTGCGGGTGTGGGTATGACGTGCGGGCGTGGGCATGACAAAGCCCCGTCGTGCCTTTGCCCTCCCCCTGATGCATCAGGGTGGTGAACTGGTGCGTTGGAACCTGCTGGAGCGCTGGAATGCAGGATTGCTACAGCTGCCACCGCTGGGATCAACCCAACGCGTGAGCCGCACTGCCACCACCTACCTCTATAAGAAACCCTGCTGGATCAGCCTGAAGCAACGGGCAGCAGCCAGAGGAGAGAGGGCTGTGATCTACAGCTTCCGTCACTCCTTCAGCCTGCGGGGTAATCAGCGCGGCAACGAGCCCGGCAGCATGGCTGGGGCAATGGGCCAAACCCAGGCCGTTCATCCACGCAGCTACCCCTGGGCATCCGAACAGACCACCGCATCGGCCTTTGCTCGGGCATCAGAGTCAATCAGTCCCGCAGAGGCGTTCAATAAGGTCACGCCCTATTGCACAGCCGTAAGCGGACCTGCCGCTCGCCCCATGCCGCTGCCGCTGCTCTGTTTGTCGAGCACATGCCCTTTGCAGCAATTCTCCGCCAACTTCGCCAGTCCCACCGGCTACCGTAGAGAAGACCTAAAGCAACTGGCGGCGATCGGACTGATTAAGGCCTCACGCCGCTACGACAGCAAGCAGGTGAATCGCAGCAGCTCCAACTTCAGCGCCTACGCCAGACCATTTGTGAACGGCGAGATCACCCACTACCTGCGCGATAAGGGCTTTCTGATTTCGGTGCCAGGCCGCTGCCAGGAGCTGCATGCCAGGGGGCAGAAGTTGCTGCGGCAGGGCATACCCGCCGATCAGATCCCCAAGCAGTTGGGGCCAATACCAGAGCGCTGGGCTGAGATTGCAGCGGCCTGCTCAGTGCGGGTGGTGGCGATGGCTTCCCCATACCAGGAATTCGAGCACTAAACCTCCTGGGCTTGCTTGAGAACCGCTGCCACCAATGCATCACTGAGGTAATAGCCCTGATCCCGCAGTGCATCTAGCAGAGGCGAACAAACCCTCACCAGGCCCCGTTCCTTTGCAAGCACAAGCACCGCAGCGGTGCCAATGATTGCCAGCCCCTGCTTTCGGGCTTCTGCGCGGCCGCAGCGGTCGTCTACTACCAAAAGAACCGACTGGCCGCCAGCCTGCTGGTTCAGGGCCAAGCCAATGGCGCTGGCCTCGCCTCCATCCACCCCGGGATTGAGCGGCCGATATGGATCAACGCCCTGCGCCAGAGCTGGCGCGATCTGCAGCCAGCCTTGCTCAAAGGCTCCCTGAAGTGACTCCACGCCTGGAAAGGCCGGGGTTCCCGCAGCGGCAGTCCCTAGGCCGATTTCTGCCGCGATTACCTCAGTGATCCAGACCTGGCCAAACAACCCAGCTAGTAACCCAAGCTGATCGATGCGGGCCAGTCCAATCAGCGGGCCCGCATCAGCAATCACAACCTTCATCAGTGCTGGCCGTCAGGGGTGCTCGCCAAACCAGCGACGTGCTGCAGCCAGATCGGCATCCAGTTCACCCTGCTCAGCGTCCACAACAGGGATCTTTAAAGAGGAGAGGATTTCCAGGAAACGAGGCAGGGGCAGCCCGGCGATTTGTGCTGCTGCTCCAACCGAGATCGAACCAGAGCGAAACAGAGACAGCGCCAGCCCCGAGCGCACCGCTGCCGTATCGGGTAGGCCCAGTCGGTCCAGTGCCACCACTAAGGCGGTGGGTTGCTGGTAGCTGGTCACCAAAGCCATGGCGTCAGCTTCTGCAGCCTTGAGGACTGTGGAAGGGTTGCTTTTGAGCTGGCGCACCGAAAAAGCCTGCATGATGTTCCTACGTGCTGTAGGCATTCTGCTGGGTTGGCTGCGAAATGGTGAAGTTCTCTCCTGGTTTAGGGAGGTCTTGGAGGCTGGCCGCGAGGCGGTGCTCTCCCTGCTCATACATGCTTCGGGTCGCTGCAACTGTCATCATCCCGACCCGGAACCGGGCCGATTAGATCGATGGCTGCCTCGGCGCCCTGGCCTGCCAATTCTTTGAACCCGGTTCGTTCGAGGTCGTTGTCGTCGACGATGGGAGTGACTCACCCTGACCTTCGATCCAAGACGTTGGTCGACGGCTTTCGCCTTGACCATCATCCGCCAGGAGAACAGCGGCCCCGGGGGAGCCCGAAACAGCGGCGTCGAGGCATGCCGTGGCGACCATCGTCGCGTTCACGGACGATGATTGCCCTCCCGAGTCAAGCTGGCTCGAGATGCTCGTGACCGCGGTCAGGGCGAACCATGACGCACTGGTCGGTGGCTCGACCATGAACGGATTGCCGGAATCGCTGTTCGCCGAGACGAGTCAGTTGATCATCAATCTCGTTCTTGATTACCCAGCTCGCTCCGCGCACCGCGAGCCTGGGCCGTAGACTGGTACGCACATACCAGTTCAGTCATGGCGCGCAACGTCATCCAGTTCCAGAAAGGCCTTTCACTGCCTGACTTCCAGCGGCTCTACGGCACCGAGGTGCAATGTGAGGCTGCTTTGGAGAAGGCGCGCTGGCCCGGTGGGTTCCGCTGTCCCCGCTGCAATGGCCATGAGCATGGGCTGGTCTATGGCCGCAGGCTCAAGCGCTATCAGTGCCGCAGCTGCGGCCATCAGGCCACGCTCACGGCTGGCACGATCATGCAGGCCACGAAATTGCCTCTGACCACCTGGTTTCTGGCCTTTTACATGATCGGGCAGGCCAAAACAGGGATCTCCTCGCTGGAGCTCAGCCGCCACCTGGGCGTGAACTACGACACCGCCTGGCTGCTGCACCACAAGATTCTGCGGGCGATGGCTGATCGGGAGGAGGCTTACCTGCTGCGGGGAAAAGTCCAGATCGATGATTCCTACCTCGGCGGAGAACTGCCGGGCGGCAAGGCAGGTCGGGGTTCAGAGAACAAGATCCCCATCGTCGCGGCCGTCTCCTTGAATGAGGCGGGCCGGCTGATTCACGCCAGGATCACAGCCGTGAGTGGCTTCAGCTCAGAGGCCATCGCTGAGTGGGCCAAGCGCCATCTGGCGCCCGGCAGTCAGGTGCTCTCCGATGGCCTGGCCTGCTTTCGTGCCGTGACCACGGCAGGCTGCAGCCATCACGCCATCGTCACCGGTGGGAAGCACCCAAACGACTTGCCGCAGTTCCGTTGGATCAACACCGTGCTGGGCAACCTCAAGACCGGCTTCAACGGCACCTTCCACGCTTTCAATTTCGACAAGTACGCCAGGCGCTACCTGGGCGGCTTCTGCTTCCGGTTCAACCGGCGCTTCTCGATGGTTGCGATGACTGATCGCATTGCCAATGCGGTCTGTTGCTGCATGCCCTGCACGGAGCGGGATCTCAGGGTTGCGGAGGCTTATGGGTAATCAAGATCTCGTTTATGAGCACTTCAACGCGAATCCGCGCACGCCTTTTTACAGCATCCTCCATTTGGGCTGCTGCCGTGCAAGCCGCCGTGGGGCCCGGGGCAATGCAGGTAAGACTGGGAGCCCTGGAGCTTCCTGGACCCTACCTGAGCAGCTAGACCAACGCCATGGGAACCCTTCTCCAACCCTTACTGCTGATCGTCAGCCTGGCCCTGTTCCACCTGGTAGGCCCGGTGCCGCCCGAGCTGGGCGTGCACAACGGAGCCCTGGCGCCCTGCCCGTCGCCGGCCCACTGCGCCCGGGCTGACTGGGCCGTGGCCGATCCTGACTCCGCCCTGGCGCTGCTGGTGACCGTGGTGCAGGCCATGCCCCGAACCACGCTGGTGGAGCAAGGCGATGGCTACCTACATGCCACCGCCAGCAGCGCCCTGTTTGGCTTTGTCGACGACCTGGAGCTCTATGCAGACCAGACCCGGGGCCAGCTGCAGGCCAGGTCGGTGTCCCGCAGCGGCGATTCCGATCTGGGGGTGAATGGTCGCCGGCTTGCGCGCCTGGAACAGGCCCTTAACCAGGCCCTTGCCCAGCCCTAATTGCTGAGTAATTCCATGCCACGCCGGTGAATTTCTCTGGCGTAGTCGGTCCAGGTGCCCTGGCCCCAGTAGCGAAAGCAGCTTGTTTGCAGCAGCAGCAAGTGCAGCAGGCACTGCTGGTAGGCCGGGGTTTGGGTCAGGGCAGGGTCGGCCGCCACCAGGGGGTCGAAATGCCCGTGGAAGCGGGCGCTCAGCTGGTTGATCGGCTCGAGCACGTTGGCGTATCCCTCCACCCAGCTGAGGTTGTTGGTCCAGGAAGCCCCGGCCATTGAGAAGGAGGGATCGGCGGCCTGGAGCTGGGCAATGGCGGCCTGAACCGCTGCTGCCCCGGGCGGTTCGGAGCTGCCCTGGGGATCGAGCAGGGGCCAGAGCTTGTGCTGCTGCACCGCCTGAATCACCGGGAAGGCGGTGCTGTTTACCCCTGCCCCCTCGAGCAACTCCAGGTACTCGCTGCCATTGATCGCCACGGTTTTACTTTCCTCAGCCGTATTGCTGGCGATGCGCTGGTGGGCCTGGATGAAAGCAGCAGGGAACTCGTTCATCATCACGCCGCCATTTTCGCCGTCGGCGATTTGACACACCAACGCCGGAATGGTGCCGGCGCCCAGGGGCTGGCGGCCGAGGCCAAGGGCCTCGTAGCAGGGCTGCATCTGACCCACCAGCTTGGTGTCGGAGCCCTGGGTTTTGATCAGGGCGGTGATGCTCACCGTGTCGCCGCTGGAGTTGCGGGCCACCAGGCGGTTGGGGATCAGGGTTTGCTCCCGGCTGAGGCTGGAGCCATCGGGATTCTCAACGCTGTGCTCCTGCACCAGCAACCAGCGGTAGCCACACTCCCCCAGGGCCTTGACAAGGGCATAGAGAGTGTCGGGGTGGTTGGGCAGGTGCATCTCCGGCGGCGAAAAACCCTTCACCCGTTGCAGGGCCTCGGGGCCAAACAGGGCTGCGAAATGGTGCTGCCAGGCCAGGATCTGCAACTTGAGATCGGGGATCGGCGTGGAGGGGGCCACCGCATGGCTCCAGAAGGTGCCGAGCCACTCCACATGGGGCTGCAGGCTCGGGTCGCAGGCGAGGGTTTTAAGGGCACTGAGGATGTCCTGGCGGCCCATCTGCTCGAAACCCCAAAGCAAATTGCCCGAATAATCGAGCATGATCCGGGGATTGCAACCCTCGCCGATCAGCTGGGGAATGATCTCGGCAAGCCTTTTGTAGCAGTTGGCAAAGGCATCGGCGTTGTGGTTGTCACCCTCGCCCGGGTGCTCATACATGTATTGCAGATGGGAGATCAGCTCTCCGTTGGACCCGGCTGGAATCGAGGGCTGATGCATGTGGAGCGCACAGGCAAAAGCTGAATGGATCTGCTCCAGCTGGAGATTGGAGTGGGGAGCAAACACCGCTCCTGGCAGTTGCACCAAGGCAAGGATCTCCGCCTCATGGCCCGCGATCGGAGGGAGGCTGGGTCTGGGACTGGGGGGCATGGCAGGGGTGGGGGAGGTCAGCTTGCGACAGGGGGGATGGACATCCCGCTGTTGGGCCCCACTGGCATTACCTTGCTAGGGCTGATGTTTGCGATCCTGCCCTGGTGGGTGACCCAGCGTGCTGCCGATCCGATGAGCCCCCTGTTTCCCTGTTGCAGTTGTGGAGTGCAAATTGAGCGCTCGATCAAGCTATACCGACAGCGCAAGGGCAAGGTGCTTTGCTCCACTTGCCAGGACAGGGCTGAAGCCCTACAGGCCAAAGAGGCGGGAAGACCGGACCCCGGAGAAACCGGGGCCTCAAAAGTAGTAAAAGAAATCAGCTGAGGCAGCCAGAAGCCAGCCTGGCTGGGACTATATCACTCCTCTTCGTCAGCCCCACCGATGGGTACGAGCTTGATCTGCTTGCGGCCCAGCTTGATCTCAAATTCATCCCCGGGCTTGAGGTCGAGCATGGCGGTGTAGGCCTTGCCCACCAGCAGGTTGCCGTTGAACTGAATTTTTGTGGTGTAGCTCAGCTTGCGACCACCCTTGCCCGTACCCCTGCCAACACTATCGGTGCCAAGGCTTACACCCTTGGCACCGAGCAGGGCCTCGTAAAACGCCGTGAAATTGAGGCGCTCGCTACCATCTTTCTTAGTGCTCACATAGCCACAGCTACGGACCAGATCTGATTTGGACACATCACCCAGCTCTTTGACCTTGGCGAGCAATTCGGAGCCTGTAAGCATGTGAAGTAGTTCGCTCAAGCCAAATAGTAGCAGCAGACCGCAGCAATTTGGTGATTATTGGTACTGATTGGACCCACCCAACTGACCCCAGCAAGCAAGCATGCGCACCCGAGCCGAACTATTGCCAGCCAAAATGAGACCCTCCTCCAGCCGCTGAAACCGTAGGGATTGGTGGATGCTCGGCCCCAAGCCCCCTCACTTGCCACACTCTCTTTTAATCAAAAAGTAGAGATGGGAAGGATCACCGTACCGGTAGGGCAGGGCCTCATGCAGAGAAGAAAGGCGCCGCCAGCAGACGCTGCGGCGGATCTGGTTGATTGTCCTCTCCTCAAGGACGAGGATACGAAGCGCCTTGCAATAGATCGAAAAACTTGTCTCCAGTTCAGCAATTGTGAGGTCAGTGGTAAAAGTTAGCTGACTCATGGCACCAACATGGCAACGACGTCGTGGTCACCATGCAGATTCGACCAGCACCCCCAATTGCGTGAAGCCCCCGTTTGGGGGCAGTTGAACTCAGGAACCTGTTGATGCCGTAAAGGCATAGCGAGTTCCGAGCCTGGTGCTGGCGCCCGGGCTCAATTCGAGCTTGCGATCCCCGCTGATCAGGGCCTGACGCGGCCCACTCCAGGGTTCCATGCACACCATCGGCCGGGGCGGCTCCGTCCAGAGCACCACCAGATCCAGCGGGTGGCTGAGCTGGAGCTCAAGGCTAGTGCCGGCGCCAGTATCCACCAGCCGCACCGAACCTGTGGGTTTGACCAGCAGGTCGATGCCACTGGCCAACCGTTCCATCTGTTCGGCACTGGAGGCCCCCTCCATGGTGAGGTGGTTGAGACACTGGGGAGGTAAGCCCTCAAACCGCACCGTCTCCAGGCTGGAAAGGTTGAAGTAGGGGTGCAGCCCGAAGCTGAACGGCATCACTTCGCTGCTCCGGTTTTGCACCACCGTGCTGATCTCCAGCGCCCCTGGCGCCAGCCGCACCTCCATGCTGAGCAGAAAGTTGAACGGATAGGCCTTCAGCGTTTCGGGGTTATCTGACAACTGCAGCTGGACCCCCAGTCCATCGGCGAGGGGCTCCAGCTGCCAGGGCATCTGCCTGGCGAAGCCATGCTGGCCGAGACTGAATTCACCCTGGGGCAAGGGCAGCAGATTGCCCGGCAGACCGCCGGTGATCGGGAACAGCACCGGGAATCCACCCCGCACCGATTGAGCAGGGTCGAGAAAGCGCTCCAGATCGAGGTAAACAACCTCATGGCCGGCGCAGCGCCAGCCGCTGATCAGGCCGCCGCGGTCGGGCACGATCCGCAGCAGGTCCCCCGTGGCCGAATCGCTGAATTCCCAGTGGGGATAGGGCGTTTGACGCTGAATCAAGGCCATGCGACTCCATCTTGGTCTGGGATGGGCATCAATCTGCCTGAAAGGGCCAGCAATGGATGCCCCCAAGGGGGAACAGTCAGATTTGAACTATCAGATTTGAACCATGCCGCAGCGCATTCCTTTGAGCACGGCCTGCAGCCGGTTGTGCACGTTGAGGGTCTGCAGCAGCCGCTTGGTGTAGGTGTGGGCCGTTTCATCACTGACTACAAGCCGTTTGGCGATCTGGCGATCGCTGAGGCCACTGGCGAGCAGGTCGAGCACCTCGTATTCCCGCGGCGTTAGCCGGGGGCAACTCAGGTAGGGCAGGATGCCCGTGCGCAGGGAGGGGCTGCGGTAGGAGTGGCCGCCCAGCACCGCCATCACCGCGGCCTGCAGTGGTTGCTGGTCATCGACAAAGTCAGCTTCTGCCACAACGGCCTCCAACCAGGGGGCATCAAGGCATTCGGCAGGGATCGAATCCCCCAGGGCTAACACCACGGCATGGATGCGGGGGTGGAGCTCCCGTGCCTGGCGCACCAGGTCAAAACCGCTGCCGCTCTCGAGGTAGTCGGTGCAGATCAGCAGTTGGTAAGGATCCCCAGCTTCCACAGCCAGGTAATCGAGACAGCTCTGTTGATCGGTGACCGCACAGGTGATCCGGGAGTAGCCCCCGAAGCTGCGGCAAAGGGCCCGCAGCATGAAGCGACCCTTTGCCGCCACCGCAATGCGGCCAGGAATCTCAATCGACTCCAACCCTTCCTCCTGGGCCCCATGGCCGCCATTGGTCAGAAATTGGGTGAGATCCATTCTCCTGCGGTTGACCTGGCTGCGGTTGACCCTGGCTGGGGAGGCGAAGGGGGCCAAGCCAACCCTAGGAGTTGCGAATCCTGACCGGGAAGCAATTGCTACTCAGTCGTCGTAGACGAGGCAGTTGATGTCCGAGGGGTTGAGGTCGCAGAACACCTCCAGCGGTGAGGGCGCAACGGCCTCATCGGGGTGGCGTTGCTGGAAATCCTCTAGGTCTTTGATTTGCTGTTCGATCTTGCGCGCGATCGCCTGATCACCCTTGGCCTGGGCCTCGGCGAGGGCGGTGCGATAGGTCTGGAGCTGGTCTCCGATGGTGGCCATGAAACACACACCCGAGTGATGGGGCTGGATTGGCTCAGTGAATGTAGCCATGCCACACCCCGAATGTTCTGCCGATCGGCTGCTTTGACGCGATCAGGCAGGCTGGGGCGGCCCTGAAGGATTGGTTCGATGGCCGACGCTCCCTATCTGGTTGCCCTTGCGCTCGTTGAGATCTCAGGTAAGCGCGCCCTGCCACTCATCGGGAAATCCCAGGCTGCAGCTGCTTTAGAGGCTTCTGACCCCGGCGAGGCCGGCCGCAGCCTGGCGCTGGACCTGCTGCTGCGCCTCTGGCAGCGCAGCGATGAAGGCCCCCTGCAGAGGGCGGCGGCGGATGCCAGTTTGCTGCTGGTGGAAATACCTATGGAGGTGATGAGTGAGCAGCTGCCGCTACTGAAAGCAAGCTGGCTCTCCGGGGGTGAAACCCAGGTATTGCTTGACAGTCTGCAGGGCCTTGTGAGCAGGGCCTGGCGCATCTCGATAGCCAAATATGAACCGGTGAGTTTCACAGCCTGGCCCTGACTGGGTTGGGCCGGGCTCAAAGAGCTGCGCCGGCGGCCAAAGCTCAGCTGAAGGGAGTTAGCTGAAGGCACTCAGCTGGGCGGCGCATTCGAGGCAGGTTGCGATGCAGGCCAGCGTGAGGGCGGCAGTCCAGGCCGAACGGATCAGCCTGGTGAGCACCAGAAAAATCGGCGTGATCATCGCAGGTTGCCCTGGTCGACGGGCGTGATCTCGGCGTGGGGAACCAAAAAGGTGGGAAACCGATGGCGGCTCAATGGCCAACGCCTGACCCAGGCTGAACCGGAGACCTCATCCAGGTTGACCACCTGGTAGAGCGCATCAGGCTTGGAGCGGAGACCGATGATTGATCCTGAGTGGAAGGTCACGGTCGCTGGGTTGATCTGGTACCAGCAAAACAGTACTTTTGACAATATGCCGCAATAATTTGAAAGCCCTGACATCCCCGCTCCCCCCTGGGGCCGGCGCTCGAGTCGAACCTGGGGGCTCAGGGCTGGGGGCTCAGGAGTAGGCGGGTCCTGCTGGGGCCGCAAAAAACCTCTGCATCACCTCGGCCAATCCATCGGCCAGGGGACGGTGGCCCTGCAGCCTTGGGCTCCAGATCGAGCCGCTGAGCAATTCTTGCGGCGACACCAGGGCCTTGTCCTGACCCTCCAGCAGCTGCAGCTGCGCCAAAGGCACTGTTAGCTGGCCGCAGAAGACATGGGCCCGGCGCCTGGGGTTGCGGTGCTCCATGGCGTAGTGGAGCAGGTCCGCCTGCCAACCGATCTCCTCCAACAACTCACGCTGCAGGGCCTGCTCCGCTGTTTCACCCGGATCCAGATGGCCCCCGAACAGGCCCCAACAGCCGGGGGCAACGATGCCGGGAATGTCGTCGCGCAGCTGCATCAGCCAGCAGCCGTCCTGCTCCAACATGGCAAGGGCAACCTCTACGGCCCGGTTATCACTTACAGCCCAGTTACCAATTTCAGCCATAGCAATTCTCAGCTGGTGGGAGGTGCCGTGAGCTGCTCGCTCAGCTGCCACAGCTTCAGGCGCTGCTGGCCATCAGTGGCGGCAGGGGCCACAGGCACCTCCTTGGGGTGGCCGCGCATTCCCCCCAGCTGGTCGGGGCCGTAGTGGCCCCCGGGCCGGGCAGCGGGCGCCGTGGCAGCAAAGAGCTGGGGCAGGGCCCCCATGGCGGAGCTCTGCATCAGTGGACCCATGACTCGATAGGCCAGGGGTTCAAACCAGGAGCCGCTGGCAGCCACCGAAGCGGGCTGCAGGTTGGTGCGGGCGATGCCGGGATGGGCGGCCAGCGAAAGCACATCAGCACCGGCGGCCAGCAACTGCTGCTGCAGCTCCAGGGCGAACATCACATTGGCCAGCTTGCTCTGGCCATAGGCGGCCCAGCGGTCATAGCGGCGCTCCCCCTGCAGATCGTCAAAGGCGATGCGCCCGAAATACTGGGCCCCGGAGGTCACGGTCACGACCCGGCTCGCGGGGCGAGCTCGCAACAGCGGCAGCAGGGCCATGGTCAGGGCGAAGTGGCCCAGATGGTTCACCCCAAATTGCATCTCAAAACCATCACTAGTAAGGCTGCGGGGCAGGCCCATCACGCCGGCGTTGTTGATCAGAAGGTCAAGGCGGCCATAGCGATCGGCCAGGGCGCGGGCCGCGGCCCGCACCGAGACCAGATCGGCCAAGTCGAGATCGAGCAGATCGATCGCACCGCTCGCCTCGTCGGCCAGCAGGGAGGCGCGGGCCTGTTCAGAGCGCTGACGGCTGCGGCAGCCCAGCACCACCGTGGCACCGCGGCGCACCAAGGCCCGGGCAGTCTCCAGCCCCAGACCACTGCTGGCGCCAGTGATCAGGGCCAGACGACCAGACTGGTCGGGAATGTCGGCAGCAGTCCAGGGCATCGCAGGCCTCAGCGTGGCCAAATGCTACGGAATATGTAGCTGGTCAGCGCTGCTCGCCAGGGGCGGATAAGTCGGCAGCCAGCGGGCCTGCTGCAGCAGCAGGGGCACCTGCTCTTGGCTGATCCCTTCGCGGGCCAGCCCCTCCCGGACGCCTGCGCTGGCCACGGCCTGGGCCACCGCAGCGGCCACCGCCGCGCCATCGCCCAGGGATGGCATCAGAGGGGCCATCGGATTGCGGCTGGCGGGGATCCACTCCGCCAGGGCCTGCAGCCCCGCATCGATCATCCCGTCGCTGATGGCCCGCAGGCCCAGGGCCACCGTGGCAAAGCCCAGCCCGGGAAACAGGAAACAGTTGTTGCACTGACCGATCACCCGCCGCCCCCCCGGCAGCTCAACAGGCGCAAAGGGACTGCCAGTCGCCACCAGGGCCCGACCACCGGTCCAGGCGAGCAGGTCGGCAGGGACTGCCTCCGCCAGGCTGGTGGGGTTGGAGAGGGGCAGGATTACCGGGTGGGCGCAGTGGCGGGCCATCTCCTCCACCAGCTCTCGGCTGAAGGCCCCCGCCACGGTTGAAGTGCCGATCAAGACGGTGGGGTGCACCTGGGCCACCACGGCGGCCAGGTCAATCTGGCCCTCGCGATTGCGGCCAAAATCGCCCAGCTCCTGGGGATCCCGGGCCAGGGCGGCGGCGCCGGGATTTAGACCCGCCATCCCCTGCACCAGCAGACCATCCCGATCCACCGCCCAGATCCGCTCGCCGGCCTGCCCGGGGCTCAGGCCGGCCTTCTGCAGCAGGCGCAGCAGGCCCTCGGCAATACCGCAGCCAGCAGTGCCCGCACCGAACACCACGATGCGCTGGTCTGCCAGGGTCTGGCCCAGCCCCTGGCAGGCCGCCAGCACCGCCGCACTGACCACGCCGCTGGTGCCCTGGATGTCGTCGTTGAAGCTCGGCAGCTTGTCGCGGTAGCGCTCCAGCAGCTGGCGGGCATGGCTGGTGCCGAAGTCTTCCCAGTGCAGGCAAGCGCCTGGACACTCCAGCTGGACGGCCTCAACGAACTCATCGACGAAGCCCAGGTAGTCAGCCCCTGCCAGGCGGCGCTGGTGCAGGCCGGGGTAGAGGGGATCGGCCAGCAGGCTGGGCCGATTGGTGCCCACATCGAGGGCGACCGCCAGCACCCGCTCCGGGTTGAGGCCTGCGCAGAGGGTGTAGACGGCCAGCTTGCCCTGGCAGATGTGGATTCCTCCCACCCCCTGATCTCCGATGCCAAGGATCCCCTCTGAATCGGTGACGAGCACCAGATCGATGGGGCCATTGATGCCATTGCGCAGCACCTGGCGCAGGCGACCCCGTTGGTCGGCACTGATGAATAGACCCTCGATGGGGGTGCGGTAACTGCGACTGAAGTCCTGAATCACTGCCCCCACGGTGGGGGTGTAGACGATCGGCAGCACCGCTTCGAGGTGGTCGCTGAGGAAGCGGTGAAAGAGCACCAGGTTGCTGCGGCGCAACCCCTCCACAAAGGCGTATCGCTCCAGGGGGGCCTCCAGCTGGCAGAAAGCGGCCCAACTGCGCTGCACCTGCAGGGCCAGGCTCTCAACCTGGGGCGGCAATAGCCCCTCGAGCCCAAAGGCAAGGCGCTGGGGCGCCGCAAAAGCGGTGCCCTGATTCAGTGCGGGATCCCGGAGCAGATCCAGCCCCCGTTTGCTGGTCAAACGCGGCGAGGGCGAGGATGGGGCGGCTGCCGCTGCCGGCTCATGCATGGAGTTGGCAGGCCTAAGGGGGCATAAATCTAGCTACTAGCCTTCACACTCAATCTCCGCGTGGAGAATATCCATCACCCTGAGGATTTCGGAGCTAAGGGCGCTATCGAGCTCCAGAACAGCAGCGAGATTGATCAAGATATTTTGTTCATCATCCTGCAGGGGGCCATCGGAGCGCATTATTTCTGCCGCCACGGCAAAAGCGGCGCCCCGCTGTCTGGCATTTAACATTGCAGCGCCATCAACCATTAGATGCTGGGCTCCTTTTTCCCGCAATTGCTTGAGCAGGGAGTCCAACAATTGCATCATCTGGGCTTCGTCATAGTCACGAAATGGCATGCGGTAATCGAGGGCATGGCGCAGGGATCTGGAGCCAGCCATCGATAAAACACCATCCCAACAAACAGCTGCCAGGGCTACTGCAGCAAACGCATCGGCGGCGCTCATCGAATTCATTGGCCTAGGGGCGGGGTGACTAGGTGGCGAGACCTAACAACAAGGGCTCGGCCTCACTTTTAACATCGCCCAGCTGCCAGTTGTGCAGCAGTAGGTGGCGCAGAAACTCAACTGCGGTCTCCTTAGCCTGAAAGTCGAGCTGCTCGATCACACACCCCAGTCCCTGACCAGACTGGAAGGTGGTGTGGATCGCAGCCAACTTCTTGCCTGGATTCAGAATCAAGCTCCAAGTGCCCTTGTAGGAGGCGCGTCCGTCCTCGAGGGTGATCAGTGCGAGGTCAGAACTGACCATGGGGCTTATCACGGGGCCAGGGCAGGAAATAACCACTGCAGCCGTTAGCCGGCAATGGCGCTGTGACTGTCGCGACAGATTTGCGATTCTTTACGCCTACCGCCTGGACTTACCCTTGGGGGCCAAGTGCGGCCATGTCTAGGGGTAGCAGTTGGGCACAAAAAACTGTTCATTCAGCGGGGGCCTCTGGTAGTCGCCACCGCCCAGGCGGGGGGGCAGTTCGATCGGCTCAGGAGTCATGTCCACATAGGGAACCTTGCTGAGCAGGTGCTGGATGCAGTTGAGACGGGCACGGCGCTTGTCGTCAGCCTCAACCGTGAACCAGGGGGCTTCAGGAATGTTGGAGTGGGCGAACATCTCGTCCTTCGCTTTGGAAAACTCAACCCAGCGATCACGGGACTCCAGATCCATTGGGCTTAGCTTCCAGCGCCGGGCTGGGTCTTCAAGGCGGGAGCGGAAGCGGGCTTCCTGCTCCTCATCACTGACCGAGAACCAGTATTTCAATAACGTGATGCCGCTGCGCACCAGCATGCGCTCAAATTCTGGACAGGATTGCCTGAACTCCTCAACCTGCTGGGGCGTGCAGAAGCCCATCACGTTTTCCACCCCGGCGCGGTTATACCAGCTGCGATCGAAGAGCAGAATCTCGCCAGCGGAGGGGAAGTGCTCCACATAGCGCTGGAAATACCACTGGGTCTTCTGCTGATCCGAGGGTGTGCCCAAGGCTACTACCCTGCAACCGCGGGGGTTGAGGGGCTCGGTTATCCGCTTGATCGTTCCGCCCTTACCAGCGGCGTCCCGTCCTTCAAAGAGCAGGATGATGCGATAGCCAGTGTGCTTGATCCAGTACTGCATCTTGACCAACTCCACCTGGAGCCGGGCCAATTCTTTTTCATATAGCTTGCGATCGAGCCTGGTTTTCTTGCCCTCCGAATTGACAG
This sequence comes from Synechococcus sp. CBW1108, assembly GCF_015840335.1. Lineage (NCBI taxonomy): Bacteria > Bacillati > Cyanobacteriota > Cyanophyceae > Synechococcales > Synechococcaceae > Synechococcus > Synechococcus sp. CBW1108. The sequence continues at coordinate 311,018 of NZ_CP060395.1, forward strand.
AAAAATCATCAAAGATTGGCGAGGGGAAATAGCGATCGCTCGGGCTGTCAGGCCTAGATTTACCTGCTTTAGCATGGGCAGCCGGGTTCTTTTTGGCCTCTTTTAACTTCTTTTTCAAGCTCTTTTTCTTCTTGCCGGCCTGCCCATCCGCTGGAATTGCCACCACATTGGTCACGGGAAACTATCCATTACTCATGCTAGGCCTACCGCTTGCGGAGCAGGCCAATTGCAGCAAAGGCCACATAAGGGCGTGATTGTTATTTTTCTTTATGGAATACCGGCGCGGGCTGGGGCTCCGGCTGCTGAATAAGCGGCTGATCCAGCGTCTGGTCCAGAGACTGATCCAGAGACTGGTCCAGAGGCTGTTCCAGCAGAGCAACTAGTTCCCTGCGGGCGGGGCTAGCCCGATTCAACTCCCTCTCCAGGCTGGCAATGCGCATTTCACGCAGACAGTATTTGCAGCCACCGGTGGTTTGCAGATGCTTTTCAGGGGTAATCGAAATCTGCTTTACCGGATGGGTGGTGCAGCGAATTCGCACCGGTGTCTTGTAGCTTTTATAAATGATCTCAGCGTAATCATATTGATTGCCAAAGCGAAATCTGGCCCGCTCTAGGAAAAGCTCCCGACTGATTGGGTTGCCCATCGCCAGGCCCCTTCCGAAGTCTTAAGGGGCATAATTTAAACAAGCACCGGCCCTATCCCGCAAGTTCCTGCCAAAGCGACACGTTGCTGCGATCCTGGCTAGCGATCTCCCGAAACGGATCATGATTCCCGAGAAGCCCCAGCGGCCTGCCTGGCTGAACTGGTTGTTCCTGGCAGCCTTCCTCTGGAGCTCCTACCAGCTGGCAGGTTTCTGGATACAGCGCCTACATGGCTAGGTGTCCGCTCAGGGACGAGCTGGTGGCTGGGGCCAGAGGGCCTGAATCAGGCGAATCAGAGCCAACACCACCAAAGCGACCGCCGCCGCCGCCGCAAGTACCAGCAGAAGCACGGAAAGCAACTGCAGAACGCCCCAGAGCGCCTGCTTGACGCCTTCGATCAGATTGACCAGGGCTTTGCTGAGCACCAAAAAGGTGTCAAACCGATCCGGCACCTGCAACAGGGCAAGGATGAGGCCTACCCCAGTGCCGCCCAGCAGGAAGGAAGTGCCGACTTGGCGCAACCGGGCCTGGAGCTGGCGGCCCCTAAATACCCGCCGCCTGGTCTTAGCGGGCTTGCCGCTGACATAAAGCTGCTTCTCGCGGCGACGGCCTGACTTCATATCTCTAGGACGTAGCCGGCACCGCGCATCCAGCGCTCGAATTCAATCAGCACCAGCTCATTGGGGCAATCGATCAGGGAAAGATCGGCCACGGTGCAATCCCCGTGGCCGCCATGGTGGAGGGAGAGGCGAAAGTCTTCGCCACTGAGCCCGCAGACCTCCGGATCACTGCGCACCACCACCCCAAGGCTGGCGCCTAGCCGGGCAACCCGAATCCGTAGCTCTGACCAACTCAGCTTCGGCATGGACCAGGCTGGAACAACTTCAGTGTGACCAGGCCGGCGCCAAAGTCAAGAAGGGGGCTGCTGGACCGCGCTGGGGTTGGCCGTGGGTGGGGCCACAGGCTTGGGTTCGGGAAGCAGCAGGCCCAATCCAGCTGCCAGCCCCAGGGCCAGCACCCCCCCCAGCGGGGCGGCCAGGCGCTGGGCCAGGGGCCGGCGTTCCAGCAGCTCCCGGGCCCTGAGGGGCAGGGGCGAGGGCAGCTCAAGCTGCAACTGCAGGCGGGGATCAAGGCGCAACTGATCGAGCACCCGCACCAGATCGGCTAGCTCGGCATCGTCGAGTTCTAGCTGTAACGGGGGCGTATCGGCCTGGCTGCTGCGCAGCAGCAGCAGGTGGCCCCTGCCAGGGTTGGGGCCAATCTCGACCGGCGTGGGGTCGGCCCCAAAGCGGCGGGGCACGCCGCTGATCAAATAGCGGGCGTAGGGCAACACCACCTGCATCAGGGCTAGCAGGTGCTCCTTGCGGCCCTCCAACGCGGGGCGACCGGCCCACTGCAGGCTCCAGCCCGTGATGATGCCGAGGGCCCCGGCACCCTGGCCCATGGACACATCCGGCAGACCCTCCACCCGCAGGCGACAGCTGAGTTGGTCGTATTGAAGGGACTGTTTCATGGCCTGGGCAGATTCATGGCTGGGCGTCCAGGAGGCTGGCCCGCAGGCGCTCAAACCCGCCCGCGCCCGCGCCAAGGGCAAGGGCCTGCACCAGCTGGCGGGCCTGGCGGGCGCCGGCATCGGGGTCGAGCAAGAGTTGCACGCCGCCACGGCGGGGGTTCATGCGCTCGCGGATCAGCTCCAACAGGCGGCCGCGGAACAGGTCCCAGCGCTGGCTGAGCACCTCGGCAGGCTCGGCGCTGGTGAGCAGGCCGCGCAGCAGGGGGTAGAGGCGGTCGGCCAGGGAACAGAGAATGCGGATCAAGGCGTCGGTTTCCACCGGGTCGAGGCCATCGCGGCGGGTGGTGCGGCGCAGGGGATTGGTGCAGCGCCGCTTCCAGAGTTCCACCCGGTTGGGGAAGAGCTTGGTGAAGCCCATCTGCTCGCTCATCCACACCATCGACTCGCCGCCGTTGAGGTCGAGGGCCTCCACGCTGAGCAGAAGCAGGTCGAGGCGCTCCAGGCCGCGGCGGGGAAGCCGGGCGCTGGGTTCCGGCGCGGTTGGGTCCAGGGACATGGCTGCGATGATGCCAGCAAGTGCCCCCCCCCGTCACGTCCATGACCCCAGACCTGCGGGAACTCGTGCGGGATGTGCCCGATTTCCCCAAGCCCGGCATCCTGTTTCGCGACCTGACGCCACTGATGCGCGACCCCGCCGGCTGGCAGGAGGTGATCCGTCAGCTGGGCGCGGTGTGCGAGCGGCTGCAGCCAGAGCTGATCGTCGGCATTGAGTCGCGGGGCTTCATCGTCGGCACCGCCCTGGCCACTGCCGTCCGCCTGGGCTTCGTGCCGGTGCGCAAGGCAGGCAAGTTGCCCGGCAAGGTCACCGGTGTCGATTACGCCCTGGAATACGGCAGCGACCGCCTGGAGATCCACAGCGACGCCCTGGCCGACGGCTCCAGGGTGCTGATCATCGACGACCTGCTGGCCACCGGCGGCACCGCCGCCGCCTGCGCCGAACTGGTGCAGGCGGCCGGCGGCGAGCTCTGCGGCTTCGGCTTCGTGGCCGAGCTGGCGGCCCTCGAGGGCCGCCGCAAATTGCCCCAGCAGCAGCCGGTCGAATCGCTGATCATCTACAGCTGATTATCTAGAGCTGGTCACCTACAGCTGGTCCTGCCAGCCGATCAGGGTGTCAAATTGCTCGAGGCTGATCAGCCCGTAGCGCCAGAGCACCACCGGCAGGGGTGCCAGCTCCTGCTGGGCCTGGCGCAGACCGAGCTCCAGGGCACTCTCACTCAGCCCGAACTGATGCCGCAACAGGCGCACCATCTCCTGGGAGGGGGGGGGCAGGGAAGGGGTGCTGATCACCTTGGGCTAGGGGGCCACGTGCAATTCATGCTGGTCATTGGCGCAACAGCTGGCAAGGTCCGTGGGTCATCGCCGCCAGGGCCAGCTGCCTCAGAGGTGGCAGGCGAGCCAAAAGCACCAGGGCCAGGTGGCGGATGGGCAGAAGCAGGGGCGAACGGTTGGAGAAGAGCCTTACCAACAGGTCGGTAGCCAGCAGGGTGAGCAGCAGGTCGGGCCAGCGGCGGCGGCCATAGGCCGCAGGTAGCCGCTCCACCGCCAACCGGCCAGCCACCACCTGCCCCGCCAGACGCTGGAGCTGGGCCACGTCACGCCAGCAGAGGTTGAGCCCCTGTCCGCCTACCGGATGGCAGCGATGGCCGCTCTCGCCCACCAGCACGGTGCGGCCTCGATGCAGGCTGTGGGCCAGCAGCAGGCCCGCCGGATAGGCCCGGGGGGCATCCAGCAGGGCATCGGGCTGGAGCCCATCCGGCAGGGCGCCAGCCAGGGCGTCAAGGAAAGCCCCATCGCCAAGGCTCTCCAGCTGGCGGCAGCGGCGGGCCGGCGCACTCCAGACCAGCTGGAATATGCCGTCTCCCAGGGGCAGCACCGCAAAGGGCCCCTCGGGCCGCAACAGCTCCCAGGCCTGGTCGTTGGCGCTGCCGCGCAGCTGCACCAGACAGGTAAGGCAATTCTGGGAGTAGGCCCAGTGCAGGGCGCCGATTCCCAGGGCCGCCCGGCTGGGGGAGTGGGGGCCGTCGGCGGCAACCACCAGATCTGGCGGCGGCAGGGACGACTGGGCCGGTGGAGAGCCCAGCTCGAGAACCACGGCGGGATCGGCCGCAAGGGCCGCCAGCAAGGGCGGCAGAAGCTGCTGATGCTGGGCTATCCAACCCACTGCGGTGGATGAAAGGGTGGCTGAGGGGGGGGCGTTTGCCGGGCCCGGGCCAAGATCAGCCGGGGTGAAGCCCACCTGGCGCTCAACAGCCAGGTCAACCAGCTCCAGGCGGCGAAAAGGAACCATGACCTGCTCCAGGGAGCTCCACAGCCCCATTTGGGAGAGCAATCGCTGGCTGGAGTGGCTGAAGGCATAGGCGCGGTTGCGCTCCAGCAGGGCCGAGGCCGGCAGGGGATCACAGATGCGCACCTGCCAGCCGGCCCGGGCGAGCGCCAGGGCCGCCAGGGCACCGGTGGGACCGGCCCCCAGCACCTGGGCCCGGAAAACCGGATTGGGATGGACCATGGCGACAGGCTGATCAGCCCGGGTGGGAGCACAAAAAAGCCGCAGCTCATTCACTGCGGCTCAAGCTGAAACTGGGCAGGGATTTAGCTGAGCTCAGCCGATGCCGAGCAGACCGCGGGTGAAGGATTCGCCGCCCAGGGCAAATTCGGTGATCAGCAGGGCAATGAAACCGAGCATGGCCATGCGGCCGTTGAGCTTTTCAGCGCGCTCGTGGAAGCCCCAGCCGCTTTCGCTGGAGACCACTTCCATCCGGGGCTCGGTGGCGAAGGCATTGAGGCGGCCCCCGTCTTCGGTGGTGACGGTGGCGCCCCTGATGGTGGCAGCGGTGACTGCGGGAGTGGCCTGGGTCATCGGGGCTCTAATGTGAGGTTGCTGTCGAAATTGTAACGCATTATTGCAGAGCCTGGGCGGATCGGCGCCCAGGCTCTGCAAACCTCTCTGCGAAAACCCTCAGCGGAATCTTTTGAGGCAGAGCTCCTCAAAGGCTGGGCGCAACAGGAAGGGGTATTCCCCCACCCACAGCTTCAACTGGGGTAGCCAGGCATCGGTGATCGCCCCCACCTGGGAGAAATCCTTGCGCTCACTGAGCACCAGCACCCGCACCACCATGCCGGCGCGGATCTTCTGGTGTTTCTTCTTGTCAAAGGGGAAGCGCACCTTGCCGAGATAGCCCTGCTCGTCCTCCAGCTCGAGGGTGAGCCAGGTGCGGCGGTTTTCCACCAGCTCCAGGCGACCGCTGTTATTGGCCTGTTCGCGCCGATCCTCAACAATCTCGCGGGTATAGAGATCAGCTATCTCCCCTTCAAACAGGGCGGCCGCCGGGTAGCGGCGCAGGGTCGCGTTCTTCTGGCCGGCCTCCAGGATCGGGCCCCAGAGCAGGTAGAGGGCAAAAACCACTCCCACCATCAGGAACACGGGCCCAAACTGGCTGGAGAACAGCAGGGTCTGGCTGATCAGCAGGGCGATCACGGCGCCGATCACGGAGATCAGCACCCTCTGCAGCACCTTGCGGGGATTGCCAGTGCAGGCATTGAACTGGGGGCCGGTGGCGACCGCCGGGATCAGGCGGGGGAGCTCGCCGGGGCGCAGGGGAATCAGCATGGGGCCAGTGTGGGCTCAGGCCTCTTCACAACAGCCGCTCCAGGCCATACACCAGCCCACCCAGCTGGCGCACCTTTCGCACGGTGAGCAGAACCCCCGGCATGTAAGCGGAGCGTTCGATCGTGTCGTGGCGCAAGGTGTAGGTCTCCCCGGGCGCGCCAAACAGCACCTCTTGGTGGGCCACCAGGCCCGGCAGGCGAATCGAATGGAGCCGCAGACCGCTCTCGCGCAGCCCACCGCGGCAGCCCGCCAGGGTTTCGTGCTCCTCCACCTGCTGGGGGTTGAAGGCTTTGCCCAGCTCCTCGATCAGCTCGGCGGTCTTGATGCAGGTGCCACTGGGGGCATCGGCCTTGCGGTTGTGGTGCAGCTCGGTGAGTTCGGCGTAGTCGTAGAAGCGGGCGGCGGCGGCAGCGGCCTGCTGCAGCAGCACCATGCCGACTGAGAAGTTGGGGATCACGGCCCCACCCACCCCCGCCTTCTCGGCAAACGCAGCCAGATCGGCCAGCTGCTCGCTCGAGAGACCGGTAGTGCCGATCACCGGGTGCACCCCGTAGGCGATGGCGCCGCGGCTGTGCTCGTAGACCACCGAGGGGTGGGTGAAATCCACCAGCACGGCAGCCCCGCCGCTGCGGGCGGCCTGGCTGGCCTGGCAGAGGGCCCCCTCAAAATCGCTGGTAATCGCCACCTGGAGCTCCCCCAGGCCGAGCTCCAGGCCCACATCGGCGCCCTCCTTGCCGGAGGTGGTGTCGATCGCTGCCACGAGCTGGCAGTCGGGCGCGGCATGGAGGGCCTTGATCACCTCTGCGCCCATGCGGCCCAGGGCTCCGGCCACCACCACGGGGATCGGGGCAGCGGGGGCAGGGGCAGGAGCCATGGCGAGCGCAGGTAGTGGGGTCGAGCCTATGTGTGCCGCGCAGGCCTGGCCAGCGGTCGCATCAGGTCAGGGAGCTCCGTAGATTCCCTGGGATCAGTCCAGTTGCCCATGTTCACGCAGGTTCGCTCCACCAACCGCCGCATCAGCCCCGGTGAGGTGAACGGCCGGGCCGTGATGAAGGCCGTGTATGTGGTGCTCGAACCCCAGTACCAGCACGCCCTCACCCAGGCGGCCAACTCGCTCAACGACCAGAACGGTCCCCTGGCGATCGAGCTGAGCGGTTACCTGATCGAGGAACTGCGCGACCCCCAGAACTACGCCGACTTCCAGGCCGATGTGGCCGCAGCGGACGTGTTCATCGCCTCGCTGATTTTCATCGAAGACCTGGCCCAGAAAGTGGTCGAGGCCGTTGCCCCCCACCGCGACCGGCTCAAGGCCGCCGTGGTGTTCCCCTCCATGCCGGAGGTGATGCGACTCAACAAGCTCGGTACCTTCTCGATGGCCCAGCTGGGCCAGAGCAAGAGCGCCATCGCCAGCTTCATGAAAAAGCGCAAGGAGGCCGGTGGCGCCGGCTTCCAGGACGCGATGTTGAAGCTGCTCAATACCCTGCCAACCGTTCTCAAATATCTGCCGGTGGAGAAGGCCCAGGACGCCCGCTCCTTCATGCTCAGTTTCCAGTATTGGCTGGGCGGCACGCCAGACAACCTGCGCAACTTCCTGTTGATGCTGGCCGACAAATACGTCTTCCCCCGGGCTGACAGCGATCGGGCCGCCGTGGTGGTGGCCGAGCCCGAGGTGTTCCCCGACCTGGGCATCTGGCACCCCCTGGCGCCGGTGATGTTCACCGACCTCAAGGAATACCTCAACTGGACCTCCAGTCGCACCGATCTCAGCGAAAAGGCGCTCCAGGGTCCGCTGATCGGCTTGGTGCTGCAGCGCAGCCACATCGTTACCGGCGATGAGGCCCACTACGTGGCGATCATCCAGGAACTGGAATACCGCGGCGCCCGCGTGATCCCGGTGTTCTGCGGCGGCCTCGATTTCACCAAGCCGGTGAATGCCTTCTTCTACGACCCGCTCAACCCCGATGTGCCCCTCGTCGATGGGGTGGTGTCGCTCACCGGCTTTGCCCTGGTGGGAGGCCCGGCCCGCCAGGACCACCCCAAGGCGATAGAGGTGCTCCAGAAGCTCAACCGCCCCTACATGGTGGCCCTGCCGCTGGTGTTCCAGACCACCCAGGAGTGGGAGGAGAGCGACCTGGGCCTGCATCCGGTGCAGGTGGCCCTGCAGATCGCCATCCCCGAGCTCGATGGCGCCATCGAGCCGATCGTGCTCAGCGGCCGCGACGACGCCACCGGCAAGGCCCACACCCTCCAAGACCGGGTGGAGGCCATCGCCGAACGCTCGATCCGCTGGGCCTCGCTGCGGGTAAAGCCCCGGGCCGTAAAGAAGCTGGCCATCACCGTATTCAGCTTCCCGCCAGACAAGGGCAACGTGGGCACCGCCGCCTACCTGGATGTGTTCGGTTCGATCCACCGGGTGCTGGAGGAGATGAAGCTCAAGGGCTACGACGTGCAGAACCTGCCGCCCACTGCCAAGGCCCTGATGGAGGCGGTGATCAACGACCCAGAAGCGCTTCAAGGGGCCCCGGAGCTCTCGATCGCCCACCGCATGAGCGTGACCGAATACGAGCAGCTCACCCCCTATTCCGAGCGGCTGGAGGAGAACTGGGGCAACCCCCCGGGCAACCTCAATTCCGACGGCACCAACCTGCTGATCTACGGCCGCCACTTCGGCAATGTGTTTGTAGGCGTGCAGCCCACCTTTGGCTATGAGGGCGACCCGATGCGGCTGCTCTACTCCCGCAGTGCCAGCCCCCACCACGGTTTTGCCGCCTACTACACCTATCTGGAGAAGGTGTGGCAGGCCGATGCGGTGCTGCACTTCGGCACCCATGGCTCGCTGGAGTTCATGCCCGGCAAGCAGATGGGCATGAGCGAAACCTGCTACCCCGATTCCCTGATCGGTGCCCTGCCAAACCTCTATTACTACGCGGCCAATAACCCGAGCGAGGCGACGATCGCCAAGCGGCGGGGCTACGCCTCCACGATCAGCTATCTCACCCCACCGGCAGAAAACGCCGGCCTGTATCGGGGTCTCAAGGAGATGGGCGAACTTGTGGGGTCCTACCAGCAGCTGCGGGAAAGTTCCCGCGGTGTGCAGATCGTCAACGCAATCGTCGAAACGGCGCGCCAGTGCAACCTCGACAAAGACGTAAGCCTGCCCGAGCTGGATGCGGCCCAGTTGAACCTGGACGCAAGGGATTCCGTAGTGGGTGCGGTGTACCGCCAGCTGATGGAGATCGAAAGCCGCCTGCTGCCCTGCGGCCTGCACACGATCGGCAAGCCCCCCACCGCGGAGGAGGCGATCGCCACCCTGGTGAACATCGCTGCCCTGGAGAGAGACGAAGACGGCCTGCGTTCCCTGCCGGCCCTGCTGGCCGAGAGCCGGGGCCGCACGATCGGCGACATCTACAAGGGCAATGACGCCGGCGTGCTCGCCGATGTGGAGCTCAACCGCGTCATCACCGAGGTGTGCCGTGCGGCGGTGGCTTCGATGGTGAAGGCCGTCACCGGCGCCGATGGCCGGGTAACCCTGCGCCAGAACTTCGCCTGGCTGTTCGCCCTGCTGGAGCGCTTCGGTTTCCAGCTGCCCAGCCCCTGGCTGAGTTCCTGCCGCGCGGCTGGCTTCCCAGGGGTGGATCAGGCCGAACTCGACAAATTGTTTGGCTACCTGCGCTTCTGCCTCGAGCAGATCTGCGCCGACATGGAAATGGAGAGCCTGCTCAAGGCCCTAGATGGCGAATACGTGCTGCCTGGCCCCGGTGGTGACCCGATCCGCAACCCCGGCGTGCTGCCCAGCGGCAAAAACATCCACGCCCTCGATCCCCAGTCGATCCCCACCAGAGCAGCGATTGCGGCCGCCAAGGTGGTGGTGGATCGGCTGATCGAGCGCCAGAAGGCGGAACAGGGGGCCTGGCCCGAAACAATCGCCTGCGTGCTCTGGGGCACCGACAACATCAAGACCTACGGCGAATCTCTGGCCCAGATCCTCTGGTTTATCGGCGTGCGGCCCGTGGCCGACTCTCTAGGCCGGGTAAACAAGCTGGAGCTGATCACCCTTGAGGAGCTGGGCAGGCCCCGCATCGATGTGGTGGTGAACTGCAGTGGGGTATTCCGCGACCTCTTCATCAACCAGATGGGCCTGATTGACCAGGGCGTGAAGATGGCAGCTGAGGCCGATGAGCCCCTGGATATGAACTTCGTGCGCCGCCACGCCCTTGAGCAGGCGACAGCCCAGGGCGTTTCCCTGAGGGATGCGGCTACACGGGTTTTCTCCAATGCCAGCGGCAGCTACAGCTCCAACGTCAACCTGGCGGTGGAGAACAGCACCTGGGAACAGGAGGATGAATTGCAGGAGATGTATCTCTCCCGCAAAACCTTTGCCTTCAATGCCGACAACCCGGGGGAGATGAATCAAAACCGCGAAGTGTTTGAATCAGCCATGAAGACGGCCGATGTTACCTTCCAAAACCTGGACTCCGCCGAAATCTCGCTCACCGATGTGAGTCACTACTTCGATTCCGATCCCACCAAGCTGATTGCGGGCCTGCGCGACGACGGCAAGGCCCCGGCCAGCTATATCGCCGACACCACCACAGCCAACGCCCAGGTGCGAAGCCTGAGCGAAACTATCCGCCTCGATTCACGCACCAAGCTGCTCAACCCCAAGTGGTATGAGGGCATGCTCAAAAGCGGCTATGAGGGCGTGCGGGAGGTGGCCAAAAGACTCAACTTCACCCTGGGTTGGAGTGCAACCAGTGGCGCGGTGGACAATTTCGTATATGAGGATGCCAATGACACCTTCATAAATGACCCGGAGATGCGCAAGCGGCTGATGGACCTCAATCCCCACAGCTTCCGCCGCATCGTGGGCACCCTGCTGGAAGTTAATGGCCGCGGCTACTGGGAAACCAGCGACGAAAACATCGCCCAACTCCAGGAGATCTACCAGGAGATCGAAGACCGCATTGAGGGGGTAACGGAGGCATAAGCGCCAGATTAGTTAAATCGACTACCGCCGTTTGAGGGTTATGGGCGGCCTCCAGTCTGCTGCGGCAAGTGGCAGAAGGAAGGGTTTTCACAATTGAATCTCACGGCCGACCTGTTGCCACCTTGGCGCCGGCTAAAACCGCCAACGCGTCCCACTCTGCTTCCCGTCGCGCCTTCTTCAATCTACTGGCCAACCAGCCTGCAAGCGGTGGTTGCCGCACATGGCATAGAGATGAGTTTTACGACTGATGCGGGCCGCACGCCTCTTTGACCACATCACTCCGCAAAAACATGATCTGCTCGAGGATGAGGCTGCGATCATCACAGAGTGGAAACGGACCCTCTTCATAACGAGCTTCCACCTCATAGGGCTGGAGGCTGAGCAGGGCGGGATCCAGTTCCAATCCCGCCAACAGGGCCAACTCCTGGAGCATGTGCGTGAAGGGAGGGCGCTGATCGTCGAGCACTATGCGAGCCTTCAGCAACTTCTCCACGCTCTGCTGGGCGGTGAAACCCCACTCCTCATCGGGATAGGCGGGATCCAGGTTCAGCCTCAGGGCCTGCAGATGGCGATCCACGAGGGCAAGCAGCACCCGGGCGTCCTCTTGAGGAGTCATGGCTGCACCACCAGCACCACACCATGGCGGGCAGCCTCGCTGATTACGTGCCAGCGGGAGCCGGCCAGGCGGGCGGCATCAGCCGAGCCACTCAACACCAGATCAACCGAGATAGGGAGATGCTGCAAAGGCCGAAAATGGCGCCACCAGCTGGCCACCTTGGCCTCACCCTCAAGATGGGGAGTACGCTCCACCACGAGCAGATCCACATCCGACGTGGGCCTGGCCGTGCCCGTGGCGCGGGAGCCAAACAGCACCAAGGCCTGAACCGTGGCATCGGCAGCAATCTGCTGCAAGGCTGCCTCCAAACGCTGCTGAAGCCCATCCTCCAGCCCTGGCCCCAAATCGGGCAGGGTAAAGGGCTGGGGTGTGGTCCAGTCAGCGAGGGCGAGGCTGGTCATGGAGCCATTCTGGTCGAACCCAAAGCCGAGAGATAGACCTCGCCCGATCAGGAACAAATCACAGCAAACGGATTGCGCACCGCGACCGTGCCATAGGTTTCGCCATCGCTCATGTCTTCGGAGAGCACAAGGGTGCAACCGGATTGCTGGGCAGCGGCCAGGTCGAGACGGTCTGAGCGGGTGGCACGCCTCACCTGCACAACAAACTCCTGAGAAACTTGCACAGACACTGTCCAGTCGTCCTCGTTGAGCAGATAGCGGGCGAGCTGGCGCTTGAGTGCCTCAGCGGGCGTGGTGCTTAGGGGCATAAAGCAACACATTTGTGTCGAGAAAGCACCCTGCCGTCATGCCATGCGGGGCTGGCGATCGGTTGGCTGAGCTCGGCTTGATCTCCCCCCTCCACCGCCCGCTTCTTCTCGCTGGCCAAAGTCAGTGAACAGGGCCAGATCGATTACCCGCCGGGCTGAGGGGGCCTGAGCGCATCGGCCATGCGGGCAACCTGCACGATGGGCCCAACGTCGTGCACTCGCAGGATGCGGGCCCCCTGGGCAATCGCCTGGCTGCACACCGCCGCCGTGCCCCATAGCCGCGCCCGTGGCCTGGGCTCGCTCAACACCGCGCCGATAAAGCGCTTACGAGAAGGCCCCACCAGCAGGGGAAAACCCTCAGCTGCCACGGAGCTTAGGCCCCGGAGCAGATCCAGGTTGTGGTCAGTGTCCTTGGCAAAGCCCAACCCCGGATCCCAGATCAGCTGCAGCGGGCGCACACCCGCTGCCAGAGCCATTTCAGTGGCGGCCAATAGGCCAGCCCGCACCTCCGCCACCACATCGCCGTAACTGGCAAGGGAGTTCATGCTGCGGCTATCGCCGCGGCTGTGCATCAACACCAGTGGGCAGCCGGCAGACGCCGCCAAGGGCAGCATGGCCGGATCGCGGCGGCCGCCACTGACGTCGTTGATCCAGTCGGCTCCGGCAGCCAGGGCCGCCTCGGCCACGGCGGAATGGAAGGTGTCGACCGAGAGCAGGACCGCGGGATGGGCAGAACGGATCGCCGTAAGAGCCGGCAGCAGCCGCGCCAGCTCCCGCTTGGGCCCCACCTCCTCAGCGCCAGGCCTGGTGCTCTGGGCGCCAAGGTCAAGCAGATCTGCCCCCTGGGCCAGCATCCGCCCAGCGGCGCCCACGGCCTGGGCCACGCTGGTGAGGCGGCCGCCATCGCTGAAGGAATCGGGGGTGAGGTTCAGCACCCCCATCACGGCGGTGCGGTTGCCCCACGGGGCTCGGGGATCAGCCATCACCCCTGCCTTTCAGCGGCCGTAGTTGGCGATGCGGGCGAAGCTCACCGGGTCGAGCGCAGCCCCCCCCACCAGCACGCCGTCGATCTCTGGCTGGGCCATCAGGTCGTCGATGGTGGCTGGATTAACCGACCCTCCGTACTGCACCGTGACGCCGGGATTGCCCACCCAGCCGCGAATCAGCCCACAGATGCGGTTGGCCTCCTCGGCAGCGCAGGTTTTACCGGTGCCGATCGCCCAAATCGGCTCGTAGGCGACGATCAGGGAGGCGGGATCCACCTCCTCGAGGCCCTGCTCAATCTGGCGATGAATCACCCGCTCTGTTTCGTTTGATTCCCGCTGATCCAGGCTCTCGCCCACGCAGAGGATCGGGATCAACCCATGGCGCTGGGCGTTGCGGGCCCGCAGGTTGATCTGCTCGTCGCTCTCGCTGTAGTACTTGCGGGGCTCGCTGTGGCCCACAATCGCGTGACTGACGCCATGCTCCAGCAGCATCGGCGCCGAGATCATGCCGGTGTAGGCACCCTGGTCTTCCCAGTGGACGTTCTGGCCGGCAATCTGCACGCCAGCACCCTCCAAGTGGCGGCAGAGGGTGGGGATGGAGGTAAAGGGCGGCGCGATAACCACCTCCCGATCGTTGGGCAAATCGGCGATTAGGGGCCTGAAAACGGCTGCAAACACCCGCGTCTCCGCGCAGGTCATGTGCATCTTCCAGTTGCCCGCGATCACAGCTTTACGCACCGGCGCCAGCTCCGTACTGTCAGCAAAACCTAATGGTCCGCGGGCCGCTCTCCCATGAACAGCACCTCCCGGCCGTTGATGGTCACCGCATCCCCCAGGGCCAGCTGGCGACCCCGCCGGGTTTCGATGCTGCCGTTCACCTGCACATCACCGCGCTGGATGCGCAGCTTGGCCTCCCCGCCAGTACCCACCAGGCCCTGGTACTTGAGGAATTGGTCGAGTTTCAAAGCTGGGGCTGCAAAGGGGCTGCAAGAGTGGGGAATAGCGTGAAGCCATGCTTGCACCGCCTACGGCCGGGTTTCGAAAGCTCTGGCCGCTGCTGAAGCCCCACTCCCGGCGCCTCGCCGCCGGGGGACTGTGCATGCTCATCTTTGTGGCCTGCTGGCCCCTGCTGGCCTGGCTGGCCGGCCAGCTGATCCCCGCCATCGGCGCCGGCAACTTCCCGCTGGTGGCGCGCACCATCGCCGCGGCCCTGGGGTTATTTCTGGTGCAGAAGGCCGCCCAATTCGGCCAGGACACCCTGTTGGCCGGCCCGGCCCTGCGGGTGAGCCAGGAGCTGCGCCGGGGGCTGTTTGCCCGGCTGCAACGGCTCGAATTCGGCGCCCTGGAAAAACTCTCGGCCGGCGACCTCACCTATCGGCTCACCGAGGATGCGGACCGGGTGGGAGAGGTGATCTACAAAACCATCCAGGACACCATCCCCAGCGCCCTGCAGCTGGTGGTGGTGCTCGGCTACATGGTGTGGCTCGATCCGCCCCTGGCCCTGGCCACCCTGCTGCTCGCCCCGGTGGTTGTGGTGCTGGTGAGCAGCTTCGGCGCCCGGGTGATGGCGGCGGCAGAACGCAGCCAGAAGCAGGTGAGCGAGTTGGCGGGCCTGCTGGGCGAGGCGATCACCGGCCTGCCTTTGGTGCGGGCCTTTGCGGCCGAACCCTGGCTGCAGCAACGGTTCGACACCGAAATCGACCTGCACCGCCGGGCCCGCTACCGCACCCTCAAGCTGCTGGCCCTGCAGCACCCGGTGGTGGGCTTCCTCGAAGCGGCCGGCATTCTCACCGTGCTGCTGATCGGCGCCGCCCGCATTCAGGCCGGCGGCCTCAACAGCCAGGGTTTCAGCAGCTACGTGGCGGCGTTGCTGATGCTGATCGATCCGATCTCCCACCTCACCACCAACTTCAACGAGTTCCAGCAGGGCCAGGCCTCGCTGCAGCGGTTGCGGGCAATTGAGGCCGAGCCGGTGGAGGCCCCCGACCGTCCTGGAGCCCAGCCCCTGGGCAAGGTGCACGGCGCTTTGGTGCTCGAGCAGGTGCTCTTCGGCTATGACGCCGCCCGACCGGTGCTCCACAACCTCAATCTGAGCGTCGAACCAGGCCAGGTGGTGGCCCTGGTGGGGCCATCCGGCGCCGGCAAGAGCACCCTCTTCTCGCTGCTGTTGCGCTTCAACACCGCCCAGGCGGGCCGGGTTCTGCTCGATGGCCACAACTTGGCCGACCTGCGGGCCCGGGAGCTGCGCCGGGCTGTGGCCCTTGTACCCCAGCAGAGCAGCGTGTTCTCGGGCACGGTGGCCGAGGCGATCGCCTTCGGCCGGCCCGCCACGGAGGCGGCGATCCGCCAGGCCGCCCAGCTGGCCAATGCGTCCAGCTTCATCGAAGCCCTGCCCCAGGGCTACGCCAGCCGCATCGAGGAGCGGGGCAGCAATTTCTCCGGCGGCCAACTGCAAAGGCTGGCCATCGCCCGCGCCGTCCTCGGCAACCCGGCGGTGCTGTTGCTCGATGAGGCCACAAGTGCCCTCGATGCGGAGGCCGAGGAGGCAGTGCAGCGGGGCCTGGAGCAGGCCATGGCCGGCCGCACCGTGCTGGTGATCGCCCACCGGCTGGCGACGGTACAGGGGGCCAACCGGATCCTGGTGCTCGATGGCGGGCGGATCGTTGAGCAGGGCAGCCACAATGAGCTGATGGCCAGCGGCGGCCGCTACCGCGACCTCTGCGAGCGCCAGTTCATCCACCTGCAAGCCTGATGACCTGGGAGTACAGGGTGATCCACATCAATGTGGAGAGCGGCAATCCGCCTGGGCCGCCCTCACCCAAGACAGACAGCGAGCGGCTGGGGGGAGCGCTCAGCCCCGAATTTCTGCAGCGGGAATTCCCCCAGCAATACGACGCCGCTGCGACCAAGCCTCGCCACCCGGCCGAGCAGCTGCAGTTCTTTCTCAATGCCCTCGGCAAGGAGAACTGGGAGATGGTGGAGGCAGCCCAAGTGGGGCCGCTGCTGATGTTTTTTTTCAAGCGGCCGGGTCCCACCCCCCTATCGTGAGGGGTACCAAATTCCGTTTCCGTGGACATCGTCAGCCCCAACACCACAGGCAGCCAGCCGCCAGTGCTCACCTTCGAGGGCAAGCGCTACGACCTCAACAGCCTGCCCGATGAGCTCAAGGAGCTGGTGCGGGGCATGCAGGTGGCCGATGCCCAGCTGCGCATGCATGAGGACACCCTGAAGGTGCTTGCCGTGGGCCGCCAGTCGATGGCCAGCCAGCTCAACGACAAGCTCCAGGCCATCACCCCGCTGCCCTGAACAGGCCAGGCCTTATCAAGCGCAAGACCTAACCCACCACCTCCTTCGCCTCCTTCAGCAGGGCCTCGGGCAGGGTGACACCGATCGCCTGGGCCGTGGCCTTGTTGACCAACAGCTCGGTTTTGGTGAGGGGCTCAAAGGCCATGGTGGCCGGGGATTCCCCCTTCAGCACCCGCACCGCCAACTTGCCGGCCGCGTAGCCGTCATCGAAGTAGGCCCAGCCGATCGTGGCCAGGCAGCCGGGCAACTTGATGTCGTCGGCATCCACCGAATACACGGGGATCTTCTTCTCGAGGCCCACCTTGGCGATCGAGCCAAAGCCCTGGATCGTGGCGTAATCGCCGATCTTCACGAAGGCCTGCACCTGCTTCTGAGCCAGCACCTGGGCGGCCTGCAGCACCTCGCCGGAGTTGGCCACCGATTGCCCCACCACGGTGATATCGCGCTTGGCCGCCTCCTCCTTGAGCACCTTGGCTTCGTATTCGGAATTGGGCTCACCGGGGTTGTAGATCACCCCGACGGTCTTGAGCTCCGGATTGATCTGACGGGCCAGGTCGAGCTCCTTGCCCATCGGGTTGGTGCCAATGGTGCCCACCACGTTGGGCTTGTGCTGACCCACGCCACCGGGTGGCGTGCCGGCACCGGCACCCCAGGGATTGGAGCAGTAGCAGAAGATCACCGGCGTGGTTTCCGGAGCCACCTTCATGGCGGCCTGCAGGGGCGGGGTGCCCACCGCCAGGATCATGTCCACCTTGTCACCCACGAACTGCTTCATCACCAAGGTGGTGTTGGGCAGTTCACCGGCCGCATCCTTCTGGATGAAGTTGGCGGTTTTACCAGGGGTGTAGCCAGCCTCGGCCAGGGCCGCCTCAAAGCCCTTGCGGGTGTTGTTCGGAGGCGGCGCATCCAGCATCTGCAGCATGCCGATGGTGGGGCCCTTCACCCTGGCGTCGCCGCCAAGTTTTCCGCAAGCCGAGAGCACCACCGTACTGACAGCGCCTGCCCCTACCAGGCTGAGAAATTCACGACGCTGGAGACCCATCAGGGGCACTGGAAGACTGCGGCGCCACTATGGCCGTGCCGTACATCGCCCGCAATGCCGGCGGATCGAGAGCTTCACGCTCCGCAGCGCTCCAGTCCCCGATCAGGCGACCCTCGTGGAGCATCACCAGCCGGTCGCCGTGGCCGAGGGCCTGGTCGAGGCTGTGGGTCACCATCAAGGCGGTGGTGCCGAAGCGGCGGATCAGCTTTTCGGTGAGGGCCATCACGGTGGCCTCAGCCCGGGGATCGAGGGCGGCGGTGTGCTCATCGAGCAGCAGCAGGTCCGGCGAACTAAGGGTGGCCATCACCAGGCTGAGGGTCTGGCGCTGGCCACCGGAGAGCTGGCCCACGGGCTCATCGAGGCGGTCGGCCAGGGGCAGGCCTAAGTCGGCCAGCAGCTGCCGGTAGCGCCTGCGGTCTCCGCCATTGGGATGGACGCCACCGAGGGCACCAAGCAAAAAGCCTGCTGCAAGCCTGGCTGGCCTGCTGCGCCGTTCAGCCAGGCGGAGGTTCTCAGCCACGGTGAGACCGGGGCAGGTGCCCTCAAGCGGGTTCTGCATCACCCGGCCGATCCAGCGGGCCCGCTGGTAGTCGCGCAGCTTGTGCAGGGGGCGATTGCCGAGGTGGATCTGGCCATCAGCCAGGGCCAGGGTGCCGGCCACCAGGTTGAGCAGGGTGCTCTTGCCGGAGCCGTTGCTGCCGATCACCACCAGAAACTGACCCGCCGGGCAGGTGAGCGAAAAATCGCTGAAAAGCTGGCGCCAGACCCCCCCGGGCAGGGGATGGCCCCAGCCGAGATTGGCAACGGTGAGACTCGAGCTGGCGCCCTTGGTGACGCTGCTCATCCCTGCAGCCTCCCCTGGTCGGAGAGCCCCGGGATGCTCAGCCGCCCAAGGGCCAGGGCGATCAGCAGCAGCAGGGCCGTGGCCAGCTTGAGGTCCACCGGCTCGAGACCCAGCTGCAGGGCGATGGCGATCAGGGTGCGGAACAGGATTGCCCCCAGCACCACCGCCAGCAGGGCCTGGGTCACCGAGCGGGGCCGCAACACCGATTCGCCGATGATCACCATGCCCAGGCCCAGAATCAGCGAGCCGATGCCCATGGTCACATCGGCGAAACCCTGGTAGTTGGCCACCAGGGCGCCAGCCAGGGCCACCAGGCCATTGGCGGCGGCAATCCCCACCGTGAGGCCGCGGCGCTGGTTGATGCCGTTGGCCCTGGCCATGGTGGGGTTGTTGCCCAGGGCCCGCAGGGACAGACCGAAATCGGTGGCCAGCAGCAGGCTGATCAGCAGGATCAGGCCCAGCATTGTCAGAGCAAGGGCTACGGCCCACTGCCCATCTAGGCCTAGGCCCAGGTCGGGCAGGGCTTGGATGCCGGCAGGGGTCTCCGGCAGGGGGATGTTGGAGCGCCCCATCAGCCGCAGGGTGATCGAGTAGAGGCCAGTGGTGGTGAGGATGCCGGCGAACAGGTCGTTCACGCCAAGGCGGGTGTGGATCAGGCCGGTCACCAGACCGGCCAGGCAGCCAAACAGAATCGCCATGGCAAGGGCCACCGGCACCGGGGCGCCCTGGCTGATCAAAACCGCCGCCGTGCCGCCGCCGAGGGCGAAGGAGCCGTCGACGGTGAGATCGGGAAAGTTAAGGACCCGCAGGGTCAGATAGGTACCCAGGGCCAGGCCTGCGTAGGCCAGGCCCTGGTCAGCGGCACCAAGCCAGAGGGAGAACATCGACGCATTTTGCCGGGCGAGCGCCCGCGGGCCTAGCCCAGGGGAACCAGATCCTCGAACCGAAACACCTGGCGGCCCGCCGGCGTATCGCCGTGGGCCTCGGTCTCTACCACCCGCTCGCTCAACACCCAGGGGCCAGTCTCGGTGAGCGGCACGAAGGTGTCGGTGAAGCGGCTGATCCCCCCTTTGACTTCACCCGTAGCTGGGTCGCTGTAGCGGCTGGTGTAGGTGCGGCTCAGGTAGCCGCTACCGGTGTCGGTGGTGCTCTCGGTGAAGATCGTCACCACGGTGCCGTGGATATGGCGATGCACCATCGTCACCACGTCGCCCTTGATGCGGTAGCGGTCGCCCTCGCCCTTGCCGCCCACGATCACCTCGGTGCCCACCGCATCGGTGTCGCCGGCGCTGAAGCTGTTGGCGCCGTGGGTCTGCTCGAAGCTGCGGCGCACCCGGTGGATCGCCACCTCCCAGAGCTGGGAGGCCAAGGCCTTATGGATCTCGGCGTCGTCGATGCCCTCCAGGCTGGCCTTGAGGTCGGCGCCCAGCTGGAAAGTGCCGGTCACGGTCCGCTCGCCCTGCTGCCAGCTACAGCGGCCGGCGTAACCAGCAAAACCGCTCTCCCAGGTGTAGCGGTTCTCGTAGGCCGCCCGGAAGGCCGCCGTGCAGTCGCTGCCCGGGGCGATCGGGGCGCTGTGCTGGGAAGGGGGTGCCTCGGGGGTGACGGTCACGGGGATGGTCGAAGGGATTTATCAACCCTAACGAGCCAGGTGGGGATGGATGTCCTGCAGGGCATTCACCTCGATCGTCTGCTGCTGCAGGGCGGTGATCGCCTCCACCGCCGCCCGGGCCCCGGCCAGAGTCGTGACCGTGGGTACGGAGTAGTCGAGGGCGGCGCGGCGCAGGTACTTGTCGTCAAAGGCGGCCTGGCGGCCAATCGGCGTGTTGATGATCAGCTGGATGCGGGCGGAGCGAATCGCGTCTTCGATGTTGGGGCGGCCTTCGTGCACCTTGAGAATCGATTCCACCGTCAGGCCTGCGGCCCGCAGCGACCTGGCGGTGCCGCCGGTGGCGATCAGGGCAAAACCCAGCTCCACCAGTCGCTCGGCCACTGGCAGCAAAGCGGGCTTGTCGCGGTCATGGGTTGAAAGGAAGGCGGTGCCACCGGTGGGCAGGGCCTCATTGGCGGCCAGCTCGGCCTTGGCGTAGGCCATGCCCGCACTGGTGGCGATACCCATCACCTCGCCGGTGCTGCGCATCTCCGGCCCCAGGAGGGTGTCGGAACCGGGAAAACGCTTGAACGGCAGCACGGCCTCCTTGACGGTCTGCAAGGGCGGCCGGGGCTCGGCCCTGAGGCCCAGCTCCGCCAGGGTGCGGCCCGCCATCAGCTGGCTTGCCACCTTGGCCAGGGGCACGCCGGTTGCCTTGGCAACAAACGGCACCGTGCGGGAAGCGCGGGGGTTGGCCTCAATGATGAACACCCGCTCGCCCAATTCGGGGTCACTCTGCACGGCAAACTGCAGGTTGATCAGGCCGCGCACCCCCAGAGACAGGGCCAGGGCCCGGCTCCAGGCGCGAATCGTGGCCAGGGCTGGCTCGCTGAGGCTCACCGACGGCAGCCAGCAGGCCGAGTCGCCCGAGTGGATCCCGGCCGGCTCGATGTGCTCCATCACACCGCCGATCACCACTACCCCCTCCCGATCGCAGAGGGCGTCCACATCGATCTCCACGGCATTTTCCAAGTACTGGTCGATCAACACCGGGTGGGCTGGCTCCACCTGGACCGCCTCCACCATGTAGCGGTTCAGCTCCGCCTCGTCGTAAACCACCTCCATGGCCCGGCCGCCCAGCACATAGCTGGGGCGCACCACCACTGGATAGCCCACGCGCGCGGCGATGGCCCGGGCCTCGGCCTCACTGCGGGCCAGGCCATTGCGGGGCTGGCGAATCTCCAGGCGCCGCAGGATCGCTTCGAACTGTTCCCGGTCTTCGGCCGCATCGATCGATTGCGGCGACGTACCCCAGATGCGGCTGCCCGTGGCCAGTCCCTCCGGGGAGGCCAGCCAGTTCAGCAGCGGAATCGCCAGCTTGAGGGGGGTCTGGCCGCCGAACTGGACGATCACCCCCACGGGCCTCTCCACCTCGATCACGTTGAGCACGTCTTCGAGGCTGAGCGGTTCGAAGTAGAGGCGATCGGAGCTGTCGTAGTCGGTGGAAACGGTTTCCGGGTTGCTGTTCACCATCACCGTGGCGAAGCCCTCGGCCTGCAGGGCGAAGGAGGCGTGGCAGCAGCAGTAGTCGAATTCGATGCCCTGGCCGATGCGATTGGGGCCACCGCCCAGGATCATCACCTTGGGGCGTGTTTCCGGCTGGACCTCATTTTCAGGGGCCACGGTCTCCAGCTCGCCAGCGGCGTTGATGCGCTCCAGAGGGCGCTCATAGGTGGAGTAGTGATAGGGGGTGCTGGAGGCGAACTCCGCCGCACAGGTGTCGACGGTCTTGAACACAGCGTTAACGCCCAGGGCCTGGCGGTGGCGCCGCACAGCCAGCTCATCGCTGCCCGTGGCCCAGGCCAGCTGGCGGTCGGAGAAGCCCAGCTGCTTCAGCTCCAGCAGGGCCGGCGCCTCCAGCTCGGCGAGGCTGCGGCCCTGCAACAGCCGCTGTTCGGCCTCGAGAATTTGACGCAGCTTGGCCAGGAACCAGGGATCAATGGCACTGAGCTGGTGGATCTCCCCATCGCTGCGGCCGGCGACCATCGCCTCGCGCACGGCAAAGATCCGATCGGGGGTGGGGGTGCGCAGGGCCCGGGCCAGGGCCGGGGGTTCCCAGCTGGCAGCGGGCCGGTCGCAGCCCCAGCCGGCATGGCCCGTTTCCAGGGAACGCAGGGCCTTCTGGAACGACTCCTCAAAACAGCGGCCAATGGCCATCGCCTCCCCCACAGACTTCATCGAGGTGGTGAGCACCGGCGTGCTGCCCCGAAACTTCTCGAAGGCGAAACGGGGAATCTTCGTGACCACGTAGTCGATCGTGGGTTCGAAGCAGGCCGGCGTGGCGCCGGTGATGTCATTGACGATCTCGTCGAGGGTGTAGCCCACCGCCAGGCGGGCGGCGATCTTCGCGATCGGAAAACCCGTGGCCTTGGAGGCCAGCGCCGAGCTGCGCGAAACCCGAGGATTCATTTCGATCACCACCACATCGCCGTTGGCGGGGTTGATGGCGAACTGGATATTGCTGCCGCCCGTATCCACGCCGATCTCGCGGATGATCGCGATCGACTGGTCCCGCAGGCGCTGGTATTCCCGGTCAGTGAGGGTCTGGGCTGGAGCCACGGTGATCGAGTCGCCGGTGTGAACCCCCATCGGATCGAGGTTTTCGATGCTGCAGACGATCACCACGTTGTCGGCGCTATCGCGCATCACCTCCAGCTCAAATTCCTTCCAGCCCAGCAGCGACTGCTCGATCAGGATCTGGGTGACGGGGCTGGCCTCCAGGCCGCTCTTGCAGATCGTCCGAAACTCCTCAGGGTTGTAGGC
The DNA here is from genome assembly GCF_015840335.1 of Synechococcus sp. CBW1108. NCBI lineage: Bacteria > Bacillati > Cyanobacteriota > Cyanophyceae > Synechococcales > Synechococcaceae > Synechococcus > Synechococcus sp. CBW1108. Next base: position 333,744 of record NZ_CP060395.1, read on the forward strand.
GATGCCGCCACCGCTACCGCCCAGGGTGAAGGCGGGGCGAATGATACGGGGATAACTGCCGATGGCTGCGCCCACCTGCTCGGCCTGCTCCGGGGTGTGGGCAATGCCGGAAGGGCACACCGCCACGCCGATGCGCTCCATCGCCTGCTTGAACAGCAACCGATCTTCCGCCTTCTGGATCGCCGCCAGGTTGGCGCCGATCAACTCAACCCCGTATTTGGCCAGGGTGCCGTTCTCGGCCAGGGTCACTGCCAGGTTGAGGGCGGTCTGGCCGCCCATGGTTGGCAGCAAGGCATCGGGGCGCTCGATCTCGATCACCCGGGCCACCACCTCGGGGGTGAGCGGCTCGATGTAGGTGCGATCGGCCATGTCCGGATCGGTCATGATCGAAGCGGGATTGGAGTTCACCAACACCACCTCAAAACCTTCGGCCCGCAGGGCTTTACAGGCTTGGGTGCCGGAATAGTCGAATTCACAGGCCTGGCCGATCACGATCGGACCCGACCCCAGCAGCAGGATGCGACGCAGGTCCGTGCGGCGGGGCATGGGGGGGGAGTCTGGCCAAACAGGCCCAGCCTCTCACGCTCACCCCTGGGCGCCTCCAGCCCCAACCCGGCCGCCAGGGCTGCCAGTGGGGCCTGGAATGGTTAACGTGATCGTTAACAAGGTCCATTTTCGATGAGCGAACTCCAGCGGCTGAAAGGGCTGCTGCCCCCTGAATTGCAGAGCTGGGTGTTTGTGGAAGCGGCGGCGTCCGTGGATCCGCCCCTGATCACCATCGAAGAGATCGGCCGCGACGAAGTGGAGATCCAGATCGATCTGGAGAAGTGGGACGCCCTGGCGCTCGACCACCGCAACCTGCTCTTCTGGCATGAGGTGGGGCGCATCCAGAACGACGCCGTGCCCCGCGACGGCTGGGAGATGGCGGCCCTGGCCATCGGCCTGGGTGGGGCCATTGGGGAGTTGTGGGTGCAGGACGGCCTGCTGCTGGTGATGGCCATGGGCCTCTCCGGCTTCGCCGGCTACCGCATCTATCTCAAGAACAATTCTGAAAAGCGCCTGCAGGACGCCGTCTCCGCCGATGAGCGGGCGATCGACCTGGCCACCCGCTTTGGCTACTCCCTGCCCAATGCCTACAAGAGCCTAGGCGGCGCCCTCAAGGAGCTGGTGGAGCAGACCCGCAAGAAGAAGAAGCGGGCCTTCTATGAAGACCGGCTCGAGGCCCTGCGCAAGAGTGCCGGCAAGGCCCGTGCCGAAATGGCCCAGCAACATGGTTCCCGCCAATCCGTCACCAGTGAAAATGTCTATGGTTGAAGCTCCCAATAGACAAGAGCTCACCAGCGAGCAGCTGGCCCAGCTGGCCGCCGAGGCCTGCGACGATCGCAAGGCGGTAGACATCCGCCTGATCCGGGTGGATGAAGTGTCGTCTTTGGCCGACTGGTTTGTGATAGCCAGTGGCCTTTCCGACGTGCAGGTGCGCGCCATCGCCCGCTCGGTGGAAGATCAGATCGAGGCGGCCACTGGCAGGCTGCCCCTGCGCCGGGAGGGGCAGAAGGAGGGCCGCTGGCTGCTGCTCGATTACGGCGATTTGATCGTGCACATGCTCACCCCCAGTGAACGCACCTACTACGACCTGGAATCCTTCTGGGGCCACGGTCAACAGGTGCGCTTCGTAAGCTCCACACCTGCTGTGATTTCCTGAGTCCCATGCAGTGCCCGGTGCCGCCTGAGCAACGGCCCCTGCGGGAATACGAGCAGCTGCTGGAGTCGTGGTTCTTTGTCTGGCCCGCCCACAACTTCAACGAGCTGGTCCGCCCCCTGGCCACCAGCTGGCTGCTGCTGGCCCCCCTCACCGTGCTGGTGGCCAGTGGCAGCTGGGTGATGCGCCATCACCCGGCCCAGCTGGTGCTGGCCGGCCTGGTGGCGGCGGTGGCTCTGCCAATCCTGCTGCTGGTACGCCAGTGGCTCGGTTGGACCTATGTGCACCGGCGCCTGCTCTCCGAACGGGTGGAATACGAGGAGTCGGGCTGGTACGACGGCCAGGTGTGGGAAAAGCCCCTGGCCTGGCGCCAACAGGACCTACTGGTCGCCCAGCACCAGGTACAGCCGGTGCTGAGACGGCTGCAGCAGGCAGCGATGCTGGCGGTGATCCTGGCCCTGCTCGGGGCGAGCCTCTGTCAGGCTCTCTGAAAGCGGCTTCCGGGCACCTGTGACCCTGTCCTCCAGTTTTGGTGGCTCTGCCCGCGGAGATAGCCCTGCCCGCGGAGCTAGCTCTGCCCGTGGAGGTGTTCCTCCGCTGGAAGTGCGGCTGCTGCGCGACGGTATCCCGGAGTCGCGGCATCGGGTGCACGCAGTGGTGTGTGATGGCCGGGGGCGGGTGCTGATGCGAGCCGGCGATCCCCAGCAACTGAGCTTTGTGCGCTCAGCCCTCAAACCGTTCCAGGCCAGCGTGTTTGTCAGCAGTGGCGCAGCCGACCACTGCAACTGCGGCGAGCGGGGCCTGGCGATCGCCTGTGCCAGCCATGCCGGCAGGGCCATCCACGCCCGCGAGGCCTTCAAGTTGCTCTGGGGGGCCGAGCTCGAAGCCGAGCAACTGCAGTGCCCCGTGCCTGCCGCCGGCAGCAGCCCCCTGGAGCACAACTGCTCCGGCAAGCACGCCGCCTTCCTGGCCACCTGCCGCCAGCTGGGCTGGAGCCGCGAGAGCTACCTGCAGATCGCCCACCCGCTGCAGCAGGAGGTGCTGAAGCGGGTAGGGGATCTGCTGGCCCTGCCCGCCGCCGAACTGCTCACCGCCCGCGACGACTGCGGGGCCCCCACCCTGCAGCTGCAGCTCGCCCAGATGGCCCTGCTCTACGCCCACCTGGGCGCCGGCAGCCAGGCCGATCTGGAGCGCCTCAGCCGGGCCATGCTGGCCCACCCCGAGCTGGTGGCGGGTGAGGGGCGCTTCGACACCGAACTGATGCGCCGCGGCCACGGCCAGGTGATTAGCAAGGGTGGCGCCGAGGGCATCCAGTGCCTCAGCCGCGTCGGCGCGGGCATGGGAGTGGCCATCAAGGTGGAAGACGGCTCCAGCCGGGCCAAACATGCGGTGGCGCTACACCTGCTTGAGCAGCTCGACTGGCTCACCCCCATGACCCTCGAGGAGCTAGGCAACCGTTTTCTCCAGCCAGCCCCCCACTTGCGGCTGAAGGTGATCGGCGAGCTGCGCTTCGACTGATACAGTTTCATTGGCGACGCGGGGTAGAGCAGTCTGGTAGCTCGTCGGGCTCATAACCCGAAGGTCGCGAGTTCAAATCTCGCCCCCGCCACCACTTTCCCGAAACCCCGGCAGCCCCCTGCCGGGGTTTCCTTTTATCTGGGCCCCGGCCGCCTATCCGGCTCCTAGCGCCGCTTTGATCTTCCCCTTGCGCTCCCCAGGCCATGGCCGACCCCGCGCTGCAACCTGACGCCATCGTGGTGGGCTCCGGTGCCACCGGCGGCGTGGCGGCCATGGTGCTGGCCGAAGCCGGCCTGAATGTGCTGGTGCTAGAGGCGGGGCCGGAGCTGGGCTGGCGCGAGGCCCTCGGCAGCGAGCCGCTCAATAGCGCCCGGCGCCTGGCCCATATCTCCAGCGGCAAGCAACGGCTCCAACGCCACCACCCGGGGTATTGGAAACACAATCCAAACCTGTTCGTCGATGAGCGGCGCAACCCCTACACCACCCCCGCTGATGCCCCCTTTCTGTGGACCCGAGGGCGGCAAGTGGGCGGCAAAAGTCTCACCTGGGGTGGCATCACCCTGCGGCTCTCCGACTACGAATTCCAGGCCGACGCCCGCACTGGCCAGGGGCCAGGCTGGCCAATCGGCAGCAGGGAGCTGGCCCCCTACTACGGGCGGCTCGAGCAGCTACTGGGGGTGCACGGTGGCTGCGATGGGCTGAGCCAGTTGCCCGATGGCCACTTCCTGCCCCCCCTGCCCTTCACCCCGGGCGAACGGCACCTGCAGAGCCGCATCGCAGCCGAGCTCGGGCTGCCCCTGATTCACTCCCGCGGCTTCAGGCTGCATCGGCAGGCGGGCTGGCCCCGCTCCGCCAGCCAGGGAAGCACCCTGGCCAGGGCCCTGGCCACCGGCCGCACCCAGGTGCGCAGCAACGCGGTGGTGAGCCACCTGCTGATCCGAGGCGACAGGGCCGAGGGGGTGGTGCTGGTGAATGGAGCCACGGGCGCCCAGGAGCGGCTCAGCGCCCCCCTGGTGGTGCTGTGTGCATCCACGATCGAAACCGTACGGATCCTGCTGCACTCCAGTGAGGCCCACCAGAGCGGCGGGCTGGTCGATCCATCGGCAAGCCTGGGGCGCCACCTGATGGATCACATCTCCAGCAGCCGCTTCTTCTCCATTGCCGGAGTGGGCCCGCCGCAGGAAGAGGTGGAGCTCTCAGGAGCCGGCAGCTGCTTCATTCCCAACACCGTCAACCTGGAGCCGGGCAGCCAGAGCGACTTCCAGGGCGGCTACGGCCTCTGGTGCGCCCTGCAGCGTTTCGACCCGCCCAAGCTGCTGCAGCGGCGCCGCGGCGAGGCGGTGGGCTTCCTGATCGGCCACGGCGATGTGCTGCCCGATCCGGCCAACCAGGTGACCCTGAACACCAACCAGCTCGATGCCTGGGGGTTGCCCACGGTCCATATCAACTGCCGCTGGGGCGCCAACGAGCAGCGGCTGCTGGCCCACATGCACGGCCGCATGGAGGACGTTGTGGCCGCCGCCGGCGGCCAGATCCGGGCGATCGAAGAGCTGTTCGTGCTGCCGCTGCTGGAGCCCTGGCTCCGCACCAGCCTGGCGGTTAGCCCGGGGGCCCCACCCCCCGGCTACTACATCCATGAGCTGGGAGGGGCCCGCATGGCCGCCACGGCCGACGGGGGGGTGGTGAATTCGCTCAACCAGTGCTGGGGGGCGGCGAACGTGCTGGTGGTGGATGGAGCCTGCTGGCCGCGGGCCGGCTGGCAGAGCCCCACACTCACGGAGATGGCGATCACCTGGCGGGCCTGTGAAGCGGCCGCAGAACGGCTGCGCCACGGGGGTTAGGGGCCCGGGCGCCCAGGCCGCTCGGCAATCCTGTGTCAATCGCCACAATCGATACCGGCCGGGCTGCGCACAATGACTTGGCGACCTTTAACAGGGTCGGGCAAGGGAGAATCAGGCGGAGGTTGGCCCCTCTGCCTTTTTTTTTGGCTCCCCAGCTGGGGGCTTTGGGCTCAGCTGTTGAGGGAAAACCCGTTTAGGTAATGCTGGGCGACGTTTTGATCGCTGCAGCCGTTCTGAAATAGAAAGCTGGCCAGGGCTGAAGAAATCAGCCGGTATTGGTCCCACTGGGGATGCTGGAGCAGAAATTCCTTCATGCCCTCGAACAAAACCTCCGGCACCTCCGCCTCCAAGCTGACGCTGGCGGCCTCCTGCTCGATGCCGGGCTCCATGCAGCTCTCAATACAGCTCTCCATGCAGCGTTGAAGGTGGAGGCGTTCAGTGCTCATCGGCTGGGGAGGGCCCCGCTGCGGTGGCTTAAGTACGCCACAGGGAAGGGGGGTCGGTCAAATCGCACCGCCATCGCCAAACCCATCCCAATCCGGATTGAGATCGCCTGTGCTGACGGTCTCCTGCGGGAGCTGACGGCCCGCAGGAGTGGGGTGGGGTAGCGGGGCCCCGGGCTGTCAAGGGCAAGCTGAACCTTTGGCTGATTTCCCCAGCAGCAAGACTCCACGGGGAGCCTTGAGCGCTTTTTTGTGGAAAAACCCCAGCAAAACTGGGGAAAAGGGGGGCGAAATGGGGAAAGCCGCCATTGGTCAGCAGAGCTTATGCGCCCTGGTCCGGCAAGACTCGTCCCGCGCCGAGACGCTTGCACGGCCTGATCGATCCCGATTCCCTCACCCGCCAGTCCCGCCGCCTTTGCGCAGGGTGCCTGGACCCAGTGGGTGGTCTGCGTGGGGATAGGGGGCGTGGTGATGGCTGTTCTGGTGGTGATGGCTGTGCTCGTGGTGATGGCCAGCTGCGGGCAGGGGAACGCCATCGGGCTGGCAGGCGCCAGTGCACTCCCGCTCACAGAGATCGCAGCCATCGGTGAGGCCCTCAACGTGGTGGTGGTGGCTGTGCTGGGGAGCCCCCACTTCCGTTTCAAAGCCGAGCACCTGGGCCCGGTACTTGCACAGGGAGCAGTTCATCTGGGTGTCACCCCGCACCACCTCGGCAACCCTCTCGACGAAGGTGCCCAGCACCAGGGGGTGGTCAGCCAGGTAGGAAGCCTGCAGGAACTCCACCTCCGGGTGGTCTGCCGCCACCCGCTCGGTGTGCTGCCGGATCCGACTGACCAACACCCCTGAAAACAGAAAGTAGGGAAAGACGATTACACGGCGGTAGCCAAGCCTGACCACATGGCGCAAACCGGGCTCCACCAAAGGGAAGGTGACGCCGGAATAGACGGTTTCGCCCCAGCCGAAACCAAAGCCCTCCACGAGCATCCGGGTCACCTTGGACACATTGGAATTGGCATCCGGATCGGAGGAGCCCCGGCCCACCACCACCAGCAGGGTCTCGTGCAGAGGCACATCGGTCGGGGCCTGGGCCAGGGCTTCGCGGATCCGGGCACCGGCTGCCTGAATCATGTTGAGGTCGATGCCCAGCTCCCGGCCGTAGTCGATGCGCAGGCCAGTTTCGGCTGCGTAGGTGTTCAGCACCGAGGGGATGTCGTTTTTGGCATGGCCGGCGGCAAACAACATGGCCGGCACCGCCAGCACCTGGCCCACCCCCTTTGCCCGCAGGGCGTCGAGGCCATCACGCAAGATTGGCCGGGCGAATTCCAGGTAGCCGTATTCCACCGGCACCGCGGGCAATTGGGCCTGCAGGCCCCGGGCCAGCTGGGCGAATTCAGCCACCGCCAGGCGGTTGCGGCTGCCGTGGCCGCACACCAGAACCCCAATCGGTCCGTGGGGGCCTTGGCTGAGGTCAAGACCGGAGGGGGAAGCCATGGCAGATCACACTTGCTGCGACCCTATTCCCGCAAGTCAGCCGGCAGGATAGGGGGTCTTCAGGCTGCCCAAGCCGCAATGGCCCTGCGCCTCCCCCCCTACCAGGAGCTGCCTGCCCCGGGCCCGGCCAGCGAACTGCTGGAAATTCCCATTGCCCAGCTCCGTCCCACCCAGCTCTGCGTGGGGCTGGCCGAAGTGCGCAGCCGGCTGCGGGACTTCAGCGCAGAGGATGCCGGCGAACGCCGCTCCTACCTGGGCAGCAAGCCGGTTCCCCTGGTGCGCAACCGGGCCGGCCAGATGTGGATGGTGGATCGCCACCACCGGCTGCGGGCCCTGATCGAAATCGCCCCTGGCGCCACCGCCTTTGGCTACGTTGTGCTCGAGCTCGACAGCGACGACCCGCTGCAGGTGCTGGAGATCCTGAAGGAACGGGGCTGGTTGTATCTCTACGACGGCCGCGGCCTGGGGCCCCTGTCGCCCTCAGCCCTGCCCGCCCAGCTGACCGGTCTCCAGGACGACCCCTACCGAAGCCTGGTGTGGAAACTGAAAAAAGAGGGGGTGATCGAGCCAGCGCCGCTGATCCCCTTCCATGAATTTCGCTGGGGAGCCTGGCTGCGCAGCCGGCCCTTACCCCCCTTCAGCTCCGAGCAGCTCGAGCCTGCCCTGCCGCGGGCCATGGCCCTGGCCAAATCCAAGGCTGCCTCCCACCTGGCGGGCTGGAAGGGCAGTGCCTGAAGCCGAAGCCGCGTGATCTCAAGCTGGCTCAGCGATAACCGGCTGACAGTCTTCGCCCTGCCGCTGCTGGGGGGCCTGTTTGGCGACCTGCCGATTACCGCCAGCACGCGGGTGAGTCGGTTGCTGGGCCGGCTCTAGTGCTCCACGCTGGTGATCAGCGATCCCCTGCGCAGCTGATGACCTTTCACCACCTGCTGGTGCCCACAGATGGCTCGGAGCTCTCCAGCCAGGCCGTAGCCCAAGCAGTGGAGCTCGCCGGGGCGATCGGGGCGCGGCTCACCCTGTTTCACGTGCAGACCAACTTCCCGATCTCCCTGGTGGGCGTGGGCGAGCTGGTGGATCCGCACACGGTCGACACCCTGGTGAAGGCGGCACGAGCCCGGGCCGAGCAAATCCTGACGGAAGCTGGCGCGATGGCGGAGGCCGCCGCCGTGCCCTGGGGCCGCGAAACGGTGGTGCATGCCCTGCCCCATGGCGCAATTCTGGAGGCCGCCGGGCGCCTTGGCGCCGACCTGATCGTGATGGCCTCCCACGGGCGCCGCGGCCTGGAGGGGGTGCTTCTGGGCAGCGAAACCCAGCGGGTGCTCAGCCAGAGCCCCTGTCCGGTGCTGGTTGTGCGCTGACCTCTACGCTGCGAGCCAGTGCAACAGGCGAGCTGGTGGCGAAGGACGAAGCAAGCAGGGGTGAGGAACTCCGCGAACTGGGCTGGACCGCCGAGGAGGTGCGCCAGTACGAGGAGCTCTGGGAGTACCGCCAGCGCTGGGGGGCCATCAACCTCGAGCCGGAGGACCGGGTGTTGCTGCGCCGGGCCGAGGCCGCCCTGCCCAAACGGGCCGCCCATGGCAAGGGTTCCGTGAAGAAGACGATCAAGGAGAAGTCCCATTACCGCTGGCTCAGCTTCTACCGCGATGCCATGCTCGCCAGCGCCGCCGAAGTGGGGCTCGCAGCCGATGAAGAGGCCGCCTGGGTGATCCTGCTGGAGGCGGAGCTGGCGGCCCTCGAGCAGCTCCAACCGGTGCTCGGCCTGCCGGACACCCTCAAGGCCAAGGGACTGCTGGCCGCCCGGGAGGCCTGGATCGAGGCCATCGCCAGTCAGGGCCGACTGCTCAGCTTCGACTTCGACGCCCCGCTGCTGGCCCTCAAGCAAAAGGAGAGCAGCAACTGGAAACCCCTGCGCCCGGAGGGCGCCCGCTCCTACCCGGTGCTGGATGCGGCTGGGGCCGCCGCCTTTCGCGCCCAGGTTGGCCCTGCCCTCTCTGCCTGGATGGGGGCCAACTTCCCATCCCTCAAGGAGACCCCTCAGAGCCAACCGGTGGCAGCGGCTGCCGGCTAGGGCACCGGCGCATCGGCACTGGCCTGCACCCGCACCGGCGCCACCTTCCAGATCCGCTCGGCATAGTCGGCAATCGAGCGGTCGCTGCTGAAGAAGCCGCACTTCATCGTGTTGTGCAGGGACATCCGGGCCCAGCGGCTGCGGTTAATCCAGGCCCCATCCACCTCATTTTGGGCGCGACGGTAATCGGCCACATCGGCCATCACCCGGAAGGGGTCATGGCTGGTGAGGCTGGCCAGCAGCGGGTGAAACAGCTCCCCATCGCCCTCACTGAAATAGCCCGAGCCAATCAGCTCCAGGGCCTGCCGCACAACCGGATCCTGCTCGATCCAGGGCATGGGGTGGTAACCGCTGTGGCCCAGCTGCTCGATCTGCTCGGCGGTGTGGCCGAAGAGGAAGAAGTTTTCCGCCCCAACGCAATCGCGGATCTCGATGTTGGCCCCATCGAGGGTGCCGATCGTCACGGCCCCGTTGAGCGCCATCTTCATATTGCCGGTACCGGAGGCCTCCTTGCCAGCGGTGGAGATCTGCTCGGAGAGGTCAACCGCCGGATACACCAGCTGGCCCAGGCTGACGCTGAAATTGGGCAGGAACACCACCTTGAGGCGCCCATCCATGGCCGGATCCATGTTCACCACATCGGCAATACCCACCAACAGCCTGATGATCAGCTTGGCTATGGCGTAGCCCGGCGCCGCCTTGCCGCCGAACACGAAGGTGCGGGGCGGCAGGTTCTCCCCCTCACGGATGCGCAGGTAGCGCTCGACGATCTGCAGGGCCGCCAGGTGCTGGCGCTTGTATTCATGGATGCGCTTCACCTGCACATCGAAGAGGGAGTTGTGGTCCACCAGCACCCCCAACTCCTTGCGCATGTACTGGGCCAGGCGCTGCTTGCCGAGATCCCGCACCGCCTGCCAGCGCTCGAGGAAGGCCGGGTCATCGGCATAGGGCGCCAGCCCCTCCAACTCCTCCAAATGGGTGCGCCAGCGCTCCCCGATCACCTCGTCCAGCAGGGTTGCCAGGGGAGGATTGGCCACCGCCAGCCAGCGCCGGGGGGTGACGCCGTTGGTGACATTGGTAAAGCGCTCCGGCCAGATCCGAGCCAGGTCGGCGAACAGGTGCTGCTTGAGCAGGGTGCTGTGCAACTCGGCAACGCCATTGACGTGGTGGCTGCCAACCACTGCCAGGTTGGCCATGCGCACCCGCCGTTGGGGGCCCTCTTCGATCAGGGAGATGCGCTGCAGAATTTGGAAATCTCCGGGGTAGCGAATCCGAGCCATGCGCAGGAAGCGGGAGTTGATCTCGTAGATGATCTCCAGCTGGCGCGGCAGCAGCTGCTCGAACAGCTCCACCCCCCAGGTTTCGAGGGCCTCGGGCAGCAGGGTGTGGTTTGTGTAGCTGATGCTGGCGGTGGTGATCGACCAGGCGGTGTCCCAGTCGACGCCGTGGACGTCCAGCAGCAGCCGCATCAACTCGGCGACGGCGATGGCGGGATGGGTGTCATTGAGCTGCACCGCAAACTTGTGGTGGAATTCGGTCACTTCCAGGCCCTGGCCCCGCAGGATGCGGAACATGTCCTGGAGGGAGCAGCTGACGAAGAAGATCTGCTGGGAGAGGCGCAGCCGCTTGCCCTGGTCGAGTTCGTCGTTGGGGTAGAGCACCTTGGAGAGGGTTTCCGACTGCATCTTGCGCAGCACGGCCCTGGTGTAGTCACCTGCGTTGAAGGAGGCGAAGTCGAAGGCCTCCGGTGCCACCGCCGACCACAGCCGCAGGGTGTTGGCGGTGTTGACGCCGTAGCCAAGGATCGGTGTGTCGTAGGCCACGCCGATCACGGTGTGCTCACCGATCTGCACCGGGTAGCTCCACTCGGGCCGGATCAACTCCCAGGGGTTGCCCTGGGCCAGCCAGGGGTCCGTGCTCTCCACCTGGCCATGGGGTGTGATCTGCTGGCGGAAGATGCCGAATTCGTAGCGGATGCCGTAACCGATGGCCGGCAGTTCCAGGGTTGCCATCGACTCCTGGAAGCAGGCGGCCAGCCGGCCGAGGCCCCCATTGCCCAGGCCGGGCTCGGGCTCCTCAGCGATCAGCTCCTGGAGGTTCAGGCCCAAGCTGGTGCAGGCCTGCCGGGCCGCCTCCACCAGGCCCAGGTTGACCAGGTTGTTTTCGAGGTGGGGGCCGAGCAGGTATTCCGCCGACAGGTAGGTGGCGGTGCGCACGTGCTCGCGGGTGTAGGTGTCAGCCGTATCCACCCAGTTGCGCAGCAGGCGGTCGCGCACCGCCAGGGCCAGGCAGCGGTAGTGGTCGTGGCGGGTGGCCAAGGAGGCGGATTTGGCCTGACTGAAAAAGAGATGACGCTGCATCGATTCAACCAGCGCCTTGCTTTCGGCAGAGGCCATCCGCACCATTTCCAAAATGAAATTCTGAATGGAATAGCTGGAATTGGCAGGGAGGCTGTGGGGAAAGCCAGACAATTTTGAGGTCGAATCGCTCGAGTGGTAACAACGGCGGCAATTTCAGGGCAGCTCGAAGGCTTTGGGTAGGTATTGATTGATGTCCCCCGGCGAACCCATGCCCTCCCAGCCCCGCCTCGATGCCATCGAGAAGATTCTCAGCCGCCAACCCATTGCCACCGCACCGATCCAGTCACTCGATGAGCTGTGGGCCAGTGACGTCTTCACGCTGGACAAGATGAAGGCGGCGCTGCCGAAGGAGATTTTCAAGTCGGTGCAGCGCACCATCAAGGAGGGCAGCAAGCTCGACGTTTCGGTGGCCAACGTGGTAGCCCAGGCGATGAAGGAATGGGCCACCGCCCGCGGCGCCCTTTATTACTCCCACGTCTTCTACCCACTCACCAACTCCACCGCCGAGAAGCACGACGGCTTCATCTCCCCCCAGGGCGACGGCACGGCCTTCACCGAATTCACCGGCAAGGTGCTGGTGCAGGGCGAGCCAGACGGCTCCTCCTTCCCGAACGGCGGCATCCGCTCCACCTTCGAGGCCCGCGGCTACACCGCCTGGGACATCACCAGTCCGGCCTATCTGATGGAGACACCCAATGGCCTCACCCTCTGCATCCCGACGGTGTTTGTGTCCTGGACCGGCGAAGCCCTCGACAAGAAAACGCCCCTGCTGCGCTCGATCGCCGCGGTGAACAAGCAGGCCCACAAGCTGCTCAGCCTGTTGGGTGAAACCAACATCGCCCCGGTCAACTCCAGCTGCGGCGCTGAGCAGGAGTACTTCCTGATCGACAGCGCCTACGTGCCCCTGCGGCCTGATCTGCTGCTAGCCGGCCGCACCCTGTTCGGTCGGCCGTCGGCCAAGGGTCAGCAGTTTGACGACCACTACTTCGGTGCTATCCCGGAGCGGGTGCAGGTGTTCATGCAGGAGGTGGAGCGGCAGATGTACAAGCTTGGGATCCCGGCCAAGACGCGCCACAACGAGGTGGCACCCTCCCAGTTCGAGATCGCGCCCTTCTTCGAAGCCGCGAACGTGGCCACAGACCACCAGCAGCTGACGATGACCATCCTGCGAGCCACCGCCAAGAAGCATGGCCTGGCCTGCCTGCTGCACGAGAAACCCTTTGCCGGCATCAATGGCTCGGGCAAACACGTCAACTGGTCGATCGGCAACGCCACCCAGGGGAACCTGCTCGATCCGGGCAAGACGCCCCACGAAAACCTCCAGTTCCTGCTCTTCTGCGGAGCCGTGATCCGGGGCGTGCACCTGTATGGCCCTCTGCTGCGGGCAGTGATCGCCACCGCCAGCAACGACCACCGCCTGGGCGCCAACGAAGCGCCACCGGCGATCATCTCGGTTTATCTGGGCAGCCAGCTCGAAGATGTGTTCAACCAGATCCGCGAGGGCCGGCTCTCCGGCTCTGCGATCGGCGGCGTGATGAACTTCGGCGTGGACACCCTGCCGGAATTCGACAAGGACGCCGGCGATCGCAACCGCACCTCGCCCTTCGCCTTCACCGGCAACCGCTTCGAATTCCGCGCCGTCGGCTCGAACCAGTCGGTGGCGGGGCCGCTGGTGACACTCAACACGATCCTGGCCGACTCGCTCAACTGGATTGCCGGCGAACTGGAAACCAAGCTCTCCAGCGGTTTCGGCCTGGAGGAGGGGGCCCTGGCTGTGCTCAAGACCACGATCACCAACCACGGCGCGGTGGTGTTCGGCGGCAACGGCTACTCGGAAGAATGGCACCACATGGCAGTGGCGGAGCGGGGCCTGGAAAACCTCCGCACCACCGCCGATGCCCTGCCGGTGCTGGAGCGGCCGGCTATCCGCGAGTTGTTCGAGCGCACGGGCGTGCTCTCGGCCGTCGAGCTGCAGAGCCGTTTTGAGGTCTACGCCGAGCAGTACATCCTGGCGATCGATGTGGAGGCCAAGCTGGCCGTCCAGATCGCCCGCACCCAGGTGTATCCGGCGGCAATCCGCTATCTGGGCGAACTGGCCGAATCCCTGCAACTGCAGAGCTCCCTCGGCATCCAGGTATGCCCGGAAAGCTCCAAGCAGGTTGCCGAACTGTGCCAGTCCCTGATGGACATCAGCGGCCAGTTGCAGGGTGCAATTGAGAATCCACCCCATGGCACCGAAGCCCATATGCGCTATAGCGCCGACACCCTGGTGCCTTTGATGGCGGAACTGCGGGGCGTGGTTGATGGCCTGGAGGCCCTGGTGGACGACAACCTCTGGCCCTTGCCCACCTACCAGGAGATGCTGTTCGTGCGCTGAGTTACTGCAGGAGCGTCACTGGGGGAACACGCTGATCTTGGCGTGTTCCCGATAACTGGGGTCGGCCATGGTGTCGACCTCAAACCAGGTCCAGGTGGCGCTGGGTTCTGGAGTGCACCGGGTCAGGGGCCACTCGATTCGCCGCCGCTGGTAGGTGAGCCCCACACAGGTGAGGGCGACATCGTCGGCCATCAGCGACCAGAGCACATGCACCTCGCCCCGGTCATAGGCGATCGGCGTCCCATGGATCCCCTGCTCGGGGAGCCAGCCGGGCAACTTGGTGAGGCTGAGCTGGTTTTCCCAGCAGAGATAGGAGCCGTTGTCGGTGGGATAGAACCAGCAGGTTTCGTTCTCCGCCTCCGTCAGCGCGAAGCGATCCACCAACTGCACCGCCTGCAGCTGCAGCGGCGGGCCGCCGGCCGGCCGCTCCCCCTCCGGCCAGGCCAGGCCGCTGAGGGCGTAGACGCCGATCCACAGAGATGGCACCTCCAATTGGGGAACGAGGGCGTCGCAAATCAGTGCACGGCGGGGGGGAGAACCTGGCAAGGGGTCGGGTAGGGGGTCTTCGCCGGTGATGGTGGCGCTGCTGCTGCCCACAAGTTGGTCGAGGGTGCCCGACCAGCCATCCGGGAGGCGGAAGATCCGCAGCGAGCGTCCCAGCCCCGGGCCCCTCTGCTGGGCACCGACCAACTGCTGCCAATCCACGTCTTCCCCGGGCAGCTCCTGGCTCCCGGCGAGCACAAAAGCAAGGGTGTTCAGCATGGGCTGCCGGGGACAGATGGAAGCCGGCGGAAAGGGGCCGGTAGGTATTAGACCCTAGGAGCCCTGACCCGCTGCAGTGGTGTTGGTCGCTGCCGATCAGGCCGGGCGCAGCACCACCTCAACGATCACAAAGCCAACCAGAGCTGCTAGAGCCAACAGGGAGGACAGCCGCACCAACACCTCATGCAAACTGAATCTTAAGAAAATCCTAGGAGCCATGGCTGATTGCGGCGAGAACGGCACCAGGTCTTCACATCTCGATGACCCGGGCGGCCAGCCCAGCCCTCCCCTGGTGCTTGTGCATGGGCTGCTGGATAGCCCGCTGGTGTTTAACGGCCTCAAACGTTCCCTGGCCAACCGGCGCCAGCCCCTGCTGCTGCCAGATCTGCCCTTGCGGCTCGGGCTCACCCCCGTGCGGGAAGCGGCGGAACTGCTGGGCAGCCACATCGAGGCGGCCTTCGGGTGCGAGCAGCCCCTAGACCTGCTGGGCTTCTCGATCGGCGGGGTGATCGCCCGCACCTGGGTGCAACTGCTTGGGGGCCACCGGCGCACCCGCCGCCTGACCAGCGTGGGCAGTCCCCAGCAGGGCACCCTCACCGCCCACCCCTGGCCGGCTCGCCTGCTGGCTGGCATAGCCGATCTCAGGTATGGCAGCCAACTGCTGGAGCAGCTCAACGGCAACCTCAGCAACCTGGCTGGGATCGAGTGCTGCAGCTTTTACTCAGCTATCGATCTGGCGGTGCTGCCGGGCTGGCGGGCCGTATTGCCGGTCGGCAGACGCCAGATGCTGCCGGTGTGGGCCCATCCCCAACTGCTGCGCTCGGCGCGGGCCCTGAAGCCCCTCACCGAGGAGCTGCTGCGGCCATGAGCGCCAGCGCTTCCCTGGCCGTTCTGCAATGCGCCCTAGGCTGGCTCTGCTGGAGCCTGCTGGTGGGAGCCCTGGCCAACCGGATTCCAGCCAGCTGGCTAGCAGCGGGGCACTGGATCTGGCGGCGACCTTGGCGGGAAAGCCGCCAGGCCTTCGAGCGGCGCCTGGCAATTCGTCGCTGGAAGGGCTGGCTCCCCGATGCAGGTAATGCCTTACCAAAAGGGGTAGCCAAGGAGGCCTTGGTGGGCCGCAATCGTGCCGATCTCGAGCGGCTGGTGCTGGAAACCAGAAGGGCAGAACTGGTCCACTTGCTGCTTTGGCCCTTCTGGATCGTCACATCCAGCTGGCTGGCGCCGGCGGAAGTGCTGCTCAACCTGCTGTTTGCCTACTGCTTCAACCTGCCCTGTATTTGGATACAGCGCTACAATCGGCTGAGGCTAATCAGGCTGCTGGAGAGGCACCCTTAGAAGCGGAACCAGACCCGGCGGCCGAGCACGGGCCGGACGGCTGAACTTTCGATCGAGCCGTAGGCGGCATAGGTGGGCTGGGGAGCAGGGACCGATTCCCAACGCAGGGCTGGCCGATCAAGCTGAACTAGCTCCATCGGATCAGGTGTGGCAACAATGGCCAGAACCTGGGAGTGGAGAATGCGCTCGTGGGCAGGCACCCGCTCCCAGCGAGGGTTGGCCGAGGCCAGGGTGATGCTGGCGGCAGGGGTGGAACCTGGGGCAGGAACTATTTCCCAGCGGGGCTTCTGAGCCTGGGCAACCACTTCCCAGCCGGGGTATGCGGCCTTGACCGGGAGCGCCTGGGGCTGGGGCTTTGCGGTGGTCAGGTCAGCCCTGGGCAGGGGGGGAAGGGGCGGCGGCGGGCCGAGGGTCCAGGTGAAGGCTGCGGCGGGGTGGGCGCCGGTTAACAGCAGCAGCAAAGCGGCTGGCAGGGAACTAGCCATCGATCCAGTGCAGCAGAGCCTTGCCCCGCTTGCGCAGCGTGAGGAGCTGGGACGGCATCCAACCAGCTGAAGAGGCCGGAATTTGGGCATGATCTGGTTCTCCATCAGCTTCAGCATAGCCATATCTTTGATATAGGGTTTCATTTGGAGACGTTTCCTCCTCTTTAATAGCATTAGTTATTAGTCCAAGCAAGGGCGCCCCCGTTGCACTGATCCTAGCGAGGGCCTCCTTAGGCAGGTTCCGATCAACCCCGTCAAGGGACACCAGCAGGATCAGACCGTCGAGGTGCTGGGTCAGCAGGGCAGTATCGGCCATGCCTAGGACCGGGGGGGTGTCGAACAGGATCAGATCAAATTGGCCCGACTGGCTAATATCTCGAATTAGTTCCTTCATGCGATCAGCGCTGAGCAGGCGGGTGGGATCGGGCGGTCGGCGACCGGCAGGAATAACCCACCAGTTTTCATAGCCCGGAACAGGCACCAAGGCCTTACCCCAATGGTCATCTTCAGTCAGCAGACTGGAGAGACCCAGCAGATTGTTGAGACCAAGACGGAGATGGACTTGGGGCTTGCGCATATCGGCATCAATCAACAGCACCCGTTGGCCCATTTCAGAGACTGTTTTAGCCAGCAATACGTTCACCAGGCTCTTGCCTTCGCCAGGAGTCGAACTGGTGAGACCCACAGTGAGTAGCTTTTGGTCTGTGCTGAGGAAGCGAAGGGAGGTGTAGAGGTTTCGAAAGGCCTCCTTATAGGCGAAGCGCTGGTAAACCTGCGCTCCTGGAGTTGAGCCGGTCAGATAGGGGCCAGCCATCGAGCCAAGGCTCGCCGAATCCCTATCGAGTTCTTCCACCTGAAAGCGCCCAGTCTCCGCCACACCTTGGAAGAAGGGCAGGTGGGGAATATGGCCCAGCAGGGGCAACTTGAGCTGATCACGCACCTCGCCAGAACGGCGAAAGACGTGGTCGAAGCGATCGCGCAGGATCGCCGCTCCCATCCCTGCAATTAAGCCGAATAATATAGCCTTCGTTAGGCCTTGGCGCAACTTGGGGGCAACCGGATTGCCATCCACAGCGGGCGGCGAGAGCAAAGTCCAGGGCACCGACTTCTGGGCCCGCTCCAGCTGGAAGGTGGAGCGGGTGGTGAGGAAGTTGGTAAGGTTCTGCTGGGCAACCGTGAGCCGCTGCTGGATCTGTTCGTAATCCTTGATCAGGGCCGGTTGCTTCAGGAACCTGCGATCAACCTGGCGGCGTTGGCCTGCAAGGGTGCTGGCCCGGGCGGCATTGAGCTTGAGGGCCGTATCAATAGCTTCGAGCTGGTTGCTGCGCAACTGGCCTGCCAGGCGGGCGCGCAGGGCCGTAAGGCTCTGCATGCGGGGCGTATCGCTTCGATAGGTGGAGCGGGCCAGGCTGAGTTGCTCCTCGACGCCCTGCAACTGGGCCAGAAGGTCGCCGTTTGCCTGGGTGACGGTGACCCCTGAATCTGAAGCGGTACTGAAGCCGGAGGAGGTGAGGGTGCCCGCCACCACTCCTTGGCGCAACTTCTCAAGGCGGCTGCGTTCAGCATCCAGCTCCCGCTCCACACCGTCAAAACCAGATGATTCGGTTTTAAGTGCGCCGGCCTCGATCTCCGGGTCGAGCAGGTTGTAGCGCCGCCGGAAGGCGGCCAGTTGACCCTGGAGCTGGTTGACGGTGAACTGGAGCTTTGGTTCCTGCTCATCGAGGAACTTGAGGCCCTCATTAAGCTGACGCTGGCGCTGATCAATGGCGAAATTCAGATAGGCCGCGCTGAGGCTGTCGAGGGCTGCTTGGATCTCGCTCGGCTTACTGCCAGAGAGCGATACTGACAAGACTCCTTCCGCTACCTGGCTCACCTGGGCTGCACCGAGCAGCCCCCCGGCTGGCCCGAGCTGACGGCGCAGGGGGTCGAGAACCATCGGGCTCCGCAGGGTTTCCACCAGGGAGGGGAAGTCAATGCTGGTGCGGTTGCGAGCCAAAGTTTCAACCGTGCCACCTTCGGCGCCAGCACCATCCCCAGTGCTGATGGGGTCACTGATCAACAACTGAAAGCTACCCTGGTAGATGGGCGAGAAGGTCCTCTCCCAGAGGGTTGAGCCAAAGGCGCTGGCGGCCACTACCGTCCCAACCAACAGGGCCAGACGTCGCCTGCGGCGCACGGCTTGCCAGAGCTCACCCAGATTTAATCCCTCCGATTCGGTCGGGGTTTCATCCGAGCCAGAGACTTGACTCACTGGCAGCCTGGCTAGCTGGGCCGGGCTCGGGGAAAGCCTATCAACTTGGGGGGTGGAATTTAACGGGGCCATCCTAGTCAAGCGACTCGCATCGCCTAAGTTGCCACAACCATAGCGAAATTCAAAAAAATTGCCCCTTGCGCGCCCGCTACAATTACGTGACTTGTACTTGCCCAGTGATGAAGCGAGGCCGTCTCCGCCACTTCGCCGTAGCGGCTTCGCTTGTGCTGAGTCTCTCCCCTCTGGCAGGGGTACGAGCCCAGATGCTGTCTGGCGATCAGGAAGATGCATACATCCTAGGGCCGGGGGATTCCCTCTCGCTGCGCTTCTTGGCGGCAACGGAACTATCAGGGCCGTTCAACCTGCTCAGCGATGGCACCGCCAGTTTGCCCCTGCTCGGCAACGTGCGACTTACGGGTCTGACCCTTTCCCAGGCCAGCCAGTGGCTGGAAACCCTTTATAAACGCCAGTTACTGCGTCCAGAATTGCAGCTTTCGGTGGTCACCCCCAGACCACTGCGCGTGGCACTGGTGGGCCAGGTATCCCATCCGGGCCTCTACACACTTTCGCAAGCTAGTAATGAATCTCGAGGGGACGTTGCCGTTAGCAATGAGGGCCTGCCAACCTTGGTGGATGCCATCGCCAAGGCAGGCGGCATCACGTCCGACGCCGACCTGCGCAGCGTAATGTTGCAACGGCGCCTGCCTGGGGAGGCAGGAGCTTACAAGCGCACCCGGCTCAATCTGTTGGCCCTGATCCTCGAGGGTGACCAACAGCAGAATCCCCTCCTATTTGATGGCGACACTATTCGGATCGAAGCGGCGACCGAGCCCGTGCCCGAAATGATCGAACTCTCCTCCACAACCCTGGCTCCTCAAGACATCACAGTGAACGTGGTTGGCGAGGTGAAAGGCGCCGGCCGCGTTCAGGTGCCGGCCAACACCCCCTTGGTGCAGGCGGTGTTGGCGGCAGGCGGGCCAATCGCATGGCGGGCCAATCGGGGCGATGTGGAATTAGTGCGGATCAACCGCAACGGCACGGCCACCCGTAAGAAATTTGCCCTCGACCTGAGCCAGGGTGCATCTAACAGCAAGAATCCGCCCCTACGCGATGGCGATACCGTAGTGGTGAATCGCAGCGGGCTTGCTGTGACCAGCGACGCGCTAACTGCGGTCGTCACCCCTCTAAGTCCTATTTTAGGTATCCTGGGCTTCATAGAAGTTGTCAATAATCGCTGATTTGCTCTCGCACCAATTAGCAACCGTGGAGAACATCCCTATTATCCCCTTGAAAAAGGGTTTACCCTCCACAGCTAACAGCTATCCATGCTTTCAAACAGCTGGGTACTGAGATAACACTGTGCCCCCTAAATTTATTTACATTTAAGAGCCCCAGTACGAAGCACCCAGTAGCACTACGAATAATGCTGCCCAGCTCACCAATTGACATCTCTGATCAATGTGCTGAACTGTGATCGGAAGCTTTATCATTTCCAAATGATCACCATCTCAGCCTTCCCAATCAGTTGGGTGCTGGTTCAAGACCTAGCCCTCGGCCCCGCGCCGGTGGCCTCTAGGCATCTGAACAGGTTGGAAGCCGAGGGCATCACGGCGGTGCTCAGCCTCTGCTCCACCGAGGAAAAAGCAGCTCCGCCCGACCTAGAGGAGCGCTTCCACTGTCGTCGCCTGGTGCTGCCAGACCACCGCAGCCAGGCCGCCCTCAGCATTGGCCAACTGGAGCAGGCCCTGGCGGCTTTGGCTGAGCTGCGCAGCCATGGGCCGGTGTTTGTCCACTGTGTGGCGGCGATCGAACGCTCGCCCCTGGTCTGCCTGGCCTGGCTGATGCGGGAGCATGGTCTGAGCAGGCAGAACGCCCTTGACTACATGCTCCAAGTTCACCCTGGCACCGGCCCGACGGCAGCCCATTTGATGCTGCTTACCCAGCTCAGCCATACCGCGCCGGCAGGACTGAAAATAGCCTGAAAGCTAAGATTGCCTGAGAGATAATTCCCGGCCATCATGGGCACGCCCCCAAATCCTGGCGCATAGATGACCGTAAGCAATTCCGCCTCCAAATCCGCCCTGATCACCGGCGTCGCCGGCCAGGACGGCTCCTACCTGGCCGAGTTGTTGCTGGAGAAGGGCTACAGCGTGCATGGCATCAAGCGCCGGGCCAGCAGCTTCAACACCCAGCGGATCGATCACCTCTATCAGGATCCCCACGAGACCGGCAGCGAGGGCCAGGCCCCCAAGCTGCAACTGCACTACGGCGACCTCACGGACAGCTCCAACCTGATCCGGATCATCCAGCAGGTGCAGCCCGATGAGATCTACAACCTCGGCGCCCAGAGCCATGTAGCCGTTTCCTTCGAGAGCCCCGAATACACGGCAGACTGCGACGCCCTCGGCCCGTTGCGCATCCTCGAGGCCGTAAGGATCCTCGGCCTCAGCTCCAAAACCCGCATCTACCAGGCCTCCACCTCCGAGCTCTACGGCCTGGTGCAGGAGATCCCCCAGAAAGAAACTACCCCCTTCTATCCCCGTTCCCCCTACGGCGTGGCCAAGCTCTACGGCTACTGGATCACCGTCAACTACCGGGAGGCCTACGGCATGTATGCCTGCAACGGCATCCTCTTCAACCACGAATCCCCGCGCCGGGGTGAAACTTTTGTGACCCGCAAGATCACCCGCGGCCTGGCCCGCATTGATGCGGGGCTCGACGATTGCCTTTACATGGGCAACCTCGACTCCCTGCGGGACTGGGGCCACGCCCGCGACTATGTGGAGATGCAGTGGCGCATGCTCCAGCAGGAAGGGCCCCCGCAAGACTTCGTGATCGCCACCGGCCGGCAGGAAACGGTGCGCCGCTTCATCGAGCTCACCGCCGAGCAGCTCGGCTGGGGGGGCATCGAATGGCAAGGTGAGGGTATCCATGAGATCGGCCGCCGCTCTGGCAGCAGCGAAGTGGTGGTGCGCATCGACCCCCGCTACTTCCGCCCCGCTGAGGTGGAAACCCTGCTGGGGGATCCCACCATGGCCCGCGAGAAGTTGGGCTGGGTTCCCACCACCACCCTTGAGGAGCTGGTGGCCGAAATGGTTGCAGCCGACAAGGAAGAGGCCAAAAAAGAAGCGATCCTGCGGCTCAAGGGCTTTGCGGTGGTGGGGTCGATGGAAAACCCGCCCACCAACCCCATGGCCATCGAGCAGGCCCGCGAAGCGATCCAGCCATGAGCAGCGGGCCCACCATGGGCAATGCGCCCCTGATCCAGCCCCAGGATCGGATCTTCGTGGCCGGCAGCCGGGGCATGGCGGGCTCGGCGATCGTGCGGGCCCTCAGCGCCGCCGGCTATGGCCAGATCCTCACCCCCCCCCGCAGCGAGCTCGACCTGCTCGATGGGGCGGCCGTTTCCAGCTGGTTTGACGCCGAGCACCCCTCGGTGGTGGTGCTGGCGGCCGCCAAGGTGGGCGGTATCCACGCCAACGCCACCTACCCGGCCGATTTCCTGCTGGACAACCTCAAGATCCAGACCAACGTGATCGAGAGCGCTTGGCGCTCGGGCGTGCGGCGACTGCTGTTTTTGGGCAGCAGCTGCATCTACCCCAAATTTGCCGAGCAGCCGATTCGGGAGGAAGCCCTGCTCACCGGGGCGCTCGAGCCCACCAATGAGTGGTATGCGATCGCCAAGATCGCCGGCCTCAAGTTGTGCGAAGCGCTGCGCCGGCAATACGGATTCGACGCCATCAGCCTGATGCCCACCAATCTCTATGGGCCGGGCGACAACTACCACCCCACCAACAGTCACGTGCTGCCGGCACTGATCCGCCGCTTCCACGAAGCCTCCGAGCGCCCCGAGCAGGGACTGGGCACCCAGGTGAGCTGCTGGGGCACAGGCACGCCGCTGCGGGAATTCCTGCATGTGGACGACCTCGGTGAAGCCTGCCTGTTTGCCCTCGAGCACTGGAGCCCTGGGCCCGAGGCAATCCCCTATCTCAATGTGGGCACCGGCCTGGATCTCTCGATCGGCCAGCTGGCCAAGGCGGTGGCCGAGGCAACCGGCTTCCGCGGCGAGATCGTCTGGGACTCCAGCCAGAGCGATGGCACCCCGAAAAAGCAGCTGGATGTCAGTCGCCTCAGCGCCCTTGGCTGGCAGGCCCGCATTCCCCTGGCCACGGGCCTGCAGAACACGGTGGACCTGTTTCGCCAGCAACTTCAGCAGCAGCTGGTGCGCCTCTAGGCCTAGGACTAGGCCTAGCCGGCATCAAAAAATCGCTTGCCGTCCCTGCGCTTCTGGTTAAGCCGGCTTGCCTCCCTGCGGCTGTATTCGCTCACCGACGGGTTGGCTACGATCGGATCCACATGGGCCACCTGCTCCCAGAGGTCCCGCGGCGCCCAGCGCACCGTGTGCTCCACCCGATCATGGCGGGTGACATGGCACCAGCAGCTGGTGCCGCAGGCCGGGCAGAAGAGCTCCTCGAGCCACTCGTTGCTCAGCACCAGCACCGGATATGCCTGGATTACCAGCCGGGCCTTCTTATCGGGCATGCCCCGGGCCTGGAGCTGCTCAGCGTTGAGCAGGTGCAGGAAATACTTCTTGCCGTTGCCCTCAATTCGCTGCTCCGGATGGGCAGGGCAGAAGAGTTGGCGCCGCTGGGGGCGGCGGGAACGGGGCTTGGGGTCGCCATCCTGGCTCTGGGCCATCCCAAGGGCTAATTCGCTTGCAGGGACTTTAACGTCCCCGCTGCAAAACCAAACCGGCTTGTGCCGACTTCAGAGCCTCAAGTTGGGCCTGGTCACAGCTGCTCCAGGCGGCGCGGGCCTCAGCGGTGGGAGCCACACCCAGCCGGCTGAGCTCGGCTAGGGCCTGCTCTCGCCCGGCGATAAGCGCCCCCCGGCGGGCCTGCTGCTGCTCCTGCCAGCGGCGTTTCCCAGCCCGATCCGCCTGGCGCCAGCGCTCCAGGGCCTGGCCATGGCGCTCCAGCTCCAGCTCCTGATCTTCCCGGGTGAAGCGCGCCAGCAGCTCTGGATCCGGAGCCGGGGGCCGCGGCAGCGAGGTGTAGGTCTGCAGGCTGAGCCGGCTGAGCCGGACGTTAGTGCTGGCAAGGTTCTCAACCTGCTGCCGCACAGTCGCCTGCTGGCTGCGGCAGCGGCTCAACATTGCAGTTAGTTGCCTTTGGCGGAGCTCAGCAGCCTGCTGCTGCTGCCGCTTGGCGCCATTGCAGGAGATCAGCAGAAGTGCCAGTAGGGGGGGCAGCAAGGGGGCCAGTAACTTGCCCGTTCCAGCTCTCTGGTCCATGGATGGAGCCTACCTACCGAGAACCTGGGCGGCCCGAAGCAGTTCGGCTTCGGTGGCGGCGTATACCGCCGCAGCCTCTGCGGCACTGCGGCCGATGCAGGTCATGCCGAGCTTGCCGTATTCGGAAAGACAGCCCAGCAGGTGAAAGACGCTGCCGCGCAACTTAGCTGGATCGAAGTGCAACCCAGCCTCGGTGACGATGTCGACCAGATCGACCGGCAGCAGGCCGCGGAGCTCCGAAGCCGTGAGGTTATCGGTGGCCCGGTAATGCAATGGCTGGCCGCTGGGGGAGTGGTAGAGCCCGCTGGCCGGATCCAGGCTGCCGCCACTGATCGCGCTGAGGGCGAGATAGGGGTGGGTGGTGCCCCCCTGGCGCAGGTTCACCTCAATCGCCTGCAGGTCCCAGCGGTCGCCGAAGCGCCGGGCGATGAAATCCACCGCGTAGCGCTCCAGCGCCCCCTCCGCCGCCAGCGCCTCGCCCACTGCCTGGCCGTGGCGCATCAAGGCCTGCCGGTAGGGAGCGGCCGCCGGGAAAGTGCAGCCTTGGTAGGTCTGGCCACTGGCGCCACCGAGCACCTGCTCATGGCTTGAGAGCATCTCCACCAGGCCGGGATGGCCAGGGTGGCCAGGATGAATCGTGCCCTGCACGCTGGGGGAGCTGAGCTCCTCGCCCCCCTCCAGCCAGGCTTCCACCAGGGCCCCCTGCTGGCCCAGCTGTTCACGCCAGCTGGGGGAGGGCATCGGCAGCTGCTCAAGGGCCTGGCGCAGCCGCTGGCGCCGCCCGGCGGCACCGAGCTCGGCCAGCTGGAGCGGGGCCAGGGCCAGGGAAGCGTTGCCCTCGCCGCCGAAGCCTTCGTTGAGCTTCACGACGCACTTGCCCAGCTGGGGATGGGCCTCCCAGAGGTCGGCGGTGGCCTCCGTCAGGTCGTCGAGGTTGTGGGTGAGGGCCGAGCCGGGGGGATGGGGTACGCCGCAGCGGGCAAACAGCTCCCGGCTGCCGGCCTTGCTGCCCCAGTAGCCCAGGGCCGGGTCGGTGCCCAGCAGGGGCACCTGCAGCCGCTCCGACAACTGCCGCTCCAGATCGCTCACCACAAAACAGTTGATGAAGCTGCGCCCTGGCCGCAGCAGCTCAGCTATGCGGGCCAGCAGGGCAGGCCGCTCCAGCAGCTTGGCGGTGAGGGGCCGACTGGAGGCATCGTCGGTATCGAGCAGGTGCAGCCGCCGCCGCGCATGGGAGGTGGGCAGGCCCGGCAGCAACTCCAGCACCGCATCCACTACCAGCTCCCCCAGGGGCTTGCTGGTGGTGTACACCATGCGCACCCCCGGATCCCGAAGTCGCATCAGGGCGAACAACTGCCGCTCCTCGTAGTGGTGGGCTCCAGTCACCAGGTCGATCTGGCGCTGGTCCATCGACAGCGACGGCACCATCAGCACATCCACATCCGGCCCCTGGGCCTGGGTGGTGCGGCCCCATTCGGGCTTCAGCTGGCGCTGGAGCTCGCGGAAGCTGAGCAGGGTCATGGCGGGATCAGGCGCTGTAGGCCTTGCGGGCCGGGATCGGGTAGGGGATGCGACGGTGGCGCATCCGCTTCCACACCCGCACGAAGGCACGGATCAGCAGTTCTAGTTCGGCCCGGCTGATCCCGCTCTGCACCAGCTGGTTTTCAGCCTGGCGCGCCTGCACGATGCGACGCACCATCTGGCGTGCCTCCGCTTCGTTGGTGCCAGGAGGCAGAGAGCGCAGGGCAGCTTCACAGCCATCGGCCAGCATCAGGATTGCCGTTTCCCGACTGCGGGGCGTGGGGCCCAGATAGCGAAACCGCTGTTCGGGGGTACTGGGATCCCTCTGGCGAGCCTGGTGGAGGAAGTAGCCCATCTTCAAAGTGCCCTGGTGCTCGGGGATAAAGTCGGCGAGGGGCCGGGGCAGCCGATAGCGGCGGGCCAGCTTCAGCCCCTCATCCACATGGGCCTGGAGGATTCGGGCGCTGGCGGCGGGGTCATCAAGGGCGTCGTGGGGGTTGCTGCCTTCCCCTTGGTTTTCGATGAACCACTGGGGGCCATGCAGCTTGCCCACGTCGTGATAAAGGGCCCCGGTACGCACCAGGTCGATATCGGCCTGGATCGCCCGAGCCCCCTCCTCAGCCAGGCCGGCGATCATCAGAGTGTGTTCGAAGGTGCCTGGCGCCTCAACCGATAGCCGCCGCAGCAGCGGCCGCTGCAGGTCGGCCAGCTCCATCAGCCGCGCCCGGGTCACAAGCCCGAAGAAGGTCTCCACCAGTGGGGCCAGCAGCAGTCCCGCCATCAACAGCCCGCCCAGCAGCAGGGCCTCGCTGAGCAGGTCTACCTGCACCGCCGGGCTGCGGCTCTGCAGCAGCAGATACTGAACTCCCAGGCCCGCCCCCGGCAGCAGCACGGCCAGCTGCAGCAGTTCGGCCCGGTTGCGCTGCCGGCCGGCCGTCACCGCCGCTGCGCTGCCCACGCCAACGGCCACCAGCAGCCGCAGGGCAACCAGGCCCGTGATGGGTAGGGGCCATAGCAAGCTGGCCGCCGCCAGCCAGGCCAGGCCGCAGGCCGTGCCCAGGCCCTGGGCCAGCAGCAACACCGGCGGCACCAGCAGCACCATGGGGCTGGCCAGGGGGCCCAACCAGAGGGTGAAGCCCTGCATCACCAACATGGCCCCCAGGGCCAGCAGGGCCTGCCGTGGCTCCAGACAGGCCCGCCAGCGCCGCAACACGAGCACCATCACCCCCGCCACGGCCAGGGCCTCAAGGAAGTGGCCCAGCCAGGTCAGGGGGCGGGGCCGTCGGTTGACCAGACCGAAATAATCGAGCACATCCAGAGCCTGGGGACTGATGGGCTCCCCCTGGCGGGTAACCAGATCGCCTTGCTGCACCACGATCGTGGGGATGCTCTGCTGGGTGATCAGGGCCTCGATGCGCCGCTGGCTCAAGCCCTGGTCACTGCGCAGGTTGGAGTGGCCCTGCAGCGAAGCGGCCAGCAGCCTGGCGCCCAGCCCCCTCGGGATCGGCGCCAACGACTCCAGTTGGAGGCTGGCGGCCTGCAGCAGGTGCCCTTCAGCCAATCCGGGAGCCAGCCCCTGGCTGAGCATGCGCAACTGGGCCTGGCGCACCTCCCGGGCCCAGGCCGTGAGCTCGGCGCTGCCCAGACCCTTCAGCCAGCTGCGCTCCTGGGCGGTGATCTGCACCGGTTCGAGGCGTGGTTGGTCGGCGTTGGCCTGCTGCTCCACCGCCTTGAGACCCTGCTCCAACTTCTGGCTCAGCAGTCGGTTGGTCTGCCCATCCACCACCTGGACAGTGATGCCCTGGACCAGCGCCTGACGGCGCTGGTCCAGGGCATCACTGTCGAGCACCCGGGCCGCCTGCGGGGCCCGCAGCGTGAACGGGGCCGCCATTCCGGGCCGCAGGCTGGGCTCCACCAGCCAAGGCCAGCTCGCCACCAGGGCCACCAGGGCGCACACCAAAAGCACCGAGACCGTGTCTCGAGCGCGCCAGATTGCCGGCGACTGGCGCGGGCGCTCCAGTCGCAGCAGCTGACGCCAGAGGGATCGCAGCCGCCTCAACACCATTCCCAGACGCTAGCCGGCCCATTCGCAGCCGGGATTGCAAGCTGGGGAGCAGGTTGAATTCTTTTTCCTATGGCCACCCTTCTGGATGGCCGCCGCCTGGCCGGCGAAATCGAAGCCCGGCTGCAGGCGGTGATTGCCATGCATGGCACCCAGCTGGGTCGCCCCCCCGGGCTGGCCGTTTTACGGGTGGGTGATGACCCCGCCAGCGGCGTCTACGTAGCCAACAAGGAAAAGGCCTGCGCCAGGGTCGGCATCACCAGCCTCGGCGCCCATCTGGCCGCCGGCACCGGCGCCGAGGAGGTGCTCGCCGCCGTGCGCCGCCTCAATGCCGATCCCTGCTGTGATGGCATCCTGCTGCAGCTGCCCCTGCCGGCCGGGCTGGCGGAGGGTCCCCTGCTGATGGCAATCGATCCGGCCAAGGATGCCGATGGTCTCCACACCCTCAACCTGGGCCACCTGCTCAAGGGGGAACCCGGGCCCCGCAGCTGCACCCCCGCCGGGGTGATGGCCCTGCTGGCCCGCCACAGCGTGGCGCTGGCCGGCCAACGGGCCGTGGTGGTGGGCCGCAGCATCCTGGTGGGCCAGCCCATGGCGCTGATGCTGCAGGCCGCCGACGCCACCGTCACGGTGGCCCATTCCCGCACCGCCGATCTGGCCGCCCTCACCCGCCAGGCCGACGTGCTGGTGGTGGCCGCCGGCCGACCGCGCATGATCGGCGCCGAGCACGTCAAACGTGGTGCGGTGGTGGTGGATGTGGGCATTCACCGCACCGAGAGCGGCCTCTGCGGCGATGTGCGCTTTGAGGAGGTGGAGCCGATCGCCAGTGCCATCAGCCCCGTGCCCGGCGGCGTTGGCCCAATGACCGTCACCATGCTGCTGGTGAACACCGTGGTGGCCTGGTGCCGCCGGGCCGGGCTGGACCACGGCCTGGGCGATCTGGTGCCTTAAAAGAGATTGGACGGTCCCTGGGCTGGTCAGGATCCGGGGGGAGGTCAGGGTCGAGGGGGTGGTGTTCTGCTGCTGTCTTTGATTTTGTACAGCTGTACAGAATCAAAGACACTGTGCCCAGCGAAGCCAGAACTCTCGGCCGCAACGTTCTGCGCTCTTGAGCACCCTCTGCCACCCCGCCTGAGAGAATCCCCGCCAGGAATGGCCAGAGGCCCAGCCCCCATGACCGCGGCGGTAACAACCACGTTTGATTTCGCCGCCTACCTGGAGGCCGCCCGCCTGAGGGTGGAAGGGGCGCTCGCTGCCTCCCTGGGGCCGGAGCGACCCGAGACCCTGCGGGAGGCGATGCGCTATTCACTGCTGGCTGGCGGCAAGAGGCTGCGGCCGATCCTCTGCCTGGCTGCCTGTGAGCTGGCCGGCGGCGACAGCGAGCTGGCGATGCCGACGGCGGTGGCCCTGGAGATGGTGCACACGATGTCGTTGATCCATGACGACCTTCCCGCCATGGACAACGACGACCTGCGCCGCGGCCGGCCCACCAACCACAAGGTTTACGGCGAAGCCAAGGCGATCTTGGCCGGCGATGCCCTGCTCACCCGCGCCTTCGAGATGGTGTCTCTGCGCAGCCCCGGCGTGCCCCCCCAGCAGCTGCTTGCCGTGGTGGGCGAACTCTCCCTGGCCTCCGGTGCCCCCGGCCTGGTGGGCGGACAGGTGGTGGATCTGGAATGCGAGGGCAAATCCGTTGACCTCGCCACCCTCGAATACATCCACCTGCACAAAACCGGCGCCCTGCTGCGGGCCTGCGTGCTCAGCGGCGCCCTGATCGCCGGCGCCCCAGAGGCGCTGCTGGCGGCCCTCCGCACCTACGCCCGCGGCATTGGCCTGGCCTTCCAGATCATCGACGACATCCTCGATGTCACCGCTAGCAGTGAGGTGCTCGGCAAGACCGCCGGCAAGGACCTCACCGCCGACAAGACCACCTATCCCAAGCTGCTGGGCCTGGAGGAATCCCGCCAGCGGGCCGATGCCCTGGTGGCCGAGGCCAAGGCGGCCCTGGCACCCTTTGCCACCGGGGAGCCGCAGGCGCTCAAGGCCGCGCCCCTACTCGCCCTGGCCGACTTCATCACCAGTCGCGACCGATGAGTGAGCCTCTGCTGGCCATATTTGACAACGGCGTGCTGTGGTGGGGCCTGGCCTCTTGCGGGGTGGCCCAGCTCTCCAAACTGGTGATCGAGCTGGTGGTGCATCGCCGCTGGAATCCGCGGGTGCTGGTGGAAACCGGCGGCATGCCCTCAAGTCACTCGGCCCTGCTCACCGGCACCACCGCAGCCCTGGGCTGGGTGGAGGGTTTTGGGGGGCCCCTCTTCGGCCTGGCGGCCGTGCTCTGTTTCGTGGTGCTCTATGACGCCTCCGGCGTGCGCCGTGCCGCCGGCCTCACCGCAGCCCGGGTGAATGCAATGGGTCAAGTTGAAATGGGTGAAATCCAGAGAGGTGAAATCCAGCTAGATAGTGCCAATCCCCGCCAGCACGGGAAGCCCCTCAAGGAGAATCTCGGCCACACCCGACTGGAGGTGCTGATCGGCTCCCTGATCGGCCCCCTGGTGGCCCTGCCCGGGCTGGTGCTGGCGGGATCCCCCCTGCACCTGGCCCAGGCCCTGGGCTGGCTCGCCCCGATTGGCTGAAGCCCCCACCCTCACCGCCGACCAGCAGGCCGCCGCCACCGCCTTCGCCGCCTGGCTCGCCGCGCCAGGGGATGGGGCGCCGTTTGTGCTGGGCGGCTATGCCGGCACCGGCAAAACTTTTCTATCCACCCGGTTTCTGGCCCAGGTGGAGGCCACCGGCCTCTGCTGGACCGTGGTAGCCCCAACCCACAAGGCCGTGGGTGTGCTGCGCTCCCAGCTGGCCCTGGCGGGCCTTTCCCCCACCTGGTATCCCTCCACCATCCACCGGCTGCTGCGCCTCAAGCTGCGCCGCCAGGGGGACCAGGAGCGCTGCGAGGAAACCGAGCAGACCGCCCTGGCCCTCGAGCACCTAGGCCTGGTGCTGGTGGATGAGGCCTCGATGGTTGACAGCAGCCTGCTGGAGATTGCCCTGCGCTGCGCCCACCCCTTCCGCACCCGGCTGGTGTTCGTGGGCGATCCGGCCCAGCTGCCGCCGGTGGGCGAGCCCGAGAGTCCGGTGTTCAGCCTGGGCCGGGCCTGCCGGGCCGAACTGCAACAGGTGGTGCGCCACCAGGGGCCGGTGCTGCGCCTGGCCTCCGGGCTGCGCCAGGGGGACCTGCCCTGCCACAGGCCAGCGGCGCTGGCGCCGATCCGCACCGAGACCGGCCAGGTGGCCCTGCTGGAGCGGGGCGCCTGGCTGGAAGCCGCCCAGGCCGCCTTGCGCCGCAGCGCCGAAACCGACAACCCCGACCTGGCGCGGATCCTCTGCTACACCAACCGCTGCCTCGAGCAGCTGGTGCCGATCGCCCGCCGCGCCCTGCACGGCGAGATGGCCGACCAGCTGCCGGTGCTGCCCGGCGAGGTGCTGATCACCCGCACGGCGGTGATGGCCCCCGCCTGCCGGGAGGGAGAAGATGCCGCCGAGGAGCCCGACATGCTGCTGGGCTCGAACCGGGAGCTGGTGGTGCGCGATGTCATCCCGGAGCGCTGCGACCTGGCCGACTTCGGCGTGGCTGATGCGCCGGTGATCGACACCCTCACCGCCCGGGTGGAAGCGGGCGAGAGCCAGCTGAGCCTGAGGCTGCTGCCGCCGTTGGGCACGGCGGCCCGGATCGCCCTTGAGGCTGTGTTGGCCCGCCTGCGCCAACAGGCCAAGGACGCCGGCAAGCAGGAAGGTAGGAGCCTGTGGCGCCGTTTTTTCCTGGTGCGCGACGCCTTTGCCTCCCTCGGTCCGGCCGCCGTTCTGACCGTGCACCGCAGCCAGGGCAGCACCTTCGCCGAGGTGTTCGTCGCCGACGATGTGTTCTGGCCCAGCGACCCGGTGCTGCGCCGCCAGCTGGTGTATGTGGCGGTGAGTCGGGCCAGCCAGGCGGTCACCCTTGAGGCCAGCGCACCGGGCGCCGATCCCAGCTCCCGCGCCGACCAGCAGCTCTGGCGCGACTGGTTGGGGGCAGATTGCTGATTGGGCAGATCGCTGATTGCTCAGGCCAGCTGCAGGCCCTCGATCCCCTGCCAGCCCAGGTAGAGCGCCAGGGCCACACTCACCAGGCCCACCAACAGGTCGCCCTTGGCGAACAGCCCCTGCTTGCCCCGCTCGAGCAGGGGCAGGATGCGCTCGGGGCCAACCAACAGCAGGGCCAGCAGGGGCGTCAGCAGCAGGCTGGCGCTCACCAGGCTGAACACAGCGGTGGCCAGCACTTCCGTTCCCCGGCCCAGGCGGGCGGCCAGCAGGCTGGTGGCCGCCTTGGCAAACAGAAACAGGTCGTCTGGGCTGGCCACCTGGAGGGCGGCGCTGATGGCCAGCAGCAGGGGCAGAGGCATGGCGCTGAACTGATCCAGCCGGCGGGTCCAGCCCGGCGGTCCGGCCCCCTCCTCCTCCTTGCTGAGCAGCTCCTTGAGCCCTAGCCCCAGCAGGGCGCCGGCGGCCAGCAAATCCAGGCCGGTGCGGTGGCTGGTGCCCTTTTCCATGCTGAGCACTAGGCCGTGACCCACCGTGAGCAGCAGGGCCACCGCCAGGGCGGCCGTCACCAGCCAGGCGGCCACAAACCAGCCGCCCCGCTGCAGGGGCTTGGGGCCGAGCAGGAGCAACAGCAGCAGGCCGATGTGCAGCGGCGAGAAACCGATCGCCAGACCAAAGGCCGCGAGCTCCCCCAGCAGGCTGGCCAGATCAGTCATTTCACCGCAGGCGCGACGGGCACATTCCAGCGCACCAGCGTGCGCCGCTCGCGCTCATGGCCGAGCACGCTGAGCGTGGCCGTATTCAGATTGAACAGGGCGCCACCGGCGGGTCCCAACCCCAGCCAGGTGCCCGCCAGGCTGCGCAGGATGTGGCCGTGGGCCACCAGAGCCACCGCCCCAGCTCCCGCCAGGGATTCAGCCAGGGCGATCACCCGCAGGCAGCGCTCCTCCACCTGGGCGCTGTCCTCACCGCCTGGGCAGCCGTGGCTCCACACAGTCCAGTGGGGCACCTGGCGGCGGATCTCGGCGGTGGTGATGCCCTCGTAGCGGCCGTAATCCCACTCCTGCAGGTCTGGACAGGGGCGAGCCCCTTCCCCCAGGCCCGCCAGCTCGGCGGTGCGCCGGGCCCGCTGCAGCGGACTCACCAGTACGGCCGCAAAGGGCTGCCGCGCCAATACCGGGGCGAGCGCCCGCGCTTCCGCCTCTCCCTCCGGCAGCAGGGGCAGGTCGGTGCGGCCGGTGTGGCGCCCGTTCAGGGCCCATCCCGTGGCCCCATGGCGCAGCAGCAAGAGTTCCAGCGCCGGTGTAGCCAGCATGGGGTTCAGGTCCGCACCTCAAACCAGTCGGCACCGGTGGCGGCCACCTGGGTGCTGGCCACGCTGTTGACCACCGCTTGCGCTGGGCCCTTTTCGCACCAGATGCGCAGCTCGGTGAGGTCCTGGGGGTCGCCCTCTGCCTCCAGTTCCACTGAGCCGTCAGGCAGGTTGCGCACCCAGCCACTGAGGCCTAGTTCCTGGCAGCGGGCAGAGCAGGCAGCCCGGTAGCCCACCCCCTGCACCTGGCCGCGCACAATCAGCCGCCAGCGCTCCTGCTGGATCAGGGGCTTGGGCTCATGGGGGCGGATGAAACGGCGCTCATCGGCAGCGGCACGGCGCGCCCGGCTGCGGCTGCCAGCCGTGAGGGAATCACCGGGCATCCAGCCCAGTGGAGATGCAGCCAGCTGGCGTGCACGTTCGGCGCTGTCCATCCTTCGCTCCGGGTTGCGGTCCCCCAGCCATCAAGCTGCCACAGCCCGTTGCCACTGGCTACAGATTCAAGCTGCCAGCGATGAAATTCATGGCCGCTGAAGGTTTCCCCAGGCCGCACCAGCAACCCTGCCGCCCTTGCCGTGGCCTGGCGATAGCCCAGGCTCAGCCCCCCCTTGCGCGCCTGGAAGGGCAACACGCCGGCCATCCGGTGCAGCCGGCCCTCGCCATCGGCCAGCTGCTCACCGAGCAATAACAATCCGCCGCATTCAGCCACCAGCGGCACCCCCCCGGCCGCCGCACGGGCCAGGTCTGCCAGGCTGCGCCGACTGGCCGCCAACCGGGTGGCATGGAGCTCCGGGTAGCCCCCCGGCAGCAGGACCGCCCGGCAGCCGGCGGGGAGGGGCTCGTCGGCCAGGGGGCTCCAGGCCAGCGGCTCCAGGCCGACGGCCTGCAGCAGTTCGCCGGCTTCGGGGTAGCGGAAGTGGAAGGCCGCATCGCTGGCGATCGCCACCGGCAAAGACCCTGAGCCCCCGCTGGCTTCAAGGGGCGGTTGCTGGTCCCGCAGGCACCAGTGGATCGGATCGATCTCCCCGGCCTGGACGGGCGGGGGGGCCAGCAGCGGCACGAGCTGCTCCAGATCCAGATGTTCGGCGGCCAGCTGGCTCCACTGCTCCTGGCGCTGCTCAAGGTCGTGCAGCTCGCCGGGCGGCAGCAGCCCCAGGTGGCGGGAAGGGAGCGCCAGGCTTGGGTGGTGGGGGAGCACCCCCAGCAGCGGCACGGCGATGCTCGCCAGGGCTTCGGCCAGCAGGGCGTGGTGGCGTTCGCTGCCCACCCGGTTGATCACCACGCCGGCCAGCTGCACCGGCGGCGGGCCGTGGTCGCGGAAGCCCCGCACCAGGGCCGCCACAGATCCCGCCTGGCGGGAGGCCTCCACCACCAGCACCACCGGCAGGCCCAACTGGGCAGCCACGGCCGCCGAGCTGCCCTCGCTGCTGGGGCCGCGGCCATCGAACAGGCCCATCACCCCCTCCACCAGGGCCAGGTCGGCCCGGCTGCCATGCCAGTGGAAACATCGCTCCACCCACTCCGGCCCGCAAAGCAGGGGATCGAGGTTGCGGCAGGTGTGGCCGCTC
Source organism: Synechococcus sp. CBW1108 (assembly GCF_015840335.1). Lineage (NCBI taxonomy): Bacteria > Bacillati > Cyanobacteriota > Cyanophyceae > Synechococcales > Synechococcaceae > Synechococcus > Synechococcus sp. CBW1108. The sequence continues at coordinate 368,201 of NZ_CP060395.1, forward strand.
ACCTGGCTGAGCAGCTGGGGGTCGAGGTAGTCGGGCCCCACCTTGAAGGGCTGCAGCTGGAGGCCCTGCCGCCGGGCCCAGGCTGCCAGGCACAGCGACAGCAAGGTCTTGCCGCTGCCACTGCTGGGCGCGGCGATCAGGCAGGCCATTGCGGGCGGGGAGAGCGCGAGCTCAGGGGAGAAGTCTGGCGGCGATCGGGGCAGCTACCGCCAGCAGGGGGTTGGTGGAATCGTGGCCGCCGGAGAGCAGGCGGGCCATCTCCATCTCCTCACTTTCATTGGGCAGGGGAACCACCTCCTCTGCCAGCTCCATGCTGGCCATACCGCCCGATTCGAGCCGCATGCAGCCGCCCGATTCCGAACAGAGAATCACGCACAGCGGCGACCCCTGGCTGCTCTGGCAGATCAGGCGCAGGCCCACCATGGCGCCCGGGTGGGTCTTGGGAACCCCCACCGGCACGGGCATCTGACGAAAGCGCACGGTCTGGCCGTCGGTGCGCTCAAATTCGGCGCCGATCCCCTGGCCGGAGCCATCGCCATCGACGGCATAGGTCGCGGTCAGGTGCCAGCCCAAGCGGTCGGCCAGCCAGGCCGCCAGCAGCAACCCCTTCACCGGGTTGTCGCCCTCGACGTCCAGGTCGAGCTGCACCACGTGGTTGAGAGCATCCCGCCGGGAAGGGGGGTCGAACACCATGGCCAGGGATTCCCGCCAGCTGCGCAGCCGCATCCAGTTGAGGTCGTTGATCGGCTGGCCCGCACCAACCCGGGCCACCAGCAGGTCGAGGCAGCGGCGCGGATCCCCTAGTGACGAATCCACCACCAGGCGGCGGTTTCCGCTGGCCAGGGCCGCCATCACCTCAGGCGCCTCATCGAGGCTGCTGTTCCACCACACCCAGCAGGGCAGCTCGGGACTGATCAAGGGTTGCACCAGGTCGAGGTTCTCGCGCAGGGCACCGGTGCCGCCCCGCAGCACCACCACATCGCCACAGGCATCGCCGCCGGCCCCCTCCTCCGGTAGGGGGCAGTAGGCCGCCACCAGGGTTTCCAGGGGTTTGGCGCCATCGAGGGTGGGGGCCAGGGTGATCAGTCGCCGGGGCATGTGGGCGCTGATCGCCCCCTCGACAAACTGGCCCCGCAGGTCGTCGGCGTGATGATCACCACCCAGGTTGCCGATCGCCCAGGCCAGTTGGGGATCCATGGGCGCAGTGCTCAAAGGGAGCCCGCAGTTGATCGCGGCGGCCCGGGCAGCCTCCAGCACCGTCTCGTTGAGCAGGCCGGTGATCGGCCCATCCAGACGGCCGCAGCGCACCAGTTGCTGCTCCAGCCAGGAGCCCTCCCACACCACCAGGGTGAAGGTGGCGGCGCCGTGGGAGCTGCCCAACTCCTCACTCCAGAGGCGCTCCAGGTAGCCGGGCACCTCGGCGGGGGGTAGGACGAGCGGGGCCTGGAGAGTGAGCTGGGTCGACATGGCGGATCAGGGATGAAAAATCAGGGGCGTCGCCAGATCAGGCCGTCCTCGGCCATCAGGCTGTCGGCGGCACCGGGGCCCCAGGTGCGGGCCTCGTAGGGGTAGACCGGCAACTGGGCGGGGGCGTCTTCGATCAGCTCCAGCAGGGGGGTGTAGAGCCGCCAGGCGGCCTCTACTTCATCACTGCGGGTGTAGAGGGTGGGGTCACCCAGCATGGCGTCAGCCAGCAGGCGCACATAGCCCTCGTCGCTGGGTTCGCCGAAGCTGTCGTCGTAGGAGAAGGCCATGTCCACCGGCCGGCTGCGCATGCCCGAGCCAGGGGCCTTGACCTCGAATTTGAATTCCGCCCCCTCATCGGGCTGGATGCGCAGGATCAGCTGGTTGGGAGTGGGGGCGCCACCGGCCGCGTCAAACAGGTGCACCGGCGCCTCCCGGAAGGTAAGCACCACTTCGGAAAGCCGCTTGGGCAGCCGTTTGCCGGTGCGCAGATAGAAGGGCACCCCCTGCCAGCGCCAGTTGTTGATGAAGAGCTTCATCGCCACGTAGGTCTCCGTGGTGCTCTCGGGGTTCACCCCGGGCTCCTGGCGATAGCCCGTGATCGGCTGGCTGCTTGAGCCCCCCGGCCCGTACTGGCCCCGCACGCAGCACTTCCAGGGTTCGTCCTCATTGGCCAGTCGGGCCGCCTGCAGCACCTTGGCCTTCTCGTTGCGCATCGACTCGGGGTCGAAGCGGCCCGGCGCCTCCATGGTGGTGAGGGCCAGCATCTGGGTGAGGTGGTTCTGCATCATGTCCCGCAGGGCCCCGGAGCTCTCGTAGTAGCCGGCCCGTTCCTCAACCCCCACGGTTTCGGCGGCGGTGATCTGCACACTGGAGATGTAGTTGCGGTTCCAGATCGGCTCGAAAATCGTGTTGGCGAAGCGCAGCACGAGGATGTTCTGGACCGTCTCCTTGCCCAGGTAGTGGTCGATCCGGAAGATCTGGTTTTCCTGGGCACAGGCCAGAACCACCCGGTTGAGCTCCTGGGCGCTGCCGTAGTCGCGGCCGAAGGGTTTCTCGATCACCACCCGGCTGCGGCTCGGGTCACTCAGCAGGCCGGCGGCGGCCAGGGCCCGGCAGCCACTGCCATAGAAGGTGGGTGAAACCGAGAGGTAGAAGGTGCGGTTGTTGCGGGTGGCCCGCTGCCGGTCAATCACGGCAAGGCGTTCACCCAGTCGCACCACCGAGGGGGGATCCTGCAGGTCGACCGGTTCGTAGAAGAGCCCAGCCGCAAATTGCTCCCAGGCCAGCGGGTGCTCGGCCACCTCATTTGCCAGAGCCTCGGCCATGCGGCTGCGGAACTCCTCGTCGCTCCAGGGGCGGCGGGCGCAGCCCAGCACGGCGAATTCACTGGGTAGGCGCCGCTGGCGGAAGAGCTCAAACAGGGCCGGGATCAATTTGCGGTGGGTGAGGTCACCGCTGGCCCCGAAGATCACCAGGCATTGGGGGGGAATGACCCGCTCCTGGCGAAGACCTACCCGCAGTGGATTGGTGAGCACAGCGCCCATGGATGCCTTTCCGGTATCCATGGTTTAACCGGCCCAGGGCCCTCTCCCGACGCTTGGCCCACTTTGTGATGGTTTCTGTGTGGGATTGGCCAAAAAGCGGCCCTGGGCTCAGTAGGTTTCCACGTGCCAGCGATCGGCCTTTTTGAGCTGGGGCCGCAGCTCAGACCAGTCGAGGCCCTTGGCTGCCGCGGCCACGCCCATGGCCTCGTCGATACCCGGCTCCATGCCCCGCAGCCCGCACATGTAGACGTGGGTTTTGGGGTTTTCGATCCAGGCGAAGATCTCTTCGGCGTTCTCGCTGACCCGGTCCTGGATGTACATGCGGCCCCCCTTGGCGTTCTGCTGCTCCCGGCTGATCGCCTTGGTGTAGCGGAAGTTGTCGGGGAACTGGGCCTGGTAGTGCTCGAAGTCGGCGTCGTAGAGCAGGTTCGCAGTGGTGGGGGAGCCCATGAACAGCCAGGCCTTGCCACGGAAGGTCCAGCCGTTCTTCTCGCGCTCGGCCGGCTCGAACATGCGGCGCAGGTAGGTGCGCATCGGCGCGATGCCCGTGCCGGTGGCCAGCATGATCACGTTGGCCTCCTCGTCTTCGGGCAGGAGCATCTCCTTGCCCACCGGGCCGGTGATCTTCACCTTGGCGCCGGGTTCGATGTCACAAAGGAAGGTGGAGCAGACGCCGTTGATGGTTTCTCCGTCCTTCTCGTATTGCAGCTGGCGCACGCAGAGGGAAACGGTTTCTCCGGCCAGGTTGTCGCCGTGGCGGGTGCTGGCGATCGAATAGAGGCGCAGCTTGTTGGGTTTGCCGTTGGCGTCGGTGCCATCGGGAATGATGCCGATGCTCTGGCCTTCGACGTAGTGGAGCTGGGGATCGCCGCCCTTGAGGTCGAAGGTGATGTGGTTGACCCGGCCGATGGCACCTTCGCCCACCAAGCTGTAGTTCTCGACGACGGTGCCGAGGAAGGGGGCCTTCGGCTTGTAGAGGTTTACGGGAACGTCGGCGTGGGACACGGCAGCAGGTTTGGTGGGAGGGGTTGTCGGGGGAGCAGCTGGTGCTGGGGGGGAGGCCTCTGGGGGGCTGACATCACCGCTGAGCACGGCACTGATCCGCCCCCCCTGGCGGGCAATCGTCTGCATCAGGCCTTGCAGCTGGGCGAGCGGCACGGTGAAGCGCCGTTCGGCCTGGCGCTGCTTGCCCGCGCCGAAGGCCTCCACCACAACGGTGAACATGCGGCTGTCGGACTGGGTGGCGCGCCCTGTGGAAACTCTCATGCAGACCCTTCCCGCTGAAAAGCGGCCTGATCATAGGGAACCCATCCGCTGCGATTTTGTGGCGAACACCGCTAGGTTTGCCAGCACACTGTGACCGTGCCTCCTTGGCGCAGATCCTTGTACCGTCGTCGGCCGCCGGTTTTCTGTCCCAAGGGGCAGTGAATGGGCCCGATTTAGCGAGCCAGGCTGATCCAGCTAGCCAGCAGCTCTGCAGCCTCGACACGATTCAGCAGGAGATGGAGCGGCTCCCCCAGGGGGCCCGGCGGCTGGCGGTGCAGCTGAGCCTGAGCCCCGATCCCCAATGCCTCTGGTCGGTACTTACCGATTACGGCAACCTCAACCGATACATCCCCAACCTGGCCTCCTCCCGCCAGCTCTGGCGTCGCGGCAACGTGGTGGGCCTGGAGCAGGTGGGAACCCAGCAGTTCTGCGGGTTGCGCTTCAGCGCCAGGGTGGAGCTGGAACTGGTTGAAGACCGGGAGGCCGGCGTGCTGAGTTTCTGTATGTGCCGCGGCGATTTCCGCCGCTTCGAGGGCTGTTGGCAGATCAGCCGGGCTGGGGAGAGCACCCGGCTGCTCTATGAGCTCACCGTGCAGGGCCGGCCAGGCATGCCGATCGGCCTGATCGAACAGCGACTGCGCGAAGACCTGGCCAACAACCTGCGCGGCGTGCAGCGCGAAGCCGAACGGCGCACCGCCCAGGCCTGAGCCAGACCTGGCCAGAACAGCCAAAAGACTGCCAGAAAGCTGCCAGAAAAAGTAATACCCCCAAGGGGATTCGAACCCCTGTCGCCTCCGTGAAAGGGAGGTGTCCTAGGCCTCTAGACGATGGGGGCCAGGCCACAACGCCCGGAAGCGCTGCTGGTTTGGAAGCTACGGGTCAGGGTGACCCTTCGTCAAGGCGGGCTGGCCCTGGCCGCTCCAGACCGGAACGGTGACATGGAAACAGGCCCCTTCACCGGGCTCGGAGGCCACCCAGATCCGGCCGCCATGAACCTCGGCAATGCGCCGGCACACCGACAGGCCCACGCCGTAGCCGGAGGTGGTGCCGGAAGTCTGGGGCAAACGCACCCGATCCAGGAAAATCCGCTCCTGCTCGCCCTTGGGAATGCCCGGACCGCTGTCGCAGATGCTCACCTGCACCCACTGGTCGGTGCGGTGCAGCAGGGCCAGCTGCACCCGACCCTGATCGGGAGTGAATTTGAGGGCGTTTTCCAACAGGTTGAGCAGCACCTGGCGCATGCGGCGTTGGTCGGCAAACACATCCGGTAGGTCGGCAGGGATGTCGGTGAGCAGCTCCAGGTCGCGGCCGATCCACAATTTCTCCAGCTCCAAAATGGCCTCGGCCACTACCTCGCCCAGGGCCAGGCGCTGGGGGTTGAACAGGGCCTCCCAGCGGGTGGTGCCCACCTCGAGCAGATCTTTGGAGAGCTCCTGGATGTCGTCGAGCCGGCGGGTGAGCACGTCGCGGAAGCGGGGCTCGTCGATCTGGCCGAGGGTGTGGCTCTGGAGGGCGAGCTTGGCGGCGGTGAGTGGGGTGCGCAGCTCATGGGCCACCATCCGCAGCAGCCGCTCCTGCACCCCGAGCCGATCGATCAGGGTTTCGTTTTCCTGTCGCAGCACCAGCACCTGGTCTTCCAGCTGTAGCTCCCGCCGGGTGCGACTGCCGTCGATCTCGGCGGGCCGCAGGCTCATGCCCAGGCTGGTGACCACCTCCATCTGCTGCCAGCGCGGCAGCCAGCTGCGCAGCTTCTGGGTGATCCCATGGCCGGCCAACACCTGCTTGGGGAACGGATCGAGCTTCACCAGGGCGGGGGTGGCCACCAGCCGATGCAGTTCGAGCAGTTCGGGCTGGCGGGCCGGATCGGCCACCTCCAGGCTCACCTTGAAGCCACACTCCTCGCCCTTGAGAAACTGCAGCAGGCTGCGCAGGTCCGGGCTGGCCAGGTGGTGGTTGGAGGCCACCAACAGCAACTTCAGCGCCTGGCGTTCCGTCGCTGGCGCGGGCCGTTCGGTGCTGGGCTGGTCTGGGGTCACGCTGCTCACCCTATGGGGATGGGGCCAGTCCGGTCCATCCCCGCTATGACTGAGACAATCAATGCCGTGAGCCCTAGGGCCGGGATTTCATGAGCAGCCCACCAGTTCCCAGCCCACCAGTTCGGCCCCGCATCCAGCTCGACAGCAATCTGCGCCGCTGGTTTGCCCGCAATCTGGGCCTCTGGCGCTCGCGCCGGGTGTACTACTTCCTCGATGAAGAGGCCCTGCGCGTCGACATGATGGTGCGGGTGGAGGCCTATCAGGAGCCCGTGGAGGGCGATGCGGCTTACCGCTTTACCTGGTGGCCAGAGCAGGAGTTCGACTTCTTCGAGAAGAAGCCCCAGTATTCCCGCAGCGGCACCATGGACGCCTACCTGTGCGGGCACCAACTGCAACGCAGTCGCGGTTTTTTTTGCGGCGCCGCCAACAGGAGCCAGATTCGCCAGGTGGATGAACATGAGCTGACGTTTGAGTCCCACTACGACGGATGGGACATCCTCGAGCACTTCCGCCTGGTGGGCCAGGACCGCTACCGCTCCCGCTCGATCTACTCCTGGAAGGAGGGCGTTCTCGAGCTGGCTGAGCTCCACCACGAGGTGCGCGTCGAGGCGGCCGGCCCTCCCCTGCCGCCTGGAGCTGAGCCCTGATGCAGCAGCATGGCCCCATCTGACGCCCCCCACTCCGGCCCTGACGATGCCACCCATCTCCCCGTCAAGCCCCTACCCATGGCAGCTCCAAGCCCTGCTGGCGCTGCCCCTGCTGGTACTCCCCCTGGTGCTGGCCCCGTCTGGGGCCTGGGCGGCCCCAGCCACCGAGGCGGAGATGAACCTCTACACCCGGATCGCCGCGGTCAACGTGTGCATCGCCCGCGGCGCGGGGGTGCCCTTCGACAGGGCGGTGGGCATCGCCGGTGAAACCATCGCCCAGGTGATCCTGGGTCAGCACGAAGGGGTGATCGCCCAGGTGGGGGCCAAGCCCCTGGGCCTGGAGGACCTGCGCAAGGGCTCGATCAACTCGGCAGTGCTGGGAGCCGCCGAGATATGCCCCAAGGAGGTGCCCGCCGACGTGATGGCGAAGGTGCAGGACGCCCTCAAACAGCCCCCCGCGGCCAAACCGACTGCGGCGCCTACGGCCAAACCCACCCCTAACAAGTAATCCGAATGCCCCTGGTGCGCCTCGCCGACTACCGTCCGGCGCCGTTTCTGCTGGAGCGCACCGATCTGGTGGTGCAACTGCACGCCGACCACAGCGAGGTGGCGGCGCAACTGGCCTTTCGGCCCAATCCGGCCGCCGAGCCCGGCCCGCTGCTGCTGCAGGGTGTGGATCTGGAGCTGCTGGAGCTGGCGATCGACGGGCGCAAACTGGAGCCAGGGGCCTACCAGCTTGGGGCTGGCGAGCTGCTGATTGCCGAGCCCCCCACCGGATCCTTCCTGCTGGAGAGCCGGGTGCGCCTCCACCCCCATAGCAACACCACTCTCGAAGGCCTCTACGTCAGTGGCGGGCTGTTCACCACCCAGTGCGAGGCGGAGGGATTCCGCCGCATCACCTTCCACCCTGATCGCCCCGACCTGCTCAGCCGCTTCCGGGTGCGGATCGAAGCCGATCGCGCCAGCTGCCCCGTGCTGCTCTCCAATGGCAACTGCGTCGAAACCGGCGAGCTGCCGGCCGATCCCGTCAGCGGAGCGGCGCGCCATTTCGCCAGCTGGGACGACCCCTTCCCCAAGCCCTCCTATCTGTTCGCCCTGGTGGCCGGGCAGCTGGAAGAGGTCACCGACACCTTCACCACCGCCAGTGGCCGCCCGGTGGCCCTGCGCATTCACGTGGAGCCCGGCGATGGGCCCTACACCGCCCATGCCATGGCTTCCCTGAAGCGCGCCATGGCCTGGGATGGGCAGCGCTATGGCCTCGAATACGACCTCGATGAATTCAACATCGTGGCGGTGCGCCATTTCAACATGGGCGCAATGGAGAACAAGAGTCTCAATATTTTTAACTCCAAGCTCGTACTAGCCGATGCGGAAACCGCCACCGATGGCGAGCTGGAGCGCATCGAAAGTGTGATCGGCCACGAGTATTTTCACAACTGGACTGGTAACCGCATCACCTGCCGCGACTGGTTCCAGCTGTCGCTCAAGGAAGGGTTAACGGTGTTCCGGGACCAGTGCTTCACGGAGGATCTGCACGGTGCCGCCCTCAATCGGATTGAAAACGTAGCCCTGCTACGCAACACCCAGTTCCGCGAGGATGCCGGCCCCACCGCCCATCCGGTGCAACCCGATGCCTACCAGGCGATCGACAACTTCTACACAACTACGATCTACGAGAAGGGATCGGAGCTGATCCGCATGCTCCACACCCTGCTGGGGGAGGAGACCTTCATGCGGGGGATGGCGCTCTATGTAAGCCGCCACGACGGCACGGCCGCCACCTGCGAAGACTTTGTGCAGGCCATGGAAGATGGGGCAGCCCAGGGTTGGGCTGCCGATCCGCTGGCCCCGCGCTTTGATTTTTCCCAGTTCCGCCGCTGGTATCACCAGGCCGGCACGCCCCGGCTGCACATCCAGCGCCACTGGGATGGCGACACCGGCGTGCTGGAGCTACTGGTACAACAGCACACCCCAGCCACCCCCGGCCAGAGCGACAAGCAGCCCCTGGTGATCCCCCTGGCCCTGGGCCTGCTGGACCAGGCCGGGGAGCCCCTGGCGGTGCAGTTGGAGGGGGATCCGGCCGCCGCCACGCCGAAAGGGGCGGGCACCCGCCTGCTGGTGATCGACCAGGCCGAGCAGAGCCTGCGCCTGGTGGGCTTGCCCCGCCAGCACCACCCGCCTGCCCTGTCCCTGCTGCGCCAGTTCTCCGCCCCGGTGCTGCTGGAGATGGGCCGGCCCACCGCCGAGCTGGTGCACCTGCTGGCCGCCGACAGGGACCCCTTCGCCCGCTGGGATGCGGGCCAGGTGCTGTTGCGCCAGGCGGTACTGGCCCGGGCCGGCGGTGGGGGTGATGGGCTGCTGGAGGAGGAACTTATTGACGCCTTCGGCCGGATCCTGGCCGACCCTTCCCTCTCGGAAGCCAGCCGCAGTGTGCTGCTGGCCTTGCCCGGCATGGCCGAACTGGAGGCTGCCTGCAGCGCAGCCGGCCAGGAACCGGATCCGCCGGCCCTGTTTGCCGCCCTGCTGGCGCTGCAGGGGCGATTTGGCACTGCCCTGGCCGAGCCCCTGGCGGCGGCCCTGGAGCGCTGCATGCCCCAGTGGGGCCTGGCCTGGCCCGAGGGCAACGGCGACCGCCTGCTCACCGGCACAGTGTGGAGTTGGCTGGTGGCGGCTGGGGGAGAGAGTGGTGGTGCTGCTGCTCGAGCAGCAGTGGCGGCGGTGGGGGGCCCGTCGATGACCCTGGCCAGGGCCGGGCTGCGGGCCCTGCAATGTCAGCCGATCCCCGAGCGCCAGCAGGCGCTGGATGCCTTCTACCAGCGCTGGCAGCACAGGCCCGTGATCCTCGATGCCTGGTTTGGCCTGGAGGCCTCAGCCCCCTTTGCCGATGGTCTGGAGCGGGTGGCACGGCTGCTGGAGCACCCCCGCTTCGATCCGGCCGCACCCAATTCGGTGCGGGCCGTGCTGGGCGGCCTGGCCGCCAATGCGCCGGTGTTCCACGCCGCCGATGGCTCGGGTTACAGCTTCATGGCGGAGCGCATCGCCGAGCTCGACCAGCGCAACCCGATCACGGCCTCGCGCCTGGCCAAGATATTCAGCCGCTGGCAGAGCTACGGCCCGGCCCGCGCCGCGGCCATGCGCGGGGCCCTCGAGCAGCTGGCTGCCGCATCGCTCTCAACAAACACCGCTGAGGTGGTGGGCCAGTGCCTGGGCGCGAGTTAGGCCCTCAGCGCCGGGGCAGTGGCAAAGGTGGTGGCGGCCGCAGCGGACCGCTGAGGCTCTGGTGCAGCTGGCGGAAGGCGGCCTGGCGGTAGGCCCCCCCTTCCTCGCCGGCATGCAGGCCCCACAAGCCCTCCCAGTAGAAATAGATCACCCCGTGGCCGCGGCTGGTGGCCAGCTGGGCTTTCTGGGCCAGGGTGGCCATGGCCGAGGTGCGGCCGCCGAAGCCCGCCAGGATGCCGATCTCCACCGGCATGCCCCAGCTGCGCGCCTTCACCAGGGCCGGTTGGTTGAGGTCCTTCTCGAACCCCATCAACGAGTAGGCGTAGTTCTGCACCACCAGGTCGTCGATCAGCTCCCCCAGGGCCCAGAGCTCCCAGTCCTGCAGCCAGTGGTTGTAGGCAAAGCGAAAGGGCCCGGGCGAGAGGCTGATCAAGGTGCCCGAACGCTTCAGCTGGCTGCGCAGTTCCCGCAGCAGTCCGGTGAGCTGCTGGCGCCGCCAGCGCATCCAGGCCCGTTCGGTGTGGTCATCGGGCGGTTCGAGGCCCGTTTCGGCGAGGTAGCGGGCACGGCTGAACGGGTCATAGCCCAGCTCCACCGGCCAGGCGAAATGGTCGTCGAGTTGGATGCCGTCAACGTTGCAACGCTGCACGATCTCGCCGATCAGGCCGAGAAAACGTTGCCGCACCCCCGGGTGGGCGGGGTTAAGCCACACCATCGGCTTGCCGTGCATCGCCATCTCGCTGCTGCCGTCGCGGCGTTGCAGCACCCAATCGGGATTTTGGGCCACCACCGCGGCATCGGCCGGCTCCATCAGGCCATATTCAAACCAGGGAATCACCTGGAGCCCGCGCCGGTGGGCGGCCTGGGTGAAGCGGCAGATGGGATCGAGATTGGGGTTGGCCTTGGCCAGGGCAGGCTCCATCGGCGCATGGCGGGAGCTGTGGAAGGTGGCTCCCCGGCTCCACACATTCGGGTAGAGGGTGTTAAAGCCCGCATCGGCCAGCTCCCTCACCGCCCGGTCTATCCGGGCAGGGTCGTAGTAGAGGGGGCTGGGGCTATTGGTGAGCCACACGCCGATGCGGCGGGATGGGGCCGGCTGGCTCTGGGCCAGCAGAGGTAGCGGGGCCAGGGCCCAGGGCAGGGTGAGCACCAGGCTCACCGCGGCTGGCAGGAAGGCCTTCAGCCGGGCGAAGCGACGCAGGGGGGCGGGTTTCAACGGGTTTCTACGCTGGCGAATTCAGCGGAACATCGAACTCACCGAGCTCTCATCGTGGATACGCCAGATGGCCTCACCCAGCATGTTGGCCACAGAGAGCACCTGCAGCTGGGGAAATTTGCAGTCTTCGCTGGGGGGAATGCTGTTGGTGACGATCACCTCCTCAAACAGGCCAGGCTCGGACAGCCGCTCGATGGCCGGTGGCGAAAACACCGCATGGGTGGCGCAGGCCAGCACCCTGATGGCGCCGCGCTGGCGCAGCAGCCGGGCTCCGGCGCAGATTGTGCCACCGGTGTCGATCATGTCGTCGATCAGAATTGCCGTCTTGCCGGCCACCTCACCGATCACGGTGAGGCTCTGGGCCACGTTGTGGCCGGAGCGGCGCTTGTCGATGATCGCCAGGGGGGCATCGTTCATCTGCTTGGCGAAGGCCCGGGCCCGCGCCACCCCGCCCACATCCGGAGACACCACCACCAGGTCGGCGAGATTTTTGCTGCGCAGGTAATCCACCAGCACTGGCGAGCCGTAGATGTGGTCGCACGGGATGTCGAAGTAGCCCTGGATCTGGGCCGAGTGCAGGTCCATGGCCAGCACCCGGTCGACGCCGGATTTGGCGAGAAGGTTGGCCACCAGCTTGGCGGTGATCGACTCTCGCCCGGCCGTTTTGCGATCGGCGCGGGCGTAGCCGTAGTAGGGGATCACAGCCGTGACCTGGCGGGCCGAAGCCCGTTTACAGGCATCCACCATGATCAATAGCTCGATCAGGTGGTCGTTCACCGGAGCGCAGGTGGGCTGGATCAGAAACACGTCGCAGCCGCGGATCGATTCCTGGATCTGGATGTAGAACTCGCCATCGGCGAAGCGTTTGATCACCCGGGGGCCGTCGGGAACCCCCAGGTAGGCGGCGATTTCCCGGGCCAGGGCCTGGTTGGAGTTGCCACTGAACAGCCGCAGCCGCCGGGTGTCATGGGTCGACTCGATCGGGCTGCCTTGGGGAGCGACGCGATCAGCGGTCAGGAAACTGGTCACGGCGAGCGCGCAAGCGTCGGCTGGCACCTGATCGTAGAAGCGAGACTGGCTACTGAGTGCAAACAACCATGACGCTTTCCTTGCCTCGGTTGGACCAGCCCCTGGTGGTGGTTGCTGGCGGCGCGGCGATGGCGGTGACGGCACTGCAACACAGGGCCGCACCGGCCCTGGCAGCGGCCCTCGGGCTGCCCTGGTGGGAGCCCCTCCGGCCGGAAAGCCCCCAAGCGGCCCTGGCGGCCCTGGCGGGCCGGGCGGGCCGGGGCCCCGGCCTGGTGCCACTGCCGATCGATCCGGGCCTGCCCCTGGAGGGGGGAGCGGGCCACTGGGCCGAGGCTCTCGGCGCCTGGCGCCAGCCGGCATTGCTGCTGCTGGCCGGGGAGCAGCTCAACAGTGGGCTGCCGGCGGCGATGACGGCCCTACTGCTCCAGTGGCGGGTGCCCCTACTGGGGTTGGTGCAGGCCGATGGCCCCTGGGAAGCCCCCGCTCGCCGCGGGGATGGCCTGCCCTGGCTGGGGAACCTCACTGGGGCCGAGGGGCTGGCCCTGGCCCTGGAGCTGCGTTGGCGCCAGATCGGAGCCGACTGAGGCACCAGGCGTCTAGGGAGTGGGGGTCACCGCTGGCCAGAGGGGCACCGCCGCGCCGGGGTCGATTTGCCGCAGGGGCGACACACCTGGCCGGGCAGGTGCTGGCGGACCCGCTTCTGGCGGGGCCTGTGCTGGCTGGGCAAGGGGCACGGCTGTGAATTGCACTGTTTCAGGTCGGCTGAGACCTGCAGCCAGCAGGCTCAGGGTTTCCGCCTGGGTGAGGTTGGTGGCCATGCCCTCCCTGCTCAGAAATTGGCTCAGGCTGGTGAGCCGGCCCAGGTGCTCGGGCAGGGCCATTTCCCGCACCAGAGCGCGCAGCACCAACTGGTGGTTTTCCTGGCGGCTCTGCTCCGGGCGGCTGGGATCGCGATAGCGCACCAGCTGCTCCACCTGGCTACCCCGCAGCCGTTGCAGCCCACCCTGCAGATCGATCGTGAAGCCCTGGCTTTTGTCGCTGTAGCGAAGGGAGCGGCTGGGGTTGGCGGCGATGCTGCCGAGGCCATCCACCAGGCTGCGCAGGGTGGCTCGACCCAGCACCAGATAGCGATCTGGCTCACCTGGCTCCAGCCTCACCAGGCTGCTCACCGCGTCGGCGATCAGGGCGGGACCGCCCAGTCGGTAGAGGCTGCCAATGCCCTGGGGACGGCTCTGGCCAGGGATCTGCACCGACAGATTTGCCGGCAGGGTGAGCACCTGCAGCGGCCCCTGGGGATTGATCCGCAGCAGCAGCAGGGCATCGGCATTGGCGGGGCCAGGCGGGGCCGCCCGGTTGAGGGGATCGGCGGGGCGTTCGCTATCCAGGCCGATCACCAGCACGGTGACACTGCGGCTTGGGGCTTTGGCCAGGTCGGCTGGGGTGAGCTGCTGGACCAGCTGGCTGGAGCGGTCAGGTTCGGGCCAGATCCAGGCAAACAGGCCCAGCCCCACAGCCAGGCCAGCACCGGCCATGGCCAGTCGCAGCAGCACCGGTCCCCGGCGGCGCTTCGGCTGGTCTGAACTCTGAGCCATGGTCAGGCGGAGCGACGCCCACTTTGGCCCACCCCCCTGCGGCCCACACCCGATAGGTTGGGCCCCTGCTGATGCCCCAGGGCTGTCCGGTAATGGCTGTCAGTACTCCCCATGAGCGGGCAAGGCCCCTGGCCAAGGGAAGTACCTATCCTGCCAAAGATCTGTGTAGCCAGTGCGGCCTCTGCGACAGCCGCTGGGTGGCCTACGTAAAGCAGAGCTGCGCTTTTCTGACCCAGCGCTTTGAGGCGATGGAAACGGCAGCCCACGGCCGCAGCCGCGACCTGGAAAACGACGACGAGCTCTATTTCGGCGTGCAGCAGCGCATGCTCACGGCTCGGCTGCAGCGGCCCATAGAGGGAGCCCAGTGGACGGGCATCGCCAGTCGCATCGGCATGCTTGCCCTGGAAACGGGCCTGGTGGATGCGGTGTTGTGTGTGGGCCAGAGCCCTGACGACCGCTTCACCCCCGTGCCCCAGCTGGCCCGCACCCCGGCCGAGGTGCTCGCCGCCCGGGTGAACAAGCCCACCCTCTCCCCCAATTTGAAGGTGCTCGAGCAGCTGCCCGGCAGCGGCATCCACCGGCTCCTGGCCATCGGCGTGGGCTGCCAGATCCAGGCCCTGCGGGCCGTGCAGCCCACCCTGCCGCTCGAGCAGCTCTACGTGCTGGGCCTACCCTGCGTTGACAATGTGTCCCGCCAGGGGCTGCAGACCTTCCTGGAGAGCACGGTGAGCTCACCGCAGACGGTGGTGCACTACGAGTTCATGCAGGATTTCCGCATCCACTTCCGCCACAGCGACGGCAGCGAGGAAACCGTGCCGTTTTTCGGGCTCGACACCCCGAAGCTCAAGGACGTCTTCGCGCCCAGCTGCCTGAGCTGCTTCGACTACACCAACGCCGGCGCCGACCTGGTGGTGGGCTACATGGGTGCGACCTTGGGGCGCCAATGGCTCACGGTGCGCAACCCCAAAGGCCAGCAACTGCTGGATCTGGTGGAGGCGGAGCTGGATGTGGCTCCGGTAACCAGCAGTGGCAACCGCCAGGCGGCGGTGCAGCAGGGCATCGAGGCCTACGACAAGGCCGTGAAGCTGCCGCTCTGGTTGGCCCAGCTGATCGGCCTTGTGGTGGAGCGCTTCGGACCGAAGGGCCTGGAATACGGCCGCTTCTCGATCGATTCCCACTTCACCCGCAACGCCCTCTGGTTGCGGCGCAACCACCCTGAAAAGCTGGAGGCCCACATCCCGGCCTTTGCCCAGAAGATCATCAGCCGCTACCGGCTGCCAAAAACATGAAGGCCCCCGACCTGCGTCGTGCCGGCGTACTGCTCCATCCCACGGCCCTACCGGGCCCCGGGGGCTGCGGCAGCTTCGGCCAGGCCTGTCAGGACTGGCTGGCCCTGCTCGGCCGCCACGGCATCGGGGTTTGGCAGTTGTTGCCCCTGGCCCCCACCGACGGCACCGGCTCTCCCTACAGCTCCCCCAGTGGCTCGGCCCTCAACCCCTGGCTGCTCGACGGTGAGCAACTGGTACAGCAGGGCTTTTTGCAGTGGGCCGACCTGAAGATGCTGCCTGGGGCGGCCGCTGGGGCAGGCCGCCTGGATCTCGACGCCATGCCGGCCCGCAGCCAGGCCATGGGGGAAGCCCTGGCCCGCCGCTGGCCGGCGCAGCCGACCGAGCAAAAGCAAGCCTTCGCCCGCTGGCGCCGCCGCCAGCGGGGCTGGTTGGCCGATCACGCCCTTTTCATGGTGATTCGGCGCCTCCAGGGGGGCCAGCCCTGGTGGCTGTGGCCCGAGCCCCTGGCCCAGCGTCAGGGCCAGGCCCTGCGCCGGATCGCGGCGCAGCAGGCCAGCGGGCTCCTGGCGGAAGAACTGCTCCAATGGCAGCTCCAGCGCCAGTGGCTGCAGCTGCGCAAGCAGGCCGAGCGCTCTGGTGTGCAGGTGCTGGGTGACCTGCCCTTCTACGTGGCCCACGACAGCGCCGACGTGTGGGCCCACCCGGCCCTGTTTTCGTTGCAGGGCGATGGACGTCTCACGGCCCAGAGTGGGGTGCCACCGGATTACTTCTCAGCGACGGGCCAGCTCTGGGGCACGCCGGTCTATCGCTGGCCCCTGCACCTGTTAACCGGCTTCCGCTGGTGGATGGCGAGGCTGCAGCGTCAGTTTGAGCTGTTTGATCTGTTGCGCCTAGACCACTTCCGCGCCCTGCAGGCCTTCTGGAGTGTGCCCGGCGATGCAACCACCGCCGAGCATGGCCATTGGGCCTGGTTCCCTGGCTGGCCCCTGCTGACCCTGCTCTGGTTGCGCCAGGGTATGCGCCTGCCCCTGATCGCCGAAGATCTCGGCGTGATCACCCCAGCGGTGGAGGCCCTGCGCGACGGTTTCGGACTGCCGGGCATGAAGATCCTCCAGTTTGCCTTCAATGGGGATTCGACCAACCCCTACCTGCCGGCCAACATCCACGGCCCCCACTGGGTTGTGTACACGGGCACCCACGACAACGCCACCACGGTGGGCTGGTGGCAGAGCCTCGATGGAGACTCCCGCCAGAGGCTGGCCGAGGCGGTGGGGGCGCCGATCACGGCACCGGCCTGGCAGCTGCTCGAGTTGGCCCTGGCAAGCCCGGCCAACCTGGCCGTGGTGCCGCTCCAGGATCTGCTGGAACTGGACGATCGGGCCCGCTTCAACACCCCCGGCACCAGCTCGGGCAACTGGACCTGGCGGCTGGAGCAACCGATCGCCGACCTGGAGGGCAAGCTGCAGGGCTACGGCGAGATGGCCGCGCGCTACCAGCGCCGCAGCTGACTGGCCGCCTGGCCCCGGGCCGCCAGCTCCAGGGGCCGCAGGTCTGGATAGAGTTTGAGCAGGGCCTGCTCAGGACTGGGCGCTTTGACCTGCTCCTGCGGCGGCAGGGGGGGGATGGGTCGCAGGGCCAGCAACCCCTGGGCCGCAATCTTCTGCTGCTGGAGATTCAAGCCGTAGACCAGGGCCAGGGTGAGCACCCCGTAGAGAACCGTGCCCTGCCAGGTGGTGAACACATCTATGGAGCCTGGGGTGAAGCGCAGTGAATCCCCTTGCCGCTGCTGGCGGGCCTGCTGCTGGTTGCCCCTGGCCAACATGGGATCCAGGCAGCCGGGGGGCAGGTCCAGGTGCCGTTCAATCAGCGGCAGCATCGTGCGCAGGTAGGTGGCCTCCGGCAAGCGATCGGGCCAACCCCGCTCCAGGGCCTCCAGCACGGCCGCGCTGACCCGGGTATCGAGGGCCAGCTGCCGCAGGCTCAGACCCCGCTCCTCCCGCCGCTGCCGCAGCTGACGCCCGGCCGCCAGCAGGGGGTCGAGCTCGGGTTCGGGCGCAGCCGCTGGCTGGGAACGGGATTTTCGCCCCAGCCAGCGGCCAAGGCGACCCCGCAGGCGCGTAGGTGGCAACTGGGTAGGTTGGGTCAGGGGAGGAGGTTCAGGAAAGCAATTTTAATGCCTGCAATTCCTTGTGGTCGAGGCGGCGCCAGCCACCTTCCGGCAGGTCAGCCAGCCGCAGGGAACCGATCGCCCAGCGCTGCAGGTCCAGCACCGGATGGCCCAGAAGCGCTGCGGTGCGACGAATCTGGCGGTTACGCCCCTCCCCCATGACCAGTTCAAGCTCGGTTGCCCGGCTGGTTTGCTGGCTGGTTTGCTGGATCAGACGCAGCCCGACGGGCTGGCTGGGCTGGCCGTCCAGGGGGACGCCGGCAGCCCAGCGCGCCAGGGCCTGGGCCGACGGCCGTCCCTCAACCCAGACCCGGTAGGTCTTGCGATGGCCGTAGCGGGGATGGCTGAGGCGCAGGGTCAAATCGCCCTGGTTGCTGAGCAGCAGCGCGCCGCGGCTGTCGGCATCGAGGCGACCAACGGGATGGAGCCCCCGGCCCTGGCGCAGCTCGGCTGGCAGCAGCTCCAACACCGTGGGCCGGCCCCTTGGGTCCCGGCAGCTGCAGAGCACCCCAACGGGCTTGTTGACCAGTAGCACCATGGGCTCCGGCCTGGCCGCCAGGGCCTGGCCCCGCACGCTGATTCGGTCGGAGGCGAGATCGGCCCGATCGCCGAGCTGGGCCAGGGCGCCATTGACCTGGACCAGACCCTGGCGCAGCAGGGTTTCGGCCTGGCGCCGCGAACAGAGGCCGGCGGCGGCCATCAGTTTCTGCAACCGTTCAGCGGCCAATTCACCCATGCGTTACTCCCATGCTGGCTCCCAGCGAAGGATGGTAGGGTTGCGAAACGAAAGAGTTTCGCAACCCTGATCAAGCCATGCCCGCATTAGAAGGCGATCTGGTGCGCAGCTACCTGCGTGACATTGGCCGGGTGCCGCTGCTGAGTCACGAGCAGGAGATCACCCTGGGCCGTCAGGTGCAGGAGTTGGTCGCCCTCGAGGAGCTGGAGCTGGAGCTGGAAAGCCGCCTTGGCGCCAAGCCCAGCCAGGCCGAGCTGGCCCAGGCCGCCGGTCTGAGTGCTCCCTTGCTCAAGAAGCGGCTGCAGGCGGGCCGCCGGGCCAAGGAGCGGATGGTGGCGGCCAACCTGCGGTTGGTGGTGAGCGTGGCCAAGAAGTACACCCGCCGCAACATGGAGCTGCTGGATCTGATCCAGGAGGGCACGATCGGCCTGGTGCGGGGCGTCGAGAAGTTCGACCCCACCCGGGGCTACAAGTTTTCAACCTATGCCTACTGGTGGATTCGCCAGGGCATCACCCGGGCAATTGCCGAGAAGAGCCGCACGATCCGGCTGCCGATCCACATCACCGAAACCCTCAACAAGCTCAAGAAGGGCCAGCGGGAGCTGAGCCAGCTGCTGGGTCGCACCCCGACGGTGACCGAGCTGGCCGAAGCGGTGGAGCTGCCGGAGGAGGAGGTCAAAGACCTGCTCTGCCGGGCACGCCAACCAGTGAGCCTGGAGACCAAGGTGGGCGACGGCGATGACACCGAACTGATCGACCTGCTGGCGGGCGATGGCGAACTGCCCGAGGAGCGGGTGGATGGGGAGTGCCTCAAGGGCGATCTGCGGGCCCTGCTGGAGCAGCTGCCGGAACTGCAGGGCCGGGTGCTGAAGATGCGCTACGGCATCCCCTGCGCCGACAATCCCGAGGGCGGCAACAGCGAACCGATGAGCCTGAGCACGATCGCCAAGGTGCTGGGCATGAGCCGCGACAAAACCCGCAATCTGGAGCGCAAGGCCCTTGATGGGGTACGCGCCAATTCACCAATGCTGGAGAGCTACCTAGTCGCCTGAGCTGGGTAGCCCGTCAACTGGTTAACCGATCAACCGATCAACTGGTGGCGCTCACGGAGCGTGCGATCAGCAAGGTGAGCATCAGAATTGCCAGCAACACCTGCAATGACATCACCAACTTGGCCGTCCGTGACATCACAGCTTCGGACGTAGGGCCATAGGTGGAGTTGACATTCAATGAGATAAACAGGTAATCGATGATGTGAGGCCGGGTGGAGCCTGCCCCTCCCGGCTCGGCCAAACGAAGGCCCCGCCGGAGGTGCTCACATCGAGGAAGATATACACAAACATAAACACCAGCACACTTTCCATATACACGGCCGCCACATCCCAAAGCCCGCCCAGGCCACCTCCCTGGTGTTGGTCTGCACTCGCCACCATCGATAACACGTTGGTTATCACCTGAACCATGGAAAACAGCAGGTAAACCAGGGCCCAGCGAAACAATTCGCGCTTGTGGCCGCGAAACAGGCTGATCGCCAGCCCCAGGGTAATGGCGACGAAGGCAATTGTGCCTGCTAAATCAACTGTGTGCACCAGATTATCCAGATCCGGGCTGATCAGTTTTCGGTTCTTGAGGTGGCCCACCAGCAACAAATCCACGATCCAAACGCCCGTGGTGGCGGTGATAACCGTCAGCCGGCCCCCACCGCGGGTGAGCCGATCGCGCTGCAGATCCGCTGCCCCCCCCGGCTGCTTGCTGGGGCTCCAGGGAGCCCATTGGGTCACCCTTGGTCATCGAGCCCAGCCAAAAGGAAGTTTAGAAAAACTGGTCGAAGTTGTCGAAGTCCACGGCACTGAAGGTGCCATCCTCCACCTGGCCCATCAGCCGCTCCAGCTGCACCCAAAGGGCTCCAGCGGTAGCGATCGAGAGCACAAACGACACCAGCAAGGCCACGCCGGCGGAGAAGCCGAACACCTGCAGGCTGCCACCAATGAACAGGGTGATGCCAATTACCACCCCGAAGTAGGGGAGGGTGATGGCGTAGCTGCCCAGGGGCAGCAGGGCCAGCCGATCCTGTTTCCAGCCTTCAAGCTTGTTTTCCACCAATTTGGCGAAGGTGAGGCCGCAGAGAACACCAATTGCCAAGCCCACTCCTGCCACTAGGTAGGGGGGCTGCATCACCACGGCGTATTCCAGCAGGTATTCGGCCGCATCCAGGTCGCCGTAGTCGCCCTGAGCCAGATCCAGGGCGGCCTCGCTGAGGTTGATCGGCGCGGGCATCAACGCAGCGAACACGGCGGCAGGAAAACAGCTGGGGAGACCCTAGCGGCGCTGCCCGCTCAGGGTCCCCAGCGCTGGGACCCCAGGAAGGTGAGCTCCACCAGATCGCTGGCCTGGTTGTCGCCAGGCTTGAGCCGCAGCCTGAAGCCGCCCAGGTCGAGGTTCGGAAGGTTCCTGAAGGCCGCCGCCACCCTTGCGCGGCTGGGGTTGGGGCCCGCCTTCTCCAGGGCGGCGGTGAGCCAGCGGGCCGCCAGGAACCCCTCCAGGCTCGAGTAGCCATAGCTGGCCTCCTTCTGCTGCCGCTGCATCAACCGCTGGTATTGGGCCACCACCGGCACCCTCCGGTTCCAGGGGAAGGGAACCACCTGGGAGATGCCGATGCCATTGGCCTGGCCACCGGGGAGGGCATCCTGCAGACCCTCGATGCCGACCGGCGAGAGGTTCATCAGCTGGGCCCTGCTGCCGAGTCGGGAAAGGTCGCGGCTCAGGGAGGCGGAGCTGGTGAAGGTGGCGATCACCAGCACGGCATTGGCATTGGCAGCGACAACCTGCCGGGCGGCGGCGGCGGTGTTAGTGGAGTTGCGCTTTACGCCGGCAATGGCCACGGGCCGCAGGTTGTGGCGCGCAAGGGCGGCCTGGCTGGAACGCAGCCCATCTTCCCCATAGGCATCCTGGATATGCACCACCGCCACCTGGTGGCGGCCATCCCGCACCAGGTGGTCGATCACCTGATCGATCTCCGCCTGGTAGCTGGCCCGCATGTTGAACACCATGGGGCGAAAGGGTTTCAGCAAGGCCCTCGCCCCGGTTCGCGGAGCCACAAAGGGAATCCCCACCTTCTCCACCAGGGGAAGGATCGCCTTGGAGTTCGCCGTGCCGAAAATGCCGATCAGGGCGATGGCCTGCTGCTGCTCAACCAGCCGGCGCGTATTGCCCAGGGTGAGCTGGGGGTCGTAGCCGTCATCCAGGCTCACCAGGCGCAACCGCCGGCCATGGATGCCGCCGCGCCGGTTCACCTCGGCAAACCAGGCGAGCAGGCCTTGCTGGTAATCCTTGGCCGTCTGGGCAGAGGGGCCACTGAAGGGGGCCGACTGGCCGATCACCAGCTCCCTGGGGCCACTGGGAGGCACTCGCGCTGCCGGGGCCGAGCGCACCAGCAGGGGTACGAGCAGGGGTAGCAGCAGCAGGGCAAGTCTGCGTCTTGCGCGTAGGGTCGACGCCATCTGCCTCCTGAAACCGGTGCGGAAGCAGCGGCGCTGGAATCTGCTCGCCACTCTGGCGCTTCTACTGGCGGTGATTCTGGCCTTTGTGGCGATCACCCGCATCGACATCACCCCGGTGCAGACCCGTGATGCCCTGCGGCTTTCCACCTCAGCGCGATCCCTAACTATCGACCCTCGCCAGCTGCCCCCCAGCGGCTGGACCACCCTGCGCGGTGAGCTGCTCAATGCCGGCGAAGCCAGGGTGGATCAGGACGCGCTGGAGGCGGCGCCCTTGCACGCCCAACTCGGGGTGTACGCCAACACCACTTCCGAGCTCGACCTGAGCGTGCCGAGCTATGCCGCCAGCGGCTACATCTGGATGGTCTGGGATGGGGCCCTGCAGGCCTATCTCGAGGAGGCCGGCATCACGATCGACGAGCGCATCACCCTGCTCAACACCCTGATCACCGATGCCCCGCCGGAACTCGATCCGGTCGGAGATGGGTACGAACGGCTAGACGATGGGGGCTACTACCAACTATTCACCTATCGGGGCCGCTATCTGCTCGATCAGGCCAGCTTTCGCCACTACCCCTTCATGAGCGTCAGCCTGCCGCTGCTGATTGAGGCGAATGATCTCGATGGCAGCCTCAGCTACGAGCAGTTTCGGCTCGAACCCGACATCCGCAACAGCGGCATGGGCTTCAACGCCCGCATCCTTGGCTGGCTCAACCAGGGCTGGTCAATCGCCGAATACCGTCACCAGTACGCCACCAATTTCGGCCAGGGTGGCAGCGAAAGCGATTACAGCCTGGTGCTGTTTGAGATCTCCTTCGGCACCTCAGCCTGGGCCTCGGTGTGGCGCCTGCTGCTGCCGCTGGTGGTGCTGATGGCGATGGTGCTGCTGGTGTTCAAGGTGCGCCCCGATGAGCAAGATGCCCGCGCCAGCATTCCGGTGACCGTGCTGCTCACCCTGGTGTTCCTGCAGCAGACCTACCGCAGTGATCTGCCCGTTCTGCCCTTTCTCACCTTCCTGGACCAGGTGTATGTAGTGGCCTATGTGGTCACCCTGGTGGCCTTCGTGCTGGTGATCTGGATCGGCCGCCGCTACGCCGACATGGAGGTGATGGAGGATCCCGAGAAGAAAGCACTGGTGAGGGACCGGCTAGAGCAACTCGATAACAGCTGGCCCGTAGTGGTGGTGATCTTCAGCAGCCTGGCGATCGCCATGGCCTGGTTCACGATTCCGCCCGGAACCTGAGCAGCTCAGGCCGCCATCGGGCTGGCCGGCTGGATGGCTCGACCCACCAGTCGCTGGATCAGTCGTTGGGCCAGGCGCTGGGGACCGAAGGTGCGCTGCAGCAATCTCAGCAGGCTGCGCAGGTCTTCGGTATTGAGCCGATCATCGCGCACCAGGGTGAGCAGCAGCCGTTGGCGCAGGCTGCTGCCCTCCTGCCCAAGCAGCAGCTTGAGGCCCGCTCCCGCCACGGGCAGCAGGGCCGTGCCGCCGCTCTGGTCAGCCTCAACCACTGCCAGCAGGTTTTCCAGCCGTTCAATGCGCAGCCGCCCCTGGGGGTCAAACAGCACTTCGAGCAGCTTCTCGCGCATCTCACTGGTGTCGCCCGCCAGCAGCCGCCTGGCCACATAGGGATAGGCCACGTTGATGATCTTGAAGCCCGGGTCGAGGCGCAGGGCCAGGCCCTCCTGGCTCACCACGGCCCGGATGATCAAAGCGAAGCGGGCCGGCACCCGGAAGGGGTAGTCGTACATCAGCTCCGAGAAGCGGTCGGTGATCGCCTTGAAATTGAAGCTGCCCACATTTTCACCGAGGGCCCCGCCCAGAACATCCTCCAGGGCAGGGATGATCGGCTCCAGATCAGCCTTGGGATTGAGGAAACCCAGGCAGATGAAATCGTGGGCCAGGGCACGGAAGTCGCGGTTGATCAGGTGAACCACCGCACTGGTGAGGGTGAGGCGGTCGCTGTCACTGATCGAATCCATCATCCCGAAATCCACGTAGGCCACATGGCCGAGGGCTCCGGTTTTTCCCGTCAGAGCAAAGAGGTTGCCCGGGTGGGGATCGGCATGGAAGTAGCCAAATTCGAGCAGTTGCTGCAGGCCGGCGATCACGCCGGTGCGGATCAGGGCCGCCGGGTCGAGATTGCGGGCCTCAAGGGCCTGGCGTTCCTGCAGCTTGGTGCCGTTAATCCACTGGGTGGTGAGCACATGTTCTGAGGAGAGGAGCCGCTCAACGCGGGGCACGGTCACCTCGCTCTGGTTGGCAAAGAGGTCGGCGAACCTTTCGGCGTTGTTGGCCTCAAGCCTGTAGTCGATCTCCTCAAAAAGGGTGGAGCCGAATTCATCGATGATGTCCCCGAGTCCGAAACCGAGGTTTAGGGGCAGCAGCGGGGCCGTCAGCACCGCCAGCAGCCGGATGATCACCAGATCCCGCCGCAGAATCAAGGGCAGGTTGGGGCGCTGCACCTTCACCGCAACCCAGTGCCCATCGCTGAGCTGGGCCTTGTATACCTGGCCAAGGCTGGCGGCGGCCACGGGGAAATCGGGAAACTGCTCAAACAATTGGTCGGCCGGAGCCCCCAGCTCCCTCTCAATCGTCGCCAGGGCAATGGCGTGGGGGAAGGGGGGCAGGTTGTCCTGGAGCTGGGTGAGCTGGTCCAGCCAATCGCGTCGTACCAGGTCTGGCCGGGTGGAGAGGGCCTGGCCCACCTTGATGAAGCAGGGACCCAGGGCAGTGAGGGTATGGAGAATCCTGCGACCCAACTGCTTCTGCACCTCGGCATCCCTGCTGTTGCCCTGCACCACCAGCACCAGGCCCAGGCTGGAGAGTTGCCAGGCCACAACAAGCAGCCGGCTCACCAGCAGCCAGGGACGCAGCAGCAACCAGCGCAGGTCCCTGGCCGGATCGTAGGCAGGGTCCGGGCTCTTTCCTGAGCCTTTCCTAGGGCTGGTTTCAGGGCTGGATTCGGCGCTCTTCACAGGCACGGCAGCCGTTCGCTCGTCAGACTCTAGAAACGCGATCCGCCCACCCATGGGTCTGCCGCTGCACCTACCGGCCCACGGCCGCGGCAGGGGTCTCTCACCGGCCCTGGCTGCCCTGCTGCGCCAGCGGCCAGGCAGCTGGGACCAGCCGGAATTACCCCAGTTCGGCGGTCCCCTGGTGGATGGCGGCGCCGTGGCCGCGGCCCAGCAGCGCTGCGCCCGCCAGCTCGGGGCCGATGGGGTGTGGTTTGGGGTCAATGGGGCCACCGGCCTGCTGCAGGCTGGGTTGCTGGCCCTGGCCCCCCCGGGCAGCCGGGTGCTGCTGCCCCGCAACCTGCACCGCTCCCTGCTGCATGCCTGCGTGCTGGGTCAGCTGCGGCCCCTGCTATTCGACCTGCCCTTCGATCCGGCAACCGGCCTCTGGCTGCCCCCCAGCCCGACCCACCTGGCCCAGGTGCTGGACGCCGCCGCAGTCGCTGGCCCGGTGGCTGCCCTGGTGCTGGTTTCGCCCAGCTATCAGGGCCAGCGGGCCGATCTGCCCGCCCTGGTGGCCCTGGCCCAGCAGCGCGGCCTACCGGTGCTGGTTGACCAGGCCCATGGCCGCGCTGAGGCCCTCTCTGCCGGGGCCGATCTGGTGGTGCTCTCCAGCCAGAAGGCCGCGGGCGGTCTGGCCCAGAGTGCGGCCCTGTTGCTGCAGGGGCAGCGGGTAGACCGCCAGGCCCTGGCAAGGGCCCTGCTATGGCTGCAGACCTCCAGCCCCAGCGCCCTACTGCTGGCCTCCGCCGAGGCGGCCCTCACCGAGCTCACTAGCCCGGCGGGGCTTGGCCGCTGGCGGCAGGCCTGCCGGGTGGGGGAGCGGCTGCAGCGCCACTGCCGGGCGGCCGGGCTGACCCTGGTCGCCAACGACGATCCCCTGCGGCTGGTGCTCAACACCGCGGCCCTGGGCATCAACGGCCTCGCCGCCGATGCCTGGCTGCTGGAAAGGCAGGTGATCGCCGAGTTACCCGAGCCGGGGGCGCTCACCTTCTGCCTGGGGCTGGCGCCGCCAGCGGGGCTGGTGTGGCGCCTACCCCGCCAGCTGGAGCGGCTGCGGCATGCCCTGGGTGGCGATCCCCTGCCACCCTTCAGCGCGCCGCCCCTACCCCTGGTTGGGGAGCCAGAGCTGCCGCTGGGCCTGGCCTGGCGAGCCTCCTGCGAGGTCGTGACCCTGGCGGCGGCGGTCGGTCGCATCGCCGCCGAGCCCCTCTGCCCCTATCCCCCTGGCATTCCGCTGCTGGTGCCGGGCGAGCGGATCGATCCCGCCCGCGCCGCCTGGCTCCAGCGGCAGGCCCTGCTTTGGCCCGGCCAGATCGCTGATACGGTGAAGGTTGTGGCCGCATAGGGGCCCGGTGATGGACCTGCGTGCACCTGCCGATTCCTACCAGTGGGATTTCGTCACTCCCGGCCTGCCGGATAGCTCCTTTGTGGACGCCCCCGGCTTCAGCCCCACCCCGATGGAGCTGCGGGTGATGCTGCTGGCCCATCTGCGCCCACGGCCCGACTCCCTGGTTTGGGATGTGGGCGGGGGCACCGGTGCCCTGGCCCTGGAGATTGCCCGCCTGATGCCCAAGGGAGTAGTGCACACCCTCGAGCGCGACCCTGAAGCGATCGAGCTGCTGGAGCAGAACCGGCGCCGCTTTGGGATCACCAACCTGCACATCCACGCCGGTGCCGCCCCCGACGACCTGGCCCAGCTCCCGGCCCACCCAGACCGGGTGCTGCTGGAGGTGGGGCGCCCCCTCGGCGGGGTACTGCTGGCGGTATGGAAGGCCCTGGTTCCCAAGGGGCGTCTGGTGATCAGCACCGCCAGCCTCGAGGGTCTGGTGGATGCCACCGATACCCTCAGCCAGCTGGCAGCTACGGACGTGCAGGTGGTGCAGGCCACCGTGCACCGCATGCAACGGCGCGGCAGCCAGGCCAAGCTGGCTGCGGCAGAGCCCCTCTTTCTGATCGCAGCTGAGCGCCCATCCCCTGACGCGCCCTGCTGATTGCCGTTCCTGAATCCCGCTTGATTCCCACTCCTCGCACGGCCACCTCCCTGCCCCGACTGCTCAGCGGCTGGGCCGCCGGAGCCTTCGGTTTCGTGGTGGTGATGCTGGGGGGATGGTGGTTCACGGTGGCCCTGGGCCTGATCGTGCACCTGGGGCTGCTGGAGTTCTTCCGGATGGCCCAGTTCAAGGGAATCCGACCGGCCATCAAAACCACCCTGGTCGCCGTACAGCTGCTGCTGATCACCACCCAGCTGGCCAGCGGCAGCGCCCTGCTGGGTGGTGATTGGTTTGCCGGCGATGTGGCGGCGGCGGTGCTGCCGGCCTCCGGCGCCGTGATCTGCGGCTGGCTGTTGTTGCAGCCGGTAACCGGCACAATCGCCGACATCGCCGCCTCAATCTTCGGGCTCTTCTACCTGGGCTTCCTGCCCAGCTACTGGATCCGCCTGCGGGAGCTGGAGGGGACCGGCCTGGCCCTCACCCTGCTGGCCTGCTTCCTAATCGTCGCCACCGATATCGGCTCCTACGTGATCGGGCGCCGCCTGGGCCGCCGTCCCCTCTCCCCCATATCACCGGGCAAAACCATCGAGGGGGCCCTGGGCGGGGTTTGCTGCGCCATGGCGGTCGGCGCCCTGGGCGGCAGCTGGATCGGCTGGAGTTGGGGCTGGCTGCTCGGCGCGGTGCTGGGAGCGGTGGTGGCCCTCTTCGCCCTGGTGGGAGACCTCACCGAATCGATGATGAAACGGGATGCGGGCCTGAAGGACTCCGGCGATGCAATCCCCGGCCACGGCGGCGTCCTGGATCGGATCGACAGCTACCTGTTCGTGCCGGCGGTGGTCTACTCCCTGGTCACCTTGGTGCTGCCCCTGGTGCAGCGCTAAGCGCTGACCCGGGCCGCGCCCAGCAGTTGCAGCATGCCCGCCTCCAGGCGGGCAGCGCCGATGGTGATGCCGGGATCCATCGGCAGCAGGTAGCTGGGGCTGCCCGCCACACAGCGAATCTCCACACTGCCGCCAACGGAGGCAACGGTGGTTTCCTGTTCGATCGGATCGGGGCTGCCCTGGGCCAGGGCTGTCAGCACCAGCTTGTCGTGGTGGATGCGCACCCCCCCCAGGGGCACGATTCCCAGCAGGGTTTCGCCCAGGCTGTCGGCCAGGGAGCGCCAGCGGGGGTCGCCCAGGGAGCGGGTCAGGCCAGCAGGGGTGAAACTCACCTGGCCCTGGATCTGAAAAGCCTGCTCCAGCTGAAGGGGCTGGCCCCTGAGCAGGTTGCCGACATGCACCTGAATCGGACCACTGGCCAACTCCACCAGCTCCAGGTGGAATTGCTGATACACCACACGCCTGGCCAGCAGCCGCACCCCAGCCAGCCGGCCCCGCAGCAGCTGCAGGGGCGAGCCCTCCAAGCGGATCTCGAGACTGTCTATCGACTGACACTGCTGGCGAACCCAAAGCTGCAAGCCCCTGGCCAGCAGCTGCATCACCGGCCGGGAGGGATTGGTATTGGGGGTGTCGCCTGGACTGCTCATAGCCGGGGGGGTGGGGTTAGCCAGCTGGTCACCACGCTGGCGGCTTGGTCAAGGTGGGGCAGGTGGCCGCAGTTCTCCAGCACACTCACTCGCTCTCCTAACAGGGCCAGGGCGGCCCGTTTGAGCGGTGGCCTCAGGATGCGATCGTCCGCCCCCCAGAGCACGCTGATCGGCTGCAGGGGCAGGGGTGCTCCGCAGCCGGCAAAGCCGCCCGAGCGGGCGAAGCGTCGCAGGGCCTCGGCCCAGCCGGGGCTCTGCAGGTGCAGGGAGGCGATTTCCAATTCCGCCGGGCCCACGGCGCTGTCGGGGTCGGCAAAGGCAGCGCGACAAAGGCCCCGGCGCACCCCGGGCAGGGCCAGAAAGCGTACCCCCAGACCATCGAGCAAGGGCGGCAGCGGCATGGGCCGACCCGTGAGGCCGGCGGGCGCAAGTAACAGCAGCCGCTCCACCTGCTGGGGCAGGCGCCGGGCCAGCTCCACCGCCACCGCACCGCCCATGGATGCCCCGATCAGGCCCAAGGGAGCTGGGTTGCGCTGGCCAATTGCCCGCACCAGTAACTCCAGGTGGCGCAGCACCCCGCTGGGGCCGTAGTCAGCTGCGGCGGGTCGGGGACAGAAACCGAAGCCAAACAGGTCGGGGATGAACAGCTGGGCTCCGCTGGCAGCCAGCAGCGGGGCCAGCCGCCGGAATTCCAGAAAGGAACTGTCGAAGCCATGCAGCAACAGCACCGGTGGCCCTTCGCCCAGCACGGCCACGGGCCAGGAGCCCCCATCGCTGGGGCCCAGGCCTGGCAGGTGCCACCACTCCACCTGGGCTGCCAGGGCCCGGCCCTGGGGATCGAGCAGGCTGCGCGCCGCTTCGCGCACCAGCTCCTGCTCGGGGGCAGCCAGGCTGTTCAAGCTGGCTGGCGCTCACTGCTGCAGGTGCTCACCAGGGCGGCCAGCAGATCCGAGGGGCCCACGGCAAAGGGCAGGTGGTGCAGGTCGGAATCGGCGCGACAGGCAAAAGCGCAGGCCTGCTCGAGCTCCTGCAGGCTCTCCCCCGCCAGGCCCAGCTGCTCCAGGTTGACGGGCAGCCCCAGCCGGCGGAACAGGGGCAGCAGCTGGCGGCGGGCCTGGGCTGCGAGCTGGTTTCCGCCCAGCACCTCTTCGAGACGCAGTTGCACCAGAACCCCGAAACCCACCTTCTCGCCATGCAGATGGCCATGGCTTGCCGGAAGCTGGGTGAGGCCGTTGTGCACGGCATGGGCCGCCACGGTGCGGCAGCGGGCCCCACCAATGCCACCGATTAGCCCGGCAGTCAAACCACAGGCCTCGACCACCCGCTCCCAGGCGGCACCGTGGGGATCGAGCAGGGCTGCTTCAGCTTCCAACATCAGCTGATCGCGCAGCACCCGGGCCATCTGCACCGTCTGCTGCACCAGGCCATCGCCGCTGGAACCGCTGCTCACCGAGGCCTCGTACCACTTGGCCATGGCGTCGGCGATGCCGCTGGCCAAGGTGCGGGGTGGAGCCAGGCGCACCAGGCTGTGGTCAAAGATCAGCAGGTCGGGGCAGCGGGCCAGGGCGACATCGCCCAGAAAGGCGCCCTCGGGGGTGTAGACGTTGGCCAGGGCCGTCCAGCCGGCACAGGTGGCCGCACTGGTGGGCACGGTGATGCAGCTCAGGCCGTGACGGTGGGCGAGCAGTTTGCCGGCGTCCAGCACCTTGCCGCCGCCCATGGCGATCACCGCATCACAGCGGCGTTGCTCCAGTTCAGCGGCGAGGCGAGTGAGGTCGGCTTCGCAGCAGTCGTGGCGGAGCTCGGCTGTGGAAACTTCCAAACCGGCGGCCTCCAGATCGGCCCTGCGGCTCTGGCGCAGACCAGCGGTGGCGGCACTGCGGCCAAGCAGCAGGGGACTCTGGGCCAGGGCAGCGATGGGCCCTTGCGCCTGGTCCCAAGCTCCCGGGCCCCGCAGCACCTGGGCCGGCGCAATCGAGTGGTGATTGACGGGGTTGATCATCCCGGCCCGATCAATTTCAGACGCCAGCACCAGCAAGCTCGAGCTCGGCCGACAGGGCTGTCTGCTTGCAAATCACCACCTGCTTGTCGTCGTTGACGTCCACCAGGGCTGAATCGCCATCGCCGATCCGGCCGCTGAGGAATTCCTCGGCCAGGGAGTCTTCGAGCAGGCGCATCACGGCGCGGCGCAGCGGGCGGGCCCCGTAGGAGGGGTTGTAGCCCTCTTCCACCAGGCGCTCCTTGAAGGCCTCGGTGACAGATAGGGCGATACCTTTCTCCAACATGCGACCGAAGACCTCCTTGAGCATGATCTCGGCGATGATCTTGACCTCGTCACGGGTGAGTTGACGGAAGACGATGATCTCGTCGAGACGGTTGAGGAATTCGGGGCGGAAATACTGCTTGAGCTCCTCATTTACAAGGGAGCGGATCCGGTTGTAGTTGGTTTCATCCGCATCCCCACCGCCGAATTCAAAGCCAAGGCCACCGCCGCCCTTTTCGATCACCTTCGAACCGATGTTCGAGGTCATGATGATCAGAGTGTTCTTGAAGTCGACCGTGCGACCCTTGGAATCGGTCAGGCGACCGTCTTCGAGCAGCTGCAGTAGCAGGTTGAACACATCGGGATGGGCCTTCTCGATCTCATCGAAGAGCACCACGGTGTAGGGGCGACGCCGCACCGCTTCGGTGAGCTGGCCACCTTCATTGAAGCCCACATATCCGGGAGGAGAGCCGATCAGCTTGCTGACCGTGTGGCGCTCCATGAATTCGGACATGTCGAGGCGGATCATTGAGTCCTCGCTGCCGAAGAAGTAAGCCGCCAGGGATTTGGTCAGCTCGGTTTTACCGACGCCGGTGGGACCGGAGAAGATGAAACTGGCGATGGGGCGGTTGGGGTTCTTAAGGCCGACCCTGGCCCGGCGGATCGCCCGAGAGACTGCCTTGACCGCCTCGTCCTGGCCGATCAGACGCTGGTGGAGGGTGTCCTCCATGTTGAGCAACTTGGCCGATTCGCTCTCAGTGAGCTTCTGCACCGGCACGCCGGTCCAGGAAGCCACGATGTGGGCGATGTCCTCTTCGGTGACCATCGGCGTGCGCACGAGATCAACGGGGGCATCGGTCAGGGCGACGTCAACAACTTCGCTGCTGCCAGCTGGCTCTTCATCCTTGCGGGCCTGCAAGATCGAGCGGATCTGATCGCGCAGCTCCACCTCCTTGTCGCGCAGTTCACCGGCCTTGGTGAAGTCCTGCTCGCGCACGGCATCTTCCTTGTCCTTCTGGACAGAGCGCAACTGCTTATCCACCTCCTTAGCGGCCGGGGGCAGCTTCGAATTCATCAACCTCACCCGGCTACCGGCCTCGTCGACCAGGTCAATCGCCTTATCCGGCAGGAAGCGGTCGGAGATGTAGCGATCCCCCAGGGTGGCCGCAGCAATCAGGGCCTCATCGGCGATCTTGAGCCGGTGATGGGTCTCGTAGCGCTCCTTAAGGCCGCGCAGAATTTCGATAGTTTCATCGACGGAGGGTTCGCCCACCATCACCGGCTGGAAGCGGCGCTCCAGGGCGGCATCGCGCTCGATGTGTTTGCGGTATTCATCCAAGGTGGTGGCGCCGATGCACTGCAGCTCACCTCGCGCCAAGGCTGGTTTGAGGATGTTGGCGGCATCGATGGCACCCTCGGCGGCCCCCGCCCCGATCAGGGTGTGGACCTCGTCGATCACCAGGATCACGTTGCCGGCGCTGCGGATCTCCTCCATGATTTTTTTGAGCCGCTCCTCGAATTCACCGCGGTACTTGGTGCCGGCCACCAGGAGTCCAATGTCCAGGGTGAGAACGCGCTTCTCTTCGAGGATGTCCGGGACATCGCCGGAGTTGATGCGCTGGGCCAGGCCCTCGGCGATGGCGGTCTTGCCGACGCCGGGCTCGCCAATCAGCACGGGATTGTTCTTGGTGCGGCGACCCAGGATCTGGATCACCCGCTCAATTTCGTTTTGGCGGCCCACCACTGGGTCGAGCTTGCCGTCGGCGGCCTGCTGGGTGAGGTTGGTGCCGAATTCGTCGAGGGTGGGGGTTTTGGTGGAACCCTTGCCGCCCCCGCCGCCTGCGCTCACCTCAGCGGTTTCGCCGAGCATACGGATCACCTGGGTGCGCACCTTGGCCAAGTCGACGCCGAGGTTCTCGAGGACCCGGGCAGCGACCCCTTCGCCCTCTCGGATCAGACCCAGCAGCAGGTGCTCGGTGCCGATGTAATTGTGGCCCAGCTGGCGGGCCTCCTCGAGGGAGAGCTCGAGCACCCGCTTGGCCCGGGGGGTGAAGGGAATCTCGACGGCCACGAAGCCGGAGCCCCGGCCGATGATCTTCTCAACTTCAACGCGGGCATCCTTGAGGTTGACGCCCATCGACTTGAGCACCTTGGCCGCCACGCCGGTACCCTCGCCGATCAGACCCAGCAGAATCTGTTCAGTGCCCACAAAGTTGTGGCCAAGGCGGCGGGCCTCTTCCTGGGCCAGCATGATCACCTTGATGGCTTTCTCGGTAAACCGCTCGAACATGGGCCGGGGCCTGGTACAAGTTGTTCCAAGCTACCAGGGTTATCGGGTGGGGTGTGGTTTAGGTTCGCTGAAAGCCAGATCCGTTGCTGCTACAGGCAGACTGCGGGCTTTTGCAAACAACTTGAGCTTCTGATGTAGCGGTTTTCAGCAATAAGAAAAGCCGGTTATCCACACCCTGGCTCTTCATCTTTGCTTGCCGTTAGCCGAAGCCATTGGATCAGGGCATCGTCCCCATTGCGGTAGTAACCGCGACGCAGCCCCGCATCCAGAAAGCCGCAACGGCGATAGAGGGCCACCGCGGCGCCGTTGCCAGGGGCAACTTCCAGGGTTGCGTGCAGAGCTCCGCTGGCCCGGGCGATCTCCAGCAGGGCCTCCAGCACCCTGCCGCCCAGGCCCCGGCGTCTCTGCTCCGGAGCAACCGCCACCAGGGTGATGTGCAGTTCATCGAGCACCAGCCAGCCGCAGGCCATGGCCAGAAGGTGCTCCCCCCGCCAGAGTCCCACCCCCGGCCGGCCCTGATCGGCCAACTCAATCTGCCATTGGCTGGCGCTCCAGAGCCCCCCCAGGCTGGCCCTGTCGAGGTCGAGACAGGGGCGCCAATCGTCGGGTATCAGCAGGGACTGGCGCAGCGGCGCCAGGGGCTTCCGTACATTCATGCTCCCTAGACCCGCGCGGCCCCAGCCATGGTGACCTCCCGTGAGCCCCTCGCGCAGCCGCTGCCGTTTGAGGTTGACCAAGACCTATCCAGCCCCAACCGCAACCTCACCCCCCTGAGCACCCGACTGGACGAGCAGGGGCGCCTGAGCCTGGGGAACTGCACCCTCAGCGACCTGGCCCGCCGATACGGCACTCCCCTCTACGTGCTCGACGAGACCACCCTGCGGGCCACCTGCCGGGCCTATCGCGAAGCCCTGGCCAGGCACTATCCGGGCGAAGCTCTGGCCCTGTACGCCTCCAAAGCCAACAGCTCCCTGGCGATCACGGCCCTGGTGGCCGCCGAGGGATTGGGGCTCGACGCGGTCTCGGCTGGAGAACTGCTGACCGCTTTCCAGGGGGGCATGGCAGGCGAGCGGATCGTGCTGCACGGCAACAACAAGAGTCGCGAGGAGCTGGCCCTGGCCGTGGCCCACGGGGTCACCGTGGTGGCGGACAACTGGCGGGACCTGGAGCTGCTGGCTGAGCTGGCACCGGACTTCCCTGGGCCGGCGCGACTGATGCTGCGCTTTACGCCCGGCATCGAATGTCACACCCATGAGTACATCCGCACGGGACACCTCGACAGCAAGTTTGGCTTCGATCCCGACCAGCTCGAGGCGGTGATGCGGCATCTGACGACCTGCCCCTGGGCCCGTCTCACCGGGCTGCACGCCCACATCGGCTCCCAGATCTTCGAACTGCAGCCCCACCGCGATGTGGCCGCGGTGCTGGCCGACGCCCTGGCCCTGGCCCGATCCCTCGGCCATCCCGTGGAGGATCTCAACGTGGGCGGGGGCCTCGGGATCCGCTACGTGGCCAGCGACGATCCCCCTTCAATCGATGCCTGGGTGCGCACGGTGGCAGAAGCGGTGGTGGAGGCCTGCCGGGAGAGGGGGCTCGTTCTGCCGCGGCTGCTCTGCGAACCCGGCCGCTCCCTGGTGGCAACGGCGGGGGTCACCCTCTACGAGGTGGGCAGCCGCAAACCCATCCCAGGCCTGCGTACCTACCTCTCCGTAGATGGCGGCATGAGTGACAACCCCAGGCCGATCACCTATCAGTCTCAGTACACAGCCCTGTTGGCCGATCGCCCCATGGCCGAGCCCAACGAAACCGTCACCGTGGCCGGCAAGCACTGCGAATCCGGCGACGTGCTGCTCAAGGACCTGGCCCTGCCCCCTGCCACCGCTGGGGATGTGTTGGTGGTATTCGCCACCGGTGCCTACAATGCCTCGATGGGCTCCAACTACAACCGCATCCCCCGGCCGGCGACCGTGCTGGTTGCGGAGGGATCTGCCGAACTGGTTCAGCGTCGCGAGCAGCCGGAAGACCTACTGCGCTACGACGTTCTGCCATCCCGACTCCGCTACCTAGGCTGAGCTGATTGTCAGGAGGGGCTGTGGTCGGGCCGCAACTTGGGGGGTTGCTTCGCCTCATCGATCCGCGCCTGCCCCTGGATCTGCTGTTTGCAACCAGCCTGGGGGTCCTGGTGCTGGGCCGGATCACCGAGGCCCGCACCCTCTGGCTGCTGCGCGGCTATCTGCTGCTGGTGGCCCTGGCCTGGGTCGTGCAGAGATACGCCAATCTGCCCCTCACCAGTAAATTGGTGGAGGCGTTGGTGCTGGCCTGCAGCCTTGCCCTGGCGATTCTCTGGCAGGGAGAGCTGCGGCGCTTGATGGAGCTGCTCGGCACCGGCAGGCTCGGGGTGTTGTTTGACAACCGCAGCAGCGACCAGCTGGGCTCAGGTTCGGTGGCCATACTCAGCGAGGCGGCAGGGCGCCTGTCCCAGGCCCGTCGCGGCGGCCTGATCGTGGTGGACCTGGGCTGTGATCTGCGGCCCGAGGATTTTCTCAACCCCGGCATTGATCTCGATGCCAAGTTGACCGTGGACCTGCTGCTCAACCTGTTTGCCGCCGACACGCCGCTCCACGATGGGGCCGTGCTGGTGAAGGCCAACCGGATTGTGGCCGCCGGAGTGATCCTGCCCCTCTCACGCCAGGGGATCAATCGTTACGGCACTCGCCACCTGGCGGCCCTGGGGCTTACCGAGCGCTTTAACCAGTGTCTGGCCATCGTGGTGTCCGAGGAAACGGGCACCCTTTCCCTGGCGAGCCAGGGCCGGCTGGAGAGGCCAATCACCAGCAGTCGCCTCCACGATCTGCTCAGCAAGGCCCTGGCCTTGCCTGCGGGTCGTACCGTGACCAAGGACACGCCGGAATTCCGCGGATGAGTCGCGCCTTGGCGACCGACACTGTGACTGCCGCCCAGGCCGGGCTGTCTGACCTGGATGGGGCCAGGCTGCCGCGCCACGTGGCCGTGATCATGGACGGCAACGGGCGTTGGGCCAAGCAGCGCAACCTGCCCAGGGTGATGGGCCACCGCGAGGGCGTCGAGGCACTTAAACGCACCCTGCGGCTCTGCAGCGACCTGGGCATCGGTGCCCTCACCGCCTACGCCTTCTCCACCGAAAACTGGAGCCGCCCGGGAGAGGAGGTGAGCTTCCTGATGACCCTGTTTGAGCGGGTCCTGGCCAGGGAGCTGCACGCCCTGGAGCAGGAGCAGGTGCGCATTCGTTTTCTTGGCGATCTCGAGCCCCTACCCCCGGGCTTGCAGCGCCTGATCGCCGACGCCACCGAGCGCACCGCCGCCAACTCCGGCATCCACTTCAACGTCTGCACCAATTACGGCGGCAGGGCCGAGTTGGTACGAGCTGCCAGACGACTGGCCCAGCGCTGCGCCGATGGCGACCTCGATCCGGCCGCCATCGACGAGCAGGCCTTCACCGCTGAGCTCCATACCGCCGGCGAACGGGATCCCGACCTGCTGATTCGCACCAGCGGCGAGCTGCGCATCAGCAACTTCCTGCTCTGGCAGCTGGCCTACGCCGAAATCCACATCACCGATGTGCTCTGGCCGGATTTCGACGAGCCGGCCCTGCTGGGCGCCCTGCTCGACTTCCAGGGCCGCCAGCGCCGCTTCGGCGGAGTCGATCCCTGCTGAATCTGCTGAACCTTCCTTGATCACACGTCACGACTGGTGCCGTTCCGAAATCATGGCCCTGCTTGAGCTGCCCCTGGTGGATCTGCTCTGGCAGGCCCAGCAGGTGCACCGGGAGGCCAACCCCGGCTACCACGTGCAGCTGGCCTCGCTGCTGAGCGTCAAGACAGGCGGCTGCGAAGAAGACTGCGCCTATTGCCCCCAGTCGCTGCACAACAGCAGCGACCTGAGCGGCCGACCGGAACTGGAGGTGGAGCCGGTGCTGGCTCGGGCCCGCACCGCCAAGCAGGCCGGGGCCGATCGTTTCTGCATGGGCTGGGCCTGGCGCGAGATCCGTGATGGGGCGCCCTTTGAGGCGATGTTGGCGATGGTGCGGGGCGTGCGCGGGCTGGGCCTGGAAGCCTGCGTCACCGCCGGCATGCTCAGCGATTCCCAGGCGGCACGACTGGCGGAGGCAGGGCTTAGCGCCTACAACCATAACCTCGACACCAGCCCCGAGCACTACGGGCGGATCATCACCACCCGCACCTACCAGGAGCGGCTTGAGACGCTGCAGCGGGTGCGAACCGCTGGGATATCGATCTGCTGCGGAGGCATCATCGGCATGGGCGAAACCCAGACCGATCGGGCCGGCCTGCTCGAGGTGCTGGCCAACCTGGATCCCCATCCCGAGAGCGTGCCGATCAATGCCCTCGTAGCAGTGGAGGGCACCCCCCTGGAGGAGCTGCCGCCGGTGGATCCCCTGGAGCTGGTGCGGATGGTGGCCACGGCCCGGATCCTGATGCCCTCCGCCCGGGTGCGGCTCAGCGCCGGCCGGGAACAGCTGGGTCGGGAGGCCCAGATCCTCTGCCTGCTGGCGGGGGCAGATTCGATCTTCTATGGCGACACCCTGCTGACCACCTCCAATCCGGCGGTGGAGGCAGACCGGCAACTGCTGGCCGCCGCCGGGGTGCGGGTGGGGGGATGAGCCTGCTGGTGGCGGCTTTCTATCGCTTCGCCGCGCTTGAAAACCTGCCGGCCTTGCGGGGCGAACTGCTGCAGCTGGCGGAAGCTCAGGGGCTAAGCGGCACGATCCTGCTGGCGGCTGAGGGGGTCAATGGCACGATCGCCGGAGCAGATGCTGGCGTGCAGGTGCTGCTGGATCGGCTGCGGCAGGTTGCAGGCCTGGAGCGGTTGGAAGCCAAGTTGAGCCGCTCCGGCATTAAGGCCTTCCACC
This sequence comes from Synechococcus sp. CBW1108, assembly GCF_015840335.1. Classification (NCBI taxonomy): domain Bacteria; kingdom Bacillati; phylum Cyanobacteriota; class Cyanophyceae; order Synechococcales; family Synechococcaceae; genus Synechococcus; species Synechococcus sp. CBW1108. Next base: position 405,902 of record NZ_CP060395.1, read on the forward strand.
GGCTCAAAGTGCGGCTCAAGCGTGAGATCGTGACCATGGGTGAGCCCCAGGTGAGTCCCTATCTGGCCTCGAAGGTGGGCACCCACGTGCCCCCTGGGCAGTGGGATGCCCTGATCGCCCGCCCCGACACCCTGGTGATTGATACCCGCAACGCCTACGAGGTGGCGATCGGCAGCTTTGAAGGTGCGATTGATCCAGGCACCGCAACTTTTCGCGAGTTTCCCCAGTGGGTGGAGCAGGAGCTCAGGCCGCTGGTGGCCGAGCGCCAGCCCAAGGCAATTGCCATGTTCTGCACCGGGGGCATCCGCTGCGAGAAGGCCACCGCCTATCTGCAGCAGCAGGGCTTCGAGGGGGTGCACCACCTGGAGGGCGGCATCCTCCGCTATCTCGAGGAGGTTCCGGCCCAGGGCAGCAGCTGGTGGGGTGAGTGTTTCGTATTTGACCAGCGGGTGGCGGTGAACCACCAGCTCGAGCCCGGGGAGCACAGCCTTTGCTTCGCCTGCGGCCTGCCGCTGGCGCCGGCTGATCGCCAGCTACCCAGCTTTCGCGTCGGGGTGAGCTGCCGCCACTGCCTCGAGCGTTTCAGCGATTCCGATCGGGCCCGCTTCGCCGAACGCCAGCGCCAGATCGAGCATGCCCGGGCCAGTGGCTGACCTCCGGCCGATCCTCTACAGCTTCCGGCGCTGCCCCTACGCGATCCGGGCGCGACTGGCGCTGGCGGCGGCTGGCTTGCGGCCGGGGGTGAATCTGGAGCTGCGGGAGGTGCACCTGCAGGCCAAGCCCCCCGAGCTGCTGGAGGCCTCGGCCAAGGGCACGGTGCCGGTGCTGGTTCTGCCCGATGGGCGGGTGCTCGACGAGAGCCTGGGGATCATGCACTGGGCTTTGGGGCGCAGCGCCCCCCACGGCTGGCTGGGGGGCTGGGGGCCGGCCCAGGTGGCGGCGATGGAGGCGCTGATCACCGCAAACGACGGCCCCTTCAAGCACCACCTCGATCGCTTCAAATACCCCGATCGCTACCGGGGCGAGGCCGCTGGGGCCCATCGCCAGGCCGGCCTAACCATCTTGCGCAGCTGGAGCCGACGGTTGGAGCTGGGGGGCTGGCTGCTGGGCCCTCGGCCGTCGCTCGCCGACTGGGCCCTGCTGCCCTTCGTGCGCCAGTTCCGCCTGGTGGATCCGGCGGGCTTCGATGCAGAGCCCCAAATCGAGGCGCTCCAGGCCTGGCTGGGTAGGTTTGTGGCCGGGCCAGAGCTGGCGGCTGCACTCGAGGAGCCCTGGGCGGCACGGGCTGCCTGGCGCTCTCCCGGCTGGCTCTATCACCTGGCGCTGGGGCCGGAGTGGCAGGCGGCCCGGGCCGATGGCATGTATCGCCACTCCACCCGGGGTCGCTCCCTGGAGGTGGTGGGCTTCATCCATCTGAGCAACGCCCACCAGGTGGAGGCTACCGCGGCCCTCTTTTATGGCGACCTGCCCGCCGGGGAGGTGCTGCTGCTGACAATTGATCCCCAGCGCCTGGCGGCTGCCGGTTTGGAGGTGCGTCTTGAGCAGGCCGGCAGCGGGGAGCCCTTCCCCCACCTGTATGGGCCCTTGCCCCTGGGGGCCGTGCTGCGCGCCGAGCCCTGGCTGCGGTGACGACGTTTAGTATGCCTTGATACGATTTGACGCGCTTAAGGTTGGAATTAATCAAGTCCCTTGATGGATCGCCTCCGAGAACTTTTCGCCCTCGTAGAAGTCAACGGCACCACCACTGCCAAAGCCATTCAGGCTCGCATTGCAAGCAGCGGCATCTGCCTAGACGACTTTCGCCTGGCCTCCACCATGGCCAAGCTGAAGGCGCTTGGAGAAAGAGCAATCGATTTCGATTGTTTCGCAGCCCTGGTGGGAGAAGAGCTTTTGATGCTGAGCCGCGCCTTTAAGCGCCAGCTCGTGATCCCCGACTGGCAGGAGTTCTGCACCGACATTGAGACGGTGTTTAAGCATGTGGCCCCCGACCGCAGCGGCAGCAATGCCGATTACATCCCGATCCTCCGGGATGCCGATCCAGAGAAATGGGGGGTGGCAATCTGCAGTGTCGATGGCCAGCGGATGGGCCTGGGTGATGTGGATGTTTACCACTCTATTCAGTCGGTTTCAAAGCCGCTCACCTATGCCTTTGGCCTCGCCAGGGAAGGCGTGGAGTTCATCAACCAGTTCGTCGGGGTGGAGCCCTCCGGCCGCCCCTTCAACTCCCTAGAGCTGCTACCCGATCAACGGCCATTCAACCCCTGCGTGAATGCTGGCGCGATCATGATGGCGGGCCTGGTGGCCTCGGGAACCCCGGAGCTGGACGCCCGGCAGATCACCCAGACGATCATGGATCTGTGGGCAAATCTCAGCGGCGGGATCGCCCCAGTGCGCTTCAGCGAAGAGACGATGCTCTCGGAGCGGGAAACCGCAGACAACAATTTTGCGATTGCCTACCTGCTGCGGGGCGGCCGGGGCCTACCCCGCGGCGTTGATCTACACAAAATGATGGACGTTTACCTCTCGTGCTGCAGCATCGAGATGAACGCCACGATGCTCTCGATAGCGGCGGCCACCCTGGCCAATGGCGGCGTCTGCCCGATAACCGGCCAGCAGGTGCTCAGCACAGATGTGGTCAAGAAAACCCTTTCGGTAATGCAGGCCTCGGGGCTCTACGACAATGCCGGCACTTTCACCCTGGAGGTGGGCCTGCCGGCCAAATCGGGGGTTGCAGGTGCAGTGATGGTGGTGGTCCCCAACCTGATGGGTTTTGCCACCTTCTCGCCGCGCCTCGATGCCTACGGCAACTCGGTGCGCGGGGTGAGCTTCTGCCAGCAGCTGGTGGATCGCTTCACGTTCCACATCTATGACAGCCTCTCTGGCGGCCGCAGCGGCTGCAAGCGCGACCCCCGCGCCTCCCAGCACAACCGCAAGCAGCGGGATCTCACCGATCTGCGCTGGGCCGCATCCCATGGCGACCGCTACGCCACCAAAGTGCGCGATCTGATGCTCAACTGCATGATGGCAATTACCCTCGCCGACGGCGAGATCGAGGCGCCGGAAATCGCCAGCATGGCCGAAGCCTACGCCGAGATCATGGGCGAGCGGCCAGATCCCCAAGAACTGCAGGCCCTGGCCGAAGCCACCCAGGCCCTGGGAGCCGAAGCCCCCTTCGATGCCCTGCTGGAGCGGCTGCGCCAAGAGCTGCCCCTGCTCGATGACAACGGCCGCGAGCTGATCCTGGAATCCGCCTTCCGGGTGGCCTGCGCCGACGGCGAAATCGAGCCAGAGGAAGACCTGCAACTGCGGGCGATTGCCCATGCGCTGGCAATCAATGAGGGGGTGCTGGAGCTGGAAATCGCCCGCTTCCAGAGACAGCTGACGCGTCCTTCCTGATCACGGGAACCCCACCACCAAGTGTGCCGTCCCGGAGATTTGCGAGCAAAGTCGCTGGAGCTTCTCCAGGATTGAGTCGGCGGTGGCGGTCCACTTGAACGGCACCTTGGTCTTGTCGTAGGCCGCCACGAACTGCTCGATCTTGTTGATCAGCTCTTTGACGCTCGAGAAGCTGCCGCGCCGAATCGCCTTCTGGGTGATGATCCCAAACCATCGCTCCACCTGGTTGAGCCAGGAGGCGTAGGTGGGGGTGTAGTGGACGTGGAAACGAGGCCGCTGCGCCAGCCAGGCCTTCACTTTGGTGTGCTTGTGAGTGCAGTAGTTGTCGACGATCAGGTGCAGATCGAGCTCCTTGGGCACCTCCTTGTCGATCCTTCGCAAGAAGCTGAGGAACTCCTGGTGCCGGTGCCTGGGCTTGCATTCGGCGATTACCGCACCGGTGGCCACATCCAGTGCGGCGAACAGGGTGGTGGTGCCGTGGCGGATGTAGTCATGCGTCACACCTTCCACGTAGCCCAGGCCCATGGGCAACAGCGGCTGAGTGCGGTCTAGGGCCTGGATCTGCGTCTTCTCATCAACGCAGAGCACGACAGCGTTCTCGGGTGGATTCAGGTACAGGCCAACGATGTCGCGGACCTTCTCAACAAAGAACGGATCGGTCGGCAATTTGAAATGCTTCTGCCGATGCGGCTGGACCGAGAAGGTCTGCAGCCAGCGGTGAACGGTGGTTTTTGAAATTCCTGTGGCGGCTGCCAGAGAACGCGCTGACCACTGGGTGCTGCCATCGGCGGGCTTGGTCTGCAGGGCCCGGTTGATCACCTCGGCCACCTTGTCGTCCTCGTAGGTGCGCGGCCGGCCGGGGCGGAGCTCGTCGTGCAGACCTTCCAAGCCCAGCTCCCGATATCGCTTGCGCCATTTGCCAACGGTCATTCCGGTCAGGCCCATCCGTCTGGCGATAGCGGTGTTGGTTTCACCAGCGCCACAGGCCAACACGATCTGGGCGCGCTGCACGATCGAATGCGGCAGGGATCGGGAATGGGCAAGGGCCTGCAACTGCTGAACTTCGTCCCCTGTGAGGACCAGCGGCGGCATCGGACGGCCGACGGCCATGGAAAGACCCCCCGGGAGACACTTCATGTTCTATCAGTTATTTGCGGGACTGAACACTAGGTGGACATCAGGTATTTGCGGACCAGGAAGGCATCAAAGTCCTTGGCACCGAGCTGATCGAGATGGTCCATCTCACTGGTGATCGTGGCTGCTTGTGTCACGGAAGCACCTCTAACTGCAGCAGCTTGGCGGCCTGGTTGAGGCGTCGGTCGAAACAGGCAAAGGTCAGCGGAAGGGCTAGATGCTCATGCAACCGATGGGCAGCTGCCAGCTGAACGCTGTCGTAGCCGCGAAGGCCAAAAGCCTCGGCAAATACACCAGCTTTTTCAACCAGCGGCTGGGTGACATCCGCGATCGCAAAGCCAGGCCAAGCCTGCTCAAACATGGATCGAGCCTGGTCGAATGCAGCCATCGACGCAGCCCAGGTGATCCTGCAGACCGCGATTCCTTCTGATGAAGAGCTTGCCTTGATCATGCTCTCGCTGCCCTGCTCGTCGATGAAGAGCTTTAGCAGGGCAGAGGTATCACAAAAAAGGATCACAGTTTCTAACAACGATCCTCGATCACGATGTCACTCATCAGTGGGCCACCATCGTTCAGCTTTACGGGTGGTGGAATCGCAGGATTCTTGCCATTCCAGCTGATCACGCCGGCATCAATCTGGGGAGAAGCCCATCACTGCTGGAGGAGAAGTGGAGCCGGCTGGCGGCATGGAGGTGAATAGAGGCAGAAACCAGACCGGGCTGATGCTCAGAGCACCTGCGCCCGGGCTTGAGACCTAAGCACCCGCAGGAGCTGGCGAACGACTGCGCCGTCAAGCCGGGGCAGCCCCGACCTCAGGTCGATTCAGACGGCCCAGTCCACCAGCTGCAGCCCCTCCACCCGGCTGAACTCACTGACGTTGTGGCTCACCACAGTGGCGCCGATGGCGAGAGCATGACAAGCGATCCAGAGGTCGTTGGCGTCGATCGGTGTGGCACGGCGCTTCAGTGCGGTGGCCTGAACGGCGTAGTGCTCGCAAATCCCCGGTCCCTGTGGATAGAGCACCGGCGCCAGCCGGCTCAGGGCTTCGAGATGCTGCAGGGTGGCCTCCCGCCGCTGGCTGCCCTCTGCGCCGCGCAGCAGCTCGGCCCAGGTGATGAACGACATGGCAATGGAGTCGTCATCGCCGAGGGCATCGATGCGCTGGGCTACCTGAGGCGGACGGTTCTTGCTCAGATAGATCACAGGGCTTCCCGTTCCTGCACCGGCAGCTTGTTTTGCTGCTCTTGCTCCAGTGCCTCCACAAAGTCAGCATCGAAGCTGCTGAGGGCCTGCAGCAGGGCCTGGCCCCGCTGGCTTGGACAGGGGTGAATGAGCAGATCGCCTTCTGGGGTGCGGCTGATCTGCACCCGATCGCTGCTGAGGCGAAACTCGGCGGGGATGCGCACAGCCTGGCTGTTGCCGTTCATAAACACGCGGCTGGGCAGCACATCCATGGGACCAGCCCTGGTGTGTGTACAGCTCAGTGTAGACATCTTGCGCCTGCTGTCTCAATGCCCCCAGGCGTAGCAGTGCCCAGCGGCTCTGAAGACCCCCAGCAGGGCGATGCCGATCACATCGCAGTCAATCCAGTCGTGGTGGCACTTCTGGTTGATCCGATCGGCGATCGTTGTTGCCTCCTCAGGGCGGTGGGATGGAGAAGCGTTTCCGGAAGCCCTGGGTTAGGCCTTCATCCTGGCCGGCAATAGACGCTCAGCAAGGACACACAACACCAAAGAGAAGCAGTCAACCAATTCCTGCAAGCGCTTAGCCGATCCATGGTGATCGGCTGGAAGCCAACCTGAGGAAGATCGGAGCGGCTACTTCTGTGCGGCAGCCAGGGACCGGAACCACTCAATCTCCTCGGCCATGTCGACGAGCTGCAGTGAACTCGGTTTGATAGGTAGCTCAGGCTGATGAATGCAGCAGAAATAACATCACAGCCACTCAGGCACTGCACTCCAGGCTTCAGCCATGCAGAACCGTTCCGTGATCGAGGGCTGCACGGATGATCGGATCCCCGCCCAAGTAGCGCTCGGCGATCTCATGGGGCCGCCGCACCAGCAGGTCGAGGGGGAAGCCCGCATGGCAAGACTTTCGAATTGCGCGGATCTGAGCCAGATGCCTTCCCTGGAATGGCACTACCACGAGGATGTCTGCATCTGAATCCCAGCGCCCCTCACCGCGGGCATGGGAACCGCCGGGTAGCCCCGGGGAACTTCCCCCCGAGGCCCCCACAGATCCGTACGTGACACTCTCGCGTCATACGGCTCCTGTCATCCAGCCACTGCCCGCTCACCGTGCCAATGGGCAAACAGGCCAGGGCGCTGTTGGCCAATCCGCGTCAGGAGCTCACGGCTGCGGCGATGCTTACGCCGCAGTCGTTGGTGCTTCTGCCGCAGCCAGGCGCTCAGCTCCTGATTTAGGTAGCTGAACAACTTGGCCCTCAGCTCCGTTGGATAGAACCTGCCGTAGTACTGGATCCAGCCCCGCAGGATCGGATTCAGTCGTCTGGCAAGCTCCTCCAACGGCAGATAGGTCTGTCGACGCAGATCAATCTGCCGGATCCTGTCCCGCATGCGCTTAAGCGCCTGCGGACTCACCGCCGGCAGGAAGCTCGTAAAGATCTCCCCATGCCGGTTCTTGGCCATACGCGGCCGGAAGCAATAGCCCAGAAACGTGAACTGAATCCGAGGAAACTGACCACGACGGCTGCTGTCCTTGCAATAGACCACCTGGGTCTTCTGCGGATGCAGCGTGAGCCCGCAGGATGCGAATCGCTCCTGCAAGGCCGCCATGAGCCGTTCGCACTCGGAGAGGCTGTGGCAGTGGCAGATCACATCGTCTGCATAGCGCTCAAACGGGATGTGCGGAAAACTCCACGCATCCAGGAGTCAAACGCATAATGCAGATACAGATTGGCAAGCAATGGACTGATGACACCACCCTGGGGCGTGCCACTGGTCCGTTCCTGGAGAGACCCATCCGGCAATTCCACCGGTGCCTCCAACCATCGCCGCAGATACAGCAGCACCCAGCGCTCGGAGGTATGAAACCGGAGGGCCCGCATCAGGAGGTCATGATCGATCGAGTCGAAAAACCCCTTGATATCGAGATCCACTACCCAGTCATACTTCCAACAGCGCTTACGGCAGCTCTCCACGGCCTGGTGGGCCGACTTTCCCGGTCTGTAGCCATAGGAGTCCTGATCAAAGATCGGCTCCAACTGGGGCTCCAGCACCTGCTTGACCACCATCTGAGCAACGCGATCAGCCACCGTGGGAATGCCCAGAGGCCTTGAACCGCCTCCAGACTTGGGAATCTCCACACGCCGAACCGCTGGCGGGAAGTAACTCCCAGATGCCATCCGGTTCCAGAGCTTATAGAGATTATTCTCCAGGTCTTGGGCAAAGTCATCGAGACTCTGGCCATCCACACCAGCCGCCTTCCCGTTCCGCTTCACAAGCTGATAGGCCTTCCAGACCATCGCTTTGGTGATCGGTAGCGACTTGTCCGAACTCACCTCCGTCCTCCTGCCGGGGGCAGTTGTGGAGAGTGTTCGAACCGAATGACGCAGCCCCTTCGCTCCAGGGCCATTACAGCCCCTTCATCACTACTACGAGCTGCTCCGCCCCTGCCATGGGTCTTGGTAGTCGCCCTCGTGGTTGTGGCCACTTGAGACTTTCCCTTTACACCCCATGGCAGGTTCCCACGTTCCACACCGAGGCCTGTGATGGACTCATGTCGCCTGTAGCCGAAGGCTTGCGCGAAGCGGTACACCGGCTGCCATGTGGACCGTAAGCAGGTGACGTCCACACTGTTCCGGGTGTCGGCTACCTCCACCCGTTTTGACAGCGACTGAAAGCCTTTTCGTAGCCCTTGGGCTTCCGCGCAGCGGTTGCGTCAGCGGCGATTCGCTTGCGCTCATCTTTCCATCACTCACCTGACGGATCACGTCCGCCTTTTCCCCATCGCTCACCCACCGCGCCTTTTGAACGCAGCAGCATGGGGTGGTTTGGAGCCTGCCCCTGCAGGCCGGCTCCGGGAGGCCACACTCCCATCCCTGGTGTAGTTGCGTCAGTGTTCATGGTGAACGTTTGACTCGTGGCACAAGTAGCCGAAGGCTTCCGCGCAGCGGTGAGATTTCTGCCGGTGCGGCTGGACCGAGAAGATTTGCAGCCAGCGGTGAACGGTGGTTTTTGAAATTCCTGTAGCGGCTGCGAGAGAACGCGCTGACCACTGGGTGCTGCCATCGGCGGGTTTGGTCTGCAGGGCTCGGTTGATAACCTCGGCAACCTTGTCGTCCTCGTAGGTGCGCGGCCGGCCGGGGCGGAGCTCGTCGTGCAGCCCTTCCAGACCGAGATCCCGGTAGCGCTTGCGCCACTTGCCGACGGTCATCCCCGTCAGGCCCATTCGCTTGGCGATAGCGGTGTTGCTTTCACCGGCGCCGCAGGCCAGCACGATCTGGGCGCGTTGAACGATCGAATGCGGCAGGGATCGGGAATGGGCAAGGGCCTGCAAATGCTGAACCTCTTCTTCGCTGAGAACCAGCGGAGGCATCGGACGTCCAAGCGCCAAGGGGCACCTCGGGTGACACTCCGAATTCTATCTGTTATTTCCGGGACGGCACACTAGCGGATCGATTTAAAACCTAATCATCGCAGATTGGTCATCGCCACGGCACCCTGAGGAACAAACATTGCCGACAGGTACCCGATGGTTTAGCAGTTATCGAACCATTGAAGTGGGCATCGTGCCGTGTTCACAGTGCAACCGTTTTCAATTCTCCAGCGCATGTACACCTTACACAATAGTGCCGCCTTGAGGCTGTTGCATATAGATCGCCAAGCCCCCCTCCAAAGACACCCATATTTCCGCCCGGATCATCGTCACAGCTTTGAATCTACAATAGTTGGATCTACACTTGAAAGCGTGAAACGTAAGTTTAAACCCTCCAACTCCTGGGCTCCGGGACAGACCTCCCTGCTGCCGCCCTCGCCGAGTGACTGGCTGACAACTGACCACCAGGTGTATTTCCTGCTCGATCGGTAGATAGCCGTTAGGAAGCTGTTTAGCTAATCAGCTAGCGGCATCTTGATTCAGACCGTTGCCGATTTTCTAGCTGCAATCGGCTGACCCATCCCCGTTGCCGCCAGGCCCCGGTGGGAAAGCTGAAGGACATCAACACCAATTCGCCCGGAGCCTGCCCATGCCCCGCACCGCTGCGCGCCGCCAGGGGGACTGGGCTGAGCAGCGGGTTCTGCGCTTGCTGCAGCAGCGGGGCTGGCGCCTGCTGGCGCGCCAGTGGACCTGCCGCTGGGGCGAGCTGGATCTGGTGCTGGAAAAGGCCGGCCGGCTGCTGCTGGTGGAGGTGAAGGGCCGCCGCCGCTGCGGACCCGATGGCTGGGGTGTGGCGGCCCTGCATCGGGGTAAGCGCCTGAGGCTGGAGCGGGCCTGGGCCTGCTGGCTGGCAGCCCATCCCGACTGGGCCGCCAGCGCAGTGGAGCTGGTTTTCGCCCTGGTGCCCCTGGCCCCGGCCAGGGGGCCAGTGCGTTGGCTGCGGCTCGATCACTGATGGGAGGGTCACCCACGAGCCCAGTTGCATGCTTTGAGCTTCGCTTGGGATGCTGAACTGCAGGGCCCAGAGACAGCGGCCAGATCCATGAGTTTTGCTGCCCATCGCGTCCGTAAGCGCTTCGGCCAGCACTGGTTGATTGACCAGGGGGTGCTAGGCCGCATCGTGGCGGCGGCAGAGCTGGGCAGCGGCGATCGGGTGCTGGAGGTGGGGCCCGGCCGGGGATCCCTGACCGAGCGGCTGCTGGCCTCCCCGGCGGCGGCGGTGCTGGCGGTGGAGCTCGACCGCGACCTGGTGGCTGGTCTGCAGCTGCGCTTTGCAGACCAGCCCCGTTTCAGCCTCACATCGGGTGATGTGCTCGCCGTGGAGCTGCCGGCGGCCAACAAGGTGGTCGCCAACATTCCCTACAACATCACCGGGCCGCTGCTGGAGCGCCTGGTGGGCCGGCTCGACCGTCCCGTTGCCCGGCCCTACGAGCGCCTGGTGTTGCTGGTGCAAAGGGAGGTGGGCGAGCGCATCCGCTGCCTGCCGGGCTCCAGTGCCTATTCGGCCCTGAGCGTGCGGATGCAACTGATGGCCCGCTGCCAGCTGGTCTGCGCCGTACCCCCCCCGCTGTTTTCAGCCGCCACCAAAGGTGCACTCCGAGGTGATCCTGATCGAGCCCCTGGGGGCCGATCAGCAGTTGGAGTCAGGGGTGGCCCGCACGGTGGAGATGCTGCTCAAGCGCTGTTTTGGCGCCCGGCGCAAGATGCTGCGCAACACCCTGGCGGGCCTGCTGCCCGAACCTCAGCTGGCTGCCCTGGCGGCCGCGGCGGGCATCGGCATGCTCCAGCGGCCCCAGGAGATCGCGCCGGGGGCCTGGGTGGTGCTGGCGGGCAGCTTGAATCAAGCGTGCAAAGCGCCCGCCCAGGCCGATTCCCATGGCTGATCTCTGTGTGCGGGCGCCCGCCAAGATCAATCTGCACCTGGAGGTGTTGGGCCTCCGGCCCGACGGCTTCCACGAGCTGGCAATGGTCATGCAGTCGATCGATCTGGCCGATCGCCTCTGGTTGCGCCCCAGCGCCGACGGCCAGATCAGCCTCCGCTGCGACCAACCAGAGCTGCCCACCGATGGCACCAACCTGATCGTGCAGGCGGCGGAGCTGCTGCGGGCCCGCTCGGGCCTGGTGGAGCTGGGGGCGGAGCTGGTGCTGGAGAAGCGCATCCCCATCGGCGCCGGCCTGGCAGGGGGCTCCAGCAACGGGGCGGCCGCCCTGGTGGGTCTCAATGCCCTCTGGGGCCTGGGCTTTCGGGCAGAGGCCCTCCAAGCCATGGCGGCCGAGCTGGGTTCGGACATGCCGTTCTGCCTCGATGGCGGCACCCAGTTCTGTTTTGGCCGGGGCGAGCGGCTGGAGCCGCTGGAGCTCCAGGCCCCCCTGAAGCTGGCGCTGCTGCTGGTCAAACATCCCCAGGTGAGTGTCAGCACGCCCTGGGCCTATGGCCGCTGCCAGGCGCTGCGGGGCGACTTTTACCTCCAAAGCGAAGGTGAATTTGAGCAGCGCCGCCAAGCCCTGCGCCAGGGGCCGCTGTCCCAATCCCTCCTGCGGGGCCTGGTTCAGGGCACGCCATTGCCGCCCCTGCGCAACGATCTGCAGGCAGTGGTCGAAGCCGAAGTGGAGAGCGTGCGCCAGGGCCTGGCCCTGTTGCGCCAGGCACAGCCTCTAGCCGTGGCGATGAGCGGCTCGGGGCCCAGCCTGTTTGCCCTCTTCCCCAGCCTGGAGCAGGCCCAGGCGGCCCATGCCGCCCTGGCTGACGAACTCGGGCAGGGCGGTTTTAGGGCCTGGTGCTGCAGCTTCAGCAGCCGGGGTGTCAGCCTGGAGCGGTGATCGATCCTGCCCCCAGCGCCGCCCCCCCTGCCGAGCGACCCCGCAAGGGGCCGCTGAGCTTCCTGTCGGGTTCGCTGACCGCCGGGTTGCTGGCCTGGCTGGCCCTGGGACTCAGCCAGAGGCTGGTGGGCTACTACGCCCTCCACCCCCCCCGCTACAGCTCGGCGATTGCCCAGAGCATCGCCACTGCCCTCAAAACCCTGATTGTGGGCATGTCCTTTCTGGCCACCTTCAGCTTCGCCTTTATCGCCCTGGGCCTGGCCCTGGTTTTCCTGCGCAGCCTGGTGCCGGGATCGGCATCAAGCGCTGGCGAAGTTGAGAAAAGTCCCTAATCTCTCGCCATGACCCCCCACGATCTGGGCCTGCTGGTAACGCTGCTGTTGCCCGGCATGTTGCTTTCAGTGCTCCTCCTTTCCACCTTCGCCGCCGGCGGCTGAGAAACCTGAAACCCGAGCCCAGCGCCATTTCAGTAGCCCTTGCCAGTTTCAACGGCGAGCGTCACCTGGAGTCCCAACTGGACTCCCTGGCTCGCCAGAGTGCACTGCCACTGGAACTGGTCATTGCCGATGACCGATCCACGGATGGCACCGCGGCGATCGCGGCCGAATTTGCGCGCACAGCGCCATTTCCAGTTCACTTCACCGTGAACCCCGAGCGTCTTGGCTACACCCGCAACTTTCTCGCAGCGGCCCGCTCCTGCCGCGGTTGCTATATCGCTTTCTGCGACCAGGATGACATCTGGGTGCCTGAGAAGCTCGCGCGGGTGGCGGCTGCACTTGCCAGATCCCCCCGTCAGCTGGATCTGGTCCTCCACACCTGCAGCCTGCTGCGCGGAGAGGAGGTGGATCCTGAAATTTTCCCGGCCTACCTGCAGCGCCCGGGCACCTTTGCCCCCCTGGAGCTGAATCCCCTATGCATTGTTCCGGGTCATTCGATCGTGGCCCATCGTCACCTGGTCGAACTGGCTAGCCGTTTTCTCGACCTGCTGCCAGAAGGTGTCTTCGTGGGGCGCGGCCATGACGACCTCACCTATTTTCTAGGTACGGTTGCAGGTACTACCGAGGTGTTGGATGCTCCGCTTGTGCTGTGGAGGCAACATTCTGGCAACACCTGTGGGGTGCCCAGATCTGCGGGCCTCACCAGGCCAGAGGTCCAACCCCACCTGCAATTTTTAACGAGTCACGCAGCCAAATGGTCAGCCCTCGCCCAGGCGCTGGGCGAGCTGGCAAATAATGGCGATGCCACCTTCTCAAGCGGTTTGGCCAGAGCCTCAGGCTTTTTTGAGTCTCGGGCCCGGTTTTTCACGATGAGGGGCCACGTCAGTGACCCTGCTGTCGCCTATGGCTCCCGCATCAAGGCCCTGTTTGGCGCCCACCTGACTTCGAGACGCGTGCGTGGGTCGGGGCGCCGCGAGGGACTGCGGAACCTTCTGCGCGATCTGGCGTCCCTGCTGCTTGGCCCCCAGCGACTGGAGCGTTAGTTCAGTTTTGGACGTTCCTGGCTGGGATAGGTTGGCAGCCATAAGGCGCATGGCCCCCCGTGGCAGAAACCCTGCTGTTCAATGCCCTCCGCGAAGCCATCGACGAGGAGATGGCCCGCGACCCCCACGTCTGCGTGATGGGTGAGGACGTCGGCCAGTACGGCGGCTCCTACAAGGTGACCAAGGACCTCTACGAGAAGTACGGCGAACTGCGGGTGCTGGATACGCCGATTGCCGAAAATTCCTTCGCCGGCATGGCCGTGGGCGCCGCCATGACGGGCCTGCGCCCGATTGTGGAGGGAATGAATATGGGTTTCCTGCTGCTGGCCTTCAACCAGATCTCCAACAACATGGGCATGCTGCGCTACACCAGCGGCGGCAACTTCACCATTCCCACCGTGGTGCGCGGCCCCGGCGGGGTGGGTCGCCAGCTTGGGGCTGAGCACAGCCAGCGGCTCGAGGCCTACTTCCACGCGGTGCCAGGCATCAAAATCGTGGCAGTTAGCACCCCCACCAATGCCAAGGGCCTGATGAAGGCGGCGATCCGCGATAACAACCCGGTGCTCTTCTTTGAGCACGTTCTGCTTTACAACCTCTCTGAAACCATTCCCGAAGGGGACTATATCTGTGCCCTTGACCAGGCTGAAGTTGTTCAGCAGGGCAGCGATCTGACGATTCTCACCTACTCCCGCATGCGCCACCACTGTCTCAAGGCCGTCAAGCAGCTGGAGCAGGAAGGTGTGTCAGTTGAGCTGATCGATCTGGTCAGCCTTAAACCCTTTGATATGGAGACGATCTCTCGCTCTATCCGCAAGACCCACCGGGTGATCGTGGTGGAGGAGTGCATGAAAACCGGTGGCATCGGCGCCGAACTGCTTGCCCTGATCACCGAGCAATGTTTCGATGATCTCGATGGCCGACCGATCCGCTTGTCCTCCCAGGACATACCCACCCCCTACAACGGCACCCTGGAAAACCTCACGATCATCCAGCCCCATCAGATTGTTGAGGCTGCCCAGCAACTGATCGCTGGTCGGCTCTGAGATGGCCCGCCAACAAGGGTGGTTTGCCCTGATCCTGGCGCTGACGATTGCCGCTGGATCCCTGCTGTTCAGCTGGAATACGCCCGAGACCCCCCTGGGCCAACGCCTGGGCCTGGACTTGCGCGGTGGCAGCCAGTTGACCCTGCAGGTGCTGCCAGCCGGCAGTGTCAAGGTGGTGCAGAAGGAGCAGCTTGATGCCGTCAAGGAGGTGCTCGATCGCCGCATCAATGGTCTGGGTGTGGCCGAGTCAACCCTCCAGACCGTGGGCGACAACCAGCTGGTGCTACAGCTGCCCGGAGAGCAGGATCCAACCCGGGCTGCCACCGTGTTGGGCAGCACCGCCCTGCTCGAGTTCCGCGCCCAGAAGCCCGGCACCGAGCAGCGCATGCAGGAACTGCTGGGCCTCAAGCGCCAGGCAACAGCCCTGCTGGCGAGCCTCAAAGCTCCTGCAGCAGAAGCCAAGCAGGCCGATCGCGACCAGCTGGAGGCCGACCTCAGCCGCATCAATACCGACATCATCAGCCTCTATGAGCCCGCCCAGCTCACCGGCAAGGATCTGGTCACAGCCGGTCGCCAGCAGCAGCAAAGCGGCAGTTCCTGGGAGGTAACCCTCAGCTTCAACAAGCAGGGGGGCGACCGCTTTGCCCAGCTCACCCAGTCGATCGCCGGCAGCGGACGGCTGCTGGGCATCGTGCTGGATGGCCGCTCCATCAGTGAGGCCAGCGTGGGCCCCGAGTTCAAAGCCGCTGGCATCAGTGGTGGTTCGGCCAGCATCACCGGCAACTTCAGCGCTGAGGAGGCCCGCGATCTGGAGGTTCAGCTGCGCGGAGGCTCCCTGCCCCTGCCGGTGAAGATCCTCGAGGTGCGCACCGTGGGGCCCTCCCTTGGTGCTGAAAATATCCGCACCAGCCTGCTGGCTGCCCTCAGCGGCCTGCTGCTGGTGGCCGTTTTCATGGTGGTTGTCTATCGCCTGGCAGGTGTTGTGGCCGTCTTTGCCCTCTCCCTCTACGGCCTGTTCAACCTGGCCGCCTACGCCCTAATTCCGGTGACCCTAACCCTGCCAGGAATAGCAGGCTTCATCCTCTCGCTTGGTATGGCGGTTGATGCCAACGTGCTGATATTTGAGCGGATCAAGGAGGAGCTGCGCTCCGGCAACACCCTGATCCGCTCGATCGAAACGGGCTTCTCCCTGGCTTTTTCATCGATCCTTGATGGCCAGGTAACCACCTTGATCAGCTGTGTGGCCCTATTTGCCCTAGGCACCGGTTTTGTTAAGGGTTTTGCGGTGACCCTGGGCATCGGTGTGCTGCTCAGCCTGTTCAGCGCCCTCACCTGCACCCGCACCCTGTTGCGCGTGGTGTTGAGCTATCCGGCCCTACGCCGGATTGATTATTTTCTGCCCCTGTCGCAGCGTTCCGAGGGAGTGGCCTGAGATGCTTGCTTTTCGCGTCAACCGTCAGCGTCGCCTGCTCTGGCTGCTTTCGCTAGTGGCCCTGCTGCTCAGCCTGCTTGGCATGGCGATCAGCTGGAGCAGGCCCGGCATTGGCGCTCCGCTGCGGCCAGGCCTGGATTTCACCGGCGGCACCCAGATCCAGATTGAGCGCCGTTGCGAATCCAGCTGCCCTGCC
This sequence comes from Synechococcus sp. CBW1108, assembly GCF_015840335.1. Lineage (NCBI taxonomy): Bacteria > Bacillati > Cyanobacteriota > Cyanophyceae > Synechococcales > Synechococcaceae > Synechococcus > Synechococcus sp. CBW1108. The sequence continues at coordinate 422,020 of NZ_CP060395.1, forward strand.
CTCAGCGTGGCAGCCCTGGAGGGATCCTTGGCAAGCCTGAAACTTCCAGCCGAGCCCGGCCAGCTGGCCCCTTCCCTAGCTGGAGGGGCGGTGCAGTTGCTCGATGGAGGCCGATCGGTGGTGCTGCGGCTACCCAGCCTGAGCCCGGATCAGGCCCAGGTTGTGCTGACCAACCTGGAGCGCCAGCTAGGAGACACGGTGCCAGGCGGACTGTCGGTGGACACCATTGGCCCCTCCCTGGGCCCCCAGCTGCTGAGGGCGAGTTTGATATCACTGCTGGTGAGTTTTATGGGCATTTCCCTATACATCAGCTTTCGCTACGACCGCATCTACGCCCTGCTGGCTCTGCTGTGCCTAGCCCATGACGTGCTTATAACCTGCGGTCTGTTTGCCTGGCTGGGTCTGCTGGCGGGGGTTGAGGTCAATAGCCTTTTCGCCGTGGCCCTGCTCACCATCGCTGGCTACTCGGTGAATGACACGGTGGTGATCTTTGATCGAATCCGTGAAAAGCGCTCCCAGCTCAAGGATCTACCCCTGGCAGACCAGGCCGATGAGGCCGTGATCAGCACCCTGACCCGATCGATCTACACCTCGCTTACCACCCTGCTGCCCCTGCTTGCTTTGATCTTCTTCGGGGGTAGCACCCTCTTCTGGTTTTCAGTAGCCCTCAGCTTTGGCATCATGGTGGGTGCCTGGTCGAGTATCGCTGTAGCACCTACCCTCCTGCCGGTTTTGAGCCGTCGCTGAGCAAGTGCCCAAATCCTTCGGTTTGCATCAACGTCCCGGAGGCTTTTGGTATGGGGTGCCCTTGTTGCTGGGCCTTTTGGCCCTGCTGGATCTGCGGGTTGAGTTGCAGCTACTGGCAGACCACTTCACTCTTGCGGCAGTTGGGGCCGCAGTTCGAGCCCATCTGTTGGCGGTGGCGGTGCTGCTGCTGCTACCTTCTTTGATAAATCACTATCGTGGCAAAATAGTTTAACCAAGAGAGATAAGCTACACATGAGAGCTGAGCCATATGCGTTTCAGTAAAAATAATCAGCCCCTGTATCCGCAAATGACCAACATACGCGTCCTGATACTAAACAATTACCCGATGGATAGGGTTGTTCAAGAGGTCGATCTAAAGGAGACCCCGGATCAAGTCTTGTTCGGTGTGAACCGAATACATGAATACGGATTCGAGCCCATCTTCCTACCCTATCCAGCCATCGGAAGATGGTCAAAATTTCAAACACTGCTAGGTAGATTCCGCATACCACTAGAGCTTGGTGATCTGCAACAGCAGATGCTGGCACTGCAGCTTTCATCCCAAGCCGATTTAGTTTATGCACCATGCGGCTCCCAGACCCATTTGCTTCAATATTTACGCGCCTTGGGGCTATATAAAGTACCGATCGTTACATTAATGCACCATAGCTTTCTCAAAGGAAAGCTTGATTTTCTGCGAAACTGGCAGAGAAGCCTGTTCATCCGTGGAGCTGACAAGTTACCTTGCCTAAGCAAGGCGCTTACGAAAGACTTGAGGGGAATAGGCGCCAATCATACTAAGTTAGCGCTATTGGAATGGGGTACTGATCTCGAATTCTACGGGCCTTGGCAACCGCCTGGTTTTGGTGTAATCGCAACAGGGCGCACTGGCCGTGATTTCTTGACCTTTGCAAAAGCAATAGCCCAATCCCGTTGCCATGGAACGGTGATTGGCCTGCAAGGCCAGCTTGATAATCCGATTTTCCATACTAGCTCAAATCTCAAGATAATAGAGGCCCGTAACGAACAGCCTGTTCCTGGGGAGAATCGGGGTTGGCTAAAGTATCCAGAACTTTGCCAGCACATGCGAAACCATGGGGCAATTGCAATTCCATTATTTGCCCAGCGCAACCTCGCAGGGCTAACGAGTCTCATGGATGTTCTTGGCCTAGGGAGGGCGGTTCTGATGACACGCAACCGTCACATTGACATTGATATCGAAGCAGAAGGCATTGGCTTTTGGCTGGAACCAGGGGATGTTGACGGCTGGGTGCAATGCCTCAACTGGGTACAGGACCATCCAGGCGAGATACAGGATATGGGAAGGAGGGCAAGAAAGATGGCAGAGGGAAAATATGGATCACATCATTTTTCGACCCGATTGGCAAAGCTCCTAAAGTCTGTCCTCTAGAAAGCTCAAGTACGAACAACGAATGTTGTATAGGCAAGGACGACATTGAATACACCACGCAAGATTCATGGAAAAGAAAATGTTGCTACGCAATAGTAATTAGGCGTGAGGGCGCCAACTCAGCTGCGCAGTTGAAACAGACAAGCTTGCGCAAATTCATTTACCTGAGCTTGGCCCTAGGCCGAGAGTAGGGGTATGATTATATGTGTTGAAAATACTGACAGGACAATTGATTGCCTAACAGTACTATCAATCATATATTTCAATCAGACTTGATAGTCTAAAATCCTCATCTTGGCATGAGAATACAAAGAGGTCTGCTTCTAAGGCGGCTTATACGCTTTTGTGTTCGCCCATTTGCATTTTTATTATTTCCAAGAATCCCTGGATCGTCGCTTAAATTTGGTCCACCTAGGCATTTCTCGGAAACCTTTAATGAGTGGCTTGCAAACAATCGCAGCGATATTAACGCCAAGTATCTAGAAATTTTCCCGTCAATTACATACAAATTAACAAAAGCCCTATGCATTACTCAAAAAAAGCCCAAGAATCTTGAAAAAAGACATCAAATTACATTAAAAAAGCAGTTTGTAGCCGAGATTCCTAAGGGGAGGGTTGTGGGAATAGAACCCTTTGTTATTACAGGTGATGATACGATCCTAGGCGATCTATCTATGGCCTATAAACCTTATATGTATGACATCTTCTTCGCTTCTAAACTGCCAAGACTGGTAAAGATAGCAGGGCCCGTTCTAGTTTTAGCAGGTGCACCTGGATCAAATTATGGCCACTGGCTCCATCAGATGTTGCCTAGACTCGAACTTGCATGTAAAGCTGGCTGGAAGCCAAGGGATTTTGAAAAAATTATCATAAATTCAACTAGCAATAACTTTGCAATTGAAAGTCTGTTAGCTGTAGGCTGTGACGAAAATCAACTTATACAGACCTTTCCAGATATGCATTTACAGTCAACACATTTGGTAGTGCCATCAGTCCCCGAAGCGGGAAATCCTCCGGAATGGATATCTGACTATTTGAGAAGAACTTATGGAAAACCAGTATCCAAACCAAGTCGCCGTATTTACACAAGTCGTGCTAACGCAAAGTGGAGAAGGATTGTAAATGAAGCACAATTATATCCGATTCTTAGTGAATTCGGATTTGAAATAATATTTCCAGAAAAATTTAATTTTATCGATGGAGTTAGGCTTTATGAGAACGCAGAAGTCGTATGCGGCATGCATGGAGCAAACTTAGCAAACATATCATTTTGCCTGCCTGGAGCCAGATTAATTGAAATCTATAACCCTCAGCATCCAGAAACCTATTACTGGGCTACAGCAACAGGCGCAAAGCTTAATTATTCTTTTCTCCTGGGAGAAGGTCCGGTAGAAGATTGGCCTGATAACGCCCAATGGGCGAGTGGGAACCGTCTAGATACAGTTGTGTGTCCGGAGAAACTTAGGGATACATTAATTGCATGCGGACTCTAGGAATAGCGTCCCATGGAGTGGTGTAACTCAGGGGGGTCAGCCCCGGCTACGCCGGGGCTGACGGTTCGCCTCCCTCAGACATCAGCTGTGGCAATGGGTGGGCCGGTCTGTGACCCTGTTTGGAGCACTACCACCAAACCGAACACAGACCATGACCCTTACCCATAGTGGCGCCTCCAAGCTGGCTCAGCTCATGGAGGGCACCACCGCTGGCGCCCTGATCCCTGAAATCGTGCGCCGGGGCTTCCAGGATCTGCTGGAAGCCGAGGTTTCGGCCCTTACCGGTGCTCAACTCCATGAGCGCTGTCATGATCAGCGGTCTACCCACCGCAACGGCTATCGCCACCGGCTGCTCACCACCCAGGTAGGCGACATCAGCCTGGCCATCCCCAAACTGAGGCAGGGCAGCTTCTTTCCCGACTGGCTCGAGCCTCGCCGCCGGGTCGACAAGGCCCTCTACGCCGTGGTGATGGAGGCCCTGGGCGGCGCCAGCGGCATCTCCAAATCGGAGGTGAGCCGCATCTGCCAAGGCACAGGTGAGCAGGTGAAAGCCTTTCTGGGACGGCCGTTGGACCATGCCCGCTACCCGTACGTCTTCCTCGATGCCACCTACCTCCACGGCCGTCTGGGGCAGAACATGCAGGTGGTTTCACGTGCCGTGGTGGTAGCGATCGGCATCAATGACCTCGGCTACCGCGAGGTGCTGGGGATCGCCGTGGGTGACAGTGAGGCCGAGGGCTTCTGGCGGCAGTTCCTCGGCAGCATCAAGGAGCGTGGCCTGACTGGAACCAGGCTGGTGATCTCAGACGCCCACCTGGGCCTGACGGCAGCGATCAGGCGGATGTTCCAGGGCAGTAGCTGGCAGAGGTGCCGGGTGCACTTCCTGCGCAACCTGCTCAGCCATGTGCCCAAAGCGGGCCAGGACATGGTGGCAGCGGCCATGAAAGCAGTATTCGTCATCCAGGCACCTGAGCAAGTGCGCTCCCACTGGCAGCGGGTCACCGAGATGCTGCGCAAGCAGTTCCCGAAAGCTGTCCCGGTGATGGACGCCGCCCGCGACGACGTACTGGCGTTCCTGCACTTCCCGCAGGAGCACTGGCGCAAGATCTGGAGCACCAACCCGCTGGCGGCTCAACAAGGAGATCAAGCGCCGCACCAACGTGGTCGGGATCTTCCCCAACGACGCTGCGATCGTGCGGTTGGTGGGCAGCCAGCTGCTGGAGCAGCAGGAGGAATGGCAGCTGGAACGCCGGCGCTTTTTCTCTGAAGCCACCATGGCCAAGATCCCGGATCCAGAAGAGGCCCTGGAGCTCACCGATGCTGATCCGTCTGCCCAGCCGGCAGCAAACATCAGCTGAAGCGCACCAGCTCCTCCCTCGATTAACACAGAACAACTCAATCGCTGAGTTGCCCCACCCATCTCAGAGAGAAAGCGCTCCCGCTTGGTGCGTTTTTTGGCCGTCGACTACTCGTAATCACCGAAACCGAGCTGATTACCGCCCATGACCCCCAGGGCTGGCTCAAAGTATCTACACGTCTTGGGCCCTGGCTGACGCATCGTCATCGCCAGCAGCGCGGTGATGACGCGCATCACCGCCTGCATCCACCTTCTAATCATAGCAGGTTGAGTGGTGCAGTTCGCAGGCTGGCCAATGCACCAGCGCCATTGCCGCGGTAGCGGTGGGCGTCCTCGTGGAACTGGGTGTCACGGATCCAGAGCCAGCACTCAATGCTCCATCGGTTCCCGCACTAGTTGAAGCAGAGCCTCTGGGGTGGTGCGCAGGGTTGGTTTCGCACCGATCAGGTGCGGCTGGTGAACAAACACAGGTGCTGCGCCTGAAGCGGCTTCCCGTCTCTGGTGCCGGTAGCGGTCATCTCCAGAATCCAGCTGGTGCCAACCCAGCTCTCGCGGATGTGCTGCGGTGCCTACTTTGCCCGCAGCGTCCAGGTAATGTCGCGGCCATGGCTGATCTCCTGATCCGATGCCACAAAAGGGATCTGACGCTTTCCCTGAAACTGCCTGCGGATCTGACGATGCGGTGTTTTCTGATTGGCTTTCACCGTCAGAAGGAAGTTGGCCCCCTGCTCCTGGAGGAGTTGAAAACGGTCGCTGGGTGTGCAGCGCATCTGCCTGGATCAGCACACCCTCGAGATCCAGCTCACCAAGCAGCTTCTGGAGCACGAAACGCTAGTGGTTTTCACCGGTGGCGTAGCAGGCCTGGCTGATCGCCACACCCAGAGCGGCCAAATACAGCGTGACCTGGGCAATGAATGCGGAGCCCCCGCCAGCCGTGAGCTCGATCGATCCCCTCAAGGTTTTGCCGTCAAACACCAGCTGATCGAGATCCGCTGCACCACCAGGGATCTGGGCGATCGACCAGTCACGGATCGCGGCGCATAGGGCTGACACATACACCTGCTGGAAGAAATAGCGGAACGAATAATCCGATGACGGCCGCCGCAGCTCCAGGCCCAGCGCCTTGGTGAGCACGGCGTGGTGGCGGATGGCGAATCGCTCCAGATCTCGCAAGCTCTGGCAGCCACTCAGGATTCCCAGCACCGTGGCCAACAGCACATACCAGGCTGGTAACCGAACCCGGCGCCGCATCCGCGCATCGGGGTTCGACCTCAGGTAGCTGATCAAGTCGAGATCGGTTGCGGGAAAAGCGGTCTCGGGTATGGGCAGGGCGCGATTCCGCCGACCTCAACCCATACTCGCAGCCCCGGCCAGGGAGCTTGTGACACACTTTGAATCAGCCCTTCCATGACCCCAGTTCGCGACTGCGATTACATGGGGATTTTCGCGCAGCTGGCCTGGATTCTCCAGAGTCTCCCTAGCACAATTTGAGACCTTGAATACTATATTCGGTGATCAATTCGTATGTAGATACTTTGCAGGCCTTCCGATGAGGCCATTGTTACCATACCAGCACCGAACCGGTTAACGCAAGCTTCCCGTCCCCGAGATGGCGTAAAGTCAAAGAAGGTATGCAATGAAAATCACCTTCAACCTGGCAACCTTTAATGGATACTTCAATAGAACAGTTTATCTAACTTGCAATTTAGAACTTTGTCAATACAGCATTTAATGGCTGCTAAAACAGTAACTTGCAGTTTATTCATGCTAAAATGGGCTCTCGCTTGCATCCGCTCTAGTTTATCAAGCTGAAAGCCATGTCTTCAATTACAGTTCTGACTACTGTCTACGTCAACGCTCCCGAAAGGCTGAATTATTTTAATAGCACGATTGAATCGTTTTACAGATGCATACAATTTCCAGGTGAGATCATCCACTACGTAATGGATGACAGGTCTCCAATGCATAGCGACGAGATAAAAGAAGTATGCGACAACAGAGGCCTAGTATACATCAATAGCAGTTCAATTAATCGAACTTGTTTCCACGACGTTTTTAATGCACTATGTGCTCGAGCAGAAACTGAATATTGTCTTTATCTTGAAGGTGATCATTACTTTTACTTGCCTTATGACTTTGTAACACCTGCGCTCGCGCTTTTTCATTTGGCGCCTGGGCTGCACCAGCTTTATCTCCGAGCCCCTATCGTCTACGAACCTTTTTGTCTTGTTGGGGACGACTTGGTAACCCTCGACGGAAGCGTTCTGCACGCAATAAGAATTGACAACGAAAACGTCGGCTGGGTGGGACGCGGTGTAATGCATGAGAGCTTTTCTTTAATGCCCTCAATTTTTCGGACAAATACATTAAAGCATACGGTTTGCCATCACAAAACAATCCTTGGAGGCCCAACGGAACTTGAGCAAGTAATCTCAAAGGATTGGGATAATAAATATCTTACGGGATATCTTAATGCCCAAGCTTTCTGTTATCATATTGGTGATATTGGGAAGAAGGGCCCTGGTGGCTTTCTTAAGATTGGCGATAGTGTTTACGAATCGGTCTGGTCCCAAAAAGTTCTCCCTTATTCATGGTGATATGTCCAAACCGGTATTCTTCTAGGAGGGGAGCTACCCACTAAAAATGCACTTCTAAAAAATGAGAGTAATTGCGATGTAATCCTAGAGTACCGTTCCGGAGATAACAGCTGGAAGCTGGAGTGTATTTGTTCCCTCCGTGATCCATTGACGTCTAAAGAGTTTGCCGACATAGCCGCACAATACTAACTAGGGCTTGCTGAATTTCATTCGCGGGTTTTTCGTCCGCGCCAAGGGCCGCGACTCAGCCTGCAGCGCCAAGCGCTGGTGACCTCAATTTTACTCCTAGAAGCTGACTAAGCAGCCCACAGAAGCGCTGGACGGCGCCAGGAGGCGAGCAAATAGAGCATCAGGATGTACACAGAGACAAGAATAGATAATAAGAGGCGCAGTAGCCTGAGAACCTTCTCGGCATTCATCACAAAGAACGCCATCGTGATCACCGTTCTTGATGTTTCAATCAGCTTGGTCATGATCCGATCCAGTCCATATTTCCGTTTGCTCGTTCCGATTCTTCCCTCGATCACGGAACGCTTTCTCAAGTCTGATTTAAAAAGCTCTTGTTGCTCTGCTGTCTGCACCTCGGCCTCTACCTGCTTCTTGCGTGGACGGCCACTGAGTCTGATGTTATTTTCTGCGCAGAACTTCTTGTTGCCTAATGTCATATAGATTGAATCGGCACAGATTCGTGCTGGATAGTACCCTCGCTCTTCCTTGTATTGCTTGGTACGTGCGATCAGGTCGTTGGCTTCATTGTAGTTGTCCCAGCTGATTCGATCCACATCGACAAAGCCATTATCATCTGATATTGAGATCTTCGCACCGAACTCTGTTCGCCTTCCCGCCTTGCCCCTCACGATCGGCCGCACGTGTGGTTTTGACAAATTGACAATCCGATCGTCGATGCGCCGGCTATCAGCGTCATACATCTCCTGCTGCTGCCGGTACAGTTCACTGGTGATCAGCAGCTTGCGGTAGAGCTGGGTTCCAAGCTCCAAAAGCATGGCACCGCAATGGATCATCTGATCAATTGCTCTGAGGTTTCTCCGGATCTCGTTGAGCTGAAAGCGCTTGACTTCACGGATCTCGGCGCATTTGGGCTTTTTCTTCTTGATGATCGCCAGAAACCGATTCCGAGCTTTATCCCGGTTGCAGCGGGGTTTACGATTGATCTTTCCCTGCAACTGCTTGAACAGTTCGTCGATGATCTTCTCAGTGGCCTCTCTCGCTTCGTTGAGCAACCTCAGATCTACTGGGTAGGGAATGTCATCAGGCACGCAGGTTGCATCAAGAATCAGAGTACCCCAGTTACTTTCAGGATCCAACGTTGCAGGCTTCACCCCTAGCGCTTCGTCGATGGCAGCAAGCTGTTGCTCCTCTTCTTGTTCGCTATCATCCTCCTCCGCCGAAACCAGCATCTCTTTAATCATCGCAATGCCATTGGCCTTGGTCATGTCATTGCAGATCTTGATCAGATCAGGGCCAATGCGCTTACGAAAATGCACCATCATCGATGGATCAAACGGGGGCATTGCCTGGTATGCACTCAAGCCAATGAAAAATTGTAGATACGGTGATTCCGTGATCAGCTGAACTGTTTCGCGGTCTGTCACTCCCAGGCGTTGCTGGATGTACAGCGCACCGAACGCCATCTGAAACGGCTTGGCCGGTGCTTCTGTCTTGGCACTGAATTGGGGTGCATACTGGCTTTCCAGCGGCATCCATGGAATCAGGTTACGAAGCAGAAGCCAGCGATTATTAGGATCTAGTTTGCCGCCGAAGGGCGTGTAAAACTCCTCGATCGATAGCTGACCTGCGTGCTGAAAAACGTACATTGGCGTGTCAGCAGATTATTCTAAGCCAGGAATGGCTACATTTGGCTCATTTTAACGTGAGACCACCCCTGGAATCAACTGCAGCGCAATGGATATTGGTTCCTCAGCAAGCCCTAACTATTGTGAAATCATGTGCTCCCCGCGACTCTGTTGATATTTGTGCAGGCTGTAAGCCTCGCGGGGTTGGAATTTCTTGTCTCGTCCTTGTGCTTCGGGCGATCGTACGCTCAGAGGGTTTTACAGCGAACTCCAAATGCCGCAGCTGCTACTCAGTGATGCGTAAGTTCAGCATCGTTAGGGAATCGCCGGTTCACGCTCGCTTCCCGACTGAGCCTTCGTATCCCCAGATCTTACGGGCCTCCGGTGCTGGCAAAACCAGTACATCAATTGCCAAGCCCATGGCCCTAACGGGAATAGCCGACGGCAAGTGGCGCATCCGAGAGCTGGGACTGGATAGCCTGTCCGATGAACTCCGGCCAGGCCGGCCCCGCACTGACGAGGTCCACAAGGTGGCCGAGGTGATCAACCGGGCCTTGCAGGCCAGGCCTGACGATGGCAGCACCAAGAGGGATGATAAGACGTTAGCTGCAACGACTGGAATCTCCAGATCCACGGACCACTGCAAGCCGGCTGCAGCTTCTCGGTGCAACCTCACAGGCAAAAATCCCACCGCTTCACGGATGCCTGTCGGCTACAGGGCTCTCAACCGATTCGTTCTTTGTGGAGAAGGTTCGTGACATCCTAGGCTTCTCTTAATCTGCCCCGCCAAGACGATGGAGCTATGCGTCGATGAGAAGTTCCAGATCAATACTCATTAGCGCACCAAGCCGGTGTTGCCCATGGGGCTGGGGTACCTAGAGAGTGTTACCCACGGTGCCCGGTGTCAACTACGTAAGCGGGCGCCCACCTAATTGTCGCCGCGCACGTAGGAGGCCAGGGAAACGCTGCACTCTAGGAGTTTGCTGAAAAACCACGCCTGCGCGAAAATGGACCAGCTGCCCAGTCCAGATGCGAGGTCACCGGGAGCGCAGCGGCTCCCTGTTCTCCTACGTGTCGATCGAGGAGCGGATCCCGGCCAGCCATCCGCTGCGGCGTATTCGGAAACTGGCCGATCAGGCCCGATCGTCTCAATCCCACCTTCTGTGAGCTCTACGCCGCAGAAGGTCGGCCCTCGGTGCCGCCAGAACAGCTGCTGCTGGCCTCGTTGCTGCAGGCTTTCTATGGGATCCGCTCCGAGCGGCTGTTGCTGGAGCAGCTCCACTACAACCTGCTCTACCGCTGGTTTGTAGGGCTGAGCCCGGATGATCCGATCTGGCACCCCACCACGTTCACCAAGAACCGCGAACGGCTGCTCAATGACGACGTCATGGGCCGCTTCCTGGAGAAACTGATGGCTGCCCCGGAAGTCAAGCCGCTGCTCAGCGACGAACACTTCTCAGTGGATGGCACCCTGCTGCAGGCCTGGGCGTCCCATGCCTCACTGGAGCGGACCGATGGTCAGCAGGACCCACCGCCACCGTCGTCAGGCCCTGGCGAGGGCTTTGGCGCTCCAAAGCCCGGTAAGAAGCGGGCCAAGGGTGACTTCCGCGGCATCAAGCTCAGCAACAAGACCCACCGCTCCAGCGTCGATCCAGACGCCTTGCTGGCCCGCAAGTCCAATTCCCACCCGGCCCAACCCAGCTACCGGGGCCACGTGCTCATGGACAACCGCCATGCCCTGATCGTCGATTGCCGCGTTACCCAAGCAGTGGGTACCGGGGAGCGGGATGCCGCCAAAGCGATGGCGGCTGACATCCCCGGTGCCCACCAAAAAACCATCGGTGCCGACAAGAACTACGACACCAAGGGCTTTGTCGCCGAGATGCGTCGCATCGCCGTGACGCCGCACGTCGCTCAGAACACCGCCCGCTCTGGTGGCTCCGCCATTGATGGCCGCACCACGCGCCACGAGGGCTACGCCAAGTCGATCAATGCCCGCCGCGGTATCGAGAAGGTGTTTGGTTGGATCAAACAGTGGGGCGGTCTGCGCCAATTCAAACTGCGCGGCACCGACAAGGTGAGTGCGGTGTTTGGCCTGCACGTGATCGCCTACAACCTGATCCGGCTGGGCAACCTGCTCAAACCGGCGATGGCGGCGGCATGAACAGGTGGTTGCCCAGAGGTGTGCCAATGAGGCGGCCTCCAGGAAGCCCCAACGGGGCAAAACGCCTGAAATCGGGCGTTCTGAACCGCTGAAACGCATCATTTCAGCCCGAACGGAGCACAATCAGCTCTCTGGAGGGAAAAACGCGGCCTTTCAGGCAGTTTTTCCGCAAACTCCTAGGAGAGGGAGGGGAGGCGGCGGCCTATCCGTTCGGGTTCGGGCTCTCCTACAGCAGCTTCTACCTGACAGAGATCGCAGCCACTATCAAGCCTGACTCGCTGGCAGCAGAGGGCTCGGTGGAGCTGACCTTGTGCGTTGGCAACAGCGGCCAGATGGAAGCAGCCGAAGTGGTGCAGGTGTATCTGGAGCCGCCGGGTGAGTTACTGGAGCGGCCACGGCGCACCTTGGCAGCCTTTAGACGACTCACACTCCCTGCCCAAGGGCAGCGGCGGCTGACACTTGCCATTCCAATGCGCCAGCTTGCCTGTTTCGATCCGGCGCGGGATGCCTTCGTGCTCGAAGCTGGCGTTCACAGGCTGGTGGTGGCCAGCCATGCGGAGGATCCGGGCCTGGCGGTAGACGTTGAGCTGCAGGAGGCGGTGCTGGGCCCCTGAGCTCCAACCCCTGAGCTGCAGGCCCTAATCAGAACTGATTTGGCTTGACGAACCAACCTCTCAGCGAAAGGGCGGCGACTGGACCAATCCCCCCTGAACCGAGAGCCGATTCAGCCCCCGCTCAAGCCCCAGGCTTGAACGGGGGCCCACGTTGCGCTCCAGCAGTTCGCCGTAATTGCCCACGGCCGCCACGGCCCGGGCGGCGAAATCGGCCGGCAGGCCCAGCTGGCGACCCAGTTCCCCCTCCACACCCAGCAGGCGGCGCAGCTCAGCCGCTCCCGGCCGGGAGCGGCCCTCCCGCATAAGAGTGGCCACATTGGCCTGGCTGAGACCCAGCTCCTCGGCCCTAATCAGGGCAAAGACAATCCAGCGCACGGCGTCACTCCAGGCAGGGTCAACCTGGGCAGTGACAGGAGCCAACGGTTCCTTGCTCAGCAGCTCCGGCAGCAGCCCATGGGCCCTGGGATCGGCAAACAGGCTGCGGCGGGCCGCCAGGCCAGTTCGGTCGCTCGTAATCGCGCTGCAGCGGCCTCTCTGATAGGCGTAGAAGGCTTGATCCGCATCCTGAAAGCGCAGCGGTTGAAAGGCGAGCCCCAGTTGCCGCATGCGGTCGCTCATGACCGACTCGTTGGTGGATCCCCCCACAACGCAGATCGGCCGACCCGCCAGATCTGGCAGTGATCGCACCCCTCCACTGGCTGGAACCATCACCCCACCGGCGTCGTAATAGACGATCGGGGCAAAGCTGAGCGCGTTACCTCCGGGAGCGTCCCGGGTGAGCGCCAGGGTGGTGTTGCGCGACAACAGATCCACCTCGCCGCTGGCGAGGGCCGCAAAGCGCTCGTTGCTACTAAGCGGGCGCAACTCCAGTTTTGCCCCATCCCCCAGCACGGAGGCCGCCACGGCTTTGCAGATGTCAACATCGAGGCCGGTGTAGACCCCATTGGCCTGCAGGGCACTGAAGCCGGGCAGCTGGCCATTGATGCCGCAGATGAGTCGGCCGCGGGAGCGGATCTGGGCCATGCGAGCACTGACAACAGCACCGGCGTCGCTGGCCTTGTCCTTGGCGCACGATGCCAACAGGGCCGTCAGCAAGCCCAGCAGCAGGGCAGAGGCCAACCCCCTGGAGGAAACTGGCATCACTGGTTCCCGCGCCGCAGCTGCACGCCCCTGACCACCAGCGCCCAGCCATGAATTGGCCTCCACTACGGCGCCAATCATGTTGGGGAGGCCTTCAACAAACGGCTGGCTCAAGGCTGGCTCAAGAGAAAATCCTGGATTCCAGGGTGATTAGGCTAAACGTGGCTAACCAATTCCATGCGGCTGCACATCCCAGAGAAGGTTCCAATTCCGAGTGCTCCCGCGCCCACCCAGCCGGCCCTCTCCCCCTGGAACAACCTGCTGAGATGGCGGCAGCAACTCACCGTGCCCCAGTTCACGGTCGTCACCGGCGCCCTGGTGATCGTGATCGGCACCGTGGTGCTGGCCAGCCCGCTCTGCTCCAGCGATGACGTGGGGCTGTGGCAGGCCCTGTTCACCGTAACCTCCGCCATCACGGTGACCGGCTTATCGATCATTGACGTGAGCCGCGACCTCACCGCCTTCGGCCAGGTGACCCTGGCCGCCCTGATCATCATGGGCGGCCTGGGGCTGATGGCGATCACCACCTTTTTGCAGGGTTTCGTGCAGGGCCACTCGGGCCTGCGCCACCGGCTGGACAAGGGCCGCGCCCTGGACGAATTCGGCGTTGGCGGCATTGGCCCCACCTTCAACAGCATCCTGATTACGGGTTTTTGTGTGATGGGCCTCGGCACGGTGGTGCTGTATGTCTTTGGTTTCGCCGACATCAGCAATCCTCTGCAAAGGTTCTGGGCGGCCCTGTTCCACTGCATCAGCGCTTACAACAACGCCGGCTTCGGCCTCTGGAGCGACAACCTGGTGGGCTACCGCGACAATCCTGTGGTGAACGGCGTTATTGCCGCGCTGATCGTGGTGGGCGGGATTGGCTGGCGCGTAATCAACGACCTGTGGAGCAACCGAAATCGGCTGCAGAAGCTGCGCAGGCTCAGCCTCCACACCCGGCTGGTGCTGCGCAGCACCGTGTTGCTGATCGGCTTCGGCGCCATTGGACTGCTGTTCACCGAGCACTTCGCCACCGGTGGGGTGATGGAGAAACTCCAGTGGTGGCAGTCGATCCAGGTGACCCTGTTCCAGTCGATCACGGCCCGCACCGCCGGCTTCAACACCGTGCCGCTTTCGATCCAAACCTTCTCAGATGCCGGCCTGCTGCTCTTGATCGTGCTGATGTTTATCGGCGCCAGCCCGGGCGGCACCGGCGGCGGCATCAAGACCACCACCTTCGCCACCCTGATGGGGGCCACCCGCTCCACCCTGCAGGGGAGGGAAAAAGTGGTGATCCACCGGCGCCAGATTCCCGACACCGTGGTGCTGCGCGCCGTGGGGGTAACCGTGGCATCGGCGATCTTCGTGATCCTGATGGCCCTGCTGCTGGGGCTGGGCCCGACCACCTCAGGAGAACCGACCCGCACCAGCTTCAACTTCCTGGAAAAGCTGTTCACTTGCATGTCGGCCTTCGGCACCGTGGGCCTGGATCTGGGGGTGACAGCCCAGCTGAACCGCTGGGGCCAGCTGGTGCTGATGGTGGGCATGTTTGTCGGCAGACTGGGGATCCTGCTGCTGCTTTCAGCCATCTATGGCAGCCGGCCCCAACCGCGTGTGGGTTATCCCCGCGAAGAGCTCTACATCTGAGGCGTGATCCGATGACCAGTTGGTGGCAGTGGAACACCTCCGAAGAGGCATCTAGGGGCGGATTCGCAGTGATCGGCGTGGGGCGCTTTGGCTCGGCCGTGTGCAGCGAACTGGCCAAGGCCGGGGCGGAGGTGCTGGCCATCGATGCCAGCCAGCGGGCCATCGATGAACTGCGCCAGATCCACCCGGCCATTGAGGCCAGGGTGGTGGACTGCACAGACGAGGAAGCCCTGCGTGCCGCCGGCGTGCTCGACATGAACACCGTGGTGGTGGCCATGAGCGAACCGATCGAAGTCAGTGTCACGGCCACCCTGATCGTCAAGGACGGCGCCGGGACCCAGGTCAAGCAGGTGATTGCCCGCGCCACCAGTGATCTGCACATGAAGATGCTGCAGCGAGTGGGGGCCGATCGGGTGGTGTTCCCCTCAAAGATGGAGGGTCAGCGGTTGGGGATGGAACTTGTGCGACCCAATTTGCTGGAGCGGCTGAGGCTCGATGACCGCAACAGTATTGAGGAGATCAGGGTGCCGGCGGCCTTCATCGGTCAATCCTTACGCGACATCAACCTGCGCAAGAACTACAACGTCAGCGTGCTGGCCGCCGGCCCCGACAACCACCTCACCGTTAATCCCCCTGCCTCCCATGTGCTCGAGGCGGGCGAACTGCTGGTGGTGATGGGCGCCAGCGAGGCCCTGGCTGCCCTGCCCGGCAGCTGATCAGCTATCTGATCAAATATCAGTGGGCCGAATCGGAAGATTCGAGAAACCATGGCCTGAGCATATTTTTCGGCTCAGGACCTATGGTGTCTGCTCCAGTGCCGGAAGCCAAACCAGCAAAGGCCTACCAGCAAGCCAATCCCCGCCAATTGCATCAACAACTCCGTGAAGGGCTGAAGCCGCGCCGCGACCATGGCGTATCCATTGCCCAATGCCTTGCCCGCCAGCGTGAGCAGCAGGATCCACAGCAAACTGCCGGCGGTTGTCCAGGCCAGAAACAGTGGCTGGGGCATCAGCTCAATGCCAGCCGGCAGCGAGACAAGCGTGCGTACACCCGGAATGATCCGGCCCCAGAACACCACCGCTACCCCATGGCGATTAAACCAACTGCGGCTGCGGGCCAGATCCTCAGGCCGAAGCCCCATCCAGCGTCCATGGCGCTGGAGCCAGTGCTCCAGACGCTGCTCATTGATCAACCGACCGATCCCGTACCAGAACCAGGCCCCCAAAACGGTGCCAATCAGACCGGCCAACAGCGTTGGCACGAGCTGGAGCTTGCCTTGCTGAATCAGGAACCCGGCCAGAGGCATCACCACCTCTGAAGGAATCGGGGGCACGAGGTTTTCCAGCAGCATCACGAGGGCGATGGCGCCATAACCGATCCACGGGTTGGCTTCAACCGCTGCAAGCAGCAGGGAAGGAATCTGCTGTAATAAGGTATCCATGGGCTAAGAGCCAAAACACTGATAGAGGACAAATCGCTGCTGGCCAGCCGTTACATAGGCGCTGAATCTTTTCTACCTCAAAATAAATTTTTCCATGCGCTGACCCAACCTATGCAAGCCCATCCCATCTCTTTGGTTCAGTTTGTGTCCAACCCACCAGGCTTGGATGACTCCTGTTGGGCGGACATGTCTACCCCCAACTCCTTGCAGGTAGCAATTGGGTCAACATTAGGTGCCACGCCAAGGGCCTTGCGCAGGGCATCCATCTGGCCGATCGACTGGAGATCAAGCGAGACGGCGGCCTGCTGGCAAGCCAACAGCCAGCTGCAAACCAGAAAAATTATGCCGATGCGCCATGGGGACCCCAACAAGTTGATCCAGCCAGCGTAGGAAAAGCTCCCTGGGCGTCAGCGCGCAAGCAGGGGCCGAATGCCAGCAAGGCCAGGCGCTATTCCCGATAGGTTAACAGGCATATCCTCGAGGTCAGCCTGATTTTCAATGACTGACTTTCTTGCCGCCCTGCTCCAACCCGGCGCCCTGACAACCCTGCTGGTGCTAGCCGCGTCAATCGTGCTGTTCGTGACCGGCTGGCTGGCTCCGGAGATCACTGGACTACTGGCGGCAGCCCTGCTCATGGTGGGCGGCGTGCTCAAGCCCAGCGAGGCGGTGGAGGGCTTCGGCAGCCCTGCCCTCATTACCCTGATGGGCCTTTTTGCGCTCTCCGCCGGCCTATTTCGCAGCGGCGGTCTGGATCGTCTGCGCGCCCTGATCGGCTCCGACGCGGTGCGCAGCCCGAAGCGCATGATCGCGGTGATGGTGGCGGCGGTCGCTCCAGTGTCGGCGTTTGTCCCCAATACCCCGATCGTGGCGAGCCTGTTGCCGGTGGTGGAGGGCTGGTGCCAGCGCCGCGGCGTCTCTCCGTCCAAGGTGCTGCTGCCGCTCTCGTTTGCCACTGTGCTGGGCGGCACGATGACCCTGCTGGGTAGTTCGGTGAACCTGCTGGCCAGTGAGGTGAGCAGCAAGCTGGGCTATGGCGCCTTCGGGTTGTTTGACTTCACCCCGATCGGAATAGGGGTATGGCTGGTGGGGAGCTTGGTGATGGTGCTGCTGGCTGATCGCTTCCTGCCGGATCGGGGCCGCAATGATGACGATCTGCTCGCCGATCTCTCCAGCAGCGGCTATCTCACCGAGGTGAAGATTCCGGCGGGCTCTGAACTGATCGGCCAGTCGTTGCATGGCAGCCGCCTCCAGCGGCGCTTCGATGTCGACGTGCTGGAGCTGCATCGTGCCAGCGAACGCTTTCTGCCGCCCCTGGCTGACCGCACTCTGATGCTGGGAGATCGACTGCTGCTGCGCTGCAGCCGTGAAGACCTGCTGCGCCTCCAGCAGGAACACACCGTGATTCTCGCTCCGATGCCGGAGGAGCAGATCCTTCCCGATCAGCAAAACAACCAACGCCTGGTGGAGGTTCTGCTGCCCTCCGGCTCCACCCTGGCCGGGGATTGCCTGCGGGATCTGCGCTTCCGCCAGCGCTACAACGTCACGGTGCTGGCCCTGCGACGCGGCAACGCAGTTCTGCGGGAGCGCCTGGGACGGGCAGCGCTGCGCGAGGGGGATGTGCTGCTGCTGCAGGGCCCGAAGGATGCCATCCGCGGCCTGCAGGCCAACAACGATCTGGTGGTGCTGGAGCAACTGGAAAAGGATCTACCCACGGTGAGCCGCAAGTGGGTTGCCCTGTTGATCGCCGCACTGGTGCTCCTACTGCCGAGCCTCGAGATCATTCCCCTGGTGGCGGCGGTGTTGCTAGGCACTGTGGCGATGGTCGCCACAGGATGCCTGCGCCCCGGAGACCTGCAGCGGGCCATCCGGCTCGACGTGATCCTGTTGCTCGGTTCCCTGGGGAGCTTCAGCGAGGCCCTCGAAAAAACAGGTCTGGCCGCCGCCCTGGCCCAGGGATTACTGGCAGGGCTGCACGACTGGCCGGTGTATGCGGCGCTGCTGGTGGTGTTCCTGTTCACCACCCTGCTCACCGAGGTGATGAGTAACGCCGCCACCGTGGCCATGGTGATTCCGATCGCCGGTCAGCTGGCCCAGGGGCTTGACCAGCCACCCATGGCATTCATATACGCCGTGCTATTCGGCGCCAGCCAGAGCTTTCTGAGCCCGGTTGGCTACCAGACCAACTTGATGGTGTTCGGCCCGGGCCGCTACCGCTTCCTCGACATCGCCCGCTACGGCTTCCCGCTCACCATCGCCATGACCGTAACGGTGCCCTGGCTGATCTGCCGCTGGTTCGGCCTCTGATCCGTCTGACCTTCGAGCGGAACTAGCCGATCTGCCTGAGGAACTGCTTGCTGCGCTCGTGCTGGGGGTTGTTGAAAAACTGCTCCGGCGGAGCGATCTCCACCACCACCCCCCCATCCATCAGCACCACCCGGTGGGCCACCTGACGGGCAAAGCGCACCTCGTGGGTCACCACCACCATGGTCATGCCGTCCTGGGCCAGGCCCTGCATCACCTCCAGCACCTCCTGCACCATCTCGGGGTCGAGGGCGCTGGTGGGCTCATCGAAGAGCATGACCCGCGGCTCCATGCAGAGCGAGCGGGCGATCGCCACCCGCTGCTGCTGGCCGCCGGAGAGCTGGCCTGGATATTTGTGGGCCTGCTCGGCGATGCCCACCCGATCGAGCAGCTCGAGGGCGCGGCGCTGCACCGCCTGCTTGGGAAGCTTGCGCACCAGCACCGGCGCCAGGGTGAGGTTTTCGAGCACGCTGAGGTGGGGGAAGAGGTTGAACTGCTGGAACACCATCCCCACCTCGCGGCGCACGGCGTCGATTTGGCGCAGGTCATCACTGAGGGGGATGCCATCCACCTCGATCGAGCCCTGCTGGAAATCCTCCAGGGCATTGAAAGTGCGCAGGAAGGTGCTCTTGCCTGAACCCGAGGGTCCCATGATCACCACCACCTCGCCCTGGTGCACGGTGAGGTCCACCCCCCGCAGGGCATGGAAGCCATTGGGATACCACTTCTCGACCCGGCGGGCCTCGATCATCACGGCTGCAGGGGTGGTCATCGGGAAGGGGCGAGGTTTGGATTGAGACGGGTTTCAAGGGCCCGGCTGCCCAGGCCCAGGGCGGCGCAGCAGCACCAGAACAGCACCGCCAGCACGAGATAGACCTCCGCATTGCGGCCCAGGAAGGCCGGATTGGCCATCACCGTACGGGCGGTACCCAACAAGTCCAGCAGGCCGATCAGGGAGAGCAAGGTGGTGTCCTGAAGCAGGGTTATGAACTGGCCCACGGTGGCGGGCAGGGCCACCCTCATGGCCTGGGGCAGCACCACGTGGATCAGGGCAAACGGCATTGACAGCCCCAGGGAGCGGGCCGCCTCCAGCTGGCCCGCCGGTACGGCGGCCAAGCCGGAGCGCACCGCTTCGGCCACATAGGCGGCCGCAAAGAAGGTGAGCACCCAGGCTGCCCGCCAGACCCGATCCGGGGCCAGACCGCCGGGCAGCAGGAAGCCGAGGATGTTCTGGCCCAGAAACAGCAGGGTGATCAGGGGCGCGCCGCGGATGAACTCGATGTAGAGCAGCGAGCCCCAGCGCGGTAGGGGCAAGGTGCTGAGCCGCCCCAGGGCCAGCAGCACCCCCAGGGGGAAACAGAGCAGGATCGCAAAGGTGGCCATCAGCAGGGTGAGCAGCAGCCCGCCCCAGTCGGAGGGCGCCACCTGCACGAGCCCGAGGCCGCCGCTGATCAGCACCATCCCCACCAGGTAGAGCAGGGGCCAGATCAACGGAATCAGCCGCCGAACCAGGGGGGAAAGGGCCTGGCCCCAGCGGCCGGCGGCCCAGCGGGCCAGCAGCAGCAGGGCGGTGATGGCCCACCAGCGCAGCTGGATAGCCAGGGTTAACTGGAGTGCCAGGGGGCTCCAGAGGGCGAGCAGCACCAGAACCGCCGCGGCCCAGCGGTCATTTCCGGGCCACAGGGTGGGGGAAGATCCGGAGCGTCCGGAGCGGGACCATGCCCGCAGCAGGCCCCAGCTGAGCCCGGTGGCAAGGGCCAGCAGGGTGGTGAGCAACCAGAGGCGCCACTGCTGCTCCAGCGGGTAGCGCCCCACCGCAAACAGGGTGCTGTTGGCGCTGATCACCGTCCACTGGGCCTGGAACAGGGCCCACCTGGCCAGGCCCAGGGCCGCTGCCACCAGGAAGCCGAGCAGGGCAATGGAGATGAGGCCATCGAGGCGACTGCCGAATAGTTCGCGGCGCAGCCACTGCCAGGGCCCTGGGCGAAGCGTCACAGGAGGTGCAGGGGCCATCTTCAGCGCTCCTTGAGTTGCACGAGGCCGTTGAGGCCGTTCATCAGGGCTGAGATCACCAGGTCGATCACCAGATAGGAGCCCAGCAGGATCAGCATCACCTCCACGGCCCGGCCGGTCTGGTTGAGGGTGGTTTCCGAGACGGAATAGAGGTCGGTGAAGCCACAGGCCACGGCCAGCGAGGAGTTCTTGGCCAGGGAGATGTACTGGCTGTTGAGACCGGGCACGATCACCCGCAGGGCCTGGGGCAAAACGATGCGTTTTAGGGTAAGCAGGGGGGTGAACCCCAGGGAGCTGGCCGCCTCCCACTGCCCCTTGGGCACCGAAGCAATGCCGCCCCGCACCACCTCAGCGATGAAGGCGGCGGTGTACACCACCAGCCCCGTGAGCAGGGCCCCAAATTCGACGGTGAAGCGCAGGGAGGCCTGCCAAACCCCATTCACCAGTTGGGGATCCCCCAGAAACAGCCCAGACTTGGCCAGCACCAGCCCCGGCAGCTGGATCGCATCGGTGCCATTAGGCAAGGCCAGGAATACCACGAAATACCAGAAGATCAGCTGCAGTAGCAGGGGGATATTGCGAATCACCTCCACATACACCCGGGCCAGGCCCCGCAGCAGCCCATTGCTGCTGAAGGAGGCGGTGCCGATCAGGGTGCCCAGCACAGTGGCCCCCACCAAGCCTGCAATCACAACCCGCAGGGTGTTGACAAGCCCCGCCAGCATGGCCCACCAGTAGGGAAGGCTGGCATCAAAGGGCAGGATTGTTTCGGCCAGATCGAATCCCGCCGGTTGGCCCAACCAGCTCCAGCTGAGCAGCAGGCCCCGGGCGGTGAGATTGAGCAGCAGGTTGGTGAGCAGGAAGGCCACCACCACTCCCACCGCCAGGGCCACCACCCCCTGGACCAGCCAGGGCAGGTAGCGGCGATTGCGCCACCAGGGGGGGGCTGAAGATCGGCTGGTCATGGCAACGAACCGGAGCTCAACGCCCTCACAGGAAAGGCGGCGAGTACATCAGGCCACCTTTGAGCCATTGCTGGTTGACACCTCGCTCGAGCTTGAGGGGCGAGCCCTGACCCACATTGCGCTCAAACACCTCGCCGTAGTTCCCCACGGCCTTCACGGTTTTGACAACGAAATCGGCGGGCAGGCCGAGCTGCTTGCCAAGGTCGCCATCGACGCCGAGGAAACGGCGTAGCTGGGCCAGGTTCTTGTTGGCTTTGGCCTCAGCCAGCTTGGCGTCGATGTTGGCGGCGGTGATGCCCATTTCCTCGGCCTGGATAAGGCTGTAGACCACCCAGCGGACGGCATCGGCCCAGGCCGGATCGGCATTGATGGTGGCGGGGTTGAGGGGCTCCTTGCTCAACATATCTGGGAGCAGGAGGTGCTCTGCGGGGTTGGGGAAGCCGGTTCGCTTAGCGGCCAGCTGGGAGCGGTCAGAGGTGACAGCCACGCAACGACCCTGCAGATAGGCTGCAAAGGTCTGATCCCCAGACTGGAACTTCAGCGGCGTGTAGGTGGCATTGAGCTCCCGCATCCGGTCGGCCAGGTTGAGCTCTGTGGAGGTTCCTGTCTCCACACAGATCGGCTTGCCGGCAACGTCTTTGAGGGATTTGATCCCGCTGCTGGCGGGCACCATCACGGCCTGGCCGTCAAAGAAGGTGGTGGGTGCAAAGGCAAGGGCGTTGCCGCCAGGCGCATCGCGGCTGAGGGTCATGGTGGTGTTGCGGGAGAGCAGATCCACTTCCCCGCTGCCCAGGGCCGCAAAGCGCTCGGTGGAGCTGAGGTCGCGGTAGGTCACCTTGGCGGGATCACCCAGCACCGCAGCAGCCGTGGCCTTGCAGATGTCGACGTCCAAGCCGCTGTAACGACCGTCAGATCCCACAAAACTGAAGCCCGGCAGCTTGCCATCCACGCCGCAGTTGAGAGTGCCCCGGCCCTTAATTGCCGCCATCTTCTGGCTCTGGATGCCGCTGCCATCGCCGGCGCAGCCCCCCAAGGCCAGGGCGGCGAGCAGGGGGATGGTGAAAGTGAACCTGGCCGGCATCAGGAAGCTCTTGTTTTGGGCAGTTTGCCAGCAGTGGCCGCCAAGATTTGTTCAGGCGGGGCGCTGCAGCCGCCAGCGCAGCATCTGCCAAACCAAAAACACCAGCACCAAAGGCACCACAACCACCAGAACCACAAACCGGAATTCATCCTGGGCCGTGGTCAAGGTCTCGGAGAGCACCTGCTCAGCTAAGTAGAGCCCGTAGAGGCCCACCAGGATGCCCCCCTCCAGTCGGGTCACCACCCCCCGGGTCCAGAGGATGGGCAGCAGGGCCAGGGTGGTGAGCACCATCACCGGCAGATCCCGGCTGATCACCACCGGATCCACCAGCAACCCCTCGCCGGAGAAGACGCCGCAAACCCCCAGGATCACCAGCTGGTTGAGCAGGTTGCTGCCCACCACGTTGCCGATGGCCAGATCGGCCTTGCCGCGGTAGGCCGCCACCAGCGAGGTCACCAGCTCCGGCATCGAGGTGCCGGCTGAAACGATTGTCAGGCCGATCACGGTCTCGGTGACGCCCAGGCCGATGGCCGCCGCAGTGGCGCCCTTGACTAGCACCTGGGATCCGACCACCAACAGCACCAGGCCGCCGGCAAGCTTCGCAGCGGCGACGGCAGGGGTGGCGCGGTCGGCCTCATCAAAGTCGCCTTCCTCACCGGGATACTTGGTGGCGGTGTTCATCTCCCAGATCAGGTTGATCGCGGTGCCCACCAGCAGGGCCAGGCCTGCCTGCCAGGTGAGCCGCCCCCCGGAGGCCATGCCCCACACCGCCATCGAAACGCCCAGCAGCAGGGGCACGTCCCTCTTTACCAGACGACTTTTGACCCGCAGCGGCACCACCAGGGCGCTGAGGCCAAGCACCACCATCACATTGAAGATGTTGCTGCCCACCACGTTGCTCACGGCGATGGCATCACCATCTTGAAAAGTGGAGATCAGGCTCACGAACAACTCCGGCGCACTGGTGCCCAGGGAAACCACCGTGAGGCCGATCACGATCTGCGGAACCCCCAGCAAAAGGGCCAGGGCCGAGGACCCAGCCACAAAAAGTTCACCGCCACCAAACAGGAGCACGATGCCCAGAAGGATTTCCAGGGCACTGGGCAGGAAATTCATCAGTAGTTGACGCCGATCGGGCGCGGAGTGGGTTGATTCTGAAGGGTTACATGAACGTGGTTTTTGCCGGGGTCCTGAGCCCTAGCCTGAAGCCTTAACCCCTAGCCTGAAGCCACAATCCCTGCCCAGCCCGAGGCACCCTGGATGGAACTGGACCCTAATGCCAGCGAACTGAATATCCTGTTCACATTCCTGGGCCGGATTCAACAGGATCAAGCCCTCCGAGACCAGCTCAATGAGGTGATCACAGCCCCCGATGTGGTGGCGATTGCAGCTGCCGGGGGCTTCTGTTTCAAGACAAGCACCCTGCTGGACCTGTTTGAGCGCTGCAACGAAGCGCCCCTGGCCCGCCAAGGGCTGATGGATGAGAAATTGATTCGGGTCTATCTCCAGCGGGAGCGACTGCTGGCCGCTTAGCCCATGGGTTGGGGCATGCAGGGCATCAACGCTGGCCCAGCAACTCCTCCCAGGTGAGCAGCTGGGCCGGAGGTTTGCCCTGGGGGCGCTGGCTGAGGGAGCAGCTCGGATAGCTTGCCCGGCCGGTATGGGAGGGAGGGCGAGCCACGGTCAATGAAAACGAAATTGCGGATGAAGGAGGGGGGAACATGGAAGGTTCAACTGATATGGACTGCGCACCGAAACATTGTGATTCCACCATCTGGCAGACATTCGGAGGGAGTGATGTTGCTATGGGAATTTTGCCCTTCGCGGTTGCAAGGGGCAAATAATTCCAAACAGCAATCCTGGGAATCAGGCTTGGAGGCCCCCTGGAAGCGAAGGGGGCGCGGGTGCTGATGTCCGGCGTGCGCGGACATGGCCCGCCGGCTTCTGCCGAACCATGCAACCCTAGCTCTTCTGATGCTCCAGAGCCAATGTTGCGTGAAAACCAGTGGGGGCAGGGGGACTTGAACCCCCACAGCCTTGCAGCCTGCGGATTTTAAGTCCGCTGCGTCTACCAATTCCGCCATGCCCCCTACCCGGCCATCCTAAATTGATGGCAACACGAAGGTTTGCCGTGCAGCTGCCCGGGTTTCTTCAATCCGTTTCGCCTGATCTGCTGCTGGTGCTGGTGGCCTATGCCCTGATCGCAGGCGCCTACCTGGTGGCAGTGCCCCTGCTGCTCTACGCCTGGATGATCAAGCGTTGGACGGTGATGGGCAAGCTCGAGCGCTTCGGGGTCTACGGCTTGGTGTTCCTGTTTTTCCCTGGTCTGATCCTGTTTGCTCCCTTCATCAACCTGCGCATGGCAGGCCAGGGCGACGTGCTCTCGTGACCAACGGTCGGGCCCTGCTGCTGGCCCTGGGGGTTTTTGGCTTGGGGGGCGGCGGTTACTGGCTTTTTCAGGCCGGGGGCTTTGAGGGCTTTTCTGCTGGTATCGCCGCCTCTGCCCTGCTGATGGTGCTGGTGCTCGCCTGGACGGGCAGCTACCTATTTCGGGTGGTCACAGGCAAAATGACCTTTATCCAGCAGCGGCGCCAATACCGCGAGGCTTACGACGCCCTCACCACTGAGGCTCTGCAGCGCAAGTTTGATGCCCTCAGCCCTGAAGAGCAGGAGCGCCTGCTACGCGAAACGGGCCAGCTGCCAGAAGCTCCCCAGGGCGAGACATAGGCTCACTGGCCGAAACTCCTCTAGCTGCTGTGTCTGCTGCTTTGTCTGCCGCCCCCACCCAAATCCAGCAGCGTTTCAGCTCCCTTCGCCAACGGGGACACTGTGCCCTGATGCCGTTTTTGATGGCGGGCGATCCTGATCTGGCCCACACCAGGGCCAGCCTGCTGGCCCTGCAGGCCAATGGCGCCGACCTGGTGGAGCTAGGCATTCCTTATAGCGATCCCTTGGCCGATGGACCGGTAATTCAGGCCGCTGCCAGCCGAGCCCTGAAGGCTCGCACCACTCCAGCCGGGGTGCTGGAGATGCTCAGCTCCCTCAAGGGTGAACTCACCATGCCGGTGGTGCTGTTCACCTACAGCAACCCCTTGCTCAACCGCGGCATGGAAGCCTTCTGTGCCGCCGCCGCCGCCGCCGGAGCCGCCGGCTTGGTGGTGCCCGACCTACCCCTTGAAGAGGCCGAGAAACTCTCAGCAATCGCAGCAGCTGCCGGCCTCGATCTGGTGCTGCTAGTGGCGCCCACCACGCCAGCCGAGCGCATGGGAAGAATCCATCAGGCCAGCCGCGGCTTCACCTACCTGGTGAGCGTCACCGGCGTGACCGGGGTGCGCACGAACCTTGAGTCCCGGGTGGGCGATCTGGTGGGCCAACTCAAGACCCTGGGAGATACGCCAATCGCCGTGGGCTTTGGCATTTCCGGTCCCGAACAAGCCCGTCAGGTGCGCGACTGGGGCGCCGATGGGGCAATTGTGGGCAGTGCCCTCGTGAAAGTGATGGCGGCCGCCCATGGCCAGCAGGCCGATGTTGCCGCCGCGGCCGGGCGCTTCTGCGCCGAGCTGCGGGCCGGGCTCGACGCTTAAGCCCCGAGCAGGCTGCAGGGATTTCCCCTCATGCTGTTTTCCCCCGCCTGCGAGCGCAACAAAGGGCCGATCCTTCGGTCTCGAGCGCCTAGCCGATCTGCCCCTGCCGGCCAACAATCGAATGCTGGTGCTCGAGCGTCGATGAACGAGGCAACCAATTTATTCAGCGCGGTGGCCGCGGCCTATGCCCGCCACCGGATCACCTACCCCGCTGCCTTCTTCGAGCTCTTCCTGGGCCGCCTGATCAGCAACCCCCTGGTGTGGGACTGTGGCTGCGGCAGCGGTCAGGCCGCAATCGACCTAGCCACCGCCGGTGCCCGGGTGATTGCCACAGACGCCAGTGCGGCCCAGCTCGCAGCCGCCCGCCCCCACCCCCGCATCAGCTACCAGCTCGCTGAGGCATGCAGCAGTGGCCTGGACAGCGCCAGCGTCGACGGGGTGCTGGTGGCGGCCGCAGTGCACTGGTTCGCCGGCGACGCTTTCAACACCGAAGTGCGGCGAGTGTGCAAATCAGGGGCTGTGGTGGCCTGGATTGGCTACCTGCCGTTGCGCTTGGCGGATCCACGGCTCCAGTCATCACTGGATGGGTTCCACTGCGTCACGCTGGCCCCCTGGTGGCCCGCCGAGCGCCGCTGGGTGGAGCAGAGCTACGCCGGCCTGGCATTCCCAGCTGAAGAGTGGCCGTTTCCTACGGGGCTATGGATCGAACGCCACTGGACCCTGGCCGAACTGATCGCCCATATCGGCACCTGGTCAGCGGTGCAGCGCAGCCGAGAGGCCGGCAGCGATCCACTCCCCAACCTTCAGGCTGAACTTGCGGGCCTGTGGCCCGAGATGGGTCAGGCTGCGCTGCTGGTGCGCTGGCCCTTCATGGGTCGCTGGGGCCAGCTGAGGCCACCAGGCCCCTCAGGCCGTCGAACAGGCGATCCAAGGCTTCCGCCAGTTGGGGCCCATCCAGCAGGCCATAGCTCAGCCGCAGCACCGGCCCGCCGGCCCGGGCCGGATCTAGGCCGAAGCTTTCCCCACTGAGGGCCGCCAGCCCGTACTCCCGCACCAGGCGCCGCATCAGGGTGTCTCCTGTCAACGTGCCGGCAGCGGCCCTATCCAGCTGGAGCAGGCCATAGAAGGCGCCATCGGGATTGGCCAACAACTGCACCGGCAGGCCCCCGTAGCGCGCTTCGGCCACGGCCGCCAGGAGCTGCCGGCGGCGGTCGGCCAGGCCGGCAATCCGGGGCGCGCACCAGCTGGGTCCGGCCCTCAAGGCGGCAAGAGCCCCATGCTGGGTCAACCGCGGTGGACAGATCAGCACCGTGTCCTGCACCTTTTGTAAGGCCGGCAACAAGGGGGCGGGTACGGCCATGTAGCCAAGCCGCCAACCGGCCATGCCATAGGCCTTCGAGAGGGAATGGAGCGACACGGTGTGGGCCGCACTGCCGCTCTGGGACCCAGCACTCCAATGGGGCTCGCCGCCATGGACAAACAGCTCATAGGCCTCATCGCTGATGTGCAACAGGCCGTGCATGGCACAAAGTCGATTGATCGCCGCCAGCACAGCCGCCGGAATCACCACCCCACTGGGATTGTTGGGCGACACGGTGACGATGGCGCGGGTGCGAGGAGTGATCGCCGCAGCCAGGCGCTGGGGATCGGGGATGGCACCGCCTTCCACCAGCACCGGAACGGCGCCAGCGAGCTGCACCGCCATCACATGGTTGAAGTAATAGGGCAGCGGCAGAATCACCTCACTGGGCCCAGCTGGCGAGCCCTCGGCAATCACCTGAACAACTGCGCTGAAGGCCATGTTGCTGCCCGCTGTAACCAGCACCGCGGCCCCATCGAGGTCGAGCCCGTTCTGGCTCAGGAGCTTGGTGCTGACTGCCTCCAACAAGGGCGAATCCCCCTGCAGGGCGCCATAGCGATGCAGCTCAGGCCCACCAGCTGCCAGCGCCTCGGCCACGGCCCTGGGGACGGTCTCGGGCGGGTCCCACCCCACCATGCCCTGGGCAAGGGAGAGGCAGCCCGGGCTTTGGCGCACCAGGGCAGCCAGCTCCGGGATCACCGGGCTGAGCACCCCCTGGAGACGAAGGCTTGGCCCTGGTGGTGCCAAGGGGCTCAGAGGTTGTATTTGGCCGTCGACTGCTTCACGCAGGTGGTCTTGGCCTGATCCAGGCTCTGGCCCTTTTTGAGCATGCCATTGGCCACGCAGGTGCAGGTGTCATTGACCATGCCGGCAGGCGGGGTCTTACCAGCCTTCTGGAAATCGGCCTGCATGGCACTGGAGCATTTGCCAACAATGATCTGTTGCATCATGTTGGCGTGGGCCGGGGCCGCCACCAGGGCGGCACTGGCGCAGGCGAAAAGGAGGGGCAGGCGAAGAATGGAGCCAGGGCTGGACATGGAGGCGGGGCTGGGCATGAAGGGAGCTGAGATCGGAGCGAACCGGGTAAAAGCCCAGCCTGGTTCCAGTCTTACCACCGCGGGCGGGTTCCTGAGGATTAGGCGGGTTCCTAAAGTATTGGGCGTTTCACTAGCCCATCTGCCATGCGCTTCGTGCTCTGGGGCACCTACTGCGACGATGCCCTGACCAGGCGCGCCCCCTATCGGCAGGAGCACCTGGCAGCCCTGCAGCAACTCAAGGATGCCGGCACCCTGGTAACCCTCGGCCCGACCGAGGGGAGCACCCACGTTTTCGGCATCTTCGAGGCAGAAAATCAGGAGCTGGTGGAAGCCATCGTTAAGGGCGACGTCTACTGGCGCCATGGGATCTGGACTGAAGTGCAGATCTACCCCTGGATCCAGGCTTTCTGAAGCCAGTCAGCCCCGCGGCCAATCGAGCAGGGCCTGCTGCCACACGTAGGCCGCCACGGCCTCGGCACCTGTCTCCCCGAGCACGGCCCCGTAGCCGGCCATCTGGCCCCGGCCAGCGACCGCGATCTCGAGGATCCCGGCGGGTCCATCGAGGCCATGTCGCTCGAGGGCTCCCAGCTTCAGGGTTTGCCCCCGACGAATGATGTTGCCGCCGTTGACATGGCAGCCGGCGCAATGGTTGCTGAACAATTCAGCGCCTGAGAGGCCTGCAGCTGGAGCCGGGGCAGCCCCAACCAGCAAGCCGATGGCAAGGGCGATCACCAGGGCCATCGCCTGAACATGTTTCTGGCCCACCCTGAAAACCCTTGAACGGAGATTCCAGTGTGCTCCCACAGGCGCTAAAGAGGAGCCGGTGTCATCCCAACCGCCCTGGCTTCCAGCCCTCTGCCACCCCTCACCCTGCTGCACAGCGCTGACTGGCAGATCGGCAAGCCCTATGGCCGGGTCCAGGACCCGGACAAACGGGCCCTCCTGCGCCAGGTGCGGCTCCAGGCCATCGGCCGGATCGCAACCCATGCCGCCAGCACGGGAGCCGATTTGGTGGCGGTGGCCGGAGATCTGTTCGACTCCCCCACCCCCGGCAGAGCCGATGTGAGTGCCGTGTGTGCCGCCATCGGCTCCATCCCCTGCCCAGTGCTGGTGATCCCGGGCAACCACGACCACGGCGGCCCTGGCAGCGTCTGGCATAGCCCCTACTTCCAGGCAGAGCAACTGCGCCGCGCCGCCAACCTTCAGGTGCTGCTGGAGCCCGCACCGTTGGGACTCGAAGCGGCAGTGATCCTTCCCTGCCCGCTGCTGCGGCGCAGCGACAGCGCCGATCCCTGCGGTTGGCTCCACACGGTCAACTGGGCCCAGCTGCCGGCGGACAAGCCCCGGGTTGTGATCGCCCATGGCTCGGTGCACGGCTTCGCTGCCCCCGATCTCGACAGGAGCAGCGACGGCGCCAACAACCGGCTGCGCCTCGAGGGGCCCTGGCTGGACCAGGTGGACTACGTCGCCCTGGGGGACTGGCACGGGGTCAAGCAGGTTGCCGCAAAGGTTTGGTATAGCGGCAGCCCCGAACCGGACCGCTTCCCCCGCAGCCCTGACTACCGCTCCGGGGTGGTGTTGCAGGCCCGGATCAGCAGGGGGCTGAACCCCGAGGTCACCCCCCTGGACACCGGGGTGCTGAGCTGGCATCCCCTGCGGGTGGAGTTGCACCAGGATGGCGATCTAGACCGGCTTGAAGATCAGCTGGATGCCCTGCTCGGCGGCCGGATTGGCAGCGATCTGCTGCTGCTGGAGGTGGGCGGCAGCCTCAGCCTGGCCGGCCACCGCCGCTATGGGGCCCTGCTCGAGCGCCTGGAAGCCCAGCTGCTGCGGCTCAAACTGCGGGGCCGTTGCGAAGCCGCTCCCGGCGAGGCTGAGCTGGCCGAACTCACCCAGCGCCCCTGTGATCCGCTGGTGGCCCGCGTGGCCGGGGAACTGCAGCAGGCAATCGCCACCGGCGCAGGAATCTGCGACGAAGCTCTCGGCGCCAATGGGTTGGATCCAGCCCTGTTGCGTCTTGCCCTCTGTGAGCTGCACCAAACCGTTGGGCAGCTGCAGGGCTGACCATGCGCCTGCTCCATGCCAGCTTGCGCCAGGTGCGCCTCCATCAGCATCTGGAGCTGCGCTTTGATCCCCATTTCACCCTGCTGGGCGGCGCCAACGAGGCCGGCAAAAGCACGGTGGTAGAGGCCCTGCATAAGGTTCTCTTCCTGCGGGCAAGTGCCACCGGCCGGGCGGTGGACGAGCTGCGCTCACGCCTGCACAGCGGCCTGCCGGAAATTGCAGTGGGCTTCGAGGCGGCCGGAGCCCGATGGGAGCTGCGCAAACGCTTTTCCGGCGCCAGTGGCACCTGCCAGCTGGGCAGCGACGGCGGCGTAGCCCTCCAGGGGGCTGCCGCCGAGGAGCAATTGGCCCGCCTGCTGGGCGTGGAGGGGCCGATTGAGGGCCGCAGGCACGGCCAGTTGCCCCAGCGCTGGGGCCACCTCTGGGTGCGTCAGGGAGAGTCGGGCAGCAACCTGCTGGCCGGCCCAGGCGAGGCCTATGACCTCAAATCCCTGGTGCAGCAGTTACAGCTACGGGGGGCCGCAGCGGCCCTGGAATCGCCCCTGGATCGGCTGGTGGGGGAGCAGCTGCAAGCCAGGCTGGATTTGCAATTCACCGCCACGGGCAAGGTGAAGGCCGGCTCCCCCCTGGCCGAGGCGCGGCAGCGCTGCCAGGAGGCCCACTCAGCCCTGGAACAGGCCCAGGGCCACCGGGCTGAGCTGGAATCGGCCATGGAGCAACTGCAGCGGATCGGCGCAAGGCTGCAGGCCATCGACACGGTGGAAAGGCCCCGGCTGAGGCGGGCCAGCCAACTGGCGGGCCAGCTCCGCCTGCGCCAGGCCCAGATCGGCCCCCTGCAGCAACAATTTGCCCAGTTGGAGCTGGCCCTGGCTGAGCAGCAGGCCCTCCAGCAGCAAGGCCTCAACCTGGAGGCCCAACAGCAGGCCTGGCAGCAGCAGCTGGCCAGCCTGCTGGAGGAGCAAACCACCCACCAAGCCGGCTGCCGAGCTGGGGAGCTGGCCCTGCTGGAGCTCGATGGCCAGCAGCGGGAGCTGGCAGGGCGGCTTGAGCTGGCCCAGCAACTGCTCGACCTCGCCAGCCTTGAGGAGGAAGCCCGGCAGCTGAACGCTCACCAACAGCAGTTCGAGCAACTTCAACGGGATGCCCAGCTGTGCAAGCAACGTCTGCTGGAGCTGGCACCGATCGATCAGGAAACGGTCCGGGCCCTCAGACAGGCGGAACAACAGCTGGCCCAGGCCCAGGCCCGCAGCCAGGCAATGGCCACCGCCGTTGCCCTGCTCGATGCCGACCAAGCGGTGACGGTAGGGGGCCAGCCACTCCTGCCGGGTGAAACCCTGCAACTCAGCCGCGCCGCCGAGCTCAGCATCGGCAGCGGCGTGCGGCTGCGAATCAGCCCTGGTGGGGGCAAGGCAAACCTGGAAGCAGCTGAAGCGCTGGAGGCCCGTGCCCAGTCCCTGCTCAACCTGCAGCAGCAGGCCGGGGTCGGCAGCAGCGAGGCTGCTGAGCAGATTGCGGGGCAACGCCAGGAGCTGGAGCGGGAACTGGCCCGCCTGCGCCAGGCAGCTGGCGCCATCCCCTGGAGCCGGCTCAGCGAGCAGATCGGCGCCCTCGAACCCCGGCGAGAGCGCCTGCTGCGCCATCTCGATCGCCATCGGCAGCTGCGCCTAGCCATCGCCCAGGAGGAGGGACTGCCAGACCAGAGGGAAAGCCTGGAAAGCTGGCTGGATGCACTGCGGCACCAGAGCAGCCAGGCAGGCCTGCTCCGCCAGCAGCTAGAAGCTGGGCTGCAAGCAAGGCGCCAACAGCTGGCCGATCGGATCGCTGCCTGCAGCCAACTGGAAAGGCAGCTAGCCGAGCTCGGCGGCTCCCTCGCCCCATTGAAGCAACGGCAGCTGGCCCTCGAAAAGCTCCACGGCACCCAGGCAGCCCTTGCAGCAGACCTGGAACACCGCAGGCAAGAGCTGCACATCCAGGCGGGCGAGCTAGACGAGCTGCAGGAATCCCTGCGGGAACTTTTACCGGAAGCCTGCGCCGCCAGCCAGCCCGCTCACGGCAAGGAAAACTGGATCGAGGAGCTGATCCAGCAACTCGATGCCGAAAAGGATGGCCTGCTCACCAGCCGCGGCCAGAACGAGCAACTATGTCTAAGCCACAGCGTTGAAGATCCGGCCGCAGCGGTTGAACAATGCCTCGCCAGGCTGGAGAGCGCCCAGGGTGAGCGGGAAGCCATCGAACGCCAGACCCTGGCCCTGCAGATCCTGCAATCGCTATTTCACAAAGCCCGGCAGGAATTCTCCCAGCGCTATCGCGAACCCCTGGAGGAGGCGATTGGTCCCTACCTTGAGGATCTGGGCAGCAGGGATCAACAGGTTCGGCTTGATTTTGATCCGAAGCGCGGCTTTGGCGATTTCGAGCTGCAACAGGGCATGCAGCGCTATGGCTTTGAGCAGCTCAGTGGGGGCATGCGCGAACAGCTGGCCACGGCCCTGAGGCTGGCCCTGGCCGAGGTGCTGCTGCCTGGTTACGACGGTTGCCTGCCGTTGATCTTTGACGACGCCTTCACCAACAGCGACCCCAGGCGCCTGGGGGGGCTGCATCGCATGCTCGGGCGGGGGCTGGCAAAGGGAGCGCAGATCATCCTGCTGTCCTGCAATCCGGCGGACTATCAGGAATTCGCAACTAAAAACGGCAGCGTGATCACGCTGCCGTAGGTGCCGGGCTGCCGGAGCCCAGCCAAGATTGGGTGCGGCCCGAGGGCGAGCCGGCAAATCACTCTTCGTCTTCGTCGGCCGAGCCGGCAGGAATCAGGCGGATCTGTTTACGGCCCAGCTTGATCTCAAATTCGTCGCCGGGCTTGAGGTCGAGCAGGGCCGTATAGGCCTTGCCGATCAACAGGTTGCCATTGCCCTGCACCGTGGCCACATAACTAAGCTTGCGCCCGCCCTTGCCGACCTTGCCGGTGCTGCCGAGGTCGACGCCCTTGGCCTCGAGCAGGGCCTCGTAGAAAGCCGTGAAATTGAGCCGTTCTCCGCCGTCCTTCTTATTTGAAACATAGCCGCAGGAGCGGACGATCTCCGATTTACCCACATCGCCGAGCTCTTTGACCTTGGCAAGCAGTTCAGATCCTATCAGCATTGATTTAGGGGATTAGGGGAATGAAAGGGCCTGGCCCAGTGATTACATTCAGAATGTACACCATGGCCAGTGCTTGCCAACCCATTGAAATCAATTCCAATCCAGAAGACTCCCCCCTGCCTACGTGTGCTGGTTGAGAGCGATCTAGATCAGCTCAAAGAGGTGTATCGCGATGCCGTGATCACCCAGGCCAAGCCCCTTTACAGCTCCGCCCAGATTGGCGCCTGGTCAAACCATGCCCACCGGAGTCATTTTCTGGCCAAGGCACTTATCAGGGGGTATGGCCTGGCCAGCTGTAACCCCACTGATGCTGGGGTGGTGGAAGCCTTTGGCCTGCTCGATCCAATCGAACGGCTCTCCCTGCTCTACTGCCGTGGCCGCTCCTGTCGCCAGGGCCGGAGCGGGTCAATACTTGTAGGCCTGGAAAACCATGCCTTGCAACAGGGCTGCCAGCTGTTGCACACCGAAGCGAGTCAATTGTCGAAGCCGCTGTTGCTGCGGATGGGCTGGCAGATCGACCACGAAGAAAGGGTGATCTTTGCAGGCGAGGCCTTCCTTCGATGGCGGATGATCAAATCCTTAAACCAGCCCATCTGAGGGCTGGGCAACCCAAAGGTGGAGGTAGACAGGTGGCTGAAGCCCAGCTGCAGCAATTTCTCGAAAAGGTACGCCAGCTGAATGGCTTCATCGATCTCAGCGAGATCGACCCCGGCCTACGCCAGGAGCTGACGGACTGCAGCACCCACCAAGCGGTCGTGGCCCTGGCCCGCAGTCGGGGCTTTGAGATAGGCCAGCGCTGGGGGGAAAAGACTCCCGCCGCCCCAGACCCTCCCAACCTGCTCACCCAGGCCTGCCCGGCCGCTGGAGAAGAGCGCAGCGAAGTGCTGCTCAAGCTGTCCAGCTGGCGCCTGGAGCGAATCCATTCCTGCCAGGCATGCAGCCCACCAGACTTTTGGTATGACCAGGCCGAGCACGAATGGGTGGTGTTGCTCCAGGGCAGCGCCCAGATCCAGCTTGAAGGGGAGGATCGGCCGCGGGAGCTATGCCAGGGCGACAGCCTGCTGATATCGGCCCACCGCCGTCACCGGCTGGTTTCTACGGATCCCGATCCCGGATCCATCTGGCTGGCCCTGTTCTGGCACCAGGCCTGCGAAGGTTGAGGCTGCGCATCAACCAGAAGGCGGCGGCCAGGGCCAGGACGGCAATGCCAAGACCAGCTAGAAGCTGGGGCTTGTTCTCGGAACCGGGGGGCAGCACGATCACCTTCCTCGCCACCGCTGTCATGGCGGTGAGCAAGACCAGTTCAATCTGCACCACATGGCGGCGCAGGTAGGAGATGATGTTCTGAAGCACCTCCCCGGCGATCAAGAGGGTGAGCAGATCACCCAAAACCAGGTTGAGCTTGCTGGCAAGCCAAGGAGTACCTGGCTGGCTGAGGGCCAGGATCACTGTGCCGATCAGCTGAATGGTGGCGGCGGCCATCACCACCAGCAGCACCAGGCCAAGCACCTTGGCCAGGGCCTGCTCGCTGCGGTCCACCAAGTTGAGGTAGGTGTTGTCCTCAAAAAAGCGACGCAGCCTGGTCATGGATGGGTAGAATTGATTGTTGTATTAATTTTTGAACTGGTCATAGATCGGTTTGGCCTGGGTATCGCTGGGGGAATTTTCCAGCTGGGTATCACAAGTGATCGATCCATCCGGCCCGGTGACGCAGTT
The DNA here is from genome assembly GCF_015840335.1 of Synechococcus sp. CBW1108. Classification (NCBI taxonomy): domain Bacteria; kingdom Bacillati; phylum Cyanobacteriota; class Cyanophyceae; order Synechococcales; family Synechococcaceae; genus Synechococcus; species Synechococcus sp. CBW1108. The sequence continues at coordinate 457,683 of NZ_CP060395.1, forward strand.
TTTGGCCTTCACCTTGGTGGAGGGCCCCACGGAACTGCCCGGGCCCACCAGAAAGCTCTCCGCCTGGGCAAGAGCAGGAGTACCTCCAACCATCCCTAGCAGGGCAATGACACCAGTGAGGATCAGGTTCTGGCAGAGAGAGCCAATGGGAGGCATCGCGGGATCAGTGCTGGCTGATTCAGTCTGGCGGGAAAGCTCAGGATTGTTGGTCTTGACGTATCTCCTGCAACAGCAGATCCAGCTGCCCTAGGGAAGCCTCCAAGCCCGGCAGCCCATCGGCGTCCGACTCAAAGACTCCATCCTCGCTCTGCCAGAGATCTTCAATAGCGCAAAGCTGTTCGGCCAGGCCCGCCAGCCCCAAACGGCCGTAAGTTCGTTGCAGCACATCGAGCAGCACGGGCATGCGTATCGAGCTGGCATGGAGCGCCCGGCGCAGGTCCGCCTGGGTGCGCCCGGTGTGCCTTAGCCAATCCTTGATGAACCCCTGCAGATCCTCAAGCTGGTCGCCGGTAAGGGTGGCCTGCGCCATCAGCGATTCATGGGGAACCAGCGATCCAACCGACGCTGGGCTCGCATCCTGACAGCCGGAGTGCGGTGTCTGGCGCAGAGCCCAAGCAGGGCCGTCACTGCCACCAGATCGTCGCTGAAACCCGCAACAGGGATGAAATCGGGAATCAGATCCAGGGGCACCAGCAGGTAGGTGAGGGCCGCCAATACCGTGAACTTGGCCGTGACAGGGGTGTCGGGGTCGAGCAGAAGCTCCAGACATTCCAGCGCCGGGCGGGCGATGGTGCGACCGGCACGGCGCAGCAATTTCAGCAGCAACGCCTCATCCACCACGGTGCTGTCGAGCACCTGGGCGTCTACGGATTCGCTCATGGCCAGCACGGCAACCAACAGCGCCATTCAAAGCCCAAGCGGGAGCTAGTCGACCACCACCAACCCACTCTCAATGCCGGTTTTCCGCAACTTGGCCAGGGCCCGTTGCACCACCTGGCGGCAATACTCACGGCTGCAATCCAGTTGCCGCGCCACTTCGGCCAGGGTGCGCCACCCATGGCTGCTGTCGAGGCCGAAGCGCAGCATCAGCACGGCGCGCTCCTTGGCGGTGAGGTTGGCCCGGTCCAGCAGGGTCCACACCATGGCAGTGCGTTCAGCCAACTCCGCCCGCTCCATCGGTGCCAACTCCGGGCTGGGCAGCACATCCACCAATTCGGAGGGATCGGATTTCGACTTCACCACACCCTGCAGGCTGACGGTGATGCTGCGCAGTTCACAGCCGAGCAGGTCTTCCACCTCCTGGAGCGGCAGATCCATCGCCTGGGCGAGATGGGCTGGCCCGGGAGCCGCGCCATTTGCCTGGAGGTAGCGAGCCTTGGCAGCGCGGAGCTTGGTGAGCTTTTCGTTCACATTCACCGGGATGCGAATCGTGCGGCTCTGGGTAGACAAGGCCCGATTGAGACCCTGACGAATCCACCAGTAGGCGTAGGTGCTGAACCGGTGTCCCCTGGTGGGGTCGTATTTCTCAACGGCACGGGTCAGGCCCAGGGTGCCTTCCTGGATCAGATCCAGCAGATCGAGGCCCTTGTTCTGGTAGCGCTTGGCCAGATTTACCACCAACCGCAAGTTGGCGGTGATCATCTGATTTTTGGCCCGCTCGCCGGTCTTGAGGGTCCTGCGTTCAAGGTCGTCATAGGCACAGGCAGGGCCACTGCCGCCGGCTTCGCGGCAACGCTCCTGCAGCTGGGCCATGGCCTGCACCCGGCGACCCAGGGTCAGCTCCTGATCCGGTGTGAGCAATTGATGGCGGCCAATTTCACCGAGAAAGGCGCTCAGGGAGCTCGCCATGGTTGACCGAAGCGGTGTTTTTAAGCTAGGGGCAATCCGCAGCCGCAATCAAACCAGCAGAAAAGCTTCCAACTTGCCGGCCTCCTCCATCAAGGTTGATCAGCCAGCACGATTGGTTAGCGTTACGTGCAATTGCCCGCTCCAGCATGCCTGGCCTAGCCGCCATTCCACCTGAGGTGCTTTCCCGGGCCGGGGTGGCCTACGTGCACTACCTCAGCTTCATGCTCTGCTTCGGAGCCCTGGTGCTGGAGCGGCGGCTGATCAAGGCGAATCCCAGCAAGGCCGATGCCACCTTGATGGTGATCACCGATGTGGTGTACGGCCTGGCCGCCCTGGCCCTGCTGGTTAGTGGGATTTTACGGGTGCTCTACTTCGGCCAGGGCAGCGATTTTTATACGGAGAATCCACTCTTCTGGTGGAAAGTAGGTATCTATCTCGGGGTGGGCGGCCTGTCGTTGTACCCCACCGTCACCTACATCCTCTGGGCCATTCCGCTGCGCAAGGGTGAACTGCCCCAGGTGAGCGAAGCCCTCGCCGGCCGCCTGGCCTGGATCCTCAACATCGAGCTGGTGGGCTTTGCCCTGGTGCCCCTGCTGGCCACCCTGATGGCCCGCGGTGTGGGACTTCCGGCCAGCTGAGGGGGAGTGGTTCGGATCTGGGGCGCCATTTTCCTGGTGGCCAGCCTTTGGCTGCTGCCAGCACCTGCGCCAGCCGAGCAAGGCAAGGGAGCCGCTGGTGACTATCGCCACCGGCTCGAGCCCACCCCCCATGGCTGGCCGCGGCTGCGCCAGTGGTGCGTCTGGATTGAGCCCGTTGCCGCAATCGGCCCCGCAGCCCGCTGGGATCAGGCCTGGCTCAAAGCCGTGGAAGCCGCCCTGGCCAGCTGGGGGGAACTGGTGGCCATCAGCCGGGCTGGGAGCCCTGAACAGGCCCAGGTGAAGCTGCTGCGGCGCCGACCACCCCTGCAGGGCGGCAGGGCCAGCCATGGTCGCGCCGAACTGGAACTGGCTTCGGTACAACGGGGCGGCGAAACCCTGCTCGAGCCTCGGGTGCGGGTGAGCATCAGCCCTGGCCAGCGGGCTGAGGCCATCCAGGCCACAGCCCTCCACGAGCTGGGCCATGCCTTTGGCCTCTGGGGCCACAGCGACCAACCCCTAGACGCCATGGCGGCGGTGCCGGGGCCGACGCCGATCCTGGCCCTAACGGGCCGGGATCGGGCCACCTTTCTGTGGCTTCAACAGCAGCCTGGGCTAGGGGGCCAGGAAGGCACTGCCGATCCAGGCCAGGCCCCTTGTGGCCCATGACGTTGTCTGTCGTTCAGGGAGCCCTCCCGCCCAACCGGCGGCCAGTTCGCATACGTTTCCCAGTACCCAGATCCCCCCATCGCTAGCCAATGCCCCTCCCCGTTCTGGCCACCAAACCACTGACCAACAGCGCCCGAGTGTCCAGCTTCCTGGCCAGCGGTGAGGAAACCCCAAGGCAAAGTGACACGGCCTGCCTATCAAGGGACCGCGCCGCCGCCGATGGGCTGATCGAGCAAGCTTATCGGCAGATTTACTTCCACGCCTTCAAAGTTGATCGGGATGCGGTGCTGGAGTCGCAGCTGCGTTCAGGCCAGATCAGCACCCGCGATTTCATTCGTGCCCTACTGCTCTCGGATAAATTCACGCGGGATTTCTACCGCTGTAACAGCAATTACCGGGTAGTGGAACAGGTCGTTGGGCGCGTGCTCGGTCGACCGGTACATGGCCAATCCGAGCGCATCGCCTGGTCAATCGTGATCGCCGAACAGGGCCTGCCAGCTTTTGTGGATGCCCTGCTGAATTCGCCGGAATACCTGGGCGCCTTCGGCGACAACCTGGTGCCTTTCCAGCGCTCAAGGGTGCTGCCCGGTCACTCAGCCGGCACCATGCCTTTCAACCAACAGGCTCCGCGCTACGACGCCTACTGGCGCGACACCATGGCCCGTCGGGCACCGGCCGGGGGGACCCCCTGGGGGGTGGGGTCGGGCTGGGCCCGGCCGCAGTGGCTGGCCAACCAACCCACCCCTGCCGTGCAAAAAATCTGGCAATACGGCGTGGCGACAGGGGGGTTTGTGGTTACGGGGCTGGTGCTCTGGATCGCAGCCGCCATGCTGAGCACGGCAGGCCAGGGCTGATGGTCTCAGTCGCGGCGGGGTGCCCCCCGCCGCGACGCCAGCACCTGCTGCACCTGGCGCCAACTGACGCCGTGGTGGGCCAGGGCCACCTGCAGGTGGAAAACCATATCGGCTGCCTCGCCAGCGATCTCGTTGGCGTTGGCGTCCTTGCAGGCCATCACGAATTCGGCAGTTTCCTCACCGATCTTTTTGAGGATGCGGTTATCACCACCCTCCAGCAGCTTGTTGGTGTAGCTGCCGGGCTCGGGCCGGTCGCGCCTGCCCTCAATCACCCGCATCAGCTCGGTGCAAGCGTCGGCTGGGGGCTGGGCGGCCCCCGGGCCCCCACCACTGGGGGTGGGGCCCTCGTCAAAGAAACAGCTGCGGGCGCCGGTGTGGCAGGCCCGATCGCCGCTCTGCTCAATCGTGAGCAACAGCACATCGGCGTCACAGTCGTAACGCAGGCCCTTCAAGACCTGCGTGTGGCCGCTGGTGGCCCCCTTGTGCCACAGCTCCTGGCGAGAGCGACTCCAATAGTGCACCTCGCCGCTGGCGAGGGTGCGCTCGATCGCCTCACGGTTCATCCAGGCCACCATCAACACGGCGCCATCGAGCCAGTCCTGGGCAACGGCGGGGATCAGGCCTTTCTCATTAAAGTGAAGCGTGGCGGCTAGAGAGCCACAAAAGCCAGGATCCGGGGGCTGAAATGATTGCTGCAAGGGCTGCTGATCCATCTCTGTCCTGAATCTTCCCGCACAATCCGCCAACCAAGGGGATGACCGCCGCCTTCACCTGTTCGAAGACCTTCAGCGGCTACCCCTGCTGCCATCGCCAATGGCGCCATAGCGGCCACTGCCGCTTCGTGCATGGCTACAGCCGCAGCTTCAGTTTCTGGTTCAGGGCCGGGAGCCTTGACGAGAACGGATTTGTGGTCGACTTCTCCAGCCTGAGCGCCCTGGAGGCTCAACTGGCGGAGCAATTTGACCACACCTTCCTGGTCAATGCCGACGATCCACAACTCGCCACCTGGCGGGATCTCCACGCCCAGGGCGCCCTGGATCTACGGGTCATGGATAACGTCGGCATGGAAGCGAGCGCAAAACTCGTTTGGGGCTGGGCCAACGCGTTGCTGCATGAGCGCGATGGCGGACGCAGTTGCTGCTGGAAAACCGAAGCCCGCGAAAATATGAAAAATGCCGCCTGCTACGAGGAGCTACCTGAGTGGTTCAGGGGCTGATCAACCCCGAGCAGATGGCTCAGGCTTGACGCCCCCGCACTCCTGCCAGCTGGTGAGCAAACGCGCCAACTCAGCTTTCATCGCCTGGAGCTCCTCGAGGCGTGCATCGATGGAGGTCATCTTGGCAGCGATGCTGTCTTTTAACACCAAACAATTACAGACACCCGCACGGCGCACCTCCAGGATCCGCGCCAGCTCCGCGATCGGCACATCCATCGAGCGAAGGGCCCGGATAATCTCCAATTCCACCAGACTCTCACCACTGAACACTCGATAGCCACCTTCAGATCGGGCCGTATTCAGCAAACCCTGATCACAATAAAAGCGAATAGTTTTCACCGACAAGCCGGATCGCCTGGCCACTTCACCAATGCGAAGCCCCGGAGCTTGGCGGGCAGAGTCATCGGGCCGGCGCACCATCAATAAACCCTCCATCAGCTAGACACCTTGAGATTTTATCCAGAGCCTTGAACGACAGGCGCATATCCCTCCAGCAACCACCTCTAACTGGAGATATGTGTTAGCCTTGGCTTTGGCTCCATCTGTCGATTAGCGCCCATGTTGAAGCGCTCCCTCAATCTGGCCGCGGTAACACCCGGTGGCCTACGCCACACTGGCGGAAGCGGAGAAAGCCGCGAGCTGCATTTCAACTGCAGCGCATCCCAACGCTGGGCCTTGCTCCACCTCAACACAAAGCCATGGGCCTAATTCTTAGCCTCTTCCTTATCAGTTCCAGCCCACTTACCATATCAACACTTTCTCCCACAACGGCAAAAATATCAATAAATTATTCAAATGAAACCAGCCATTTCGTCGCCCATACTTCTGAGCTACTAGCCTGCGGCGGCGGCGGATCAGGCTCCTATCGCAAACCCCCGAGGCCAGGCCATGGGAAACCTGGGGATTCGGCACATCCGAGGGGAGCCCAGCCAACCAGCACCAACACTAAGCCAGTCCAAACAAACACTTGATTACCCAGCTCGCTCCGCGCACCGCGAGCCTGGGCCGTAGACTGGTACGCACATACCAGTTCAGTCATGGCGCGCAACGTCATCCAGTTCCAGAAAGGCCTTTCACTGCCTGACTTCCAGCGGCTCTACGGCACCGAGGTGCAATGTGAGGCTGCTTTGGAGAAGGCGCGCTGGCCCGGTGGGTTCCGCTGTCCCCGCTGCAATGGCCATGAGCATGGGCTGGTCTATGGCCGCAGGCTCAAGCGCTATCAGTGCCGCAGCTGCGGCCATCAGGCCACGCTCACGGCTGGCACGATCATGCAGGCCACGAAATTGCCTCTGACCACCTGGTTTCTGGCCTTTTACATGATCGGGCAGGCCAAAACAGGGATCTCCTCGCTGGAGCTCAGCCGCCACCTGGGCGTGAACTACGACACCGCCTGGCTGCTGCACCACAAGATTCTGCGGGCGATGGCTGATCGGGAGGAGGCTTACCTGCTGCGGGGAAAAGTCCAGATCGATGATTCCTACCTCGGCGGAGAACTGCCGGGCGGCAAGGCAGGTCGGGGTTCAGAGAACAAGATCCCCATCGTCGCGGCCGTCTCCTTGAATGAGGCGGGCCGGCTGATTCACGCCAGGATCACAGCCGTGAGTGGCTTCAGCTCAGAGGCCATCGCTGAGTGGGCCAAGCGCCATCTGGCGCCCGGCAGTCAGGTGCTCTCCGATGGCCTGGCCTGCTTTCGTGCCGTGACCACGGCAGGCTGCAGCCATCACGCCATCGTCACCGGTGGGAAGCACCCAAACGACTTGCCGCAGTTCCGTTGGATCAACACCGTGCTGGGCAACCTCAAGACCGGCTTCAACGGCACCTTCCACGCTTTCAATTTCGACAAGTACGCCAGGCGCTACCTGGGCGGCTTCTGCTTCCGGTTCAACCGGCGCTTCTCGATGGTTGCGATGACTGATCGCATTGCCAATGCGGTCTGTTGCTGCATGCCCTGCACGGAGCGGGATCTCAGGGTTGCGGAGGCTTATGGGTAATCAAGAACAAACATGAATTCAGGCCAAACCTGACTTCAGCTAAAGAGCAAGGGCCCCGACAACTTATTGCCGGGGCTTTTAGTCTTACAACTAGAATTTAAATGTCGTTTTAACCAGAGCCCCAAGGGAACTGAAGCCTTGTCCTTCGGGAGTTCTTTGCCCCAATGGACGACTTAGATAAAACAGGGCGGGCGTAATACTGATATTATCTGTGACCTGGAACTTGTACCACCATTCCCACACATAGTTGCTGTCATCAGGGTCAACCCCGCCGGTCAGCGATGTTGCAAATACGGCTTGTCCAACGGCAAAACCAAAATCATTGCCCTTAACAAATACATCCGTCCACTGTAACCCCACCATCCAGGATTGACTGACACTGGGTCTCCCTATCGTAGAAACGCCATAGCTTGTGCTGTTGATACCCCAGCCCAGACTCACAGAAGGCATCCAGCCACTTTCTAGTGGCTGCCAAAAGGCACTTATACCGAACGCATTGGTTTCAGCACCAACTGCTTCTCCATGGTCGATGGAGATATGCACAAGTGGAGTAGTACCTGGGACAAACTGGGTGAGTGGTTGCACATATGACCAAATCGCAGCCAGGCCCCACTGCTCTTGTTGATAACCGATCTGCACACTTGCGATGGCACCAGACTCAGTGGTGAAGAGCCCTTTTGTCGAATCCGAGCCAAGGGCTGAAACATAGTTTGCACTCACACTCCAGCCATTATTTTGCCACCACAGGCCAGCACCGGCGCCAAGATTTTTGCTATAGGCAGCTGGTGCACCGTTAACTGTAAAGATGTTTAGGACCGTATCAGCAGGATAGACGCTGGGCCAGAGCGCCAGCATGTCTTCTTGGCCGACACGCGCCCCCACCGTGGCGGTGAATTGATTGCCGATGGGGAATTGGTAGAAGAGCTTGTCAATGCCCACAATATTGGGGCCCGTATCTTCTTCAAAAGCAATTTCTAGCTCTGCGGAATTTCCGAGAGCATGGGGCTCTCCGCCGAAGACGCTAGTGGCAAAGTTGCCGGCACGAAGATTTGTGCGCAGCAGATCCTTGCCCGTAAAGCTAGTATCGAAAGTGAGTTGTAAATCATAATTAAAAGTTACATTTTCAGGGAGCGCGACTGGCTGGCCCCGATAATCCCGAATATTATTTTTACCGCTGCCTGAATAGACAATGCCCCCCACAACAAACGTCGCCAGGCCAGAAAGCTTTGTGGTAATGGAGAATTGCTGGGCCTCCAATGTGCCCACCTTGGCCTCGAGACCATCTACGCGGCCCTTGAGCACGGCGAGTTCTTTTTTGAACTCATCCATCAACCGTTGCAGCTCGTCGGTCACCTCGGTGACTCGATCGAGGCAGGCGTTGAGCAGGGCTGCCGCTTCGTAGCGGGTCATGGCCTGGCCGCCCTTGTAGGTGCCGTCGGGATAGCCCGCCACGCAACCGTATTTCTCCACCAAGTTGGTGAGGGCCTGATAGGCCCAGTCGCTGGGGCGCAGGTCGGAGAACTGGTTGACGCTGGTCACCTGATTTTTGGATCGCCAGGCCTTGAGCTCGTCAATCTCCTGCTGCTCCATGTAGTCATTGATGGTCTCACGACTATTGAGCGAAGCCAGTTCAGCCGCGGTTGCAGGTGCAGGGGCGACCAAAGACTGGAAAGGCGTGGCGGCCAAAAGAAGTGGCGATAAGACTAAACGGAGCAGCGGCATGCAACAAATCAATCGGGGCAACTTGAGGCCAGACCTCACCCGAACAACGGCATCGAATCAACAAAACGCCGCTGCCAGGCAGCCGAGTGCCACAAGGTGCAGCAATAGTGCCTCAACCTTTCTGTAAGCATGTGTTAATGGAGAGTTCGATGAGCATTTCAGGACAGAGCTCGCCGCCCAAGCGCCTCCGGCCGGGCTCAGGTTGATTGGAGGATGTTGGCGTCGATCACCAGCCGTTTGCGTTCTGCCATCAGGCGTGGGCCTGTTGCTGCTGGGCTCGCCTCCAGTCCTTGAAGTCAGCAGCCAGCTCCTCTTCTGTCAGGCCTAGCCGCTGCAGCTCGTTTTGCATCAACCGACCCGCTTCCAGCAGTCGCTCGTGCTCACTGAGATCTGACTTCTGGGGCAGGGGCACATAGAGCCCAACGGTGCGGCCATGGCGCGTGACCTCGATCGGGGTGGCCATTTCCAAGTGGGATGCCAGGCGCGCCCGCCCTCCCCTACCTCGACTGCGAGGTGCTGCTCAACACCCGCAGCCGCAAGGTCTGCATGACCTGCCACTGGTCTTGATCGGCTCACCCGCATCGAACTCACTGGCGGCGGCATTGAGTCGCAGGTGCGGGATCTGGAGGGCCAACGGCACCAGCAGCAGAGCGTTCCCAAGCGCCAGGTGATCGTCATCGGGGCTGGCGTCCACTACACCATCTATTACCCCGGCACTGATCGCTTTGACTTTCTTACCGCCGGCAGCAGGCCCCTGCAGCGGGCGCGGGGGTTTGCGTGACGGCACGGCTCACCATCAGAAGCGGAAGGTCACCCCCGTGCCGATGTGGTGCTGCCAGCCACGGCCCCAACCATCGCCCCCTTGGCTGCTGTAGATCGGCTTCCAGTGGGCGAACAAGACTGTGCCGGGACTCACAGGCACTTCCAGTGCCAACTCACCACCCCAGTCGGTGCGGCTGGAAAGGCCTGAGTAGCTGCCGGGGCTATAGAAACGCGGCCCCCCAGTAAGGGTCACATTGAGCTTGTCCACATTGAATCCAAAGCCCAGCCATGGGTCTGTGTAGTTGCCAATGTAGGTGCCATCAGATTCCCAGCCCGTTCGATTTTCTAGGGATAGAAAAAAGCCATCGGCAATGGTTTCGAGGCCATCGCCCAGGGCAAAATTCACATCGCCATCCCCCAAGGCCCACACCACGCCAACCCCCACCTCATTCTTGAGACCCTTGATGTCTTCCCCCTGGTTGCGGGTGACGTAATAAGGCTTCCATTCGGCCATGAACGAGAGACGATCGTTCGGGGCATAGCGGGCCTGCAGCTGCCCCTTAATGTCGACGCGCTGGAAAGGGGCACCGCCATGGCCCTCCTCTACATCGTGCTCCGCGTCATCGTGATCGTCGTGGTCGTCGTGATCATCGTGTTGATGCACCCGGCCATAGAAATGTTCAGCTTCCCCCCACACAAAGGCCGGGCCGACCATGGCTTCGATGGCAAAACTGCCCCGATTGGGCAGCCCCCACTCCATCACCACACCAACCAGGCCATCGATGGCGTAGTGGCGGGGACGATCCTCCAGGTTGTTTTCCAGGCCGGCATGGCCCTCGATGGTGAGCACCGGGGCCATTTGAAATTCGCCGGGAGCCAACTCAGCGCCGCCGGCGGCGCCATGGGCCCGCACCGGAGCGGGCAAGGCGCAGGCCAGGGCAATCCCAGCGGGGGCCAGCAGAAAAAGCGGCAGCGCCAACGGGGATGGGCGAAACAAAGGCATGGCTGATGCAGGCAAAACTGGGGTATTGGAAGCTGGGGTGTTGGGCGCGGTGGGGGCTGATGCGGCGACCCGGGTCAGCGGATGGCAGCCCAGCGCTGGGCGAGCTGGTCGGCAGCGGCGCGATCGCAACGACCGCCCTGGCCATCTACGAAGGTGCAGACATTGCCCGTGGCGGTCTGCACGGTGGAGCGCCCTGGCGCCAGGCCATCGGCCACCAGGGGGGTGGGATTCACCGGCACCCCGCTACTGCGACTTACCCGCCGCAGGGTTTTCGACACCGGCGATGATTCGGCGAACAGCTGACGGGTGCCCGATTCCCTAATCGCCTTGGTCATCGCGGCGAGAGTGGCGGGCCGCAGCACGCCCGCAGTTGTGTAGGCATCCAGCAGGGGCAATTCCCGGATGCCGTAACGCCGCGCAAAGCTGCTGAATGCACGGTGTTCAGTAACCAGAACTCTTGTGGACTCGGGCACAGTGCGGATCTGAGCACCTGTCCAGGTGCCGAGCCCATCCAACACAGCGCGAGCAGCTTGGCTGCGCTGCCGCACGCCCGAAGCTGCGCTACGTGGCAATCGTGCGATCAAACGATCTTCCACCACTGACACCATGGCGGCGACCTGGCTGCTGTTGTGCCATACGTGCGGATCACGGCCGGGGCTTTCCGGCACAGCCAGCTCCGCCACCGCCACCCGCGGAGCCGAGCTCTTCACCCGTTGCAGGGCAGGGGTAAGTCCATAGCCATTGACCAGCACCAACTTGGCCTCGGCCAGGGCCTGGCGATCCCGGGGGCGCAGGACCGCCTGATGGGGATCGGCGCCGGCCGGGATCAGGCAGAGCACCCTCACCTGCTCGGCAGCGAGGGTGCGGGTGAGGTCACAGAGCACACCATCAGCGGCTACCACCATCGGAGCCGGGGCAGCAGCTGCAGGGGGCAGGCAGGCAAGCAGGGCGACGAGAGCCGACGCCGGCGCACCCAGCAGCCCCGGTCGACACACCCGACTGACAAAAACCACGGACATCAGCACCCTGCAGCACAAGCGAATGATAACGATTCTCATTCATTGCCAGGCACAATGGGTGCCACATGGGGCGCCGGCCCCGCTGTTTCTTGGCTCCGCCCGTGGATGCGCCCTTGCTTCAGGCTCGCCAGCTCGCCTTTGGCTACGCCAAAACCGCCGTTCTGCGGTCCATCAACCTGGATGTCACGAAGGGTTCATGCACCCTGATACGGGGTGACAACGGGGCCGGCAAATCAACCCTGCTGCAGCTGCTGCAAGGCAAATTGCAGCCCACCGCAGGCTGGGTGCGCCTATGCGGGCGCCCCCTAAAGGGCCAGCGGAGGCGACTGGCCCTGGTGCCCCAGGCCCCAAGCCTGCGCTGGCACTACCCAATCACCCTGGCCGGCCTGGTGGGCCTGGGCTGCGGCGGCCACCCCCAACGCAGCCACACCGCCCTGGAGCAGGTGGGTCTGGCCGCCTTGGCCAAAGCCCCGATCGCAAGCCTCTCGGGCGGCCAGCGACAACGGGCCCTGATTGCCCGCGCCCTGGCCCGTCAGGCGGCCGTGCTGCTGCTCGATGAACCCTTTGCCTGCCTTGACAACCGCAGCCGCGAGCAGCTGGGCGGCCTGATCCAGGCGCTGGCGGCTGATGGAACGGCGGTGGTTCTTACCGCCCACGGGGATCTACCAAGCAGCCTGGAGCAGGTGCCGCAAATGCATCTGGAGCAAGGCCAGCTGGGGCCAGGGGATCGGCAATGAACGTGTTGATGGAGCCCTGGTGGCTGATTCCCTTCCTCCTGGCCGGGCTGTGTGGCCTGGTGTGCCCCCTGCTGGGCACGCTGTTGGTGGTGCAGCAACGAGTGCTCACCACGAATCTGATGGCCTACGCCGTATTGCCCGGCGTCGTGATAGCCAAGGCCCTGGGCTGGCCGGAGCTGCTGGGGGGCATGGGCGGGGCCATGGGTGCGGTGCTCCTGGCCGAGCTGCTGATAGCGGGCCGCCCCTCCGGCAGCGGCCAGGCGGAGGCCGTGCTCAACACCGTGTTGGCCGCCAGCCTCGGACTGGGGGTGCTCCTGGTCCAGGGCCTGGAATTGCCGGTGGATCTCGATGGCCTGCTGTTCGGCGATCTGCTGGTGGCAGGCCCCGCAGACCTGCTGCGCCTGCTAGCGGCCCTGGCCCTACTCCTTCTCGTGCTGCGGCTGCGCTTCCACCAGCTGCAGTGGCTGGGGCTCGACCCGGAGGGCGCCGCTGAGATCGAACTGCCGCTGCGCGGCCTGCGGCTTATGATGGCCGCTCTCACGGTCCTGGTCGTAGTCAGTGCCACCGCCGCCGTGGGCCTAGCCCTGGTGATGGCGCTGATCTGCGCCCCTTCTCTGGCAGTTCTTTCACGCGCCCAGAGCTTGGCGCAGGCCCTACGCCTGGTAGCCGGGCTGGGCGTGGTGGTGGGCGTCACCGGCTGCGGCCTAGCGCTGGGATTCAACCTGCCTCCCGGGCCCCTGATGGCTTGCTTCTGCTTGCCACTGCTGTGGCTGAAGCCAGCACCCCGCTCCTGGGACTGAGCTGGCTCACCAGCAGCGCCGCCAGCAGCTCGGCAGCGGGAACGGGGCTGGAGCAGGCCATGGCCAGGCTGGGTCGGACCCTTGCCCCTCTGCCCCTTGGGCGCCGGCGACCTGGGCTTGGCCGGCGATGATGCTTGCAACCGCAGATCTTGCTTGGCTTGGCTGGCCACCGCCTGGGCCATTTTTCAGGGCCTGCTCGTCGAAGCCCTGCCCTTTCTGCTGATCGGGGTGGCAATTGCCAGCCTGGCCCGCTGGCTAGCCCCTGGGGGCCGGTGGATGCAGAAGCTGCCCCGCCACCCGGTGCTGGGGCCCTTGACCGGGGCTGCCCTGGGTTTTGCCCTGCCCGCCTGCGAGTGCGGCAACGTGCCGGTGGCCCGGCGACTCCTGGCTGGCGGTGCCCCCCTGGGCACCGCCCTGGGCTTTCTGTTTGCCGCACCGGTACTCAACCCGATCGTGCTGGCCAGCACCTGGGTCGCCTTCCCCAACCAGGCCTGGCTGCTGGCGGCCCGCCCAGGCGGAGCCCTGCTGCTGTCCCTGCTGCTGGCCAGCGTGCTGCCCCTGCTGCCTGAAACAGCTCTGCTCGACCCGGCCCTGCTGGAGGAACGGCGGCTCAACCAGCCCCTGGCGGAGGTGGGCCTGCTGGAGCGGCGCACGGGCCTGGTCGGCCCCGCGACGCCAAAGGCGCTACCGGACAAGACGCCCCGGCCACCCCTGCAGGAGGTGCTGCAGCACGGCAGCCGCGAGTTTCTGGATCTGGCGGTGCTGCTGGTGCTGGGCTGCGCGATCGCCGCCACGGTGCAGACCCTGCTACCCCGCAGCTGGCTGCTGGCGGTGGGGGGAGCCCCCACCCTCTCGGTGCTCAGCTTGATGCTGCTGGCGGTCGTGGTTTCGGTGTGCTCCAGCGTGGATGCCTTTCTCGCCCTGGGATTCGCCGCCCAGATCACCCCCGGGGCCCTGTTTGCCTTTCTGGTGCTCGGCCCGGTGGTTGACCTGAAGTTGCTCGGGCTGCTCCGCGTGCTGCTCCGGCCAAAGGCAATCGCCCTCACCAGTGCCGCTGCAGCGGTGACCGTCCTGGTGCTGGGGCAATGGATCAACTTGCTGCTGCTGTGATGACCGCTCTCTGCCTCGCCCTATGGGGGATCGTGCTGCTGGGCAGCAGCCTCAGCGGGCGGCTGGATCTGCTGTTGCGGGGGGTGTTCCACCCCCTGGTGGGCTTCAGCGGTGTGGTGTTGCTGGTGCTGGCCGGCGCCCAGCTGAAAGGCGCCTGGGGGCAGGGCCGGCGGCCAGGCGCCCCCAGGGGCTGGTGGCTGGGCGCCGCAGTCGCCCTACTGGTGCTGGCAATCCCGCCCAACCCCTCCTTCAGCGACCTCGCCACCAACCGGCCGGCCGAACTGGGCCAGGAGGAGGCCCTTAACTTTGTATTGCCTCCTGCCCAGCGCAGCCTCACCGACTGGGTCCGGTTGCTACGCAGCCAGCCAGACCCCGGTCTCTATGAGGGGGATCAGGTGCGGATCAGCGGATTTGTCTGGCCCCAGAAGGGCGACCAGCCCCAGTTGGCCCGCCTGCTGGTGCGCTGCTGTCTGGCCGATGCCACGCCGGTGGGCCTGCCGGTGCGCTGGCCCCCGGGCCAGGTGCCCAAGGCCGATCGCTGGCTGGCGGTGCGGGGCACCATGGCGGTGGAAGAGCACTACGGCCAGAAGCGCAATGTGGTGGTGGCGGAGCGAATCGCCGCCATTCCCCGGCCCAGACGGCCGCTGGAGCCATGAAAAGGTTGGGCCCCAACCCGGTGGGCCTCGTGCTGGCAGCGGGCATCGCCCTGGCCCTGCTTCAGCAACAACTGCTGCTGCGCCGGCCACCCCGCCTGCTGGAGCTGAGGTCCACCACGGCCAGCTCGGGCCCCGCGGCCCTGGATCTGCGCTTCAGCCGGCCGATGCAGCGCTCCAGCCTGGAGCGCTCCAGTGCCCTGGCACCCCAGCTGAAAAGCACCTGGCTGGGGGAAGGCAACCCCCTGCGCCTGCTGCTGCTACCCCAGCAGACCATCCGCGGCCCGCTGCAGCTGCTGCTGGCGGGGATCGACCGCCGCGGCCTGCCACTCCAGCGCCAGCGCTGGCACTGGGACCCCCGGCCCCGGCTGCTGGCGGTGGTGCCGGTGTCCGGAGGGGAGCAACTGCAACTGCAGCAACGGGATGGGCGCTGGCAGGCCCTGGGCCCGGTGTGGCCCCAGCTGGCCAACGTGCTGCCCCTCGGTGACGGCTCCGGTGTGGCGCTGCTCAGCGGGGATGGCAAGGGCGCTCACAAACTTTGGCTGTTGCCACTGGAGCAACAAAATTTGGTGCGCGAACCCAGCAGCCTGCGCAACCCGATCTCGGGGAAGCTCACACCCCTCCTTGATCAGCCCCTGCTGTTTGCCCACCTGAGCAGCAATCGCCGCGGCGACCTGCTGGTGCAGGCATCGACCACGGCCCTGGAGCCTGGCCAGACCCTGCTGATCAGCTCAAGCGGCAAGCGGCGACGCCTGGACCAGGCCGCCTCCGGGCCGATTCAGCTGCTGCCGGAAGGAGGCGCCATGGTGGTGCCGGAGCTGGAGGGGCTGACCCTGTACTCCCTTCCCAGCGAACCAGGGCGCCGCCAGGTGCTGCCGGGCAGCCGCGAGCTGAGCAGCTTCTGTCCGGTGAGCGGCCGGGCCCTGCTGGTGCGCCACTGGCCCGATTACACGCGCTCCCTGGAGCTGGTGGAACCCGGCCAGCCGCCCCGGCAACTCTGGATCGGCGGCGAGGCCGTGCTGGCCAGCGCCTGTGACCGGGGAGGTGAGCGGGTGTGGCTGGTCATCAGCGACTGGCGCCAGGGCGCCCAGCCCCAGTTGCTGGCCCTGGATCGCCGCGGCCTGCTGCAGCGTCAACGCTCGCTCGCCGGCTGGGAGGTGGAGCCCGGCAGCGCCATGGCCTTTGATCCCACTCGCCAGCTGCTGCTGCTGACCCTGCGCAACCGCGATGGTGCCAAGCCAGTGCTGATCGATGGCCACAGCCTGGGGCTCCAGCCCCAGGCCAAATCGGTGCGCCTGGCCCTGTGGCTACCGGCGGGCTGAGGATCTGGCTGCCCCCAGGGCCGCAAACGGCAGCAGAGCCATACAGAGCACGCCGATCAGGGGCCCGGGCGGCAAGTTCACCGCCGGCTGGATAGCCAGCAGAAAACCGGCTCCGCTGATCGCCATCCCCACCAGGGCCGAACGCCCAAGGGCCTGGCGCAGGCTGGACGCGCCTGCCAGGGCCAGCAGGGCCGGAGCCCCCATCAGGGCGATCACCAGCACCACCCCCACCGCCGTCATGGCACTCACCACAATGAAGGCAGTCACCAGGGTGAGCAACAGCCGCAGCCGCCGCACCGGCAGGCCGGCCCCGGCAGCGCCGAGGGGATCCACCCCCAGATACACGTAATGGGAATAGCGAAGGGCAATCAAGGCCAGAACCGCCGCCAGCGCCAGCAGGCTGCGCAACAGGTCGGCCGGCGCGGCGGCCAACAGGTCGCCAAACAGCACCGCCTCCAGATCCACGCGGATGTGAAGGAGGGGAATCAACAGCACCCCCAGGCCGAGAAACCCGGCCAGCACCGTGTTGAGCACCGCCTCATCGCCCCCCTCCCCGGGGCGATCGCCCCGGCTGAGCCGCTCCGCCAGCAGGGCTCCAGCCACCCCAGTGATCACTCCCCCCAGGCCGGGATCCAGCCGCAGGGCCACTGCCAGCGCCAGGCCCGGCAACACCGCATGGGAGACAAGATTGGCCAGAAACAGCCGCCGCTGCACCAAAAGCATGGTGCCCGCCAGGGGACAGAGCCCACCGATCACCAGGGCCAGCAGCAGGGGCAGCAGCCACCAGAGACTCTCCATAGGATCAATCCACCTCGCCCCAGCCGGATTGGCCATGTCCACCCAGGTTGCCGCCCCAAGCGATCGCCAGCAGCTGTTGCTGGCTGCGTTGAGCCAAGCCGACCGGGAACTCTCCGGCCAAGAGCTGCACGCCCTGCTGCGCCAGGGGGCCCAACCGATGGGCCTGGCCACGGTATACAGACACCTGCGCCAACTGCAGCAGCGGGGCCTGATCCGCTGCCGCCATCTGCCCAGTGGGGAGGCCCTCTTCGCACCCACCGATCGGGACGAACACCACCTCACCTGCATTGATTGCGGCACCACGGTGGTGCTGGAGTGCTGTCCGATGCCCAAGGTGCACCTCCACCAGGAGCAGGCAGAGGGCTTCCAATTGCTCTTCCATACGTTGGAGTTCTTCGGGCTCTGCCAGAGCTGGCAACAACGCCAGGCCAGCTAACCGCAGCAGTGGTTGCCCACCCGCAGGTCGCCAAGGGCGTGACGCACCTCTGCCGGTGTGCCCTCGGCGAGCAGGCAACGATCGAGCACCAGCACCCGGTCATAGGCGTCGAGGTCGCTGCCCCAGTCGTGGCTGCTCACCAGCAGGGTGAGGCCGGCATCGCGCAGCTGGCCCATCACCTTGAGCAGCTCGGTGCGGGAGGGGGGATCGATGGCCGCGCAGGGCTCATCAAGCAGCAGCAGGCGGGCCGGCTGCACCAGGGTGCGGGCCAGCAGGGCCCGCTGCTGCTGGCCGCCTGAAAGTTGATCCAGACGCCGGCCAGCCAAGCCCGCCAAACCCACCCGCTGCAGGGCTGCCTCCACATCACAACAGCCAGGGCGATGGGCCGCCAACCGGCCGAGGGCCACCAGCTCGCGCACGGTGATGGGAAAATTCCAGGCGATCTCCCCCCGCTGGGGCATCAGGGCCAACTGCTGTCGCGCCAGGGACGGCGTCAACTCCTGCCCATCGAGCCGGATCGAACCACACTCGATCGGCAGCTGACCCTCGATGGCCTGTAGCAAGGTGCTTTTGCCGGCGCCGTTAGGGCCCACCAGGGCGGTGAGGGTGCCGGGCTCGAGCGCGAAGTTGACGCCCTCAAGAGCCAGATCGGAGCCACGGCGCACACGCAGCTGGCTCACCTCAAGGGACACGCTCGGCCTTCCACCCAGCCCCGAACCTAACTAGGCCTCTGCACCAAAGCCCGCGCCCGAAGATGGAGCTCCCCTCACCCCCACAGCGATGATCCGCTCCCGCGCCGCCGTTGCCTGGGCCCCGGGCCAGCCCCTGGAGGTCACCGAGATCGATGTGGCCCCGCCCCATGCCGGTGAGGTGCTGCTACGGGTGGTGGCCACCGGCGTGTGTCACACCGACGCTTACACCCTTTCAGGCGCCGATCCCGAGGGCCTGTTCCCAGCCGTGCTGGGCCACGAGGGAGGCGCCATCGTGGTGGAGATCGGCCCCGGTGTCACCTCGGTCGCCGTGGGCGACCACGTGATCCCCCTGTACACGCCGGAGTGCGGCAGCTGCAAATTCTGCCGCTCTGGCAAGACCAACCTCTGCCAAGCGATCCGCACCACCCAGGGCCAGGGGGTGATGCCCGATGGCACCAGCCGTTTGTTCAAAGACGGCCGGATGCTGCACCACTACATGGGCACCTCCACCTTTTCTGAGTACACCGTGCTGCCGGAGATCGCCGTGGCCAAGATCAACAAAGCGGCCCCCCTGGAGAAGCTGTGCCTGCTGGGTTGCGGCGTCACCACCGGCATCGGCGCCGTGCGGCACACCGCCAAGGTGGAACCCGGCAGCACTGTGGCTGTCTTCGGGCTGGGCGGCATTGGGCTGGCGGTGGTGATCGGCGCGGTGATGGCCGGCGCCGCGCGGATCATCGGCATCGATGTGAACCCGGAGAAATTCGCCATCGCCCACCAGCTCGGCGCCACCGACTGCATCAATCCCCGCGAGTTCGACGCTCCGATCCAGCAGGTGATCCTCGAGCTCACCGAAGGCGGGGTGGATTACTCCTTTGAATGCATCGGCAACGTTGAGGTGATGCGCGCCGCCCTAGAGAGTTGCCACAAGGGCTGGGGCGAGTCGACGATCATCGGCGTGGCTGGCGCCGGCGAGGAGATCAGCACCCGGCCCTTCCAGCTCGTCACCGGGCGAGTGTGGCGCGGCTCGGCCTTCGGAGGCGTGAAGGGCCGCAGCCAGCTGCCGGGATTTGTGGAGGAATTCCAACAGGGCCTGATTCCCCTCGACACCTTCATCACCCACACCATGGGGCTCGAGCAGATCAACCACGCCTTTGAGCTGATGCAGCAGGGCAAGAGCATCCGCTCAGTGATCCATTTCTGAGCCCCCGCTCTGCCTGATCGCCATGCTCGAACTATTGGTCGAAAACCGCTGCTTTGCTGGCTTGCATCGCCGCTACCGCTTCCACTCCCGTGAGCTGGCAAGCGACACGGTGTTTGCTGTGTTCTTGCCGCCCCAAGCCCTCGAGGGGGCCCGGGTGCCGGTTCTTTACTGGCTCTCAGGCCTCACCTGCACAGACGAAAACGTCATGCAGAAGGCCGGCGCCCAGCGGCTGGCCGCCGAGTTGGGTCTGGCCCTGGTGGCGCCCGACACCAGCCCCCGCGGCGAAAAGGTTCCTTCTGATCCCGAAGGCAGCTGGGACTTCGGCCACGGCGCCGGCTTCTATGTGGATGCCAGCCAGGCGCCCTGGAGCCGGCACTACCGCATGCACAGCTACGTAACCGTGGAACTGCCGGAGCTGGTGGAGGCCCAGCTGCCGATCAACAACCGGCGCGGCATCAGCGGCCACTCCATGGGAGGCCACGGCGCCCTGGTGGGTGCCATGCGCCATCCAGGCCGTTACTCCTCTGTCTCTGCCTTGGCTCCGATCGCCAATCCCGCCCGCTGCCCGTGGGGCCAGAAGGCTTTCAGCTATCTGCTGGGCAGCGACCACCAAACCTGGCAGGCCTGGGACGCCAGCGCGCTGCTCACTGCCGGCCGGGGACCGGTGGGTCCAGATGGCCGGCCCCTGCCGCTGCTGGTGGACCAGGGCAGTGCCGATCCGTTCCTCGCCAGCGAGCTCCAACCCGAGGCCCTGGAAGCCGCCGCTACAGCCAGCGACCATCCCCTAACCCTGCGGCACCAGGCCGGCTATGACCACAGCTTTTTCTTCGTGTCCAGCTTCATTGACGACCACCTGCGCCACCACGCCGCAGCCCTGCTGAGCTGAGAGCGGGTAGAAGACCGGCAGCGAGAACCATTATCGTTCCAGCATCCCTAGGCCTGGCTGCTCTGCGCCCGTGATGCACCGATTCCACTCTCTCCACTGGACGGTCACCAGCGTTGCCCTGGCAGGGGCCCTGGCCTTGCAGGCCTGCCAGCCAGTCCGCCCCCCAGAGGTGATCGCCGCCGATGGCGTTCTTTGCGACATCACCCAACGCCTGGCCGCAGGCGATCTGCGGGTGAGCTGCCTATTGCAGCCGGGCGACGACCCCCATCAATTCCGGCTGACGCCCCAGCAGAGCCGGGAGCTCAGCCAGGCCCAGCTGGTGCTGATCAACGGCTACGGCCTCACCCCAGCCCTGGCCAGCGCGGACAAGCCGGGAACAAGCAAGACCAAAACCGTGGCCGTAGCCGAGCTGTCCGTACCCAACAGCCCCGTCCTGGAGGCAGAGCCACCGGCCGCCGATTCCCACCAGCCCCACGAGCACCTCGATGCGGCAGGCCATGCGCATGGCGATCGGGATCCCCATGTGTGGCACGATCCCCAACAGGCGGCCGCCCTGGTGACGGAGGTAGCCCGCCAACTCAGCCAGCTCAAACCCGCTGCCCAGGAGCGCATCACCGCCCGGGCCAAGGCGATGACGGCAACGCTGCAGCAGCTCGACGCCTGGAACCGCAAACAACTGGCCACCATTCCCGCCGCCACGCCCCTGGCCACGGGCCACCGGGCCTTTGCCAGCCTGGCCCGGGCCTACGGACTGCAGGAGCTGGCGGTGGTGGATGCCACCAGCAGCAGCGCAAACCTGCGCCCCCAGGCGTTCCAGGCCGTGGTGGAGCGTTTGCGGCGCGAGCGGGTGCCGATGCTGTTCGCCGAACAGCTGCCGGCGGACAAGGCGCTGCAGCGGGTCAGCAGCCTCAGCGGTGTGCCCATCGCCGCCGAGCCGCTGGTGGCCGATGGCCTCGCACCGGAACCTGGCGGCAACGGCAACCTGGTGGCCACCCTCACCGCCAACACCTGCCTGATCGTCAACGGCCTGGGCGGCCGCTGCGACCCATCCGGCGAGCAGGCCCTGAACCAGCGCTGGAAAGCCATCTAAACAGAACCAATCCAATCAATGGACATTCGCGCCTCATTGATAATCCCATCGACTGCCCTGGCGCTACTGGCGCCCCTGGTGGCCAGCGCCACCGAGGCCAATCTCGAGGCACTGCACCGCCATGCAATTCACCGCTATGCCGCTGCTCCCCCGGGCGCTGAACAGATCACCAGCATCAGCGAGTTCACCGATCTGCGCCCCACCGACTGGGCCTATCAGGCCCTGACCAACCTGGTGGAGAAATACGGCTGCGTCGCCGGCTACCCGAATGGCACCTTCAGAGGTGGCCAAGCCATGACCCGCTTCGAGGCCGCCGCCCTGCTCAACGCCTGTCTCGATCGGGTCACTGAAGTGACCGACACGCTCAAGGGCCTGATGGCCGAGTTCAAGCAGGAACTGGCCGTGCTCAAGGGCCGCACAGATGGCCTCGAAGCAAAAGCGGGCCAAATCGAGGCCAGCCAGTTCTCCACCACCACCAAGCTCTCTGGCCTGGCCACCTTCATGGTGGGTGGGGTGAGCAACAATCCCGCCGGTGAGCGGGTCACGTTCAACTACGACCTGCAGCTCAACCTCGACACCAGCTTCACCGGCAAGGATCTGCTGCGCACGGTGCTGCGGGCCGGCAACTTTGACACCACGCGCAACGCCTTCAACATCGGCCTGTCCACCCTGGAGATCGCCTTTCAGGAAGAGGGAGGCCCCGACGTGGTGGGCATCGACAAGATCTTTTACCAGTTCCCGCTTGGGCAGTCTCCGATCGGTGGCCAGTTCACCGCCACCCTCGGCGGCCGGGTGGGTCAGGAAGACATGCTCGCCCTCTGGCCCAGCGCCTACCCCAGCGACACCATCCTCAACGTGCTCACCCTCAACGGTGCACCGCTGGCCTACAACAAAAACCTCGGCCCCGGTTTTGGCCTCTGGTGGCAAGACAACGGCTGGAGCGTGAGCGCCAATTACGTGGCGGGCAATGGGGCCGATTCCTCCCAGGGCCTGTTCAGCAGCACGTCAGCAGGCACCAGCACCGTGCAGCTGGGCTACGGCCAGGAAAACTGGGGCATCGCGGCGATCTATTCCTATGTCGAGGCCGGTGTGGCTGTGCCCGGTGCCACCCCGTTCATCACCACCCAGATCGAGGAGAACGGCGTCAACACCAATGCCTTTGGCATCAGCGGCTTCTGGCAGCCGGCCGAGAGCGGCTGGCTGCCCTCGATCAGCGCTGGTTACGGCGTCAACGGCAGCTCCGGCTCAGACCTGCGCACCAGCCAGTCGTGGATGGTGGGCCTGCAGTGGAACGATGTGCTGGCGGAGGGCAACAGCTTTGGCATGGGGGTGGGCCAACCCGCCTTTGCCACCGCTACCCGCAATGGGGCGGCCAGCGAATCCGGCGTGTGGGCTTGGGAGTGGTGGTACCAGTGGCAGGTCAGCGATTCCATCTCCGTGACCCCGGCAATCTTCGTGCTCAACAA
Source organism: Synechococcus sp. CBW1108 (assembly GCF_015840335.1). Classification (NCBI taxonomy): domain Bacteria; kingdom Bacillati; phylum Cyanobacteriota; class Cyanophyceae; order Synechococcales; family Synechococcaceae; genus Synechococcus; species Synechococcus sp. CBW1108. The sequence goes on from NZ_CP060395.1 coordinate 480,593, forward strand.
TCCGGGGGGGAATCAAGCAGGCGGCAACCAGGTCGGCGCCCTGATCAAAACCAGCTTCCGGTTCTGAGCCAGGGGCGATGGCGCCCTTCCTAGGGTCAACTCAATTCGGCAGCTCCCAACTCAATGACCGCCAGCGCCAGCGAATCCAACGTGATGGCAGCAGCCCCCACAGGCCTGCCGGTAACCATCCTCACCGGCTTCCTGGGGGCGGGGAAAACCACCCTGCTCAACCACATCCTCAGCAACCAGCAGGGCCTGAAAACGGCCGTGCTGGTGAATGAATTTGGCGAGATCGGCATCGACAACGACCTGATCGTCGCCACCGGTGAAGACATGGTCGAGCTGAGCAATGGCTGCATTTGCTGCTCGATCAACGGCGAGCTCCTCGAGGCCGTCTATCGAATCCTGGATCGCCCCGAGCCGGTCGACTATTTGGTGGTGGAGACCACCGGCCTGGCCGACCCCCTGCCGGTGGCCATGACCTTCCTGGGCAGCGACCTGCGCGATGCCACCAGGCTCGACTCGATCATCACCCTGGTGGATGCGGAAAACTTCAGCGCCGAGCTGCTGGAAGGAGAGGTGGCCCGAGCCCAGATCGTCTACAGCGACATGCTGCTGCTCAACAAGTGCGACCTGGTGAGCGAAGAGCGCCTGAGCGCCCTGGAGACCCAGCTGCGTGAGCTCAAAACCGACGCCCGCATCCTCCGCTCGGTGAAGGGGGAGGTGCCCCTACCCCTGCTGCTGAGTGTGGGCCTGTTTGAAAGCGACAAGATCGTGGCCCAGCAGCTGTCCAGCCCCGAGCCGGAAGACCACAGCGCCTGCGATCACGACCATGGCCACTGCGAGCACGAACATGAACACTCCCACGAGCACGCCGCCCATCCCGACCATGCCGCGATAGAGGGCTACACCTCGCTGTCGTTTGCGGCCGACGGTCCCTTTGCCCTGCGCAAATTCCAGAACTTCCTCGACAATCAGCTGCCCGCCGAGGTGTTTCGCGCCAAGGGGATCCTCTGGTTTAACGAGAGCGAGCGGCGGCACGTGTTCCACCTGGCCGGCAAGCGCTTCTCAATCGACGACTCCAACTGGCCCGACGCCACCCGCAAGAACCAGATCGTGCTGATCGGCAAGAACCTCAACCACGACCAAATCCGCCGCCAGCTGCAGCTCTGCGTTGCCAAGAATGCCGGTAAGGGCTTCGCCTGAGCAGAAGCCGGCCAACCTGGCTAGGGTGCTGTTAGCAAATCTTGACGCTATGGCTGAACTGATTCTCTGCTCTGGCGTACTTGCCCTCTTCGGTCTGGCCTTGTGGCTCACCACCGACTCCGATGACGACAACGGCGGCGGTGGCTTGATGCAGCCGGTTTTGGTGCCCGTGCCCGTGCGCCGCCACCACTAACCCTGGCTGAAACCTGCTAATCCTCCAGGAAAGCTGGATCAAACAGCAGGCCCATCTGTTGATCACAGCTCAGCAAGGCCGATCTCTTACGCAACAGGGACATCACCCGAGTCACCGTTGAACGGGTCGAGCCCACCAGTTCAGAGAGTCGCCGGTGGGAGAGGGCCAAGAAAAGCTGAAGCCATCATCAAGAGGGCACACCACAGCACGTGACTTTTGATACCTGGATTTGAATCAAGATCTTGCGCCTTGGCGGGCAGGATCCAATAGAAGAGAACCCAGTTGATTCCTTTGGGAATCCACTTACTTCTGTTGTGAGGAGTTCATGAATCCGTTCCAGCGCATGCTGCTGGCACCAGCCGCCCTTGGCTTGGTGCTTCCTGCCGTGATCGCCCCTGAAACCGCAGCCGCGGCTGAATTGGGGTCGCCGAATGGCCGCGAGGCCATCAATGACTACATGGAGCAGCAGGAAATTGACGAGCTCAAGGCCTGGCGTTCCCGCAACCAGGTCACCAGCGTCAACCAGTTTGCCGATGTGCGCCCCACCGACTGGGCCTATCAGGCTCTCTCCAACTTGGTGGAGAAGTACGGCTGCGTGGCCGGCTATCCCAATGGCACCTATAAGGGCGGGCAGCCCATGAGCCGTTTTGAGGCGGCCGCCCTGCTCAACGCCTGCCTCGATCGGGTCACCGAGGTAACCGATGAGCTGCAACGGCTGATGGACGAGTTCAAAAAAGAACTCGCCGTGCTCAAAGGCCGCGTCGATGGCCTCGAGGCCAAGGTTGGCACCCTGGAGGCCCAGCAGTTCTCCACCACCACCAAGCTCAAAGGTGAGGTGAACTTTATCCTCGGTGGTGTGCCTGATTACGACGGCAATACCACCGGCAACCAAGACCGCACCACCTTCAACTACGACCTCCGTCTCAACCTCGATACCAGCTTCACCGGTAAGGATCTGCTGAAAACTCGCCTGCGCTCCGCCAATTTCACCGCCGCCAGCCCCTTCAACGCCGGCGACAGCCTCTTCAAACTAGATAAGGCCTCCAGCACCAATGCGGGTACCGGCGGCATCAATGGGCTCGACACCATCACCATCGATCGCCTCTATTACCAGTTCCCGGTCGGCAAGCAGTTCACCCTTACCGCCGGCGCGCTAATGCGCAACACCGAAACCCTTGCCTTCATTCCCACCGCCTACCGCTCCCAGCTGCTCGACTTCTTCTCCGTTGCCGGCACACCGGGCGTGTACAACAAGGCAACCGGAGCTGGCTTTGGGGCGGTGTGGAAGCAATCCGTGGCCAAAGGTAAGGGCTTCTGGAATACCTCCGTCAACTTCATCGCCCAGGACGGAGAACTCTCCACATCCGGCATCTTTGACAGCGCGGGCAAGCTCAACACCACCGCCCAGCTCGGTTACAAGGGACCCAACTGGGGCGCTGCTGTTGCCTACCGCAACGGCACCACCGGCACCCGCACGATCAATGCCAACGGCACCGCCTTTAACTCGCTGGTGAATGACCAGATCTCCAACAACTTCTCCATCGCCGGCTTCTGGCAACCACCCAACACCGGAATAATCCCCTCCATCAGCGCCAGCTACGGCTTCACCGATATCAGCGGGGGAAGCGGTGGCGCGGCCAACTCCCAGTCCTGGTCGGTTGCGCTGCAGTGGGACGATGCCTTTGTCAAGGGTAATTCTGCCGGCATCGCCATCGGCCAGAACCCCAGTGCCGGCCCTGCCGTGGAGGATCCCCTCTCCCTGGAGCTGTTCTACAAGTTCCAGGTGACCGACAACATCTCGATCACTCCGGGGCTCTTCTACATCTCCAATAACTCCAACCAGGTCAACGACAAAGACCTCTGGGGAGGCGTGATCCTAACCCAGTTCCGCTTCTGATCATCAGCCCGCTTCGGCGTAGCAATTGTTACGCCGAAGACTCCCTTTGATCACGCAGCTGCAGCCCAACAAATCCGTAGCTTGAAACCACTGCCTGCATCCCTTGCGTGCTTGGACGCCGATTTTCCATAACACCATGAGACCCCTGTTTTTCCGCGATCTCAGCATTCCGATCGGCATGGGCGCCTTGGCAGCCACCACCCTGGCTAGCGCCATTGGTGTAGCTAGCCTCGCCCAGGCTGGGCCCAAAGACGTCAACGTCTACTCCGGGCGCCACTACAACACCGACAAACAGCTCTACGCCGAGTTCACCCGTCGCACCGGCATCAGGGTCAATCTGCTGGAAGGAAAGGACGATGAATTGATCCAGCGTCTGCGCAGCGAAGGCAGCAAGAGCAAGGCCGACCTGCTGGTGCTGGTAGATGCCGCACGGGTCTACCGGGCCCAGGAGCTGGGCTTGTTCCAAACCATCCGCTCCGCCGAACTCAACAAGGACGTGCCTGCCAACCTGCGGGACCCGGCCGGCCGCTGGTTTGCGCTCACCCGCCGGGCACGGCCGGTGATGGTGAACCCAGCCCTGGTCAATCCCAAGTTGATCCGCACCTACGCCGATCTCAGCCGCAGCGAACTCAAGGGCAAGCTCTGCCTGCGCAACCGGGCAAGTGTGTACAACCAATCACTCACAGCCGACGAACTGGTGCGGCGCGGCAAGCCAGCCACCCAGCAATGGATTAAGGGAATGGTGGCCAACGTCAAAGAGCCGCTGTTCACATCTGACACCCCGATGCTGCGCGCCGTCGGCCTGGGCCAATGTGGGGCGGCGATCGCGAACCAGTACTACCTGGCCCGCATGTTGCGGGGTGACAATGGGGCTGATCGCGCAGCGGCCGCCAAGGTGAAGGTGGTGTGGCCCAATCCCACCCACATCAACATCACCGCCGGGGGTGTGACCAACAGCGCCAGAAACCCTGAAGGTGCACGCAAGCTGCTGGAATTCCTCGCCTCGCCCAGCTCCGGCGAGGGCTATGCCTCGGCCAACGACGAGTATCCGCTCAAAGGCTGGGGCAACAATCCCACCCTGAAGGCCTTCGGCACGTTCAAGGCGTCATCAGTCTCGATGGAGCAATTGGGGAGGCGCAACCGCGAGGCGGTGGAGCTGATGGCACAAGCTGGCTGGAAATAGGGCCTGGAGGCGATTTCGATTTTGATGCAGACGGCAGCTACCAGCCCTGCAGCCGCCAGTGCTCCACCGCCCCGCGCGAGCCGCTGGATTCTGGTGGGCGGGGTTGTGTTGGTGAGCCTGCTGGCCCTGGCCCCCCTGCTCAGCTTGCTGGGCGGTGCCCTCTTTGGCGAAGGGCCTGGCGGCCTAGCCCTGGGTGTCGATGGGGTTGAGCAGATGCGAGGAACCCTGTTGCTCGTCGCCGGAGAAGGCTTTCTCGGGGCCATTTTGGGCACGGCCATCGGCTGGCTCACGGCGGTCTGCCGCTTCCCTGGACGCCGCTGGCTGCGCATCGCCCAGTTGGTGCCTATGGCCTTTCCGGCCTATCTGCTGGCCGCCAGCCTGATCGACTGGGCCAGTTATCGGGGGCTGCGCATCCACGGCCTCGGCTGGGCCGTGCTGCTGCTCACCCTGGCCAACTACAGCTATGTCTTCTTGCTCAGCACCGAAAGCTTCTCCGTCAGTGGCCGGCGGCTGCTCGAGGCCAGTCGCAGCCTGGGTGTGGGGCCCTGGTCCAGCTTCTTTCGGGTGGCGCTACCCATCGCCCTGCCCTCCATCGGCGCTGGTGTGGCCCTCAGCGCCATGGAGGTGGTGAATGAATTGGGCGCCGTACGCCTGCTGGGGGTGCCCAGCCTCTCGGCCGGAATCCTCGATCGCTGGCAGGTGGATGGCAACCCCCAGGGGGCGGCCCTGCTCTCCTTGGCGGCGCTGGCGATCGTCGCCCTGTTGATCACAGGCGAGCGGCTGCTCCGCCAGCGCAGCCGCCGCTGGAACCTCGAGGGCCGTGACGCTGCCGAACACGTTTGGCAGCTGCGGGGCTGGCGGGCCCTGCTGGCCCAGCTGGTGACGGCCCTGCCCCCGCTCTGCGCCCTGGCGATCCCGGTGCTGTGGGTCCAGCAGGGCTGGCAAGCCCTGGCGGCAGAGTCGATCGGGGAACTCACCCAGCTCGCCAGCCGCAGCCTCGGCTTGGCGCTGCTGGCGACAGGGCTCACCGGCATGGGCGCGCTGCTGCTGGCCATCTGCCGCCGCTGGAGCCCCCAACCCCTCGTGCAGCAGCTCAGCTTCCTGGCCGGCCTGGGCTACGCCATCCCCGGCAGCGTGCTGGCCCTGGGCCTGATTGTGCTGGGAGGACCGCTGGGAATTAGTCCGGTGCTGCTGCTGCTGTGGGGCTACGGCGACCGCTTCATGGCCGTTTCCAAACAGGGGCTTGATGCCGGCCTGGAGCGCATTCCTCCAAGCATCGACGAAACGGCCGCCAGCCTTGGCTGCAACTGGCAGGGGGTGCTCCGCCGCATTCACCTACCGCTCCTGAGGGGCCCACTGCTGGTGGGCAGCCTGCTGGTTTTTGTCGATGTGGTGAAGGAACTGCCGATCACGCTGGCCCTGCGTCCCTTCGACTTCGACACCCTGGCGGTGCGGGTGTTTCAGTACGCCAGCGATGAACGGGTGGGGGCAGCCATGGCCCCGGCGCTACTGATCATGGCGCTTGGCTTGGTTGCAGCCCTCGCCCTGGTGCCGACGCTTGAGCGGCGGGACTGAAGCCCAGACCCGCCAAGCCCTCCTCGCATCCCCTCCTAATCCCGGCCGCAGCGGCACTTGCCGCCCTTCCACTTCGAGCATTTGCTTTGCTTGCACCCCTTGTGCTTGTCGGCGCTGGGTCCCCGCTTCCCCAGGGGGGGCGGGGTGTCGTGACAGGGGCCAAGGGGTGCGGCCATGCTGGAAACCTCAATCGGAAGCTTGGGATTGGTTCCAGCCTATGGATCGCCCACCCCCCTTGGGCCAGTGTGATCGATCCCTGCGGCCCCTGTTACGGGCCGTTGTGCCATTTGTGACGTCAAGCAATCGGGAAGCCATCGCTACTGTCAGGCCAGTTGCAACGCTGAGCCGATGGAGCAATCCAACATCGCCACCCATGCAGTGGCCACTGGTCCGGCCGGCCGGGCCATGGCCCAACCGATGGACGCCAGCTTGCTGGAGGGATTGCAACAGCACCTCACCATGGAACGCCAGGCCAGCACGGCCTACTGGGCCATGGCGATCTGGTTTGGAGAACGGGAACTGCGGGGCTTCTGCGAATACCTCAAAGGGGAAGCCGGTAATGAGCAACAGCATGCCGCCCAGCTGGCCGACTACCTGCTGGCCCGCGGCCAGACCGTATCTCTTGAGGCGTTAGCCGCGCCAATGCAGCAATGGCGCAATGCCGAAGAGATCTTTGCTGCCATTTTCCAGTTGGAAGCCGACGTCACCAGCTCGTTGCAACAGCTCTACGTCATGGCGGAGCGGGCCTCAGATGTGCGCTCCACCGTGTTCCTCGATCCAATGGTGCAGGGTCAGATCGCTTCCGAACATGAGGCCGCCCACCTGCTCGGCCGGATCCGTTTTGCCCAGACCAACCCTGCAGCCATGCTGGTGATCGATGGCGAACTGAGCGAGGGCAAACATGCCCCAGCTTCTCTGGCCTAATTCAGCAGGCCAGGGGACGTCGGGTCAGCTCATCGAGGAAGGCGACGGCAAGATTGTCCCGCACGGCCCTGGTGCGGGACAGCTGCTTGGCGCTGGCCTGGAGCTCTAGGCGGCGACCCTGCAGAAGCTGGAGCTCCTGCTGCAGGCGGTCCACCAAACCCTCCTCGCGGCAGCGGCCGATGTCACCGACCACCTGCCGGGCGCGGCAACGTAACCGGTCGGCTTCCCGGCAGAGGCTGGCGACCAGGCTCTCCGATGGTGGGGAGCTACTTGGGGGGATCGGACTGGGCATGGCAGAACTCAGGCCGCAGCCAGGGGAGCAGTTTCAATCAATTCCGGGGCCAGGCGCATGCCGGGTTCACCGACCGGAGCCTCGATCAAGCGGGCCTGACGGATGCGGGAAATCAGGCGGGTGGTCGTGACCCGAGTGGTGCCGATCAATTCACCGATGCGCTCATGGGTGAGACGGAAGGGCAGATCACACCAACTTCCGCAACGGCGCCCCAAGCGGCGAACCAGCAGCCCGAACAGGGCATGCAGGCGCTGCTCGGCGCTGCCCAGGTGGCGGATGCGCAAGAGCTGCAGGGTCCATTCGTTCACGGCATCAAACCCTTCACCCTGACGGGGTTCGGCATCGCTGCGGAAACTCAAGGGGGTGAGGGCCTCGACGCAGACGCCCTCACTGCAGAGGCGATCCGTACAGAGCTGGTCGCCGGCCTGCAGGAAGGCGAGGGTCATGCCCTCTGTCTCCTCACAGGGGCAATAGACACGGGCCACCCCCTCGAGCACCTCGATGCAGCTGCCACTCGGCCCGCGAGCCGGATCCAGCAGCACGGTCTGACCTGCCGGCATGCGCACGGCAGGGGCGGGATCGTCGGGAAGGAAGCGAAAACTCATGGCCAAAGGGGAGGGGGCCTATTGCGAATGACTCGCAACCTAAACAAGCCCCCGCCCCTTTTGCAAGCGATTCTCAGTAACAACTGTCAATTGCAACCGGGCTTGGCGCGGGTGACACCCCAGCTCGGCTGCACAAAAGCCCCAAAGATGGAGCCGTAACTGGCTAGAGCCAGTCACTGATTGCGTTTTTTGCCAACTTTTACTGCCAGGGCAACATCATGTTGCTGCAGATCCATGCTTTGTGGCCCTACGCAACAGGCCGCTGCCAAATAGCTTCGCCCTGGTCAAGATATGGTTGTTTCCCACCAATGCTGGGGAGTACTTATTCATGGTGAACCGCAAGATTCTGCCCAGCTGGCCCTGCCGCCGGATCGGCCTGCTGGCCGCAGCTGCCACAGGTTTAGCTGCAACCGCCTTAGCTGCAGCTCCCGCCCTGGCCCAGTCGGACACGCTCTACAAACTCGACACCAAGTGCAGCGTCAAGGGCGGGGCACCCCAGGCTTGCGTCATTGAGGCCGTCAACGAGGGCAGCGCCACCCTCTACCGCCACATCATCGGCAAAACCGTGGAGACGATCCGCGTCACCGACAGCCCCGTGCGGATGAGTGTCTGGGTCGAGGGCACCAAAACCTGGAAAAACCTAGACAACGCAGCGGCGCGCTTTTCCACCAACACGATCTGCTTCAACGGTCGGGATCTCTGTGCCATCAACCCCAACTACCTCAACAGCGTTAGGGAAGATCGTCCCGACACCACCGCCGGCCGGGATCTGATCAAGGTGCAGTTTGGCGCCGACGGCCGGATCAACCTCACCTGCTACGACGACGGCTGCAAGGGGATCGGCCAATGAGAAACTCCCTAAACGGCCCCCTGGCGGGATTCGGCCTGGTGTTGGCCGGTGCGATGACAGGTGTAATGGCCCTGCCCATGGGGGCAGCCCTGGCCTTTGAGCGCCCCTTGGCGGAGAACAGCACCGCCGCCCTGTTCGACCAACTGGTGGCTCGCGGTGGGGGTGGCGGCCGCGCTGGCGGTGGCGGCCGTTTGGGTGGCGCCGGTGGTGGAGGTGGCGGTCGCAAGGCCGGCGGCCACAGCGGCTTCAGCAACAGCGGCCCCGGACTTAACCGCGGCTCCACCAAGCCCGCAGGGGGTTGGAGCACCAGGGCCCAAATGGGCGGGAGACCATCTCTCAATCGCCCCGCAGCGTCGACCCGTCCGGCCGCCGCCAACCGTCAGGCAGCGGGGTCTCGCCCCGGCGGCTCAATCGGCAGCGGTGACCGCATGGCCACTCGGGACAAACCCGCAACCCGCGACCTGAAACGGGATGGCAACCGCAGCATCAGCCGGGATGTGAACAGGAACGTGAACAGGGATGTCAATCGCAACGTAAACCGCGATATCAATCGGAACTGGAGCCGCAACGTCAACCGCGTCAACACCTATCCCGGCTGGGCCCGGCCCGGTTGGGGGGTGGCTCGGCCCTGGAACCACGGCTGGTATGGCGGCTGGAGCACCCCTCCGAGCTGGGGTTGGTGGAGCGCGCGGGCTGCAACCTGGGGAATCGCCAGCCTGACCACCGCAGCCATCATTAACAACGCCGTCAGCAACGCCATTGACGCCCACAACGACTACATTGTTGTGGCCAACACGAACTTCGAGTTGCTCTACGGAACGGTCCAACCGACGAGCAGCGATTCGGTCAGCTTCGTGATCAAGGTGGACGGCTCTGAGTACCAGCTCAATGCCAACTGCAAGCGTGGCACCATCAATGGCCAAGACCCCAACAGTGCCGCTGAAGCCGAGCTGCTCAATGCCGCCTGCCAGGTGGCCTACGGGTCGGCCTGAGGTTGCCACGCCGGGCTCAAGGCCCTGATGCTCTCGGGCCCGCGGAAAACTCCGCGGGCTTTTTTGCAGGTCAAAATCCAGCCAATCATCGCTGCAGAAACTCCTGAGCCCCTACTTAGTTCGCACAAGTCACCAACTATCAATGCCAGCCAAGTTATTGCGCTTCTCGCAAAGTTCTGCCTTATCTGCAGCTGCCTGCCTCTGCATCGCAGCTACCCCTGCCAAGGCCGAGCCCTGGCGCAGCAGCGTCGAGCTCTATGGGCCAGTGCCCCTGAGGCTCGACACCACAACCACGGTTGTAACCCAAAACAACCGCAGCGTGACCACTGAGGCCGTACTGAACCTGGACCAGGTTCTAGACAATCTCCAGTGGATTACGGCTGTACGAGGCAGTGTGGAAAAGGGTCGCTGGGGTGTGCTCACCGACCTGAGCTACACCAAGCTCGGCCAGGAGGAGGGGGCCACCACCCCCAACGGCTTGCTCACCGGCCGGGCGAGTGTGAATGTCAGCCAGGGCATCTACGACCTGGCAGTGCGCTATCGCTTTGGGGAGCCAGAGGCGGCGGTGGGCACAGCCGGACAATTCAGCCTGATCCCCTACGCCGGCATTCGCGTCATTGATGCCCAAATGGATGTGGCTGCCCAGGTTGATCTGGGCAACATTCTCAGCGTTCAACGACAGGGCAACTTCGGCCGCACCTGGGCCCAACCCCTGCTGGGCACCCAGGCCAGCCTGTTTCTCTCACCGCGGCTGCGGGCCTTTGCCCGCGCTGATATCGGTGGCTTTGGGCTGGGCGGCGCCAAAGATCTCTCCGGCAATGCCCAGATCGGCCTTGGCTACGCGATGGGCAACAGCACCGATCTGAACATTTCCTGGCGCTATTTCGGGCTTGATTACAATAATGGTGGCAATCCAGACAGTGGCTTCAGCAGCTACCAGAATGGCTTGGAAATTGGTTTGAAATTCTTCTTCTGATCCCCATGGCCCTCGAGCAACGTCAACTCTGAGTGATATCCAAACTCTGAGTGATATTTAAGCCAGGCGGCCTGACGATACAGCGGAAGCCCATGTGGCTGGTGCTGGTGTCGATCCCCTGAGCCATACGAGCCGCAGGCCGGTAGCGACGGCAATAACTGGGGGCACAGAGAAAGGAGCCGCCTTTCACCACCTTGCGCGGCGCGGCGCCGTGCTGGGAGCCGGGGTCGATGCTTGCCTGCTGACGGGCGCTCTGGGCCTCGGCGCAGCATCCGGCCGCCCCTGACTGATGGGGGCCATACCAGCTGTCGGTCCATTCCCAAACGTTGCCGATCATGTCCACCAGGCCGTAGCCGTTGGCGGGGTACGCGCCGACTGGCGAGGTGAGCTCCCAGCCATCCAGGCAGCTGTTGTGATGGGGGAAGTCACCCTGAAAGGTGTTGGCCACGGGCACGCCGCCGGGATGGAGTTCGTCGCCCCAGGCGTATTCGCAACCCTCCCGGCCGCCCCAGGCGGCCCGCTCCCACTCCTCCTCCGTGGGCAGTTGCTTGCCGATCCAGCTGGCGTAGGCCGCTGCATCGGCGTGGGCCACATGCACCACCGGGTGCTGGCCGCGGCCCTTGATTGAGCTGCCGGGGCCCTCGGGATGGCGCCAGCTGGCGCCGGGCACGTACTGCCACCAGCTGTAGTGGTTGGCCTGCCCTACGGGTCCGGCAGGTGGCACGAACACGATCGAGGCCGGGTGCAGCTGGGCCGGATCTGCATCGGGGTAGAGGGCCGAATCAGCGAAGCTCTCAGCCAGGGTTCGGTAGCTGGTGGCCTTCACAAACTTCAGGAACTGGGCATTGGTGACCGGGGCCCGATCGATCCAGAACCCCGCCAACTGCACCCGGTGGGCCGGCGCCTCCTCCGGATAGTGCTGGTCAGAGCCCATCCAAAAAGAGCCCGCCGGAATCCACACCATGCCGGATGCCGGGGGCCGCTTCGAGGGCATGGATCAGCCGCCGCCGCTGGCAGCCTGTTCGAGTTTTTCCATCACCCGCTCCAGAGAGAAGCTGGCCGCCTTCTGGCGGGGTGGGAACTCCACAAAGGTTTTGAGGAACTCGCCCACATAGGTCTGGGCCGGAACCAGGAGGAAGATGTGATCAAACATCCAGTCCCAGTAAGTGTTGGAGGTGATGTCGGCCCGCTCATATGGATCGGTGAGCAGGTTGAAAATCTTCGGCACCCGCAGCTCCACGAAGGGCTCGGCCCAGATCTGGCAAGTTCCCTGCTCCCGCTGCTCCTTGAACACAAACTTCCAGTTGTCGTAGCGCAGGCCCACCAGATCACCGTCGTCGGAGAAGTAGAAGAACTCCCGCCGCGGGCTCTTGTCGGCCTGGCCCGTCCAGTAGTCGAGCATGTTGTACCCATCCAAATGGATGTGGAAGGTCTTCTCGCCCACCTGATAGCCGGTTTTCAGCTTTTCCTTGATCTCCGGCTCGCCGGCGGCAGCAAGCAGGGTGGGCAGCCAGTCGAGGTGGCTGCAGATGCCGGTGATGTTGGTGCCGGCTGGAATCTTGCCAGGCCAGCGCACCATGGCCGGCACCCGGTAAGCCCCTTCCCAGTTGGTGTTCTTCTCGCTGCGGAAGGGAGTCATGCCGGCATCGGGCCAGCTATTCATGTGGGGGCCGTTGTCGGTGCTGTACATCACGATCGTGTCGTCGGTGATGCCCAGCTCATCGATTAGGTCGAGCATTTCGCCGATACATTCATCGTGATAGATCATCACGTCGTGATATTCCGACTGCCAGCGGCCGCTGCGGCCCACATCCTGCGGGCGCGCGTAGGTGCGGAAGTGCATGTGGGTGGTGTTGAACCACACGAAGAAGGGCTCCCCAGACGCCACCGCATCGCGGATAAATCGCTCGGCCTCCGCCATAAATTCATCGTCGGCGGTTTCCATCCGCTTGCGGGTGAGCGCTCCGGTGCTCTCGATCCGCTGGCTGCCATCGCCATTGGCCCAGCTGTGGAGCACGCCGCGGGGTGCGAAGCGCTTGCGGAAGTTGGGGAACTCGGGGTCATCCTCTTTGGGGTAGTCACGCAGCTCGGGCTCCTCCTCGGCGTTGAGGTGGTAGAGGTTGCCGAAGAATTCGTCAAAGCCGTGCATCGTCGGCAGGTGTTCGTCGCGGTCGCCGAAGTGGTTCTTGCCGAACTGGCCAGTGCGGTAGCCCTGGGGCTTTAGCAGCTCGGCGATGGTGGGATCTTCGTCCTTGAAGCCCTGCTCGGCGCCCGGCAGGCCCACCTTGGAGAGGCCGGTGCGGAAGACGCTCTGCCCGCTGATGAAGGCGGCGCGGCCGGCGGTACAGCTCTGCTCAGCGTAGTAGTGGACAAACTTGGCCCCTTCATTTGCCACCCGGTCGATGTTGGGGGTCTGGTACCCCATCAGTCCGTGGCTGTAGCAGCTCAGGTTGCTCTGGCCGATGTCATCGCCCCAGAGGATGAGGATGTTGGGCTTTCCGTTCGGCATGGCAAGGAAGGGGGCAACTGCACCTGCTTTGAGGATGGGGATAGGGGCTAGCCAGGGCGGGGGATCAATGCACTTCTTCACATGCACTTGGAGAGCTGGCCCTATATCCCACAAAGGATATTTGCGCAAAAGTAAAAAATCAGCGCAAAGCGCAAGTCAGGCCTACAAGTAAGAGCCCCTCAAGTCAGCACCGCAAGCTGGCCTGCCAGCGCAGGAAAGGAATGGATAAAATAATTGTTATGACCAGGTAAACCAAAATTCCCAGCTTCACGGCCGGCACCCCGGGGGCATGGGTAGAAGCCAGCAACAGGGCCAGGCCGGGATTGCGCATCGAGGTGACCAGGGCGAGGGTCACCCGTTGGCGGGGATCGGGATCCGCCAAGCCGTAACCCAGCGCCAGGCTGAACAGCACCATGGCGGCCATCACCGGCAGGGCAACGGCGTTGGCGCCCACATAGGTCATCAGCAAGGGGCCTGCCTTGACCAGCAACAGCAACACCAGGGTCAGCAGCAGGACATTGGCGATGCGATCGAGGGGCAGCTCAATCCGCTTTGCCAGGCGGGGTGCAAAGCGACGCAGCAACAGGCCGAGCACCAGCGGCAGCAACTGGGCAAGGGCAACCTGACCGGCCACATGACGGGGCTGGATGGCCCAGCCAGCAACACCGAACAGACGGGTGAACAGGAGCCCCAACAGGGGAATCGAGACGATGGCCAGCAGGGCAGCGGCCACCTGAAGCAGGGCCGCCAACGAGCGATCTCCTCCCTGCTTGGCGGCCTTGCGCATCAACAACGGCGCACTGGGGCAGACAGCCATCAGGGCAATGGCAAAGCGGGCCGGCTGGGGCAGGGCCAGGGTGGGCGACCACATCAGCAGCAGGGCCGTCAGGGGCACGAGCACACAGGTACCCACAAGGGCACGCAGGATCAGGCCCCGGTTCTGCTGCCAGCAGCTGAAACCCTCAAGTGGCAGGCCCACCCCAAGGGAAAACATGATGGCGAACAGGGTTGCAGAAGTCAGCTGGAAAGGGGTTGGCAGCATCTCAGAAGGTCCGGGTTTTAAAGCTCACCCGCCGAATGCGACCAGCGCCAACGCCGTCACCCCGATCAGGGTGATCAGCACAGCGGTGGCTGCCGCCAGCTGGGGCTTGTCGCGGTAGACGTAGTCGTCGTGCTGCAGGCGGCGCAATTCGCGGCGGTACTGGACCGTGGCGCCCGCCATCGCCAGCACTCCCGTGACCACAAAGGCCGCGGCTACCAGCTGGACTCCCCGCTGGGCTTGCAGCTCACCTCCGGTCAGGGCGCGATCGATCGCAGCAATGATCTTGTCGAGACCGAAGCCGAAACTGATCAACGACAGACAGGTGCGGATCCAGGCCATCAGGGTGCGTTCGGCCGCATCCCGGTTGCGTTGCTTGGCCAGTTCGTTGGTGAGATTCATGGGCGCCCCTGCGGGCTGAGGGATCGATGGGATGCTTCGGCCTCCAAATCACGGGCCAAGAACACATTGAGCAAGGTGCGGATCACGGCCACCACGCCCAATTGCACCAAATGGGCTCCGGTGGGGGAAGTGGAGGTGGCGACGATGTCGGCCCCTAGCTGAAACTCCAGAGCCATCGCCAACCAGCTGCCAAAGGTGAGCCTCACCGCCTGAAAAGCACTGGGGCCACGCCGCCGGGCACGCCAGGCCTGGCGCAGGGTGATCAACAAACCAAGCACCACCGTGGCGAGCGAGAAGGCCTCAAGCACGCTGCGCAGGGCCATGGCCAGGGCCGCCAGGCCCTGATCAAAAACAAGCAAAAAGCCGGGCTCGGAGCTAGGCATCGATGGCCGCTGGCAAGCCTGGGTGCATTGGCTGTCCCAAACTAAGGAGCCCTGCCGATGCCGTCAGCTGGGCTGACGCATTTGCAAAATCCTGCGCGAGCCCCTACGCCGCCGCCGCACAGCTGGGACAGAGGGCCCGCACATTAAGCACACATTCCAACAAGCGGAAACCGTGATGCCCCGCAGCCTGCTCCCCGGCCTGAAGCACCGCCGGGGTCTCGAATTCCTCAGTGCGGCCGCAGCGGACACACACCAGATGGTGATGGTCGCGGTGGGCGTCACTGGCCAGCTCAAAGCGGCGCCCACCCTCGGGCAGCTCCAGCTCCTGCAGCAGCCCCATGGAGCTCAGCAACCGCAGGGTGCGATACACGGTGGCGAGCGACACCCGCTCCTCGCTACGCAGCAGGCGCTGGTGCACCTCTTCAGCACCCAGGTGGCTACCTTCACCAATGCGCTCAAACAGGGCCAACACCCGCTGCCGCTGGGGCGTTAGCCGCTGACCGCGATCGTGCAGGCTGGTGCGCAGGCCATCCCCACTAGCGGGAAGGGTTGGGGGGGGAAGCTGGGCTCCAGGGCTGAGTCGGGCAGTCAAAGGATGATCCCAGGCTTCTCAACAATAGGCGCAGTTGCGAAGAACTGATGTAGTTGCGAAGAGGTGCCATGAGTAAACCCCGGGCCGTCTTTCTCGATGCCCTCAGCTTGGGCCCGGTAGACCTGGCTCCCCTGGAGCGTCATGTCGAGCTGGTCTGCTGGCCGAGCACCCAGCCGGAGCTACGCCTGGAACGACTGCAGGGAGCCGCGATCGCGATCACCAACAAGATCCGGCTGGATGGGGAGCTGTTGCGGCAACTGCCCCAGCTGCGGCTGATTTGCGCAGCCAGCACCGGCACCGACCAGATCGATGGCCAGGCCTGCAGCGAGCTCGGCATCGCCGTGCGCAATGCAGGTCGCTACAGCACGGCCTCGGTGGTGCAGGTGACCTGGGCGTTGATCCTCGAGCTGGTCTGCGATCTGCAAACCCGGCGGCGCCAGGTGCTGCAGGGCGACTGGCAACGCAGCCCAGTCTTTTCGCTGGTGGAGCCGGAATTCGACGAACTGGCCGGCCGCACGCTCACGGTGGTGGGGGCCGGCACGATCGGCCGGGGCGTGGCCGCCGTTGCGGAGGCCTTTGGGATGGAGGTGCGGCTGATCACCAGCCGCAGCAGCGCCGGCGAACTCGAAGCGGCCCTGCGCCAGGCAGATGTGCTGAGCCTCCATGCCCCCCTCACACCGGCGACCCGGGGCCTGCTCAACGCCGAGCGGCTGGGCTGGTTGAAGTCCTCGGCGGTGCTGGTGAATCTGGGCCGGGGCGGCCTGATCGAGCTGCCAGTCCTGGTGGAGGCCCTAAGGAGAGGGGCATTGGCCGGAGCTGCCCTCGACGTGCTCGACAAGGAGCCCCCAGGCGACGAGTTGGATGCACTTAACGAGGTGCCAAATCTGATCCTGACCCCCCACATCGGCTGGGCTTCCCGCCAGGCCCGCCAGCGGTTGGTGGCCGCCCTGGCCGAGGCGCTGGAGAGCGAAATCGGGAGCTGGGGATGACAGGCCGCAGCAGGGCACCAACACTGCAGGGAGTTCACGCCCCTGCCATGACCCACTCCTATCCGCGCCTGCTCGGTTGCGTCATTGCCGCGGCCGTGGCCAGCGGTGGAGTATTCACCGCCCTGGCAGCACCCGCCAACCCCACTCGGGCCTCCCTACAGGGCGTCACCTTCACGGTGAGCAGCCAGGGGGAGGGCTCGGTGCGGCAGCTCACCATCGCCACCAGCGGTACCCCCCGGGCGATTGCCCCGATTCGGCAGGAAATTCTCGGCAGCGTCAGCGGCGTGGAGGTGGCCGACCTCGATGCCAACGGACTGCCCGAGGTGTACGTGTTCATTACCAGTGCCGGCAGCGGCAGCTACGGCTCGGTAGAGGCTTGGGCCCTGAACAAGGGGCGCCGCTCACTCTCCACGATTCACCTACCGGAGCTCACTGGCAAGGCGGCCGAGGGCTACCAGGGCCACGATGAATTCGCAGTGGTGGAGCTCAGCCTGGCCCGCCGATTCCCGATCTACCGCCCTGGCGATAGCAATGCCAAGCCCACTGGGGGCACCCGCCAGATCAGCTACAAGCTGGTACCGGGGGAGGCGAGCTGGCAGCTCAAGCCGGTGCGGGTCGACACCTATTGAGATGGCCGGCCGTGCCTGGAGGCTGCTGGCAGGGGGTTTGCGCGCCACCCTGCTGGGGGTGGCGACCCTGCAGCCCCTGGGGGCCCATGCCAGGGGCGACAAACTGCAGGAGGCCATCGCCGCCTTTGAGCAGCGGGGCTTTGTGATCCGCCGGGAGCATCCCCGCTGCGCCGAGCCCCAGCTCTTCGGGTTGTACGTGCGCGGCCGGCGGGAGGTGGTGGTCTGCCCGAAGGGCAACCAGCTGGAAACCCTGCTGCACGAGGGCTGGCATGGGGTTCAGTCGCTGTGCCTGCGGGGCGCCCCCCTGGTGGGCAGCGATGCCCTGCTGCGGCAGCTGGGGCGCCGGGACCGGCGCGAGCTGCAACTGCTCTATCGCCCCGACCAATGGCAACGGGAGGCGGAGGCCCGGGTGATGGCCCGCGAACCCCTGGGGCGCTACCTGGAGGCCCTCAATCGGGCCTGCGCCGTCCCCACCTCCCAGCCAGCGCAGGCAGAGTGAAGGATCTCACCGTTCGCTGCCATGCCCACCCAAGCCGCCGTCCAGGCCTATTACGGCAAAGAGCTCACCGGCACGGCCGACCTCAAGACCAGCGCCTGCTGCGATGCCGATGCGGTGCCTGCCTGGCTGCGGCCGCTGCTGGCCCGGATCCACCCCGATGTGCTGGCGCGCTACTACGGCTGCGGCCTGGTGTGCCCGCCCCTACTGGAGGGCTGCCGCATCCTTGATCTGGGCTGCGGCACCGGCAGGGACGTCTACGCCCTGGCCCAGCTGGTGGGGCCCAGCGGCTCGGTGGTGGGCGTCGACATGACGCCGGAGCAGCTGGCGGTGGCCCGCGAGCACCTGGCCTTCCACGGCGAGCAGTTCGGCTACGCCAACGTGTCGTTTCTGGAGGGCACGATCGAAGGCCTCGATCAGCTCCCCCTGGAGCCCGGCAGTTTCGATGTGGTGGTGAGCAACTGCGTGCTCAACCTCTCCACCAACAAGGCGGCGGTGCTGCGCGGCGTGAAACGGCTGCTCAAGCCCGGCGGGGAGCTGTACTTCTCGGATGTCTACGTGGATCGGCGCCTGCCGGAGGCGGTGCGGCGCGATCCGGTGCTCTACGGCGAATGCCTGGGCGGAGCCCTCTATTGGAACGACTTCCTGCGCCTCGCCAAGGGCAGCGGCTTCCCCGATCCGCGGCTGGTGACTGACCGGGAGATCCAGATCACCGAGCCGGCCCTGGCTCCCCTGGTGGGCGAAGCCCGCTTCTACTCCGCCACCTATAGCCTGTTCCACATCGCCGAGCTGGAGGATGCCTGCGAAGACCACGGCCAAGCCGTGATCTACCGGGGCACGATCCCCCACTACCCCCACCACTTCGACCTCGATAGCCACCACACCATCGAAACCGGTCGGGTTTTCCCGGTCTGCGGCAACACGTTCCGGATGCTGCAGGCCAGCCGCTTCGCCCCCCACTTCAGCTTCTTCGGCGACTTCAGCCGCCATTTCGGCCTGTTCCCTGGCTGTGGCAGCAGCCTGCCCTTCACGGGGGGCGGCTCCTGTGAAGCCGCTGACAACGCCAGCTGTTGTTGATGAAAGACGCGCTGCAGGCACGGCTGTTTTCGGGACCGGCCCTCACCCCAGTGCTCGACAGCCGCCAACCACCAGCCACCTCGCCGACAGAACAACCCAGGCCCTAGACGGCTCGCAACGGTGGACAACGATCACAGGTTGGGGGTAGTGGTTCCGTTGGCCAAGGCAATGCCCTGCTCTTGGAACGCCACCACCAGGCGCCGCAGCAGGGCACGCTGCACCTCCCACTGCTGCCCCGCGCGGGTGGTGAGCACCACGCTCAGCTCAATCGCCTGCGGCGTGACCTGTTTCACGCCGCGCACCCATGGCGGCGCCAGCAACTTGCCCTTCCAGAGGGGATCCTCGCCAAAGCTGCCGCATCGCTCCGTGAGCACCGCCAGCGCCTGCTCCAGCTGGTGATGCTGCGGCGAGAGAGGGATCAACACCTCAGCGCCAGAGCGAATCTTGGTGTGATTGATCAGCTGCTGCGGCGAGCTGTTGGCGAACTGCACCGCCCGCTGATCGCTGGTGCGCAGCTCCGTCACCAACAGGCCCACATCCACCACTTCGCCCACCACGCCATTCACTTCCACCACATCGCCCACGGCGTAGTGGTCATCGAGCAACGCCACTAGGCCCGCCACGCCATCGCGCAGCAGCCCCTGAAAGGCAATCGCCAAACCACCCAGCAAAGCGCCGCCAGCCAACCAGGCTCCGAGGGTGAGCTCCCGAATCCCGGGCACATCCGCCAGCACCAACACCACCAACAAGGCGATGCAACCCAGATCGATCAAGCGGTGGCTGGCCTGCCTGAGATTGAGGTAGCGCTGCTGCCGGCGAGCACGCTCCTCCAGCGGCACCGCCAGGGTGCTCACCCACTGCCGCAGCACAAAACGCGCCAACCAGCGCAGGGCGGCGGCGAGCAGACCCAGCAACGCCACCTTGAACAGGATCGCCGTGGGTTGCATCAACACCGTGATAGCCAGTGGGATCTGGCCGGGAACGGCTGCCACAGCCAGACCAGCCATCACCACCAGCTGCGCCAGAACAGCGATGAACAGCAGCCGCAACAGCCACTGCAGCCACCGATCCCTTGGGCTGACAATGCCGCTGCCCTGTTCTGCCGGATCGATCCGCCGCTGCAACCGGCGCCGGAGCCGCGCCCACAGCCAGAGCGTCGCCGCGCTGGTGCCGGCCAGCACCAGTTCGCCGATCAGGGTAATCTTGAGGCGCAGGGAGATCTGGCCGGCCTGTTCGGTGAAGCGGGCATGACGAAGACGCCGTTGCAGCACCTGGCGCCAGCGCTGAGCCAGCGCGCCGCGGCTCATGCCGTGCAGCTGGGCATCAGCCTCGGTGACCGTGAGCAGCTTTAGCGGCGTGGCGCGGCCCTTGATCTGCGCCCGCAGCTGCACCTGACCGTCATCATCGGTGGCTACCACCACCGTGAGATCGTCGGGCCGCCCCAGCACCGACCAGGGATCCCCACTGCAGAGCCGCTGATCCGCTGGGCCACCGAGAATCAGTCCTTCCAGCAGCGCTTCGGAGATCTGCTCGCCGCTGCTGCAGAGCGCGTGGGGTTGATAGAGCAACGTCAGGTTGCCCTCGATCACCGTCGCCCGTTGCTGGGCATCGGGGATGCCCGCATCCCGGCTCACAACCGGAGCCGCCACACTCATCACCGGGATGCCAAGGATGTGCACCGGCGCGACGTCGAAGCTGCCCACGGGCGCCGCCGCCTCCGGTGGCGCGTTGCCGGAATCCACCGCCAGGGCCGTGCCGCTGAGCAGCAGCAGGCTCAACAGCGTGATGAGCAGCAACCGCTGGAGCCCGCGGATCTTCCGATGCCACAGGCGCTCCAGGTCATCCACGGTCGATGCAGCCAAGAAATCGCCAGACGACAAGCGTGTGCATGGTGGCGCGGGGCCGCGCCCATGACACCCCCCGACTTCGCTGTACCGATCGGCGGCATGGGCGGATCAGGTGCCCCTCAGGTGCTCCACAGCCGGTCCAGCAGCCGGGCCAGCAGCCGGGCCAGCAACTCCGCCAGCAGCCCGCGGGGCAGCAGCGCCAGAGGCAGAAACCACGCCACATGGAAAAAGAACAGCGGCAGGTAGGCGGTGCAGGCCAGCAGCACCAACAGGCCAGCGCCCAGCAAATCGCTGGCGATCAGGGCGCGCCAACTGCGGTGCCGCACCTGCCACGCTGCCAGGGCCACGCTGGGGAGCCAGCCCGCCAGCAGGAGCATCTGCCCCACCTGAGCTGGTGTGAGCCCAATCCCCACCTGGCCCGATGCACGACTGGCCAGCAGCACGATCCAAGCCAGGCCAAGACCCAGCTGCAACAAGAGCCAGCGCAGGGATCGACGTTGAGGGGCCATCGCCCCATGCTGATGCAGCCCTCAGTCATCTGGGCGTCGCGGGCTACCGCTCATTGCAGCAGCTGATGCTGCCCATCGGCCAGCTCACACTCGTGAGCGGTGCCAACGGCTGCGGCAAGAGCAACCTCTACCGAGCCCTGGGTTTGGTAGCCGCCGCCGCCCGGGGAGAGCTGGTGGCCACCCTGGCCGCAGAAGGGGGATTGGCGGCGGTGCTTTGGGCTGGTCCGGAGCGGGGCAGCCAGGGAACCAGGCTGCGGCTCGGCTTCGCGGGCGAGACGTTGTCGTACGCGATCGAACTGGGCTACCGCGCGGACGATGAGACCAGCGCCTTCCTGCTGGATCCAGAGATCAAACGGGAATGGATCTGGGCTGGCGGGGCCTTTCACCCGCGCAGCCTCTTGGTGCAGCGCAGCGGCGCCGTAGTGGAATGCTGCGGTGACCGCCGCAGCCCCCTGGCCCTGGAGGTGACGCCCCACGAGAGCCTGTTCACGGCTGTCTCCGATCCGCTCGAGGCGCCGGAGGTGTTTCAGCTACGGC
Source organism: Synechococcus sp. CBW1108 (assembly GCF_015840335.1). NCBI lineage: Bacteria > Bacillati > Cyanobacteriota > Cyanophyceae > Synechococcales > Synechococcaceae > Synechococcus > Synechococcus sp. CBW1108. Next base: position 502,295 of record NZ_CP060395.1, read on the forward strand.
GCACGATTCTGAGCTGGCGCTTCTACGACAGCTTTCGCTCCGATCGCCTGGCGCCGGCCCGGCTCTCGCGCCTCTCCACACGCACTCCTTCGCTGGCCGCAGATGGCGGCGATCTCGCGGCGGCGGTGCAGACGATTTTCGAAATCGGGGATGGGGAGGGTCTGCAGGCCGCCATCGGCGATGCCTTCCCGGGGTGTCACCTGGCGGTGGACACCAGCCAGCCGAGCTTTCGCCTCCAGCTACACCAACCAGGCCTGCTGCGCCCGCTCGATGCAGCAGAACTCTCTGATGGCACCCTGCGCTACCTGCTGCTGGCGGCGGCGCTGTTCAGCCCGCGGCTGCCGCCGCTGCTGGTGCTCAACGAGCCGGAAAACAGCCTGCATCCCGATCTCCTGCCGCCCCTTGCGCGCTTGATCGATGCGGTGGCACAGCAAACCCAGGTGTGGGTGATCGCCCACGCCGAGGCGCTGATCACGGCCCTGCAGGGAACATCGGGCTGCCGCACACTGCAGCTGGAGCGCGAGCAGGGAGCCACACTGCTGCCCGGGCAATCGGCGCTGGATCGCGCTGCCTGGCGCTGGCCGTAATAGCCAATCCGTGCTGTTCCCAAAGCGGAACACGCGAGCAGACCAAGATGCACAACGCCTGCTTCAGGGCTTTCTTCCCCGCAATGCCCAGGTGGTTGTGAGCGCCGTGCAGCTGCCCAAAAGGAGCAGAGCGCTATTGGGCAGCAGGTCAAACGGTTCGCGCGTCAAGGTATGGCGCACTGCGGGCGGTGAGGTCAAGCGATATGGCCGTGTTCGTCGCGGGAGGCGGCGAGAGGCTCCCATGCTCACGCCGGCCAAGTGCTGCTGGCCGGATTATATTGCATTAATGTTAAATCTAGACTGTGTAAAGGTGCGAGCAATGATAAATACACCTAAATTGCTGGAAGTAAAGACACAATCCTCCAATGTCTGTTAAACGCAAGTTTGGCCTGCTTGGCGCCCTCTTGATCTCCAGCACGGCCTTGGCTTTTCCCTCGCAGGCCGAAACCGTAGCCAGGGCAAATGGCCGCTGCCAGCTCAAAGAGAATGGCTATCAAGCCTATAACGGCTATTGCACGGTAAAACAAAAGCAAAATGGAGGAACCACCATTTTTGTTGTCGATCTGGAGAATGGAAATCGGTTCCGTTTCTCAGGGCCAAGCCGGCAACAACTGCACGTAGAAACCCCTTCAGGGATTGAGCAGAATGTGCTGTATGAAGACCAGGGCAACATGGGGCGCTTCAGCTGGAACGATGGCCGCTTAACCCATCAACTGGCGGTAAAAACAGACACGGTCACCAACCCAAATGCCCAGTTTGAAGACCACCACAGCAGCTCCACCGGAGCCACAGTGGCCGGAGCTGCCGTCGGCGCCTTGATCGGAGCCTTACTGTCTGGTGGCAAGCACAGCAACGGATCAACAGGCGCCGAGGGTCAGCCCGTGCCGGGGCTTCAGAATCTGGTCGGAGGTGATCCCGGCTATGTCGAGAGCCGTCTGACCTCGTCTGGATACACCTACATCCAATCCAGCCCAAGGGAAAACGGCATGGATTCCTTCTGGAAGCGCGGGGACAGCTGCGTGGACGTGCGCAATATTCTGAATCGCTACCAGTCCTTCACCTACGCCAATCCTTCCCGTTGCCGCTGAGGTGAACACTGGGAGCAGTGCAGTTAAACGGTCACAACGTGCCGATTGACAGTCCCTGGCTAAGGCTGCTGCCCATCCAGACGGGCCGTGAACGCCGCCAGCAGATCGGCGAGCGTCACCACCAGCCGGTAGCTGATCGCGATCGCCAGCAGCGGCGCTTCGGAAATGGCAAAGCCGAGGCGCAGCAGCAGCGCAGCTTCAAATACTCCAAGGCCGCCGGGGGCACCGGGCACCACCAGGCCGGCGGTCCAGGCCAGGGCGAAGCCCGCCAACCAGCCGCCCCAATTGAGGCTGTAGGAAAGATCAAAGGCCTGCACGCAGCAGGCGAAGCCGCCAAAGCGCAGCAGCACAAACAGGAGCTGGCCCAGCAGCGGCGGCCACGGATAGCCACGGATCGGCGGGGCCGCGGCCGCCTCGAGCTCCAGCCCCAGCTCGGAGGCCTTGCGGCGCTCTAGCCGGCCCAGCAGGGGGTTGAGCCAGCGGGGCCAGAGCAAGGCCAAAGGCAGCACGCCGAGCAGGGCCAGGCCGTTCTGCCAGCCACCCGCAGCCACCAGGGCCAGGGCCGCCACCGCCGCCAGCAGGGGATCGAGCAGCACCGCCGCCAGGGCCAGGCCAGCGGAAGCCGGCGCGGCCAGCGGGGCCTCCCCACCTCGCAGCAGCTGCACCCGGCTGGTGAGATGCCAGATGCCCCCAGGCAGGAACTTGCGCAGGTTGGTTTCGAGATAGGCACGCACCAGCCAGCTCCAGCGGGGGCGCAGGCCCAGCCAACGCAGAATCACCGCCAAGGAAAAGCCGTTGGCCACCAGGCTCAGCAGGCTGACTCCTACCCCCAGCAGCAGCCACAGCCAGCCCTGGCCATCCAAGCTGAGCTGGAACAGCTGGCGGCCATGGCCCACCAGGGCAGCCAGCAGAAACCCGAAGCTCAGCAGGTTGATCCACAGCTTCAGGCCGCCAGGCAGGCCCATTCCCCTAGCCCGGATGCGCTGGAGCAGGGAGTGGATCGCGGGCGGCATGCTCAAGGCTGGGAGGGTCACTGCTGGGAAGCTCACGGCTGGGAGGGGGGCAACTCGGCGTCCAACTGGGCCCGCTGCACAACGGCCCGCACCTGATCGATACCAAGTTTGTGCTGGCGCGCCAGGGCGACCAGGTCGTCGTGTTCCGCTTTGCTGCGCCAGCGGCCATCGGCCAGCTGGGCCTGCTTGAGCCGCACCGGCCCCAGGGGCGTGGCCAGCTCCAGACTGCGGCGCGGCAGCACCCAACGGCTCTGAAGCTGCTCCCGCAGTCCCAGGGTGGTGCTGTGCCGCCACCACACCGCACGTAACGCCCCAGCCTGCTCCGGAGGCAGCAGGGCAGTGAGCAGCTGGCCAGGGCGTCCTTTCTTCATGGCGATCGGCTGGCTGAACACCTCCCAGGCCCCCGCCCGCCGCAGCTCCTCGCTCAGGAAAGCCAGATCCTCGGCCGTGGCGTCGTCAATCTGGGCCTGCTGCACCAGCAAGGTCTGCTGGGCTGCGGACTCGCCAGCATGGGCCTGGGCCAGGGTGAGCCGCAGCAGGTTGGGGCGATCCAGGCTGCGGGAACCCAGGCCCACCCCTACCTGGCAGGGCACATGGGTGGGGTGGAGAGCGAAGCGGCTCGCCCAGCAGGCCACCAACGCCAATCCCGTAGGGGTGGTGAGTTCTCCGGCGGGGAATCCCTGCGCCGTGGCCAGGGGGATCGCCCGCAGGCGCGCCAGCTCCAGCACCGCTGGAGCTGGCAAGGGCAGGCTGCCGTGGGCCGTTGCCACCACGCCATGGCCCGCCGGCGGTGGCGTGCAGACCAGCTCCTCGACGCCGAAGTGGAGCAGGCCCGCACACACCCCCACCACGTCCACCAGGGCATCGAGGGCACCCACCTCGTGGAAGTGCACCTGCTCAGGGCTATGGCCGTGAACTGCGGCCTCCGCCTGGGCCAGCAGGCCAAACACTTCCAGCACCCGCTGCTTCAGCGGCTCGGGCCAGGGGGCTTCCTGCAGCTGGCGGCGCAGCTCCCCCCAGCGGCGATGGGCCGGCTGGGGCTCCAGGCTGGTGACAGCCAGATGCAGGCCGCGCAAGCCGCCGCTGCGGCGCTCCTCCAGCTCCAGTCGGTAGGCCCCAGCCAGACCCAGGGCCGCCAGCGGAGCATGGATCTCCGCCTCAGGCAGACCGAGATCCAGCAGGGCAGCCAGCAGCATGTTGCCTGCCAGGCCCGTAGCTGCATCGAGCAGGGCGAGCACCTTCAGACCCCAACAGCCTGGGGGCGGCCCAGGCGGGGGGCTGCTGCCAGCAGGGTTTCGGCCTGGGCCTGGAGCTCATCCTGGCAGCGACGCAGTTGCTGCTCCACCTCGCGCCGCGCCCGGCGCTGCTCCCGCTGGGCGGTGTCCACGTCGTGGCCGGAGAGGCCCCAGAGCCGGCCCAGCAGGGCCCGATCGTCGCTGCCGCCGACGCTCTGGCCATAGATCAGCTGTTCGGCCACCATGCCCGCCTGCAGCACCCGGCTCCAGCGACGCAGCTCCTCAGGGGGCAACTTGGCGTGGGCCGGGGGCTCCAGCTCGGTGCTGCCACTGGTGTTCAGCCCTGCCCGCAGGCAGGCAAGGGAGCCCACCAGCACCTGGCGCACCGCCATCGACTCCTGCCGTGCCACTAGCAAGTGGCCAGCTTCGTGAATGGCAATCCTGCGCAACCGCAGCTGGCCGCCTGGCAGGGCCTCGGCCAGCACATGGCCGCCACGCCCCCCGAAACGGGCCGCATCGAGGGTGAGGCTGCCCAGTCCCAGGGCCACCACCAGGGTGATCCACCAGGGCGAGAGACCCAGGGCCGGCCCCAGAATGGCTGCCAGACTCATCAGAGACACTGCCAGGCCAGCCGCCAGCGGTTGGCTCATGATCGCCGCCCCCGGCCGCCCACCTAGGTCGCCGGCCGACTGACGGCACTGCCCAGGTGCCCACTCTTTTGAGCGGAAGCAGTTTGAGGAGCCCCAGTTTGAGCGGCCCCAGTCGGGCGTCCCTTGCCTGCCTTGGCTGCCTTGCCTCCCTTGGCGGAGGCTCCATCCCGACGGCCCTTGCCGCCCCGGGTGCCGCGCTGGGCAACCGGACCGATCACCTCGAAACTTTCCAGCTGCAGGAACTGGTCCGTGCGGCGCAGGTTGAGGGCGACGAAGTGGCGCAGGTGCTCGAGGGGCACCTCACCCTTGAGTTGCAATTTGAAGGGCACCGGGCGGCTGCCATCGGGGCGGGGCATAACACGCACCTTCACCACCATGTCGCCGGTTTCGGGGCGGGTGTAGATCAGCTCACCTCGCACCGAGAAATAGTCGTCCCCCTCTGGCAGGGCATCGGTTGAGGAGCCAGCTTCCTGATCTGGAGCGAGGGTGCTTGGCTCCCACACACCCACCATCTGCAGGTGCAAACCCCCGTCCTCCCGGGAGCGGGGATAAACCACCCAGAGGTGGGGCTCCTCCAGGTTGAGGTGACGCCGCATCAGGGTGAGCAGGCGGCCCAGAACCACCGCCTCGAGCTCGGCGCCCTCGGCAGTGCGGATGATCCCCCGGGTGAGCTGCTCCGCGTCTGTAGGCACGTAGACACCTCGCACCACGCCTATGGCCCGGTACTGGGTGGGCTCGGTGACCGGAGCGATGGGATGTTCACGCATGGGTGGAGTTTAGGTTGCCCCGGTTAAGGCGGTAGGTGCAAACAGGGCGGGGCAGACTGGCTGGCAATCCCAACCACTGCGCCCATGCCGCCCGCTGCCAACCGCTCCGGGATCTGGAAGGGAATCGCCGCGGCCGCCTTGGGGCTGACTTGCATCGCCGGCGGCTGGTGGCTGGGCCAGCTGCAGAACGGCGCGGGCAACACGGATCAAGTGCGGCTCTCCCTGGAGCGGCAGGCCTCCGCTCTGCAACAGCAGCTCAACCTGGGCCAAGCCAGCCCGGGCGACCAGCAGCGGCTACTGGAGCTGCTGGTCGGCCTGGATCGCAAGCCTGAGGCCACGGTTCTGCTCGAAAGGCTGGCCGATCAGCAACCCCAAAAGTGGCCTCTAAGGCTGCTGCTGGCCGAACTGCGGCGCGACCAACAGGATCGCAGCGGCGCCGAACGGGAGCTGCGCCAGCTGCTCAACCTGCGCCCAGACCAGATCGAGGGCCTGCAGTTGCTGGCCCTGCTCCAATTGGAAACCGGCCGCAGCGCCCAGGCCCAGAAGCAACTCGAAGCAGCCCTGAGCCGGGCCAGCAAGCCCCAGCTCAAACCCCAGGCCCTGGCCATCGGCCTCCTGCTGGCCAACGTGCTGGAGAAAAGTGGTCGGCCCGCCCAGGCGGATTCAGTGCTGCTGAAGCTCGCCGCAGACTTCCCGACGGATCAGCGGCCCCTGCTGGCCCGGGCCCTGCTGCAACAGGAAGGGGGCGACCACAAAGGGGCCCAACAATCCTTGGCCCAGGCGCGAAGCCGCAGGCCAGGGCCCAGCGATCCCCGCCTGGATCAGGTGGCTGCAGAGTGGGGTCTGGCCCCTCTCAGGGGGACTTCACCGTCGCAGCCGGGGAAGCAGATTGGGAATTGAAATCCCTGAGCGCCGCATCAACCGCATCACCTGGTTGGGTCGCGTCGTCCAGGGAGCTGGCCTTACGCAACTTATTCATCAGTTCGATCGGATTGGCCGAGTCCATTAGCGATCCGCTCCGGGTGGGTCCCGTGCCGTAGTCGAGCTCCCTTTCCTGCTGGGGGCTGCTGATCGTCTGGCCGTAGCCCTTCTGCTGGGCCCTGACCGGCGCTCCCCCCGCCGCCATCCCGGCAAGCAGGGCCACACCGCTGAGGGCCATCAAGATTCTGGGGCGGATCAGGATTCTGGAGCTAGCCAGGGCGATTGCGGTTGCAGGCATGGGGAATTTAGGTCCAGCTTGCGCAGATACTCAGCCTAGTTGCTTCCTCCACAGTCCATGCGGATCGCCACCTGGAACGTCAACTCCGTGCGCACCCGCCTCGACCAGGTGCTGGCCTGGCTGCAGCAGGAACGGCCCGAGGTGCTCTGCCTGCAGGAAACCAAGGTGACCGACGAGCTATTTCCCCTAGAGGCCTTCGAGGGTCTGGGCTACGCCACGGCGATCAGCGGCCAGAAGGCCTACAACGGCGTCGCAATCCTCAGCCGCCTGCCCCTCGAAGACGTGCAGATCGGCTTTGACGCCCTGCTGCCCCACGACCCGGAATCGCCTGGCCTGAGTGAGCAGAAACGGGTGATCAGTGCCCTCATTGACGGCATCCGGGTGCTGAACCTCTACGTGCCCAACGGCAGTTCCCTCAAGAGCGAGAAGTACTCCTACAAACTCGAGTGGCTGGCCTGCCTGGGCCGCTACCTGGAAATCCAGGCCCAGCAGGGCGATCCCCTCTGCATGGTGGGCGACTTCAACATCGGCCCGGAGAGCCGCGATCTTCCCGATCCCGAGCGCCTCAGCGGCGGCATCATGGCCAGCGCCGCCGAGCGGGAAGCCCTGCAGGCCGCCCTGGGCCCACGGCTCAGCGATGTCTTCCGGGTGTTCGAACCAGCCAGCGGCCACTGGAGCTGGTGGGACTACCGCAGCGGGGCCTGGGACAGGGATCGGGGCTGGCGCATCGACCACATCTACCTCTGCCAAGAGCTGCTCGACTGCGCCACCGGCTGCGTGATCCACAAGGCCACCAGGGGCAACGACCAACCCAGCGACCATGCGCCGGTGGTGGTGAACCTGGTGTGGCCTCCAGCCCAGGACGAGAACGGGCCCGAAGAGGACTTCTGAAAATGGTGTTTGCTGAGAGCTAAGAGTTTGCGGAAAAACTGCCTGAAAGGCCGCGTTTTTCCCTCCAGAGAGCTGATTGTGCTCCGTTCGGGCTGAAATGATGCGTTTCAGCGGTTCAGAACGCCCGATTTCAGGCGTTTTGCCCCGTTGGGGCTTCCTGGAGGCCGCCTCATTGGCACACCTCTGGGCAACCACCTGTTCATGCCGCCGCCATCGCCGGTTTGAGCAGGTTGCCCAGCCGGATCAGGTTGTAGGCGATCACGTGCAGGCCAAACACCGCACTCACCTTGTCGGTGCCGCGCAGTTTGAATTGGCGCAGACCGCCCCACTGTTTGATCCAACCAAACACCTTCTCGATACCGCGGCGGGCATTGATCGACTTGGCGTAGCCCTCGTGGCGCGTGGTGCGGCCATCAATGGCGGAGCCACCAGAGCGGGCGGTGTTCTGAGCGACGTGCGGCGTCACGGCGATGCGACGCATCTCGGCGACAAAGCCCTTGGTGTCGTAGTTCTTGTCGGCACCGATGGTTTTTTGGTGGGCACCGGGGATGTCAGCCGCCATCGCTTTGGCGGCTGACATCCCCGGTACCCACTGCTTGGGTAACGCGGCAATCGACGATCAGGGCATGGCGGTTGTCCATGAGCACGTGGCCTCGGTAGCTGGGTTGAGCCGGGTGGGAATTGGACTTGCGGGCCAGCAAGGCGTCTGGATCGACGCTGGAGCGGTGGGTCTTGTTGCTGAGCTTGATGCCGCGGAAGTCACCCTTGGCCCGCTTCTTACCGGGCTTTGGAGCGCCAAAGCCCTCGCCAGGGCCTGACGACGGTGGCGGTGGGTCCTGCTGACCATCGGTCCGCTCCAGTGAGGCATGGGACGCCCAGGCCTGCAGCAGGGTGCCATCCACTGAGAAGTGTTCGTCGCTGAGTAGCGGCTTGACCTCCGGAGCACCCATCAGCTTCTCCAGGAAGCGCCCCATGACCTGCTCGTTCAGCAACCGCTCCCGATTTTTGGTGAATGTGGTGGGGTGCCAGATCGGATCATCCGGGCTCAGGCCCACAAACCAGCGGTACAGCAGGTTGTAGTGGAGCTGCTCCAGCAACAGCCGCTCCGAGCGAATCCCGTAGAACGCCTGCAGCAACGAGGCCAGCAGCAGCTGTTCTGGCGGCACCGAGGGCCGGCCTTCTGCGGCGTAGAGCGCGCAAAAGGTGGGATTGAGCCGATCGAGGGCCTGATCCGCCAGTTTCCGGATCCGCCGCAGCGGATGACTGGCCGGGATCCGCTCCTCAATCGACACGTAGGAGAACAGGGAGCCGCTGCGCTCCCGGTGACCTCGCATCTGGGCTGGGCGGTTAATCCATTTTCGCGCAGGCTTGGTTTTTCAGCAAACTCCTAAAACACCACCGCACCCTCAGGCAGGGGCTTGCCCTGCTGCCGGAGCACGGTCTGGCGCCGCGCCGATTCGCCGCAACTGCTGGGCGTGGGGAAGATCTTCCCGGGATTGGCCAGGCCGCAGGGATCGAAGGCCTTGCGCACCAGCTGCATCGTGGCCAGGTCGTCGGGGCCGTACATCCAGTCGAGGTAACAGCGCTTGTCGGAGCCCACACCGTGCTCGCCGGTGATGCTGCCGCCCACATCCACGCACAGCCTCAATATGGCTGCGCCCAGGGCCTGTACTCGCTCCTGCACGCCCACCTCCCTGGCGGAATAGAGGATCAGGGGATGGAGGTTGCCGTCACCGGCATGGAACACGTTGGCCACCGGCATACCGTGGCTGGCACTGAGCTCTTCGATCGCGGCCAGCACCCGGGGCAGGCTGCTGCGCGGCACCACCCCATCCTGCAGGTAGTAGTTGGGGAAGCGGCGACCGAGAGCGGAGATAGCCGACTTGCGGCCCTTCCAGAGCAGGTTTCTTTCCTGTTCATCGGTGGCCTGCCGCATCGTGCGCGCCCCCGCTTGCTGGCAGAGAGCACTGACGAGCTCCACCGAGGCGGACACCTCCCGCTCCTGGCCATCCAGCTCGATCAGCAGCACCGCCGCCGCATCGCGGGGGTATTCATCCACCCCGAAGTAGTCATCCACCGCCTCGATTGTGAGGCGATCCATCATTTCCATGCCGGAGGGCAGCACCCCGGCCGCTGTGACCAGCCGCACCGCCTCACCGGCCGCCTCCATCGAGCTGAAATCAGCCAGCAACACCGCCACGCTCTGGGGCGCCCGCAACAGCCGCAGGGTGATCGCCGTGGCGATGCCGAGGGTGCCCTCACTGCCGATGAAAGCGCCGCGCAGGTCGAGCTCGGCGGTTTCCTCGAGCTCACTGCCGAGCGTGGTCACCGTGCCGTCGGGCAGCACCACCTCCATGCCGAGCACATGGTTACTGGTAACGCCGTACTTGAGGCAGTGCACCCCGCCGGAGTTTTCAGCCACGTTGCCGCCGATGCTGCAGGCCACCTGGCTGGAGGGGTCGGGGGCGTAATAGAAGCCATCACCAGCCACCGCCCGGGTCACCCAGCTGTTGATCACGCCGGGCTGCACGGTGATGCGGCGATTCTCCAGATCCACTGCCAGAACCTGGCGCATGCGGCTGGTGGCGATCACCAGGGCATCGGTTTCGGCCACCGCACCGCCGGAGAGCCCCGTGCCGCTGCCCCGGGCCACAAACGGCACCTCCATCTCGTGGCACAACCGCACCACGGCGGCCACTTGCTCCGTGCTCTCAGGCAACACCACCAAACGGGGCTGGTGGCGTTTCAGGGTGAGCCCATCGCAGTCGTAGGCCAACAACTCCTGGCGGGCCGACACCACGGCAGGGGCTGGCAACAACCGCCGCAGTTGCCGCTCCAACTCTGGCCAGTTGACGCCCAAAGCACCCGTGGCATTCCCGCTGAACTTACCGGAATCGACAGGGTCCGGTTTTGAGTCAGGATGGAAGAGGTTTTTCTACCTCTGCGGATTCCGCCTTGACCTCGGCTGCCACCTCCGCTCCGGCTTCGGGTTCTGCCCTGAACACCACCCGTTCCCAGGAGATCTTCCACGCCGCCCAAACCCTGATGCCCGGTGGCGTCAGCTCCCCGGTGCGGGCGTTCAAGTCGGTCGGCGGCCAGCCGATCGTGTTCGACCGGGTCAAGGGCGCCTACGCCTGGGACGTGGACGGCAACCGCTACATCGATTACATCGGCAGCTGGGGCCCCGCCATCTGCGGCCATGCCCACCCCGAAGTGATCGCCGCCCTGCACGAGGCCGTTGACAAGGGCACCAGTTTCGGTGCCCCCTGTGCCCTCGAAAACACCCTCGCCGAGATGGTGATCGAAGCGGTGCCATCCGTTGAAATGGTGCGCTTCGTCAATTCCGGCACCGAGGCCTGCATGTCGGTGCTGCGCCTGATGCGGGCCTTCACCGGCCGCGAAAAGATCATCAAGTTTGAAGGCTGTTATCACGGCCACGCCGACATGTTTCTGGTGAAGGCAGGCTCCGGGGTGGCCACCCTGGGGCTGCCCGATTCCCCCGGCGTGCCCCGCAGCACCGCCGCCAGCACCCTCACCGCCCCCTACAACGATCTGGAGGCCGTCAAGCAACTCTTCGCCGAGAACCCGGGCGAGATTGCCGGTGTAATCCTCGAGCCGGTGGTGGGCAATGCCGGCTTCATCACCCCCGAACCCGGCTTCCTGGAGGGCATCCGCGAGCTCACCAAGGACAACGGCGCCCTGCTGGTGTTCGATGAAGTCATGACCGGCTTCCGGATCAGCTACGGCGGCGCCCAGGCGAAATTCGGCATCCGCCCCGACCTCACCACCATGGGCAAGGTGATCGGTGGGGGCCTGCCGGTGGGGGCCTACGGCGGCCGCGCAGACATCATGGCCATGGTGGCCCCGGCCGGGCCCATGTATCAGGCCGGCACCCTCAGCGGCAACCCCCTGGCGATGACCGCCGGCATCAAGACCCTGGAGCTGCTCAAGCAGAGCGGCACCTACGAGCGGCTCGATGCCATCACCAAGCGGTTGGTAGGCGGCATCCTCGAGGCTGGCCGAGCCGCTGGCCTGCCGATCTGCGGCGGCTCGATCAGCGCCATGTTCGGCTTCTTCCTCTGCGAGGGCCCGGTGCACAATTTCGAGGCGGCCAAGGCTGCCGACACCGTGCGTTTCGGCAAGCTGCACCGGGCCATGCTCGAGCGCGGCATCTACCTGGCCCCAAGTGCCTTCGAGGCAGGCTTCACCTCCCTGGCCCACTCCGACGCCGACATCGACGCCACCATCACCGCGTTCCGCGACAGCTTTGCGGCGGTGGCCTGAGCCCAGCCCCCATGAAGCGTCGTCTTGCCACCAGCCTGGCCGCCCTGCTCTCTGCTGCTGCGGCACTCAGCTCCTGCCAGGCCTCAGACGATCAGGGGCCGGTCAATCTCAGCAAGGGGGTTCCCGTTGGGGCCGTATTGGCCCTCACCGGCAATGCCAACGTCTACGGTCAGGACCAGAAAATCGGCATCGAGCTCTCCCTGGCAGCCCTCAATGCCGCCGGCGGCGTTAACGGCAAACCCCTATTCCTAAGCATCGAAGACGGGGGCAGTGCCGAGCCCAGTGCCAACGCTGCCTTCACCTTGCAGATCAACCGGGGCATGCTTGCCCTGATCGGCCCCACCCTCTCCCAGCAAGCATTTTCGGCCGATCCAATCGCCCAGCGCCGGGGCGTACCGGTGGTGGCTCCCTCGAATACCGCCACCGGCATTCCGGAGATCGGCCATTTCATTAGTCGGGTTTCGGCCCAGAGCTCGGTGATCGCGCCCCTCTCGATTGCCAAGGCCCTGCAACTCAACCCTGGCATCCGCCGGGCAGCGGTGTTTTACGCCCAAGACGACGTGTACAGCACCGCCGAGACGGTGATCTTCCAGCAGGCCCTCACAGCCAAGGGGCTCAAGCCAGTCACGGTGCAACGCACCCAGCTAAACGACCAGGACTTCCAGAGCCAGATCACCGCCGCCCTAAATCAGCAGCCCGATCTGGTGGTGCTGTCACTGCAGGCCATGGATGGCGGCAATCTGATCCGCCAGCTACGGGAGCTGGGCTATCGCGGCGCAATCGTGGTGGGCAATGGCATGAACACGCCAAATATCTACCCGATCTGCCAGAGGTATTGCGATGGCATCTTGATCGCCCAGGCCTACAGCCCGGAGCTGGCCACGCCCGCCAACCAGCGCTTTACCGCCGCCTTCGCTGCAGCCCAGGCCCGCAATCCCAAGGTCAGCCCGATCCCACCCCAGCTCACCGCCCAGGCCTACACCGCCATGCAAGTGATCGGCGAAGCGCTCGCCCGCCTCGATCGCAGCAAACCACTCAAGGGCCTCAAAGTGAGCCAGGCGCGCCGGGCCTTGATGGATGAAATCCTCGCCGGCACCTACCAAACACCCCTTGGTGAAATCCGCTTCACCCCCGAGGGCGAGGTGATCCAAAAGAACTTTTTTGTGGCCAAGGTGCGCATGAATCCAGATGGCAAGAGCGGTCGTTTTACCCTGCTGCCGTAATTCCGTATCTATCCCTTGACCATTCCCCCCACCAGATCGGGCCCGTTCTACTTCACAGCTCTGGCACTTGGTTTTAGTGGGGCTTGCGCAATCCTGGTGGGCTGCCAACCAGCAAGTGGTCCTACTTCAGGCAACCAAACCCTAATGCTGGGTGCAGTGGTCGCTCTCACTGGCAATGCCAGCCTGATTGGCCAGGACCAGCGCATCGGTTTGGAACTGGCCGCGAGCGAATTCGGTGGTCGCACCCCTGGCCTGAGCCTGCGACTGGAGGATGGTGGCTCCGACGAGCAGACCGCCACCACGGCCTTTCGGCGCTTGCTGCAGCAACCGGTGGTTGCCTTGATCGGCCCCTCCCTCTCCCAGCAGGCTTTCGCCGTGAATCCCATCGCCGATCGCGCCGGCGTGCCAGTGCTTGGTGCCTCCAACACGGCCATCGGCATTCCCCAGATCGGCCCCTTCGTCTCGAGGATCTCAGCCCCCGTGTCCAAGGTGGCGCCCCTGTCGATTCAGGCGGCCAAGCGTCTCAACCCCAAGCTGGAACGGGTGGCCGTCTTCTTCGCCCAAGACGATGCCTACAGCACCTCGGAAACCAAGATCTTCCAAAAGAGCATCCAAGCGCTGGGGCTGAAGCTGGTCACCGTGCAGCGCACCAGCACGGCTGACATTGATTTTCAGAAGCCGATTGCCGACACGCTGCAGACCAGACCCGATCTGATCGTGATTTCAGCCCTACCCAATGATGGCGGAAACCTGGTGCGCCAGCTGCGGGAGATGGGCTACGCAGGCCTGATTGCGGCGGGGAACGGCATGAATTCCCCGAACATCTATTCGGTATGCCAACGCTATTGCGACGGTCTGTTGATTGCCCAGGCTTACAGCCCTGAGGCCAAAACGGCCGTCAACCGTCGCTTTGTGCAGCTCTATCAAAAACAGCGTGGAGGCACGGCACCCCCGCAGTTCACGGCCCAGGCCTACGCCGCCATGCAGGTAATACGCGAAGCCCTGACCCGCCTCGACCGGCAAGAATCCCTCAGAAGTCAGAGCCGGAACCAGGCCCTGGCAACCATGCCCTTGCCCGAACTGCGCCGCGCCCTCAACACAATTCTGCTCCAGGGCGCCTACGACACCCCCCTGGGTGAGATCCGATTCACGCCGGAAGGAGAAGTGATCCAGAAGGATTTCTACGTGGCCCGCGTGAAGATGGACGCCAAGGGCAAAACCGGGCGCTTTGCGCTGCTGCCCAACCCATCGCCTGCCACCCCCTAGACCCAGAGCGCATGGAAGCCCTGCTGCAACTGTTGTTTAACGGTCTCTCGGTTGGGGCGGTCTATGCCCTGTTTGCCCTGGGCTACACCCTGGTGTTCTCGGTGCTGGGCGTGATCAACTTCGCTCACGGGGCGATCTTCACCCTGGGGGCCTACTTCACCTATTTCCTGATCGGAGGCGCGGTGGGGGCCAATGGACTGGTGGCCGGCCTGCAGCTGCCCTTTGCCTTGCCCTTCTGGCTGGCCCTACCACTGGCGGGCATAGTCGCCGCCGCCGTGGCCCTGCTCCTGGAACGCATCGCCTTTCGGCCCCTGCGTGAGCGGGGCTCCGATCCCCTGCTGGCCCTGATCACCAGCCTGGGGGCCGGGGTGATTTTGGTGAACCTGATCCAATTGCTGGTGGGAGCCGAGAGCTATTCCATCCCGGTTGAAACGCTTGAGTCGCTCCCTGTGGCTCTGAGCATCGCCGGTGCCAAGGTGCGCACCGTGCAGGTGATGCTGCTGGCCATCGCCGGCCTGCTGCTGGCAGCCCTTTCGATCTGGATAGACGGCAGCCGCAGCGGCAAGGCCCTGCAAGCCGTTTCCGAAGACCCGATCACCGCCCAGCTGCTGGGGATCAACAGCGGCCGCATGATCCAGATCGCCTTCGGGATCAGTGGCTTCCTGGCCGGTGTGGCCGGGGGCCTGGTGGGGTTGAGCGTCAGCATCGCCGGGCCTTACTTCGGCATTGGCTACGGGCTCAAGGGGCTGGGGGTGCTGGTCCTGGGCGGGCTCGGCAGCGTGCCTGGCGCCGTGCTGGGCGGCTTGATCATCGGCCTGGCCGAGGCCTGCGTGCCGGCCGAACTATCGGGCTACAAAGATGCGGTCTCCTTTGGCTTCCTGTTCCTGGTGCTGTTGATCAGGCCCCAGGGTCTGCTGGGCCGCCCCCAGGCCACCAAGGTGTGATCAGCATGGATGCCGGCCTGCTCGAACAAATGCTGCTGGGGGCCCTGCTGGGCCTATCGGTGTACCTGCCCCTGCGCTGCGGCCAGCTCTCCCTCGCCACCCCTGGCTTCTTCGCCATTGGCGGCACGGTGGCAGCCCTGCTCTCGACGCGGGTGCCCGCCCTAGCCGGCAGCGGCAGCACCTACCCGATCACTTCAGTTTTGCTGGAGATGGCCCTAGCAGCCCTGCTCACCGGCGTACTGGCCCTGGGCCTGGGCCGGGTGGTGCTGCGGCTGCGGGGCATCTACCTAGCCATCGCCACGATCGCCCTGGTTGAGATTCTGCGGGTTGTCACCCTCAACCTGGAATTCACCGGCGGAGCCCTGGGCATCTTCGGCATCCCCCAGCCCTTCGCTAGCGCCGCTGGCTACGCCGCCTTCACCCTGGCGCTGCTGGCGCTGATCTGCTGGCTATGCGACCGGCTCGAAAAGACCAGGCCCGGCCGGGCCATGGCCGCCATCCGCGACGACGAACTGGCCGCCGCCAGCCAGGGCATCAACA
Source organism: Synechococcus sp. CBW1108 (assembly GCF_015840335.1). Lineage (NCBI taxonomy): Bacteria > Bacillati > Cyanobacteriota > Cyanophyceae > Synechococcales > Synechococcaceae > Synechococcus > Synechococcus sp. CBW1108. The sequence continues at coordinate 518,002 of NZ_CP060395.1, forward strand.
CCGCCGACACCAAGCTGCTCGCCTTTGTGCTCAGCGGCCTGGTGGCGGGGATCACCGGTGTTGTGGCAGCCCACTTCTTCAACTCCTGGAACGCCAAACTGGGAAACTTTGACGCCAGCATCACCACCCTGGCTTTCGTGGTGTTCGGCGGCTCGCGCACCTGGCTGGGGCCGGTGTTTGGCGGCCTGCTGCTCACCGCCTTACCGGAACTGCTGCGCCCGGTCGGCGACCTGCGCCTGATCGTCTTTGGCGCCGTGATTCTGGTGGGTCCCCTGTTCTTTCCCCAAGGAGTGATCACCCCGGCGCTGTTTAAGACGCTCAAGCGACTAATGCGGCGCACCCCCACCCCAGCAGCGCAGGGAGGAAGACCATGAGCCTGCTTCAGGTTGAGGATGTGGGGGTGCGCTTCGGCGGCCTGCAGGCCTTGCAGGGTGTCGATCTAGAGGTGCAGCAGGGAGAGATTTTTGGCCTACTTGGCCCCAATGGTGCCGGCAAGACCACCCTGTTCAACGTGATTTCTGGCCTCACCGCCGCCAGCAGCGGTCGCGTGCGCTGGCGCGGGGCAAGCCTTGATGGGCTCAGCAGCCACCGCATTGCCCGCCTTGGCATCGCTCGCACCTTCCAGAATCTGCGCCTGTTCAGCTCGCTGAATTGTCTCGACAACGTTCTGGTTGGCATGCATCAGCACGGCCGTCAGCCGCCCCTGGCGGCCCTGCTGCAAACCCAGGCCTTTCGCCGCCGCGAGGCCCAGCTGTATCAACAGGCTCAAGAGCTGCTTGCCCTATTCCAGCTTGAAGCCGCTGCCCACCAAAACGCCGCCAGCCTTTCCTACGGAAACCGGCGCCGCCTGGAGATGGCCCGGGCCCTGGCCAGCCGCCCCCAGCTGCTGCTGCTCGATGAGCCGGCCGCTGGCATGAACCCCTCAGAGAAAGATGAGCTGCGGGAACTGATCCGGCGCATCCGAAACCAGTTCAAGCTAACGGTGCTGATCATTGAGCACCATGTGCCCTTGATGTTGGGTCTTTGCGACCGGCTGGCAGTGCTCAACTTCGGCCAATGCATCGCCCTGGGCAGCCCAGACCAGGTGCGGCGCGACCCGGCCGTGATCGAGGCCTATCTGGGCGGTGGCGCATGAACGGTCCCCAAGCGCCCCTGCTCGAACTTCGCAACCTGGTGGTGCGCTACGGCAGCATCACGGCCCTGCATGGCATCAATCTGACGGTGCAAGCCGGCGAGCTGGTGACCCTGCTGGGGGCCAATGGCGCCGGGAAAAGCACCACCCTGCGGGCCATCTCCGGCCTGATTCACCCTGCCGGCGGCGAGATCCTCTGGCATGGCGGCTTGATCAATCGACTGCGCACCGAGCGCACCGTGAAGTTGGGCATCAGCCACTGCCCGGAAGGTCGTCGGGTGCTCAGCCGCCAGTCGGTAGCCGACAACCTGGCCCTGGGCGCCTGGTTGCGCCAGGACAAAGCCGCAATCGCCAGAGATCTGGAGCGCTGCTACGCCCTATTTCCCCGCCTGGCCGAGCGCCGCAGCCAGCTGGCCGGCTCCCTTTCCGGCGGCGAGCAGCAGATGCTGGCCATCAGCCGCTCCCTGATGGCCAGGCCCACCCTGTTGATGCTGGATGAGCCGAGTCTGGGATTAGCGCCCCGGCTCGTAGCCGAGGTGATGGCCGCCCTGGCCCAGCTGCACCGAGATGGGCTCACCATTTTGCTCGTAGAGCAAAACGCCCAGGCCGCCCTGACCATTGCCGATCGGGGCCTGGTATTGGAGGCAGGAAGCATCAGCGCCGGCGGCCGCGCCGCACAACTCCTGGCCGACGACAGCCTCCAGGCCTCCTATCTAGGGGCGAACTGACTATTGGCGAACTGAGCAGGGGCAGCTCAGTCGTTCGCCGTTGGCGCCGTATCGGTGATTGCCGGGGTGTCCCAGCTGCTGCGGCTCACTGGCGAAGCCGATATCAAGGGCAAGATTTTCCGGCTACTTTCCGGCTTGCTTTACTTGGCCGGCGGAGTGTGGGTTCTGGCATTTCCGGTCGCCAGCGAAGTGAGCCTCACCCTTTTTGTGGGCTTCCTGCTGGCCTTTGAAGGGGTGATGGAATTGGCCGCCGCCGCCACCGGCCAGGGGGCTGCCCGTGGCCTGGTTCTGATTGATGGCATTGTCACCGCCGTACTCGGCGGCATGCTCATCGCAGAGTGGCCCTCCGACAGCATCTGGGCAATCGGCATGCTGTTTGGCATTGGTCTGGCCTTTTCAGCCATCAACCTGCTCACCGCCCCCCGCCAGGCGGCCACCTGATCCGACCAACCCATAGCCGCCCCCGCCTGGGGTTTCGATGCGCAGGGCCTCACCAGGCCCCAGCTCCAGCTCGCAGCAGCCCGGCAGCGGCCTGATCGAACCATCCGGGCCGATCAGGCTGTTGCGTCCGCAGGCCCCCGCTCCCCCGCCAGCCAAGCCGGCGGGGGCCACTCGCCGGGATCCGGAAATGAGCGCGGCGGCCATCGGCTCAAGAAAGCGCAGTTGCCTCACCACACCGTCGCCGCCCCGGAAAGCGCCCGCGCCCCCCGAGCCCTGGCGAATCGCAAACCGTTCCACCCTGATCGGATAGCGGGTTTCGAGGATCTCCGGATCGGTTAGGCGCGAATTGGTCATGTGGCTCTGCACAGCGGAGGCCCCGGCAAAGGGCTCACCGCCTGGCCGGCGACCGGCGCCGGTGCCGCCACAGATCGTTTCGTAGTACTGAAGCTGGGCATTGCCGAAGCTGAGGTTGTTCATCGTGCCCTGGGCTGCCGCCTGCACCCCAAGCGCCAGGAACAGGGCATTGGTGGCCGCCTGGGAGATTTCCACATTGCCCGCCACCACCGCCGCTGGAGCAAGCGGATGGAGCAGGGAACCCTCCGGCACCACCAGGTCAATGGGCTCGAAGCAGCCGGCGTTGAGCGGAATCGCCTCCCCCACCAGGCAACGGAAGACATAGAGCACCACCGCCTTGGTGACGGCCAAGGGGGCATTGAGATTGCCATCGTGCTGGGGGGAGGTGCCGCTGAAATCCACCCGGGCCCGGCGTGCCGCCGCATCGATCTGCACGGCCACCCGGATCTGGCCGCCATGGTCGAGCTCAACTTGGGCCTCATAGGTATCCGAGGCCTGGCCGCTGCCCAGCCCCGCAATCACCCGGGCCACCGCCTCTGCCCCATTGGCCAGGACATGGGCCTGATAGGCCCGCACTTCCTCCAGGCCATGGCGGCCAATCAGTCGCTCCAGCCCATCGACCCCCAGGCGATTGGCTGCCGCCTGGGCCTGGAGATCGGCGAGCAATTGGTCGGGGTTGCGTACCGGATGGCACCCCGCTGCGAAGCGTTGCCGCCAGCTGGCCTCCTCGAAGCCGCCATCGGTGAGAAAAAGAACGTTGTCCAGCAGCAGACCCTCATCGGCGATGGTGCGGCTGAAGGCCGGCATCGAGCCCGGGTTGATTCCGCCCACATCGGCGTGGTGGCCCCGCGAGGCCACAAAGAACAGGGGGGCCCCATCGACAAACACCGGTGTGATCGCCGTGATGTCCGGCAGGTGGGTACCGCCGTTGTAAGGGTTGTTGGAGAGCACCACGTCCCCTGGGGCAAGGGGGGGGCGATCGCCGCGGGCGATGGCCTCCAGCAAGCTGGCCACGCTGTCGCCCATCGAGCCCAGATGGACCGGGATATGGGGGGCATTGGCCACCAGTCGGCCGGCGCTATCAAAGAGGGCGCAGGAGAAGTCGAGCCGTTCGCGGATATTCACCGAGCGGGCGCTCTGCTGCAGCCGCACCCCCATCTGCTCGGCAATGGCGGAGAAGCGGTGGTTGTAGAGCTCCAGCAGGGTGGGGTCTGGCCCTACGGCAGGGCGAGCGGACGCACCAGGGCAGGCCAGGGGGGAAGCCAGCCGCTCCAGCAGCAGGGCCCCGTCGGCCAGCAACTGCGCCTGCCAACCGGGCTCCAGCACGGTGGTGCTGGTCAGATCCAGCACCAGGGCGGGGCCCTCCAGGTGTTGGCCAGGCTGCAGCTGGGACCTCCGCCAGAGGGGCACCGCCTGCCAGCCGGCCTCCTCACCCAGCCAGAGGCGGCTGGTTTGGGCCAGGGGGGGCATGCCGGCAGGCCCATCCGGCCGGGGGGAGCCCCCTGGCATGGAGCCAACTGGCATGGACCCTGCTGCCGGGGGTATCGGGGTAGCCGGAGTCAGCGCCACCAGCAGCCGTTCCACGATCAAATCGTCGACGCCGGGGCGGTAGCCATAGCGCTGCTGGTAGCTATCAGCAAAGGCCTCCTGCAGCTCAGCCACTCCTGCCCCTGCGCTGGGCTCCTGCAGCGACCAGCCCACCTCCAGCCCCTGCTCGCTGGCGGCGGCCCGGATCTCAAGCCGCACCCCAACCCGGGGCGGCATCGCCGCGGGGCCAAGCCCGGCAAGGGCCCCGGCAACTAGCTCGACACCCTGTTGCCGCAACAGGGGCAAGGAGGCGGCCCGCAGGGGCAAGCGGGGCGAGCACTCCAGCAGCCGGGCCTGCTCGGCCATGCCCAGGCCGTAGGCAGATAGCACCCCGGCCAGGGGGTGGAGCAGCACCCGCTGCAGGCCCAGCAGCTCGGCCAGGCGGCAGGCGTGCTGACCTCCTGCTCCGCCGTAACTCACCAGCAGGGCCTCGCGCAGGTCGTGGCCGCGCTGAATTGAGATCCGGCGCAGGGCCTCAGCCATGGTTTCCACCGCGATCTGGAGGGCGCCGGCCGCCACCCGCTCCGGCGTGATGCCTGGGGCCGCCGCCGCCATGGCAGTGGCCAGCTCGGAGAAGCGCTGCCGCACCGCCTCTCCATCGGCGGGTTGGTCGGCGGTGGGACCAAACACCGCCGGCAGGGCAGCGATCGGCAGCCGGCCCAGCAGCAAATTGGCATCGGTGATCGTGGCCGGCCCGCCGCGGCGGTAAGCCGCCGGCCCCGGGTCGGCCCCGGCTGAGGCCGGCCCCACCTGCAGCCGCTGGCCATCGAAACGCAAGATTGATCCCCCACCGGCTGCCACCGAGTGAATGGGCAGCATCGGAGCCTGGAGTTGCAGCCCGACGATCTCGGTGCAGGGGCTGCGCTCCCAGGCCAGATCCCCCCGCCGCCCGTCGAAATGAAACACGTCGGTGGAGGTGCCACCCATGTCGAAGCCAACGATGGGCTGGGGCGGCAAGCCCGCGAGCCCCAGGGCCCGCTGGGCCACGGCCACCGCCCCCACCATGCCGCCGGCGGGACCGGAGAGGATCGTGTCCTTGGCCAGCAGCTCCTGCGGATCCGCCAGGGTTCCGCTGGAACACATCACCCGCAGCCGGGTTGCTGGCCCCAAGGCCAGCTGCACCTGGTTCAGGTAGCGCCGCAGCACCGGCGCCACCGCCGCCTCCACCAGGGCGGTCTGACCGCGGGGCACCAGCCGGGGTTGGCTGCTGAGCCGGTGGGAGAGCACCACCGCCCCAAACCCCAGGGGTGCAAGCCAATCCCCCAGCCTTTGCTCATGGCAGGGATTGCTGGTGCTGTGCAGCAGGGCAACGGCGCAGCTGCTGAAGCCGTCGGCCTGGGCACGGCGCAGCGACTGGCCCAGTTGCTCCGTGAGCTGCAGGGGCTCGAGCTCGGCGCCGTCAACCGCCAGGCGCCCCTCCACCTCCAACACCCGCACCCGCAGGGGCTGGGGACGCTCAATCGCCAGGGCAAAAAGATCGGGGCGGTGCTGATCGCCGATGCTGAGCAGGTCGGCAAAGCCGCGGTTGATCAGCAGCACCAAGCCAGCGCCACGCTGCTCCAGCAGGGCATTGGTGGCAACGGTGGTGCCCAGGCGCACCTCCTGCACCAAGCCCTCCGGCACGGGCTGGCCCGGCGCCAGGCCCAGCACGGCCCCGATCGCCTTCACCGCCGGGTCGCCCGGGCAATCGGCCTGCACCGACAGCACCTTGCGCACCACCAGCTCACCGGCGGGGCTGCAGCCCACCACATCGGTGAAGGTGCCGCCCCGGTCGATCCAGAACCGCCAACCGGGGGTTGGGCAGGCCGGCTGCACTGGCTCAGCGGTAATTCTCAAACTGGAGCGGCACCTCCACATCCTGGGCCTTGAGCAGGTTGATGGCCTGCTGCAGGTCGTCCTTGTTCTTGCCGGTGATCCGCAGGCTGTCGCCCTGGATCGAGACGGTGACCTTCTTGAGCTCGTCCCGCACGGTTTTGCTTAGCTGCTTGGCCAGCTCCGAGCTGAGCCCCTTGCGCAGTTTCACCACCTGCTTGACCCGGTTGCCGCCCACGGGCTCGGGGGTCTGGAAGTCGAAGATCTTCAGCGAGAGATTGCGCTTGGTGGCCTTCTGGCGCAGCACATCCTCCACGGCCTGGAGGGTCATGTCGCAGGCGGTGGTGATCGTGAGGCTTGCTTCCTCCACGTCTATCTCGGTGGCCGAATCCTTGAGGTCGTAGCGGGTGCCGACGTCGCGGCGCACCTGGTCAATCGTGTTGACGAGCTCCTGGCGATCAAAATCACTCACCACATCGAAGGAATAGGTGTCGGCCATGGGGCTGGTTCGGCTGGACGAAGACGTCTGCGGATCGTAGATGCGGCCTGCCAACCTGGACCCACAGTCCGCTCCGCCAGCCGCCATGACCGCCAACCTCGCCCCCTTTGCCTGGTCGTTGTTGCTGGCCGCCGGCGTGGTGGTGTTCAGCACGGTGCCCCTGGGGGCCGCCCGCTCCCAGGCCAATTTCCAGATGGACGATCTGGCGGCACCGCGGGCGATGTTCGAGCGGCTACCGGCCTGGGGCAAGCGGGCCGCCTGGGCGCACCAAAACTGCTTCGAAGCCTTCACGCTGCACGCGCCCGCTGCCCTGCTGTGCCTGGTGACTGGTGTCAGCAGCCCGGTAGCGATAGCCGCGGCCTGGATCCATCCCCTGCTGCGCTTGGCCTACATCGGCATGTACGTGGGCAACGTGCCGCCCCTGCGCGGCCTCTGCTGGGCGGGCGCCCTGACCTGCAGTGGCTTGCTCTACGTCGAAGGCCTAAAAGCGCTGCTGGGCTCTTAAGAAAACAGATTTAGTCGAAGAACATGACGCTCACCACCTTGCCCATGTCTTCGGCCACACGGCAGCTGGCCAGGAGGGTCTCGCTGTCGTGGAAGGCATAGCAGATCAGCTGGTCACAGCGGGTGATGATCTCGTGGTTGCAGAGGCTGCTGGCCATCGGCAGGGGCAATTCGTCGTGCTCAGGCTTCTCCACCAGGTGCAGCACCTGCTCCAGCTGCTCCCGGGATTCGCCAGGCTGGCGATCCAGGCTCTGGGGCAGCAGCACGGTGAGCCGGGCCGGATCAATCTCCAGCACGCTGCGGATCACGGCCGCATTCACCCCCTGGGAGCCGGAGGTGATCAGGTTGTGCCCCTCCTGGGCCAGGGAGCGGGCCACCAGCTCCACCAGATGGATCGAAACCACAGGCACGTGGCGACTGCCCAGGATGGCAATCCGGCGTTTGCCCCGGTCCTGGAGCATGGCCAGTTCCTGGGCAAGGGTGTCGATCCGGCCCAATGCCGGAAGATCAAGGGACCGGGTCACCTGTAGCCCTCTGCCTGCACCCCGAAAATAGCAGCGTTATTTAGCCAGCGCGGGCAACTGCAACCTCGTGAACAGCCGCTCAAAATCGCAGTGCTCTGCCACCAACCGAAAGGCAAAGCTGGCCTTGACCGCCTCGTGCAGACGCACGTGACCAAAGGCCTGCTCAATCACTTCCACGGTGGTGAGGGTGTCATGTTCCACCTTGAGCAGGGGCACCTCCAGCTCCTCGGCCCGGTTGATCAGCTGGGGCAGGGGCTCTGCGGCCCCTGTGAGGATCAGACATTGGGTTGATGCCTCCAGGGCGGCCAGCTGGATATCGGTGCGGTCCGCACCGGTCACAACCGCCATGTTGCGGCGGCGACGGAAAAATTCCATCGCCGAGTTGACATTCATGGCTCCGATTGAGAGGGTTTCAACCAGCAGGTCGAGCCGCTCGGGGCAACAGAGCACCTTGGCCCCGAGCCGCAGAACCAGCTCCTCCACCGTGACGCTGCGCAGCAGGGGGCTCTGGGGCATCACCCCCAGCACCGGCAGTCCCAAGCGCTCGAGGGCAGGCACCATGTCGGCGCGCAGGGGCCCAACCAGCTGGGGTTGAACGGCATTGAGCACCACCCCGGCCAGACGGTCACCCAGCCAGGCCCGAGCCGCCAGCAGGGGATCAACGCTGCTGCTGTCGACCCAGGGATGCACCAACAGCACCTGGGCCCCCATCCCCTCAGCCAGCTGGGGCAGGCTGAGGCCGTAGAGCAAACCCTCAGCCATGCTGCCGCCAGCTTCCAGCAGGGTGAGGCCATCGCTAAAAGCTGCCAGCTGCAAAATCTGTTCGCTGAAGCCGGCCCCCGGATCCAGGTTGCCCTGCAACAAACGCTGCTGGGCCTGCTGGGGGTCGGCAACCTGGAGGGAGGGGATCAGCTGGCTGTCAGGCAGCCCCAGGGTGGCCCCCACAAAGCGCACATCCGCATCGAGCAGTGGGGTACCAACCGGCATCTCGGCAGGGGAATCCAGGCTGGTGGCCAGGGGCTTACCGAAGCGAACCTCTACCCCTTGGCGGAGCAGCTGGCGAGCGAGCCCAAGCACCACGGCGGATTTGCCGCTAAAGGGTTCACAGGAACCAACCAGCAAGGTGGGGGCCATCGGGTCAACCTCGCTGGGGCTCAGCTGGTGGGAATTTAGGCGGTTGTTTCCATACCGACCTGCTCCATGCTGGCGCGTCAGGGGTCGTTAGCGCCAGGCTCATGTCGAGTTGCCAGGATCAATGCACCGTTGCCGTCACAGGGGCAAGTGGCAGCTTCGGCAGGGCCCTGCTGCGTCGCTGGCCCCGCCAGGATGTCCACCTGGTGGGGCTCACCAGTAGCCCAGAGCCGCTGGATCTGCGCGATGAAGCCGGAGAGCCGATCCCCCTCGAGCAGGTGGTCTGGCGGATCGGCGAGGAGTGGGCCCTGCGGCCGGTGCTGGAACGGGTGGATGTGCTCGTGCTCAACCATGGCATCAACCAACCCCAGGCCCGCAGCCGCGCAGCCACCGGCCAGGCCCTGGAGGTGAATGCCCTCAGCAGCTGGCGGCTGCTGGAACTGTTTGCCGAGGTCGTGCAGCAACGCGCCGCCGCCCGCCGCCAGGCAGAGGTTTGGGTCAACACCTCCGAAGCGGAGATCCAGCCGGCCCTGAGCCCGCTCTACGAGCTCAGTAAACGGCTGCTGGGAAACCTGGTGAGCCTGCGGGCCCTAGACCTCGGCGGCAGCCAGGGGCCGCTGCGCATCCGCCGGTTGGTGCTGGGGCCCTTCCGCTCTGCCCTCAACCCGATTGGCTTGATGGGGGCCGATTTCGTGGCCGGCCAGGTGCTGGCCCAGGCCCGGCTGGGCTGCAACCTGATCATCGTCAGCCCCAACCCCCTCACCTACGTGCTGATGCCACTCAGCACCCTGAGCCGCTGGCTTTACTTCCGGCTGCTGACGCGGGCTGCTGACGAGAGCTGCTGACAAGAGCTGAGGGCTGAGCTGGCCTAGAAATCCCGGTCGGTGAGAATCTCGCAACCGTCGCTGCCAACGGCGATGGTGTGCTCCCACTGGGCCGACCAACTGCCATCGGCCGTCACCACGGTCCAGCGGTCCCTAAGGGTGCGGCAGGCCTTGCTGCCGGCATTGAGGATCGGCTCCACCGCCAGGGTCATGCCCGAACGCAACTTCATGTTGGGCAGATCCCTGGTGCGGAAATTGAACACCGATGGCTCTTCGTGCAGGTTGCGGCCAACCCCATGGCCGGTGTAGTCCTCGACGACGGCGAAGCCGTGAGCTTCGACGTGGTCTTGAACGGCGCCGGCGATATCCAGCAGGGTGTTGCCCGCCTTGATTTGGGCCAAGCCCCGCATCAGGGATTCCTGAGCCACGCGGCAGAGGGTCTGAGCTTCCTCACTGGCACCTTGGCCGACGCAGAGGCTCACACAGCTGTCCCCGTGGTAGCCGTCGAAGTAAGCCCCCGTATCGATCTTGAGCAGATCGCCGGCCTGGATCACCCGCTTGCTGCTGGGGATGCCGTGCACCACCTCGTTGTTGATCGAGGCGCAAATGCTGGCAGGGAAGCCGTGGTAGCCCTTAAAACTGGGAGTGGCTCCCATTTCGCGGATGCGCTTTTCGGCATGGCTGTCGAGGTCGCCGGTGGTCATGCCAGGGGCCGCCAGCTCCAGGAGCTCACGCAGCACCGTGGCCACGATCCGGCTGGCCTGGCGCATCGTGGCGATCTCCCGGGCGCTCTTGATCTCCACGCCCCGTCTGCCCTTCTGGATGCGGGGGCCTGTCTCCAGGACTGGGGTTTTGGTGGTAGCCAGCAGATCGGCAAACAGATTCATGCTGGGAGCTCGAGCCGCGATGGACACATCTGAGATCAAGCTACCAATGGCGGGGAGGTGCTGCGGGCTCCCCGCCGGCCGGTACACTGAGGGATTGGCCAGGCCTAAGCGGAGTTGAGATGGCAACGGAGACGACCGACAACCAGACCGAGAACCAGCCGGAAAATCCAGCTGAGATTCCTGAAACCGGTCCAGTGGCGGTGAAAACCAAGGTCACCACTGGCAAACTCAGCGCCCAGGAGCTGATTCGAGCCTTCGAGGCCGAACAACTCAAGAGCGAGTTGCCCGAGATTTATGTGGGCGACACCGTGAAGGTGGGCGTGCGGATCCGTGAGGGCAACAAGGAGCGCGTCCAGCCCTACGAGGGCGTGGTTATTGCCAAGCGCCACGGCGGTCTCAACGAGACCATCACCGTGCGGCGCATCTTTCAGGGCATCGGCGTGGAACGGGTCTTCATGCTCCACAGTCCCCAGGTGGCCTCCGTGAAAGTGGAGCGCCGCGGTAAGGTGCGTCGGGCGAAGCTCTTCTATCTGCGTGATCGGGTGGGTAAAGCCACACGGGTCAAGCAACGCTTCGATCGCTGAGGCTGCGGCGGGTCTGCCCATATGTCTGGAGAGTTTCTCCCCAGTCGTATTGGTTCCCGCCCATTGGCCTCATGTTTACGGGGCATCGGCATTGCGCCGTTAGTTCAGTTGGTAGAACGCAGGTCTCCAAAACCTGATGTCGGGGGTTCAAGTCCTCCACGGCGCGTTCGATGCTCCAATCTGCAGTTTCCTGGTTTCGAGCATGGAGTTGGATTTACAACCCGGAGATGTGGTGAAGGTGCTCGAGTCAGCGGCTCTGGGCTGGGTGCGAGCCCGCGTGATCCGGGTCAAGTCCGGTGGTCGAGTGGTGGTTCAAAGCGACCAGGGGCGTGAATTCACCGCCCGTGGCAACCAGGTGCGTCTGATCGAGCCCGCCGGATTCAGGCCCTGAGGGGCCGTTGACGGCGGGCAGGGTGGCGATGGATACTTCTTATGTCGGTGAGTCGGCGCAATCGGGCCTGCCCCGAATCGGACTCTTGACTGGGGATTCAGACTGGAAAACCAGCCTGAGTATTCAAATCAGACCAGACTTGGGACTGTAGTTCAACCGGTTAGAGCACCGCCCTGTCACGGCGGAAGTTGCGGGTTCGAATCCCGTCAGTCCCGTTTATTTAATCCGAGCCGTTCATAAATCGGAGCCCCTTTCACTGAATTGGAGAACGTCTGCGTGAAGTTTGCCAGTGCAGCTGGATCTGCGGTGCGAGTACGCCTTGCCCCCAGCCCCACGGGAACCCTGCACATCGGCACGGCCCGCACTGCAATGTTCAACTGGCTGTTCGCCCGCCGCCAGGGCGGCCAGTTTCTGCTGCGCATTGAAGACACCGACAGCGCCCGCAGCAAGCCCGAATACACCGCCAACATCCTCGAAGGGCTGCAGTGGCTCGGGCTGGACTGGGATGGCGAGCCCGTGATCCAGAGCGAGCGGATCGGCGAGCACCGGGCCGCGATCCAGCGGCTACTGGATGGTGGCCACGCCTACCGCTGCTTCGCCAGCGAAGCTGAACTCACCGCCATGCGGGAGCAGCAGGCCGCCCACAAGCAGGCCCCCCGCTACGACAATCGCCACCGCGACCTGAGCGCCGAGCAGCAACAGGCCTACATCGCCGAGGGGCGCCAGGCCACGATCCGCTTCCGCATCGCCGACGCCGCCAGCATCACCTGGAGCGACCTGGTGCGCGGGGAGATGGCCTGGAAGGGCAGCGACCTGGGCGGGGACATGGTGATCGCCCGCCGGGCCCCGGCCGATCAGATCGGCGACCCGCTCTACAACCTGGTGGTGGTGGTGGACGACATCGCCATGGCCATCAGCCACGTGATCCGCGGCGAAGACCATATCGCCAACACCGCCAAGCAGCTGCTGCTCTACCAGGCCCTCGCCGCCGAGCCGCCGGTATTTGCCCACACACCCCTGATCCTTAACCAGGAGGGCAAAAAGCTCTCCAAGCGCGATGGCGTCACTTCGGTGAGCGAATTTCGGGCCATGGGCTACACCGCCGAAGCCCTGGCCAACTACATGACCCTGCTGGGCTGGTCGCCGCCGGAGGGCATGGGGGAACGCTTCAGCCTGGCCGAGGCGGCAGCGGTGTTTGACTTCGAGCGGGTCAACCGGGCCGGGGCCCGCTTCGACTGGGAGAAACTCAACTGGCTCAACGGCCAGGTGCTGCACGGCCTCGGCCCCGAGAGCCTGCGCCAGCAACTGCTGCCCCTGTGGGCAGAGCACAGCTGGGGCACCGAACCTGGCAGCGCCTGCGCTGATCCCGCCTGGCAGATTGACCTCTGCAGCCTGATCGGCCCCTCCCTCACCTTGCTGGCCGATGGGGTGGAGCAGGCCCGCCCCTTTTTCACCACCCCCGAGCTGGAGCAAGCCGCCGAAACCCAACTGGCCACCGACGGAGCCAGAGCTGCCCTGGCGGCCCTGCTGGAGAGCCTGCTGAAACTCTCGCCGGAGGCCCCCCTGGAGGCCGACCAGGCCCAGGCCCTGCTCCTGGAGGCGGCCACGGCGGCTGGAGTTAAAAAAGGGGTGATCATGAAGACCCTGCGGGCCTCCCTGCTGGGCAGCCTCCAGGGCCCCGACCTACTGATCACCTGGCTGTTGCTGCACCGCAGCGGCGCCGACCGGGCCCGGATCAGCCGCTGCCTCTAGGCCCAGGCGGCGGGCCAGGGGGCCGGCGCTGAGGCCCTGCAGGCCCACGGTGAGCAGGATCGTCAGAAACACAAGCCCCTGGAGGCGGCCAGCCCCCGCAACTCCCGCCTGCTCGAGGCGGATGGCAAATAGGCTTGCCACGGCGGCGGTGACAATGCCCCTGGGCGCCAACCAGGCCAGCAGGGCCCGCTGGGGCAGGCTGAAATCCAGGCCCCAGGTGGCCAGGCCGATCGCCACGGGGCGCACCACAAGCATCAACACCAGCACGCAGGCCACCCCACCCCAGCCCAGGGGGCTGAGTTCGGCCCAGCTCACATCGGCGGCCAGCAAGGGGAAGAGCATGGTGATCGCCAGCTGGGCCAACTGACGGATCAGCCCATCGAGCTCGGCCGCATCCGTATCCGGCCTGCGGCCGACCACCACCCCGGCGGCCACCGCCGCGGGCAGGCCCGATTCGGGCAGCCACAACTCGCAGCCGCTGAACATCAGAAAAAGACTGCCCAGGGTGAGCTGGAGCCGCAGGGCGCCGGCCGCCTGGGCGGGGATGCGGCTGAGGGCTTCGGCCAGCAACCAGCCACAGCCAGCACCGATCAGCACCCCACCGCCAAGCCTTTGCAGCAGGCCCAGGGCCAGCTCCCGCCAGCCATGCAGATCGCCGAGGGCCAGCTCAAGCAGCAGCAGGGCCAGCACGGCCCCGATCGGCTCGAGCACCAGCCCCTCCCCCTCCAGCACCTCGCCCAGGGGGGCTGCCAGGCGAATCTGGCGCACCAGTGGAGTCACCACGGTGGGGCCGGTGGCCAGCACAATGGCGCTGAACACCGCTGCCAGCGACCAGTTCAATCCCGCCAACCAGTGGGCCGCCAGCAGGCCGGCCGCAAGGGCGAGCACCAGCCGCACCAGCACGATGCGCAGCACGGCTTGGCGGGTGCCGTCATCGGGCAGGCGCAGGTTGATGCCGCCATCGAACAGCACCAGGCTCACCAGCAGGCCCACCACCGTGCCCAGCCCTGCCCCGAGGTCGAGGGGTTCGACCAGGCCAAAGCCCGAGCGCCCGATCACCAGGCCGGCACTGAGCAGCAACACCACGCCCGGCAGACCGGTGAGCCAGGCAAGCCCCTGGGCCACCGCACCGGCAAACACGGTGACGCCCCAGAGCAGCCCCAGCCGCTCAGGTGTCATTCATCAAGGGCATTGAACTTGGGCTCCACATGAATTCCAATCACCGCCGCAGGCCTTACCACCAGATATTCACCCTCCAGATCCGCCAGCGGCACATTCACGAAGGTATCGGGAGCCGAAGCGTTCAGCACACTCCCATACCACTGCTGAAAGGCCTCCAGGGTGTGGAAATGGACGGTTTCGCTCTGCCCCCCACTCAGGTGCAGATGAACGGCATAGCGGCGGGGGAGGGCAGACATGGGGTCTTGGCGGGCAACGGATTAGCGGGCAGCAGTCCGGTGGTGTCCTCAGGATGGCCCAGGCTCCCTGGGTTGGGGCAGGTGAGTGGCTGCAGCGCAACATCGCCGGCAACATAGAGAGGATGGCGGGGCTGGCCGGCGGCGGTGAGGCCCAGGGCCCAGAGGTCCCGGCCCTGCAACAAGGCCAGCACCTCCTGATCGCGCCCCCGCCAGGCGCCCTGGTTGCCCCAGCCCAGCCAAAGCGCCGCCTGGGGATGGGCCACCAGGCGTTGCTGCAGCCAGGCATCGGCCTGGGCACCCACCGGATCGGCGGCGCGGCGCAACACCGGCGGCGAAGGGCTGACGCGGGCAAACAGGTTGAGCACCTCGAGGCTGCCGAAGCCCCAGCGCTGGCCAAACCCCACCAACCGCCGCAGGGTGGGATCGTCGCACTGGCCACCGGCCCGCGAAGGATTGAGGCCGATGAACAGCAGCCGTGGCGCCGCCGGCTGCCACACCCGCTCCAGCCACCAGCGGTAGCGGCCGCAGGGGCTGAAGGCGGCGCTGCCGCTGACGATGACCACCTGCCCCATCGACCTAGCATGGAACGATGCCCAGCCTGGCCGCCATTCGCGAACAGGGCCACAGCGCCCGCCTAAGGGCGCTGCTCGCAGGCGCCGCAGAGGTCGCCGCCAGCCAGCCGGGCGGCGAGGTGTGGCTATTTGGCTCGCTGGCCCGCGGCGATTGGGATGCCTGCTCAGACGTTGACCTACTGGCCATCGCCCCCAACCAGCAGCTGGCGGATGCCCTGGCAGATGCGCTGCTGGGCGCCCGTCTGGGTGACGACGTGCTGGCCCTCAGCCAGGAGCGCTGGAAGCAGCTTCGTAGCGGTGACGATCCCTACTGGCAGGCCATCGGCCGCGACGCCCTGCGCCTGGATCAGCCGTGACTCCCCGGGTTGAAGCCTGGATCCGCCAGGCGAACAACGATCTGGAAGCGGCGGGCCTAACGGCCGGCCAGGGGTTCCATGCCCAGGCCTGCTACCTGGCGGGTCAGGCCGCCGAAAAGGCGCTCAAGGCCCTGGTGCTGGCAGCCGGGATCACCCCGCCCTACAGCCACTCCCTCGAGAAACTGGTGGAGCTATTGCAACAGCAGGGCCTGGATCTCCCAGGCCTGGCTGAGCTGCATCTCAAGGCGCTAACCCGCATGAATAGCGCCAGCCGCTACCCCCAAGGCGATGAGGCGCCGGCTGATCTCTTCGATGCCAACGACAGCACCACTGCCCTGGGCACCGCGGAGGCCGTGGTGCGGATCGCCATGGCCCAACTGCAAGCCTGAGCTCTGGCAGGCTGACCCGACCCATCACCCCTTGCAGCAACGTGGCCCCTGGCACCAAGCCCCTGCTGCTGCTGATCGACGGCCACTCCCTGGCCTTCCGCAGCTTTTACGCCTTTGCCAAGGGGGGCGACGGGGGGCTGAGCACCAAGGCGGGGGTGCCCACCAGCGTCACCTACGGCTTCTTAAAGGCCCTGCTCGACAACTGCAAGGGCCTCAAACCCAATGGCCTGGTGGTGGCTTTCGACACGGCCGAGCCCACCTTCCGCCACGAGGCAGATACGGCCTATAAGGCCCACCGGGATGTGGCGCCGGAGCACTTCTTCGCCGACCTGGCCAACCTGCAGCAGATCCTGGCCGAGAGCCTCGACATCCCCCTGGCGATGGCGCCCGGCTATGAAGCAGACGACGTGCTCGGCACCCTGGCCAACCGGGCGGCGGCAGAAGGCTGGCGGGTGCGGATCCTCTCGGGCGACCGCGATCTGTTCCAGCTGGTCGACGACGAGCGTGACATCGCCGTGCTCTACATGGGCGGCGGCCCCTATGCCAAAAACAGCGGGCCGCTGGAGATCCGCCGCGACGGCGTGATCGCCAAGCTCGGCGTGACGCCAGACGAGGTCGTTGACCTCAAGGCGCTCACGGGCGACAGCTCCGACAACATCCCCGGCGTCAAGGGCGTGGGCCCCAAAACCGCCATCAATTTGCTGAAGGAGTTTGAGCATGTCGATGGCATCTATGCCGCCCTCGACCAGCTGGCGGCCGCGGGAGCCAAGGCCACCCAGGGCAGCCTCAAGGGTGCCCTAATCGAGAAGCTGCGCGCCGACCGTGAAAGCGCCTATCGCTCGCGCATGCTGGCCGAGATTCTGATCGACATCCCCCTACCCAGTGAGCCGCGGCTGGAGCTGGGGGCAGTGCGGGCCGAAGCCCTGGCCAGCAGCCTGGAGGAGCTGGAGCTGTACAGCCTGGTGAAACAGGTGCCCAACTTCGCCCAGCTGTTCTCGGCCGTGCCGCCGGAGCCCAGTGAGGGATCCAGCCCCGCGGGCGGCAAGGCCGTCACAGCCGCCATTCACGCGGTTTCGGCTGGTGAAACAGCTCCCGATCAGCCGGACAGCAAGGGGCTGCCTGCCCTCGAGCCCCAGCTGATCACCAGCGCCGAGGCCCTGGCCGCCCTGGTGCAGCGCCTCAACGGCTGCACAGATCCGGGCCGCCCCGTGGCCCTAGACACCGAAACCACCAGCCTCAATCCCTTCCAGGCCGAGCTGGTGGGGGTGGGCGTGGCCTGGGGAGATGGCCCGGGGGAACTGGCCTACATCCCGATTGGCCACCATCTCCCCGAGCAGCAGCGCGAAGCGAGCGGGGACATCCAGGAGCTTCTGAAGATCCCTTCTGGAACCTCAACAGAAAGCGCTCCAGGAGGTTGTACAGATGTACAACCTCCTCAACAGGTTCAGCAACTATCCCTCGCTGTGGTGCTCACCGCCCTGGCCCCCTGGCTGGCCAGCGCCGCCCACCCCAAAGCGCTGCAAAACGCCAAATACGACCGGCTGATCCTGATGCGCCACGGCCTGCCCCTGGGCGGGGTGGTGATGGACACCCTGCTGGCCGATTACCTGCGCGATGCCGGCGACAAACACGGCCTTGAGGCGATGGCAGAGCGCAACTTCGGCTTTAGCCCCACCAGCTATGGCGAGCTGGTGCCCAAGGGCGCCAATTTTTCAGCGGTGTCGATCGAGGCCGCGGCCCACTACTGCGGCATGGATGTGCACCTCACCTGGCGCCTGGCCCTGCTGCTGCGCAAGGAGCTGATCGCCATGGGCGCGGCCCTGCCCCAACTGCTCGACCAGCTGGAGTTGCCGCTGGAGCCGGTGCTGGCCCAGATGGAGGCCACCGGCATCCGCATCGACACCGCCTACCTGGGCGAGCTGAGCACCGAGCTCAAAATCACCCTGGATCGCCTCGAGGGCGAGGCGAAGGCGGCCGCCGGGGTGGACTTCAACCTCGCCTCCCCCAAACAGCTGGGCGAACTGTTGTTCGACACCCTCGGGCTCGATCGCAAGAAATCGCGCAAGACCAAAACCGGCTGGAGCACCGATGCGGTGGTGCTCGAAAAGCTCGAAGATGCCCACCCGGTGGTGGCCCTGGTGCTGGAGCACCGCACCCTCAGCAAGCTCAAGAGCACCTATGTGGATGCCCTGCCGGCCCTGATGGAGCCGGAGACGGGTCGAGTGCACACGGATTTCAACCAGGCGGTAACCGCCACCGGCCGGCTCTCCAGCAGCAATCCCAACCTGCAAAACATCCCGATCCGCACTGAGTTTTCCCGCCGGATCCGCAAGGCCTTTTTGCCCCAGGAGGGCTGGAGCCTGATCAGCGCCGACTACTCCCAGATCGAGCTACGCATCCTGGCCCACCTCTGCGGCGAAGCGGTGCTGGTGGAGGCCTACCGCAGCGGCGACGACGTGCATGCCCTCACAGCCCGGCTGCTGCTCGAGAAGGACACCGTGACGCCGGATGAGCGCCGCCTGGGCAAGACGATCAACTTCGGCGTGATCTACGGCATGGGCGCCCAGCGTTTCGCACGCGAAACAGGCGTCAGCCAGGCCGAAGCCAAAGACTTTCTGCTCAAATACAAGCAGCGCTACCCGAAGGTGTTCGCCTTCCTGGAATTACAAGAGCGGCTGGCCTTGAGCCGGGGCTATGTGGAAACGATCCTGGGCCGGAGGCGACCCTTCCACTTTGACCCCAACGGCCTGGGCCGCCTGCGCGGCAAGGATCCCCTAGAGATCGAGCTGGAGGTGGCCCGCCGCGGCGGTATGGAAGCCCAGCAACTGCGGGCCGCCGCCAACGCGCCGATCCAGGGTTCCAGCGCCGACATCATCAAATTGGCCATGGTGCAACTGCACCAAGAGCTAGCGGCGGCCCAGCTACCGGCAAGACTTTTGCTGCAGGTGCACGACGAACTGGTGCTGGAGGCAGCGCCTGAAGCCCTCGAAGCGGTGCTCACCTTGACGCGTGAAACCATGGAGCGGGCCGTGGCCCTCACCGTGCCCCTCGTAGTCGAAACCGGCGTCGGCCCCAACTGGATGGAAGCCAAGTAACCAGCAGCTCAATGACCCTGCGCCTCACCAACACCCTTACGCGCCGCATTGAACTGTTCGAGCCCCTGGTACCCGGCCAGGTGAGCATCTACTGCTGCGGCGTCACGGTCTACGACCTCTGCCACCTGGGCCATGCCCGCAGCTACATCGCCTGGGATGTGCTGCGCCGGTATCTGCTCTGGAGCGGCTTCGCCGTCACTTTTGTGCAGAACTACACCGACATCGATGACAAGATCCTGAACCGCGCCGCCGAGGAGGGCAGCTCGATGCAGGCGGTGAGTGAGCGCAATATCGAGGCCTTCGTGGCCGACATGGCCCGGCTAAATATCCTGCCGCCCGACCGTATGCCGCGGGCCACCCAAAGCCTGGACGCCATTCGCAGCCTGATCACCGAGCTGGAAGCCAAGGGGGCGGCCTACAGCGCCGATGGCGATGTTTATTTCGCCGTGATTAAACACGCCGGTTACGGCAAGTTGAGCGGCCGCGATCTAGCTGAGCAACAGGACAATGCCGCTGGGCGGGTGGCCACGGAGGAAGAAGCCCGCAAGCAGCACCCCTTCGACTTTGCCCTCTGGAAGGGCACCAAAGCGGGCGAGCCCAGCTGGGAATCCCCCTGGGGCCCCGGCCGACCCGGCTGGCACATCGAGTGCTCAGCGATGGTGCGCGAGGAGCTGGGCGACACGATCGACATCCACCTCGGTGGCGCCGACCTGATCTTTCCCCACCACGAAAACGAGATCGCCCAGTCGGAGGCGGCCACTGGCCATGAACTGGCTCGCTACTGGCTGCACAACGGCATGGTCAATGTGGGCGGCCAGAAGATGTCCAAATCCCTGGGCAACTTCACCACCATCCGTGCCCTGCTGGATTCGGGCGTCTCGCCGATGACGCTGCGCCTGTTCACACTCCAGGCCCACTACCGCAAACCGCTCGATTTCACCGCCGAAGCCCTCGAGGCAGCCGCCACCGGCTGGAAGGGCCTCAACGCCGCCCTGGGTCTGGTGGGCAGCGAAAGCGCCGCGGCCGCCGCCACTAGCCTCGCGGAGCTTCCCCCAGAGCTCGCCGCCGCCCGCCAGCGCTTTGCCGCCGCCATGGACGACAACCTCAACACCTCTGCTGCCCTGGCGGTGCTGTTCGAGCTGGCCAAACCCCTGCGGGCCCTGGCCAACCGACTGGAGCGGGGCGACGGGGCCGCCGCAGACGCAGCCGCCACCCCGGCCCTGGTGGCCCAGGGCCAGCTGCTGCTGGAGCTGGCGGGGGTGCTGGGCCTCCAGCATGAGCCGGCAGCCGAGAGCCCGGCCGCTGGCCCAGGCTCGAGTGCAGCCAGCCCCAGCGATGCCGAGATCGAAGCCCAGATCCAAGCCCGCCTAGCCGCCAAGGCAGCCCGCGACTTCGCAGAAGCCGACCGGATCCGCGACGGCCTCAAAACCCAGGGGATCGAGCTGATCGACCGGCCCGGCGGCGTCACTGAGTGGATTCGGAGCTAAGTGAATTGGGCCTGAGTGAATTGGGCTGGGGGACTGGGCTGGCCTGATCGGCACAAACAACTCAGCTTCCAGGCGGACGCTGTTGGCCCTGCATCATTCGCTCGATCTTGCGAAGCCGCTGCAGGGTGGTGGTCCACACCTCCTTCTGAAAACCGGGCGGACAGTTCTCCACCAGCGCCTCCAGGTCTTCCTTGCGCTCGAAGGCCTCCCACAGCTGCCGCTCCAGCCGGGCCCGCTCAATGAAGTTCCAGCGCTGCAGAAAGGCGTTCAAAGGCCAAGGGCGGGGGCATCTCGAGCCTAATCAGCCCGCCCCGCGGCCGATCAGGTCCGCGTGGAAGCGGGCCGGGGCCATCGACAGGTCTCAGCCGCCCATTTCAGCCACACCCACCCGCTGCTGCAGCCACTCCAGGCCCACCACCAGCAGCACCCCAATCGCCCCCAGCAGCAGGGCCACCAGCAGGGCCGAAGCACTTGGCGGCGCTGCCAGGGCATCGCGCAGCACGATCAGCTTGCCCTTGGCATTGGTGCTGCTCTCGAGCACGGTGCGGAACGGCCAGATCTTCCAGAGCGAGCCGGCCATCACCCCCACTAACAGGGCCACGGTCTGGCCGTGCCAGCGGGCCAGCAGCCAGCGCAGCACCCGCACAAAGGCGATCAGCCCGGTGGCACATCCCAGGGCGAAGGGCAGCAGCACAACCAGGTCGAGGCCCTTGACCGCCTCCATCACGTGCTGGTACTGACCCAGCACCAGCAGCAGGAAGGAGCCGGAAATCCCAGGCAGGATCATCGCCATGATTGCCACCGCCCCGCTCCAGAAGATAGTGAAAGGGTCGTGGGGCATGGTCACCGGCACCCGGGTCACAAAAACCAGGGCCCCGGCAGCCCCCAGCGCCATCGCCACCAGGCCGCTGGCACCCCAGTGGGCATGGCGGGCAATCAGCACGATCGAGCCCACGATCAAACCGAAGAAGAAGGCAAATAGAAACACCGGGTGCTGGACATATAGCCAGGTGATCGGTCGCACCAGCAGCAGCACCGAGCCGAATATCCCCGCCAGCAGGGGCAGCAGGAAACCCAGATGCGCCCGTGCCGCCGCCGCCCCCCACTGCCCCGCAGCGAACAGTTTGAGCAGCTCCAGATCGAAGCCCGCAATGGCCTCCAGCAGGGTGGAGTAGATGCCGAGGATGAAGGCCATCGAACCGCCGCTGACACCCGGCACCACGTCGGCAGCCCCCATGGCCAGGCCACAGAGCAGCACGTACCCACGCGGCAACGGGGCTTGTGGAGGAGGAGCTGCGGTCATCGGGAAGGAGCGGTGGGAGACTGATGTGCCGAAACCTTAAGGGCCCCCCACCGTGAAAGCCCTCTCCGTGCTCGGCTCCACCGGCTCGATCGGCACCCAGACCCTGGAGCTGGCCGAAGAGTTTCCCGATCGCTTCAAGGTGGTGGCCCTCACCGCCGGCAACAACCTCGACCTGCTGGTCGACCAGATCCGCCGCCACGCCCCGGAGGTGGTGGCCCTGGCCAACGGCGATCGCGTTGGCGAATTGCGCGAGCGCCTCCACGCCCTTGAGCCCGCCGCCAGGCCAGAGCGCCTGCCGGAGCTGCTGGGGGGCAATGAGGGCCTCTGCGCGGCCGCCGCCTGGCCCACGGCCGATCTGGTGGTCACCGGCATCGTTGGCTGCGCCGGCCTGCTGCCCACCCTGGCGGCGATCAAGGCCGGCAAGGATCTAGCCCTGGCCAACAAGGAAACTCTGATCGCCGCCGGCCCCGTGGTGCTGCCCGAGCTGGCGAAGAGCGGCTCGCGCCTGCTGCCTGCCGATTCCGAGCATTCCGCCATCTTCCAGTGCCTGCAGGGCACCCCCTGGGCCGACACGGCCCGCCTCTCCACCGGAGTGCCGACTCCAGGCCTGCGCCGCATCCAGCTCACCGCCAGCGGCGGCGCCTTCCGCGACTGGCCCCCCGAAGACCTCCACAAGGCCACCGTGGCCGACGCCACCAGCCATCCCAATTGGACGATGGGCCGCAAGATCACCGTCGATTCGGCCTCCCTGATGAACAAGGGGCTAGAGGTGATCGAGGCCCACTACCTATTTGGCCTCGACTACGACCACATCGAGATCGTCGTGCACCCCCAGTCGATCATCCACTCGATGGTGGAGCTGGCCGATTCCTCGGTGCTGGCCCAGCTGGGCTGGCCAGACATGAAGCTGCCGATCCTCTACTGCCTCAGCTGGCCCGAACGCCTGGAAACCCCCTGGCGCCGCCTGGATCTCACCGAGGTGGGCTCCCTCACCTTCCGCGCTCCCGACCCGGCCCGCTACCCCTGCATGGAGCTGGCCTACGCGGTGGGGCGCGCCGGCGGCACAATGCCGGCGGTGATGAACGCCGCCAACGAGCAGGCCGTGGCCCTCTTCCTCGAAGAGCAGGTGCATTTCCTCGATATCCCCAGGCTGATCGACGGGGTGTGTGATCGCCACCGGGCCGATCTGACGGCCAACCCCTCCCTGGACGACGTCCTGGCCATCGACGCCTGGGCCCGGCAGGCGGTGCATGAAGCTGCAGCCCGGCTGAATGCCAAGACCCCGGCGGCGCTGCCGGTCTGATGCCCGTCTCCCACCACCTGCTGCTCTGCGCCACCCCCAGCAACGCCCTCTGCTGCCCAGATTCCGCCATCGGCGCCGCCAGCTGGGCGGCCCTCAAGCGCCTGGTGCGAGAACTGGGCCTGGAGGATCCGGCCCGACCCGGCGGCATCGTGCTGCGCACCAAGGCCGATTGCCTGCGGGTCTGCGCCGCGGGCCCCGTGCTGCTGATCTGGCCCGAGGGAATTGTCTATGGGGGCGTCACGCCAGAGCGGATGGAGCGGATCGTGCGCGAACACGTGATCGGCGGCCGGATCGTTGGGGAATGGGTTGTGCAGCGCTATCAACTACAAATCCAGCCCACGGGTTGAAAAGGGCTGGTCCATACTTTTCAGAGAAAGCCAGCCGGAAGCTCTCGACACCGCCTTGCCAGCCACTCGGCAACGTGGCAGTCAGCCCAGCTGGCGTCGGGCGGATCGGCCGCGCCATGGAAGCCGTTGTGGCCGCCCCAACGCGGCAGCAAAATCTCTCTATTTTCAAATTGCTGGCCGGCCAGTGCCACGAGCGAACCGGCGGGAACCAAGGGATCATCCAGGGCATGGATCAGCAACAGGGGCGGTAGGGAGGCCCCTGAGCAAAGCCCCCCCAGGGGAGAGGCCTCCCTGTAGTAGTGGTCCACGTTCGCGTAGCCCCAGCCGGGTGCGGTGATCAGGGCATCAAAGTCTCGAATCGTGGCGATCCGAGCGAGCCTGCTCACTCTGGCTGGTGCGATCGCCTGGGGATCGGCCAGGGCCAGGCGGATCAGGCCCCGCACCATATGCCACTGGTAAAGAGCGTTGCGGGGTCGGGCGATCTGACGCGCGCAAGCACCCAGATCCAGGGGGCTGCTGACGCAGGCAAGTCCATCAAGGCCGCCCGGGTGCTCCAACAGGGCGTTGAGCAGCACGGTGCCCCCCAGGGAGAGGCCCACCCCCAGCAAGGGCCGGCCCCGGGCCCGTTCCCTCAAAGCCGTCAGAACAGGAATCAGATCTCGATTGCAGGCGGCCGCATAGGTACCCGAGGCCAGGGAGCGCCCCTCGCCAGCACCCCGCAAATTCAAACGCCAAACAGCGAACCCTTTGAGAACAAGTAAACGGGCCAGTCGCCGCACGCCAGGGCGATCACTGCTGCCGCCAAGGCCATGCACCAACAGCACCCAGCCCCAGGGATCCTGCAGCAAGGGCAGATCCAGCTTGAGCAGCAGGGAACCCCCATCTGGGGCCCTGATCAAAAGGCGCTGAGCCGTATCGGCAGGGCAGCGGGGAACCATCAAGGTGTCCCGCTGGGTCTGCAGATCGCCACCGATCCAGGGCCAGCGCTGTTGGCAGCCAGACACAAGATCAGCCATTGATCTCAAGGCACAGGCCTGCTAAATTAAATAGTATTTACAGTAGACAGCCGTGGTGAAGATTCCGTCGCTTTCCATATCGGGCCCTGTATCAATTTCGGCCTCTGTATCAATCTCGATCATTTGCACAGCCGCTTTCCACCCTTCACTTGCGGCGGCCCAAACCCTCAGGCCAGCAGCAAGCCTGCCTGATAACCCGAATCGGCATGCAAGGCCCTTCAACCATGACATTTCATCCAGCTTGACCAGCCAAGATTCAATCCCAGCGCCCACCTGGGAATTGGGCCAACCCGCCAATACCAAGCCTGGCTCAACCTGGCAAAAAGCTTCCCCTCTCCCTACAAACTCATCGCCAGATTGGCAGCCAGTGCCAACGACTGAACAGCCAGCCGCCCAGCCAACACCAGCTGTTCAGCTAGGTGATCAGCCAAAGCCCTCGGCTCAAACTTCGCTTGCACCCTGGATTGTGGGACTGGGGGGCGGCGTACGCATCGGTGTCGGCAATGACGAACCAACCGACGGAATGGTCTATGGCCGCATTGGCAGAGAAATTGGCAAAGATGCGGCAATTTCATTGCGCCCGGCCTACATTTTCGGAAACGTTGGTTCTGATGGCTCCTCAAACAACCAAGGCGCCTTCCAGATGCCCCTGACACTTGATCTCTATCCAAATAGCCCAGTCAGCCCCTATGCCGGCGTTGGCGTGGCAACCAATACAGACAGCAATGGCAATGCTGATGCCATGATCACAGGTGGCCTGGACATCAATCTTGTCAAACACCTGAGCTTGAGCCTGGGCTTAAATTATATACTTGAAGGCTCCGATCAAGACAACAGAGATGTCGAAGCCTTTACCGTTCTCTATTATAGGTTTTAGCAACTGCTAAATTGCATCTACTTCTTGCCGATCCCCATGCTGCGCAGCTCCGTGAGCAGACCGTTGAGCACGGCCTTGGCATCACCAAAGACCATCGCCGTCTGAGGTAGTTCAAACAGGGCGTTCTTGATGCCGGCATAACCGGCTCCAAGGCTGCGCTTCACCACAAATACTTGGCGGGCCTGGTCAACCTCAAGCACGGGCATGCCATATAGGGGACTGGAGGAATCGCTCTTAGCGTCGGGGTTCACAACGTCATTGGCACCCAGCACGATCACCACGTCTGTGCGGGGAAATTCGGGGTTGATCGTATCCATCTCCAGCAACTGCTCGTAGGGCACATCGGCCTCTGCCAGCAACACATTCATGTGGCCAGGCATGCGACCTGCCACCGGGTGGATGGCATAGGAAACCTCCACCCCATGGAGCTCGAGCAACTTGGAGAGTTCGCGCAGGGCGTGCTGGGCCTGGGCCACGGCCAGGCCGTAGCCGGGCACAAACACGACCCTTTCGGCCGCTTCCAGGGCCAGGGCGCATTCCTCGGCGCTGCAACTGGTGATCCGGGTGTAGCCGGCCTCATCGCCGCCCCCACCAACGGGAGCTACCCCGCCTAGGGCTCCGCCAAACAACACGCTCACCAGGGAGCGGTTCATGCCTGTGCACATCACCTGGGTGAGGATCAGGCCAGCGGCCCCAACCATTGCCCCCGCGACGATCAACAACTGGCTGCCCACCACAAAACCGGCGGCGGCTGCAGCCACACCCGAGTAGCTGTTGAGCAGGGAAATCACCACCGGCATGTCTGCACCACCGATCGGCAGGGTGACACCGATGCCCAGCAGGGAGGAGGCCAGCAACAGAACCCAGAGAGGGGCGCCAGCCATGGCTCCGGGCAAGGTGATTGCACCTGCAAGGCAGGCAACTGCCAGGGAGATGTTGACGGCATGGCGCAGGGAGTTCTGGGTCCACGCCGGGGTACTGATCCAACCCTGCAGCTTGCCCATGGCCACGATTGAGCCACTGAAGGTGATCGCCCCCACAAAGACCGAGATCACAATCGAGATCTGCTCCACCAGGCCAGGGGCACCATTGGGGCTGTAGAGGGCCACGCCCAGGGCCACCAGCAGGGATGCCATGCCGCCGCAGCCGTTAAACAGGGCGACTGTTTCGGGCATGGCCGTCATCGGCACCCGTTGGGCCGTCAGCAGGCCGAGCAGGCCGCCGAGGCCCGTGCCGATCGCTATCCAGAGCCAGGCCTGGGCGCTGAGGGGCTGCTGGATCAGCAGGCCCAGCACCGCCAGGCCCATGGCCAGGGCCGCCAGGCCATTGGCCGAGCGTGCCGTGCTGACCTTCGAGAGTCCTTTGATGCCCAGTGCCAGCAGCAACACCGCCACCAGATCAATCAAAGCTGGTAAGAGATTGGGTAAGGCCATCAGTTCGGCCCCCCGCTGCGGGAAGATTTACGCGAAAACATCGCCAGCATCCGGTCGGTGACCAGGAAGCCACCGACCACGTTGAACAGGGCGAACCCCAGCGACAGGGATCCAAGCAACAACAGGGGCACCTGGCCGTTGGCCTGGGCGATCAGGGTGAGTGAAGCCAGCACGGTGATGCCGCTGATGGCGTTGGCACCGCTCATCAGCGGCGTGTGCAAGGTGGGCGGCACCTTACCGATCAGTTCAAGGCCGAGCAGGCTGCCCAGCAGCAGCACCCACAGGGCCTGGGTCAAGGCGCTCATCGGTTAACTCCGGAAACGAGATCGGGGAAACGGCAGTGGCCATCGTGGGTGAGCAGGCAGCCCGCCACAATCGGATCCTCCTGGTCGAGCTGGAAGCCGGCTCCATCGAGCACATGCTCCACCAGGGCGGCCAGGTTGCGGGCGTAGAGGGCGCTGGCGTGGTTGGCAACCGAGCTGGGCAGGCCATCGCCACCGATCAGCTGCACCCCGTTGCGCTCGACGGTCTGGCCGCAGACCGTGCCGGCACAGTTACCACCCTGGGCCACGGCCAGGTCAACCACCACAGAACCGGGCCGCATGCCCGCCAGCATCTCCTCAGAGATCAGCAGCGGCGCCCGCCGGCCGGGCACTAGGGCCGTGCAGATAACCATGTCTGCCAGGGCCAGCTGGTCGGCCAGCTGCTGGCGCTGGGCGGCGAGAAAGGCCTCGCTGGCGGCTTTGGCATAGCCGCCGGATTCGGCTGGTGCCTCCTCCTGCTCGGGTGGGGAGAGAAACCTGCCACCCAGGGATTCCACCTGTTCCTTGGCTGCAGGCCGCACATCACTGACGTAGACCACCGCTCCAAGACGGCGGGCCGTGGCAAGGGCCTGCAGGCCAGCCACCCCCGCACCCAGGATCAGGGCGCGGGCGGGCTGGATCGTGCCGGCAGCTGTCATCAGCATGGGCACGTAGCGATCCATGGCGGCAGCAGCCAACAGCACCGCCTTGTAACCGGCGATGTTCGCCTGGGACGAGAGCACATCCATGCTCTGGGCCCGGCTGATGCGGGGCAGCAGCTCGAGCGCCAGGGCTGACACCCGGCGGGCCAGGAGCTGCTCCACCAAATCGACCGCTCCGTAGGGGGAGAGCAAACCGGCCACCAGGGTCCCTGGCTTGAGCTGGTCCAGCAGCTCAGCGGCCGGTGGATTGACGCAGAGCACCGCATCTATCTCCTCGCCCAAGTTGGCTTCCGGCTCCACCAGCCGGGCCCCGGCCTCGGAGAAATCGCCATCGCTATAGCCGGCAGCCAGGCCGGCACCCTGTTGCAACCGTACTTCCAGGCCGCGGGCCCGCAGCCTGCGCACGGTTTCCGGGGTCGCCGCCACCCGACACTCACCAGGACTGCGTTCCCGCAGAATCAATACATCAGCCAAGGGGATCGCCTGTAGCCACCTACCTATTAGGGGGGAATGGCCCGCCCGGGGGCAATACGGCACCTACAAATGTGCGCAGTTGCCCATGGGGCGCTGGCATCAAAACAGGGGTAACAACTCCTCTTCCACGCAGCTGGCCTGGGGCAGGGCGCCCTGGCGCCGCAGCTGGCGGGCCCGCAGAATCATGGGGTCGATGTCGCACTCCAGCGCCCAGCAGAGGCTCAGATGCTGCCGGTGCAGGGCATCTGACCAGGCCCAGCAACCCGGGTCATGGAAGGGGATGGCCATGGGGGATGGGTGGCGCCGGCCCGGAGGAATGATCAAAAGTTAGACACGACACGCCCCAAACCTATTAGGCCAGATCACTCATTTGCAGCTGGGCTGGTCTGGCCCCACCCGCCTTCGACACAATGGCGCCATGGGGTTCCCTTCCTTTGATCTGGGCCTGACAACAGGTGGTGCGGCCCCAACCCTGCGACCCAGGCAATGGCAGAGCCGGCTGATCCAGCTGCTGAGAGCCCGACTGCTCAATCCCGAACCAGGGGGCCATGACGTGCTGATCCACGCCGGGCCGGGAGCCGGCAAAACCCTGGGAGCCCTGCTCAGCTTCCAGGCCATGCAGCGGGAGGGCCGGATTGGCCACTTCGTGGTGTTCTGCCATCGCAGTTCAATCGCCCGCCAATGGCTGGCGGCGGCGGCACGACTCAATCTGCAGCTGGTGGAGTGGGATCCGGAGCAGGGGCTGGCAGCAGTCCATCCCAGCCGCGGCTGGGATGGACTGCTGCTGAGCTACCAGAGCGCAGGTCGGCACCGCCGCCCGCTCAGCGCGGCCCTGGGAGCAGGGAGCCTGGGGCCCTGGCTGGCGATCGCCGACGAGGTCCATCACCTCGGGCTCGATCCCGACGAACCGGAGGCCGCCGCCTGGGGCTTTGCCTTCGGCCAGCTCACCAGCGCAGCCCGACTGAGGCTCGGGCTCACGGGAACCCCCTTCCGAGCTGACAACCTGGCCTTCTGCGCTGCCCGCCGGGTGCGGTTACGCGAAGGCGAGGAGGAGATCGAGCGCATCGTCCCAGACCTGAGCATTGCCCCCCGCCAACTGATCCTGGCCGGCGACGTGCGCCCCCTGGAATTTCGTTTTCAGGACGGCTGGGTGGACCACGGCAGGCCCCAGGCCGGCGCCCCTACGGAGACCTCACCTCTCTCGGGCGAGGGGCGCGAGAGCTGGCGGGCTCGCAACCTACGCCGCGCCATTCGCCTGGGGGACTCGAGCTGCATCGCCCTGCGGCTCCTGCTCAATGCCCGCAAACGGCTCGAGCTGGTGCGCAGCAGCCACCCGGAGGCCGGCGGGCTGGTAATTGCCCGCGACATTGCCCATGCCAGGCGCATCACTGGCCTGCTCGAGGAGCAGGGCGATCAGGTCCACCTGGTGCACTCCCAGGACCCGGCAGCCGCCACCCGACTGGCCGGCTTCCAGGCCGGGGAGGCCGATTGGCTGGTGAGCATAGATATGTGCGCCGAGGGCTTTGATGCCCCAAGGCTGCGGGTAGTGGCCTACCTCACCACCGTTGTCACCCGCAGTCGCTTCGTGCAGGCGATCACCCGGGCCGTGCGCATCGACGGTGGCCGCAGCAGCCTGGAAGCCATACCTCGTGATCCCTCCTATGTGTTCGCCCCTGCCGACCCCCTGCTGATCCGCTATGCCCGCAGCTGGTCCATAAGCGAGCCCTACCTGATTCGCCCCAGGCTGGCCACTCCCGGCTCAGAGAATGCTGGTGGCAACGGCGGCCAGCAGCCCCTCGAAACCGTTGGCGAAAGGGTTGGGCAGGTGATTCAGCTGGGGGGGCCTGAACTGCCTGATTTTCTCGGTCAAAGGGCTTGAACCCCAATGTGGGCCTGAGGGCTCTGGGGCGAGAATGCGACGTTGTGTCAACCACTACCTCCGTAAAGGCACCGTGCCGGCAACTTGGTGCGAACCAACGCAGTAGGGGAATGGACGCCGCAGTCAATCGCCGTCTCACCGTTGCTGTCAGCTGGGCCCTAGCCCGCAGGGCAACCCTGGATTGCCAGGAGCATTTCGAAGAAAGCTTTGCCGTCACCGAGGAATTCAGGGAATGGCTGGTGTGCTTGGAGGAGCATCCCGAACACCTAGCCGCCAATGTGCTGATGGTGCCCAGGAATCGCGCTGAGCTGAGCCAGCCCGAAATGGATGGGCTCCTGGAAATCTGAGCAGAGCCGACCATCCCCTAGGCTTAAGTCATACTCAGTCCGCTTAAGTCATGACATCCCCCGGGATGGCTGCAGGCCCTTCTTCCAATTCGGCCGGAGCCCTTGAGAACCTGGTGATTGTGGGGTCCGGCCCTGCCGGCTACACCGCGGCCATCTACGCCGCCCGGGCCAACCTGAGCCCCCTGCTGATCACCGGCTTCCAGGACGGCGGCATTCCCGGCGGCCAGCTGATGACCACCACCCACGTTGAAAACTATCCGGGCTTTCCCGACGGCATCCTCGGCCCTGAGCTGATGGACAAGATGAAAGCCCAGGCCGTGCGCTGGGGCACCCGCCTGGTGGAGGCGGATGCCACTGCCATCGACCTCTCCCAGCGGCCCTACTTGATCACCGCCGAAGGCCAAACCATCCAGGCCCAGGCCCTGATCCTGGCGACCGGCGCCAGTGCCAACCGACTTGGGCTTCCCAGCGAAGAGCTGTTCTGGAGCAAGGGCATCAGTGCCTGCGCCATCTGCGATGGCGCCACCCCCCAGTTCCGCCAGGCCGAATTGGCCGTGGTGGGTGGCGGTGATTCCGCCTGCGAAGAGGCGGTGTATCTCACTAAATACGGCAGCCAGGTGCACCTGATCGTGCGGGGCGAAAAGCTACGTGCCAGCGGCGCCATGGCCGACCGGGTGCTTACCAACCCCGCCATCACGGTGCACTGGAACCGCCAGGTGGCCGACGCCAGCGGCGGCGACTGGCTGGAAGCCATCACCCTCCGCGATGTCAACAGCGGCGCCAGCGAGGAACTGGCCATCAAGGGCCTCTTCTATGCCATCGGCCACACCCCCAACACCCGCCTGCTCACAGGCCAGCTGGAGGTAGATGGGCACGGCTACCTGGTGACCAGGCCCGGCCGCCCTGAAACCAGCATGGAGGGAGTGTTTGCGGCCGGCGATGTGGCCGATGCCGAATGGCGCCAGGGCATCACCGCGGCCGGCAGCGGCTGTCAGGCGGCCCTGGCCGCCGAACGCTGGCTCAGCCATCACGATCTGGCGGTGACCGTCAGCCACGAGCCCGTCAATCCCGCCGAAGTGGGGGAACCGCGGCGCACGGCCGAAAGCGACGAAACCAACTACGACCCCGCTGCCCTCTGGCAGAAGGGCGGCTATGCCCTGCGCAAGCTCTACCACGACAGCAATAAGCCCCTGCTGGTGGTCTACACCTCACCCACCTGCGG
Organism: Synechococcus sp. CBW1108; assembly: GCF_015840335.1. NCBI lineage: Bacteria > Bacillati > Cyanobacteriota > Cyanophyceae > Synechococcales > Synechococcaceae > Synechococcus > Synechococcus sp. CBW1108. The sequence goes on from NZ_CP060395.1 coordinate 549,634, forward strand.
GCCCTGTCACGTGCTCAAGCCCCAGCTCAAGCGGGTGCTCGGCGAACTCGGCGGTGCCGCCCAGGGAGTGGAAATAGACATCGAAGCCGATCAGGAGATCGCCGCCCAGGCCGGGGTAACGGGCACACCCACGGTGCAGCTCTTTTTCCAGAAGGAGCTCAGGCAAACCTTCCGCGGCGTGAAGCAGCGCAGCGAATTCAAGAGCGCCATCGAAGGCCTGCTGGGGCCCTAGCGACGCCGGGGGCCGCCTGGACGGTTGCCGCCCGGACGCGGACCGGCGGCCGCGTTGCGCTCCCGATAGGTGATCCGGCCACGGGTGAGGTCGTAGGGGCTGATCTCGACAAGCACTTTGTCGCCCGCCAGCAGCTTGATCCGGAACTTGGTGAGCTTGCCCGCCGCGCGGCAGAGGCACTGGTGACCAGCCGGCTGCTCCAGGGTTACCAGGTAAAACCCGTTGCCCTGCTCCTTTTCAATCACACCGGAGGTCTCAATCATGCGGGGGCGCTGGCTTGGGAATGAATCGCTGCCATCAGCTTAATTGCAGCCGCTCCGGGCGATAGGGTCTGAACTCCTCTGCCTCGCCGGCTCTGTCATGGTTCTGCCGCCGCTTTCGATGGACCTGGGGCTGCTGCTGATCTCCATTGGCCTGGTGAATCTCTGGAAGGCCCGTCAGACCAGCTGAGCTCAGGACCCTGACCACCCTTCTCTTCCACAAGCCCTATGGGGTGTTGAGCCAGTTCAGCCCAGAACCGGCCAGCCGCTGGCGCTCCCTGGCGGAATTCATCGAGATCCCAGCGGTTTATGCGGCCGGGCGGCTCGATGCAGACAGCGAAGGGCTGTTGCTGCTTACCAGCGAAGGACGGCTGCAACAGCGCCTCACCGATCCAACCTTCGGCCACTGGCGCCGCTACTGGGCCCAGGTGGAGGGCAATGCCGCCCAGCTGCAGGCAGGCCTGGGCCAGCTATGCCAGGGCGTCTTGATCCAGGGTCAGCGCACCCGGCCAGCCCGCTGCCGGGCCTTGCCCGCCGCAGAGCTGGCGGCAACGGCGCTGCCCGCAAGGGAGCCGCCGATTCGCCACCGGATCAACGTGCCCACCAGCTGGCTCGAGCTGGAGCTGCGCGAGGGCCGCAACCGTCAGGTGAGGCGGATGACCGCCTCGGTTGGCCTGCCCACCCTGCGCCTGATCCGAGTCGCCATTGACCTGCTCGATGGCAAGCCGCCGCTGGATTTGACCGGCCTGGCCCCGGGCGAATGGCGCCTTGCCAGCAGCACCGAATCGGAACGGCTGGACCAGATTTTGAGGCATGCTCCCGGCCCCGGGGCTTAGGGGGACTCAGCCCACCACATCTTTGAGCTCTCTTACGGTTTGCAGCTGGCCGTAGTAGTAGTTCGCCCGGGCACGGCGGTCGCCGTCGTCAAGACCATCAAAGGCATCAAAACCGAGTGACTGCCAGAGTTCATGGCCGCAGGCCCGGTTGAGCTCTTCGATGGCCTCGGCCTCGAGGTTGGCCAATCGACGCTGGAGGTTCTTGATCTGGGCAACCGACATCTTGGTTACTGGGTAAAGCGCAGGGCAGGGCAGGGAAAGGGGCAGGCAAAGACAGAACAAACCAGCCCCTACTGAATAGTACGCCTGAACTGTTAAAAGGGCAGCTTTTTCTTGGCTTCCTTGTCGAGGTCTTTTTCCATCTCGCGCAGGCGCTTGAGGATGGTGTCGTAGTACTCCTTGAGATAGGCCTCCAGCCCAGTGGTTTCGGCAGGGTCGAGGCCGAAGGCCGCGTAGCTGGCCTCCATCGGCGCATCGAGGGCCTGGCCGCCCCCGGTAACCGCCTCAAAGGCCAACCGCTCTGCCACGTTGAGGCTCGCCTCAAAGAAGCCTGTCACCGAACGCATCAGCCCCAACAGGGTCGGCGGCACCCGAAACACCCTGGCCTCCTTACCCGTAAATCGCTCGCAGAGCTGGGTGATCTCACTGGTGGTCCAGGCGCGCGGACCCACCACCGGGAAGGCCTGGCGCACCGTTTCGGCATGGTCGATGGCCGCCACGGCAAAACGGGCCATGTCCTGGGTATTCATGTATGCAATCGGGGTGGGCGCACCGCTTACCCATACCGTTTGGCTCTCGAGCACGGGAATCGCAAACTGACTGATCACCCCCTGCATGAAGGCCACCCCCCGCAGGATCGTGTAGTCCAGATCCGAGGCCATCAGCCAGTCTTCACTGCAGGCCTTGATATTCATCAGCGGCACTTCGGGGTGCTGGTGCGCATCCAGCAGGGACACAAACACCAGTCGCTTCAGCTCGGCGGCCTTGCAGGCGGAGAAGAGATTTTGTTTGCCGCCCCAGTCGATGTCATAGGAACTGGCTGAATCGGTGGCCCGGGCCGTGGCCGCATCGATCACAGCTTCCTGCCCTTCAAGGGCATAGACCAGGCTCTCGGGTTCGAGCAGATCACCGCGGGTGAGCTCGCAACCCCACTCCTGCAAAAAGGATGCCTTGCGTGGGGATCGCACCATGCAGCGCACCTGGTGGCCAGCATCGAGGGCGCGGCGAGCAACCTGACGCCCCAGGGTGCCCGTTCCGCCAACCACCAGAACCCGCATTGCCAAAGATCAAGCGGGCCTGAGCCTAGGGGTACGCAGAGCCCAAACGTCAGGGCCAGGGACGCTCAGTCGTTGTCAGCCAGTTTCAAAAGCAGGGCACCACCCGCCAAGCCAATCGGGATCAACACCCAGAAGAGGGCGGCGGTACCGAAGATTTCAGAGGCCATGGGCCGACGGGCAAACATTTCCCTATCTAGCAGCGCCCGGAGCAATTCCAACTAATTGGCCACCAGTCTGCAAAATCTCCCCCCAGGGAGCATCGCTGCGCAACTGGCCCGGCATCACTCCGCTGGCCCCAGCCAGCCAACCCTTGGTCCGCAGGGCGCCAACCAGGTCGGCCAGCGGCGGCGGGCCGCTGCCGAGGCGGCGGCCCAGCTCCGCTGTGGGCCAGCAGCGGGCAGGCAGGCCTGGATCGGCAGCCAACTGGGCGAGCAAACGGGCACTGCCTGGCCCAAGAATCGAGTTGTCGGCGGCGGCCATCGCGGCCAGGAAGGCTGGATCCTGCAGTGGCCCGATCCAGAGCGGTCCGCTGATGGCCAGCGGCGGCACCTGGTTTGCAGGGCAGAGGCACCCCTGCCACTGGCGCAGCCGAATCAGCTCCTGCACCTGCTGGTCGCCGCAACCATGGCAATGGGCCACCATCCCCAACTGGGCCTCCTGAGCGCGGCTGGCCCGGCGCCGCAGCCTCACCGCCGTGCGGAAGGTGCGGCCCTCACTGAAGCTGAACAGGGGCTCGAGGCCGCGCCCCAGTGCCCAGGCCGCCCGCGCCACACTGCCGAGCTGGAGGCGCAGGGCCAGCTCCCAACTGGCGGGATGGGCCCGGGCGGCCGCCCCCAGCTTGCGAATCGCCGCGGGGCGGTCATGGCCGGTAGGGGAGCGGCCATCGGTGCTGGCGAGATAGAGGGCGCCATCGCAGGCCACCGCCTCCAACGCCAGGGCCAGCAGGGGGGTGGGGCAGCCAAAGGCGTCCAGATCCACCAACTCAAAGCGCTCCTGCCGCTGCAGACAATCCGCCAGCAGGTGCTGGGCCGTGAGAGCCGTGCAGCGCAGTCCGGCCTGGCCAGCCAGGTTCGCCTCGAGCAGGGGTAACCGGTCTGGATCGGCGTCGTTGACCCACACCGCCGCTGCCCCCGCCTCCCGGCCATAGCGCAAGCCCCTGATGCCGCAGCCGGCCATCGCATCGAGCACCCGCAGCGGCCCCCGCTCAGCCAACCGGCGCGCCAGCAGCACCCCCAGATCACGGGAGGGGCGAGATTCCGGTCGAAAAAAGCCCCCGCCAGGCTGCAGCCGGGCCAACCCTTCGCAATAGTGAGCGTCGGCTTGCTTGCCCAGGGGATCGACCAATGACTCGGAGCAACCAGCCTGACCCCTCGGCCAGCGGCCACGGAAATAGCGGTGCCGACTGGGGGGTTCACGCCGAGTGGCGCTGGGCTGGGCAAACCTGCCACTGGCGGGTGCTGGGGGATAGGGCCTCGCCGGCCCTGGTGCTGGTGCACGGTTTCGCCGCCGGCAGCGGCCACTGGCGTCGCAACGCCGCGGTGTTGGCCGCCGCGGGCTGGCGGGTGTATGGGCTCGACCTGATTGGCTTTGGAGCCTCCAGCCAACCAGCCCTTTGGCTTGACAACCGCCTCTGGGCCAGACAGCTGCGGGCCTTCATCGAGCAGGTGGTGCAGGTCCCGGTGGTGCTGGTGGGCCATTCGCTCGGAGGGTTGGTAGCCCTCAGCTGTGCCGTGTTCTTCCCCAATCTGGTGCGGGCCGTCGTGGCAGCGCCCCTGCCCGATCCCAGCTTGATGTTGCCGCCGGCCGGCAGCCATCCCCGCCGCAGGCCCTGGCTGCGGCGCCTGCGGCGCTGGCTGGTGAACCTGCTCTGCCGGCTGCTGCCGCTGGAGCTGCTGGTGCCGCTGCTGGCCCATTCACCCCTGCTCGACCTAGGCATCCAATCGGCCTACCGCACCGGAGTGATCGGCGACGGGGAACTGCACCGGGTGATTGCCAAACCCGCCAGGCGACCCGGAGCCGTAAGGGCCCTGCGGGCGATGAGCATCGCCATGGCGCTGAGGCCCCAGGCCGCCACCGCACCGGCCCTGCTGAAGCGGCTCAGCCAGCCGCTGCTATTGATCTGGGGTCTTGAAGACCGCCTGGTGCCCGTGCTGGTGGCCGAGCAGGTGGGGCGGTTGCGACCCGACCTGCCCTTGGAACTTATCGAGGGCAGCGGCCACTGCCCCCATGACGAGCACCCCGACGCCTTCAACTCCTTGCTTCTGCAATGGCTTGCCCAGCTACCAGGGTGCGGCCCCGCCGCCATCCCTGGGCGGTAATTTGGAACCTCTGGCCAGCGCAGCAGGTTACTCAGCCAATGAAACACACCCTCTCGGTGTTGGTGGAAGACGAATCCGGGGCCTTGAGTCGCATCTCCGGTCTATTCGCCCGGCGGGGTTTCAATATCGAGAGCCTGGCGGTGGGGCCTGCCGAACGACCAGGCATCTCCCGTCTCACCATGGTGGTGGAGGGTGACGACCACACCCTCGAGCAGATGACCAAGCAACTCGACAAGCTGGTCAACGTGCTGGGCGTGATCGACCTGAGCAAAATCCCTGCAGTGGAGCGGGAGCTGATGCTGCTGAAAGTTTCGGCGCCGGCCGCAAGCCGCAGCGCCATCCTGGATTTGGTGCAGGTTTTCCGGGCCAATGTGGTCGACGTAGCCGACGATGCCCTGACCCTGGAGGTGGTGGGCGATCCAGGCAAACTGGTGGCCCTGGAGCAGGTGATGGAGAGCTTCGGCATCCTCGAGATCGCGCGCACGGGCAAGGTTGCCCTGGAGCGGGCCTCCGGGGTGAACACGGCCTTCCTGAAGATTTCCGCATCCAACAAGCGGGTGCCTGCCTAGGGTTTGCCCTGCACCAGGGTCCCGCCGGCCACCACGGAGGCCTTGATCAGCTTGTCTCCTTGGCGGATCTGGTCAACCACCTCCATCCCCTTGCTGACGCGGCCGAAAACCGCATAGCGGCCATCGAGTTCAGGCAGGGCCTGGAGGGCCACATAAAACTGGGCACTGGCGGAGTTGGGATCGGCTGAGCGGGCCATCGCCACGGCTCCACGCTGGTGGACCAGATCCAGCTTGCTGGTCACCCCTGGGGCGGTGACCGGCTCTCCGTAGCGGGGAGCGGGTTCATCGCTGCGCTTGATCTCCAGGGGAATCAGGCGGGCTTCGCCACTGGCCGGATCCAGGAAGCTGCCGAGTCCGTATTGGCTGGCCGAAACCTTGGGATCGGCGCTGGCAGGGTCCCCCCCCTGAACCACGAAGGGCACCGGCTCCCTCACCACCCGGTGAAACACGGTGCCGTTGTAGGTGCCCCGGTTGACCAGATCGACGAAATTGCCAGCCGTCAGGGGAGCAGCGGCGCCATCTAGCTGGAGCTGCACCTCCCCCTTACTGGTCTGCAAGGCCACCGTGGCCGTGCCCTTGAGGCAGGGGGTGCTGGAGGTACTGCAGCCCAGATCGGGGCTGCCGCCATCAGCGGCACAGGCTCCGAGGCTGAAGGGCACCAGCAGCAGCAAGCCGCCGAGAAAAAGACGACTCAACCAAATCCTTGCCATCACACTCCCTCCAGGGGCACGCCCAGAAAGCGGGCCAGCTGGGCACCGGAGAGCTCCAGATCGGCCAAGGGCAGCGGTTCACCCACGCGGGTGAGGGGCATGTCACGGCGACCCTGCACCTTCAGGGCCAGGCGGCGGCGTGGGCTGAGGCCGTCACGCACCTCCACCTTCACCGCCTGGATGTCCCGCAGGGGGATTTCCACGCTGATGGCCTGGCGGAAACCGCGGCGACTGATCGTGGCCACACCGGCCGAGCGGTCAAAGCAGTTGCTGCCAGCCCCCACGTCGATGCCGATCACCACCCAGAGGTAGGTGCAAAGGGCCATGGCCGCCAGGCCATAGAGACCCATCACCAATCCCTGGGGCACCCAGATCAATTCGGCCGGGTGGCCGATTGGCAGCAGATCGGTGCCAAGGAAGCTGGAGCCACTGGTGAGCAGGAAGCCGATCCCTCCAACGGTGACCACCAGGGCCACCAGCACGTTGGAGAGGCGCCGCGATCCCAACACCGGCAGCTCAAGTGACTCGGTCACTGGGGTAGGAGCCATGGGGGCATGCAGTCAATCACGGTTATCTTGACGGGTCGCAGCGTGGCCTGGAGCTGCCGTTGCAGCCCATTGCGAAGCGCCTCGCGATCCGCCCCAGCGTTGTTACCATCGCCCGGTAATCCTTCAGTTTCCGCGGGTTTTCCGCACCGTTTCATCACCATGACGATCGCTCTAGGGCGCGCGCCACAGCGGGGATGGTTCGACGTCCTCGATGACTGGCTCAAGCGCGACCGCTTTGTCTTTGTCGGTTGGTCAGGCCTGCTCCTGTTCCCCACCGCCTATCTCGCCCTTGGCGGCTGGCTCACCGGCACCACTTTTGTTACTTCGTGGTACACCCACGGCATCGCCAGCTCCTACCTGGAGGGCTGCAACTTTCTCACCGCCGCCGTCAGCACCCCCGCTGATGCCATGGGCCACAGCCTGCTGCTGCTCTGGGGCCCCGAGGCCCAGGGTGACTTCGTGCGCTGGTGCCAACTCGGTGGCCTCTGGCCCTTTGTGGCCCTGCACGGTGCCTTCTCCCTGATCGGCTTCATGCTGCGTCAGTTCGAGATTGCCCGGCTGGTGGGCATCCGCCCCTACAACGCCATCGCCTTCTCCGGTCCGATTGCGGTGTTCGTCAGTGTCTTCCTGATGTACCCCCTGGGCCAGAGCAGCTGGTTCTTTGCACCCTCCTTTGGGGTAGCGGCCATTTTCCGCTTCCTGCTCTTCCTGCAGGGCTTCCACAACTGGACCCTCAACCCCTTCCACATGATGGGAGTGGCCGGCATCCTCGGCGGTGCCCTGCTGTGCGCCATCCACGGCGCCACGGTGGAGAACACCCTGTTTGAGGACAGCGATCAGTCGAACACCTTCAAGGCGTTCGAGCCCACCCAGGAAGAGGAGACCTACTCAATGGTCACCGCCAACCGCTTCTGGAGCCAGATCTTCGGGATCGCCTTCTCCAACAAGCGCTGGCTGCACTTCTTCATGCTGTTTGTGCCGGTGATGGGTCTTTGGACCAGCAGCATCGGCATCATCGGCCTGGCCCTCAACCTGCGCGCCTACGACTTCGTGTCCCAGGAGATCCGCGCAGCTGAGGACCCTGAATTTGAAACCTTCTACACCAAGAACATCTTGCTGAATGAGGGTCTGCGTGCCTGGATGGCACCGGCTGACCAGCCGCATGAAAACTTCGTCTTCCCTGAAGAGGTTCTGCCCCGTGGAAACGCCCTTTAATTCCAATCTGGTGGTCGGGGGAAAAGACCTCGACTCCACCGGTTATGCCTGGTGGGCTGGTAACGCCCGCCTGATCAACCTCTCCGGCCGCCTGCTCGGTGCTCACGTGGCCCACGCTGGCCTGATGGTCTTCTGGGCTGGGGCCATGATGCTGTTCGAGGTGAGTCACTTCACCTTTGACAAGCCCATGTACGAACAGGGCCTGATCCTGTTCCCCCACGTGGCCACCCTTGGCTACGGCGTCGGCCCCGGCGGTGAGGTGACCGATCTCTATCCGTTTTTTGTGGTCGGTGTGCTGCACCTGATCAGCTCGGCCGTGCTCGGCCTGGGCGGTCTGTATCACGCCCTGCGTGGCCCGGAAATCCTCGAGAACTACTCCTCGTTCTTCTCCCAGGATTGGCGCGACAAAAACCAGATGACCAACATCATTGGTTATCACCTGATCCTGCTCGGCGTCGGCGCCCTGCTGCTGGTCTTCAAGGCCATGTTCTTCGGCGGCGTCTATGACACCTGGGCCCCGGGCGGTGGGGATGTGCGCCTGATTACCAACCCGACCCTCAGCCCCGGGGTGATCTTTGGTTATCTCACCCGCGCCCCCTTTGGTGGCGAGGGCTGGATTATCGGGGTCAATTCGATGGAAGACATCATCGGTGGCCACATCTGGATCGGCCTGATCTGCATCTTCGGTGGCATCTGGCACGCGATCACCAAGCCCTTCGGCTGGGTGCGCCGTGCCTTCATCTGGAATGGTGAGGCCTACCTGAGTTACAGCCTGGGCGCCCTGAGCTTCATGAGCTTCATCGCCTCGGCCTACATCTGGTTCAACAACACCGCCTATCCCTCGGAGTTTTACGGCCCCACCAACGCCGAATCCTCCCAGGCCCAGAGTTTCACCTTCCTGGTGCGCGACCAGCGCCTCGGCGCCAACATCGGTTCGGCCATGGGCCCTACCGGTCTGGGTAAATACCTGATGCGCTCCCCCACCGGCGAGATCATTTTCGGCGGTGAAACCATGCGCTTCTGGGACTTCCGCGGCCCCTGGCTCGAGCCCCTGCGGGGCCCCAACGGCTTGAGCCTCGACAAGCTCCAGAACGACATTCAGCCCTGGCAGGTGCGCCGGGCAGCTGAATACATGACCCACGCCCCCAACGCTTCCCTTAACTCGGTAGGCGGCATCATCACCGAGCCCAACTCGGTGAACTTCGTGAACATCCGCCAATGGCTCGCGTCCACGCAGTTTGTGCTCGCCTTCTTCTTCCTTGTGGGCCACCTCTGGCACGCAGGCCGCGCCCGCGCCGCCGCTGCCGGTTTCGAGAAGGGGATCGACCGTCAGGCCGAGCCCACTCTGGCCATGCCCGACCTCGACTGATCTCAGATCAGCGAACGACCCTCAGCCCTCGCCGCAAGGCGGGGGCTTTTTTATCTGGAATTGGGTAGTTATTTATCAAGCTGTAGCGAAGAAAAAATCCGAAACAGTACTCACCAAAAACAATCAGAAAAGGCGAGAGAGAACACGTGCAAGCCGAGGTGATGGACACAGCGTCTACTCGCTAGTGTCGGATTCCGATCTTCTGCGGAGATTTCATAAAAGCGTGGGCTCCAGTGCATTCCTGCAGGCCGCAACCCCCAAATCCTGCTGACCCTTAGCCCCGAAAAAGGGCCAGTTATTGAAGTGCCTAAGAAATAATGACATGCAGCCTGCCGCAAAATAAAATAGAGAAAGTGGAAGAATCAAGTCTTGAGCAACGCCAAAAGAGTCTCACTGCACTCACTCATGGGCACAACCCTTGTTCCATTGGCGCTCTGCTACCTAGGCAACCCACAAGCCGCATCAGCGAACCCCAATACAATAACCGTCAACAACAAAACCTACACTGTTGGCTACGGGCCTAACAAGCAATCCTGGGATACTGCACAACAGGACCCCAGATACAAAACCTCTCCCTGGTGGAACGACAGGGCACTCGCCAAAGTCTTTAGGGCACCTCGAAAAATACGACCAGCCCTTGCGTTGAGGCGACAATAGCTTATAATTTGGATAGTTAATTGCATACCTGGTATGGGCCAGAGAGGCTTCTGGGACGAGCAGCAGAGGGTTGAAAAGCTCAAAACTAAAAAACCTGTTCTTGAGCGACTTTCCCAGTCGATTCCTTGGGAATCATTTCGCCCACTGCTCGAAAGAGGTTATGCGCAAGAGCGGAAAAGCAATGCTGGTCGGCGGAGAATTGATCCTCTGATCCTCTTCAAAATGCTGGTGCTCCAACAGCTTTTCAATTTGAGCGATGATGACACTGAGTTCCAGGTAAATGATCGCCGTTCTTTTGAAGAGTTTGTTGGCTTAGGCGTAATGAACGATATTCCCGATGCTACTACTATCGCCTTTTTTAGAGAAAGGCTTCGTAAGGCTGGGGTAATCGAAGAGCTGTTTGAAAAGTTTGAGGCCTATCTCCGGTCCCAAGGCCTCGAAGCCCGTGGCGGGCAGATAATTGATGCAACGTTGGTTCCAGTGCCACGGCAGCGGAATAGCAGAGAAGACAACAAGGAGATTAAAGAGAATCGCATGCCTGAAGGATGGGACGAAAACCCAAATCGATTGCAGCAAAAGGACTTAGATGCGCGATGGGTTAAAAAGAACGGCATCAATCACTATGGCTACAAGAACAGTATCTGTATCGACGTTGAACATGGATTTATCAGACGCTATGCCGTGACACCGGCCAATATCCATGACAGTCAGATGCTGCCGATGCTCCTCGATCCTGAGAACACAGATGATTATGTTTGGGCAGATTCTGCCTTTGCAGGCGAGCGCTTTGAAGACCTACTGGATCTTGGCGGTTTTGAAAGTTGCATTCACGAAAAAGGCAGCCGCAATCACCCGCTAAGCGACGCAGCCAAAGAGCGTAACCGTATTAAATCAGCAATTAGAGCTTGTGTGGAACATGTTTTTGGCTGCATGACCATGTCTATGGGTGGCAAGATGACTAGAAAGATTGGGCTTGAGAAAAACAAAGCATGGTGGGGTCTCAAGAATCTGACATTTAACTTCTTGCGATATCTTCTAAGAGCAAATCGTGCATTTGCACTCGCATGAGTAATAATTTTCATGAGGCTGCCTGATTCAATTTAGTCGTTTTGTTGTGCAAATTATTAGATCGTTTGGCGCCGCAAGGCGTTTTTTTTTGCAAGCGGCTGTAGGTGTGAAATTCTTGATTTTTCGAGGTCCCCTTTAGCGAGAGCTGGAATGCACAATACGGAGCCCAAGAGACAGTTAACTTCGCATACGAATTAAAAGGCAATATATATGGTTTTTGCTCCTCTCCAACCTCCTGTCCCGGGGCGTTAGATTTTGGAACGTCTACAACCAATGACAACGTTTTCCCATGGGCATTTGGAGCACCAACGGCTACTCCAATCAATCCAGCGGGAAACATTAATGGCACCAATAACAACGTAAGTAGCAACCTAAATTCAGGCCAATTACTACCTCAGTTCGAAGGAGGTACACTTACAGTCGACCAAGCCAAAAGACCTACACTCAAGACTTTACACTCCCTCAGGATGGCACCATTGACCTTAATAACAATCAGTCAGCTTTTAGCGGCACATTCACGGGGACAGGAAAACTTACAATTACTAACACCGCACCAACAGCCCCCAATGTGTCTCCTTTGATAGAATTGGGTACAGACACTAACTCCATAAGTATCGGGGGGCTGGAGGTAACAGCGAGCAGCCAATCTGTACCGGCGGCTCAAGCCATCTTCCTTGGAAATACAATAGTCAGTGGCAACACCACCATTAACAACTTTGGAGCCGTATATGCGAAAAATACTTACTCAACCAATAACCTAATTATTAACGCGCAAATCCCATGGCAAGCATCCTTTCAATTCGCCCCAGTAGACCCAAGCCAGCGACTAACCGTTACGAACGATTTTAATATTAACTCTGGACTACTATTCGTCAGTGAGTCATCCACGGCAGCGGCCCCTCTCCCATCATCCTTGGAAGTAAAAAGGGACTCCTGAAAAAAGAACCGCAACCTGGATCCGATCGCAGCCAAATAGCAGGGCGTAGGCAGCCCAAACGCACGGTTATCCAGTGGCCAGTGATTGGTTTGTTTCAAGCTGCCAAATGTTCCTGAGCCCCATCCAGAGACTACCTGGCCATTTCCAGGTACATAACCAGGCAAAAATAGTGATAAAAAAGAGGCGGAGGAGCCTCCGGATCTTCTCTGCGCACATCACCACAAAGGCCATGGAGATTGAGTTCTCTGCACCTTTGCTCAGCCGAGCCATAATCAAGTCCAGTGAATACTTCCTCTTCCCTGATCCAAAGCATCCCTCCACTTCATTTCGCCTCCGCTGGTCAGCGCTTAGCTGCTGCTTGTGAGCAGCACTGATCTCTGGATTCTTCGGCGGCCTCCCCAATCGCTTACCAGAGAACCGTATATCGTTCCGAGTGCAGAAGTTTCGGTTCTTGGTATTGATGTAGATTCGATCAGCGCAGATTCGCTCGGGGTAGCAGCCATGCTCTTGCTTGTATTTCATGGCCTGTGGAATTAAGTCTTCGGATTCGTTGTATGGATCCCAGCTGATCCTGTGCAGGAAGGCAAAGCCATTTCGCACAGAAACACTAATTTTGGCGCCAAACTCAACAGCAGCTCTCGTTTTACCACGAACCATGGGCCGAACGTGTCGCTGAACCAAGTTCACGATACGATCGGGCATGCTGCGCGTTTTCGAGTACAGCAGGATGCTTTGCTGGCGGTGCAGCTCGCTGATCACGAGGAGCTTCTGCCACCAATGGGTCTTCAAGCCCGAAAGCATTGCCCCGGAGTGGATCAGGGCATCAATAGCATCAAGATTCCGCTGCAGATAGTCCAGCTGGCGTCGTATCGTGGCTTTGATTTTGCGGCGACGCGGCTTTTTCTGCTTAGCAACCCTGAGGAAATTGGCACGCGCCTTGCCACGGTCATATCGGGGACTGTGTTTCCGTAGGTCTGAATTCTGTTCGCAGAGATCGTCGATGATCCGTTCGGTCGACTCCCTCGCTTCGTTGAGCAACTTCAAATCAGTTGGATAGGTAATGTCGGCTGGTGTGCACGAGGCGTCAATGCTGAGTGTTCCCCAATTCTTGCCTTCTGGCCAATCGGCCGGCTTCACAAAGTCGTCAAGTGAGAGCTGGTTGTCAGCATAGGCACTTGGATCGTTAGTGTCGTCGTCATCTTGTTGTGACGCCACAACCTCCATCAGCATGGCCTTGCCCCGCTCGGCAATGAGTTCATTGATCCGGGTGAGCTCCTCTTCGGAGAAACGCTTGCGGAAATGAACCATCATTGATGGGTCGAATGGTGCCTTGCTGGAATAGCCGGCATAGCCAAGGAAATACTGCATGTAAGCGTTTTCTCGGATCTGCTCAACGGTCTCCTCGTCGGTCAGACCAAGCCGCTGCTTGATGAACAGCGCACCAAATGCCAGCCGTACAGGCTTTGCTGGGGCGCCAGTGGTGGGATTGAACTGAGGTGCATATGATTCCTCCTACTCTTCCCATGGCATCAGGGAGGAGAAGATTACCCAGCGATTGTCCGTGTCCAACGTGCCGCCAAAAGGCAGATGGAAATCCTCGATTGAGAGCTGCCCGTTATGGCGTTTCTGGTACATCTGCAGTGCTCAGCAGTTGTAGCAATCGTCAATTGCCCTGAACGAGCCCAGTTTATCAAATTTAGATCGCTGAAACAAGCTGCGCTGCAGTCGATTTGGCTTTTTCAGGAGTCCCTAAATATCAAGGCCGGAAGAATTGACGGATCTAGAGATTCCACGATTAAACTCCTAGCACCCACAGTCATTGAAATCGACCGAGACTCATTGATCGCAGGTCGACTTGACGGCTCATCAAACTCAATTAGTCATTTTGACGATTTTGGAAAATATTACAAGCCAATCACATTGCGGGGGTCCGGCGAAACAACCTTCACCAACACTTCATCCGTGCTTCTTCGCTCAGCAACAACACAACAACGAGCAGCCACCTCGCCCGACCTACAGATCGAGGGAAGGGCCAAAATCAACTCAAAGGACTTTAAGCTAAAGCGATATACAACTAATCCTTTCGCATTAGATGTGGCAAACGGCAATCTTTCCATCACATCAACCGGCCAGGTTAGTGGCGATGGTGTGATCACGGCAAACGTATGGAATGAAGGCAATGTATCCCCGGGCGACAATGGTATCGGCACGCTCACCGTGGATGGTGATTACATCCAGGGTATATCAAATCCCAGCGCCAGCCTCAATATCGATGTCAACGGATCAGACTCTGACCTGCTGAAGATCACAGGCCCTAACCGTGTTGCACTCCTGGGAGGCAAGCTGAACATCAGCTCCTATCAAGGTGCACCCATCTCTGCCAACAAGATCTATACCGCTATTGACGTTACCGGTGCCGATTCAACTGGAGGTGAAATTGGCCTGACAACCAGTCTTAATGTTATTGGATCATCTGGTTTCACCTTCGCGCGCGAAACAGACAAACTCTTTGGCAAAATCGATCCCAACTACTACGCCACCTGCACCAGCTCGGATCCCAATATTCAAAAGAATTGCACGAAGCTGCAATTCGCCTGGGTAATGAATGATCCCACAACCAGTCAACCACTAAATCCGAATACCACCAAGCTGCCCGGAAAGGAAACCATTGCCAACGTCAAGAACACTGGTGGGGCAATTACAACAGCTTCATCCGGCAATCCCAACTCCAACACCAACACCTGCACCAGCAACGGTGGTTCTGCATCGGCTTGTCAGCAGCAGAACAAGCCTGGCACAGGGGCTTCTGGCAATAACAACAACACAGTGGCTATTGCCAAGGCACTCGATGCAGGCTGGGCTTCTGTCAGTGCAGCTGTCACATCTGGTGTAACGGGTGGCAAGGCAATCGGCACAACCGGCTACACCACCAATCAAACCAGTGCAGCGCTCGTCACGCCTGACTTCGCCAATGTGATCGCTGCGCTGTTTGCTGTTCCCACCCGGCAACAGCTCAACCAAGCCCTCCACTCCATCTCCGCTGAGCCCTACGCCTCCATGCAATCGGTGGCCCTGGAAGCGATGGAGCAGTTTCGTGCCAACACACTCGCCCTCACCTCTGGCACCAAGGCCATTCCCTTCATTGCAGAAGAAGAGGTCTGCACTGTTGATGGCAACGTCGAGCCCCGTGCCGATGGAGCCCAGCAGCTCCAGCCCGATTGCAAGCCGCGCACCGTTCAAAGGCTCACGCCCTGGTCGCTCCTGATCGATGGCACCAACACCCAAGCCACCCTCAAAGGCACCAACGATCTCGCTTCCCTCGACTACAACATCTTCTCCAGCTCCTACGGCCTCCAGTACGACTTCAATCGCAACTGGAGTGCTGGTGCTGCCTTTGGCTACGGGCGTGCCAACCTCTACAACTACGAATACGCCGACGTTCGCATCGAATCCTCCACCTACTCCGGTGCTGCATGGGGCATCTATCGCCCATCCGAGAGCTGGAAGTTCACGGCGCTGGCCGGTTACATGAACCTCCAGTACGAATCAGACCGCAACATCAACTTCGGGGGGATCAACCGCACCGCCAATGCCAACTGGAGCGGCAATGGCTTTACCGCAGCTCTGGCAGCCGAATACGACTGGGTGCTCTCCTCCGACAAAACCAGCCGCTCCGCTGTGCGCATCAAGCCCAACACCTTCTTCTCCTACGCCCTCCACAACCAAGGAGCGTTCTCGGGAACCGGCGCTGACTCCCTCAACCTGGCCCTCAACTCACACACCGCCGATTCCCTCATCTACGGCATCGGCTTCCAGATCGAGACGCCAATCGTCACTGGCAAAACATCACGCCTGATCCCGCGCCTCTCCCTCGGCTACGAGTGCGACTTCAACGGTGATTCCAACGAGGAGCACCAGCTCACCGCTTCCTTCGCCGAAGTGCCGGCTCTTGGCTCCATTGATGTGCTCGGTCAGAACCGTGGTGCCAATGCCCTTGATGTAGGCCTCTCACTCGAGTACGAAACCTCTGAAACCCTTTCCCTCTATGCCGGCGTGGGTGGTGCCTTCTGGAGCAATGGCAACGAGCTCAGCTATGGCGGGGGCTCAAGCTGCGCTGGTGAGAGCTGCAGGGGAATGTTTTGAGCATTCCCCTGCTCAGCAATCAATGATTCAATCTTTCAAACGGCGCAGCTGGTCAACGGCTACCTTGCTGATGCCCAATGCGCGCACAATCTCAGGCACGAGGAAGTGGTGGCTTGCATGGCCCTTGCGATCGATCCTGCAGCCAGAGGACAACGTGTGAGCAGAAGGGAATGATGAGGGTGCAGGCTGAACAAACGCGATGATTCACCGTCTCGCCGTGAGCGGCTATCGCTCTCTGCAGAACGTGGTCGTGCCCTTCGGCCAGCTCACGCTGGTCACCGGCGCCAACGGTAGTGGCAAATCGAACCTCTACCGGGCCCTGCGATTGCTCACAGCCGCAGCTCGAGGAACGATGGTGGGAGCGTTGGCCCAGGAGGGAGGCCTGCCAGCCGTGATGTGGGCTGGACCGGAGCGCCTCAGCCGGGCGATGCGCCAAGGCGAGCAGCCCGTTCAAGGAGGTCCGCGCCAACAGGCGGTGCGGCTGCGGCTGGGGTTTGCGGCCGAGCCCTTCTCCTATGCCGTGGAACTGGGTTACCCACAGGAACGACAGAGCGCCTTTGCCCTTGATCCCCAGCTCAAAGGGGAATGGATCTGGGCGGGCGAGGGATTCCACCCCAGGGCTGTGCTCAGCAGCTCAGGGCCTCAACACCATCCCGATCAATCACTGTTTCAACGCGGCTTTGATCCTGATCAACAACCGGAGGTGATGCTGCTACGTGAGCAGATACTCAGTTGGCGCTTCTACGACAGCTTCCGCACCGATTGTCCCGCGTCAACCCCCTTGGCCGATTGGCGTCAATCAAGTTGGCCGGTGAGGGGAACTGATCGCCCCCCAGTTGTCGCCGGCGACAACTGGGGGGCGATGACGCTGGAGGCGACACGAAAACTGAGCCACACATCAGTCCGAGCCATTGCCAGCACTGACTTCCTCTGATCGGCACCAGGCGACAACCACGTTGGCCGGTTAGGCGCCGAGACCTCTGCTGAGCCTTGCCCTGGAGCGCACGAGCCGGCGGACCGCACAGTCCGCCGGCAGCGCGGAGCTCCCCGCCGGGGTCTGGCACCATCGGCACCAGGTTGTCGCCGGACGACAATCTCCCGGGCTGTTCTCCGCTTCTCTACGGCTGCTGTGGCTATTTGCTGCCGCTGCGCCGGCTTGCTTGGGCGCGGCGGTGGCTGTCGCCGCTGATCTCGACGATGTGGCAGTGGTGCACCAGCCGGTCCACCGCCGCCACGGTCATTGAGCTGCTGGGGAAGATCTCATCCCAGGCGGTGAACGGCTGATTGGCGGTGATCAGCAGCGATCGGCGCTCGTAGCGGTGGCAGATCAGCTCAAACAGCACGCTGCTCTCCTGTTCATCCCGCCGCACATAGCCAATGTCATCGATCAGCAGCAGCGGGTAGCGATCCAGCCGCTCCAGCGCTGCCGGCAGGTTGTATTCGGCGCGGGCCTTCTGCAGCTCCTGCACCAGGCTCGTGGCGGGATAGAAGCGGCAGGCCTGATCCAGGCCGATCTGCGCCAAGGCGATGCCGACCGCCAGGTGCGTCTTGCCCACACCGCTGGGGCCGAACAGCAGCACGTTCTCGCCCCGCTGCAGCCACTCGCTCTGGCGGCTCAAGGCCTCCAGTTCCTGCCATCGGTGCGCCTCGATCCGGCCGCCATGGTCGTAGTCCGCCAGCGCTTTGCTCCAGGGCAGCTGGGCCGCGCGCAGCAGCCGGTGCTGGCGGGCCTGCTGGCGTTGCTCCATTTCCTGCTCGCACAGGGCATAGAGAAACTGACTGGGGCTCCAGCCCTCGCCCTCAGCCTGCGAGGCGATGCTCTGCCAGTGGCAGCGGATCCATGCCAACCGCAGCTGTCGCAGCAGGATCGGCAGGGCGGCTTCCGCCGCCTGGGGCCGCGGGATGGAGGGCAAGGAGGTCGTCATAGCTCTGCAGCGTGTGTTGGGAAATGCGTTGCGGCGGGTGGGGGCGATGGGGCGGCAGCCGGAAGCGTTGCTGCAGCGCCGCCAGCGACAGCCCCTGCCGTTGATGGGCCTTCTCGAGCCAAACCAGCACTGGCTCGTAGCCCGCCAGGCGGCAGCCCACATACAGCGCCTCGACCATCAATCGGGCGGCGGCGTCACGGTCACCGCCATTGCGCAGCTGCTGCCACAGCTGCCACCAGCGCTCATCGGGGAACAGCTCCCGCTGGTAACTGCAGTGCAGCAATGCCCGGGGTTTTCGCCTGAGCGCATCGATCAGGTGCTCCAGATCGATGCTCCACGCCCGCCCATGACGCTCGACACCGCCGTGGCGCCGCTCCAGTTCGCAGGCGATCTGCCGGCCCAGAAGCAGCTGCAGCCGGTCGTGGAAGATCCGCACCGTCAGCCGCTGGTCGATCAGCCGCGGCGGCACCGAATACACGACTCTGCGTACCTCGATCGTGCTGGTGCGCCGCACCGTGAGCTGTTCAATGTCGTAGTCGGCAAAACGAAACCGCGGTAGTGGCCGCAGCGCCGCCTGCTCCTGCTCCAGCCGGATCAGGCGCGGCCTGTTGTACTGGTCAATCACCGCGGCCAGAAAAGCCTGGTATTCAGCCAGCGACTCGAAATCACTGCTGCCGCGCAGCAGCAACGCCTGCTCGATCCGCCGCTTGAGATGGCCATGGGGACTCTCCACACGGCCGTTCTCATGCGCCACCCCCAGGTTGTTGCGGCTGTAGGCCAGGCTGTAGTGGCTGCAGAGGGCGTGATAACGGCGGGTGATGTCGGAGCTGAAACTGCCGTTGCGGTTACGGCACGCTGCTGATAACCGGTCGGTGCGCAGTTCACCTGGCACCCCGCCGCAGGCAGCCAGAGCGTTCTGCAGACCCTCGGAGAGGGCTGCAAAACTCTCGCCGCCCTGGACCACCTGCGCATAGCTCCAGCCGCTCCAGGCCAGGCGGTAGTGGAACAGCAGATGGGGGAACACCTGGCCGGCGATCGTCACCTCCACCCCCTTGAGCTGGGTGAAGTCACAGAAGGCAATTTCGCCAGGCTCATAGCTCAAAGGGAAGATCACCTCCGGCGCCGGGCCGTGCAGTGCCTTCCACTCCCGCACCCGGCGCTGCAGGGTGCGCTGTAGCGGAATCCAGTCCACATCAGGTTTCTGCTGCTGCAGATGCTCCAGGAGCGTGATCGGCGTCAGCGCGGGTGAGCGCTGCAGCAACGGCACCAGCTCCTCCTCCCATACCCCTACCAGCGGATCGGGGCGGGTGCGGCCACGGGGCTGGTTCGCCCGCGGCTGCAGCTGATTGCATTCAATCCGGCGAGCACTGCGCACTGAGATGCCCGCCGCCGCGGCAGCAGCCTCCTGGCTGCTGCCGCCTCGTCGTTTCGTCATGAACAGATTGCGTTGGTGGCTTGTCAGTGGTGCCGGCATCACCTGGTCCCTGCGCATCGGCACCAGGGTCTCCAGCACTCACCCCACCGGCCAACGAGCTTGTCGCCGACCGGCCAACTTCATTGTCGGCGGACAAGCCTCCGCAACCCTGAGATCCCGCTCCGTGCAGGGCATGCAGCAACAGACCGCATTGGCAATGCGATCAGTCATCGCAACCATCGAGAAGCGCCGGTTGAACCGGAAGCAGAAGCCGCCCAGGTAGCGCCTGGCGTACTTGTCGAAATTGAAAGCGTGGAAGGTGCCGTTGAAGCCGGTCTTGAGGTTGCCCAGCACGGTGTTGATCCAACGGAACTGCGGCAAGTCGTTTGGGTGCTTCCCACCGGTGACGATGGCGTGATGGCTGCAGCCTGCCGTGGTCACGGCACGAAAGCAGGCCAGGCCATCGGAGAGCACCTGACTGCCGGGCGCCAGATGGCGCTTGGCCCACTCAGCGATGGCCTCTGAGCTGAAGCCACTCACGGCTGTGATCCTGGCGTGAATCAGCCGGCCCGCCTCATTCAAGGAGACGGCCGCGACGATGGGGATCTTGTTCTCTGAACCCCGACCTGCCTTGCCGCCCGGCAGTTCTCCGCCGAGGTAGGAATCATCGATCTGGACTTTTCCCCGCAGCAGGTAAGCCTCCTCCCGATCAGCCATCGCCCGCAGAATCTTGTGGTGCAGCAGCCAGGCGGTGTCGTAGTTCACGCCCAGGTGGCGGCTGAGCTCCAGCGAGGAGATCCCTGTTTTGGCCTGCCCGATCATGTAAAAGGCCAGAAACCAGGTGGTCAGAGGCAATTTCGTGGCCTGCATGATCGTGCCAGCCGTGAGCGTGGCCTGATGGCCGCAGCTGCGGCACTGATAGCGCTTGAGCCTGCGGCCATAGACCAGCCCATGCTCATGGCCATTGCAGCGGGGACAGCGGAACCCACCGGGCCAGCGCGCCTTCTCCAAAGCAGCCTCACATTGCACCTCGGTGCCGTAGAGCCGCTGGAAGTCAGGCAGTGAAAGGCCTTTCTGGAACTGGATGACGTTGCGCGCCATGACTGAACTGGTATGTGCGTACCAGTCTACGGCCCAGGCTCGCGGTGCGCGGAGCGAGCTGGGTAATCAAGATCCTGGTTGGCGTCATTGTGATGACACCAACCAGGATTGTCAGCGCAAGACTCAGCAGGAGACAAGACAACCAAACTCTTGCTCACTAGGGTTTGCCAATCACCTCAAGGATCTGCTCGCCATGCGCCGACACACGCTGACCCTGGCAGCAGCCCTCCCTTTGGTGATCAGCAGCGCCGCCCTCGCCCAACCCGCCAGCCTCAGCTACCCGCGTCCTGGCGTGGTGTGCGACTCGGTTGGCAAAACCTGCTACGATAGCTACGGGCCCTCCATCGGGATCACCTCAGAGGTGTACGGCAAGAAGGCCGCCAACCATCTGTCCAAAAACCTCAGCCAAACCAGCAGCCGCGACTTCCGCCTGAGCACTGGCCAGGCCTGCAGCGTGGCCAAGCGCACCTGCTGGAACGACGGATGGGGTGAACGCAACGTGGCAGCCGGACTCACCAATCAGCTGTTCGGCTCCAGCACCAGGCCCGGCCAGGCCCAGGTGAGCCGAGATACAGGGCTTTGCAGCCTCAGCCGCGGTAGCCAACGCGTCTACGACGGCCCCTGCCTACTCAAGCAGGTGAGCCAGGGCGGCCAGAACCGCTACGAGATGCAACTTCAGAACGGCAACACCTACACCTTCCAGCAAGTGGGTGGGGGCTTCCAGACTCGTGATGGTTTTGGTGGCACCTGGCCGGTGACCTTCATCGACCACGGCAACACCGGTATCTTCCGCTTCAGCAACTACAAGCTGGTGGCCACCCAAGAGAATTCCAACCGCAACACCACTAGCAACCGCGATGCCGCTGTGGGCAATGCCCTCGGCAACCTGCTCAATACTCTTTTCCAGTAAGAGCGACCTGGGACGTCACATCGGCTTCATCGGCCACAGCGCAATTGAGTAGCCAACCGTGCGTGCCCTGGCCCTCGCGGTAAGCCGTGCCTGGTGCACGCACATCACGGAATGATCAAGGGAATCATGAAAGCGATGGCTGGCCTTCAGAGCCTCTCCGCGATGGCCAAGCTGGCTGAGCGCTATGGCGAGCGTTGCGGTGGTCCTGTGATTGTCGCCGGCTTCGTGGTGGGTCTTGGAATTGTGCAGCTGGCCAGCGGGCCACTGGCACAAACCAGCCGCTTCAGCCTGGAGTTATTAATCCTGCTAGTGCTGCAGCTGGTGGGGCCCATGATGGTGGCGCTGTTTGCGCTGGCACTGCTCCTGCCCCGTTGGATCCAGCGTCTTCAAGTCGTGGGAGACGCCTACCGCGTTGAGCGGCTCGCAGCGGCAGGTCTTGCGGGCGCTCTGCTCCAGTTGCTGTTTCTGGCAGCCGCGATGTGTGGCGGGGTGCTGGGAACGCCGCGTAGCGATCTGGTGGGTGAATTTCGTGATCTGCTCTATGGAGTTCTGCTGCCGGATGTAGCCCGCTCGTGCCTGCGGGCAGGCGTGTTTCTTGCCGCAATGAGTGGGTGGTGCCAATGGCGTAGCCGGCGTGCTCTGCTGCGCGGCCAGGATCCAGGCCTCTTGGTGAGCGATCAGCTCGCCGAAGGATTTCTCTTGCTGCTATCACTCAAATTGCTATGGATCAGCGTGATCGATCCCTTGCACCTAAGCGCAAGCCCGCAATGAGTCCCACCATCCCCCCGAACAGCCTCCGCGAGCGCTATGTGTTCTTGGGTTCCGGCCTGGTGCTGGCAGTTGCGTTGGTGGTGGGGATGGCACGCGAACAGCAATGGGGCACACGCTGGGTGTTGTTGCATCTGTTGAGCAGCAATGCCGAAGGGCTGCGTTCCGGGCAGGACGTGCGCATTTCAGGCATCCCCGTGGGCAAGGTGCTGGCCCTACAGCTCGAACCCAATGCCAAGGTGAAAGTCACCCTGCGGGTGCAAGAACAGCATGCTGATCTGATTGGCCCCAAAAGCATGGCCAGCCTTGGCCAAGAAGGCGTTGTGGGTGATCACTTCGTGATCATCAGCGCGGATCCACAGGCCACTGAACCTGGCGCCAAATTGGCAGAGCGCACCTTGCCCTATGTGCAACCCGTAGCGATCAACAACCTGATGCATCGCTTGATCGACACGCAAACCGAACTGCTGGCGACGCTCAAAAACACAACGAGCCTCACCAGCCATGAGATCCCCGCCACCCTTCGCGGGATCAACAAGCTGGCCTCCACGCTAGAACGGGAAACGGCAATCACCACACCTCAGCTGCGGCAGACACTGCAACAGCTGCGTTCAACCGGCAGCAGCGCCGAGCAAACCTCCCGCCAGGCTCAGCAACTCCTGCAACAGAGCCAGCCCTTATTGCTCAGCACGCTGCAAGACCTCGAACGCGTGGCCAGCAGCAGCCGCAAGATTCTTCAAACCGTGCAGCAGCTGCTGGGGCTGAGTGATGAAACGCCTAAAAGCTCAGATTGATCACGTGATGAGCCTTCGGGCCTGTGGGCTTCTTGAATTCCAGCGGCAGATCGCCATCACGCGTGACGCCCTGGCGCATCTCCGATGACGCGGCCTGCAGGTGGTTCTGTTCTTGAGCCACAGGCTGCTGCACCTCTGGTGTGGTGGTGGCCAGCACAATCGGCTCCATGGCCGAGGCATGCATTCTGAAGCCACTACCAACCAGGAGGCTTCCAGCCATCAACAGCGCAACAGACTTCATTGGAGGGGATCTTGAGCACTATCCAGGCCATAGCCACGGCCAAGCGGCGATGGCAACAGTGCTGCGCTGATCTGATGCAACACGATCCGCTAAGCACCGCCGTGCGGCGTTGATGCTGAGATGGAGCGGATCCAAGAGCTGCCTGGGCCCAGGCCCTCCGAGCCATGACGAACACCCACCGCAATGCCACCAAGCTGTGCCGGGCACTCATCGTGGTTGGGATGGTGGTGATCTCAGCAGCGGCCCATGCACAACGGGATGAAGCACCCGCTGTCAGAAGCAGCCACTACAAGACCCCCTGCACCATCAATGGCTACCCCTCCTGGTGCGCCGTTAGCGCAATGGGCAACATCCCCAACAGCTTGAAGGTGTAGTTCGCCCACGGTGATCAACCGATCTTTCAGTGGGTACCGATCAGCCAGGCCCGTGACCCATCAGGTGGATTAGAGATGCGCGAGATTACTTCGGGAACAATGTGGGGACTGAAGGAATACGGCTTCAGCTCCCTCAATGAAGTCGGTGGGCTCAACAGCATCTGCGTGGGCAAACATGCGCGGCTTCCCTATCCAAGAGGTTGCGCCAAGCCCTGAGCAGCTATCAAGCTGCAAGGGCCACTTCATGGACGGATGGCGTGCAAACAGCAGCTCACGAGATAGCGAAGACCGAAGCCTTCCAATTCATGAGACAACGCAAGACTCAGTTGCAAGCCTCGTTCTCTCTTTAAAATCAAACAACAAGAAGTCCAAATCAAGTCATCAATGCAGAGAGCACTCTCCCTAACTCCTGTGCTCATTGCTGCGCTCGCCATGCCAGCAGGAGCCGATCAATACGAAATCTTGTACAGACCACCGGGAGAGGCACAAGACCGGTCAATCACCATCACCACAACAACAGGATCCTACAACCAATACAAAACGCTGCTTGAGAAACAAAAGTGGTGGAACAACTATGATTACGCAACCAGCGTCCTCAAGGGGAAACTGATCAGCGGGCCCGATAGCGGCGAGGAGTTTTACTTCACACCCAGTGGCAGCAACAAAGCTTTTGCGGCCAGCTTTACATCATTTCAATCGACAAACGGACTCGTCGAAAGGATCAACGCGCAGCGATCGCAAGTGACATACAGCACACCAAAACTAACGCTTTACAGCATTTTCAACATTAGCAAGCTGATCAACGACACGTTGACGTGGCACTTGAAGCAGCCCCTATCATCAGCTCAGGGAATGTCGATACAGGAAACGCCAATAACAAGAGCAGCAATCTAGGGAAAACGCTAGTGGCAGCATCCAAAGGCGGAACCCTCACGATTGACGAAACAAACCCCACCTACTCCCTGGACTTCACCGTCGACAACTCCAACACCAATCAAATCGACTCCGCTGGCAACACCGCCACGTTCAGCGGGGCCTTCACAGACGCAGCCAATGGCATCCCAGGCAACCTACTCATTGCAGATTCAGGCAGCACGGGCGGAGCCATTCGCCTGAATGGGTCCAACACGTATTCGGGCTTAACAACAGTCAAGTCAGGAACACTTGAAATCAATGGCTCCATCCAATCCAATACAACCATCGAACAAGCTGGAAGACTCAAGGGATCCGGAACTATCAATGGCAACGAGCTCAGCTACGGCGGGGGGCTCAAGCTGCGCTGGTGATTTGCTGATCAGCCGAAGCTAGTCCGATCGAACCAGCATCAGCTATTAAACCGGTGCTGGTTTAGGAGAGCCGTCCACACCTCACGGGGTGAGGCATCAAGATCTGAGCGTAACCGGGTCTGTAGCGTTCGCGCTGAACAGTGCAGATCCAGTGCAAGTTTGCCTAAGGCGAATCGAGGTTGAGGTTCCTCCGTGAGCTGGCTTTGCACCAATTCCAGGAAGCGGTTGGTGAGGTCATCGTGTGGTGGGATCAGAGACGCAGAGCCGGCTGCCAGCCGATGATTGATCAAGGCCTGCCAGAAAGCACCGGCACTGTGATCCAGCCAATGGGGATGCAGACGCGCCTCATCAATAAACTCACGTGCTTGGCGCAGCAGGGCCACGACCGTGGGCTGGCGGTTGGTGCGAAAGGGATCGAGCACGGCAGTCTCTCCGCCTTGATCACCCAACCCTTCCAGCACCGTCACAGGCACGATGATGGAAACACCACTGGTGTTGGCTGAGCTCAGCCCATGCAGTTCTGCACCGGGTGCAATCCAAAGGGCCTGACCCGGGCTGGTGATCAACTCATCAGGACAGTCGGCCTGGCGCTCGAGCATGCAACCGAGTTCCGGAATCCAGAGCACCGCCATGTCCGGGTTCTGACGCCGCAGCAACTCCAAGCCACCACCCTCTCCGCGCAGCTCCACCAGGGTTAGCGGCCCAGCCGCCGCCACTTGGATGCTGGCCTGAAACACATCTCGATCGTGATCCAAGCAGCTGACGCGGCAGTCGCCCATCACCTGCTGCAGGCAAGCGCGCCAATGTTCAAAGCTGGAACTCTGAACAACTGGATAAAAAGCCGTGGTGGAAGGTTGCCTCATGCAGGAATCTGGGCCATCCAACAGTGCAGCAGCGGAAAGCTAAGGCCGATCACATTCGAAAAACAGCCCTCAATCCGTTCCACCAGCCCACCACTGCGCCCCTCCAAAGTAAAGCCGCCAGCGCATTGGAGCGGCTCTCCGGTGGCCACGTAGGCCTCGATCTCTGCGGGGCTGAGCGGCGCGAACTGCACGCGGGTGGTGATGGTGGCATGCGTGCAGGCATCGATCACCGCCTGAGCCTTGACCTGATTGTCGTCGGACACCAGGGCCAGCAGCAGCACTACATCCGCGTCAACCACCAGCTCAGGCTCTGCTTGGTCTGGACAGAAGCAGGGCCAGAAGACGTTGAAATCGTTGATGAGCACTAGATGGTTCTGGTCCGCTCCAGGCGAAGTGCAACTGGAGGAATTCCTGCGCCCATGGACATCAACCAGAACCGCCTGACACAGGCAAGCCCGACAGCGCAAGCTCCTCCACGCTCACTCGGATTCGCAATAAATGCCAATTATTGAGGATCTTGATGCGATTCGTTTATTGAGAATCCGTGTAAACCATGGCTGCGGTTGAGCAGGTGATTCGCGCCCCTGCGCAGTTGGGGATGCTGCTCCGTGGTGCCCGACTGGAGCAGGGGATGAACCAGCAAGAGCTAGCTCTCAAACCCGGTGGCATGAGCCAAGCCCGGCTCTCTCAGCTCGAACTGCAACCGGGTCGTCTCACCGTGGAGCGCCTCCTGCTACTCCTGGCCGCCCTCAACCTCGAAGTGGTGGTGTGGCCGCGAGAGAGCACCATCGAGCCGGCCGAGTGGTAATGGGTAGACCTTCGCGGGCGCGCTCCCTGACGGTGTGGATGAACTGGGAACGGGTTGGCACCTGGTCGTTGCCGACTCGCGGGCCTCAGCAGTTCAGCTACGCCGTCAGCCGCGATTGCGCCGAAGCCGTACAGCTGCTTCCACCAGACGTTGTGCCAAGCGTTATGCCTGGAGCAGCCTCAGGACTGCCTCCTGAAGTGGAGGAAGGTCGATATCAACAGTCCGCCAAACTCGGGCCAGATTGACCTTGAGATAGTCATGAGTCAGAACATCTCTCATGCCGGCTATCTGCCGCCAAGGAATCTCAGGACTGGCCGCTCGGAGCTCCGGGCTGAGATTCTTGGTGGCTTCACCGATCACCTCGAGATTGCGAATCACGCCATCTTGAATCAGACGAGAGGCCATAAAGCTGCTCTCACCAGCAGCAGTGTAATCCGCGATGCGCTCCAAACAATCACGAATACTTTCGGGATAGAGGCGATCTTTGCTCACAGCAACTGAGCCTGATCCAGAATTTCATTACGGATCAACGGGTGCAGTGTTTCTGCTTCTGTGACATCCACCAGGCATCCCAGGAGATCTTCAAGCTCTTGCCGGAAACTGATCAACCCGAGCAGAGACTGATCCTCCGCTAGATCGACCAGAAGATCCAGGTCGCTACCTGGGTGCTCCTGCCCTTTAGCGATCGAGCCGTAGACCCTCAGGTTGGTTGCACCATGGCGCTGGGCGAGGGCGAGCACCTCGGGCCTATGGGCCACAAGCCGCTGGCGAATGGTTGTGGGCGTTGAGCTGGTCATGGCGCTAGGGCGACCAAAGAGGGTTCGAGTCGCGGTGAACAGTTGCGGATCACGCTGTGGGGAATCGCCAATTGAATACCCCATGCAGTCCATTCTGCTCGGGCTTCGCGGTCGCGGGTTAGGAAGAGCCTTGCGCTGCCTTGCAACGAGAAAACGGTGTTGACCACAGAAGCACGCCAACACACTCCTTAACTGACGCCCATCGCCAGGAGCCAGCGCCGCAACAACGGCAAGCTCAGCCCGATCACATTCGAGAAACAGCCCTCGATCCGTTCCACCAGCGCACCACCACGCCCCTCCAAAGCAAAGCCGCCAGCGCATTGGAGCGGCTCTCCGGTGGCCACGTAGGCCTCGATCTCTGCGGCGGTGAGCGGCGCGAACTGCACGCGGGTGGTGATGGTGGCCAGGCATTCCGTGGTCGGATATCCATGGATATCCGGAGCTGGACACTCCCGCGCCGCACCGGCCACCAACAAACAGTGGCCGGTGTGCAACTCACCCCAACCACTAGCCATCCGTCGCCAGCGATCGATCGCCTCTGCAGCGTGAAGAGGCTTGCCGAACACCTCCCCTTCAAAGGCCAGCACTGAATCGCAGCCCAACACCGCCGTGATCGAGCTATCCGTGCAGGCCTCCCGCACGGCCTGAGCCTTGGCCTTGGCCAACAGTTGCACCAGCTGGGCAGGATCGGTGTGGTGGATGGCGTCTTCATCCACACCACTCACCTGCACGCGGTGGGGAATGGCGGCCTGCTCCAGCAGGCGGCGACGGGCCGGAGACGCAGAAGCCAGCAGCAGCACAGCGGAGGGGATGGGCTGGCCATGAGAATGGCAGCAGCCACCTGTGTTGTGTGAGCACCGCCAGCCAACAAGAGCAACGCGCCCTGCAGCGGGCCCGAAAGGCGGTGCGCTGCCTCCCCTTTCGGCTGTCGTTTTATCAACTGCTGGATGGCCAGGCATTGAGCAGCACACAGATCGCTGCCCACCCCAACCAGCAGCAACTCAGCCGCCTCAGCCTGAACGCCAACCGCACCGAAGACCTCCTGATCTGGCTGATCCAGCTCGGTGTGCTGCGCCGCGAAGTGGACGGCCAGGGCCTCACCGAACGGGTGCGCCTCACCCCGATGGGGCGGAACACCATTGCCCCCTGGAGCGACGACATCCCGCCCGGAGGTGTGCTGATGCGCCTCAAGCACTGGCTTCGGCAGCACAGGCCCCGGATTTGATGAGCGAGAACCACACCCCCCTCATGGTTCTGGGCACCAGCAGCGGTGCCGGCAAGTCGTTGATGACGGCCGCCCTCTGCAGGGTGTTGCGGCGCCGCGGTGAAACGCCACTGCCCTTCAAGGGGCAGAACATGAGCAACAACGCCTGGGTGGATCAGGTGGGCGGCGAAATGGCCTACTCCCAGGCCCTCCAGGCCTGGGCCGCCGGGCTGGAGCCCCACCACAGCATGAATCCGGTGCTGCTCAAGCCCCAGGGGGATTCCACCAGCGAAGTGATCCATCTGGGCCAGTCGGTGGGGCAATGCCGCGCCGAGCACTACTACCGCGACTGGTTCCGGCCGGGCTGGGCTGCTATCCGCGCCGGCCTGAGCGAGCTGCAGGCGGCCCATCCGGGGGGGCGCCTGGTGCTGGAGGGGGCCGGCAGCCCGGTGGAGGTGAACCTGCAATCCCGCGACCTCACCAACCTGCGGCTGGCGCAGTTTCTGAGGGCCCGCTGCCTCCTGGTGGCCGACATCGAACGGGGCGGTGTGTTCGCCCAGATCGTGGGCACCCTGGCCCTGCTGCGCCCGGTGGAGCGGCCCTTGATCCGCGGCCTGCTGATCAACCGCTTCCGTGGCCGCCGCGAGCTGTTTGACGAAGGACGCCGCTGGCTGGAGGCCCACACCGGCGTGCCCGTGCTGGGGGTGATGCCCTGGCTCGATGAGCTGTTTCCCCCGGAAGACTCCCTCGATCTGCTGGAGCGCCGCGGCCGCAAGCGGGACGCCGCGCTGGAGATCGTCGTGCTGAAGCTGCCGTCGCTGAGCAACTTCTCCGACCTCGATCCCCTGGAGGCCGAACCCAGCGTCCAGCTGCGCTGGCTGGCGCCGGGGGAGCCGCTGGGGGCCCCCGATGCGGTGATCGTGCCGGGCAGCAAACAGACCTTGCGCGACCTGGCGGCCCTGCAGCGCTCCGGCCTGGGGGAGGCGCTGCGCGCCTACGCCGGCGATGGCGGCCAGGTGTTCGGCATCTGCGGCGGACTGCAACTGCTCGGGCGGGAACTGCGGGATCCCGAGGGCCTGGAGGGCGGCGACACCGGCACCCCAGCGGGTGGGCCCGTGCCGGGCCTCGACCTGCTGCCGCTGCACACCTGCTTCGGCGGTGCCAAGGCCCTGCGCCAGCGCAGCAGCCAGGCACTCTGGCCAGGGGAGGGCCTCAGCCTGGAGGGCTTCGAGCTGCACCGCGGCATCAGCACCCCTGTGGCGGCCAGCGGCCTGCAGCCCCTGGCGAGCGACCCGGACCTGGGCCATTGGCAGCCCTACGGCACCCAGGGCGGCGTGGTGGCCGGCACCTATCTGCACGGCGTGTTTGAAAGCGGCCCCTGGCGTCGCCGCTGGCTCAACCAGCTGCGCCAGCGCGGCGGGCTGCCGCCGCTGCCGGAGAATCAACCCCACCACAGCCGCCAGCGAGATGCCCTGCTGGACCGGCTGGCCGATGCCTTTGAGGCCCATGTGAACCTCGAGCCCCTATTTGGCCCCTAACCCACCCGCCCATGGCCGCCTCCCCCGTCACTATCCGCTGGCCCAATGGCCACACCAGCCAGTGCCTGGTCGGGTGCGACTGGCTGCTCGCCGCCCAGACGGCGGGGGTCACCATCCCCACCGGCTGCCTGGGGGGCAGCTGCGGCGCCTGCGAAATCGAGGTGAACGGCCAGGTGGTGCGTGCCTGCATCGCCACCGTTCCCGCCAGCCGCAGCGGTGCACTCAGCGTGGAACTCGCCAGCGACCCCTACTGGTGAGATCCCGTGGCTGGGGCGGGATCGGCCTGGATCAGGCCGCCGCCCAGCAGCACCTCACCGTCGTAGAACACCGCCGCCTGGGCGGGAGTGATCGAGAACTGCTCCTCGGCAAAGGTCAGCTGAACCCGGTGGGGCCGCTGGGCCGCCCGGTCGGCATCGGTGGCGGGCAGGGGGGTCAGCAGGGCTCGCTCTGGGGCGCTGCGGTAGCGCACCTGCACCTCCACCTCGATGCCACCCACCGGGGGCTCAATCGAGACCCAATTCACAGCTCCCACCACCGCCCCCGCCCGCGCAGCCTCAGCGCGGGGGGCCACCACCACCTGGTTCATGGCACCATCCAGCCTCACCACGTGCAAGGGCTCGCGCCACGCCACCCCCAATCCCTTGCGCTGGCCGATGGTGAAGTGCTCGATGCCGTCGTGCTCACCCACGACCGTGCCATCCACCAGCACAATCTCGCCGGGGCGAGGCGGCAAATAGGCGTCCAGGAAGGCCTTCATCGAGCCGTGGTGATCCGCCAGGCAGAGGTCCTGGCTTTCAGGCTTCTTGGCCGTGCGCAGGCCATGGCGCTCGGCCTCGAGGCGGGTGTCGGCCTTGGTGAGTTCGCCCAGGGGAAACACCAACCGGCCCAGGGCCTCCTGGGGCAGGTCGTAGAGGAAGTAGCTCTGGTCTTTATGGCTATCGCGACCCCGCAGCAGCTGGTGGCGGCCGTTGTCGCTCAGGTCGCCGTGGTGCACCCGGGCGTAGTGGCCGGTGGCGATGCGGCCAATGCCCCGCTCCTGCTCGGCCCACTGGAGCATCGGGCCGAATTTCACCTCCCGGTTGCAGCGGGAGCAGGGCAGGGGCGTGACGCCTGCCGCGTAGCCCTCCACCAGAAAATTGACGATCTGGGCCTGGAAGTGCTCGCGAAAGTCGACCACATGGTGGGGGATGGCGAGCTGTTCGCAGATCCCCGCCGCATCCACCAGCCCCTCGGCGCAGCAGGCACCTTTGCCACTCATCAACCAGAGGGTGAGCCCCTCCACCTGCCAACCCGCTTCCACCAGCAATGCTGCTGTAAGAGAGCTGTCCACACCGCCGGAAAGACCCACCGCCACCCGGCGTTCACCCGGCCAGGCCCGGAGCCGCTCTAGGGCGGCACGACCCGCAGGGGTGGAGGCCAGAGCGGGGCTCCCAGAGTTGGCAACGGAGACAGACAACAGGGCAGACAGCCAGCGGTAGTGCTTCCATCATGAAACCCAGCTGCCCTGAGGAGTTGGTGCCAACACCCGCCAAAGCCGCCTGGCCCCGCCGCGATGGCGACCATCTGCTGGTGACCAGTGCCGAGATGGCAGCCCTGGAGGAGCAGCTGTTCCACAGCGGCATGCCGGTGGCAGCCCTGATGGAAAAGGCGGCGCTGGCGCTGAGCCGCAGGCTTTTGCAACGGCATGGCGACCATCTGGCCCGCCACGGTGCCCTGGTGCTGGTGGGTCCGGGGCACAACGGCGGCGATGGGCTGGTGATCGCTCGCGAACTGCACCTAGCGTCAGTGGCCACCGCAATCTGGAGCCCCTTCGAACGGCACAAGCCACTCACCGAGGCGCACCTGCGCCACTGCCTGTGGCTGGGCATCCAGCGGCTCAGCCAAGCGCCTGATCCATGCGGCAGCGAACTCTGGATCGATGCCCTACTGGGCATCGGCCAACAACGCCCCCCCGGCGAGGGGATCCGGGTGCTGCTGGAGGCCCGCCAGCGGCAACGGCCTGGGGCCCTGGTGGCTGTGGATGTGCCCACGGGCCTCTGCGCCGACAGCGGCAGGGCCACCGGCCCGATGCGGCCCCAGGCTGTCACCACTTTCACCATTGGATTGATCAAGAGCGGGCTGGTGCAGGACCAGGCCCTGGCGGCGGTGGGGGAACTGGAGCGAATCGACCTGGGGCTGCCCGGGGGCCTGCTGCATGCCCTGCCAAACCACACCCCGCTGGGGCTGGGCGAGCGGGATTTGGCCGAACGGCCCAGGCCACCCCTAGATCCGGCCGCCAGCAAATATCAGCGGGGCCGACTGCTGCTGCTGGCCGGCAGCGAGGCCTTCCGGGGAGCCGCCAGCCTGGCCCTGGCCGGGGCCAGCAGCAGCGGTTGCGGCAGCCTGCACGCTGCCTTGCCCGCCTGCCTGGCAGCCGACCTCTGGCAGCAATACCCCCACGTGGTGCTTGACCAGAGCCTCCCCTGCGATGGCCAGGGCAACCTGCGCCTGGATCGGCCCATCGAGCTCAACCGCCAGCGGCTTGACGCCCTGCTGGTCGGTCCCGGCATCGGCCCTGGCGCCGAGTCGCAGGAAGGTGCCTTTTGGCGCAACTTGCTCGCCTGGCCGGGGCTGCTGGTGCTCGACGCCGACGGCCTCAACCGGCTGAGTGGCCCGGCCATCCTGGGGCTGGGCCTCAATGCCTGCGCTTGGCTGCAGCAGCGCCAGGGGCCCACCTGGATCACGCCCCACCCCGGCGAATTCAGCCGCCTGTTTCCCGAGCTCAGCGGCAACCCAGCCCCTGTTTGCCTCGACGCTGCTGGCGAAGCGGCCAGGACCAGTGGCGCCTGTGTGCTGCTGAAGGAAGCCCGCAGCGTGGTGGCCGCCCCCGATGGCCGCCGCTGGCAGCTGCTGGAGGCCAGCCCCAGCAGCGCCCGGGCAGGCCTGGGGGACGTGCTCGCCGGCCATGTCGCCGGGGTGGGGGCCATGGCCATGGCGGCCACGGGCGCCGCCGATGCTGTTTGGCTGGCGGCCGCAACCCTGGCCCACGCCCAGGCGGGGCGCCAACTCAGCCCAGCCGGGCAGAACGGTGCCGCCAACCCCTTGGCAGTAGCGCAGCAGCTGGCCCGATTGTGCTGAATACAACACCAGGGAGCATGTGTTGTTTTGCGATTGAAAGCTAAAGGGTTACCGAAAATACACTGCTCCCGGCGAATTTGGTTAGATATTCAATGGATCCTCCCTCTCAGCGCTCTAATGACCACATCGCTCCAGAGGGCCAGCGAAGGCACCCGGCGACGAAGTAGCGACCCCATCACCTGGTATCTGGCGACCATCGGCCGCGAGCCGCTGTTGACCGCGGCCGAAGAAATAGAACTGGGCAATCAGGTGCAAACAATGATGCGCCTGCTAGAGGAAGAAGCTGGAGAGATTGCCAGAGAATTCACTGATCACGAAAATAAGCTGATTCGCATTGGTAAGCGGGCCAAGCAACGCATGATGAAGGCGAATTTGCGCTTAGTCGTCAGTGTGGCCAAAAAGTATCAAGGCAAGGGCCTTGAATTACTCGACCTAATCCAGGAAGGATCCCTCGGGCTCGAGCGGGCCGTGGAGAAGTTTGATCCCACCCGGGGCTATAAATTTTCCACCTATGCCTTCTGGTGGATTCGCCAGAGCATGACCCGGGCGATCGCCTGCCAATCCCGCACGATCCGCTTGCCCGTGCACCTGAGTGAAAGGCTCACAGCGATTCGCAAGGTCAGCCTGGATCTGGCCCACAAACTGGGCGCCATGCCCAACCGCCAGGAAATTGCCGAGGCGATGGCCATGCCAATCGAGGAGCTCGACGGCCTGCTGCGCCAGTCACTTACCACCTCCAGCCTGGATGCGCCGGTGAACGGCGATGAGGGCCGCAGCTTCCTGGGGGATCTGATTGCCGACTCCTCAGGGGAGGAGCCGCTGGATCGGGTAGAGCGGGGGATGCACCAAGAGCAGCTAGGGCGCTGGTTGAGCCAGCTCAGCGACCAGGAGCGCCAGGTGCTTCAGCTGCGCTTTGGGCTCGAGGGCCAAGAGCGCCACACCCTGGCCGAAATCGGCCGTCAATTGGATGTGTCCCGTGAACGGGTTCGCCAGGTGGAACTCAAGGCCTTGCGCAAACTGCGCAACATGACCCGGCGCATTCCCGCCACACTTTGAGAAGCTGATCAGAGAGACTGATCAAACAGATTGATCAGTCTTCCGCCCAGATGTAGCGGGTAAGTTCTGCGGGCTTGGGCTCGGGAGCCGCCAGGGCGAACTCGACGCAGTCGGCCACTTCGGCATCGATCTCCTGCTCGATCGCCTTGAGCTCCTCGGCTGAGGCGAGGTTCTGCTCGATCAGGCGGACAGCCAGGGCCTTGATCGGATCCCGTTTCGCCCAGAACTCCTTCTCCGCTTGGGCGCGCAGCTCGTCGGGATCGGCCAGGGAGTGGCCGCGGAAGCGGTAAGTGAGGCACTCGAGCAGGGTGGGGCCCTCGCCGGCCCGGGCCCGCTCGATGGCGCGCTGGGCGGCAGCCCGCACCGCCAACACGTCCATGCCGTCCACCTCTTCGCCGGCCATGCCGAAGGCCGCCGCCTTGCGCCAGATCTCAGGATCACTCGTGGCACGGTTGTGGTCCATACCAATGGCCCACTTGTTGTTCTCCACCACAAACAGGATCGGCAACTTCCAGAGGGCTGCCATGTTCAGGCACTCATAGAACTGACCGATGTTGCAGGTGCCATCACCGAAGAAGGCGGCTGTGACGGAGTCGCTGGAGGCATCCCCTAGGGCGTCGCGCTTGTAGCGGCTGGTGAAGGCTGCGCCGAGGGCCACCGGAATGCCCTCGCCGATGAAGGCATAGCCCCCCAGCAGGTGGTGCTCCTTGGAAAAAAGGTGCATGGAGCCGCCGCGGCCCTTGCTGCAGCCGGTTTCCTTACCGAACAGCTCACTCATCACCTCCCGGGCCGGCACGCCGCAGCTGAGGGCGTGCACGTGGTCGCGGTAGGTGCTGCAAAACCAGTCGTGCTGCAACTTCATCGCCTTGATCACGCCCGTGCTTACGGCCTCTTGGCCGTTGTAGAGGTGCACGAAGCCAAACATCTTGCCGCGGTAATACATCTCCGCGCACTTGTCCTCAAAACGCCGGCCCAGGGTCATGTCGCGGTAGAGCATCAGACCCTCGTCGCGCGTCACCTTGGCGGGCACCGACGGGTAGAGATTCTCCAGGCGCTCGGCATGGGCTCCGACCAGACTGGTGTCGTCTGCAGAACAGGCGGGAGCACCACTGGCTGTAAATCCAGGTGATGGGGCTCCAGGTACAGCAGCGATGTCGTTGCCCATGTGCGCCTGCGTCTTGCTGACGACTCTAAGAGGTGCTGCTGCATCAGGCCTGACAATTGGCGTCATAAGCGCCTGCCCTGCCTAAAGTCACCCACCAGCGACGGGCCCGGATTGGAACTGCCGATCGATCATTTCCGGTTGCTCGGAGTAAGCCCGACCAGCGACCTGCAGTCGCTGCTGCTCACCCTGCAGCAGCGGATCGACCGCCCCCCAGAGCATGGATTGACCCAGGACACCTTGAGGGCCAGGGAAGAGCTGCTCAGGGCCAGTGCCGACCTGCTCAGCGATGGGAGCAGGCGCCAGACCTACGAATCTGACCTGACGGCCCTTGCCAGCAGCGGCCAATCCGTGCTGCCAGCCCTCGATATCTCGCCCGGCATGGAAGTGGCTGGTCTGCTGCTGCTGCTCGAAGCGGGCCAGGCCCTGGAGTGCTTCGAGCTGGTCTGCGCTGCCCTGGAGCCACCCCAGGCACCCATTCTCGGCAATAGCCGCGATGCCGACCTCACCATCCTGGCGGGACAGGCCTGTCTTGCCGCTGCCGCCGACCTGCACCGGCAACGTCGTTATGAAGGGGCTGCCCAGATCCTGCAAAAGGGCCTGCAGCTTCTGCAGCGCATGGGCCAGCAACCGGCCATTCGCCAGCAGCTGGAAGACAAGCTCGATAACCTGCGCCCCTACCGGGTACTTGACCTGCTCAGCCGCAACCTGACGGCCCAGGCCGAGCGGGCCGAGGGGCTGGCCCTGCTGGAGGAGCTGGTCAAGCGCCGCGGCGGCCTCGAGGGATTCGGAGACCCGAGCATGGGACCGGAGGAATTCCAGGCCTTTTTCAAGCAGATCCGCGCCTTCCTCACCGTCCAGGAGCAGATCGATATCTTCAGTCGCTGGGCGCCGAGCTCCGCCGCCGCTGATTTTCTCGCCAGCACAGCCCTGACCGCCTCCGGATTTGCCCAGCGCAAACCGGAGCGGATTGCGGCCGCCCGCCAACGGCTCGAAGCCAGCAGCCAGGAGGGTCTCCAGCCGCTGATCGCCTGCCAGTTGCTGCTGCTGGGGGAAGTTGAAAGGGCCCAGGCCACCTTCAAGCAGGCAGCCCCACCGGAGCTCAAGCGCTGGGCCGAACTGCAGAGCCCCGATCCCCTGGCCCAGCTGTGTGCTTACTGCCGCGACTGGCTCAGCCGGGACGTACTGCCTGGCTACCGCGATCTGGAGGCCGATCCGGATCTGGAGGCTTACTTCGCCGATCGCGATGTGCAGGCCTATGTGGAGCAGCAGGACCGGCCGACCAGTCCTGCTGCTACCCCCCCCGCCCTGACCTTCACCACCCGGCCCCACAGCTGGGACAAGCCCCTGCTTGATCCACAGGCCTCCATTGGGGGCATCGGCTCACCAGCGGCGGCCGGGTCACAGAGTTTTGATCAAGACGAAGATGAAGATGACGGGGAAGAAGAGCCCTGGCTGGCTGGCTGGCGCTGGCCCCAACTGCAGCGACCATCGCGCCTCTTCCTGGCGGTATGCGTCGGCGTGGCACTTGTGACCCTCGCGGCGGTGATGCGGTTACGGCCCCAGGCCCCCGGTGCCAGCCGAACCCCAATCGCTGTCGAGCCTGCCCCGCCGCCCCTGCCCGCCCCGGTGCCAGCTCCACCAGCCCCGGTGCCGGCCCCAGCTGCTGCCCCCGCTTCAGCAGAGCTCCCCCTGCGGGTCGACTCTCCGAGCGAAGCCCAGGTACAGGCCCTGCTGGAAGCCTGGCTGGATGCCAAGGCGGCCATCCTGGCCGGCAAGGACAGCCGCATGCCCGTGGAGGGCCTGGCCCGCGCAAGCCTGGTGGGGCGGCTCGAAGCGGAGCGCGCCTCCGACCAGGCCCGCGGTGAAACCCAGACCATCAGCACCAGCATCACCGGACTGACGATTGAGGAGCGGGACACCAACAGAATCGCCGCCACGGTGATCCTGAGTTACTCGGACCAACGCCTCAATGCCAAGGGCGATCCGGAGGGAGAGCCCACCAAACTGCAGCTGCGCAACCGCTATGTGTTCGGCCGGGAGGGGGGCATCTGGCGCGTTGCCAGCTTCAGCAAGGCCCCCTGAGCCATCGCTGCCGGGGGCAGCCCGGTTTTTACGATCATCTGAATTCCGGGGCCTGGCCCCCACTTCTGCCCCCCGAGCGGCAACTAAATGTTTGAAGAGCTATCCCAGCGATTTGAGGACGCGGTCAAGAGCCTGAAGGGGCAGGCCTCAATCACCGAAACCAACGTGCAGGGGGCGCTCAAGCAGGTGCGCCGGGCCCTGCTTGAGGCCGACGTGAGCCTGCCGGTGGTGGAGGACTTCGTTGAGGAGGTGCGGCGCAAAGCTGTCGGGGCCGAGGTGGTGCGCGGCGTCAGCCCGGATCAGAAGTTCATCCAGCTGGTGCACGAGCAGCTGGTGGACACCATGGGCGGCGAGAACGCCCCCCTGGCCGCCGGCGGCCAGGCCGGAGCCCCCTCGGTGGTGCTGATGGCTGGCCTGCAAGGCGCCGGCAAGACCACCGCCACCGCCAAGCTCGGCCTGCACCTCAAAGAACAGGGGCGCAAGGCCCTGCTGGTGGGAGCAGATGTATACCGGCCGGCGGCCATCGAGCAGCTCAAAACCCTCGGCGCCCAGATCGGCGTGGAGGTGTTCAGCCTTGGCACCGAGGCCAAACCTGAAGACATCGCCGCGGCCGGCATTGACAAGGCCAGGGCCGAAGGCTTCGACACCGTGCTGGTGGACACCGCCGGGCGCCTCCAGATCGACCAGTCGATGATGGAGGAGATGGTCCGCATCCGCCAGGCCTGCCAGCCCGACGAGGTGCTGCTGGTGGTGGATTCGATGATCGGCCAGGAGGCGGCCGAGCTCACCCGGGCCTTCCACCAGCAAGTGGGCATCACCGGCGCCGTGCTCACCAAGCTCGATGGCGACTCCCGCGGTGGCGCCGCCCTTTCAATCCGCAAGGTGAGCGGCGCGCCGATCAAGTTCATCGGCACCGGCGAGAAGGTGGAGGCGCTGCAGCCCTTCCACCCGGAACGGATGGCCAGCCGCATCCTCGGCATGGGCGATGTGCTCACCCTGGTGGAAAAGGCCACCAAGGAGGTGGAGCTGGCCGATGTGGCCAAGATGCAGCAGAAGCTGCAGGAGGCCAGCTTCGACTTCTCAGACTTCCTCCAGCAGATGCGCATGATCAGGCGCATGGGCTCGCTCGGAGGACTGATCAAGCTGATCCCCGGCATGAACAAGATTGACGACGGCATGCTCAAGCAGGGGGAGGAGCAGCTCAAGAAGATCGAAGCGATGATCGGCTCGATGACGGAGGTCGAACGCCAGCAGCCGGAACTGCTGGCATCCCAGCCCTCGCGCCGGCGCCGCATCGCCGCAGGCAGTGGCCACAAACCAGCCGATGTCGACAAGGTGCTGGCCGACTTCCAGAAGATGCGGGGCTTCATGCAACAGATGACCCGGGGCGGCGGCATGCCGGGGATGCCGGGGATGCCGGGGATGCCTGGAATGCCCGGCCCGATGGGTGGCATGCCCGCAGCCGGCTCCCCAGGGCGAGTTGCCACCAAACCAGCCAAGAAACGCAAGGGGTTCGGGCAGCTCTGAGCACTCGAGCGGGTACATTGGTTGTTTGGTCACCTAGCGGCAAAGCATCGATGATTAAGCTCCGCCTGAAGCGGTTTGGTAAGAAGCGGGAAGCGAGTTTCCGCCTCGTGGCCACCAACAGCACCTCCCGCCGCGATGGCCGTCCGCTGGAGGAGCTGGGCATCTATAACCCACGCACCAAGGAAACCCGTCTCGATACCGAGGCGATCAGGGCCCGCCTGAGCCAGGGCGCCCAGCCCACCGACACCGTCCGTTCCCTGCTGGAGAAGGGCGGGCTGGTCGCTAAGACCGTGCGTGCCGCCGAAGTGGTCGGCAAGCTGAAACAGGCCGAAGCGCGCGAAGCCGCCACCAAGGCCGCCGCTGCCGCCAAGGCCGCCGAAGCTGCTGCTGCCGCCGCGGCTGAAGCTGAAGCAGCAGCTGCTGCTGCCCCTGAAGAATCTGCCCCTGAAGCCTGAGCACTTCTTTGAAGGCTGGACTGGCCACCAGCTAGGAACAGGGCTGAGCGCCTGCCCATCCCCGCCGAAATTGCCCTGGCCGCCCTGGTGGCCTACGGGCTCGTCACCTGGTTTACCGGTCTGTTCCCTGGCTATCTGCCCAAGATTGGCGGGCTCTGGTCGGCGATCTCCGCGATTGTGGTTACCCAGGCCACCAGCAGCCTCGATCCAAAGCTGAGTCCGGGGCTGAATGCCCTGCTGCGCTTCGCCGAATCCTGCATCGGCACCGGTGTGGCGGTGCTCGCGGTGCTGGTCTGGCCCGGCTCGCGGCGCCAGATCGAGTAGGAATACCAGATTCGATAGGGAGATCCGCACCAACCTCGGCCCCCGGGGCCTCCCGTTGCCTGCAGGGCGCTGTCAGGATGATGGAAGTTTCCTCCCTCTGGTGCGCCATGCCGGCCAGCAGCAATTTCCAACAAGCCATCCGCGAGGCCCAGTCGAGTGCCCTGGTGGGGCCCAATGTGGTCAACAAGGCCTTGCCCTACGTGGGCGGAGGCATGGTGCTCACCGCCGCTGGCGTGGTCGGTGGCCTCTCGATGATCGGCAGCCCGATCTTCATGCCCCTGTTCTGGGTGGCCCTGATCGGCAACTTCATCCTCTTCTTCGTGGCCCAGAACGCCGCCATGAAGGGGAACAACGGCACCGCCCTGCCGATCCTGGCCACCTACAGCCTGATCACCGGCTTCACCCTGAGCGGCATCGTGGCCTACGCCGTCAGCGCTGCTGGCGTAGGCGCCATTGGCACCGCCACCTTGGCCACCGGCATCACCTTTGTGGTGGCATCAGTGGTTGGTCGGCGCATGAGCGACAACGTCGGCCAGGCCCTAAGTGGCGTGGTGGGACTGGGCATCCTCGGCCTGCTGATCGCCATGGTGGTGCAGATCGTCGGCAGTATTTTTGCTCCGGGAGTCTTCAGCGGGGGCACGTTTGAGCTGTTGATCGCCGGCTTCGGCACCGTGCTGTTCGTCGGGGCCGCCTTCGTCGACTTTTACACCATGCCCCGCACCTATAGCGACGACCAGTATCTGGCCGGCGCCCTGGGCATGTATCTCACCTACATCAACCTGTTCATCTTTATCCTGCGGCTGATCATTGCCCTCAACGGCGGCGGCCGGCGCGATTGAGACAAGCTTCCTGCTTCAAGCAGCAAGCCTCCAGCGCCCGTAAAGGGCGCTTTTTTATGGCTGGTTGGCAGGCTCAGGCAGGTGCTTGGTGACATCCCGCAGGGGCATGGTGCTGCTCCCCCAGCCATCGGGGGGCAACTGGGGCGGACTTCCTGCTGGGGCCTGGCTGGCCGCACTAAACCAAGCCAGGATCAAACCCCGCAAAGGCCCCCCGCCAGTGGTAAGGGAGGAACGCAGATTGAAGTGGGTCCCCCCCTCGACCAGCACGAGTCGGTGGCCCTCACTGGTTGTTCGCACAGCCCGACCCACTGGCTCAATCGCTTCCGGACCAGG
Source organism: Synechococcus sp. CBW1108 (assembly GCF_015840335.1). Lineage (NCBI taxonomy): Bacteria > Bacillati > Cyanobacteriota > Cyanophyceae > Synechococcales > Synechococcaceae > Synechococcus > Synechococcus sp. CBW1108. The sequence goes on from NZ_CP060395.1 coordinate 590,694, forward strand.
GGGAACAACCCAGTCGTTGCTGCCGCTCACCACCAGCACGGGGGCACCCATCCCCTTGGCGGAGTCAACATCGAACAACAGCCGCATCGGCGGACTCACCGCCACGGCAGCAACCACCCGGGGATCGGCAAGCGCGGCACTGTCGGCTGAACCAACAAAATTGCACTGCAACACCCAGCTGAGATTGCGCCAGGGATGGCGCAGGTCGTCGCACAGCTTCCGCATCCTGGTGGAGGTCGGCCTGGCCCCGGCCAATTGCAGGGCCGTCGTCGCCCCCCAGGAATGGCCAGCCACCAGCACCGCCTTGGTGTTCACCGGCCGGCGGAAGTTCAATTGACCCTGGGCCGCCGCATCGATCACCGCCGACACATCCTTGGGCCTCAGCGCCAGTTCTGCCGGTTTCGGTGGCGGCTGCTTGCCTGAGAGCATGGCCCGCTGCTGGCTCTGATCGCTGCCGGGATGGCGCGGCAGCGCCACCGTGTAGCCATGGCTAGCCAGGTGTGCAGCCCAGCCCTCGAAATTTCTGGGGTCATCCCAGAGGCCGTGGGAAATCACCACCAGGCGATCTGGGGCAGCTGCGCCGGCGGCCGGCTCCCAGATCACCACCGCCAGGGGCTCGGGACGGTGGGCCACGTCAATTTTGAGCTCCCGGCTCGCGCTGGCGAACTTCCCGGCCTCCAGCCAGGGCCCCTTGCTGCTCACCGCTGGCAAGGCGGCAATCAACTGTTCGGCCTGACGGCGTTGGGCCCGGAATCTCTGCAGCGAATAGCCCAGCCGGCCCAGCTCCACCGTGACGCTCTCGCCAGGAAGATTCTCCAGCACATCCAGCAAACTGATCCCCCCTTTGGCGGCCGCCAGCTCCAGTGCCCGGTGAAACTGGGCCGGCTCAATTGGCTCAGGCAGGCCGTCGATGTCTCCGAGGGCTCCCACCAACAGCAGCACCTGCTCCAGCAGGGGCGATCCGTTGGCATTGAGCAATACGGCCTTCAGCTCCAGGGGCAGGTTGGACTGCAGCACCGCTTTGAGCTTCTGACCGATCACCCCGTTGGTGGCCCGGTCGAGTTCGGCCAAATCGCTATCGCCAGCAAGCAGGGCCGCCGGGCTGCGCAATTCGGAAACCCGGATGAGGAAGTCGGTCTCCAGCAGGGGCAACCGCAACCGGATGGTTTCAATTGATCTGGCCGCTGGCGGGGCCAGCAGCGCAGCGGAGCAAAGCCCCATGGCCAAAGCACGAACCAGCCGGGACGCGGCCATCGAGACAAGCCAAGGAGCAGTCATCCTGGCCCAGCTCAGGCCTCGGCTACCGCCTCAATCGCGGCAGCAATGGCGGCTCTCTGCTCGCTGTCGTACCCCCAGCGTTCCAGGAAGGCCACGTCGTCGCCCTCCCCTGCCGTTGCAGCCAGCAGAATCTCCAGCCTCTGCTTGACGGCCAGGGGCTCCAGGCCACGCAGCAATTCGGTGCAGCGCGCCCGCACCCGCTCTGACGCCGCCTGCTGCCCCCCATCCCCCGCCCGCTGGTGGTGCAAGGCCATGGCGGTGCTCATCGCCAGGTTGCGGACCGAGAGATCCACCACGCCCGCGCCAGCCTGGCGCAGTTGCAGCAACAGGCCTTCAGGCAGCCGGTCCATCAGGGGGCCGTCACCGGCCAGGCTCACCACGAAAAAGCCGCGGGCCCCATCCCGACTGGCCACCAACTCAGCCACCCGATCTGCCAGAACCTCATCGCTGAGTTCGCCGTTCTCCCAGAGGGCCAGCCACTGGGCCGTGATCTCCATGGCCTGCTGGAAGCTGGGCTGGAGGGGAGCAGCGGAGTCATCTGACGGGGCTGGAGCCATCGCTGGGGAGATCTCTGGGCGGAGATGCAGCACGCAGCTCCAGCCTATGGGCGAGATCGCCAGCCAGGTGCTGCCGGCTGCGAGGCTGGAGCCATGGAGTTCCCCGCGACCATCCCGGCCCTGCCCACCAGCCCAGAGGGCTTCCGCTCTGGCTTCGTGGCCCTGATCGGCCGGCCAAACGTGGGCAAATCCACCCTGCTCAACCAGCTGGTGGGCGAAAAGGTGGCAATCACCTCGCCGGTGGCCCAGACCACCCGCAACCGGCTGCGGGCGATCCTCACCACCGAGGCGGCCCAACTAGTGCTGCTCGACACCCCTGGCATCCACAAGCCCCACCACCTGCTGGGGGAGCGCCTGGTGCAGAGCGCCCGGGGGGCGATCGGCGAGGTGGATGTGGTGTTGCTGCTGGTGGATGGCAGCGAGCCGGCGGGCCGGGGCGACGGCTTCATCGTGGAGCTGCTGAAGCACTGCCGGGCGCCGGTGCACGTGGCCCTCAACAAGAACGACCTGGTGGATCCGGAGCAGGCCGAGCCGCTGGCCGCCAGCTACCGGGAGCTGGCGGGCGACTGGCCCCTACACCCGGTGAGCGCCCTCAGCGGCGAAGGCACCGGGGCCCTGGTAGCAGCCCTGAGCGCCGAGCTGCCCGAGGGGCCCCATCTCTATCCGGCCGATGCGGTCAGCGACCAGCCCGAGCAGCTGCTGATGGCCGAGCTGATCCGCGAGCAGGTACTGCACCAGACCCGCGAGGAGGTGCCCCACTCCGTGGCGGTGAGCATCGAGCGGGTGGTCGACGACGGCCCCCGCACCGCCGTACTGGCCACGGTGCTGGTGGAGCGCTCCAGCCAGAAGGGCATCCTGATCGGCAAGGGGGGAAGCATGCTCAAAACCATCGGCCAGGGGGCACGGCTGCAGATGGAGAAGATATTTGAGGGGCCTGTGTACCTGGAACTGTTCGTCAAGGTGGTGCCGGGCTGGCGCCGCAGCGCCGCCCGCCTGAGCGAACTGGGCTACCGGGGGGACTGAGGCTCAACCTTGACCGCTGAACCGATGCACGCAAATCAGGCTGACGATTCGGAGCCGGTCGTCCTTGCCGAAGCCGTTCTGGCTTGCGATTTCAAGGCTGACTTTGACGATGACATCGAGGCGATGTTGGGCGATGTTCAACGCCGAGGACCCATACCCCGAGCTGCCCCCCAGACCCGCCCCAGGCAGCTGAGAGAATCGCAGCCATGAGCGAGCCCAGCACCGAGTCACTCACCGACACCGCCCCCTTCCCTCCCGAGGAGATCGGCGGCTTTCTGCGCCACTGCGCCGGCGAATGGATGGGCCTGCGCAGCCAGTTCGCCCTGGCGGCGGTGGGCGCCGCAGCTGAGCTCGACACGGAAGACGGCGACGCCTGGCACAGCAGCGAGCGCGGCGAACTGGTGGTGTCCTTTCTGGAACCCGAGGCTCCGGGCGGCGCCGGCGGCCTGCGGGTCTGCCCCAAGGATGGCGTGGCCCAGCAGCTGCACTTCAGCGCTGACGGCAACTTCCGCAGCGGCGATCAGCAGGGCAGCTGGCAGCTCTGGCCCGACGGCAGCCTGGAGCTCACGATCCGCTCCAATGACACCGAGGTGCGGGAGCGCATCTGGTTCACCAAGCCCAACCTGCGGCTGCGCAGCACCGTGGAGAGCAGCGCCGACGGCAGCCCGGGCCGGGCCAGCTTCAGCTCCGAGATCCGCCGGGTGAGTCGCCCCACCGCCCCGGTGAGCTGAGCCCCATGCGCCTGGATGTGGTGAGCCTGGCGCCTGAAGCCTTTGCTCCGCTGCTGGCCCTGGGGGTGATCGGCCGCGCCTTTAGCGCCGGCATCGCAGCACTGCACACCCACAACCCGCGCGACTTCGCCCCCGACAAGTACCGCAAGGTCGACGATGAGCCCTACGGCGGCGGAGCGGGCATGGTGCTCAAGCCCGAGCCGGTGTTTGCAGCGGTGGAGGCGATTCCGGTGTTGCCGCGGCGGCGGGTGCTGCTGATGAGCCCCCAGGGCAAACCCCTGCAGCAGGCCGACCTGCGCCGCTGGGCCACTGAATACGACCAGCTGGTGCTGATCTGCGGCCACTACGAGGGCTTCGATGAGCGCATCCGTGCCCTGGCCGATGAGGAGGTGTCGATCGGCGATTTCGTGCTCACCGGCGGCGAATTGCCGGCGGCGGTGATCATCAACGGCGTGGTGCGGCTGCTGCCGGGCACCGTGGGAAGCCAGGCCAGCCTGGAGGAGGAAAGCCACAGCGCCCTGCTGCTGGAGCACCCCCACTACACCCGTCCGGCCAGCTTCCGGGAGCGGGAGGTGCCGGCGGTGCTGCGCAGCGGCGACCATGGCGCCATCGCCCGCTGGCGCTTCGAGCAGCAGCAGCAGCGCACCCGCGAGCGACGGCCGGATCTTTATGCGCGCTGGCAGGAGCAGCAGCCCCAGCAGTAGCCGACGCGCACTGGGTTACATCCAGGGCGCCGATGAGAAGCGACCCCATGTAAGGCAATCTGCCTTCCTGTTGAACAATGAGAATGATCACGCTCAGCTCAAAGGGTCAGCTGACGATCCCCCGGCAGCTGCGTGAGTCCCTGGGACTGACTCCCGGCAGTCACCTCCAGGTGAGCGTGGATCGGCATGGACGGGCTGTTGGTGCCTGATCTTTACGAACCAGAAGAGCTCTTCCACCATCGCCGCTGCCGCTGGCTGTGTGTCACTCAGCTCTGGCCCTGCTGCAGACCCCGCAACGCCGTGAGCAGGGCTGCCGGGCTCTGGGGATCCACCATCAGCACGCTGCCGCCGGGGGCATGGGCCATCTGCTCGCCCATGGCCATCCAGTCGCCGGCCAGTAGCAACCGCATCGCCTCAGCGGCTTGAGGGTTGGCCTGGATTGCCTCGGCCAGCCGGGTGGCGGCGTCGGCCCTGGCCTGGGCGAACAGGGTCTGCTGCTGGGCCTGGGCCTGGGCCTCCAGCAGCAGTGCCTCCTGCTTGGCCCTGGCATCGAGCACCAGCGCCTCGGCTCGACCACGGGCGGCATTGAGCTGGGATTCGCGCTCGCCCTCGGAGCGCAGGATGACGGCCCGCTTCTCCCGCTCGGCGGTCATCTGTTGCTCCATCGCCTGCTGCACCCCACGGGAGGGCTGGATATCGCGCAACTCCACCCGGGTCACCTTCACGCCCCAGGGATCGGTGGCCTGATCCAGCTCCTTGAGCAGCACCTCATTCACCTCCTGGCGGGTGGTGAAGGTTTGATCCAAGTCGAGCTTGCCCATCTCGGCGCGGATCTGGGTGAGCACCAGGTTCACCATCGCCGCCTGCAGGTTGTCGACGGCGTAGTAGGCGCGGGCGTGCTCCAGCAGCTGCCAATACACCACCGCATCTACCTCGATCGCCACGTTGTCGCAGGTGATGCACTGCTGGGGCGGGATGTCAAGCACCCGCTCCTTGAGCGATTCGTGGCTCACCACCTTTTCGAGCACCGGCAACACCAGCGACAGGCCAGGCTGCAGCTGGCGGTCGTATTTGCCGAGGCGCTCCACCAGCCGCGACTGGCCGCCGCTGGTGACCTTGACGCTGTTGATCCCGAGCAGGGCCATCAGCACCAGGGCGGGCAGACCGAACAGGGCTTCCATGGAAATGGCCTCGCACTGGCTTCAGGCTAGGCACCATGGTCGGGCTGCCCCTCCCGCCCCTGCCATGGCCGCGCTGACCTGGTTTTTGCTGGCGTTGATCCTGCTGGGCGTCAGCTGGCTCGGGGTCGATTTCGACGGACTGCTGCCCGCCGTTCTGGCCGCCCTGGGGCTTTCCTTACTGCTGGCCGCCGTACCGGCCCTTGGCCCGCTGGCCCAGCTAGGGGTGTTCGCAGGGCTGACCCTGGCCCTGCTGCCCTCTCTGCAGGGCTGGTCGAGGCAGCGCCGAACGCGGGCGATTCCACCAGGCGGCAGCAGCGATCGGGCCAGCGTGATCAGCGGCTTCAGCCCGGGGGAAGAGGCTGGGCGGGTGCGCTGGCAGGGGCAGAGCTGGGCAGCCATCAACCTTGAGCCGGAACGGCAACTGCAACTCGGCGAGGGCGTGCAGGTGATGGGCCGAGAAGGTAACCGCCTACAGGTTCTGGGCGATAGGGTTTGAAGCCGCTCCCACTGCGGCCCATGCAGCTACGCATCGGCAACGGCTACGACATCCACCGCCTCGTGCCGGGTCGGGCGCTGATCCTGGGTGGCCAGCGGCTGGATCATCCAGCCGGCCTGGGGCTTGACGGCCACAGCGATGCAGACGTGCTGGTGCACGCGATCATGGATGCCCTGCTGGGGGCCCTTTCCCTGGGCGACATCGGCCTGTATTTCCCGCCAGAAGACCCCCAGTGGCAGGGGGCCGACAGCCTGGTGCTGCTGGAGCAGGTGGGGGCCCTGGTGGCAGAGCGGGGCTGGAGCGTGGTGAATATCGACAGCGTGATCGTGGCCGAGCGCCCCAGGCTCAAGCCCCACATCGGGGCCATGGGCGCCGCGATCGCCGCCCGCATGGGGCTCTCGGCCGACCAGGTGGGCGTCAAGGCCACCACCAACGAAAAACTGGGCGCTGAAGGACGGGAGGAAGGGATCTCATGCCACGCCGTGGCCCTGTTGCAGAAATGATTGGGGGGGTGGCGAGGTTGCTGGCCCTTGGGCTGTGCCTGGCCATGCTGCTGGCAGGCCATCCCGACAGGGCGATCGCCGGGCGGGATGGCCCCGACGGCGGCTTTGAGGTGGCCGTGGTCGAGCACCTGCGCGTGAAGGTGCCGGCTGAAGCGCGCCAGGCCTGGATCGCCGCCGAAGCGAACAGCTGGGAGCCCTGGCTGGCCCAACAGAAAGGATTCCTCGATCGCCAGTTGCTGTGGGACCCCGCCACCGAGGAAGGCACCCTGCTGATTCGCTGGGCCAGCCGGGAGCAGTGGAAAGCAATCCCACCGGCTGAGTTGGATGCGGTGCAGGAGCGCTTCGAGCAGGCGGCCCGCCAGGCCACAGGTAGGCGCCAGGGCAATCCCTTCCCCCTGGTGTTTGAAGGGGAACTGCTACCGCCATGAGTAGCTCCATGAGCAGCGCCATGAGCAGCGAGCACCGCCTGGATCTGGGCCGTCGCCAGCGGCTGGGGATGGTGGAGGCGATCTGGGGCGAAAACAAGAGCGCCGACCAGATCACCCGGATCCTGATCGCCACCCACGCCGCCGGTGAACTGGCGCTCGCCACCCGCATCGAGCCCGCAAAAGCCCATGCCGTGGCCCTCGAGCTGGGGCCCAACCTGGCGGGGGAGCTGCAGTTGCAGCAACACCTGCAGGCCCGCTGCCTCACGGCCGGCAGCCTGCCGAGCCCCGATCCCAGCCGGGGCCGGGTGGCGGTGCTGGGCGGCGGCACCAGCGATCTACCGGTGGCGGCGGAGGCCCAGCTGGCCCTCGCCTGCCATGGAATTGCCGTCCAGCTGGTGCTGGATGTGGGCGTCGCCGGGCTGCACCGCCTGCTCGATCGCTTGGAGGAGCTGCGCAGCTGCCCTGTGCTGATTGCCTGCGCCGGGATGGAAGGGGCCCTGCCCACGGTGCTGGCCGGCCTCCTGCCCCAACCGGTGATCGGCGTGCCGGTGTCGGTGGGCTACGGCGTCAGCGCCGGCGGCCAGGCAGCCCTCAGCGGCATGCTGGCCAGCTGCGCCCCAGGGTTGATGGTGATGAACATCGACAATGGCTACGGGGCAGCGATGGCGGCCCTACGCATCCTCAACAGCCAGGCCCCAATGGGCTAGCTGTTGGCTCATCAATCCGTGTAACTTATCAGAGGAATTTAAAGGTGTTGCAGCTGGGGGTAGGCGGTGAGCAGTTCTTCGGTGCTGAGCACCTCACCTGCACCCTCTGGTTGCCAGATCACCTCAATCGCAATCAGGTCATCTGCGCCGACCGCGCCTAGTTGCTGGAGTGCATCCCGCAGTTGATCGGCGCTGCCAGCCCCCTTGATATTGAGGCGGTTGCGACTGGCCACCAGCAGGGTGATGGCGATGAAATCGCTGCTGGCGTCGCTCTCACCTGAAACAACGCTGGCATCGCTGAAACGCTGGCCGGAGACATTGCTGGTCACCTCGCGCTGCAGCTTGCTGCGTTCGCCCATCGAGAGACGGTTGAAGGTGGCTTCGGCACTGGCGAAGGGCACCTGGCCCACTTCGGCATTGGCATACACCCAGAGATCGGGGTGGCGCAACATGGCCAGGGTGGTCTCCTGCAATAACGCCTGCAGGCCTGCCGCACGCCCGGTGTCGGCGCTACCTGCCAGCCGTCGCAGGTCCCGTTGGAGCTCCCGGGCCGAGGCCAGAAGACCAACCTGCAGCTGGCTGATCGTCACGGGGCCATCCGGCCTGCCATAGGCGAGCTCGGAGCCGCGGCCAGAGGGAAGGGGCCCAGCCTGGCCGCCACCGCCTTTGATGGCATTGAGCAGCAGGCCCACAACAGCCATCAGCACCAGGAAGCCAAACAGGCCGCCGCCGCCGAAACCGAAGAGGGGAATCAGGAAGGGGAAGCCAATGCCACCGCCGCCATAGCCGCCCCGGTAGCCCCCGTTAAAACCACCCCCACCCCCATAGCCGCCCCCGCCATAGCTGCGGGGCATGGAGGGTGCCGAGCGGAAGCTGCCGCCACCGATCCGGCCGCCGCTGGCCGCCCAACTGGGGCTGGGATGGGCCAGCAGGAGGGTGAGGGCCAACACGGGTACAACCAGCAGGCTGGCGCAGCGCCGCAGCAGGAGGGGGGTGGAACGCGCCAAGGCGCTTTAAGCAGATGGAAGGAATCTAGGAACCACCACCGACGATGGTGACCACCTCCAGTACGTCGGATTCCACCACCAGCTGCCCGGTCCAGGCCGAGCGGGGCAGGATCGTGCCGTTGAACTCCACCACCACAAGCCGGGGCTGGTAACCCAGCTGCCCGAGGGCCTGCTCCAGGTTGAGACCGGCGGCACAGCGGCGCGCTTCGCCATTCACCACCAGCGTGATCATCCCCTGGCCTCGAGCTCTGCCAACAGGCCGGCAGCGGCCGCCGCGGGATCGGCCGCTTCGGTGATCGCCCGCACCACCGCCACCCGGGTGCCGCCAGCGGCCCGCACGGCCGCCAGGTTGCTGGCATCCACCCCACCGATAGCGAAAAAGGGAATCGGGCTGGCCGCCGCGGCCTGGCGCACGTAATCGAGGCCCACGGGCTCCCGGCCCGGCTTGGTGGGAGTGGCATGCACGGGGCCCACCCCCACGTAGTCACAGCCCTCGCTCACCGCCTGCTGCAGCTGGGCCAGGGCATGGGTGCTGCGGCCGATCAGGCGATCGGGGCCGAGCAGCTGGCGGGCAATGGCCGGTGGCAGGTCCCCCTGGCCCAGGTGCACCCCGTCGGCCTCCACCGCCAGGGCGATGTCGATCCGGTCATTGACCAGAAACAGGGCGCCGTGGGCGGTGCAGAGCTGGCGCAGGGCGCGGGCCTGGCGGAGCTTCTGCAGGTCGTCGAGGCCGGCGGCCTCCTTGGCCCGGTATTGCACCAGGCGCACTCCGGCCCCGAGGGCGGCGGCCACCACCCCCTCCAGATCGGCCACCGGCGAGGTGACCAGATAGAGCCGGCAGCTGGCCAACGCCTGGCGCCGCCCCCCCCCGCCAGTGGCGGCGAGGCGACAGGCCTGCAGCAGATCGACTTCCAGGTCGTAGAGGAGGTAGCGCAGGGTGGCGGCCTCCTTTGCCAGATCTGGATCGCTGCTGCGGCCAAATTCCTCCAGCACCCGCAAAGCCTCCTGCACCCGGCCCGCATTGGCACCCACCACGGCACTGGGGCTGCGGCGCTCCGCCTGGGCCGGGTGGCCCAGGCCAGCGGCCGGATCGGTGGCCGTATGGCGAGCAAATTTGTAGGCATCCCGGTGCAGCCGGCCCAGCCGCTGGCGCATGTCCTTGGTGCGGGCCACCAGATCGCCCCGGTCGAGGCCAAAACGGGCCCAGTCCTCCAGCACCCGCAGGCCCTCCCGGGCCCGGTCCAGGTTGGCGTCGAGTAGACGATCCCGGGCGGAACGGTCAAAGCTGTCTAGGGTGGAATCCATCGCGCAGGGGCCAATGGCAGGCGAGCCGGGCGGAGTGGACAAGGCCAATTCCGACAACCCGATGCTGGTGCTGATCTCAGGGATTCTGCTGCTCGGCGGGATTGCCACCTTCATCGGCTGGGGCCTCACCCACGCCTACCCCGCCCCATAGGGCGCGGGCCCGGTCGGCGTCGGCCGCAATCTGGCTGCTGAGGTCTTCGAAACTGGCAAACGTCTGCTGGCGACGCAGCAGCTGCAGCGGCTGCACCTGCAGCTCCATACCCACAAGCTCCAGGCGGCGATCGAGCAGGTGAACCTCCACCGCCGAGGGGGCCATCGGATCCACCGTTGGCTGGGGGCCGAGATTCATCACCGCCGGCAGCATCGGCCCCCCCGCCACTGACACCGCGGCGGCGTACACCCCCTCGAGGGGGAGAAATTTGCGCCCGTCCACCTGCAGATTGGCGGTGGGCCAACCGAGGGTTTTGCCCAGTCCCCGCCCTGGCACCACCAGGCCTCGGAAGCGATAGGGCCGCTCGAGAAGCCGGTGCGCCTCCGCCACATCCCCCTCGGCCAGCGCCCGACGGATGCGGCTGCTGCTCACCCTCTCCGTGCCATCCCAGAGCATGGGCAGCACTTTCACATCGATGCCATGGCGCTGGCCGATGGCCGCCAGGGTCTGGCTGTCGCCGCAGCGGCCGGCCCCGAAGCGGAAGTTATCCCCCACGGCAATCCGCCTGGCCCCCAGCTGGTCCAACAGCACCTGCTGAACAAACGCCTCCGGGCTGAGGGCGGCCAACTCCTGGGTAAAGGGCACCAGCACCAGCTGCTGAATGCCGAGCGGCTCCAGCAGGTGCAGCTTCTCAGCGGGCAGATCCAGGGGCAGCCGCGCCTCCCCGTGCAGCACTTCGCGCGGATGGGGCCAGAAACTCACCACCGTTGGGACGGGAGTGGGCACGGGAGCAGGCACGGAAGAGGGCGCGGGAGCGGGCAGATCCGTGACCGAGGCAATCACCCTTCGGTGGCCCTGGTGCAGGCCATCAAAGCTGCCCAGGGCAATGGCTGTCGGCCGGCGGGCTTCCTGGGGGGATCGCAGGGGTATCAACGCTACGGAAACCAACGGCAACGGAAGCCAAATCGATCTTCCCATGGCACCTTTGGGGCACAAACCGGCACTGGCTGCATGGCTGACCGCCTCGACCTACAGCTGATCGCTGCAGCCCTGCGGCGCATGGGCTGGGTACGCCTCTGGGCCCAGGTCGTGCTGGCCGTGGTGGTGGTCGGCGTCCTGCTGTTCAACAACATTGGCGGCCGCTTGGCAGCCAATTCCTCCCGGGCCCTGGGCCTGGGGCCTGGAATTTCGCTGACAACCCTGGCCTTTCTGCTGCTGCTCTGGTGCATCTGGCAGAGCGGGCTGATCGTGCGCTGCGGCCGGGCCCTGAATTCTCCGGTGCGGCCCAGCAAGGGCGAAACGGCAAAACTGATCAAACGGGGCCTGCTCGCCGATTTGGTCGGTCTGAGCCTGGCGGTGATTGGCTATCAGTCCCTGGCCGGCAGCTTGTTTGTGCAAGCCTCCCAGCAGGTGCCGGGGTTCTTTGGTGCCCAGATCCAGGCGGCCCCCGGTACCGCCGGCCGGGTGGTGGGGCTGCCGATCACCTCGATCGAGATGCTGTCCGTACTGGGCAACACCCAGGTGCTGTTTGCCCATCTGATTGGGCTGTGGATCAGCCTCTGGCTGCTGCAGCGGGTTTACCGCTCCACCTGAGCCAGCAGACCACTCAGATCCGGCAGGTCGCGGGTCACCCCACGCCAGAAGATGTCGGGTTGGAGCGGGGTCAGCGAAGGGGCACCGGTATTGATCTGGGCAACATCGGTGGGCCAGCTTTCTGGCCCGGAAACCTGGGCTTCGAGGTCATTGACCACCTCCCCTGCCAGCCAGTAGTAGGTGTGCCCGCGGGGGTCCACCCGCTGCTCGAACTGGTCGGTGTAGCGGCGCACCGCCGAGCGACACCAGCGCAACGGCCCGATCGCCTCGGGGGGCCGGGCGGGCACGTTGAGGTTGAGCAACATGTTGTCGGGCCAACCCTCCGCCAGCATGCCCTCGGCCACATCCAGGGCCAGCCTGGCCGCTGCCGCAAACTGACGCCACTGGAAGTCGGCGCTGCTCACCGCCAGGGCGGGCAGGCCCTCGATCGTTCCCTCCATCGCCGCGCTGACGGTGCCGGAATACAGGATGTCGGTGCCCAGGTTGGGCCCGTGGTTGATGCCGGAGAGCACCAGATCCGGCCACTCATCAAGGAGGGAAAAGAGGGCCAGCTTGACGCAGTCGGAGGGGGTGCCACTGCAGGCCCAGGCCTGGACGCCGTCATCAAACAACTCATCGGCCCGCTCCGCCCGAATCGGGGTCTGCAGGGTGAGGCCATGGCCGGTGGCGGAGCGCTCCTGGTCTGGACACACCACGCTCACCTGGTGGCCGCGGGCCAGGGCTGCATTGGCAAGGGTGCGGATCCCCTCGGCGAAAACGCCGTCGTCGTTGCTGATCAGGATCCTCAACGGTGCCATCGGTCGCAGGGAGATCTCGCCGCAACGTAACGGCCCAGCGCTGGGGCGCCTACTTAAAGTCTCGACTCCCTCCGCACCTGCCGTGAGCGCCACCGTGTCCCTGCAGCAGCTCACCGACCAGCTTGTGGCGCTTGAAAGCGAGGCGGCAGCTGAGATCTCCGCTGCCACAACCGCCGCCGAGTTGGAGGAGCTGCGGGTGGGCCTGCTGGGCAAGAAGGGGCGCCTCTCCGGCCTGCTGGGGGCCATGGGCAAGTTGCCCGGCGACGAAAGGCCCCTGATCGGCCAGCGAGCCAACGTGCTCAAGGAGCAGGTGCAAAGCCTGCTCGGCGAGCGGCTGAAAGCGGTTAAAACCGCTGCCATGGCAGAGCGCATCGCCCGGGAGAGCCTGGATGTGACGGCCCCCTGCAGCTACACCCCAGCGGGGCATCGCCACCCGCTGATCAGCACGATCGAAGAGATCGTCGACATCTTCAGTGGGCTGGGATATCGGGTTTCAGAGGGGCCGGAGATCGAAACCGACCACTACAACTTCAGCGCCCTCAACATCCCGGAGCACCATCCGGCCCGGGATATGCAGGACACCTTCTACCTGGGGGAGGGCCGCCTGCTGCGCACCCACACTTCCCCGGTGCAGATCCGCTACCTGGAACAGAACCCGCCGCCGGTGCGGGTGGTCGCCCCTGGCCGGGTGTATCGGCGCGACCCGGTGGATGCCACCCATTCGCCGGTATTCCACCAGGTGGAGGTGCTGGCCATCGATGAGGGCCTGGATTTCAGCCACCTGCGCGGCACCGTGACGGCCTTCCTGCAGCAGTTTTTTGGCGACCTGCCTGTGCGCTTCCGGGCCAGCTACTTCCCCTTCACCGAGCCCAGCGCCGAGGTGGATGTGCAGTGGCGGGGCCGCTGGCTGGAGGTGATGGGCTGCGGCATGGTCGACCCCGCCGTGCTCACCGGCATAGGCCTCGATCCGGAACGCTGGAGCGGCTTTGCTGCGGGCTTGGGGGTGGAGCGGTTCTGCATGGTGCGCCACGGCATCGATGACATCCGCCGCCTGTACACCAGCGACCTGCGCTTTCTGGAGCAGTTCTAGGACAACAGGAGCCCTGGGGCGAGCTAGCTGAAACTGGGCCCATAAACTCAGGCAACTCCCCGCCCCCCGATCGGTGCCCCGCGTCGGACTGATCGTGAATGACGGCAAAGGCGTGGCCCTGGCCACTGCCGATGCCATCGAGGCCCGATTCAAGGCGGCCGGCTATGGCGTGGTGCGGGTGAGCAGCTCCGGCGGCATGGTGGGTTTCGCCAACCCAGACCAGCACCTGCGCAGCCGCGGCTATGCGGCCTGCGTGCCGGCAAACTTCGCCCCCGACCTCAGCCTGGCCGTGGTGCTCGGCGGCGACGGCACCGTGCTCTCGGCCGCCCGCCAAACCGCACCCATCGGCGTGCCGATCCTCACGGTCAACACCGGCCATCTCGGCTTTCTGGCGGAGGCCTACCTCAACGAGCTGGAGGCGGCGCTGGACCAGGTGCTCAGCGGCGAGTGGACGGTGGAGGAGCGCACGATGCTGATCGTCAGCGTGATGCGCGGCGAGCAACGCCGCTGGGAAGTGCTCTGTCTCAACGAGATGGCCCTACACCGCGAGCCCCTCACCTCGATGTGCCACTTCGAGATCGCCATTGGCCGCCACGCCCCCGTGGACATCGCCGCAGACGGCGTGATCCTCGCCACCCCAACGGGCTCCACCGCCTATGCCCTCAGCGCCGGCGGCCCGGTGATCACGCCCGACTGTCCCGTGCTGCAGCTCACGCCGATCGCACCCCACTCGCTGGCATCGCGGGCCCTGGTCTTCAGCGACCGGGAGCCGGTGACCGTGTTTCCAGCCACCCCCGAGCGACTGATGATGGTGGTCGATGGCAGTGCCGGCAGTTACCTCTGGCCCGAAGACCGGGTGCTGGTGCGGCGCAGCGAGCAACCGGCCCGCTTTGTGCGCCTGGCAGACCACGAGTTTTTCCAGGTGCTGCGCAACAAGCTCGGCTGGGGGTTGCCCCATGTGGCCAAACCCGGCAACGGCATGGCCCCATGAGTGAAACGCTGATCCTGCTGGTGGGAGAGGAGGCCGAAGCCCTGGCTGCGCGGCTGGAGGCCTCTGGATACACCTGCAGCGCCGCAGCCCCCGCCCCTGCTGACCCGGCCCCCGATGCGGTGCTGCTCTCCGCCGACCAGGCCGGCCGCATCCCGGCGTTGCGGGCCCAATGGGGCGACCTGCCCCTGCTGCTCGATGTGGGCGAGGACACGGTGGAGGCCCGGGTTCTCTGCCTCAGTTCTGGCGCCGACGACTTCTGGCTCTCCAGCCTCGGCCCCAGCGATCTGCTGATGCGGCTGCGGTTGCACCTCGATCTCACCCGCCGCACCAACATCCCCGTCCAGCTGCTGCAGGTGGGCGACCTGGTGGTCAATCCCAGCACCCGCCAGGTCAAGCGGGGTGCGCGGTCCGTGGGCCTGACGGCACGGGAGTACCAACTGCTGATCCTGTTGCTTGAGCGCAAGGGCACGGTGGTGGGGCGTGACCTGATCCTGCGCCAGGTGTGGAACGACGACCTGGGCACAACCAGCAATGTGATCGAGGTGTACGTGCGTTATCTGCGCCACAAGCTGGAGGAGGGCGGCGAACAGCGGCTGATTCATACGATCCGGGGCCAGGGTTACTGCCTGAGCGAGCGGTCACCCCAGCTGGAGGCCCGCAGCTGATGGGTTTCCGTGCCTGGATGACGGGCCTGAGCCTGCCCGGAATGGCGGCCATGCTGTGCGGCTTCACGCCCCCGCCCCAATGGCTGCCGATCACGGCCCAGTGGTGCCTGGCACCCGAACGCTGTATCGCCCTGGAGGTGGCCGACACCCCCGAGAAACAGAGCAAGGGCCTGCAACTTCGCCCCCCCCTGCCGTCCCTGCGGGGGATGTGGTTTCCCTACAACCCGCCCTCGCTGGCGAGGTTCTGGATGCACCGCACCCCCGAGCCCCTGGACATGCTGTTTGTGCAGGGCGGCCGGGTGGTGGCGATCGAGGTCCATACCGCCCCCTGCATGCGCCTGCCCTGCCGCAGCTACGGCCCCGACCAGGCGGTGGACGGCGTGCTCGAACTGGCCGCCGGCCAGGCCGAGGCGTTGGGGATCCAGGTGGGCACGGCGGTGCGGATAGAGGCCCTTGGGAGCCAGACCGCACCCTGAAGTAACCGCCAGAATGCAAGCAAATGACCAGAATGGGAATCATCTAGCTAGGCATTCCTTGCCATCCGGTGCGCCAGGCCCCCAAGGCCGTTGCACCGCATCGAAACCGGAGCCTCCTCGGTGACGGTGGGGCCTTGATGAATGTGCTGGATGCCCTTGATCTCTCCCTGATCCAGCTGGTGGATGCCGACGCCGAAGCAGCAACCGCCGCCAAAGCGGAGAGCATCGAACTTGCTGACTATCCCCTTCTGCGGCAACTGGCCTGGCATGTGCAAGGCACGAGCACGCCGGGTGCGGCGGAAGCGGCTGGGCTCTATGCACGCCATCGCAGGTGGCTGGATCTGGAGGAGCTGCAGCCGCAGGAGCGCCAACTGATCGCGTCTCTGACTCACGCCATCCCGGAGCCCGATGTTCCGGCTTGAGCACCACCGCCGGATTGCGAGCCTGCTGGTGCAGCTCAATCCGCAGCTGCTGCGCCAGCACCATTGCCTGTTGGGCGGCGGCAGGGCGAGATCAGCCTGGAGATGCCCAGCAAGGAAAAAGCAGTGTGTGGCATCGCCTCGTTGACGCTGAACGATCTCATCTGCAGCAAGCTGCTGGCCAATTCCGACCGCTGGAACGACGATGGGGTGTTGAACCGCGATCTGATTGATCTGGCCCATCTGCCCCTGACCCCAGCCGTGTGGGATCAGGCGTTGACCAAGGCCGAACTGGCCTATGGCGACGCAGTGCGTGCCGACCTGAGCAAGGCCCTCGAGCGGGTGCAGCAGCGCAAGGGCTGGCTGGAGCGCTGCCGTCAGGCTCTGGCGATCGAAGCTCCCCGGGCGGCGCTGTGGCAGCGCCTGCTCATCCTGCAGCGGCTGGCAGCCGCCCCTTCAGCACCAACACCGGATTGAGCGGCGCCAGGCGGGTGCCATCGGCGAGGGCGGCGCCGCGCCAGGCCTGGTGCTGGGCCACGGCGACGGCGCAGCCGGCCTGCTCCAGCAGGGGGCGCAGCACGGCCAGGGCCTCCACGGTGGCCAGGGGAATCACCACCATGCCGCCGGGCCGCAGGCGCTGCAGCACCGCCGCCAGCACGGCCGCCCGCTCGCGGCCGCTGCCGCCGATCAGCACCCGGTCCGGATCGGGCAGCTCGGCCAGCACCTGCGGCGCCCGGCCCTCGAGCAGCCCCGCCGGCAGCACGCCCAGCCGCTCGGCATTGGCGGCGATCAGGCCCGCCGAGCCGCCCCGCTGCTCCACAAACCAACCCGCCAGAGCCGGCCGCAGCCGCAACGCCTCCAACCCCACCGAACCCACGCCGGCGCCGATATCCCAAAGCACGCCGCGCTCGGGAAGCTCCAGATCGGCCAGCAACTGGATGCGCACCTCCCGCTTGGTCATCAGGCCGGGGCGGTCGTCGTGCTGGAGAAACAGACCGTCGTCGAGACCAAACAGGGGCAGGGACGCGGGATCGGCGGGCGCAGCCGGCGGCTCGGCGATCAACAGCACCAGGTGCAGGGGATGGCAATCCCCGGGGAGGGGCGCCTGGGGAGCCAGGCGCTGCACCCGCTCCTCGGGGTGCCCCAGCCGCTCGCACAGCCAACAGGCATAGGCCGCCTCCAGGCCCGAGGCCGCCAGGATGCGCCGCACCTCCTCGGCGCCGCCGCGGCCCGGGTCGGTGAGCACCGCCAGGGCGGCAGGCCGTTTCTGCAGGGCCGCCGCCAGGGGTTCGGGGTCGCGGCCATGCAGGCTGATCCAGCTGGCGTCCTGCCAGGGGCGGCCGAGGCGGGCGAAGGCCAGCTGCAGGGAGCTGGGGGCCGGATGGAAGCGCAGCCGCCCGGCGCCGAAGCGCTGCAGCAGCAGCCGGCCAATGCCAAACCAGAGCGGGTCACCGCTGGCTAGCAGCACCGCCGGGCATCCCGCCGCTAGGGCCTCCTCCACGGCCCCGAAGATCAACTCCGGCCGGTCGCTGGCCAGGAGCTGGGGGCAAGGGCTCCCCGCTGAGATGCGCCCGGCCGCCTGCTCGGCCCGCCACCAGGGCTCCAGCTCCGCCAGCAGCCGGGCCGGAGCCACCAGCAGCTGGGCAGCCCGCACCAGGGCCAGGCTGGGGGGCACCAAGCCGGCCACGCCACCGGCATCGGTGCCGATCACCTCCAACACGGCCAACTCCGCCAGGGTGTCCTTGCCAATGGAGCCATGATGCCCAGCCGAGTGAACCCCCGCCCGTCCATGAGCGACCGCCGCCAGCGCATCCACGATCTGGTGCTCGCCCTGCTGGCCCAGCAACAAGACCTGGAGCTGCTGGCGGGGGATGGCACGGGCCTGCCCAGCGGTGATCCTGGCAACTGGATCGAGCGCAACCGCCGGGTGGTGCAGCGCTATCAGGCCCTGGTGCGCTCCGCCGTCACCCTCGACGCCCTGGTGGACCAGGAGGTGAATGGGGGTTTCCAGGCGCCAGCGGCCCCAGCCCACCAGGAGCCCTGAAGGCTCTGCTCAGCCTTGGGGCCGCTGCAGTGGTTCGATCACCATGGGGAAAACGGCTGCAGCGATCGAGCCCCTGCGCAAGCTCTCCTTCAGCGGCGAGCATCCTGCAACGGGCAGCCATAGGCATGAAACGCCCCATCGGCGCTCACCAGCAGCAGCGATTCGCTGATCGACTGGGCCACGAGCAGGCGGTCAAACGGATCGCGGTGATGGAGGGGCAACTGCTCGAGCGTCAGCAGATGGGGAAGATCAAGCGGCAGGAGCTCGAAGCCGCACTCCTGAGCCCATGGGATCGCCTGGGCGGCAGAGAGCGGCATGTCGCTGCGGGTCAGGGCGTGCTTGATGGCGATCTCCCAGAGCGACACATGGCTGATCAGCACGCTGCTGGCCTCGGTGGTGATCAGATCGCGGCTGCGCGGGCCCAGCCTGGGCTCATCACTGATCGCCCAGAGAAAGGCGTGGGTGTCGAGCAGGAGGCGCATCAGGGCTGCTCAAACAGCTCGGCGATCAGCGGATTGGCGGTATCGATCGAATCGGGAACCGTGAACTGACCGCGGGCCACTCCCAGGCTCCGGGGCGGCGCAGGCTCCTGCAGGGCGGTGAGTCGCGCCACCGGCCTGCCGTTGCGGGCGATCACCACCTCGCTTGCCGCACCTGTTTCGATCGCCTCCACCAGGCGTGAGAGGTGGGTCTTGGCCTCCAGCATGTTGACCATGCGACGACCACCGCCGCCAGCGGCCGAATGACTTGCCATCTTGCCGAGAACACAGAAAAGATCACAATTTAGACCAGACCAGACCAAACCAGGGCAAGAAGGAGCCCGCCATCCGCCGTCTGTTCGAAGCCATCGCCTCGGTAAGTGATCTGCGACCGCAGCGCCGTGAACGTCCCAAGACGGTCAAGCGCACGGGAGAGCTTTGACGATCGACTGGGCGCGCGTCAGGGATTGGAAGCCGAGCTCTGACATGGCAGCCATACCGTTGCCCGACCTTCCCCAGCCGCTCCAGGCGACCTCCGGATGCACGTCGTTACACCAGTTGAAATAGACGGTGCCCGACCGGGCCTCTTCAAGGATGCGTTCCTGAAGTGCAGGATTATGGGTGAAAACCGAAGTCGTCAATCCGAACAGCGGGTGGTTAATTAGGAGTTTGCGGAAAAACTGCCTGAAAGGCCGCGTTTTTCCCTCCAGAGAGCTGATTGTGCTCCGTTCGGGCTGAAATGATGCGTTTCAGCGGTTCAGAACGCCCGATTTCAGGCGTTTTGCCCCGTTGGGGCTTCCTGGAGGCCGCCTCATTGGCACACCTCTGGGCAACCACCTGTTCATGCCGCCGCCATCGCCGGTTTGAGCAGGTTGCCCAGCCGGATCAGGTTGTAGGCGATCACGTGCAGGCCAAACACCGCACTCACCTTGTCGGTGCCGCGCAGTTTGAATTGGCGCAGACCGCCCCACTGTTTGATCCAACCAAACACCTTCTCGATACCGCGGCGGGCATTGATCGACTTGGCGTAGCCCTCGTGGCGCGTGGTGCGGCCATCAATGGCGGAGCCACCAGAGCGGGCGGTGTTCTGAGCGACGTGCGGCGTCACGGCGATGCGACGCATCTCGGCGACAAAGCCCTTGGTGTCGTAGTTCTTGTCGGCACCGATGGTTTTTTGGTGGGCACCGGGGATGTCAGCCGCCATCGCTTTGGCGGCTGACATCCCCGGTACCCACTGCTTGGGTAACGCGGCAATCGACGATCAGGGCATGGCGGTTGTCCATGAGCACGTGGCCTCGGTAGCTGGGTTGAGCCGGGTGGGAATTGGACTTGCGGGCCAGCAAGGCGTCTGGATCGACGCTGGAGCGGTGGGTCTTGTTGCTGAGCTTGATGCCGCGGAAGTCACCCTTGGCCCGCTTCTTACCGGGCTTTGGAGCGCCAAAGCCCTCGCCAGGGCCTGACGACGGTGGCGGTGGGTCCTGCTGACCATCGGTCCGCTCCAGTGAGGCATGGGACGCCCAGGCCTGCAGCAGGGTGCCATCCACTGAGAAGTGTTCGTCGCTGAGTAGCGGCTTGACCTCCGGAGCACCCATCAGCTTCTCCAGGAAGCGCCCCATGACCTGCTCGTTCAGCAACCGCTCCCGATTTTTGGTGAATGTGGTGGGGTGCCAGATCGGATCATCCGGGCTCAGGCCCACAAACCAGCGGTACAGCAGGTTGTAGTGGAGCTGCTCCAGCAACAGCCGCTCCGAGCGAATCCCGTAGAACGCCTGCAGCAACGAGGCCAGCAGCAGCTGTTCTGGCGGCACCGAGGGCCGGCCTTCTGCGGCGTAGAGCGCGCAAAAGGTGGGATTGAGCCGATCGAGGGCCTGATCCGCCAGTTTCCGGATCCGCCGCAGCGGATGACTGGCCGGGATCCGCTCCTCAATCGACACGTAGGAGAACAGGGAGCCGCTGCGCTCCCGGTGACCTCGCATCTGGGCTGGGCGGTTAATCCATTTTCGCGCAGGCTTGGTTTTTCAGCAAACTCTTAGGCCAAGAGCTTCGTAACCGTTCAGGGGGCGGGACGGGTCATTGCGCACATGGTTCCTGCTAAACCCTTGACGGCGGCTTGATTCCCGGTTGCATCTCAGGCAGAGACCGCCTGTGATGAGCGCACCTCCGGCCGGGATTCCAGAAGCAGACTGGTTGTTGTGGCCAGCCACTGCCAAGGCATTCATCGTGGCTCAACAGCAGGAGATTGAGGAGCACCGCAACCAGCTCGTCGCCCTGGCCACCGAGCTGGCCCAGCTGCGTGAGCGGATCGGCCGCAGCTCGCGCAATTCCTCCAAACCGCCCTCCAGTGATGGCCCTGGGTTTAAGCCGCCGGAACGGCGCAAGGGCAGTGGCCGCAAGCGCGGCGCTCAGCCGGGCCACCCTGGATCAGGCCCTGAGCTGCTGCCGATCGAGCGGGTTGATGAGGTGGTGGAGCATCATCCCGATGCCTGCCGCCGCTGCGGCACTTTGCTTGCGGGAGAGGATCCGCAGCCTGCGCCACCAGGTGATTGAGGTCCCGCCGATCACGCCGCTGGTGATCGAGCATCGGCTGCATCGCTTGGTGTGCCCCTGCTGCTCCACCAGCACCTGTGCCCCGTTACCGGCGGATGTGGAAGCCAGTCAGTACGGCCCAAGGCTCAGTGCCCTGGTGGGTTTGCTCGGTAGCGCCTTCCCGTTGAGTTTCACCAAAACCCAGGCGCTGCTCGATCAGCTGCTGGGGGTGGAGATTAGTCGCGGCGCCATTGCGGCAATCCGCCAGCGCTTGAGCACAGCATTGGAGCAGCCCGTGCATCAGGCCATCGCTTTCGCCCGTCAGCAACCGGTGGCCTACGTGGATGAAACCGGCGCACCCATCGGCAACGCCGATGGCGGCAATCCCACCGGCAAGCGTGGCTGGCAGTGGGTCATGGTGACCGCTGTGGTGACGGTGTTCATCCAAGGCCTGAGTCGATCGGGGGCCGCCGCCATCGAGCTGCTCGGCAGTGCCTTTGGCGGCATTGTGGTGAGCGATCGCTTCTCGGCATACAACCACCTGCCCATCCAGCAGCGTCAGCTGTGCTGGGCGCACCTGATCCGTGATCTCACCGCCATCGCCGAACGCCCAGGCGCCAGCGCGGAGTTCGCAGCGGAGCTGTTGGGCCTGCAGCAGCAGCTATTTGCCCAGTGGCGCCAGTGGAAGGACGGAACGATCGACTGGCCCACGTTGCAGCTGAGTTGCCGGCCGATCCGCCTCCAGTTCGAGGCCACACTGCAGCGAGTGGTGGATCTGGGCTTTGCGCGAAAGGAGCGAACGCCATGGGCCCAGACCGTGCGCACCTGCCAGCAACTCCTGCAACGCAAAGAAGCCCTGTGGACTTTTCTGGATCACCCCGGCATCGAACCCACCAACAACGCAGCAGAAAGAGCCCTGCGCCAGTCGGTGATTCAGCGCAAAATCAGCCATGGAATGCAATCCCGCCAAGGTGCGATCTGCCGCAGCCGGCTGCTCACGGTCACCACCACCCTGCGGCAACAGGGCCGGGATGCCTGGGAGTTCCTCGAGCAGGCCTGGATCGCCCATCACCGTGGCGGGGTGATGCCGTCCCTGCTGCCGGATCCCTGAGTTCAACAGCAAAAAGCAGCACGGCTTCTTTGCCCGCTCAGCGATGAGCAATCAGGCGTGCATTCGCGCGGCGGTGCATCCCGACCCCTGAACGGGTACAGAGCTTCTTCATCATTGGCGACCCCGGACACCGGAAGAACCGGTCCGAATGTCTCCTCCTACATGACACGCATCCGCGTGGTAGCCCCTGTAATAAGGGTCGGACGCAAAAAAGTGAAGCCGTCCTTCTCAAAGGTGATGCCACCGGTCTCGATGCGGGCGCCCGAGGCGACAGCATCTTCCACAAGTTCCATAAGATAATTTATGGCTGCGGGCCCGCCGTAGAGCGGTCCCAGCTCGGTCTGCGGGTCGAGCGGATTGCCGAATCTTCGCCCATGCCTGCTTTGCGATGAGGGCATTGATGACCTTGGCGTTGGCGGACTCGAACATTTCGAGCGCCTGCTCAGTTATCACCGCGCCGGTATAGGGATTTTTCAAATCGTTGGCCGGAAGCCCATAGCTTTACATGCGAAATTCTGAAGCTGTATGCGTTTATGGGAAAATGGTTGATGTACTTCGTGATGAGATCGCGGCTGCGGGCGATCACTACCTCATGTTGACCATTCGAGGAACACATTCCAATCCCGTAGGCGCACCTCCAGGGAGCCCCGACCCAGGGCCCAGCAACCTCTGACAAGCTGGGCGCACCTTTTCTGGCCCCATGGCGCGCTTCGGCCTCTCTGCCCTGACCTCGCTGCTTCAGGGCAAGGGGGGCCGTGGCACTGGCCAAGCGAATGCCCCAGCGGCCAGCTGGAGCCGCCCCTTCGGGATGGGTTGGGACAAGCCCTACACGGTGCGCTACGCCAGCAACCTCGACGACGGCCCCAACCACGGCATGCCCCTGGGGGGCTTCGGTGCCGGCTGCATCGGCCGGGCCCCCGATGGCAGCTTCAACCTCTGGCACCTCGATGGCGGTGAGCACTGGTTCGGCACCCTGCCCGACTGCCAGTTCGCCCTGTTTGAGAGCGACGGCCAGCAGAGCCGCGCCCATGCCCTGGCGGTGAAACCCCCGGTGGATGCCTCCCGCCCCGAGGCCGGCGAGCCCCTCAGCGCCTGGAGCTGGTACCCCGCCAGCACCGCCGAGCAAGCCACCGGCACCTATGCAGCCCGCTATCCCCTCAGCAGCACCCACTATTCGGGCGTGTTCCAAGCCGAGGTGAGCTGCCAGGCCTTCAGCCCGATCCTCCCCGGCGATTACCGGCGCACCAGCTACCCGGTGGCGGTGTTCGTCTGGACGCTGACCAACCCCACCGACCGCCCCCTGGACCTCTCCCTGCTGCTGAGCTGGCGCAACACCACCGGCTGGTTCACCAACACCGACCCCACGGCGGCCGTGACCTTCCGCGACGACGGCAGTCCGGAGCACAACTACCTGCCCGCGATCGGCCGCAGCGAAGGCCAACGCAACCTCTGGGTGGATCAGGCGGGCCTCAAGGGGGTGCTGCTGGAGGGCAGCCGCTCCAAGCCAATCGCAGAGGGCCAGGGGCAATGGTGCCTGGCGGCGCCCAACCACCTGGACGTGCAGCGCTGCAGCCGCTGGAACCCCCACGGCAGCGGCGCCGAGCTGTGGGAGCCCTTCGCCCGCGATGGCTCGATCCCCAACAGCAACAACGACCGCCGCAGCGGAGCCAACGACCCCGCCAGCGCCGCCCTGGCGGTGAAATGCCACCTTGAGCCGGGGGCCAGCCTCGAAATCCCCCTGGTGATCAGCTGGGATCTGCCGGTCACGACCTTTGCCAGCGGCACCCGCACCCTGCGCCGCTACACCGATGTGTTTGGCACCGAAGGCACCAACGCCGCCGCCATCGCCGCCGAGGCCCTGCGCGACTGGCGCGACTGGCACAACCAGATCGAAGCCTGGCAGCAGCCCGTGCTGGAGCGCAGCGATCTGCCCGAGCCGCTGCGGATGGCCCTGTTCAACGAGCTCTACGACCTGGCCAGTGGCGGCAGCCTCTGGAGTGCCGCCAGCCCCGCCGACCCGGTGGGCCGCTTCGGGGTGCTCGAGTGTCTCGACTACGCGTGGTACGAGAGCCTCGATGTGCGGCTCTACGGCTCCTTCGCCCTTTTGCAGCTCTGGCCCGAACTCGACAAGGCCGTACTGCGCAGCTTCGCCCGCGCCATCCCCGCCGCCGACCCCACCCCGAGGCCGATCGGCTGGTATTTCACCCAGGGCAAGGGCCGGGTGGAGGCGGCCCGCAAGGTCGCCGGCGCCACCCCGCACGACCTCGGCGCCCCAAACGAGCGGCCCTGGGATGCCACCAACTACACCGCCTATCAAGACTGCAATCTCTGGAAAGACCTGGCCAGCGACTACGTGCTGCAGGTGTGGCGCACCTTCCGGCTCGCTCCCAGTGGCGAAGACCTGCGCTTCCTGGCCGAGTGCTGGCCAGCGGCCGTTGAGGCCCTCACCTACCTGAAAAGCTTCGACGTGAACAACGACGGCCTGCCCGACAACGGCGGCGCCCCCGACCAGACCTTCGACGACTGGCCGCTGCAGGGGGTGAGTGCCTACTGCGGTGCCCTCTGGATCGCCGCCCTGGAGGCGGCCCTGGCCATGGCCCAGCGGCTGCAGCTGGAGCTGGGGCTCGACACCAGTGGCGAGCAGCGGCAATTCGGCAGCTGGCTGGAGCAGTCCCGAGCCAACTTCGATGCCCTGCTGTGGAACGGGGAGTACTACAAGATCGATGCCGAAAGCGGCACACCTGTGGTGATGGCCGACCAGCTCTGCGGCGACTTCTACGCCCGCCTGCTGGGACTGCCCGCCGTCGTGGCCGACGTGCGCGCCCGCAGTGCCCTCAAGGCGGTGAAGCAGGCCTGCTTCGAGGGCTTCCAGGGCGGCAAGCTCGGGGTGGCCAACGGCCTGCGCCGCGACGGCACCCCCCTCGATCCCAACGGCACCCACCCGCTGGAGGTGTGGACCGGCATCAACTTCGGCCTGGCCGCCTACTACCGCCTGATGGGCGAAACCAGCACGGCCTTCGCCATCAGCGGCGCCGTGGTGGAGCAGGTGTACGGCGGCGGCCTGCAGTTCCGCACCCCTGAAGCCATCACCGGCGTCAACACCTTCCGTGCCTGCCACTACCTGCGGGCCATGGCGATCTGGGCCCTGTGGGCCACCCACACCGACTGGCAGGCCATCCCTGGGGCCGAACGCCAACCGGGTGCTGAGCAACAGCCATGAAACCCCTGCTTACCCTGCTGCTGACGCCCCTGCTGGCCTTGGCGCTCTGGCTGGGGCTGCCCCCTGCCGCCCAGGCCCTAGTGCACGCCCACAACGACGAGAACGGCACCCCGGTGGTGCGCAGCCTCGAGAGCCTGCGCGACCTCGACTACCAGAGCTGGCAGGTCGTGGCTTACCGCGAAGGCCCTCCGGGCGGCCCCCTGAAGCTGCGAATTGTGGGCTACCCCGGCAAGGTACGGCTCGACCACCCCACGGCCCTGCAGGTGCGCAGCGGCCACTTCAGCTGGCAGCTGGCCGATGTGACCCTGGCCAACCCCCAGCTGGCAGGAGATGGCCGCAGCGCCGCCGCCGAGTTCGACCTGGCGCCCCTGCTGGCCGACCTGCACCAAGACCGGCCCCTGCGGCTGGCGCTGCCGGGGGTGTTTGTGGAGTTGCCTGTGCCGCCGTTTGTGGTGGCGCAATGGCGCAGCCTGCCGCTTGCCGCGGCTCAACCAACAGGAGCCTTCGGTAATCCCACCTAGCCAGGATTGTCAACAACAGCTCCTCTAAAGATCAACGAGTCTCAATTGCTAAATGTCCATGGGCCGATGGGTGAATGCTCTTACCCCTTGGCCAGCCCCACCAGGCGTGACTGGATTGACCAAGGTAGAATCACGAAAACATTGTGCACGAGGATGGCATCATGGTTAGTTTTTCTAAGAGCATCGCGGTTGTTGCAAGCCTGACAACCATTGCGGTTGGTGCCGTGGCTGCCGTGAGATACTTTGATGGCATGGATGGGCAAATAAGAGACCAGCGGCTTTTAATTGAGAAACTTCAAAAAGACCTCAAAGGCCGCGAAAATGGCGCCCAAAGCCCCCAATCCCAGTCTCCCTCCACTCAGTCTCCCGCAACTCCCTCTCTGCCTGCCCCGCCTTCTGAAACCCTTCAAGGTCCTCCCCCCCTGCCTCCTGTGTCAGTCACAGACGAGGCAAAACCATCGGCAGCCGCGCAGTGAAGCCAAGACATCGCGTGGATTGCACCGTGGATTGCACTAATGCATATCTACGCCATCATGAAGCGATGGGCATACTAGTCGTTCTTGGTTTTTCGTTGTCCATCGGCTGTATGGTGAGAAAATACCTGAATGGAAAGGCTCGCCCTCAAGGCGAGGATCTGAGGACGGTCTCATTTGATCAGGAACGCCCCAGGGCCCTGTCTTACACGGAAATGATGAATGCAGGGAAACAACGGATAGATCAAGCACCATATGGGAACGGCTGAATATCTCTTTTTGGTTTTCCCAGCTCTATTTTCTCCCCTCTATTTTCTCTGCCCTAATTGTTGCCCTTCCACGCCTGTTCAGTGCCACCCCCCTTATCCAGCCCCGCACCTAACCCCTGGCGCCCCTGGATGCAGCGGGCCCTGCAGCTAGCGGAGCTGGGCGCCGGCCGCACCAGCCCCAACCCCCTGGTGGGGGCGGTGGTGCTCGATGCCGGCGGGGCGCTGGTGGGGGAGGGCTACCACGCCCGCGCCGGCGAGCCCCACGCCGAAGTGGGAGCCCTGGCCCAGGCGGGCGAGCGGGCCCGCGGCGGCACCCTGGTGGTGACCCTGGAGCCCTGCTGCCACCACGGCCGCACGCCGCCCTGCAGCCAGGCCGTGATCGCCGCGGGGCTGGCCCGGGTGGTGGTGGCCATGGCCGATCCCAATCCCCAGGTGGCCGGCGGCGGGCTGGCCCAGCTGGCGGCCGCCGGCATCGAGGTGATCTGCGGGGTGGCCGAAGCTGAGGCCCGCGCCCTCAACCGGGCCTTCTGCCACCGCATCGCCAGCGGCCGGCCCCTGGGGATCCTCAAGTGGGCCATGGGTGCCGACGGACGCACCGCCCTCAGCAACGGCGCCAGCCAGTGGATCAGCGGCCCGGCGGCCCGCGCCTGGGTGCACCGGTTGCGGGCGAGCTGTGATGCGGTGATTGTCGGCGGCGGCACCGTGCGCGCCGACGATCCCCTGCTCACCAGCCGCGGTCTGCGCCAGCCTGAGCCGCTGCGGGTGGTGCTCAGCCGCAGCCTGGACCTGCCGGCCAGCGCCCAGCTCTGGAATCAGGCCACCGGCCCCACCTTGGTGGTCCATGGCTACGACGCCCCCAGCCAAGCCCGCTTCCAGCTCGATCAGCAGGGCGTCCCCCGCCTGGCCCTTGCCACCTGCGGCCCGCGGGCCCTGCTGGAAGAGATGGCCCGGCGCGGCTGCAACCAGGTGCTGTGGGAATGCGGCCCGGAGCTGGCCGCCGCGGCCGTGCGGGAGGGCTGCGTGCAGGAGGTGGCCGCCGTAATCGCCCCGAAACTGCTGGGCGGCCAACCGGCCCGCACCCCCCTGGGGGAGCTGGGGTTCACGGCCATGGCCGAGGTGCCCAACTGGAGCAGCCAGCCAGTGCAGACCCTGGGCCCAGACCTGCTCTGGCGACTCAGCGCGCCTGCCGCGCCCATGGCGCCCTAGCCATGCCCACCGCCGGCCTGCCCTTCGCTCTACAGATCCCCCTGGTGGGGGCACTGCTGGCCCTATTTGCCTGGCTAATGCTGGATCGGCTGGGCAGGCGCTGCCCCATGGGCTCCCTCGGCCGGGCCCTGCTGCTCAGCGGTCGGCTCAGCATCGCCACCGCCATCTTGATCAGCGGCATCGGCTGGTGGCTGGCGGGCCAGGCTGAGGGCCGGGAGCTGCGCAACCTGCTACTCACCGTTGGTGTGGTTTGGACCCTGCTGCGCTGGCGCAGCGAACTCAAGCAGCGCGCAGAGCACTACGGGGCCCAGCTGCTACCCCACCTCTCCAGCAAAGACCAGCTTTTTCTGTTCGACGTGCTCGACAAGTTGCTGAGCACAGCCGCCGTGCTGGTGGTGCTGTTGATGGGCCTGGACCTGCTGGGGGTGTCGGCAGGGGTGCTGATCACCGCCGGGGGCTTCGGGGCAGCGGCCCTGGCCTTCGGTGCCCGCACGATCGTGGAAAACGGCCTCAGCGGCCTCAGCCTCTACATCAACCGGCCCTTCACCCTGGGCGACACGATCAACTTGCCGGGCCCCCAGCTGCTGGGCACGGTGGAGGCGGTGGGTTGGTTTTACACCGAGCTGCGGGATCCGGATCGGCAGCGGATCTACATCCCCAATGGGCTGTTTACCAGCCAGGCCGTGCAGAACGTGGCCCAGATCGACAACCGCCGCATCTGGATCGAATTTGGCCTCAGCTACGCCGACCGGGACCGCATTGACACCATCACCACCAGCCTGCAGGAGCAACTCGAGCACCTGGCCGGGGTTGATCCCGCCAAGGACAGGCTGGTGCACTTCGTCGATTACGGCGAATCCAGCCTCAACCTGCGCCTGCTCTGCTTTGCCGCCAGTGGCACCATCCAGGACGCCTGGGCCCTGCGCCAACGGGTGCTGTTGCTGATCGGGGCGGTCGTGGAACAGGCCGGAGCCTCCATGCCCTTCCCGACCCGGACTGTCATTGCCGAGCGGCTAGCTATCTCAGCTCCGGATGCTGGGGATCGCCCTTGAACGGCCCCTCCACCCGGGAGGTGATCCAGCCGCCGTAGAAGCCGCCGGGCTGGGGCGTCACCAGCTCTCCGTCAACCCAGCAGCCATCCATCAGGGCCGGATACACGGCAAACCAACCAGCCAGGGCAGCAAAGGCCTCGCTGGGCTGGGGGTAGGTCCACACTGCTCGGCGTAAGACAGGCCGGCGCAGGCGGCGCTCAACCGGGCGGGCGCCGGCCGAAGCAGTGGGATCGAGCACCAGATCGAAATAGCGGGCCAGCCCCTTCCACTCGCAATAGCTGGAGCCGGCGCTGGGCTGAAGCAGCTCTTGGCGCACCGCCTGGGGCGGCAGGTAGTAGGTGGGCGGGTGGAAGGTCTCCAGCACCCTCAGGCTGCGCCCCGTCTCACAGAGCAACTGGCCCAAGGCTTCAACCCGCACCTGCTCGGCGCTCTCGACCAGCGCCGGCGGCCGGGGGTAATCGGCCACCAGTTCAGGCATGGATGAAATTGCGTAGCCGCCGACCTTCCTCTCCAGCCCGCTCCTGCAGCTCCGCATCGCTGAGGCCTGCCTCCTGGCGCTGCTGCGCGGCGATCACATCAGCCTCTTCGAGGGGATAGCCGGCGCCGCGGGCCAAATCCAGAAAGGCCTGCAACTCGAGCGGTTCCGCCAGCCGAATTGCCAGCTGAGGGGTCTGACGGGCATGGGCCAGAAAGGCATCCAGTTGCTCGAGGCTCAAAAGTCCAATTTCAACTGGGGCTGGTCTAACGCCACCGGCTGGCCATCGACTTGCCAATCGGCCGGGTCCCAGGGAAGCAATAGGGGCTCCAGGGCCCGAAGGAGGTGACCATCGGCCGGCTCGAGCCAGGCCGCCTCCAGTCCCGCGGGGATCAGCGCCGGCATGCGCCGATGGATCGGCGCTAGCAGGGCATTGGGGGCGGTGGTGAGCACACAGCAGGTCTCCAGCTCGCTGCCATCGGGGCCGATCCAGCGGTCCCACAGACCCGCCAGCCAGAACAGCTCGCGGTCGCGACGCCGAATCCAGCGGCCCTTCTCCCAGAAGGCATCGGCGGGGATCAGGCAGCGGCGGTGGCGCCAGGCGCCGCGAAAACTCGGCTTGAGCGCCACGGTTTCGGCGCGGGCATGGAGACAGCGGTGGGCGCTGGCGGGGTCCTTGACCCACTCGGGCAGCAGCCCCCACAGGGCCAGGGCTACCTGTAGTCGGCCGTGCTCCTGCCGCTGGATCAGCAGGGGCTCGCCGGGGCGCACCTGGGCCCGCGGCGCGTAGTGGGCATCCAGCCCCGGCGGCAAGGGACCCTGCAGATGGGGGCGCAGGCTCTCGAGCGAGGCCACGAGGGAAAATTGACCACACATGGGTTGGGACTGGGCGCCGGGGGGACTGGGGGGCGTTCGGTTCTCCCAACCCGCCGCTGAATCGCTGGCGGAAGCGCTCCACTAGCTTGGTTGCAACTTTGGCTGCCGCACCATGGCGATCCGCCAGGACGACAACCGCCCCAACCGCCGCTTCGGAATCATCAACCTGGTGTTGATCGGCTTCGGGTTGCTGCTCCTGTTTAGCAACTTCCTGCCCAACCCGGCCGCCCAGGTGCCGCGGGTGCCCTATTCGCTGTTCATCGACCAAGTGAACGACAGCAATGTCAAGCGGGCGTACATCACCTCCGACCAGATCCGCTACGAGCTCAAGGAGGCTTCGGAGGAGGGGGCACCCACCCTGCTCTCCACCACCCCGATCTTCGACATGGATCTGCCCCAGCGGCTGGAGCAGCATGGGGTGGAATTCGCTGCAGCGCCACCCCAAAAGCCCAATTTCATCACTACGGCCCTGAGCTGGGTGGTGCCACCGCTGATCTTCATCCTGGTGCTCCAGTTCTTCGCCCGCCGCAGCGGCATGGGTGGCGGCGCCCAGGGGGCCCTGAGTTTCACCAAGAGCAAGGCCAAGGTGTATGTGCCCGATGAGGAATCCCGGGTCACCTTTGCCGATGTGGCCGGCGTCGATGAGGCCAAGGCCGAACTGGCCGAGATCGTCGATTTCCTCAAGAAACCCGAGCGCTACGCCGCCATCGGCGCCCGCATCCCCAAAGGGGTGCTGCTGGTAGGCCCTCCCGGCACCGGTAAAACCCTGCTCTCGAAGGCAGTGGCAGGGGAGGCCGAAGTGCCCTTCTTCATCATCTCCGGCTCGGAGTTCGTCGAACTGTTCGTGGGCGCCGGTGCAGCCCGGGTGCGTGACCTGTTTGAAGAGGCCAAGAAAAAGGCGCCCTGCATCATCTTCATTGACGAACTCGACGCCATCGGCAAGAGCCGTTCCGGCTCGATGGGCGTGGTGGGTGGCAACGACGAAAGGGAGCAGACCCTCAACCAGCTGCTCACGGAAATGGATGGCTTCACCGGCCAGGACAAACCGGTGATCGTGCTGGCCGCCACCAACCAACCCGAAACCCTCGATGCCGCCCTGCTGCGGCCCGGTCGTTTTGACCGCCAGGTGCTGGTGGATCGGCCCGACCTCTCTGGTCGCAAGCTGATCCTCGACATTTACGCCAAGAAGGTGAAGCTCTCCCCCAGCGTCGACGTCGACAAGATCGCCCAGGCCACAAGTGGCTTCGCCGGCGCCGACCTGGCCAACCTGGTCAACGAGGCGGCCCTGCTAGCCGCCCGCGCCTACCGCACCGAGGTGGAACAGGGCGACCTCAATGAGGCGATCGAACGGGTGGTGGCCGGCCTGGAGAAGAAGAGCCGGGTGCTCCAGCCCGACGAGAAGAAAGTGGTGGCTTACCACGAGGTGGGCCACGCCATCGTGGGCCACCTGATGCCCGGCGGCAGCAAGGTGGCCAAGATCTCGATCGTGCCCCGCGGCATGAGCGCCCTGGGCTACACCCTGCAGCTACCTACCGAGGAGCGCTTCCTCAACTCCAAGGAAGACCTGGAGGGCCAGATCGCCACCCTCCTCGGCGGCCGCAGCGCCGAAGAAATCGTCTTCGGCGAGGTCACAACCGGCGCCGCCAACGACCTCCAGCGCGCCACCGACATCGCCGAGCAGATGGTGGGCACCTTCGGCATGAGCGAAACCCTCGGCCCCCTGGCCTACGACAAGCAGGGCGGCAGCCGCTTCCTGGGCGGTGGCAACAATCCCCGCCGCTCTGTCAGCGATGCCACCGCCCAGGCGATCGATAAGGAGGTCCGCACCCTGGTGGACAACGCCCACGAGCGGGCCCTGGCCATCCTGCGCCACAACCGGGACCTGATGGAGAGCATCTCCCAGCAGATCCTGGAAAAGGAGGTGATTGAGGGAGACAACCTCAAGGAGCTCCTCGCCAGCAGCGCGATGCCCGAGGAAGCCACGGCGCTGGCTTGACCTACTCGTCAAAGGCAAACCTCACGTTTGCCAAAGCTACTGGCCCAGAGCAGGATGATGCTCAACCGCTCTTCTGTTGGTGGACCTTGAGCCCCTACTCGAAGCGATTCAGCAGCATCGGGTTGAAGCACCCAATGCTGCCGAATGCTTTGTATCAGCGTCAACATTAAACACTGGGCCGTCTCTCTACAGCAACAGAAACCCTCGCCTAGACATTGACTTCAACGTTCAAAAGCTGCCGTTTGCAGCCCTGCAGGTTATGGACCCGAGGCTGGTGGTGATCGCACCAGGCGCCTGCAACGAAAAGCACCGCCATGCCCATGAATCGATTTTTATTGTGCTAAGTGGCAGCGCCGACCTCCAGATCGGCAGTCAGATCGCACCGCTGGATCAGGGAGATATCGCCTACGTGCCCCGCTGGGTCGTGCACCAGAGCCGCAACCGATCGACCACCGAACCTCTTAAAATCCTGGCAGTTACCGATTTCAGTCTGACCTCAGCAGTCCTCGGTGATTACGACACTAGGACCCGGCTCAAAGACGGCGGTATCGATAGTTTTTCTACAGACCCCCTGAGCACCTGAAGCGTTGACCTTTTTGACCACGCTGACGCCAAGCCTGCAACAGAAGCTGCGCCAGATCGGCCAACGTCGAGAGCTGCAGGCCTACGAGGTGCTGATCCACCACGGTGCGTGCGACAACAACCTTTATCTGATCGAAAGTGGTGGGTTGGACGTTGCAGCAACGGTCAACGGAGCAGCCGTCGAAATCAGGCTCAATCCAGGCGAGGTTGTCGGGGAAATGGCCTTTCTCGACAATCGGCCACGCACGGCCACGGTGGTCGCCAGCAGCCCCTGCACTGTGCTGGCGTTTGAGCGTGAAGCAACATTTCAACAGCTCAGCAGCAATCCGCTGGATCTCCAGGCACTGATAACAGGGCTCGCTGGACTGCAGCGCAATCGCCTTCAAGATGAGGCAGCCAAGGATCAGCGCGATCACAGTGAGATCGTCGAGGCCCTGGCCCTTGAAGCGCTGGAGCACCGCGCTGTTAATCACCCCTACCTGCAGGCGCTTACCACAGGAGATCTGCCCGACACCCGCTCAGCCCTGGCCGACTTTGCCCAGCACTATTACGGCTACTCGGCCCATTTCCCCCGCTATCTGACAGCCCTCATCTCGAAACTCGAACGCCCCGATCACCGTGCCGCGCTGTTGGAGAACCTGACCGAGGAGTCCGGTCAATACGAAGACGAGGAACTGGCCGAACTGCAGCAGTGCGCTGTACAGCCCGAATGGATCATCGGCATTCCCCATCCGCAGCTGTTTCAGCGCTTTCGCCTTGCTCTGGGAGTCGTCAACACTGACGCGGCCTACGATCACATTGAAGTGGTGTGCTGGCGAGAATTGTTTCTCTCAATCCTGACCCACGGGTCGCCCGCCGAAGCTCTCGGTGCCTTGGGCCTGGGGACAGAGGCGATCGTGCAGACCATCTATCAGCCTTTTGTCGACGCGATTGAACGGCTCGGCACCCTGGAGCCGCAAGACGCAGTGTTCTTCCCACTACACACCGCTGTTGATGACCACCACCAGGCCACCCTCAAGGCCATCGCCATCGACTTTGCCGCCACACCCCAGGGCCGCGCCGACCTGGCAAAAGGCATGCGCAAGGCTCTTGCCCTGCGCGATTCATTCTGGGGCTGGCTGCACGAGCGAGCCAAGGCCCAGTCACCTGCCTTCTGAACTATCCCATAGGAACCGTCATCAGCACCACCGGCGAGCTCTATGACCGCGATAGGTTCACCGCTGAGCCAACGGCGCCAATAGTGATTGTGCATCTGTCGCTCCATGCAGGCCAGTCTCGCAATGCTTGACGCCGGGGCACCTGATCGCGGATAAGGGATCTTTAGAGATGGAGCCATGGCTGCCATCAATCCAGATCCGGCCCTGATCCAGCTCCAGGGCCTCGATCTGCTCTCCTCAGCCGACCTGAGCGCAGACCAGACCCGGGCGCTGCTCCAGCTGGCCGCCGATCTCAAGGCCAGGCGCCTGGAGATCAACCTGGCCGGCAAGGTGCTGGGCCTGATCTTCACCAAGGCCTCCACCCGCACCCGGGTGAGCTTCTCGGTGGCCATGACCCGCCTCGGCGGCCAGACCCTGGATCTCAACCCCCAGGTGACCCAGGTGGGCCGGGGCGAGCCGGTGGCGGACACGGCCCGGGTGCTGAGCCGCTACGTGGACGCCCTGGCCATCCGGACGTTTGCCCAGACCGAACTCGAGGACTACGCCCACTGGGCAACGGTCCCCGTGATCAACGCCCTCACCGACCTGGAGCACCCCTGCCAGGCCCTGGCCGACTACCTCACCCTCCAGGAGGCGTTTGGTCAGGTCGAGGGACTCACCCTCGCCTATGTGGGCGATGGCAACAACGTGGCCCACTCGCTGATGCTGTGTGGTGCCTTGCTGGGGGTGCACGTGCGCATCGGGTGTCCGCTGGGCTTCGAGCCGGATGGGGCAGTGCTGGAGCAGTCCCGTGCTTTGGCGGCGGCCCACGGCGGCAGCGTGGCGGTGTTGCACGAGCCGGTGGCGGCCGTGCGGAGTGCCCATGCCCTCTACACCGATGTGTGGGCCTCGATGGGCCAGGAGGAGGAAAAGGCCGAGCGTGAGCGCGCCTTTGCCGGCTGGTGCCTGAACGAGGAGCTCGTTGCCGAGGCGGATCCCCGGGCGATCGTGCTGCACTGCCTGCCGGCCTACCGGGGCCTGGAAATCAGCGCCGGTGCCATCGAGGGGCCCAGCAGCCGCATCTTCGACCAGGCTGAAAACCGCCTGCACGCCCAGCAGGCCCTGCTGGCGGCGCTGCTAGGCGGAATCTGAAGCGACGATGGGCCTAGCCAAACTGTTGCCCCTGCTGCTGGCGGCAGCGCTGCAGTGGCCCCAACAGGTGGGCGCCCAGCCGGCCAATCCCCAAACCCTCGAGCTGCGGGGCGTCTGGCTGACCGCCAACGACATGCCGGTGCTGCGGGCTCGCACCCGCATGCAGGCCACGGTGAACCAACTGGCCGATCTGGGATTCAACCGGCTCTACGCGGTGGTGTGGAACGGCGGCATGGCCTACTACCCCAGCCAGGTGAGCGAGGGCCGCCAGTTCCAGAATTTCACCTACCGGGGCCTGCAGGGGCAGGACGTGATCGGCGAGCTGATCACCGCCGGCCGCAGCCGCGGGCTGGTGGTGCTGCCCTGGTTTGAATTCGGCTTCATGGCACCGCCCGATTCGGAGCTGGCCCGGCGCCACCGCAGCTGGCTCACCCAGAAACGCGATGGCGGCCTCAGCTCGATCAGCGCCGCCGGGGAAGTGGTGTGGCTCAACCCCTTCCGGCCGGAGGTGCAGCAACTGATCACGGAGTTAGTGCTGGAGGTGGTGAGCCAATACGGCGCCGACGGCATCCAGTTCGACGACCACATGAGCCTGCCGCGGGAATTTGGCTACGACCCCTTCACGGTGGCCCTCTATCGCAAGGAAACCGGGCACGAACCACCCGCCAACGAGGCAGAGCCCAGCTGGGTGAAGTGGCGGGCCGATCGCATCACTGCCTTCATGGAACAGCTGGCAAAAGCCGTACGCAATGCCCGACCTGGCGCAATCATCTCGATCTCACCCAACTATTACGACTTCGCCTACAAGTTGCAACTGCAGGATTGGCGCAGCTGGGTGCAGCGGGGCATCGCCGATGAGCTGCTGATCCAGATCTACCGGCCCGATCTGGCCAGCTACCTCCCCCAGCTGGAGAAACCCGAGGTGCAGGAGAGCCTGGGCCTTATTCCCACAGCTGTAGCGGTGATGAGCGGCCAGCGCAATCGCCCAACCCCGCTGGCCCTGATCCGCCAGAAAGTGGAGGCAAACCGGGCCAAGGGCCTGGGGGTTGCCTTCTTCTATCTCGAGAGCCTCTGGAGCCTGGGCCCGGAACCGGCAGCGGAGCGCCTCAGCGGCCTGGCCGACCTGTTTGGGGGGCTGCCAGGCCCACCTCTGCCAAGCCAGCCCTTGCCAGGCAAACCCTTGCCAGGGACTCCACCGCCGCCCGACCTGCCGCCACTCCCATAGGCAGCAGCTGCCCCGACAGGGCTAGACAAAATCGCCCAGAGGCGGTACAT
Organism: Synechococcus sp. CBW1108; assembly: GCF_015840335.1. Taxonomy (NCBI): domain Bacteria; kingdom Bacillati; phylum Cyanobacteriota; class Cyanophyceae; order Synechococcales; family Synechococcaceae; genus Synechococcus; species Synechococcus sp. CBW1108. The sequence continues at coordinate 627,189 of NZ_CP060395.1, forward strand.
CTGTATCAGCAATGCCCCGCCCATGCCCCGGCCCAGCCCCCAGTCCTTCCACAGCGGTCAGCAAGAGCTCACCTCCGCCCAGCAGGAGCTCTATGACTGGCTGGCCACCTACATCGGCGCCCAGCGCCACAGCCCGTCGATCCGCCAGATGATGGAGGCGATGGGCCTGCGCTCCCCCGCTCCGATCCAGAGCCGCCTGCGTCACCTCCAGCAGAAGGGCTGGATCACCTGGCAGGAGGGCCAGGCCCGCACCCTGCAACTCCTCGGCGGCATGGCCAGCGGCATCCCGGTGCTGGGTGCCGTGGCTGCAGGCGGCCTGGTCGAAACCTTTGACGACGTGCAGGAGCGCCTCGACCTAGCCCCGGTGCTCGACACGCGCGGCCTGTTTGCCCTGACGGTGAATGGCGACTCCATGGTGGATGCCCACATTGCCGATGGCGATGTGGTGCTGCTCGAACCCGTGTCAGACCCCAGCAACCTCAAGGCCGGCACGATCGTGAGCGCCCTGGTGCCCGGCAGCGGTACCACCCTCAAACACTTCCACCGCAGCGGCGCCACGGTCACCCTCGAGGCGGCCAACCCCGCCTACGAACCCATCGTGCTTCCGGCTGAGCAGGTCACCGTTCAAGGCAAGCTGGTGGCGGTGTGGCGCCAGGTTTGAGCAAACGGCGTTGTAAACTCCAGCAACGCCAAGCAGGCCTGCGGGCCAAGGCGGGACGACCAGCGCCCCGCCGCCCAAGCGTTTCAATGGGGCCATAGCTCAGCTGGTAGAGCACCTGCATGGCATGCAGGGGGTCAGCGGTTCGAGTCCGCTTGGCTCCATCCTCAAAGCCCAGGCCTGGCCTGGGTTTTTTAATGCTTTGGTGCACGGTTTGGTGCATGGCTCCCTATCGCTTCATTCCTCGGTGTTCCAGAGGGCGAGGTTCACCCGCAGGCGCACCAGATCGACGGGCAGTTGCAGCAGCTCCTCCCGTTCCTGCTTCAGCTGCACTGTGGCGAAGGGAGTGGCGAAGGGGGTGAGGGGGTCGAGCTCACCCACCCATCCCCATCGCTGCTTGCCATGGCCTTTTTGCGGGCAGTAGGACCAAACAGGTCGATGTGTTGGATTCGGAAGCACTGCTGCCACTCTTTCTGCTGTGAACGCAGGAGGGCCAAGACCTCCTGGGCTGGGGGAGGGAATGACCAATGGACTCAATTCTGCTCAGGCTTTTAGGGCTGTTGCTACATCGACCAGCCACAGGAGCAACGTGTTCGGGTCACTGGGGCGATGGGTCAAAGCCCATGTGGGGATAGAAATCTCGGGCTGCTGCACCGCCGCTGCTACGTCAAATTAACAAAGACATCGGCATCTCGGTGGAGGAGTTACTCAGCTAGCGCTGAGCGAGGGGGCTGGTCGCCACCGAGCCGTCAAACACCCACCTGAATCCCTTGTCCAGCCCTCGCGCTGCGTCAAGGATCGGGCCATGCGCCCCTGGAGAGCGTCCTTGCCACTGCCCTGCGGCCGGCCGGTGGGGGTGGGGTTCTCTGCCGTCCCCAGATGGCTGCCCCGCTTTCCCCCTCACCCCAACAGCAGCCGGCTCAAGCGTTTAGCCGCTCGGCCCTCAAGGCCCTAGAGGCCCCGGTGGCTCAAGCCACTGGGTAATCACCGGGAAGGCAAAGCCTAAAAGCGTGACATCGCCTCTATCTTGGCCAGCTTTTCGGCATCCAGCCCCGCCAACTCTTGAATTTGCAGGAGGTGGTCCTTAACCAAACTGGCGAAAATGAACAGGATTCCATCGAGGCGGAAATCAAACCGGCCTTCGATTGTGTGTCGCTCGATGCTGAGGTAATCGTGCAGCTGCCATACGGTTTCGGCAGAATCAAGAAGTTCAGACTTGCTGCGCACTTCTACAACGAGTTTGTCAACTGCACGGCCGTAGGCCCGGTCGAACGCTTCTCGAGCAATCGCTTGCTCAGATACTGTCCAACCCTCAAGCATTGTTTCCATCATAGGTTTAGGGCCTGCATGGGGGGACGCTACACGGATCGTCATGCTGCTGCGAGGTCATCACTCCAGCTGGGGGGCCTGCGGCGATGCTCAGCTGGAAGTTCAAACCAGGCGAGATCAGGCCGTTCGTGGTGCTCGCGGTGATAGCCGAAGTGGAAACAGGCCAGCAGGGAAAGCCAACTGGGCAGGTTCAGGCTCTCTGGCCTGGCACGACAGAGGGGAAGCCGCTGGCCGCGATGGGGCAGGTAGGTGCCTACCAAGAAAAGCTGCAGCGAGCTGAGCAGCAGGGGCAGGGTGCAGAAAAGAAGCACGTTGATCCAGCCTGTAGGGCTGAAGGCTGAGGCGAGCAGGGCCAGCAGCACCCAGCCGCCCAGCAGGCGCGTCATTTGCCAGGGGGTGAGGTAGCCGGCCATAAACCTGCCGTACCAGCCCCACACCCCCGCATGGGGGTCGGCATGGAAATCGGGATCCTCCGCACTGGCCGGCGCCTGGTGATGGCTTCGGTGGTTACGCCGGCAGGGTCCATAGGGCAGAGCTGCATAGCAGGCCAAAGCAAGGGCCCCGATCCGATCGTTCCACTTGCCCCCCCTCGTCAGGAGCACCCCATGCATGGCGTCATGGCCAACGATGAATAGTCCGGTTTGCAGCACGGTGCGGCCCACCAGGGCAGCGGCTAGGGCCAGCCAGGAGAGCTGGCCCAGATCGAGACCGAGCAGGCCGACCAGGGAGGCCAGCCAGCCCAGCATCAGCCCAGCAGCGAGCAGAAGCCCAGTGCGGCTGGGGTAGCTCAACGGCCAAACTTGAGCAGCTCGGCAGGCGATGCCAGCAGGTCGATCGCCACGAAATAAATCTTGCCGTCGGGGTTGAGCAGGAAGCGCCAGGCCACATTCATGCCAATGCCGGCACCGAACCAAGGGGTTTGTACCTTGCCGGTGACCTTGATCTGGGTGAAGTTGCCTTCGGTGGGCTCGGCGAAACCCCGCTCGGGCAACAGCCTGAGGTTCTGGCAGTCTTCAGTGAAGAAGCGCAGCACGTTGTCGCGGCCGACGATTGGCTTCTGGAAAGGTGGCTGGAGGGCACCGTCGGGCAGGAACAACTCGATCAGGTTGTCGAAGTCGTTGGCGTTGAGCAGATCCATGTAGCTGTTCACCGTGGGGTTGATCACCCCCTCGATAAACACCTTCTTGCGCTGGGCCTCCGGGGTGGGGGCGGCAATCGGCTCCATCACCCGCTGACCCTCGCCCTTAGCGGGGTCGTAGCCCATGTCCACCACGAAATTTCGCAACAGGGTGATCTGCTGCCCCTGGTCGACACCCTTGACCGAGCTCAGGACAGCCGATGCGTTAGCCGAAAGCTGATAGCCGTCAGGGATCGGGGCGACCACGCCAGCTGCCATCCACTCGCCCAATTGGTACCAGAAGCCCAGCTTGATGTTCACCGACCAGCAGGCATAGGTGCGGCCGACGGCGGTGTCGGTGCGGTTGGCGAGGTCGCACATGACCTGGCTCTGCTCACTGAAGGACATCGCCTTGATCTGGTTGAGCACCGGTTCGGCAAATTGCATTCGAGCGGCACCGGGGGCAGCCACGGTGATGGTGTTGCCCATCTCGAGGTAGGCGTACCAGATCAGGGCCAGTTGGTCTTCTGCGTTCAGCAGCCGGAAGCGGGCTGTGATCGCCGGCACCACGTCGGCCGACATAGTTTCTGGAAAGATCTGGGAGGCCTTCTCGAGCGTGAACATGCGCTTTCAATCCCAATTGTTAAGGAACTTTGCAGACTCTAGCCCCTTAACGAACGGTTTGATAATCGAGCTCAAAGCAGCCGCCCCGCCCCATGATTCCGCCCGGTCCTGTCCCCGTGCCGGTGCTGAGTGAGGCCGAGCGCGACAAGCTCGACCGCTCCGACGACGCCCTCTTCTACGCCGAACCCCGCTTCGTACAGCACCTTGACGCCAGCTTCCGCCAACGGCTGACCTTGCTCTACCGCCAGCGCATTCCCGCCTGCGCGGTGGTGCTCGACCTGATGAGCAGCTGGGTCAGCCACCTGCCGGATGATGTCAGCTACGAGCAGGTGATTGGCCATGGGCTCAACGCCCAGGAGCTGGCAGCCAACCCCAGGCTTGACCGCCACTGGCTGCAGAACCTCAATACCGACCTGGGCCTGCCCTTGCCCGATGACAGCGTGGATGTGGCGCTGATAGTGGCCGGCTGGCAGTACCTGCAACATCCGGAAGCCATAGCCACCGAACTGCTGCGGGTGGTGCGTCCCCGCGGAGAGCTGATCGTGGCCTTCAGCAACCGGATGTTCATTCAGAAGGCTCCCCAGATCTGGGCTGATGGCAGCGACAGGGACCACCTGGCCTACGTAGAGCGGGTGCTCCTGGCCCAGGGCTGGCCCAGGCCACTGCAGGTTGCGGAGGAAACCCGGGCGCCGGGCCCCCTGGGGTGGATCGGCGGCAAGGGCGATCCTTTCTTTGCCTTGATAGCCACAAAAAGCTGAGCCAAGCAAAAACCCCAGCAGGATAACCGCCGGGGCTCAATTAGGCCTCGATTGAAGCTTAGGTCAGGCGGATTCAGCCCAGACCCAGTTGGCCGAGGATGCCCTGGCCGGTAAGCAGTTCAGTGCCGAGGCCGATGACGAAACCGAGCATGGCCAGACGACCATTCCAGGTTTCAGCAAAGGAAACGAAACCGAAACGGGGGGTGGATTCAGTCATGGATGTTCGTTGGTTACGAAACGTCAAGTCATTGTAACAGACCTTGAAGCAAGGTTTACCCAGCGGTCCATAAGCCGCTGCCGCCAGTGGCCCTGGGATTGATCACCACTGCTGAGCAATGGGCTTTTCCCCACCTCGACACCCTTCTCCCCAGCTCCACCCTGGCTTTTCCCCAGGGCAGCGGTGGCGGATCGACATCTGCAGCAGGTTTGCTTCGGCGGCTCAGGGGAAAAGGCCGGCCCCCTTGACGGCACCGCTTGAACGACTTCCGGCCCCAAGCCCTGGCACCAGAAAGCCCAACAACAGGATGGGGACCCTGCGGGTCTTACCAGACCCACCTGGTGGAACCACCTTTGACGGATCCTGCGGTCCCGTGGGGTGATGGAGCTCCAGTCACTGGCTCCATGCTTCAGATCCCAGATCACGCACCCAGCTCCGTTTCCGTCGAGAACCAGTTTCCCGAGGACCTCTACGACGCCATGCGTGAGTTCGTGCGGATCCACCCCCAGTGGGACCAATACCGACTGATGCAGGCAGCCCTGGCCGGCTTCCTGTTCCAACAGGGTTGCCCCGATCGGGCCGTCGCCCGCCACTATCTAGATGGCCTGTTCCGCCGCCAGGACCCCTCGGCCTGCCAAAGCGAGCGCTGAGACCGAGACTTGCCCAGCATTGCCGCACGTCCATGGCCGCAGGGACCCCGGGGGGAGAGGCCCTATTGGTGGCCATCGGGGCCGTTCCCGGGGCCTGGTTGCGCTTCCGGGTAGTGGATCATCTCGAGCCGGTGTTGCCCCGAAGACACTGGGGGACCTTCGGCGTCAACGTCATTTCCTGTTTTGCCCTCGGCCTGATGGTGGGCCTGGAGCAGAGCTGCGGCGAGGGATCTCGCCGGCTGCTGCTGCTGCTGGGCACGGGGTTCCTAGGCAGCTTCAGCACCTTCTCCACCTTCAGCGCCGAACTGCGCCATGAGTTGAACTCCCGTAACTGGCGCGAAGCGGCCGTGCTGGCTGGCGGATCGGTGGCCGGCGGCCTGGTGGCGATGCTGCTGGGCCTCTCCCTGGGAGCAGGAGCATGAGTGGGATAAAGAATGGGAGTGGTGGGATCCCAGCCCGGAGCCTGCACAGCGACCTGCGCGATCTGGGCCTGGTGGCTGCTGGCGCCATCCCCGGCGCCCTGCTGCGTTGGCGCCTTGAGGGTATTGGCACCGCCGGGGTGGGTGGCCTGCGCGGCCTGGTGGCGGCCGACTTCGTCGCCAACATGATTGGCTGCCTGTTGATCGGGGTGGTTCTGGCCCAGGCAAACCGGCGCAAACGGCTGATGTTGTGGGCCGGTATTGGCTTTTGCGGATCGCTCACCACCTTCTCCTCCTGGATGCTGCAGCTGGCCCGGGCCCTGCTGGCCGGCCATGGCTGGGCAGCAGGGCTGGTTCTGCTGGCGAGCCTCTGCGGCGGGCTGGCGCTGGTGGCCCTGGGGTACGCCATCGGCAGCAGCTGGATCACTGCCGCCAGCGCCAAACTGCCGCCGCCGCCAGACCCAACAAAAGGGGGCCCTCCCCCCATCGGTCGTAGGGGGTGAGTGAGCGCAGACGCGGCAGCTCGAATACACCGCTGGCGGCCCTGCCAGCTGGCAGGGCGGCGATGACCTTGCCGCGGGCATTCACCAACAGGCTCGGCCCCGTATTGGCCGCGCTCACCAGCCAGCGCCCCGTTTCAATCGCCCGCAGCTGGGCTAGGGCCTGGAACTGCTGCTGGAGCATCGCCGGGTAGGGATCCAGATTGGCACTGGCCAGCAACCAACCGCCCCCGTTGCGCACGGCCGTCGCCAAGGCAGCGCCATCGGAGAGCTCGTAACAGATGGCCCCGGCGATGGGACCCGCCGGCCTGGGCAACAGCCTCGATGCAGCTCCGGGCTGGAGGCCACCCACGGCGGAGAGGCCGCTCCAGCGCCCCACGCTCGCGAAGGGCACCCATTCGCCCAGGGGCACCAGCCGGTGCTTGTCCAACCAGCTGCTGGCCCGGGCCTCCCCAGGGGCGAACCGCAGCAGGGCACTGCGTTGTTGTGGTTCGCCCGCCACCTCTTGCCAGCGGAAGCCCCCCCCGATCAGCTCGACCGCTGGCTGGGGGGAGAGCTCAGACTCCAGCCCGAGGGCGCCCTCGGGCAAGAGCACCAGATCCACCCTGCGCTGCTCTGCCTCCGCCAGGGCAGCCGCCAGGCGCTGCTGCAGGCGAACCTGCTGGACCCACTGGAACTTCTGGCGGGTAGGGATGGCCGGCTGCAGCACCAGCACCCGTTCAACGTTGCGGCCATCACCGGGCCCTGGGCCTGCCTTGGTCCCCAGGGGAAGCGCCAGCAGGGCAGCAGCGCCCAGGCCATGGCTCATCAACACCGCAGCGGCGCTGGCCGCGATCCAGCCGGGCCGGCCGGGCCGGCCGGGCCCACTGCAGCAGCGCCACAGGCACCAGCCCAGCAGCAGCTGGACCATCGCCAGTAGGCCCATACCCCCCAGGCTGGCCAGCCCGGCCAGGGCCCGGTCGCCGGGCAGGGCCACCGCCCCCAGGCCCAGCCAGAACAGCGGGCCCTTGGCCAGCAACACCTCCACCAGCCCCCAGAGGCCGCTGAGCAGCAGGGCACTGCTGAAGCGGCGGGGATTGAGGCGGCGTGCCAACCCCACCCAAAGGGCCACCAACAGGGAGGCGGCCGCTGCACAACTGAGCAGGAGCAACCAGGCCAGGGGCAGGCTCAGACGGGCCGGCACACCGATCCAGTCGAGGGGATGGAGGCCCAGCAACCAGCGGTGACTAACCAGCACCGCCGCGGCACCCCAGAGGGCCCCACCCCAAACCCCATGGGCCAGGCCCGGCAGGGCCCAAAGCGGCAGCAAAGCCAGCCATAGCAATGGCGGCAGGCCCAGGGGGGGAAGGGCCAGACCGGCGAGCAGACCCGCGGCTCCCGCCAGCCACCACCTGCCTAGACGGTTATTGCCCATAGCAGCAGACCCTAGGAAGAGCCAGGCTTAGCCAGGAATGTTGCCGCCATGGATCCGAACAACCCGCTCCAACAACTGCTGCTGCGCGGCCTGGGCACCACCTCCCTGGTGTCAGAGCGGCTGCGTACGGTCACCCAGGCGTGGGTGCGCAGCGGCAAGCTCGACCCCAGCCAGGCCCCTGCCCTGGTTGAAGACGTGCTCAAGGCCCTGCGCGGCGAAACCCCGGAACTCGAGCAGCAGGCGGAGCGCCAGCTGGAACGCAACAAGGACCAACTCCTGCAGGACCTAGGCCTGGCCCGCCAGAAGGAACTCGATGAACTGAGGGGCCGCATCGACCGGCTGGAGCGGGGCCTGCGCCAGCGTTCGGGAGCTGAGGGAGCATCCGATCTGGACATTCCCGACTGATCAGACGGCAGAATCGGGCTGATCCGCAGCTTCCCATGCGCGACATTCTGATCAGCTCCGCCGTGTGCGTGGCCTGTCTGCTGCTGGCCCTGGTGAGCCAGCTGGTCAACCCCACCACGGTGAACGCGGCCCCTGCCCCAGGATTTTTGGCGGCCCCCGAATCGCGCCCTGCGATCGGCAACAGCCGCCTGGAACTCGATCCTGACGACCCCAACCCCACCCTCTTTGCCATGGCCACCGACAACGACATCGCCCAGGCCGCCGGCCTGGGCGGCGAGCTCAACGCCCCCAAGGAGCGCACCAGCGCCAGTGGCCTGCGCATTACAGATCTGGTGGTGGGCGATGGAGCCGAGGCCACTACCGGACAAACGGTCGTGGTGAATTACCGGGGCACCCTGGCCAACGGCACCGAATTTGACAGCAGCTACGGCCGCGGCCCCTTTTCCTTCCCCCTTGGCGCTGGCCGGGTCATCCAGGGCTGGGATGAGGGCGTGGCCGGCATGAAAGTCGGCGGTACGCGCAAGCTGGTGATTCCTCCCGACCTGGCCTACGGCGAGCGGGGTGCCGGCGGCGTGATCCCGCCGAACGCCACCCTCACCTTCGAGGTGGAGCTGGTGCGGATCGGCGGCTGAGCCCCAGGAGTCGATCGTTAAGATGGGGATTCCGGCTTTGCCTTCTCCCCATCCATGGCCCATACGCTGCCAGCGCTGCCCTACGGCCTCGATGCGCTCGAGCCCAACATCTCCCGCTCCACCCTCGAGTTTCACCACGGCAAGCACCATGCCGCCTACGTGACCAACTTGAACAATCTGGTGGCCGGCACGGATCTCGAGGCCAAGAGCCTGGAAGACACGATCACCGCCGTGGCCGGTGACGCTGGCAAGGCCGGCGTATTCAACAACGCCGCCCAGGTGTGGAACCACAGCTTCTATTGGCAGTGCATGAAGCCCGGTGGCGGTGGCCAGCCCAGCGGCGCCTTGGCCGAGAAGATCAACGCAGACTTCGGCAGTTTCGAAGCCTTCGTTGAGCAGTTCAAGGCTGCCGGTGCCACCCAGTTCGGCAGCGGCTGGGCCTGGCTGGTGCTCGATGGCGGCACCCTGAAGGTCACCAAGACCGCCAATGCCGACCTGCCCCTGGCCCACGGCCAAAAGGCCCTGCTCACCATGGATGTGTGGGAGCACGCCTACTACCTCGACTACCAGAACCGCCGCCCTGATTACATGACCACCTTCCTCGAGAAGCTGGTGAACTGGGACTTCGTAGCAGCCAACCTGGCTGCGGCCTGAAACCGGTTTGGGGCTCCCCTCTGCCCCAGCAGAAGCAAAGCCCCCGAATAACCCCGGGGGCTTTTTGATGCAGCCAGTGAATGGCTATCAAAACGACAACAGCTGCCTTGGCGCAGCTGCGGATCAAGTGGCAGGGTGGGCTTCATCTCAAGCCCCTCCGTTGTCCTTCACCGCCGACAGCCCTCTGCGCGATGAATTCCTGGGAGCCCTGGCGGCCCTGGGGGGCTCCGCCGGCAACGGCCGCCTGCGCGAAGTGCTCGAGTGGGATGCGGCCACCTACGCCGCCGTCAAAGCCGAGCTGCTGAGCCGCCGGCTGATCGTGCCAGGCCGGGGTCGCGGCGGCTCGGTGGCCCTGGCGGATGGCTCGGAGGCCCCCCGCACCCGCGCCCCCAACGGGGCACCCGCACCGCCTCGGCCCCCAGTTCCTTTGAGCAGGCGTTCCGCGCCATCGACGACTGCCTGCGCAAGGAGGCCGGCTGCGGCACCGAGCTCGACTACACCGAGCAGAGCTCCTGGCTGCTGTTCCTCAAGTACCTAGGGCTTGCTGAATTTCATTCGCGGGTTTTTCGTCCGCGCCAAGGGCCGCGACTCAGCCTGCAGCGCCAAGCGCTGGTGACCTCAATTTTACTCCTAGAAGCTGACTAAGCAGCCCACAGAAGCGCTGGACGGCGCCAGGAGGCGAGCAAATAGAGCATCAGGATGTACACAGAGACAAGAATAGATAATAAGAGGCGCAGTAGCCTGAGAACCTTCTCGGCATTCATCACAAAGAACGCCATCGTGATCACCGTTCTTGATGTTTCAATCAGCTTGGTCATGATCCGATCCAGTCCATATTTCCGTTTGCTCGTTCCGATTCTTCCCTCGATCACGGAACGCTTTCTCAAGTCTGATTTAAAAAGCTCTTGTTGCTCTGCTGTCTGCACCTCGGCCTCTACCTGCTTCTTGCGTGGACGGCCACTGAGTCTGATGTTATTTTCTGCGCAGAACTTCTTGTTGCCTAATGTCATATAGATTGAATCGGCACAGATTCGTGCTGGATAGTACCCTCGCTCTTCCTTGTATTGCTTGGTACGTGCGATCAGGTCGTTGGCTTCATTGTAGTTGTCCCAGCTGATTCGATCCACATCGACAAAGCCATTATCATCTGATATTGAGATCTTCGCACCGAACTCTGTTCGCCTTCCCGCCTTGCCCCTCACGATCGGCCGCACGTGTGGTTTTGACAAATTGACAATCCGATCGTCGATGCGCCGGCTATCAGCGTCATACATCTCCTGCTGCTGCCGGTACAGTTCACTGGTGATCAGCAGCTTGCGGTAGAGCTGGGTTCCAAGCTCCAAAAGCATGGCACCGCAATGGATCATCTGATCAATTGCTCTGAGGTTTCTCCGGATCTCGTTGAGCTGAAAGCGCTTGACTTCACGGATCTCGGCGCATTTGGGCTTTTTCTTCTTGATGATCGCCAGAAACCGATTCCGAGCTTTATCCCGGTTGCAGCGGGGTTTACGATTGATCTTTCCCTGCAACTGCTTGAACAGTTCGTCGATGATCTTCTCAGTGGCCTCTCTCGCTTCGTTGAGCAACCTCAGATCTACTGGGTAGGGAATGTCATCAGGCACGCAGGTTGCATCAAGAATCAGAGTACCCCAGTTACTTTCAGGATCCAACGTTGCAGGCTTCACCCCTAGCGCTTCGTCGATGGCAGCAAGCTGTTGCTCCTCTTCTTGTTCGCTATCATCCTCCTCCGCCGAAACCAGCATCTCTTTAATCATCGCAATGCCATTGGCCTTGGTCATGTCATTGCAGATCTTGATCAGATCAGGGCCAATGCGCTTACGAAAATGCACCATCATCGATGGATCAAACGGGGGCATTGCCTGGTATGCACTCAAGCCAATGAAAAATTGTAGATACGGTGATTCCGTGATCAGCTGAACTGTTTCGCGGTCTGTCACTCCCAGGCGTTGCTGGATGTACAGCGCACCGAACGCCATCTGAAACGGCTTGGCCGGTGCTCCTGTCTTGGCACTGAATTGGGGTGCATACTGGCTTTCCAGCGGCATCCATGGAATCAGGTTACGAAGCAGAAGCCAGCGATTATTAGGATCTAGTTTGCCGCCGAAGGGCGTGTAAAACTCCTCGATCGATAGCTGACCTGCGTGCTGAAAAACGTACATTGGCGTGTCAGCAGATTGTTCTAAGCCAGGAATGGCTCCATTAGGCTCATTTTAACGTGAGACCATCCCTGGAATCAACTGCGGCGCAATGGATATCGGTTCCTCAGCAAGCCCTACCTAGACGGGCTCGAAGACGACCGGGCCGCCGTGGCTGCCCTGGAGGGCCGCACGTACAGCCCGATCCTGGAGGATCCCTACCGCTGGAGCCGCTGGGCGGCGCCGAAGAACGCCAGCGGCCAGCTAGATCACCACGCCGCCCTCACCGGCGACGACCTGCGCGACTTCTAAACGTGCGCCTGTTCCCTTACCTGGAGCGCTTCAAGCAGAGCGCCAGCGGGCCGAACACGATCGAGTACAAGATCGGCGAGATCTTCGGCGAACTGCGCAACAGGATCAGCAGCGGCTACAACCTGCGCGAAATCATCGATGGGCTCGATGGCCTGCGCCTGCGCTCCCAGGCGGAGAAGCATGAGCTCTCGATGCTCTATGAGGAAAAGATCAAGCGCATGGGCAACGCCGGCCGCAACGGCGGTGAGTACTACACGCCAAGGCCGCTCGTTCGCGCCATCGTGCAGGTGGTGAACCCCCAGATCGGCGAGTCGGTCTACGACCCGGCGGTGGGTTCCGCAGGCTTCCTGTGCGAAGCGTTCGAGTTCATGCGTAAGGGCGGATCCACCGGGGCGCAGCTCAGCACTGCCGATCTGGACACGCTGCAGTGCCGCACCTTCACCGGCAAGGAGAAGAAGAGCCTCGCCTATGTGATTGCGATCATGAACATGATCCTGCACGGCATCGAGGCGCCGAAGATCATCCACGCCAACACGCTCACCGAAAACCTCAGTGATGTGCAGGAGCGCGACCGCTTCGATGTGATCCTCGCCAACCCACCTTTTGGTGGCAGCGAACGCAAGGAGGTGCAGCAGAACTTCCCGATTCGCTCCGGTGAAACCGCCTTTCTGTTTCTCCAGCACTTCATCCGCATGCTGCGGGCCGGCGGCCGCGCCGGCGTGGTGATCAAGAACACGTTTCTCTCTAATACCGATAACGCCTCGGTGGCCCTGCGCCAGAAGTTGCTGACGGATTGCAACCTGCACACGGTGCTGACTGCCCCGGCGGCACCTTCCAGGGGGCGGGCGTGAAAACGGTGGTCTTGTTTTTCGAAAAAGGTGCCCCGACCCGGAGCCTCGATGAATACGTCTAGACCCCCGATGACACGGTGGTGGGAGGGGAGATCGAGGCCGGCAAGCTCTACAAGGAGGCCGACTTCAACAAGATCATCGAGATCCAGCAGCGGGAGCGCCAACGGGTGGAGATCTTCATGGCCCAGATCGATCAGCGCCAGAAGGCGATCGTGTTCTGCGCCACCCAGGACCACGCCTTGGCCATCCGCGACCTGATCAACCAGCTCAAAAGCAGCACGGAGCCCAACTATTGCCAGCGGGTCACCGCCAACGACGGCGAGCTGGGCAACACCTGGCTCCGGGCCTTCCAGGACAACGAGAAGACGATCCCCACCATCCTTACCACGTCGCAAAAACTTTCCACCGGCGTGGATGCCCGCAACGTGCGCGCCATCGTGATGCTACGACCGGTGAATTCGATGATCGAGTTCAAGCAGATCATCGGCCGTGGCACCCGCCTGTACGACGGCAAGGATTACTTCACCATCTACGACTTCGTGAAGGCCCACCACCACTTCAGCGATCCGGAGTGGGATGGGGAGCCCCTTGAGCCTGAGCCGGTTGAGCTCAAGACTGTGGTGCCTGTTGGCGCACCCGAGCCTGCCAAGGAGACAGCCGATGATCCAGAGGGGCCCAAGGCGCGCCCCACCAAGGCCCGCATCAAGCTGGGCGATCGCAAGGAGCGCTCAATCCAGCACATGCTGGTCACGAGCTTCTGGCATCCCGATGGGCGGCCGATGAGCTCCCAGCAGTTCATCGAGTTGCTCTACGGCCAGCTGCCCGAATTCGTGAAGGATGAGGCTGAGCTACGGCTTCCAGCGGTTCCTTTATGAACCGGCCCGCTGACGCCGTTCAGCTGAAGGGCCGTGCCTCCGCAAGCACCGCCTGGGGCGCGATCCACATGGCGTCGCCGTAGGAGAAGAAGCGGTACTGCCTCGAAATCGCCTCGGCATAGAGGGCCAGCAGGCGCTGGCGGCCGAGCAGGGCACTCACCAGCAGCAACAGGGAACTTTTCGGCAGGTGGAAGTTGGTGAGCAGGCCCTCCACCACCGCAAAGCGATAGCCCGGTTGGATCACTAGATTCACCGGGCCGGTATGGGGCCGCAGCTCGCCCCCGTGCAGCTGGGCCACCGCCTCCAGGCTGCGCACCGAAGTGGTGCCGATGGCGATCACCCGGCCGCCCCGGGCCCTGCAGGCCGCCACCGCCGCCACCAGCTCGGGCGACACCTCCACCCACTCGCTGTGCAGCTGCAGCTGGTTCAGGTCTTCGGTTTCCACCGGCCGGAAGGTGCCCAGACCCACATGCAGGGTGGTGGTGGCCAGCTCCACGCCGCGCCCCCGGATTGCCGCGAGGAGCTCATCACTCAAGTGCAGACCAGCCGTTGGCGCCGCGACGGCTCCCGGTCGGGCGGCAAAGCGGGTCTGGTAGCGGTCATGGTCGGAAGCTTCGTGCCCGTGGATGTAGGGCGGCAGCGGGATCGCGCCGTACTGCAGCAGCAACGGCTCCAACGCCGCGGCATCGCTACACGCCGCAGGGAACTGCACGATGCGGCCACCGGTTTCAGGATCGCTACCCAGCACCGTGACCAAAAGCGGCGGCTGCCCTGGGGCGATCAGCTCCAGGCTGTCGCCGGACCTGAGCCGTTTGGCGGGTTTGGCCAAGCACAGCCAACGCCCTGGGGCTGCACCGGGGACATCGACCGCCTGCCGATCTGCCCCAGACGGCTGCCAGGGCTCCAGCACCAGCAGCTCTGCGGCTCCGCCGCTGGCGCGGCGGACCTCAAGCCGGGCATGCAGCACCCGGGTGTCGTTGACCACGAGCAGATCACCCGCCCTGAGCTCGTGCTGCAGATCCCACACCCTGAGGTGGCGGGCATGGGGCGCAGGCCCTGTACCGCTGGAATCGACGATCATCAGCCTGGCGTCGTGACGGGGCTCCACCGGCCGCTGGGCGATGAGTTCACTCGGCAGGCCATAGCCGTAGCTCGATAGCAGCCGATCGACTGGATCAACGCTCACAGGATCAGACCTGAAGGTAGTAGCGATAGCGGCTGAAGAGGCGGGAGCCTCGATCGCGCAGGGCAGCCGACACCAGATCAACGCTCTGGTTGAGTTATAGGCCATCCAGCCATCCGGTGCTGATGACCTCGGGCATCAGCACCGTGAGTCGCTGATCGGGCTGACTGCCGTCAATGGCACCGCGCTCAATTGCATGCACCAACTCCACCAGCGGATCAATAAAGGAGGCGTAGGGACTCTCTTTGAGGGTTAGGGCTACTCCCAGAGACTGGCCGATCTGCCGATCCCAAAGCTCCCTGATCCGTTGGGGGTTGTGATGGGAGGTATAAACAAACAGCACACTCACTTGACGCGACATGCTGCACGCCTGGCGCACCGCAGCAATCGCCGCACGGTCAAATGCTTCAAGGCAAACCACAATTGGCCCCTGACCAGGATCTGTAGGGGGGATTGAAACCTCTGAATGCAGCGGCAGAACCGATTCGATCACTTCGGCGGATTCATCCAAATCAAGGGCATGCTGAAGGCGCCCATAGCGTTTTTTGATCAGGGCCAAAATCCACACCAAAGAGGGGATCAGCAGCACCACCAACCAGGCACCACTGCTGAACTTACTGAACACCACTACAGCCAACACCAGGCACGTGAATAGGGCCCCAAAACCGTTCATCAGCGCTCGCCAACGCCAGGCCGAGCCGCGCTGACGCAGCCAGTAGATGACCATGCCGCTCTGGGAGATTGTGAAAGCCAGAAACACCCCTAAGGCATAGAGATTGATCGCCATCGTGGTGTCCCCTTTGCAGAACAGGATGATCAGGCCAGCGAGGCCAATCAGCACGAGGATGCCGTTCTGAAAGACGAGCCGATCTCCCCGGAATGCCATCAGCCTTGGCAGATGGCTGTCGCTGGCCAGCATGGCCCCTAACCGCGGGAAATCGGCAAAGGCGGTGTTAGCCGCCAACATCAAGATCAGCAGCGTGAACAGCTGGAGAGCGGGGTAAAGCGGGTTGGAGGCGCCAAAGATCCGCTCGCCCAAAATCGCCATCGTGGTCTGATTGGAGGAAGGATCCACGCCATAAATCCAGGCCAGCAGACTGATGCCCAGGAACATCAGCGAAAGGATCAATCCCATCACCGCCATGGTGGCTCTTGCATTAGCCGCAGCGGGATCTCGGAACACCTGCACACCATTGGCAATCGCTTCGATGCCGGTCATGGCTGAGCAGCCTGAAGAAAACGCTCGCAGCACCAGAAACAGGGAGAGGGGAGCGATCGCCTGCACCGGTGGCGTGGGCTCTGGCACAAAACCATGGCGCAACACCAGATCCACGAGACCAAAGCCCACCAGCAGCGCCACCATGGCTATGAAGGCATAGACAGGCAAGGAGAACAGGCGGCCCGATTCGCTCATGCCGCGCAGGTTTATCCAGCCCACGAACACCAGCAGCACAAGGGCGATGGGCACCTGCCAGGGAAGCAAGGCGGGCAGATAGGAGGTGAGGGCCTGGGTGCCCGCCATCAGGCTCACGGCAGCTGTGAGTGAGTAGTCGATCAACAGCGCTGCTGCCCCCACCAGACTCGTGGTGATGCCGAGGTTGGCGCGGGCCACGATGTAACAACCGCCGCCTTCTGGGTAGGCATGCACTTCTGTTGGTAGGAAAGCACCACGATCGCCACAAGGGCGATCACGGCCAAGGTGATCGGCAGTGACCAGCTCAAGGCCGCGGTGCCGGCCAGGATCAACACCGCCAGGGTCTGATCAGTGGCGTAGGCGACCGATGACAACGCATCGGATGAGAGCACGGCCATCGCCTGCGGATTTGGCAGGCATTCCTGATGGGCCGCACTGGTGGGCAGGGGACTGCCCACCAGTGCGAGGCTGATGCTCTTGCGTACCTGCCTGAATCCCATCAAATTCAGAGGGCAAGGCTTTCTGGATTGGTTTCGATCAACTGGGCCAGATCCTTGAGGAAGGCGGCGGCGTGGGCGCCGTAGATGACGCGGTGGTCGCAGGTGAGGTTCACCTGCATCTGGCTGGCCACCCGGATCGAGCCGTCCTTACCCGCCACCACCGTGGGCCGCGAGGCAGCCACCGCCAGAATGGCGCCGGTGCCGGGGGGCAGGATCGCGTCGAAGCGGTCGACGCCAAACATGCCCAGGTTGGAGAGGGTGAAGGTGCCAGTGCTGTATTCCTGCGGCTGCAGCTGCTTGCTGCGGGCCCGGGCCACCAGATCGGCCCAGCTGCGAGCCAGCGAATAGATGTCGGTTGTATCAGCGTTGGCGAGCACCGGTGTGATCAGGCCGCCGTCCTCCATGGCCACTGCCACTGCCACATTCACACCAGCGGGATAGGCCATGGCGCTGGCATCGGCCGTGGTAGCAGCATTCACCTGGGGATGGCGGGCCAACACCACGCCCACGGCCTTTGCCAGCAGGGCAGTCATGGTGACGCCCTTGGGCTTGAGCTGCTTGTAGAGGGAATCGAGCTTGGTGGTGGTGATGGTGTAACCCACCCGGAAGCATGGCACCGCCAGGCTGGCCACCATGTTGCGGTTGACTGCGTTCTGGAGGGTGTTGAAGCCGACGCTCTCGCCAGGGCGCCCGAAGGCCTCACCGGCGGGCGCAGGCGCCGGTGAGCTGGCGCCATTTCCGACCGCAGCAGCCACGACAGCCGGGCCGGATCCCTCGGCCACACGGGGCACCGTGATCGGTTGACCGGAGGCTGCCAGCACGTCGTCGGCCTGGATGCGGCCATGGGGACCACTGCCGCGCAGGCCGGCCAGGTCCACGCCGAGCTGGCTGGCGAGCTTCTTGGCCCGGGGCGATGCCACCACCCGGCCACTGGCCGTGGCGACCGGCGCCGCCAGTACTGGGGGAATTACGGGAGCAACTACTGGAGCCGTTATTGGAGCAACTGGTTGGGGAGTTACCGGAGCAACTGCTGGGGCCGCCACTGGGACAGGCGCGGATGCAGGCGCAACAGCAGCAGCGGCGGCAATCTCGGCCTCCGTCTCCACGATCAGGCCAATGGTCTCGCCCACCGGAGCCGTGCCGCCGGCAGGCATCAAAACGGCGGCCAAGTAACCCTCGTTAAAAGACTCCACGTCCATATCGGCCTTGTCACTCTCGACAACAAGCACGGACTCGCCCCGCTCCACCTTGTCGCCGGGCTGCTTGAGCCACTCCACGATCTTGCCCTCCGTCATGGTGGAGGAGAGGGCCGGCATGAAGATTTCGTGGGTTGCCATAAACCAGTGCCCGCTTGCCTTTTAAAGAGGTGTTCCAACCCTTGTGCCAACTTTTCTCCAACAGGGGAGATGGGTCAGAGCCGGGGTGTGGGGGGACTCTAAAACGCCGTGAAAACCCCACAAAGGCAAGCTCCACAAGCGGTCTGCCGCCCAAGCACCGGTGGGACCCCCCGCACACCCCGGGCACAATTACCGATCTGCCGATAGGCTCCCACCAGCTCCTAGCCACACGATGAAACGCCTGCTTCTGCTTGCCCTGAGCGCCATGGCCGTCTTTATGGGTCTGGGCGCGAGTGCCTGCGAGAAGCACATCAACGGCCACCAGAACAGCTCCGACACCAATCTGGAGGGCAGTAAGAAATAGGGTGACGGCGCCCAGGCAGGTCAAGGGTGATCGGGCTCAGCTGGCCTCGATCGCCTCGATCAAACCGTCGCGCACCAGCACGGCAGCCTGCAGTTTCTCCACCAGGTTGTCGCCCACCCGCACCTCGCAGAAACTCTCAATCTGCCCCTGCTCGACGATCTGCTCCATCTCGAGTTCGCGCACCTGACGCTGCTGCTCGAGCATCTGGCGTTTCTGCTCCTCCAGTTCAGCCCGCTTGCTGGCCACCTGCTCCTGCACCGACCCCACCTGCTCCTGCACCCGGGGGTCGAGGGGATTGGCGCTCTGGCGGCGAATCTCATCGATCAGCTGCTGGCCCTCCTGCTCCAGCTGGGAAAGCTGGCCATCGACGTTGGCGATGGCATTGCTGAGCTCGCGCTCGGCGTCCTCCTTCCAGCGGGGAGTCACCACTGCCCGCACGGTGATGCTGCGCTTGATCGTGAGGGTGGCGTCGGCCATGGAAAGTGCTAATCAACGCCCAGGCTGTCAGCCAGGCGCACCTGGGTCAACGGCCGGTTGGCCGCACCTCAGCGGGGGCCGTAGATAGCCTCGATCCAGCGGGCATCCCGCTCGGCGATGCGATCGCGGCGCTGCTTGAGGGTCTGGGTGAGCAGGCCGTTCTCCAGCGTGAAGGGCTCCACTAGGGCGACGCCGGCCAGGCGCTCCTCAGGCCGGGAGCCTGGGCGCGAGGCCAGCAGCCGGTTGCACTCGCGCGCAAGGGCCCGCAACAGGGCGATATCGCCCGGATCGCCAGCCGCGGCGGCGAAGGCCGCCAGGGCCTCGGCCCTGGGCACCAGCAGGCCGCCGAGCTGCTTGCGGTCTTGCCCCACCACCATCACCTGCTCGATCAGGGGGCTGGCCACCAGGGCCTCCTCCAGGGGGCCGGGCTCAATGTTCTCGCCACTGCTGAGCACGATCGTGTCCTTAGCCCGGCCCGTGAGCACCAGGGAGCCATCGGCCAGTAGCCGGCCCAGGTCGCCGGTGTCAAACCAGCCGTCCTTGGCAAACACCGCCGCGGTGGCCTCGGGCTTGTGCCAGTAGCCAGCCATCACCTGGGGCCCCCGGGCCAGGACCCGGCCCCGCTGACCCAGAAGCAGAGGCATGCCGGTTTCGCTTTCCACGATCCGCAGTTCAGTGTCCGGCAGGGGCTGGCCGGCACTGCCACGGCGATTGCACCAGCTGCGGCGGCAGGTGAGCACCGGGCTGGTTTCGGTGAGGCCATAGCCCACCAGCAGCTCAATACCGATCGCCTCGAAGAAACCATCCACGTGCAGGGCCAGGGCGCCCCCACCGCTGATCGCCGTACGCAGCCGGCCGCCCACCAGTTGCTGGCGCAGCTTGGGCCACAGCAGCGCTGCCGCCAGCCGGTGCAGGGGCCAGCGCAGCAGGGCCGCCGCCGCCGCGCCCAGCCGCGCCGGCCAGCTCTCCGGCGTGAGGGTGAGATCCAGTGCCTGGCGGCGCCTCTGGCCGAAGGCGCGACTGTTGGCGAGGGCAGCTCGCAGCAACCGCTGCCGCGACTCCGGCATGGCCGCCAGGGCATCTTCGAAGCCGGAGAGCAGGGCCTCCCACAGTCGCGGCACGCTTATCAGATAGTGGGGGCGCACCCGCTGCAGGTCGGCGCGCAGTTGCTTGAGGGTGGTGTAGGTCTGCCGGCAGCCGCAGGAAAGCAGAAAGTATTCGGCGCTGCGCTCGTAGGAGTGCCAGATCGGCAGCACGCTCACTGCCCTCTCCCCGGGCCGGGGGGCCACGGCCACCCCCAGGTGGCGCAGCTGGTGCAGCAGGTTTGCCTGGCTCAGGGGCACGCCCTTGGGCTGCCCCGTGGTGCCGGAGGTGTAGAGGATGGTGGCGAGGCGGGCCCCATCCCGTGGCGGGGGCGGAGCCGGCCGGCCGCAGGCCAATGCCGTCGCCCCCCGCTCGAGTAGCTCGCCCCAGCCCAGGCAAGGCACCGCCGGCACCCCGTCGCCCCGCTCCCCCTCCAGCACCAACACGAAACGCAACCGGGCCCACACCTCAGCGGCGAGGGCGAGCTTGGCGAGCAGGGCCGCCGATTCCACCACCAGGCCGCTGGCACCGGAGTCTTCCAGGATGTAGCGCAGCTCTTCCACAGGGGCGGCGCTGCCCCGCACTGCGTCGGCTGCACCGGCCCGCATCAACCCCTGGTCAACCTGGAGCCAGCGGGGGCTGTTTTCGGCGAAAAGGGCCACCACATCCCCGCCGACCACCCCCAGGCCAGCGAAGGCTGCTGCAGCCTGCTCGATGCACTGGTGCAGCTGGCGGTAGCTGAACTGATCAGGCGTGGCGGCGTGGGGGGCCTCCAGGGCCAGGGCATCGCCGTGGCGCTCGGCCAGCACGGGCCAGAGCTGCTCCAGCCCGGTGATGCCACTCCAGTCGTCGCGCCGGGCCAGGGCGCGGCGATCGCGGCGGCTGCCACTCCAGTGGATCTCGGCAGGGGGGATGGGGCGGGCCACGGCGGTGGAATCGGTAGGGCTTGCCGCAGTGTTAACACCCCTGGGGCGCACGCAATCCTGCCTGGAAGGGGCCTGTTCAGTGATCCTGCCGCCAGCGGCGCACAACCAGTTCGGGGCTCTGGTGCTCCAGATCCACCGCTGCATTGAGCTGTTGCATGGTGGCGGCCGAGATGCGGCCAGCCAGGTTCTCCAGCACCGGCACCAGCTCCGGATGACGCTCCAGGCTTGCGGCGTTGAACACGGGCACCGCGTCATAGGCGGGGAAGTAGTGGCGGTCGTCCAGCAGCACCTGCAGCTTCAGGGCGGGAATCAGGCCGCTGGTGCTATCTCCTGCAATCAAATCCACCCGGCCGTCGGCCAGGGCCCGGTAGGTGAGGCCCAGATCCATGGCCGTCGGAGGCGAGGCGAAACGCAGGCCATAGCGGCTCGCCAGCCCCGGGTAGCCATCGCCCCGGTTGAGAAACTCGTAGCCGAAGGCGGCCCGCCAACGGCGGGCCGGCAGCACCGCCTGGCTGATGGTCCGGAGCCCGAGTTGCTGCCCCTGGGCCCGGCGGATCAAAATCGCAAAGGTGTTCTCAAAGCCAAGCGAGGGGAACATCCGCAGCCCGTAGCGCTCGGCGTAAAGCCGGCGAGCACGGTTCCAGAGGCTGGTGCGGTCGCTGGCGCCGGGGCCCGAGGGCTGCTTGAGGATCGCCGACCAGGCCGTGCCGGTGTATTCGACGTAGCCATCGACCCGGCCCTGGCGCACGGCCTCATGGCAGAGGAAGGTGCTGCCAAGGCTGAATTCGCGCCGCACCTGCAGCGAAGTGTGTTCTTCGATCTCCTGGGCCAGCAGTTCACCGAGCAACTGCTGTTCGGTAAAACCCTTGGCCCCAATCACCACCGAGCCAGCAGGGCCTGGACTGGCCAGCTGATGCCAGCCGAGGACGATGGCAAGCAGGGCCGCGCCGAGCAGGGCCGTCGCCAGGGCCCACCGCCGCCGGAGCCATGGCATGGGGCGTGGCTGCCGCGATCCCCGGGTGAGGTGTGTCTCGAGGGCACCCAGGCAAGCATCGGCAGCCAGGGCAATGGCCGCCGCCGGCAGAGCCCCGGCCAGCAGCAGGGTGTTGTTCACCGTGGCAATACCTCGGAAAATGAATACCCCCAACCCACCGGCACCAATCGCCGCGCCGATCGTGGCCACCCCCACGGCGATCACGGCAGCCACCCGCAGGCCCGCCATCAGGCTGGGCAGGGCAAGGGGCAGCTCCACATGGCGCAGCACCTGGCCGCCACTGAGCCCCAGGGCCTGCCCGGCCTGCTTCAGCCCGGGCGGAACCTGTTGGAGCCCGGTGAGCATTCCGCGCATCAGGGGCAACAAGGCGTAGAGGGTGAGGGCCACCACCGCCGGGGTGGAACCAATGCCACCGAGCAGGGGCACGGTGAGCAGCAAGCCGAAGATCGCCAGGCTGGGGATGGTCTGCACGGCATTGGCCAGCCCCAACACCAGGCGGCGCCAGCGGGGGTGTGCCTGAATCGCCAGCCCCAGGGGCAGGGCGATCAGCAGGGCCAGCGCCACACTGGAAGCCACCAGAACAAGGTGTTCGCCGCTGCGAAAAATAATTTCCCTGGCCAGCTCAGCAGTCACGGCTTGAACACCTCCTCCTGGGGGCCAGGGGGCCGCAGCACCAGGCCAAAACGGCTGGCAAAAGCCTCCAGCAATGGTCGGCGCAGCTGCTGGGAATTGAGCCCCGGCAGCCAATCCGCCAGGCGCCCCACGCCGCGATCGCCCAGGCCGCAGGGCACCACCGCAGCAAAGCCGGCCAGGTTGCCATCCACATTCAGGGCCAGGCCGTGCTGGCTGATCCAGCGCCGGGCCCCAACCCCGATCGCCGCCACCTTGCGGCCCTCCAGCCAGACCCCGGTGAGCCCATCGATCCGCTCGCCGTGGAGATCCAGGCCTGCCAGCACATCGATCACCACCTGCTCGAGTTGGCGCAGGTACAGGTGCAGGTCAGCGCCATGGCGCTGCAAATTGAGTACCGGATAGAGCACCAGCTGGCCCGGAGCGTGGTGGGTCACCTCGCCACCGCGGTCAATTCGATGCAGGGGCAGGGGTGGTGCGGCGGGATCGAAGCGCAGGAAGGCCTCAGAAGCGCCGCGGCCCAAGGTGTAACAGGGCTCATGCTCGAGCAGGAGCACGGCGTCGGGGCCCTCGGGCCGGTCCAGCAGCCGCTGCTGCAGTTGGCGCTGGGCCGCCCAGGCCCGCTCGAACGGCACCGGACCCGTCGCTTCAAAAAGGATTGCATCGAGGTTGGGAGTTATCACAAGCCGTTCTTAGCGTTGGTGCACCAGAGCACCGGAGGCTGTTGCCAGCTGATGAAACTGCTGATCCATGGCCGCAATCTTGACGTCACTCCCGCCATTCGGGAGTACACCGAAACCAAGCTGACCCGCGCCATTCACCACTTTGAGGGCCTCGTCAAGGAGGCCGACGTCCACCTGTCGGTGGCCCGCAACCCCCGGGTGCCGCAGCAAACGGTCGAAGTCACGATGTTTGCCAACGGCACCGTGATCCGCGCCCAGGAGCGCAGCGACAACCTTTACGCCAGCATCGACCTGGTGGCCAGCAAGCTCAGCCGCCAGCTGCACCGCTACAAGGACCGCATCCAGGAACAGAGCCAGGGGCCCGTGCACCGCTCGGCCCGCGACGAGGAGGCAGGCGCCGCCGCCAATCTGCCGCCCCCCGGCAGCACCCTGGTGGATGGCAAGGAGCCGGAACTGCCCAGCCCGGGCGTACGGCGCAAGTACTTCACCATGCCGCCGATGAGCCTCGATGACGCCCTGCACCAGCTGGAGCTGATCGACCACGATTTCTACGTATTCCGCGACTCAGCCAGCGGCCAGATCCAGGTGGCCTATCACCGCAACCACGGGGGGTTCGGCGTGATCCAGGCCAAGGAGGCATGAGGGCAGAACGACCCGACCTGGCCCCCCTGATCGACCATGCCCTGCTGGACCCCCACCAGGGCACAGCCGCAATCCTGCAGTGCTGCTCGGAAGCGCGCCACTTCGGCTTTGCCGGGGTGTGCGTGTCCTCCCGCTGGGTGGCCACCGCCAGGGACCAGCTGCCCCGGGAAGGGAAGGGCCATACCCCCCAACTGATTGCCGTCGTGGGCTTCCCCTTTGGGGCCGTGCCGGCAGGGGTGAAGCAGGCTGAGGCTGAGGCCGCGGCGGCAGCGGGTGCCGACGAACTCGACGTGGTGCCCGATTTCGGTTCTTTGGCGGATCGCAGCAGCACACCGATCCACGACGAACTCGCCGGGATCTGCGAGCTGGGCCTGCCGGTGAAGGTGATCCTGGAGGTCGGGCGGCTCGATCCCGAGGCCCTGGCCCTGCTGGTGGAGATCAGCATCGATGCCGGCGCCCGCTTCCTCAAGACCGGCAGTGGTTTCGGGCCGCCGGTGACCTTGGAGCAGGTAGGGCAGCTGCGGGATTTGGCCAGGGGGCGCGCGGCCATCAAGGCCTCCGGAGGCATCGCCAGCCTCGAGCAGGCCCTGGCCCTGGTGGAGGCCGGTGCCACCCGGTTGGGCACCAGCCGCGGCGTGGCCCTGGCCCAGGCGCTGCGGGGCTGATCCAGCCGTGCCGGAACAGAGCCTCGAAGGTTTGGCCCTGAGCTGTAAGCCCCTCGGCGAAAACGACCGCCTCCTCACCCTGCTGAGCGAAGACCAGGGCGTGATCCGGCTTGCGGTGCCCGGGGCGCGCAAACCCCGCAGCAGCCTGGCCGCCGCCGTCCCCCTTAGCCACCTGAAGTTGCTGGTGGGCGGGGGCAGCGGCCTGCGGCGGGTGCGACAGCTGAAGGTGTTGCGTAGCTACAGCGGTTTGGCCCAGCAGCTGGAGGCCCTCGCCGCCGCCCAGGCCCTCAGCGAGCTCTGCCTGGCCCTGGTACCCGGCGAGGCCCCGGCACCGGGAGTGCTGGCGGATCTGCTGATGCAGCTGGGCCGTCTAGATGCCCTGGTGCGGGAACGGGGCTGCGACCTTGAGGCCCTGGCAATTGCTGTGCAGGGCAGCGTCCACCTGCTTGCCCTCGGCGGCTACGCCCTGCCCCTAGGCCGCTGCGCCCGCAGTGGCGAGCCGCTCGAGCCCCCCGTGGGCAACTGGGACTGGCGCTGCAGTCTGATCCCCAGCGAGGGTCTGGTGATCGGCGCTGTCGCCGGCGCCCGGGTGGTGCTCAACGCCTCGGAGTTGGCCCTGCTGCAGCGGCTGCTGCGGCCCAACCTGCCCCGCCGGCGCGATGGCGAACTGATGGGGCCCCTGGCGGTGTGGCTACACCTGCTCGAGTTGGTGGAGCACTGGTGCCAGGAGCATCTGGGCCGCCGGCCCCGGGCCCTGAACATGCTGCGCTCCAGCCTCAGCACGAGCCCTGCGCCATCATGGGATTGAGTGGAGCGTGCGGGCAAAATTGAGCGGCAGTTCTCGCACCACGGGCTTGCAGGGCGTACTGGCCCTGCCCGATTTTCGGCGTCTTTGGGTGGGCCAGATCTTTTCCCAGCTGGCCGACAAGTTCTACATCGTGTTGATGGTGTTTCTGATCGCCCAGACCTGGGTGAGGGGAACGCCGGAAGCCAATCCCGCCCTGGCTGAAGCCGCCTCGGCGATTCGCCTCGACCTGCCTGAGACCCGGGCCCAAATGATCACCCTGCTGGCCACGGGGATCTACGTGGCCAACACAATTCCAGCGATGCTGCTGGGCACGGTGGCGGGCGTCTGGGCCGACCGCTGGCCCAAGCGCTCGGTGATGGTGGCCTCGAACGGCCTGCGGGCCGCGCTGGTGTTACAGGCGCCCTTCTGTCTGGTGCAGGAGCCCCTGTGGCTGGGCCTGAGCTGGGGCTACTGGGGGCTGGTGCTGATGACCTTCCTGGAGTCGGTGCTCACCCAGTTCTTCGCACCGGCCGAACAGGCCGCCATCCCCCAACTGGTGCCCTCAGACCAGCTGCTGGCAGCCAATTCTCTGTACCAGGCCACCAGCATGGCGGCCACGATCGTGGGCTTCGCCCTGGGCGACCCAATCCTGCGCCTGCTCCATCTGGGCCTGCGCCGCATCGGCATCGACGGCGGCGAATTTCTGTTGCTACCCCTCTGTTACGGCCTGGCGGCTGTGGCGATCAGCCGGATCCGCTGGCAGGAGCAACCCCGGGCCGCCAGTCGCAGCTCGGTGTGGCAGGAAATCGGCGAAGGCCTCCAGGTGCTGCGAGAACGGCCGCGGGTACGGGGCGCCATGGTGCAGCTGGTGCTGCTCTACAGCCTCCTAGCTGCCCTATATGTGCTGGCGATCAGCCTGGCCTCGGCCATCCCGGGCCTGGGCCCCACCCAGTTCGGCACCCTGCTGGCGATGAGCGGCCTGGGCCTGGCCATCGGCGCCTTGGCGGTGGCCCAGCTGGGTCAGGGCCTCAACCGCCGCCGCCTGGCCGCCACGGGACTGGGCACCATCGGCTGGAGCCTGGTGTTGCTGGGCCAATTGCGCGGCAACCTTGTCTTGACCCTTTTGCTTTGCGGGATGCTGGGGGTCGGCTCGGCCCTGCTGGCGATCCCGGCCCAGACAACCATCCAGGAACAGACGCCGGAGGACCTGCGCGGCAAGGTCTTTGGCCTGCAGAACAACCTGATCAACATCGCCCTGAGCCTGCCACTGGTGCTGGCAGGCGCGGTGGTGAGCCGCTACGGCCTGCTGCCGGTGCTGTGGGCCCTGGCTGCCATCGCCCTTGTGGCAGCCCTGCTGGAGCGTCCGTGGCAGCGCTGTTAGCGTGAAATGCAGAATGCACGCGCCCCGGTGGTCCACATTGCCTGGCTGGGCAAAAAAACCCCGTTCTGCGGCAACGTCACCTACGGACTGAATACCACCCATGCGCTGCGCAGGCGCGGCCACGGGATCAGCTTCATCCACTTCGATACCCCGCCTGGAAGCCTGGCCCGCTCCCCTGATGGCCTGCCAGAGGTTGAAAATCAAGGCGACAGCAATGGCGGCGGCCCCGAGGTGGCCCTGCCCTATCTGGTGAAATCCCAGGTGTACACAATCCCCTCCCTGGGGGCCCAGCGGGAGCTGCGCGAATCCCTGGAGCGGCTCAAACCCGACCTGGTACACGCCAGCCTCACCCTCTCCCCGCTCGATTTCCGCCTGCCCGACCTCTGCCAGCAGCTCGGACTGCCCGTGGTAGCAACCTTCCACCCGGCCTTCGATGCCAGCCTGCGCAACCTGTCTGCTGGCACCCAGCAGCTCACCTACCAGCTATATGGGCCCACCCTGGCCAAATTCGACCGGGTGATTGTCTTTTCGGAGCTACAGGCCGAGATGCTTCAGCGCCTGGGGGTGCGGCCCGAGCGACTGGCCGTGATCCCCAACGGCGTCGACACCACCATGTGGCGGCCAGCATCGCTTGACCCCAGCGCCAGCCCCGAACTACAAGACCTGCGCCGGCGCTTTGCCGGCCGGCGCGTCTTCCTTTACATGGGCCGGGTGGCCACTGAAAAAAACGTGGAGGCCCTGATCAAGTCCTGGCGGCTGGTGCGCCCGGCGGGCTGCGTGCTGGTGATCGTGGGCGATGGCCCCCTGCGCAGCTCCCTGCAGGCCACCGGCGCCGAACCAGACCTGGTGTGGTGGGGCTACGAGCCCAGTCTCGAGCGCCGGGTGGCCTTCCAGCAGCTGGCGGAAGTATTCCTGCTGCCCTCGCTGGTGGAGGGGCTGAGCCTGGCACTGCTCGAAGCGATGGCAAGCGGCACTGCCTGCGTCGCCACCGATGCCGGCGCCGATGGCGAGGTGCTGGAGGGGGGGGCGGGCATCGTGATCAGCACCCAGGGAGTCACCACCCAACTGCGCACCTTGATCCCGGTGCTGCGCGACCAGCCGGTGCTCACCGCTGAGCTGGGCCGTCGAGCCAGGGCGCGGGCCCTGGAGCGCTACACCCTGGAGGGAAACATCGACGCCCTTGAAGCGCTTTACGACCAGCTGGTGCCCCAGGGTTCACTGGTGGCCTGAGGCCAGCTCCAGCTCCCGGCAACAGGCCGAAAAAGCCGCGGCAGGATCGGGCGCCGCCGTGATCGGCCGACCGATCACCAGCTGGCTGGCACCGGCGGCGACGGCCTGGGCGGGCGTCAGCACCCGCTGCTGATCCCCATGGGCCGCTCCAGCCGGGCGAATGCCGGGGGTCACCAGGGCAAAGGGCTCGGGGTGGGCAGAGCGCAGGGCCGCCACCTCCAGGGGTGAGCAGACGCAGCCGCCGATGCCGGCCGCTACGGCCAGCCGGGCCAGCCGGGGCACGTAGGCGGCAAGCGGCTCCCCAATCGCCAGCTCAGCAGCAAAATGGGCCTGCTCCCAGCTGGTGAGCACCGTTACCGCCAGCAGGGTGGGCGCCGGCAGGCCCACCGCCGCGGCCGACTCCAGCGCCGCCGCCTGGGCCTCACCCAGGGCCTCGGTGCCGGCGCAGGCGTGCACCGTGATCAGCTCGGCGCCGAGCCGGGCCGCACTGCGGCAGGCGCCGGCCATAGTGGCCGGGATGTCATGGAACTTGAGATCCAGGAACACCCGCTTGCCCTGATCGCGCAGCTGCTGCACCACGACCGGCCCGCCGGCTACGAACAGTTCCAGACCCACTTTCACCCAACACAGCTGCGGCACCGCCGCGGCAAAGGCCAGGGCCTGCTCCGGCGCCATGCCATCGAGGGCCACGATGATTCGGTCGGTGGGCTCGGGCAAGGGCCGCCAGCAGCGTGGCTGCAGGTTAGGGATCGCGTCGTCCAGGCGACATCGCCATGGCATCAGGACTGCACCAGGGACCCGATCCCCCCGCCCAGGCTGGTCTGGCGTGAGCCGTGGCCATGGCCTTCTCCGAGTCCACTCCCCTGCCGGTGACCCTCAGCCTGGAGCCGGCTCCATGCTGCCCCCTGCCTGCCTGGCACCCCATGGGCGATGCCGTCATCACCATTCCCTGCAGTTCCGGGGATGCAATAGCTGTCCAGACCCCGAGCTGGGAAGACCTGCTAGGCAGCCGCTAGCCCACGACCAGGCGCCGGAAGGTCTTCTTGCCCAGCTGCAGCACCTTGCCGGCGAGGGCTTCAGGGCCGGCGAACTCCTGGTTGGGATCGGCGAGCTTTTCGCCGTCGAGCTTGACGCCGCCGCCCTGGATCTGGCGGCGAGCTTCGCTGCTGCTGGCGCAGATCCCCACGGCACTGAGCAGATAGAAGGCCCTGGCCGGGAAGTTCACCACCGCCAGCGAGGCCTCTGGCACCTCGGCCTCTGCCGCACCGGCACCTGCAGCGCCGCCCACCAGGGATGCGGCATCGGCCTGGGCCGCCGCGGCCGCCGCCGCCCCATGGCGGGCCCTGGTGATCTCCAGGGCCATGAGTTGCTGGCGCTGCCGCGGATTGTCCGGCAGAGCCGCCAGATCCAAATCGGTGAGCAGGGTGAGGTAGTCGTCCACCACCCCATCCGGCACCTTCTCGAGCTTGGAATACATCGAGAGCGGGTCTTCAGAGAGGCCCACGGTGTTGGCCAGGCTCTTGCTCATCTTCTGCACCCCATCGAGGCCCGGCAGGATCGGCAGCAGCATCCCGAACTGGGGCCGCTGGCCGAAATGGCGCTGCAGGTCGCGGCCCATGGCCACGTTGAACTTCTGGTCAGTGCCACCCAGCTCCAGATCGGCGCGCACCTGCACCGAGTCGTAGCCCTGCAGGAGGGGATAGAGAAATTCGTGCAGGGCAATCGGTGTGCCCGAGCCGTAGCGGTTGGCGAAGTCCTCCTTGGCCAGCATCTGGCCCACAGTGCTGATGCCCAGCAGCTCAATCACCTGGGGCAGATCCAGGCCAGCGAGCCACTCGCTGTTGCGGCGCACCTCCAGCCGCCCGGGGGTGGTGAAATCCAGCAGGGCGCGCTCGGGGGCCTGCCCCTGGCCCAGCTGCTGCAGATAGGTGGCGGCGTTGGCCTCGACCGCCGCTTCGCTGAGCTGCACCCGGGTGGTGCCCTTGCCGGTGGGATCGCCGATGCGGGCGGTGAAATCGCCAATGATCAATACCGCCGTGTGGCCCGCGTCCTGAAACGCCCGCAGCTTGCGGAACAGGATCGAGTGGCCCAGGTGGATGGCGGAGCCGGTGGGGTCGATGCCGAGCTTCACCCTCAACGGCACACCGCTGGTCTGCGCCCCCTCCAGGCGGGCGGCAAGCTGCTGGTCTGGATCCCTTGCTATACCAGCGGGAAAGAGGTCCGCCATGCCCCGCTCAAGCCAGGCCGGCAGGGGAATCTGCCCGACCGGCGGCTGGGCTGCTGATGGCTGGGCTGCTGATGGATGAACTGCGGGCAAATGGGCTGCTGTCATTAGAACTGCTACCCGCTCTGACTATGTGGCGGGATCGTAGGCAGCCACTGGGCGGGAGCAGCATCTAGGCGGGAGCATCCAGCTGGCTCTTCATCCGTTCGAGGGTCTGGTGCATCTGCTGGAACATTGTTTCGGGTGTCATCCCGAACTGGCCCAGCTGGGTGCGTAGCTGCTCGACGGTGAGCTTGGCCTGGAAATCCTCGGAGAGCTCAAAGCGCTTCATGAACACCCGATAGCGCTCCATCATGTCTTCCATCTTTTCGATGTAGAGCTTTTTGCCCTCCCGATCGAACTTGCCATATTCACTGCCCAGCTGCATCAGCTGCTGGTAATCGCCAAACAGACGCTTGGCCTCGTCTTGAACGATCTCGGATTCAAAGAACGCCATGGAGCCGGGCAGCGTTGCGGTTAGTCGATTCTGGTGAATCCAGGCAGTTCTGGGGAGTGCGGATAGGCGTAATTGCTTGGGCTTGATCAGCATGGGGCCATGCGTTGTCACCGCGAATCCCCCCATGGACTTCACCCCAAGGCTCGAGCAGATCCGCCAGAACACCGGCCAGATCGACAACCTGCTGAGGGACGCCCGGCTGGTGGTGTGCCTGGGCAACCGGGCCATGCTCAGCCTTTTTGTGGGCAGCCAGATCGGCCAGAGACAGCTGGTGGGCGCGGCCACCTGCGAAGCCAGCGGCCTGGCCCTGGTGGAGCGACACCAGCCCACGATGGTGTTTCTGAGCGACACCCTGGAGCAGGGCTCGGGGATTGCCCTGGTGCAGCAGATCAAGAGTCGCTGGCCTTCGATCCACACCCTTTTATTGATCACCCAGGAGCACCGGCAGGCCCCGATCCAGCAGGCAATCCAGGCCGGCTGTGATGGCCTGCTGGTGGAATCGCGCCTGGGGCTGGGCAGCGCCGCCGCCGCCCTGCACGCCATCAGCGGCGGCGGGGTCTACATCGACCGCA
This sequence comes from Synechococcus sp. CBW1108, assembly GCF_015840335.1. Classification (NCBI taxonomy): domain Bacteria; kingdom Bacillati; phylum Cyanobacteriota; class Cyanophyceae; order Synechococcales; family Synechococcaceae; genus Synechococcus; species Synechococcus sp. CBW1108. The sequence goes on from NZ_CP060395.1 coordinate 658,348, forward strand.
GCCTCAAGGAGTTGTTCCGCCAGGGGCCCGGCGCAACGGGGCCGATCGAAGCCCTCAGCGAGCGCGAAAGGGATGTGTTGACACTGGTGGCGCGCGGCGAGACCAATGGGGAGATCGGCCAGCAGCTGTTCATCGCCACTGACACGGTGAAGTCCCCTCGCTAATGCGCCATTAGCTCAGTCAGATCAATGCTTTACAGCCGCAAGATTTCGGAAGATGGTGTGTCTGCCCGCCGTTCCTGGCACTCATGACACCCACGCTCCACCCATCGCGGCCCGTCCGGTTGGCCTGCGACGTTGACCGGTTGCAGCAGGTGGCTCTTCCGTAAACCCAGCCCCCTGTACTCGCACTAGCAACGAACAGGGGAGCTGGATCGATCGACCGGACCGGAATCCGATGCCATCGGCTAATACCAGTCTCTCCGTCACCGGAAGGGCAGACAGCGCAGACCCATCGACTGCCCCCCTGACACCAGAACACCGGCGGTTCCTGGCCGACGCCGCCATCGACGTGGAGCGGATGGAAGGCATCCGCTCCGTCCTGGAGCCGTCGGACCTGCCCGAATCGCTGGCCCACCTGAGGAAGGACGCGGATAAAGGCGCGATCCTGTTCTCCTGGACCACCGTCACCGGTGACGTTCTACCTCAGCTCCGGCTGGACAAACCGCCCACCGGCCAGGACGGCAAAAAGAAGGGCTACAGGTTCCCGAAGGACTCGACGATGGTTCTGTCGGTGCCGCCCGGGTGCCGGGACCTGGTCATGGACGCTGGCGCGCCCCTGTTGATCGTAGAAGGAACGAAGCAGCACCTGGCCGCAGCATCGGCACTGGCCGGGGCGGAAGGGGCCGACCGCTACGCAGTGGTGGGGATCAGCGGCTGCAGGGGCTGGTTGAAGGACGGGCGGCCGATTCCCTGCCTTCATGAGATCCCGCTGGCCGGGCGAAAGGTCTTCATCGCCTTCGACGCTGACGTGACGACGAACCGAGAAGTTCACGACGCCGCCACCCAGCTAGCCGAAACACTGACCACGGAGTTCCTGGTGCGCCAGGTGCTGTTCATCCTGTCGGGCCGCAGCGGGAAGGACGGCCTGGACGACATCTTGGGTGGCCATCCGGCTGAAAATCGGCAGCAAATCATGCTGCGGCTGATCCAGAAGGCGACTCCGGATCGCATCCCCGGGAGGGCTCCGGCATGGCCGAAGGCGCGGACAGCCCAGGGGTTCTTCAACCGTGAAGAGCGCTTCCTGCCGGTGACGATGTGGAACTACCTCGTCGACCAGCAGCCGATGGCGATCACCCGGGAAAGGAGCACTGAAAAGGCCATGAAGGGGGCCGTCGTCGTCTACGAAGCGGGCGTCTACCGGAACGGCGAATCGCGGCTCTTCCAGCTGTCGATCTGTCGGGCGCTGGGAGAAGAGATCGCCCTGGGCTACATCGATCTTGTTACAGAAATCGCCCTGAACGAACTGACCGCCGCGGGGCGCGTGATCCCGGAGCGGATGGATCTATTGCTGGTGAACTGCCGCAATGGGCTGGTCGACGTGATGACCGGCGAACTGCTGCCCCACGACCCGGACATCCTGACCCTGTTCCAGGTACCGGTGTCGTACGACCCGAAAGCAACCTGCCCGAAGTACGAAGCCTGGCTGGAAGAACGGCTGCCGGGCCAGATGGCCGCCCTGGAAGACGTGTCCTGCCAGGTGCTGGACAGGACCAGGACGCCGCAACGGTTCATCTTCCTGTACGGCCCGCCGCGCTCCGGGAAGTCGACGTACCAGCGGATCGCGATCGCGTTGGTAGGTAAGGAGAACACCAGTTCGGTCACACTTCACCAGCTGTCGGACGACCGCTTCGCCAGCGCGAACCTCTACGGGAAGGTTCTGAACGTGGCGGCAGACCTGTCGTCCAGGGACGTGAGGGATCTGTCGAACCTGAAGATGCTGACCGGTGAAGACCAGCTGACCGCAAACCGGAAGTACGGGGTTCAGTTCAACTTCACCAACCAGGCCCTGATGGTGTTCAGCGCGAATGACGTCCCCGCGGTGAACGACCCGACAGGGGCGTACCAGGAACGGGCGATGCCGTTCCATTTCTCCAGCCAGTTCCTGGGGAAGGAAGACCCACGAATTGAAGCCGCGATCATGGAGGAGCTACCCGGCATCCTGAACCGCTTTATACGGGCACTGCGGGCCCATCGGGAGCGGGGCGGCTACATCGGCACCGACGACGTCACTAGGGCCAACTTCAGCCGGCAGTCCAACAGGGCGAAAGAGTACCTGGACGAGATGACAAGGCCAGTCGAACGACCCGAAGGGACTCCCAGGGCGATCGTGTGGACCAGCTGGCAGTCCTGGGCCCAAGACAACGGCTACAACCCCGGCGGCAGGAACGGGTTCTTTGAAAAGGTCCGTAGCTGCGGGGTCGATGAATTCACTCCGAAAGGGGGGTCGAAGTCCTTCGCTTTGAAGGTCATTGACCCGGAAACCCAAGACGACGAAGGCGGCGACGACCGTGTCGGTGGTTTTGGGGGCGGTGCTGGCGACGACAACGGAAAAACTGTCGACGGGTCAGATCCCAGTGGCGGCATAGGTTCTGGGCCTGCGGGGGGGGCACAGTCGGCAGTTTTGGGGCCAGTCGGCGATTTTTCCCTAACCCCCTCTGAGGGACATATCTCACCGACAGAGGTTGAAATATTCCCTAAGCCAGGGTGCGAAAAAACTGCCGACCCCCCTGAAAACTGCCGACCAGCGTCTTCGACAGAAGCCCCGAACCCCCTCTCCGACAAGGAAGTCGCCCGGTCGGCGGTTCCCAGCCCAGAACTACCGACTACCGCCACTCCGTCGGCAATTTTGGGATCTGAGGTACCGATGGTCTTTGACCTGGAAACCCGCAGCGCCAACCAGCGGTTTGCCCCGGGAGTGACGGGCTTCGTGCGACTGATCGGCCATACCAGCCCAGATGGCATCGTTACATCCACAGACCCCGAAGTGGTGCTGGGCCATGGCGGCGTCCTGGTGGCCCATAACGGCTTCGGCTTCGACTTCCTGGTGCTGGCCCGTCATCACGGCTTCGACCTGCTCCAGGCAGGGGAACAGGGACAGCTGATCGACACCATGGTCCTGGCGGCCCTGGCCCTGCCCCCCGTCGGCGGTGACGGCGAGAAAGCCATGAAGAACTGGTCCTTGGATCGCTTGGGAGAACAGCTGCTGGGCCAGCCGAAATCCGACAACGTCGTGCGACTAGGCGAACAGCACGGCGGCATTGATCAGATACCGGTCGACGATCCTGCCTACATCGACTACTGCCGCCAGGACGTCGCTATCGCCCAGGGCCTGTTCGAGCGTTTCGCACCCGGCGGCCGGCTCACCCCTTACCAGCAGCGAGAGATGCGGCTGATGGCCCGCCTAGCCGCAAGCATCACCCTGAACGGCTTCCGGGTTGACGTGGATCTGCTCCACCAGCGCATCGCCGAGGGCCAGCGCGCTAAGGACGAATGCTTGCACTGGCTGGTGGAGACCTACGACCTGCCCACCACTACCGCCGACGGGAAACGGGCGAAGAACCCCGCCGCCACGCAGGCCGGGAAAGACGCCATCTGCCGCGCCTTCGCCGACATGGGCGTGACCCTGCCTCTCACAGATAAGGGCAATGTCAGCACGTCCAACGAAACCATGAAGGAGCTAATCGAATCGGCCGGCAGCAGCCCGGAGGTTATACGACTGGCTGAAGCAATCCAGCGCCTGAACGGCATTCGCACTGTGTACCAGATGGTCCTGAACCACCTTCAGGGCGATCGGATCCACCCGGAGTTGTTCGCCTGCCAGCTGAACGGTCGCTTCAGCGTGCGCCCCGGCATGACCAACCTAGGTAAGCGTGGCGGGAAGGTCGCCGAACGGGCCATCTTCCTGCCTGATTCCGACGACCACGTGCTGATCGCCTGCGACCTGTCGCAGATCGACGCCCGGGCCGTGGCGGTCCACTCCCAGGACCCGGCCTATATGGCGCTGTTCGACATCGACCCCGCCACCGGCCTGCCCCGCGACATCCACACCGAAGTGGCCAAAGCCATCTGGGGCGATCCCGCCCGCCGCAGCGACGCGAAGCCGATCAACCACGGGATCAACTACGGCATGGCGGCCAGCACCCTGGCCAAGGTCACCGGTCAGAGCGAATTAGAAGCCGTCCGCACGCTCGGAACCTTCTTTCGCCGCTTCCCCCGCCTGCGCGAATGGCAGGAGACGGTCCGTAAGAAGGGCGAACAGGGGGTACCCCTGGACAACGGCTTCGGCCGCATGATGCGCGTGAACCCGGAGCGGGCCTACACCCAGGCCCCGGCTCTGGTGGGCTGCGGCTGCGCCCGTGATCTGATGGTCGAAGGGATCCTGCGACTGCCGGTGGAGATCGTTCCCATGCTGCGCATGTTCATCCATGACGAATTGGTTTTCAGCGTGCCGAAGTCCGACGCCCCAGAAATCGAAGCCGCGATCCTGAAGGCTCTGCAGTTTGACTGGGCTCCCCACGAAGGAATGCGGCCGATCAGGGTCCTGGCTGAACTTGGCGCACGTGGAAACAACTGGGCCGAGGTTTATGCGAAGGACTAAAATCGCAACCAGCTCTGACGGAGAAACTTACCGTTAATACTTGAACTGGCACTAATTAATAAGGGACCCGCTCCTACGACTCAAACGCAATGTGTGTCAAGCCTGCGCCGCGAAACGCCGGAAGTAATGCAGGCTCCCACCCATCAACCCAACCCGCACGCACGCTGCCATGAGGGTTTGAGTTGATTCGTCTCGAGCAACAGACCCGTCCGGCTGCCGTTGATCCTCAGCTTTCGTCCTATTGACACCTGGAGCGGTCGGTACAGATATCCCCTGCCAGGGCCCCTCCAAATGTGGTTGTAGCAGCCGTGAATCTTAGGTCAGCAAGAAGAACGCCCGACCGCAGCAGAGCAACGAACGGATCCCACGAGCCTCGCCCCACGTCGAGACGTGATCGGGGCAAAACCCATGCACCAGAATGGATCTGGCGATTAGAGGTGCATTCTCGTGATCGCCTGAATTAGGCCCCTACCCCTGAAAACACGGCCGACTCAGCGCTTCAGGGCCAGGGCGTAGTGGGGCGCAACGCTATTGACACCCAGCTTTCTGCGCTGCTGGCCGTCATCCAGCTGCACTACCAGCCCATCGGTGGGCAACTCGCTCCACAGTTGGCCCTGCAGCCATAAGCGGTGGTGGCGTGCCAGCTGTGGGGCGCCACAAAGCAGGTATGGGGGGATGGGCAGACCCCAGCGCTCCAGCGCCAACAGCTGGATGGCGTGATCGGCCGCACTCTGCATCACCTCAAATGCAGCGAACACCAGGCCCTTACCGCTGGGCACCTTGCGGCGCAGGGCCGCAGCGGGTGTGCTCTGGCGTCCATCGAGGCCGTACAGCTCACCGCGGATCTGCACACTTATCGGTGCGCCGAGCCTGGGCGGCACGGTTTCAACCAGGGGCAACAGGTGCATCGCGTCCGCGCCGCTGCGTGTCCACGCGGCCGTGAGGAGGCCCTGGCGGTACTCCAGAGCAATGGCGCACCCGTCGAGCTTGGGGGTCACCGAGAAGCGGCCAGCAGCGGCCGCACCAAGACCCGCCAGCCAGTCGCTCAATTCCTGTTTGTCGAGGCTCAACAGCTTGCTGCCCCCGCCGGGAGTAAGCAGCTCTGGTGCAGAGGGGTCGAGCTGCTGCAGCTCTGCCACCAGCCCATCAAATTCAACGTCGCTGAGGTACGCCTGGCCCGCCCGGTAGGCGGCATCAGCAGTGCGTATGGCACTGCGGAGGCGGAGGTGCCCCTGGGCCCTGGAGCAGCCAAGAACTTCAGCCTGCATTGCCCAACTCCTCAACAGCCATTTGGGCTACCCCCACCAGCACTGACCACTGCAGAGGGCTCCATGGCGGTGGCCCCCAGCAGTCAACATCGAGGTAGCGGTTACAGCTAGATGCCACATCACCCCACCAGTCCAGAGCAGGAGCAACGCTTGGCACCGGGGTGGCGCTGTTGACCTGCCTCCTCAGCAATCGCCTCACCGTGTCCGCCAGTCCGTCGAGTTCAAGGCAGCGTGCACCGGATGGGCTGGTGCGCTCGAACTCACTCAATGATCCGCTCTTGAGCAGCCTGTAGATCGTGCTGCGGCTCCGAAAGCCAAGCGCTATCGATGCTTCTGTGATGCTCACTTCCATTGGGGGCTCCTGATAAGCGATGAGGGGGGCTCCTGGCCCAGGGGAGGCAGGTAGGAATTGCTATAGCCACATTAGCCGATTTGAGTCGACGTCCCAAAACATCTGCCCTGTGCCTGGCCTGCCGGTGCGGTTCTAATTACCTCGCATGCTATATACCCAGGAAGGACCCATTAAGCAAATAAGACATAATTAACTGACACGATTGAGGGCAATCCAGCTAGAACAACCTCTATGGCTGCAGCCTGTCTCGAAGCAGTACTTAGGGCTTGCTGAATTTCATTCGCGGGTTTTTCGTCCGCGCCAAGGGCCGCGATCTCAGCCTGCAGCGCCAAGCGCTGGTGACCTCAATTTTACTCCTAGAAGCCGACTAAGCAGCCCACAGAAGCGCTGGACGGCGCCAGGAGGCGAGCAAATAGAGCATCAGGATGTACACAGAGACAAGAATAGAGAATAAGAGGCGCAGTAGCCTGAGAACCTTCTCGGCATTCATCACAAAGAACGCCATCGTGATCACCGTTCTTGATGTTTCAATCAGCTTGGTCATGATCCGATCCAGTCCATATTTCCGTTTGCTCGTTCCGATTCTTCCTTCGATCACGGAACGCTTTCTCAAGTCTGATTTAAAAAGCTCTTGTTGCTCTGCTGTCTGCACCTCGGCCTCTACCTGCTTCTTGCGTGGACGGCCACTGAGCCTGATGTTATTTTCTGCGCAGAACTTCTTGTTGCCTAATGTCATATAGATTGAATCGGCACAGATTCGTGCTGGATAGTACCCTCGCTCTTCCTTGTATTGCTTGGCACGTGTGATCAGGTCGTTGGCTTCATTGTAGTTGTCCCAGCTGATTCGATCCACATCTACAAAACCATTATCATCTGATATTGAGATCTTCGCACCGAACTCTGTTCGCCTTCCTGCCTTGCCCCTCACGATCGGCCGCACGTGTGGTTTTGACAAATTGACAATTCGATCGTCGATGCGCCGGCTATCAGCGTCATACATCTCCTGCTGCTGCCGGTACAGTTCACTGGTGATCAGCAGCTTGCGGTAGAGCTGGGTTCCAAGCTCCAAAAGCATTGCACCGCAATGGATCATCTGATCAATTGCTCTGAGGTTTCTCCGGATCTCGTTGAGCTGAAAGCGCTTGACCTCCCGGATCTCTGCGCATTTGGGCCTTTTCTTCTTGATGATGGCCAGAAACCGATTCCGAGCTTTATCCCGGTTGCAGCGGGGTTTGCGATTGATCTTTCCCTGCAACTGCTTGAACAGTTCGTCGATGATCTTCTCAGTCGCCTCTCTCGCTTCGTTCAGCAACCTCAGATCTACTGGGTAGGGAATGTCATCAGGCACGCAGGTTGCATCGAGAATCAGAGTACCCCAGTTACATTCAGGATCCAACGTTGCAGGCTTCACCCCTAGCGCTTCGTCGATGGCAGCAAGCTGTTGCTCCTCTTCTTGTTCGCTATCATCCTCCTCCGCCGAAACCAGCATCTCTTTAATCATCGCAATGCCATTGGCCTTGGTCATGTCATTGCAGATCTTGACCAGATCAGGGCCAATGCGCTTACGAAAATGCACCATCATCGATGGATCAAACGGTGGCATTGCCTGGTACGCACTCAAGCCAATGAAAAATTGTAGATACGGTGATTCCGTGATCAGCTGAACCGTTTCGCGGTCTGTCACTCCCAGGCGTTGCTGGATGTAGAGCGCACCGAACGCCATCTGAAACGGCTTGGCCGGTGCTCCTGTCTTGGCACTGAATTGGGGTGCATACTGGCCTTCCAGCGGCATCCATGGAATCAGGTTACGAAGCAGAACCCAGCGATTATTGGCATCCAGCTTGCCGCCGAAGGGCGTGTAAAACTCCTCGATCGATAGCTGACCTGCGTGCTGAAAAACGTACATTGGCGTGTCAGCAGATTGTTCTAAGCCAGGAATGGCTACATTTGGCTCATTTTAACGTGAGACCACCCCTGGAATCAACTGCAGCGCAATGGATATTGGTTCCTCAGCAAGCCCTAGGTAGAGCTCGGCGGTGCTCAGCGTCTGCAGATTGGGAACAGCGCTGTGGTCATGGCCCGCCTCAGCAACCGTGCCTGCATACAAGCCACTGCGCTGCTGGAAAAGGAAGCTGAACACCGGGTGACGGCGCAGCTCCTCCATGTAATCGCCATCGGAGAGGGCGACCCCATCGGCAGTGAGGGGTTGGCCCTTGCCATCGACGGGAAGCAGCCGCTCGCGGCCGTCCACATCCTCTAGCTGGAAGTGACCACCGCACAGCGTCACGAAGGTGTCAAAGAACGTCCCCCGCTCGTCGCCGCCGACGCGGCCCTCGGCTTCTGAGAAAAGTCGCTCCAGCAAGCGCTCCTTGCGCAGGTTCTGCACTTGGGAGCGGGCCTCATCCCGTTCCTTTTCAACGCTGCGCACTCGTCGGATGTTGGCCTCATTGAGCTGGCGTTCGCGGTCGCCCACCTGACGCTCAAATTCCTCGCGCTTGCGCTCGGCGTCCTGCAGGCGGGCGTATTCATCGGGGTTGATCTCCGAAAAACGGGACAGCTGGGCACGGGCCTTGCGCAGCTCTTTTTCGAGCTGGTTGCTGCGGCGTCGTTCAGCCCGCAGCGGCTCAGCATTGCTGGTGGTGGCACCAGGAGCGTCGTCGTTGTCGCTGCTGCCGCTGACACCTGGGTCCTGGGGAGGGGCAGTGTCAAAGCTGTCGTCACCGGTGCCGACGTCGTGGCCGCTGGCCTCATCGTCGGCCTCGTCGAGGGGGTCAAGTTCAGCAGCTAGTGGAGCCAGGGAGGCAGCAGGGCCCTGGTTGGGTTGCTGCTGCTGCTGCCGGTAGGTCTGCCAAGGCACGGCGGGAGCAGGGGACTGAGAAGCAGGGGTTGAAAAGAAGGAGAAGGACATCACCCATCACGGCTGTGGTGTTGCGGGCGCCCCGTCCGGGCTGCGCTCGCATCTGCTGTTGCCAGCTCTTCAAAAGCCCTGCTCAGGCAGCTCATCCATCACAGGAGCAGAGCGCCTCGCCGGCAGGTAGATCCACTCGCCAGCAGGTAAGGGAGTGGAGGGCAGATAACCCGGCACCAGCAGTTGCATCCCGGCCGGGATCGGCGTGGTGGAGTGATAGATGGGCAGCAGCAGGGTGGTGCCAGCCGGCAGATGTTCCTCTCATGGCCAGCTGCTCAGCTCCGGATTGAACTCGCGCAGCAGAGAAAGAGTGAGATTCTGTTCGGCCGCCACGCTGCTCAGGTTTCCCCCTCACTGGTGAGGTAGGCCTCGCTTTGCTGCAGCACCGGGTTGAGGCTGCGCAGCTTGCTTTCAGTCGTGCCATGGCGGCCGGCCAGGACCGCAAGCGAGTCACCCTCGACTGCGGTGATCGTTTGGGTGCTTTCCAGCTGGGGGTTGCTCCGCCGCAAGGTGGCCACGGTGGTGCCATAGCGCTCAGCTATCAAGTTCAAGGTGTCGCCACTTCTGAGCACCAGCACGCTGTGGGGCCTAAGCACCAGCTGGATCGCTTCCCCCAGCAGCGGCTGTACCAATAAACCGATGCCGCCAGGGCCGTAGTCCGCCCCGAAGTGCTGCACCAGGCAGCCGGCGAATTGGGCCCGACCTCCTGATGGCAGACCACCCTGAGGCGACAGCTGGGCTAGGTCCCCTAGCCACATCACCCCCTGGCAGGGGGCCTGCACCGTGCCCAGCAGCGTTGGATCCCAGGGCAGCGGTGCCTCACCGCGAAAGCCTGGGGTGGCCCAGGGCAGTTCAGCCGCCAGCCAGTCAAAGGTGTTGCTGGTGCTTATCGGCAGGATTGCCGCACGGCAGAGGTAACCGCGCAGCAGCACATCCCCCGGATCGGTGAGAGCGGTGTCGTTGTAGCCGCCCACGATGCCGCCTTGCTCGAGGAAGCAGTCGATCACGTGTCGGCGGATCGGGATGGGGTTGCGGCTTTCGGGCCGGTCCACTTCAAACAAGCAGAGTCGGGCATTGGCGTAGGGCTGCAAGGCCAGCCATAGAGGCGCCGCCACGGGCAGTGCCACCCGGCTGTCGAGCGCTGGTGATGCCGCCGGCAATCCCACCAGTTGCCCCCACTGCCCTGCAGCCCGCACAGGGTTTAGACCCTGGTTCAGCGGCGAGAGGGGCTGCTCCATTGCTCAACCCCGCACCAGAGATCCCTGGAAGGGGTCGGGGTTGCACTGGCGCCAGTTCTGCAGCCGCGGCAAAAGCAGCGCCAGCTGGCCGATGTGCTGGCTCCTGTGCCGGTTCAGCACCAACGCCGGTGATGGGCCCTCTGGGTTCCACTCGCTTTCGGTTTCCTCCAGCAGCAGCTCGGTGGCGTAATCGACCACCGCCAACTTGCTCAGCGGCAGCGGGTTGGGCACGACGCCACCGGCCACGCCTTTGCGGCTGCTGCGGACCGGGCTGTTCACCTCGGCTGGGGTCAGCACTGCTAGCTGCTGATCGAGGCCGGCGATCGCATTGAGATGGCTCTGGGCGGTGCACACCCCCGTGGGGTAGTGGGTCTGGAGCATGGCCATCTCCCGGTTCAACGCCGCCAGCGCAGCACTGGTGACGGAGATGGAGAGGGCGATGCGCAGGGCTTCTGTGTCACCGGGGCGCCAGGAACAGATGGGTGGGGAGAGCTGGGTCATGCCCTCGTTTGCCAGCTCAACCGCCACTGGCCACGTTGGGCTCGCCCAGCCCCAGCTGCTGACGCAGCTCAGCCCCGTCGATCACCCCCCGCTCATGCAGCACCAGCCACTCCTGCACCGAAGGCTGGGGTTTGCGCGGGGGCTGGGGCGGCACCAGTGGGGAGATCTCCACGCTGCAGGCCGGCGTGTCGGAGAGCTTTTCGCCGGTGAGGCGGGTCCACTGGCGCAGCAGGGTGCTGAGCATCGAGCTCTTCTGGCCTGCAAGCGACTGCAGCACCGCAAAGCTCTGGCCGGCGGTGAGCGAAATCTCCAGCTCGGTGCGGGCTGGGCCATGGCCGCCGGCCGGGTGTCCCGCCGGGATCAAGGCGTCACGGCGTATGGCTTCCTCTAGCTGCTGCAGGTAAGCCCGGTGCTCCGCCAGAGAACGAGCCTCGATTTCGACCCACTGGAACTTGGCACCCTCCGGCAGGTCCATAAAGGAGGAGGTGGAGAGCACCAGGCGCTGGGGGCGTTGGGCATCCCCGGCTCCAGCTCCTTGCGGAGATCCCAGAGCGCCATCGCTGCGCCGGAAGCCGTAGGCATCCACCAGCCCGGTGCGTACGCCCACCGGCAGCGCGGTGCGTGACAACAGATCCTCGTAATCGCTGCGGCAGCGGTAGTGGTTGAGGTATTGGTGGGCCAGACCCAGGTGGGGCAGATCCCCCTCACCAAAGGCGCTGCCATCTACTGAGTACCAGAGAGCCGGCAGGTCAAAGCGCTGCGGCAGCAGCGAAGGCTCCCCCACCGGCACCACGTCGTAGCCATCAACGGCGCCAGGATTGGGATTGGCCTGCCAGCTGCGCAGCACCAGACCGTCATCCGTCACCGAGAGGCTTCGGTAAAGCCAGGCCTGCGGGTCCGGCACCAGGCCGCCATGGGCGTCGATCAGCACGGTTGGTACAGCAGCATTACCAGTGGCGAAACGGGGCGGCAGTGCCTGGCGGCGCGGCTCCCGCCAAACGATCTCCACCGGGCCCGACGCCGGAGCCGCACTGGCGGTATCGGTAGGCAGGCGCCAGTTGAGGAGGTCGCCTCGGGGCACCAGCTGCAGCCGCGGCAGGGAGAGCCGGTCACCCTTGGCGAGGGCTTCCAGCCGGTCACCTTCTGAGGGCCAGCGGTGCTGGGGTGGCAGCTGCAGGATCAGGCAGCCGCCATCGCGCAGGGTGAGCAGATCGGCCAGGAACAGGAACACCCCCAGGTCGGTGCCCTGGCCATCGACATCAGTGGCCACCCGGCTCAGCGAGTCGGGCAGCTCCTGCCAGCTCAGGCGGGACAGCATCCCGGCGTAGGTGCGTAGGGCATCGCGGTAGAAGCCGGTGGGGCGGGCTGCTTCCAGTCGCTTGAGGTAGCAGGTCTCGGGCTCCTCGATGCCGTGGGGGAGGTAGACCGGCCGGCGGCTGGTGCCGTCGGGGAGCTCCAGCAGGGTCCAGCAGTCGTAGACCAGCTGCAGGCGGTCTCTCAGGCCAGCGAGGGTGGGGTGTTCCAGCCAGGGGGGTTGGTTAGGGGGCTGGGACACTGAAGAGAAAGTTGCTGCGGTGGTTGTCCTGCTGCGGCGGGTGGTGGGCACTGGCTGCTGGTGGGGTCTCAACCATTGCCAGAACCCGTGGTTGGCCGAGGGGAAAGTTATGCAGGATCTGCATGGTTCCAGTCAGATCATCCAGGCAGGCAGGCAGGTCGGCCAGGGCGAGGGGCAAGGGTTCTTATGCGGATCCGTATATGAACCAGGCTTGAGGGTCCATCTGCTCGAGAGTGATTGCCACGCAATGGGTTTAGGGTTGAACTGGTAATGACTTCGGATTCTTATGCGGTCCAACAGGGACCTGGCTATTTTTTAAAGAGGATCCTCCCATTTAGCGATCGAACGATCGCAGAAGCAGGAGCTAGTTCTCCTGGCAGGTGCTGGAAGATCTGGACTTCGGCAGTGCGCGCTGGTCACGAGTGTCTGAGCTGGCGGCCCAAGTGCTGTTCGATCAGCAGGCAGCTGCCCCAGCAATGCCGGTTGATCCAGTGATCGAGGCGCTCATTCCCTTCTGAGGCCAGCGGCCTGGCGGGGCTCCCCTGGGGCCCTGCCTTTCTGCTGGTCGCAACCGCCAAGGCCAATCGTCCGGCCAGGCGACGACAGCAGGCCGGCGATCCACCGGGACGAACGATGCCACTTGCAGAGGGTCAGCACGCGCGGGGTACGGAGCCTCACGGTCGGCGAGGGCCTGAGCACCGCTGCCCCAGCCCGCCCCAGGCGGCAAGGATCAGGCCGAGCAGCTGCGCGGTCCTTGCCTCCTGGGGCAAGCCGGGGCTGATCGCGGGCGTCCCTCGCCTTCCTCGTGATGGCCTCCTTCTCTCCCCGCTGCGAAATCCGCCAGCTGGCGGTGTTCGTCTATCCCGGTGGGATCAAGGCCGCCGATGCCGAGCGCATCACGGTCTTCTATGGCCGCCGCGGCAAGCCGGTCAAGAAGCCCCGTTTCATCCCGGCTGAGCGCGCTCACTTATGGGCCCGCAAGCTCCAGGCCCGGCGCCTCTGCACCGTGGCGGTGCTGTGGGTCTCCACCTCACTGCCACAACTGGCCTACGGTGAGTGTCCTATTATACTAAGATTCACCAATTTTGTAGATCCGCATAAGCAAATCAGCGAAAAGAACGGGTAAAAGTATAGATTAAATTTATAGGTTGCCACCATGTCATAAGTTATTCTTATATTGTTGCATTGTGTATCCGCGGCTGCAATGGGGCTTAGGTCATTACCCTATAGTAAATTTGCTGTTCCGAGAGGCATTCTTAATGACATCATCCGGCGCAACTCAAATCGTTGAATTGGGTTTGGAAGATTTAGATGAGGTTCAAGGAGGATTCCTTGTTACAGGTGCTTTCATTTTGGCTGGAGCAGCACTAATGTGGGGCGTCAGCATGATGTGGAAATTTGGCAACAATAATTGGAGAGCAAAAGTGGAAAGCCGTACTCAGTTGAGGTGGTAACAACACTCTTAAGCGCGTGCCAGACTTGGGATGCTTTAGCCTTTTTGTCCCAATTCAATATTTATCATCTTGCATCAAGTAGTCAAGATTATTGCAAGATGCTCCACTGTTTTTATATGCAAAAGATGAGTTTATAGCTCATCTTTTTTTTTGCCATTTATGACTCGTTATGCTATGTATTATTGCCACGCGATGCCAGTTTACCTGTAGCCATATTTGACATGAATGATAGCTGACTAAAAATCCGACAATTCGTCGCAGATTGTTCGAAGCTAAAATTACGTTCACCCACCAAGACCTTGGATGCTCTAAACTTATTATTGCTAGATATAACAATGCATATGATACAAGACATTTAAAGCAGGGACTGAGCTTAGAGTTAACCAAGCAAGTCTTAGCGTAGAGGCATGGATGTCATTCCATTGGAGCTTTGAAAGCTAGACATATTTTCAAAGGTGTTTAAGTGAATGCCCGTCTATGCGCGCCATGACGTCATGGTCGTCGATCAGAACCTCCGCCCTCTCGTGCAATGGCTTGCGGAACGCCATGGCACTGCTTATACCCCCCTGGCCTTTGCACCAGCCGATCATCTAGAGCACCTCAAGGGGTTGCTGGAGCAAGCAGGTTTGATCTGGGTTCTACTCAGTCTTGGTCCAACGGATCTACAGAACGACTGCGGCGATCTGATCCTGCTTGCCGATAACGGCCCCCTCCTGTTGCTCTCCGATCCCCGGGGCTATCAGGTGCGCGACCCGTCAGCCCCCAGGCAGCCAGCCCGCCGGCTGCACCGATCTGATCTGCCCCAAGCGCCGGCACCATGGCAGGCCTTAGGCGTCAGCCCCGCCCTAACAGGTGATGAGGTGTCGGCAACGGCACTCGTTCACTTCAGCTACGGGCCAGCGACCCAGCAAGCCGCTGTGCTGATCGCCTCTGCCATTCTTGGCCTGGCGATTGGCTTTCTGCTGGCTATCGGCAAGGAGGTAGGCGCGGCTCGATGGATCGCCGGTCTCGGCAGCGTGGGCCTCTTGCTGGGGGCTGGCCTTGCACTGCTAAGCGATCCCTTCAGGCCAGCGCTGATCACGGCCCTGCTGAGCACGCTGCTCGGCCTGCTTGTGCCCACCTTCAACACTGTGCTCACCAACCAGGCTCTCCCCGACAAGGACAGTGGGCTGATCCTGCAGATGGCGGGCCTTCTGCTCGCCGGCGCCCTCGCCGATGTGGGTTTGCGCTGGAGCGAGACCCGCAGCCTGCTGAGCGTGCAGCAAAGGGGTGGACATCGGCTGCGGCTGGCCGCCATTCATCGCTTGCTGCAGCTCCCGATGTCGTTTTTTCAGGATTACAAAGCCGGAGAGCTCAGTCTGCGGTTCGGATCGATCGAGGACGTACAGCAGGAGATCCAGTCACTGCTCAGCGGCGGAGCGCTACAGGCTCTGCTGAGCGCCGTGTTTCTACTTTTCATGCTCCGCATCAGCGCCGTCCTCACTCTCCTGGCGGTGGTGCTCGCCCTACTCCTGGTGGGGATCACACTGGTCATTGGCCGGGGCAGCCTGCGGTTGGAACGCCGCCGGGAAGAGCTACTGGCGGAGGCGGGAAGCCGCAACCTGGAACTGATCAACAGCGTCTCCAAGTTGCGTTTGGCGGGTGTGGAAGCTGCCGCCCTGCGGCACTGGTGGGAGCCCTATGGCCAGGCGATTCACACGGGCACCGCAGTGGAGGCGCGCACCGCCCTGGTGTCCGTGCTTCAGGGCGTGGTGCCCAATCTGGGCGTGCTGCTTTTGATCCTGCTCATCACCCGGCTGGTGGCCGATGCCGCCCTGCAACCAGCGTTGCGGGCTCCGAACGTCGGCCAGCTCCTGGGCTTCTTCTCGGCCTTTACCACCTTTATCGGTGCCGTTGCCAGCAGCGCTGGGCTGATGGTTCAAGCCTTTGAGCTGCCCGTACTGCTGGAGCGGGCCAAACCCATCCTCAGCGCCATCCCCGAATCCGCTGAGCTCCAAAGGGTGGACCCAGGGCCGTTGCGAGGAGGGGTTGCCTACGAAGGCATTCAATTTCGCTACGGGGACGATGGTCCTTGGGTGATCAACGACCTGACGCTCCGCATCCAGCCCGGGGAATTCGTGGCAGTGGTGGGCTCCTCAGGCAGCGGTAAGTCGACCCTGCTGCGCCTGCTTCTTGGGCTGGTACAGCCCCAGAAGGGCGCCATCCTCATTGATGGCAGGCCACTAGAGCGCCTGCGGCTGGATTTGGTGCGCCGGCAAATCGGCGTGGTGCCCCAGGATGCCGCCCTCCTGGCAGGCACCATCCAAGACGTGATAGCCGGTGGGAGCCAGATCACGCCGGAGCAGGTTTGGCATGCCGCAGAGCAAGCCGCCATCGCCACCGACATCCAGTCCTTCCCGATGGGCCTGCACACCGTTGTCTCTGAGGGAGGAGGCAACATCTCGGGAGGTCAGCGGCAGCGGCTGGCCATCGCCCGGGCACTGGTGCGGCAACCAGCCCTTTTGCTACTTGATGAAGCCACAAGCGCCCTCGACAACCGCAGCCAGGCTGAGGTGAGCCGCAACCTGCATCAAATGGGTCTGACACGACTGGTGATCGCCCACAGGCTGAGCACTATTCGCCACGCCGACCGCATCGTCGTCATGGAGGCGGGACAGATCGTGCAGCAAGGATCCTTCAACGAACTCAGCAACATGCCGGGTCCCTTCGCCGACCTGATGCACCGCCAGCAGGAACCCACCGCATGATCCAGTTCCGCAAAGAAGCCCTCGAGTCCCTCTCCTCGCCCGAACAACTTGATCAACCACTTCCCTTGCTCCGCCCGAGCCATTGGGCAACGCTCCTCGGGTTAGTTTTGTTTGCTGGGGCCGTTCTCCTCTGGTCGATCCTGGGCAGGCTACCCGTTCGCATCCAGGGCCGGGGGCTGCTTCTTTTGCCAGAGGCACTGGTACCGGTGCAAAGTCCCAGCAGTGGACCCCTGCAGGAGATCCTGGTGAAGGAGGGGCAATGCGTAAAAGCAGGCCATGTCATGGCTCGCATTGATCTGGTCCAGCTTCGGGGGGTGCTGGAAGCCGGTGGCAGAAGACTCCAGCAACTGCGCCGCCAAAACGACCTGGCGACGCTCCAGGCCCAGCGTGAAAGGAGTCTGGCAAGGAGCGACCTGGAGCGTTTGTTGCCTTACCGGGCCAGCGGCGCGATCTCCGAGGAAACCTTCATCGACAAGGAACTCCAGCTGCAACGGATTGACAGTCAGCAGCTGGCTGCATACCAGACCCGCCGGCAGGGCATCAATGACGAACTGCTCGCACTTACCAGACAACAGGAAGAATACCGGCGGGGGTCCCTGGTGGTCGCTCCTGTGGCGGGCTGCATAGTGGAGCAGTTGGTACAACCGGGCGCGGTGGTGAACGCCGGCAGCACGCTTTTCTCCCTGGACCGCCGGGACCGGCGTAAAGAAATCGTGAGCCTGGTCTACTTCCCCAGCCAGGACGGCAAACGCCTCAGACCGGGGCAGGAAGTGCGCATCACTCCCACAACCACCCGGGCCCAGCGCCATGGCGGTATCCGCGGGAAGATTCTTGGGCTACGCACCCTGCCCGTAAGCCGGGAGGCCCTGCGCCAACGGCTGGGCCTCGATTCCCTGGTGCAAACGGTTCAGCCTCCTGGCAGCAACAACGGCAACGAACCCCTGATTGAAGCGGTGACCAGCCTCCAACGCGATCCCCGCACCCGCAGCGGCTTTGATTGGGGTGGGGGCCCTGGGCCCGACCTGATCCTCAGCCCCGGCACAGGCACGGACGTGTCAGTTCTTGTGGAGCAACGCCAGCCGATCAGCTATGTGATCCCCCTTCTGCGGGACATCAGCGGCATCTATTGACATGGGCAGGATCCGCACCCCAACCGTTCTGCAAATGGAAGCCAGCGAATGCGGGGCGGCCTGCCTGGGGATCCTGCTGCGCCACTATGGCCGGGTCGTGCCCCTGTTGGAGCTTCGCAAGGTGTGCGGCGTGACCCGTGATGGCAGCAATGCCGCCAGCCTGCTGCGTGCTGGCGCGCTCTATGGGCTGGAGGGCAAGGGCTACCGGATGGATCTAGAGGCTCTGCTGCAACAGCGCCCGCCTCTGATCCTCTTCTGGGAGTTCAATCACTTCCTGGTGTTCGAAGGGTTTCAAGGCAACCGGGTGGCCCTCAACGATCCGGCCACGGGGCCCCGCTGGGTGAGTCTGGAAACCTTCAGTGCAGGCTTCACTGGGGTCGTGCTGCAACTGGTGCCCGGGCCATCCTTCCAGCAGGGTGGCAGGGATACCAAGGCCTGGAGGCTGGTGGGGGGCAGGCTCCAGCAGGAATGGCGCGCAGCCCTCTTCACTCTTCTGGCTGGCTTGCTGCTGCTCCTGCCTCAGCTGGCGATGCCGGTCTTTACCCAGATCTACATCGACGATGTGTGGGGATCCTCACTGCGGGACTGGCTTAAGCCCATGCTCTGGGCCATGGCGCTCGCGATCACTGTGCAGGCCATCGGCAGCCAACTTCAGCAACTGGGCATCCGCCACCTGAGCCAAAGGCTGGAGAGCCAGGGAGCGTTGGCCTTCGAGCGCCATGTACTGGATCTGCCGGATGGCTTCTTCCGCCAGCGCTACGCCGGCGACATCAGCCAGCGGCAGTCGCTTAACCGCACGGTGGCCGACTTCATCGCGCAGAAGCTCCTGCCCCTCATCAACGGGGGCCTGCTGCTGGTGCTGTACCTGCTGCTCACCCTGAGCTACAGCCCGAAGCTGGGGCTGGTGGTGGCCATCACCACGGCCCTCAATGCTCTGCTTGTGATGGTGAGCCTGCGACAACAGCGGGATGCCACCCAGCAGCTGGAGAAGGATTCCGGTAAGGCAGAGGGCACCCTGACGGCTGCCCTGATGGAGATCGAAATGGTGAAAAGCACGGCCATCGAGACGGATGTGATGCAGCGCTTTGATGGCTACCAGAGAAAGGCCCAGGCTTTCCTACATCGTCTATCGCTGCGGCAGGCAGCGCTCGGCCTCTGGCCCAACCTGCTCAGCCAGCTCAACACCCTGGGCGTGTTAATAGTGGGGTTCCTGCTCGTAGTTGATGGTCGTCTTACCCTTGGGATGCTGCTGTCCGCCCAGCAGGTGGCTTCTGGCCTCAAGGGAGAAGTAGACCGACTAGTTGGTTTTGTGGCCGACCTTCCTGAGGTCGAAACAGCAGTTCTACGTCTTGACGACGTGCTGAGTCACCCCATTGATCCTTTGTTGCAATACGCCACACCGGCACAGTTGTCGCCATGGCCTGCCGAACGCCAACAGCTATCAGGGCTTGTAGAAATTAAAGATCTAGGGTTCAGCTTTTCTCCTGTTCGCCCCTCTGTGATCAGTGATCTAAGTATCACAATCTCTCCGGGTATGCGAGTGGCCTTGGTCGGAGAAAGTGGCTCTGGGAAGAGCACGGTAGCGAGGCTGATCGCGGGGCTTCTGCCAGCAAGCAGCGGTTCCATCCTCTTTGATGGCTATCCACTCACTGCCATCCCCAGGAATGTTGCAGTTGGTTCATTGGCGATGGTGCAGCAGGACATCACCATTTATGGGTTGAGCATCCGAGAGAATCTTCGGCTTTGGCGATCGGATCTCACAGATTTACAGCTATTACAAGCATGCAGAGAGGCCCAGTTTGATTGGTTCATTGAAACGCTGCCCGGGGGTCTCAACACCGTCTTGCAAGAGGGAGGCCGAAATCTCTCAGGCGGCCAGAGGCAGCGCCTGGAACTTGCAAGAGCACTTCTTCAAGATCCCGCAATCTTAATTCTGGATGAGGCTACGAGTGCTCTTGACGCCGATACAGAATGGCGTATTGAAGAAGCACTGCGATGCAGATCCTGCACACAGATTGTCGTCGCTCATCGTCTTAGTTCGATTCAAGATGCTGATCTTATTCTTGTTCTCGATGGTGGCGTGGTCGTCCAGCGAGGCCGCCATCAGAGCTTAATACGTGAATCAGAGGGGGCTTACGCAAAATTATTGAAAACGGAAGGAAGCTGATAGGCGTCATTTATAGCTTTACGAAAGGCAATATTCAAATAATCTTGGGAATATAGATTCTGGCATAAGCCGCTGAAGCGCAATCAATCGTGCTTGAAAGACAGTTTTGTGCGGCAACTAGGCTGAAAATTGAGAGATTCTCGTGTTGCTCATTCAAGTGTTGATTATCCTGGATTATTGATATAAGCCACCTTCGAGCAAGCCCCTCGAGTGGACAGGCCACCGCTCGATCTCTGCTGCGCCACCCCAATCTCCCTGCCTGCCACTCAGGGGCAGCGTTAGATTTCGAATTTTAATCCAATGCAAAATCCCTCGGTTTTCATCTCCTATTCTCACGACAGCGATTCCCATAAGGACTGGGTCTACCAGCTTGCTTGCGAGCTTGTAAAGAATGGGGTAGAGGTTACCTTGGATCAATGGGATATACAGCTCGGCTCCAATATTCACAAGTTTATGGAAAAGGGCTTGACGAACGCGGATCGAGTGCTGGTTGTATGCACGGATAATTACAACACCAAGTCCAACGAAGGGCTGGGGGGGGGGCTGGCTATGAAAAGAATATTCTTACTTCTGAACTACTTTCTTCTCAAGATACCACCAAGTTTATTCCATGCATTAGAGAAGTAAGCGGTTCATGCAAGACACCAGTTTGTTTGGGTGGGCGAGCATACATAGACTTCACAGATAACAGCGCTTTTGCTGAAAAAGTGAAAGAGCTACTCCATGAGCTTTTTGGCATCCCCTTAAGGCCAAAGCCTGTACTTGGTAGGAGTCCGTTTGCCAATGATGATGCAGATAAGTTGCCGTCCTTACATGGTCAGAGCAACACAGTATTTTTCAGTAGCCGATTCAGTGATGCCTTTCCTGGTGTACGAGGCATTCACTGGTTTACGGATCCATTCGAGGCAGTGGAACGCTTAAACATCCTGTTCCGCCAACCTATTGCATTTCGCGAGACTACTCCTATCTGGTGGTGGCGAACTGGAGAGATGCATATCAGCAGGTTTGAGACTCTCGCGCCTGACACTATTCTTCTTGATACCAAAGAGCTAGTTGTTGACGAAATCGCGGCTGTGAATGCAGGCGAATACTATCAGTCTTTTGTTTACATTAAAGCAAGACCTTCTGAAAGGACAGGGCTTTACGATTCCGTGTCGGAGGCGGAACAGATTGAGGTATGTGGGTATGCCTATGAGGAGTATGCTATTTATAAGGGAAGTTTGGTTACAAGAGCTGAATACGATGATGGCTCTACCGTTTCTGACGGAAAAGTTGTCCAAATGAATGGAGAAGCAAAGCTTCGCATGAGATATGTGAGTCCTTACAACCTGTTGATTGCGCCCATGGGTAGCCCAATCAATAATAACCGATTTGACCTGCAGCGAGTCGAGTTACTGAACGCAATTCTTCGAGGTGAGACTACTCTAGAGAAGCTTGTTAAAGAAGTTCTGAAGTTACCCAAAACCTCTCTGACGTAAATCTAACAAGCCCCTTGAGTAGACAGGCCACCACCATTAACCTGCTCGCGCTATGCAGCTCCTGCCTGCCACTCAGGGGCAGCGTTAGCCAGTCCAATTGATGGACCTTTATCTTGAAGCCTGGGAATCCACTCGCACGTTCTGTCTGACCTATTAATTCGGATAGCCGGATCTGAGCAATGCCATTTGAACTACCAAGCCACAATCCAATTTCAATTACGACAAGCAGCCTTGGCGTATTGCTCTTTCCGCCATTCCTGGCTGGCTCCTTGGTCGCCTTTGAATCAGCGCTGGGAGATGCTGGCGTTAGTCCTGAGGACTTTGTCAAGCAATTTGCAGCCAATCAAGCGAAAAGACCTAGCGATGATGATGACATTAATATGCAATATGAAAATGGGCACAGTATTGATGCCACTGAGCTGAGCACAAAAGATGTACGGAAAATTGCTGGTAAGTATCTAAGGTTTAACGAGTCAGAGATGGCCTGGTATGCTTCAGGCGACCAAGTAATTAAACTAGAAGATAGTAAGTGGCAGCCAGCGCAAAACATCGCACGCATTGCAAGCGAGAGCGATGCAAAGTACTTCAAGCGTCTGGCTGATGAGTGCGTTAATCAATCATCAACGGCACTTAAGCGAATAGCAGAATCATTCAAGTCAATAACCGGCATTGGCAATATCGGCAAATTTGCCTTGGCAGATCTTAATGCTACCTTGAGCGCAAATCGGATTAGGGCAATAGCAAGTTCTCCTGCCATTAAGCTTGAGAACCTTCAGTCAGACCTGAATAGATTGCCAATAGTTCCCGCAAGACGGGATGATGGTTTGGCTAGGAACCTTGAAGAGTTAATTATAGAGGTAAAAAGAGTATCAAGCCTGATTGCGGAGCAGTGCGAGTCGGCTCGTAATCAGAATATCAAGACAGATCTTCTAATTGAGGCTTCAAATAAATCCTCGACAGATGCGGTCAAAAGCCTGCTTGATTACCCATAAGCCTCCGCAACCCTGAGATCCCGCTCCGTGCAGGGCATGCAGCAACAGACCGCATTGGCAATGCGATCAGTCATCGCAACCATCGAGAAGCGCCGGTTGAACCGGAAGCAGAAGCCGCCCAGGTAGCGCCTGGCGTACTTGTCGAAATTGAAAGCGTGGAAGGTGCCGTTGAAGCCGGTCTTGAGGTTGCCCAGCACGGTGTTGATCCAACGGAACTGCGGCAAGTCGTTTGGGTGCTTCCCACCGGTGACGATGGCCTGATGGCTGCAGCCTGCCGTGGTCACGGCACGAAAGCAGGCCAGGCCATCGGAGAGCACCTGACTGCCGGGCGCCAGATGGCGCTTGGCCCACTCAGCGATGGCCTCTGAGCTGAAGCCACTCACGGCTGTGATCCTGGCGTGAATCAGCCGGCCCGCCTCATTCAAGGAGACGGCCGCGACGATGGGGATCTTGTTCTCTGAACCCCGACCTGCCTTGCCGCCCGGCAGTTCTCCGCCGAGGTAGGAATCATCGATCTGGACTTTCCCCCGCAGCAGGTAAGCCTCCTCCCGATCAGCCGTCGCCCGCAGAAGCTTGTGGTGCAGCAGCCAGGCGGTGTCGTAGTTCACGCCCAGGTGGCGGCTGAGCTCCAGCGAGGAGATCCCTGTTTTGGCCTGCCCGATCATGTAAAAGGCCAGAAACCAGGTGGTCAGAGGCAATTTCGTGGCCTGCATGATCGTGCCAGCCGTGAGCGTGGCCTGATGGCCGCAGCTGCGGCACTGATAGCGCTTGAGTGTCCCGCGTCAAGCCCCTTGGCCGCTTGGCGTCAATCAAGTTGGCCGGTGAGGGGAACTGATTGCCAGCACTGACTTCCTCTGATCGGCACCAGGCGACAACCACGTTGGCCGGTTGGCTGCTGGGATCACTGCTGAACCCTCCGCCCCAACCTCTCGCGGAGCGCACGAGCCGGCGGAACCCACGGTCCGCCGGCAGCGCGGAGCTCCCCGCCGGGGTCTGGCACCATCGGCACCAGGTTGTCGCCGGACGACAATCTCCCGGGCTGTTCTCCGCTTCTCTACGGCTGCTGTGGCTATTTGCTGCCGCTGCGCCGGCTTGCCTGGGCACGGCGGTGGCTGTCGCCGCTGATCTCGACGATGTGGCAGTGGTGCACCAGCCGGTCCACCGCCGCCACGGTCATTGAGCTGCTGGGGAAGATCTCATCCCAGGCGGTGAACGGCTGATTGGCGGTGATCAGCAGCGATCGGCGCTCGTAGCGGTGGCAGATCAGCTCAAACAGCACGCTGCTCTCCTGTTCATCCCGCCGCACATAGCCAATGTCATCGATCAGCAGCAGCGGGTAGCGATCCAGCCGCTCCAGCGCTGCCGGCAGGTTGTATTCGGCGCGGGCCTTCTGCAGCTCCTGCACCAGGCTCGTGGCGGGATAGAAGCGGCAGGCCTGATCCAGGCCGATCTGCGCCAGGGCGATGCCGATGGCCAGATGGGTCTTGCCGACGCCACTGGGGCCGAACAGCAGCACGTTCTCGCCCCGCTGCAGCCACTCGCTCTGGCGGCTCAAGGCCTCCAGTTCCTGCCATCGGTGCGCCTCGATCCGGCCGCCATGGTCGTAGTCCGCCAGCGCTTTGCTCCAGGGCAGCTGGGCCGCGCGCAGCAGCCGGTGCTGGCGGGCCTGCTGGCGTTGCTCCATTTCCTGCTCGCACAGGGCATAGAGAAACTGACTGGGGCTCCAGCCCTCGCCCTCAGCATGCGAGGCGATGCTCTGCCAGTGGCAGCGGATCCATGCCAACCGCAGCTGTCGCAGCAGGATCGGCAGGGCGGCTTCCGCCGCCTGGGGCCGCGGGATGGAGGGCAAGGAGGTCGTCATAGCTCTGCAGGCTGTGTTGGGGAATGCGTTGCGGTGGGTGGGGGCGATGGGGCGGCAGCCGGAAGCGTTGCTGCAGCGCCGCCAGCGACAGCCCTTGCCGTTGATGGGCCTTCTCGAGCCAAACCAGCACTGGCTCGTAGCCCGCCAGGCGGCAGCCCACATACAGCGCCTCGACCATCAATCGGGCGGCGGCGTCACGGTCACCGCCATTGCGCAGCTGCTGCCACAGCTGCCACCAGCGCTCATCGGGGAACAGCTCCCGCTGGTAACTGCAGTGCAGCAATGCCCGGGGTTTGCGCCTGAGCGCATCGATCAGGTGCTCCAGATCGATGCTCCACGCCCGCCCATGACGCTCGACACCGCCGTGGCGCCGCTCCAGTTCGCAGGCGATCTGCCGGCCCAGAAGCAGCTGCAGCCGGTCGTGGAAGATCCGCACCGTCAGCCGCTGGTCGATCAGCCGCGGCGGCACCGAATACACGACTCTGCGTACCTCGATCGTGCTGGTGCGCCGCACCGTGAGCTGTTCAATGTCGTAGTCGGCAAAACGAAACCGCGGTAGTGGCCGCAGCGCCGCCTGCTCCTGCTCCAGCCGGATCAGGCGCGGCCTGTTGTACTGGTCAATCACCGCGGCCAGAAAAGCCTGGTATTCAGCCAGCGTCTCGAAATCACTGCTGCCGCGCAGCAGCAACGCCTGCTCGATCCGCCGCTTGAGATGGCCATGGGGACTCTCCACACGGCCGTTCTCATGCGCCACCCCCAGGTTGTTGCGGCTGTAGGCCAGGCTGTAGTGGCTGCAGAGGGCGTGATAACGGCGGGTGATGTCGGAGCTAAAACTGCCGTTGCGGTTACGGCACGCTGCTGATAACCGGTCGGTGCGCAGTTCACCTGGCACCCCGCCGCAGGCAGCCAGAGCGTTCTGCAGACCCTCGGAGAGGGCGGCAAAACTCTCGCCGCCCTGGACCACCTGCGCGTAGCTCCAGCCGCTCCAGGCCAGGCGGTAGTGGAACAGCAGATGGGGGAACACCTGGCCGGCGATCGTCACCTCCACCCCCTTGAGCTGGGTGAAGTCACAGAAGGCAATTTCGCCAGGCTCATAGCTCAAAGGGAAGATCACCTCCGGCGCCGGGCCGTGCAGTGCCTTCCACTCCCGCACCCGACGCTGCAGGGTGCGCTGTAGCGGAATCCAGTCCACATCAGGTTTCTGCTGCTGCAGATGCTCCAGGAGCGTGATCGGCGTCAGCGCGGGTGAACGCTGCAGCAACGGCACCAGCTCCTCCTCCCATACCCCCACCAGCGGATCGGGGCGGGTGCGGCCACGGGGCTGGTTCGCCCGCGGCTGCAGCTGATTGCATTCAATCCGGCGAGCACTGCGCACTGAGATGCCCGCCGCCGCGGCAGCAGCCTCCTGGCTGCTGCCGCCTCGTCGTTTCGTCATGAACAGGTTGCGTTGGTGGCTTGTCAGTGGTGCCGGCATCCCCTGGTCCCTGCGCATCGGCACCAGGGTCTCCAGCACTCACCCCACCGGCCAACGAGCTTGTCGCCGACCGGCCAACTTCATTGTCGGCGGACACTTGAGCCTGCGGCCATAGACCAGCCCATGCTCATGGCCATTGCAGCGGGGACAGCGGAACCCACCGGGCCAGCGCGCCTTCTCCAAAGCAGCCTCACATTGCTCCTCGGTGCCGTAGAGCCGCTGGAAGTCAGGCAGTGAAAGGCCTTTCTGGAACTGGATGACGTTGCGCGCCATGACTGAACTGGTATGTGCGTACCAGTCTACGGCCCAGGCTCGCGGTGCGCGGAGCGAGCTGGGTAATCAAGTCCGCCCTTAACCTGCTGCTGATACGGATCAGAGCGGTTTGGTCGTCTGCTGGTTATCTGCGACCCAGCGCGAGAAGGCCTCGCGATCAAGCTCGCCGCTGGCCACTGCCAAAACAACGCCCTCTGCAGCATCGATTGTGGCGATCAACTCGACGCCGTTCAGTACGAGGGTCGTTTCCATGGCGGCATGGCCGATCCGCTTGTTGCCATCCACGAAGGGCTGGTTCTGGATCAGGGAGACCCCCAGCGCTGCTGCTTTGGCATTCAGTCCTGGGTAAAGATCAACACCGCCAAAGCTCTGGTGGGGCTGGGCGATGGAGGACTCCAGCAGGCCCAGGTCCCGCAGACCGGGCATGCCTCCGCCAGGCTCAGGCCAGCCGGCGATAGAGCTCCTGGTTCTTGTTGACCACCCGATCCGCAGCGGCCTGGAAATCAACCGATTGCCGAGCAACCAGATCCCGCACTGCAGCAGAAGCGAGATCGGCCTCACTGACGTGAAGCCGACGTGCTGTTTCGCTCAAGGCCTGGGCCTGTTGGTCACTGAGCTCGATCGCGATTCCCACCGGCGCTCTCCAACTAAAGGACTGATGACATCCAGGTTGGCACCTCCGTTCGCGGATGGCTTGCAGCCTGTTCAGCGCAGCGGCCCTGGCAGGCGGCGGATCGGCCGCATCTGTGGCCTGAGCGGAGGCGGGATCTGCAGTTGCTGGTCGACCCAGTGGGCAGCAAGGGCTGCCAGCAGGCTGTTGCGATCGCAGTGGATGCGGAGCATGGCGTTGGCTGAAAGTGCTGCCCGCCAGCCTGATCGCGCCGGCCCGCTCCGCCAGCGCAGAAGGCGACAGGGCCGCGCAACCAATGGCACAACCGCGGCCAGCAATGGCATCAGCGCAAGCTCCGGGAATGTATGTCAGTCCGCGCTGCTTCCTAGCGGCTCCAGATCAGCGCCATGCCGACCCTCACCAGGAGTAGAACAGCCGTACTGCTGCCGAAGCTTGGATGTTGGCCGACCTGCCCATTGGCGAACCTGTCCCCTACCGCCAGGACTCATTCGCTGAGGACCTAGATCTCCATGCTGCTCTGGTTCCCAACCCGGTCTGCACCTTTTACATGCGGGTCAGCGGCAATCGCCTGCGCCAGCACGGGATCAACGACGGCGACCTGCTGCGGCCGCTGCTGCGCCAGGGGGGGGGGGGGATCACACGAAAGAGAGGGTTCCCCAGGCTGGCCAATAAGTGGAGGATCCTTTGGCCCTGGAGAAAATTCTCCTTGCCTCTCCAGGTACGCCCTCCAGAAATCAGATCGTCTTCCTGTCTTACCGCTCCACTGCTCTCCATCCCGATCAAGGATCTCCGGCCACCCCTACCTGAGGCGCTGGCTGATCTCGACTTTGCCTGTGGCTACGCCAGGCTCGAAGTAGCACTTGGCGCGATATCCGATCTCTGTGGCGAAGGCGTTCTTGGCATCGAAGTCAGAGGTAACGACCACGTTGCCTGTGCTCGGGGCCTTGTAGACGCTTGTACCTAGGAAGCTATGAACCTTGACGCTGGTGGGGATCGAGGCGCTCTGGCGGATCAGTTCTTCGCAGGCGCTGCGGGCCTCAGCCTCGCCCCAAGCCTTCTGGGTCTCAGAAGCAACAGGGCCGGCACTAGCAAGTTCTGTCTCGGAGAAACGGAATCGGGTGCTGTTGGCGCAGTCCACGAAGTAGTTCAGGTCGCTCAGGCTGCTGCGAACCTGGGAAAGCTCGACGACTTCGACGCGATCACAGGTCGGTGACGCTGCGGCTTTCTCGGCGGCAGCGCGACGCAGGCGCTCCACGTCGTCAATGCGGCTGCCGAAGGCGGCGAACAGCTTGGGGTACTGGTCTGCGGTGTAGGGGCTCAGGACGTAGTCGGGAATATCAGCCTTGTGACTGCTGGTCGCCAGCGACGACGGGGCCGAAGCGCCGGTGTCGCTCGAGTTGGTCGTGGAGGGATCACCGCAGGCGGTCAGGACCGAAACCAGCGCCAGGCCAGCTATGGAAAGAGGGAGACGTTTCATGGGGGGTGGTGCGGTTAAGAGAAGCCTCGCGGCGGGGGGGTCAGTGCCTACTCGGCAGCTCAGGGAGTGTTCACCACCATGCAGCGGCGGACATCTGCCCGAAAGGCCTTAAAGCTCACCGCTCTACCCTCCAGCTAATTACGCGGCGACAATTAGGTAGGCGGGCGCCTTCGTAGTTGACACCGGGCAAGCTGGTCTCCTGGCCGTGTTTCCCAGCCGGCCGGAAGTTGAACCCATACCTGGAGAAGGTGGTCCCGCGGGGTTTGGCCCCCACCAGAAGCTGGACCTGGGAGGTGGGAAGCTCCCAGCTGTTTCGGGCCGCTTTCGTCAGGAAGGAGAGCAGACCATCCAGGTGGGAGACGGCCGCGGCCACCAGCTCCTCCGGAGCCTCCTGGTCCTCCTCGGGCTCCTCCAGCAACGGGGGAAGAGGCTGGCTGGGAGCAGGGACCAGAGCCATCTCCGGAGATGTCTGGAGACGTCCAGGAAGACCTCTGGCTTCTCTCCAGCCAGGGCCGCTAAGTTTTTTTATTAGGGGGGGGGGCATACACGGGTGGAGTACCAAGGCTTCATTGGACCTATCATGAATAGTGTCACATATCCAGAGATCCTTCACCCCTAGAGAGCGAACTTTGATTTACAATGCGCTGCTCCGAAGTTCGTCATATTCAGCCTTGGTAGCAACGCTTGAATTAAACGCATCTCTTATGTGTTTTCTTCTCGAGTAAACTCTAAGACTGTCTATATTGATTGCCCCTAAATCTTTAAGCATGCTTGGAACCGACAAATACTCGTGCGCCTTTCTCATGGCATCTTGCGCTTCTCTGGCATAGGCGCATAGCGATTCGTGTTCAGCTTGCAATACATTGATCATCTTTAGCAATTGCTTACTATTTCCCGAAAGCAGCTCATTTGATAATGATGCATAATATGTAGCAGTTATAGGCTCAAGCGTGGCCTCCAGCTCTGCTGCTGCTTTGCACGCCCATTGAGCTTCGGGAAGATTAAGAAACATCAGACTACATACCTCCGCGTCAAGTGAGCCTTGTCCAAAAAAAGAGACAGAGCCTTGTCGACACAACCTATCCAGGCTTGCATTGAATAGCGGAATAGAAGGCCACCTTCTAATTGGGGGGAAACTTAAGAAGCTTAAGTCGATTAAATGCCATCGCCCTGGTTCAATTCTAAATGAAAAGCGACCGCCGAGGACGCCTCCAGTTGCAGTTGTGAAATTCACTAATTCATTTGATTGACCAAGATCAGGCTCGATGACTGAGCAAAAGAGTGTCAAGAAGTCTGTGCCTACATCTGTCCCTTGTGGAAATTCACTTATGCCAATTTCATCGATCCGAATGCACCTTACTTGGTCAGTTTGCTGAATCCCATGCAATCCTACAAATGTCTGCCGGAGACTGGGCAAAATGGATTTGGCAGCTCGTACATTCTTGGCATGTATAAGCGTGCCGGCTACTGGCAAACCAATCAAGATTACTGCGATGACAAAGACGAGTAAAGGCATAAAGCTGAAAGCCATCTGCTGTCTCTTATTGTATGACGATGTCAAGGCTCAGCTTATGGCCACCCCGATAAATTCCTGTAAGCATTCAGGGGTCGGGTCGCTACGCCGCGCGAATACGCGCCTCATAGCTATCCCTGAGTGGGCAAAGATGCATTGCGGCACTTTCTTCTGCTCTCAGGGATCTGGCAGCAGTGACGGCATCACCCCGCCGCGGTGATGGGCGATCCAGGCCTGCTCGAGGAACTCCCAGACGTCGCGGCCCTGTTGCCGCAGGGTGGCGGTAACCGTCAGTAGGCGGCTGCGGCGTTGTTGGTGGGCTCGATTCCCCCGTCTCCAGGAAGGTCCAGAGGCCGCCTGTAACCTTCTGGAGCCACTGGCATTTCCGCACTGTGCTGGCCCAAGACGTCAGCTCGCCGTGCTGGTAGCCCCAGCACCACTACCTGCTGCAGCGTGGTCTCAAATGCACGGCGAATCGGCAGGCAGCTTTGCTGCAAGGAGGACCAGTCAATCTTTTCCTTCTTGTAGCGGTGTCAGTGGCCAAACAGCTGCTGCTCTAGGTCCAGCAGCTTTGCTCCGAATTGAGCGCCGGCGCCCGGGCGTTCGGCGATGGCCGTTAGATCGCGAACCAGGTGCGCCAAGCACAGCTGGCGTTGCTGTTGGGCAGGTGGTTGTAAGCCGAGAAGCGATAGCTCAGACAATCCCCCCCCCAAAAAAAAAGGCAGTACCGAGCAGCTCAATCGCAGCAGCGGCCTTTAAACTGCCTAGCCCCTGCAGAAACGCCTTCGCCAGCGGTGTGACAGTCCCTGCACGGCGACAATTAGGTAGGCGGGCACCCAGGCCGTTGTCGGGCCGCGGTCACGGTGATGACGTGGGACTGGAGACCTGGGCTGCATTTTTTACCGCCTTGCCTTGGAGCATCCCCACAGAATGCGCAACAGGCTTGGCTTGCCGTCGCGGCCGGCCAACC
This sequence comes from Synechococcus sp. CBW1108, assembly GCF_015840335.1. Lineage (NCBI taxonomy): Bacteria > Bacillati > Cyanobacteriota > Cyanophyceae > Synechococcales > Synechococcaceae > Synechococcus > Synechococcus sp. CBW1108. The sequence continues at coordinate 688,936 of NZ_CP060395.1, forward strand.
TTTGCGGCCATTTGCTTCTCAGCCTTGATCTCCCCCAACCGCACTTCCCTATCGACCTCGCTGAAGCCAAGGACGGCCATGTCAGCGAGGGTCTCGTCAGAAACCACCTTTCCCGCCCCCGCCCGGTAGACGTGAGCCTCACCCCAACGGTCGCCTTCCTGCCAGCTGAGGCAGCTGAGGTGTCGGCCCTGGAGTCTCATCCGCACACCGAGATTCCTTAACCAGCCATTGAATCGCTGCCGCTCCGAAGGATCTTGACGACCATCCGCCAGGAAGGCCTTCACCTTGGTCTTGATCTGCTCGCCCATCTGTTTGCCGCTGGGCTTAGACAGCAACGCCTGCAGCGCTGCATCCACCTTCAGTAGCTGGCGCTTGGTCTGATCTGCGGCTGCCGTGGCTTTCCGCACGGTGCTAGCCAACATGTCCGCCGTGTCCTTACCCAGCTGGCCATCGAGAAGGAGCCGTGAAGCGTTCCCCTCCGCGTTAGCGGCCTGCTGCTGCTGCTTGGCCAACGTGGTCCGCAGCGTAAGGCGCTGCCCCTCAAGCTCCCGCTGCTGGCGCGTATCGGCCTTAACGCTGAAGAACTTGTCCCACCGTTGCGCCATGAAGGACAGCAGCAACGCTTCCTCGTCGTAGTTGAGCCAACCGACCTGCTCGGCGCAACGCAGATCGAGATGTCCCTGGCAAAGAAGCTTCTCGTACCTGCCGCCATGGCTGGCGCGATGCCCCAATGGCAGGCCGCAGGGGCATCTCAGCACCCCGGCAAACAGGTTGCGCACCCGCATCGAGTTGCGATCTCGCCCTGGTGCCGTATCTCTCGCCGTGGCCAGAGCACGGCAGCGGTCGAATTGACCGAGGTTGACGATCACCGGGAAGTAACCCTGCAGCGTCTCGGTGTTGCCGTCTGGATCAGTGATCTCACGCTCCCCCAACACCCGGCGATCCTTCAGGAGCAGGCCAGTGGTGGCGCCCGTCACTGTGCTGCCGGCGGTGTTGGTGAAACCCTCAGCCGTGAGCTGTCGGCCAATCGCGGCGTGACCCAGCCCCTGCTCGCTGAGCTGAAAACACCGCTGCACCATCGCCGTGCTGGCGTTGGACTTGAAGTCGCCAGCAGCGCCATCCCAGTCGAGCCAGAACGGCCTGCAACGTGGCGATGGGTCCTTCTGGCCTGCCTTGATGGCCTCATAGCGCTTGGCCCAGTTGGCCTTGCTGCGCATCCCGTTGCGCTTGCTGAACTCGTGCGCCGCCTGGATCTTCACCACCAGCACCAGAAGCTTGCTGGCATCGGCGGCAATGGTGACCCGGCTGTATTCCTGCTGGTCCTCCAGGGTGATGACCCGCACGCCGCTGCCGACCAGCCCGCTCAAGATCGTCTCAATGGCATCCAACGGTTCCTGCCGACTGAGCCGGTCGATGGCCTCGACCAGCAGCACGGGACTGGGACCGAGCTGCCCGAACTGCGCCAGCTCCAGGAAGTGCCCCAAAGCACCCTTGAGGTGGCGGCCGCTGTATGCACTCCTGCCGCGATCAGAAAATGCCAGCTGCTGATCGAGCTGGTGGCCGTTGGCCGCACACCAGAGCGCCGCTGCATCAGCCTGCCGATCAAGGCCATGGCCGACGACCTGCTGGCCACTGCTGACCCGCTGGTAACTGAAAGCGACGGGCGCCGCCAGACTCTCAACCGTCACAAACGGAGCCGTCCGGCGCTGCCGTGTCGATGGCATTAGCACCCCAGAACTCCCTCCATCATTACAGTCCGTGGCGCAACAACAATGGAACACGGTCAAAACCCACCTGCGCAATCTGAGCGCCAAGCTCCGGGCCCGGGATCGCACCCACGCGGCCGTGCTTGGCCTGCGTCTGGGGCTGATCGACTGGCCGAACGACTAAGACCCCAGCTAAGTTCGGTGCAATTCGAATCGGCAGCGTTCCGCCATGGCCCAGAGGCACTGGTTGGACCCCCTGGCGCGTCAGCTGCTACGGGCAACCGGTCAAATTCCAGCGGCAGCGCGGCAGCCCAACCCTCCCGAAGGGAGCCCTACCAAACCAACCCAGACCAGGCCAACCCAGGGCGAACCCACCCAGCCTGAGGCCCTGGCCTTAGAGGAGGTAGAGCGTGAGCTGCTCGCCCTCAAGTTGCAGCAGAATCCAGGCCTGCGGCTTAACGATGCCAATGCGGTGCAGCGGGCCTCTGCCCTGGGTTGGCGCCTGGATGTGAACCGCGCCACCGCCTCCGACTGGCTGCGCTTGCCAGGGATGGCGGCCTCCCAGGTGGATCTGTTGCTGCGCCTCCAGGCAAGTGGAATCCAGCTCAGCTGCAGCGAAGACCTGCAGCGGGTGCTGGAGCTGCCCGAATCCCTGGTGCAAACCTGGCTACCGCTGCTGGAGTTCCGTTGGTACAGCGAGCCCGCCCCGCCAGCAATGCCCGCCAAGCGGATCGATCTCAATCGGGCAGCGGCGGGGGAACTCCAATCGCTGGGCCTTGACAGCCAACGGCTGGGCCGGCTGCTGCTCGAACGCAACCGCGCTCCCTTCCTCGACCTGGCCGATCTGCAACAGCGGCTCCAGCTTCCGGCCGCCCTGGTGGAGAGCTGGATTGGCCGGGTGCAGTTCAGTCCAGGCCCCGCCGGACCTATCTTGCCGCCCGCCGCTAAAGGAGCGGCCAGTAAGGGGCCCTAGGCCGATGGCACGTCAGGGAGAACTATTTGGGAGATCGCAGCTTGGTGAAGTGGGCCAGATAGGGACCGGGGCCATCCCCCTGCTGGCCCACCAACTGGAGCAATGGCAGGGGCGGCTGGCCTGCCACCAAGGGCCCCTGTTCGCCAACCAGCAGGCTGCTGCCGAACAGATTTCCCTATTCGGCAGCAGGGGCGACACGGCCGAGCAGCAAGCCGAGCACTTCAACCCCCTGAGCCTCCAGCCCCAACCCCTCAGCTTCTGGCGCTGGCCAGCCGCCCCCCAGCACGGCTGTGCCCTCTATTTCGTGGCCGATCGGCCAGCAGGCCTGGGCCAGCCCCTGCTGCTCTACGTGGGTGAAACCGGCCGGGCCGACCAGCGCTGGAAAGGCGAGCACGATTGCAAGGCCTACCTGGCCGCCTACGGCGAAGCCCTGCTCAAGGCCAACCTGGTGTGCCAGCTCAGCATCCGCTTCTGGCTGGATGTGCCCAGCGCCCTAGGAGCTCGCCGCGCCCTCGAACAGGCGCTGATCCGCCGCTGGCTGCCGCCCTTTAACAAGGAGACCCGCAGCCGTTGGGCCACACCCTTCCAGGCCGATCCGGCCTAGCGGCGCTGGCTACGATCCCCCCTCACCCCGGCCGGCCCATGGAGTTTCGCTGCATCCCCGACGCCCTGCCCACAGCCCTTGAGCACTGGCAGGGCGACTGCCTAGCCGTAGGCCTGTTCCAGGGGTCTGAAGACGGGCCTGACCAGCCCCAGCTCGAGCAGCTGACAGCTGCCCTGGGCCAGTCCCTGGCCGAGCCGCTCGAGCGGCGACGATTCAAGGCCAAGCCGGGGGAATCGCTCAGCTTCGATCGCCTGGGAGCCACACCCCAAACCCTGATCCTGGTGGGCCTGGGCAAACCGGCCAGTTTCTGCCTCGCCGACCTGCGCCAGGCCTGCGCCGCCGCCAGCCAGGCGGCCGTTGCGGCAGGTTGCCGCCATCTGGCCCTGGCCATGCCCCTCGAGGCCCTGGAGGCGGGAGCTGCCGCCCAAGCGATGGCTGGAGCAGCCCGGCTGGCCCCCTACAGCGACCTGCGCTTCAAAGGCGAGACCGAGCCCCGCACCCTGCCCGAAACCATCAGCCTGATCGGGGTGGCCGCCTCCTTCGAGCAATCACTGGCCGGGGTGGGGGCCATCTGCGCCGGAGTTGAACTGGCGCGGCAACTGGTGGCCGCCCCACCCAACGTGGCCACCCCCCAGCACCTGGCCGACACCGCCGCCGCCATTGCGCGCGACTTTGGCGGGGAGCTGAAGCTGCTGGAGCGCGCCGACTGCGAAGCCCTTGGCATGGGGGCCTACCTCGGCGTTGCCCAGGGCTCCGACCTGGCCCCGAAATTCATCCACTTCACCTACAGGCCCGCCGGGTCGGTGCAGCGCCGGGTTGTGCTGGTGGGCAAAGGCCTCACCTTCGATTCCGGCGGCTACAACCTCAAGACGGCGGGCTCCCAGATCGAAATGATGAAATACGACATGGGCGGCAGCGCTGCGGTGCTGGGGGCCGCCAGGGCCCTCGCCGAGCTGAAGCCCGACGGGGTGGAGGTGCATGTGATCGTGGCCGCCTGCGAAAACATGATCAGCGGCGGCGCCGTGCACCCCGGCGACATCCTCACCGCCTCCAATGGCAAGACCATCGAGATCAACAACACCGACGCCGAGGGCCGCCTCACCCTCGCCGACGCCCTGGTTTACGCCTGCAAACTCGAACCGGATGCGGTGGTCGATCTGGCCACCCTCACCGGGGCCTGCGTGATCGCCCTAGGCGAGGAGATGGCCGGCCTGTGGTCCAACAGTGATGGCTTGGCCGATGCCCTGCTGGCTGCGGGGCAGGCGGAAGGGGAGGACCTCTGGCGCATGCCGCTGCGCTCCTCCTACAAGGCGGGGCTTAAAAGCCAGTACGCCGACCTCAAGAACACCGGCCCCCGCCCGGGGGGCTCAATCACCGCCGCCCTTTTCCTGCAGGACTTCGTCACCCCGAAGCTGGCCTGGGCCCACCTCGACATTGCCGGAACCGTCTGGAGCGACAAGGGCCGGGGCGCGGATCCAGCCGGCGCAACGGGGTTTGGGGTGCGCACTTTGGTGCACTGGATCTGCTCCGGAGCGACCTCCGGAACCGCGGCCTAGGTTTGGGGCCTTGCCTCCCAGCTCCTTTGATGGCCGCTCAGAAAATCCGCTGGTACGTCAAAGCCCAGCTCGGTGTGCTGCTGCTGCCGGCCGGGCTCTGCCTGTTCGGTGAGGCCGTGATCCGCAAGGGCGTCCAGGTGCTGGCGGCGACGGGAAAGGTTGAGACCCTGACCACACCCGGCCCCTGGTTTTGGTATGGCACCTTCGGCCTGATTCTGATCAATGCGGGCGTGGGCCTGATGATCGAAAGCGGCCTGCTGCGGGGCTATCCGGGCCGCAAGCCCTAGGTGGGTGTCAGGTTTTAGCCGTTGGCACGATCCAGGCCCTGCCACTGCGGGCCCGGGAGCCCCACACTGAGTCGAGGCGCCGATCGCGGCCGCAGGCCCAGCGGTAATAGTTGTATTTGACCTTGTTGCGCTCGGCGTAATCCTGGTGATAGTTCTCTGCCGGCCAGAAGCGCTTGAGGGGTTTGATCTGCACCTTCAGCGCCTCAGCAGGTCGCCGAAGTTCGGCTGCAGCCGCACGCAGGCTGGCCTGGGCCTGGCTCCGCTGCTGATCCCCTTTGACAAAGATCACCGGGCTGTAGGAGCTGCCGCGATCACAGAACTGGCCGCCCCCATCAAGGGGATCGATATTGCGCCAGTAGGCCCGCAATAGGTCGCCGTAGCTGATCCGGGCCGTATCAAACTTCACCAGCACCACCTCCTGGTGGCCGGTCCCCCCCGCCGAAACCTGGCCGTAGGTGGGGTTCTCCAGCGAGCCACCGCTGTAACCGCTCTGGGCATCCAGCACTCCGGCAAGAACCTCGAGGTCGTGCTCCAGGCACCAGAAGCAGCCCCCCGCCAGCACGGCTTCCTGAGTAGGTGCTGCCAGAGCCGGAGCTGGCGCCCAGCTGGCCAGCAAGAGCACCAGGCCGAGCAGCCAGGCCATCGGCCTCACCCATCGCTTCATCCGGCTGCCAATAATTGGTCAAAGATGGCCACTGCCGCCCGCTGGGTCACGCCGGGCTCGCCCAGCTCCAGCCGCAGCCTGCGGTAGCCCTCGAGCATGGTATGGCGAGCTGCATTGCCGCCATCAAGTAAGGGCAGGGCCTCCCGCACGATCGCCGCTGCCGAGAGGTCCTCTTGGAGCAGTTCCGGCACCAGCCGCTCGCCCAGCACCAGGTTCACCGGCGAAATGTGGGGCACGCTGAAGCGCAGGATGTGGCGGGCCACAAAGGCGGTGACGGCGCTGACCCGGTATACAACCACTTGGGGCACGCCCCGCAGGGCCAGCTCCAGGTTCACCGTTCCCGACTTGGCCAAGGCCAGATCGGCAGCTGCGCAAAGACAGGCCTTGAGTTCATCGGAGTCGCAGGCGGGGATGATCTCGGCGCGCACCCCGGCCTGGCTCAACTGCAGGGACAGATGGGCTTCGAAGCCGGGCAGCCCAGCCGGCACCACCACCTGGAGCTCCGGGCGCTGGCGTTGCAGCTCCGCAGCAGCAGCGACAATGTGGGGCAGCATGTAGCGGATTTCCTGGCGCCTGGAAGCAGGCATCAGCAACAGCACCGGAGCATCGAGCAGCCCGAGTTGGCGGCGGGCCTCCTGGCGACTCGGGAGCTCGCCGAGCGTATCTACCAGCGGGTGCCCCACGTAGGTGACCTTGGCGCCGCGACAGCGATAGAAGCGGGCTTCCTCCTGGAAAATCGCCAGGATCTGGTTGGTGAAGCCGATCAGATTGGAGCGGCCCCCATTGCCAAACTTGAAGGCCCATTCCTGGGGGGCGATGTAATAAGTCACCGGCACCCGGGGAAAGCGCCGCTTGAGCCGCAAGCCCAGGCTCACATTGGGGCCCATATAATCAATCAGTACCACCCCATCGGGCGGGTCTGTGCTGAACCAGCGCTTCAGGCGGCGCTGCAACCTCAGGGTGGGCAGCACAAAGGGAATGGCCTCCAGCAGGCCAATGGCCCCCATCCGGGTCGTGTTGGCCAGCAGTTCCGCACCGGCCCTTTCCATCCGCTCGCCGCCCAGAGCCACGATCTCCAGATCCAGCTTGCGGCGGCTGGCCTCCTGGTGCAGTGCCTTGACCAACAGCGCTCCCTGCAGATCCCCAGACACCTCGCCCGTGCTCACCAGCAGGCGCAGCATCAGCGCCCCCCCGGAATCGGGCCGCGGCGGGAGGGGCCCAGGGAGGCCTCCAGGAAGGCACAGAGCTGGGCGACGGCGCCCCGGGGGGGCTCCAGGGTGAGTTGCCCCAAGGCTTCGGCAAGGGTGAGCCCACGGCGATAGATCAAGGTCCAGGCCCGCTTGAGCTGCTCAAACTCCTGGCCACCATCGAGGTCAATCAAACCACTGCGCTGCAAACCGATCCTGTTGAGGGCCCGCACCCGGGCGGGGTGGCCCTCCACCAGGGTGAAGGGGGGCACATCCCGCTCGATGCGGCTCATCCCCCCCACCATCGCCAGGGTGCCGATGTGAACAAATTGGTGAATGCCGAGCACTCCGCCGATAACAGCCCGATCTCCGATGACCACATGGCCGGCCACGGCGACCCCATTGGCAATCACGATCCGATCGCCCAGCTCACAGTTGTGGCCCAGATGGGTGTAGGCCATCAGCAGGTTGCCACTGCCCAGGCGGGTCTGCTGGTTGCCGGTGGTGGCGCGGTTGATGGTGACGCACTCCCTGATGGTGTTGTCATCGCCCAGCACCACCTCGGTGGGATCGCCGGTGTACTTGAGGTCCTGGGGCTCTAGGCCGATGCAGGCCCCTGGAAAGATGCGATTGCCCCTACCCAAACGCACCCTACCGTCGAGCACCACATGGGGCCCGATCCAGCAACCGGCTCCGATCTCCACATCCGGGCCGACCACGGCGTAGGGGCCCACCTCAACCCCATCGGCCAGCTGGGCCCTGGGATCCACAACGGCGGTGGGATGGATCAACGTCGCCATCAGTCCACCAGCGAGAACATCAGTTCTCCGGAGCAAACAAGTTTGCCCTCCACGGTGGCTGCAGCCTTCACCTTGCCAAAGCGCCTGCGCTTGAGGCTGAGCAGCTCACAGCTGATCAGCAACTGGTCGCCAGGCACGACGGGCCGGCGAAAACGCACTCCATCAATTCCCGCGAAGACAAACAAGCCGTTCGGCAGATCGGGCATCTGGGTGACGATCAACCCACCCACCTGGGCCATCGCCTCGACGATCAACACACCTGGCATCAGGGGGCGACCGGGGAAATGCCCCTGAAACTGGGGCTCGTTGCAGCTGACGTTCTTGATGGCCACGGCCCGTTTGCCCGGTTCATGCTCAATCACCCGGTCGACCAGAGCAAAGGGATAGCGGTGGGGAAGTAAGCCCTGGATCTGCTCGTTGGTCAGAATCACCCCGCTGGTTGCTGGAAGTTCAGTGTCGGCTGGAGATAAAGGGGGCTGGGGAGCGCTGGATTCAGACAAGGGCATCAACCGGGAGAGGGATGGGCGGAATTGGGGCTGGAGGGGGAATTGACTGCCGGCAGACCAGCCAGAACAGCCGCCATCGAGGTGTGGAGCCCATGGGAACCGCGATAGGCGAAAACCTGGGCCCTTGGCAGGCCCACAAGGGCAAGGTCCCCCATTAGGTCCAGAATTTTATGGCGCACCGGCTCCTCGACGAAGCGCAGGGGTGGATTGAGCCACTGATCGCCGTCACATACCAGGGCATTCTCCAGGCACCCCCCCCGAATCAAGCCCGCTGAGCGCAACTGGTCCACCTGGGAGCGCAGACCGAAGGTGCGAGCCGGAGCGATCTGCTCAACGAAACTGGTGGGGCTCAGGTCCAGGGAAAACAACTGGCGGCCGATCGCCGCATCGGCAAATTCAATGGCCGCGCCCAGACGCAGCCCCGCATGGGGAAGGGCAGTTGCAAAGCTGGTCCCACTGCAGACAGTGATGGGCGCGTCCAGCTCCAGTCCCCCGGAGCTACCTGGCAGGACCTGGAGCCCCGCCTCAGCCAAAGCCTGCACCCAGGGGAGGGCTGAGCCATCCAGCAGGGGAATCTCCTCGCCGTTGACCAGGATTTCGGCCTGGGTAACCCCGGTGCCGGCCAGAGCAGCCAGCAGATGCTCCACGGTGGCCAGACGCCTTTGATCCAGCTGCAGGGCCGTACACAGGCGGGTATCACTAACCTGGCTTGGGGTGAGGCGACAGAGGGGCAGCTTGGGAGCGTCGAGCCAGCCGACCCAGAAGCCGGAACGCTCAGAGGCCTGGAGCCGAACTGTGGTCTCAAGACCGCCGTGCAGACCAACCCCCCGCCGCTCCACCGGGTCTTGAATGGTCCAGCGGCCGGAGTAATCGGCGGGCCACTGCATCATCTAAAACTTCCAGCCCACACCGAGGTTGAAGCGCCACTCGCTGGAGAAATCCTGGGTGGCAACCTCCAGGCGCAGGGGGCCCACCGGGGTGGTGACAATCAGTCCGACCCCAGGTGAATAGCCCTCACCTGATTTACCAAGCAGCCCACCCGGGTTACCTGGGATACCGCTCTGGCTGCCGAAAGTGGTGCCTGCATCAAAGAAAATCTCGCCGCTGATGATGCTGAAAATAGGAAAGCGGTACTCAATCGTCGCCTCGGCAAAACTCTTGCCAACCCCGAGATCGCAGTCGTAATAGCCCCTCACCGAGTTGCCGCCTCCAAGGCAGAAGGCCTCATAGGGAGGAATATCGCTACCCACCAGGGTTCCTGCCGACACCTGGAAAGCCAGGGCCTGCTTGCAGTCTTTGGTTTCACCGGGCTTGGGCCGGCAGCCCTTGAAGATCTTCAACCACTCCACAGGGATGTAGTGGGTGAAGCTGCCCCGCAGTCGGTTGAAGGTGGGGGAGTTCTCACCCACCGAGATGAACTGCTCAGTGCCCAGGCTCAGGAAATTGCCCTTAGTGGGATTACGGGGATCGTTGAGGGTGCTGTAGGTGGCTCCAACCCGGAAGCTCACCAGCTGGTTTTCCGAGGCGCAGTTGTAGGCCAGGCAAATCACCGAAGCACCGTTGCTGGTGTTAAAACCCCCATCGGGCTGAAGATTGCCCACCACGCCCCTTGAATACTTGGACCCAGAGAAATCCATGGGGGTGACCTCCTGGCCACCAAAGGAGAGAATCAGATTCCAGGGAGCTTTCTTGAAGGGGTTACCACGATTAAGCGGCCGCACAAACTGCACGTTTGCACCGACTCGCTGAATTGCAACCGTGTCAAAGTTCGTTGTGCCCGTGCCCTGATTAGAGCCTGCAGGGTTCTCATCAAACGAGGTAACTACGTCGAAATCAGAGCCGGTATAGTTTTGCAGCTGATAGCTAAACGATGAATTTTCGCTCTGGAAGAGCTGGGGCACTTCCCGGCTGAAGAAAACGCGAGCCCGGAAGGAGGTGCGATATTTGTTGTCCTTGATCCAGGGGTCGGTGAAGGTGATGTCACCGAGACCACCGTATTGGCCGTAGGAGATATTGGTGCCGAGGTCCCAGGCGCGGCCGAAGAGGTTGCTGTCATTCAACTGAATCTGAGCAAATGCACCCTGGCTCTGGCTATAGCCAATACCACCAGATAGGGAGCCGCTCGACTGCTCGACGATGCCCAGCATGATCACAACTTTGCCGGGCTCAGCTGGCACCGGCCTGAGGGTCACCTTGACGTCGCTGAAAAGGCCCGTGCCATAGATCCGCTTGATGTCCTCTTCCAGCTCCCGGCGGTTGAACACCTGGCCCGGGCGAAGGGACACCTCCCTGGTCACAACCCAGGGTTTGGTCTTGCCGCGGATCGGCTCACCCTTGTCGTTGGTGGCTGAGCCCTCCTTATTGAGGAACTGCACTTCAACGCCCTCCACGGTGCCCTGGCGCACCAACAGCTCGACCACACCTTCGGGACTGACCCGGCTGGGGCCGGTGATGCGGGCCAGGGAATAGCCCTGGTCTGCATACCAGCGCTGCAGCTCCTGCATGCGGGACTGCAGGGTGTTGAGATTGAGCGTCTTGCCGTAGTCGGCCGCGAAGGTGTCCTTAACCACTTGGGCAGGCAGCTTGAGATCGGCCGGATCGAGCTTGATTTGCTGGAGCACGGGGTTGGCCACCACCACCACCACCAGACGCACACCCAGGGGGCCATCGACAGGCTGGATGCGCACATCGGAGAACCAGCCGCTGGCGTAGATCGCCGAGAGATCCGTCTGCAGCTCGGTGCGGGTGACCAGGGAACCCGGGGTGGCCGCCATGGCCGCATAGGCCGCCAGTTCGAGCCGCTCCCGCTCGGGATGGTCCTGCAGCCCCTCGATCGCCACCTCGGCGATCAGGACCTTGGGTTCGGCCTTGGGTGCTGGCTCGGTGCTGGCAGCTGGCGCGGGGCTGGCGGCCGGCTGCTGGGCTGGGGAGGTTTCGGCTGGGGAGGTTTGGGCCGGGGCTGGGGTTGGGGTTGGGGTTGGGGACGCAGGATCGGCCAGTGGGTTGTCCAGCTGCTGAGCAGCGGGCTGGGGTTGCCCGCCTGGCGGCGCTGCATCCCCAGACTGGGCAAGGGCCGGACCAGCAGCGAACAGGGCAAAGCCCAGCAGGGACACCGCAGCCTTTAGACCCAGCAAACCAGCCATGTGATGGGGGGGCAGAGCGGCAAGGCCGCAAATGCCGACGACCTTACCCGTAGACCATGGGTTGGGGACATGCCCCTTGGACCCGTTTGCAGACCTCCCCGTAGGCCTCGACAACGCCGCCAAGATCCTGGCGGAATCGGTCCTTGTCGAGAATGCGGTCGCTGACATCAGCCACGGCCCGGTCCCAGAGCCGGCAGGTGTCGGGACTGATCTCATCCGCCACCACCAGCTCACCGTAGGCAGTAAAGCCCAGCTCGATCTTAAAATCCACCAGCTGTAGGCCGATTGAGCTGAACAGGGCTATCAGTTCCCGGTTCACCTGGCGAGCCAACTCTTCGAGGCGGCGCCTTTGATCGGCATTCACCAGCCCAAGCAGCTCCAGCCGCGCTTCGGTGAGCAGGGGATCGCCATAGGCATCATCCTTGTAATAGAGATCCAGCAAGGCGGGCTCCAGACAGGTGCCCAGCTCGATCGGCATCTGCTTGCAAAGGGATCCGGCGGCCACATTGCGGATCACCACTTCAACTGGAATCACCCGCACCGGACGCACGAGCATCCAGCGGGTGTCCCCCACGCCCAGATAGTGGGTGGGAACCCCACGGGCGGCGAGGTACTCAAACAGTCGGGCCGAGATCTGGCAGTTGAGCTCCCCCTTGCCCGCCAGTTCGGCCTTTTTGAGGGCGTTGAAGGCCGTGGCGTCATCCTTGAACTCAACCGCCACCAGGTCGGGGCGATCGGTGGCATAGACCCGCTTGGCCTTGCCTTCGTATAGAAGCGAACCGAGGCAGTAGGCCGTCATGGCTGGGGATCGGAGAACGATTGGGGGGCATGGCCGCCAGGGGAGCGCGGCGAGCGCAATTGCCGCTCCAACTCGGCCTGACGGGACTGGGCCGTACGACCCAGCAGCCATTCTGCGTAGGCATCGTCGATGCCACGGCTGAGCCGCAGCCGCCGCTCCGCCGCCCGCTCGGTCCGCTCCGGGGTGCCCTGGCCCAGGGCCAGCTGCTGATCGAGAATCTGGCCCACCAGGCCCCAGGCCCCGGCGGTGGCTGCCTGCTCCAGGGCGAGTTCCAGCAGCCGATCCTGTTCAACGGCTGGGAGCCCATCGAACAACGCCACCGCCTGGGCAAGGCGCGCCGCATTGACGGCCCCCGGCTGGGTTCCACTCAGCAACACCTGGGCGGCCCGCTGCCGCTGGCCCAGGCTTTCCAGGTGGCCCGCCAGCAGATCCAGGGCCGAGCGCGTCACCGCGGTGCCGTCCTGCCGCCGGCTCACCGGCAGCTCAAGTGCCTCCAGCTGGGCCAGGTTCCCAGCCGCGAGTCGCCGCAGGGCATTGGCCGCCACCTGGTGGTTCAGGCCGGCCTGGGCAGCCCGCCACTGCATCACCAGCCACTGGATCCGCTCGGCACCGGCTGCTGGGCTGATCCGGGCGAGCACCTGCAGGGCCCCATCCGGGGCCTCGCAGCGCAGCAGAACCTCTGCATTGGCAAACACCACAGCCAGGGGCTGGGGGGCGGGATGGAGGCCGAGCAACCGCTGTTGCAGCAAGCGCAGGCGGGGCCCATCTCCCTGCTCGACGGCCGTGGCGCAGGCCCCGTCAAAATCACTGAGGTTCCCACTGGCCAGCAGGGTCTTAAGGGCAGGATCAAGCTCCACTGGCTTGACAGCCGCCCCACTGGGGGCGGACCCAACCAGGACCAGGGCCAGCGAGACCGAAACCGAGGCCAGAGCCGCCAGCAGCGCCCGGGCGCGGGGGGAGAATGGCGCTGGGCTTGCCGGCATCTGCTGGGGCTGGGCCCACGGACCCATCAGGCAAGGTCCAACCTAGAAGAGCTTCTGCGTCAATCCACCCCCATTCCGGAACGTCCAGGCCCCATGGCTCCAGCTCCCAGCCCCTCTCCCTGCCCAGCTCCCACCAGGATCCTGGTGGTCGGCTCTGGCGGGCGCGAAAATTCCCTGGGCTGGGCCCTGGCCCGCTGCCCAGGGGTGGAGGCCGTTTGGATCGCACCGGGGAATGGGGGCACTGCTGAAATTTCAGGCTGCAGCCAGCTGGAAATCGCCGAATCCGACCCTGGGAGCCTGCTCGCCGCCTGCCGTGACCACGCCGTCGAGCTGGTGGTGGTGGGCCCAGAGGCACCTCTGGCCGCCGGCCTGGCGGACCGGCTGCGCGAAGCCGGCTTCCCGGTGTTCGGGCCCGGGGCAGATGGGGCCCAGCTCGAGGCGAGCAAACAATGGGCCAAGGCCCTGATGCTGGAGGTCGGGATACCCACCGCCGGCTACTGGAGCGCGAGCAGCCGGGAGGAGGCCCTGGAGGTGCTGGAGGCCGCAGGCAGACCGCTGGTGGTGAAGGCCGATGGCCTGGCCGCTGGCAAGGGGGTGACCGTGGCTGCCAGCCTGGAAGAGGCCCGTGCGGCGATTGAGGAGATTTTTGCCGGTCGTTTCGGCGAGGGCGGCGGCGCCAGGTTGGTGCTTGAGGAACGCACCCATGGGCCCGAGGTGTCGGTGTTCGCGCTCTGTGACGGCCAGCGGCTGGTTTTGCTGCCCAGCGCCCAGGACCACAAGCGAATAGGTGAGGGCGACACCGGACCCAACACCGGCGGCATGGGCGCCTATGCACCGGCGCCGCTGCTGGATGGGGGGGGGCTGGAGCAGGTGAAGCGCCTGGTGCTCGAACCCACCGTGGCCGCCCTGCGGGCCCGGGGCATCGACTACCGCGGGGTGATCTATGCCGGCCTGATGCTCACCGAACATGGGCCCAGCGTGATCGAATTCAACTGCCGCTTCGGCGATCCGGAATGCGAGACCCTGATGCCGCTACTCGGGCCGGAACTGGCCCAGATCCTGCTGGCCTGTGCCAACGGCCAGCTCGACCAGGCTCCGCCACTCACCATCCATCCCGGCTGCAGCGCCTGTGTAATTGCCGCCGCCGCGGGCTACCCCGGCGAGATCCGCAGCGGCGATGTGGTGCGCAGTGAACTGGTTAGCAGCAACAGCCTGCAACTGTTCCACGCGGGCACCCGGCGCAGCGGCGACGGCAGCTGCCAAACCAGTGGCGGCCGGGTGCTGGCCGTGGTCGCCCAGGCCGAAAGCTTTGATGCCGCCTTCGAGCAGGCCTACGCCGGCCTGGCCCAGGTTCACTTTGAGGGCATGACCTACCGGCGGGACATCGGCCACCAGGTGCGCAGCCTATGAGCTGGCGCCAGGCCCTGAATCGCTGGTGGCAGGAGTTCAGCCTGCAGACCAAGCTGCTGGCGGTGGCGACCCTGGTGGTCAGCCTGCTGATGACGGGCATCACCTTCCTGGCCCTCAACGGCATTCAACGGGACGCCCAGCTGGGTGACACCCGCTACGCCCGTGACCTGGGCCTGCTGCTCTCCGCCAACGTGACCCCGCTGGTGGCGGAGGGCAATGACCGGGAGCTGGCGGCAGTCGCCGATCGCTTCTGGCGCTCCAGCCGCAGCCTTCGGTATGTCTTCTTTGCCGACCCTGAGGGGGTGATCTACCTGGGCATCCCCATCGGTGCCAGCTCGGGCAGCAGCGAACTGCTGCTCAGCCGCAGGCTGGAGCTGCCGGAGGATCTACGCAAGCGCCCGGACACCCCCCTGATTCGCCAGCACCTCAGCCCAGATGGCCAGGTGACTGACGTCTTCGTGCCGATGGTGAGTGAGGGGAAATATCTGGGGGTGATGGCCCTGGGCATCAACCCCAATGAGACCCTGCTGGCCAGTGCTGCCCTCACCCGGGAGGTGACCGTGGCGGTGTTCATTTCGATCTGGGTGCTGGTGATCCTGGGGGCCGTGTTCAACGCCCTCACCATCACCCGCCCGGTCAAGGAGCTGCTCCAGGGGGTGCGCTCAATCACCGGTGGCAACTTTGAAACCAGGCTTGCCCTGCCGGTGGGCGGTGAGCTTGGCGAGCTGCTCGAGGGTTTCAACGCCATGGCGGCCCAGCTGGAGGACTACAAGGCCGCCAACATCGAGGAGCTGACCGCGGCCCAGGTGAAGCAGGAATCCCTGATTGCCACCATGGCAGATGGGGCCGTACTGCTCGATGCCGAAGGGGCAATAGTGCTGGCCAATCCCACCGCCCGCCGCCTGTTCCGCTGGGAGGGCCGCAAGCTCGAAGGCAGCGACCTGATCGCCGAACTGCCCGAAAGGTTGGCGATGGAGCTCCAGTCAGCTCTGGAGAGTCTGATCTGCAGCGCCCGCGACAGTGCTGATGTGCGCTGCCGATTTGGCGAACCGCCCCGCACCCTGCGGATCGTGCTGCAATCAGTGCGGGATGCCACCGGCGAAAGCCTTAAGGGAATCGCCGTCACCATCCAGGACCTCAGCCGCGAGGTGGAATTGAACGCCGCCCAGAGCCGCTTCATCAGCAACGTCTCCCACGAATTGCGCACACCCCTGTTCAATATCAAGAGCTACGTGGAAACCCTCCACGACCTGGGCGACCAGCTCACAGAAGCGGAAAAAAAGGAGTTTCTGGGCATCGCCAACGATGAAACCGATCGACTTACCCGGCTCGTCAACGACGTGCTCGACCTCTCCAGGCTGGAATCGGAACGGGTCTGGACCCTCGAACCGATGGAGCTGACTGCCGCCATCGAACAGACCCTCCGTACCTATCGGCTCAATGCGGATGAAAAGGAGGTGGCCCTGGACTTTCACGCCGACCCCCAACTGCCTCGGATTCTGGGCAACTGGGACCTGCTGTTGCAGGTGTTCGACAACCTGGTGGGCAATGCCCTCAAATTCACCCCCAAGGGTGGCAGGCTACAGCTGCGGGCCTATCCCTGGCCAGATCTCTGCCAGCTCACCCCAGGCACCGAACCGAATAGCGAAAGTCCGAGCTGTGAGCTGACCTCACCCCTGCCCAGGCTGCGCATCGAAATCTCCGACAGCGGCTGTGGCATCAGCGAGGCCGATAAGGAGCGCATCTTCGAGCGCTTCTACAGGGTCGAAAACGCGGTGCACACCGAAGCTGGAACAGGACTGGGCCTTTCGATCGTGCGGGGCATTCTCGAAAAACATGGGACCCAGGTGCGCATGGCCAGCGAACCGGGCACGGGCTCCACCTTTTGGTTCGACCTGCCGCTTGAGGGTTCCGACAACGACGAACTTCGACTCCTCTCCGAACGACGGCGTTACGACCAGCTGGAGCCAGCCAACTCCTAGTGTTCAGTCCCGCAAATAACTGATAGAATATGAAGTGTCTCCCGGGGGAGTCTTTCCATGGCCGTCGGCCGTCCGATGCCGCCGCTGGTCCTCACAGGGGACGAAGTTCAGCAGTTGCAGGCCCTTGCCCATTCCCGATCCCTGCCGCATTCGATCGTGCAGCGCGCCCAGATCGTGTTGGCCTGCGGCGCTGGTGAAACCAACACCGCTATCGCCAGACGGATGGGCCTGACCGGAATGACCGTTGGCAAATGGCGCAAGCGATATCGGGAGCTGGGCTTGGAAGGTCTGCACGACGAGCTCCGCCCCGGCCGGCCGCGCACCTACGAGGACGACAAGGTTGCCGAGGTGATCAACCGGGCCCTGCAGACCAAGCCCGCCGATGGCAGCACCCAGTGGTCAGCGCGTTCTCTGGCAGCCGCCACAGGAATTTCAAAAACCACCGTTCACCGCTGGCTGCAGACCTTCTCGGTCCAGCCGCATCGGCAGAAGCATTTCAAATTGCCGACCGATCCGTTCTTTGTTGAGAAGGTCCGCGACATCGTTGGCCTGTACCTGAATCCACCCGAGAACGCTGTCGTGCTCTGCGTTGATGAGAAGACGCAGATCCAGGCCCTAGACCGCACTCAGCCGCTGTTGCCCATGGGCCTGGGCTACGTGGAAGGTGTGACGCATGACTACATCCGCCACGGCACCACCACCCTGTTCGCCGCACTGGATGTGGCCACCGGTGCGGTAATCGCCGAATGCAAGCCCAGGCACCGGCACCAGGAGTTCCTCAGCTTCTTGCGAAGGATCGACAAGGAGGTGCCCAAGGAGCTCGATCTGCACCTGATCGTCGACAACTACTGCACTCACAAGCACACCAAAGTGAAGGCCTGGCTGGCGCAGCGGCCTCGTTTCCACGTCCACTACACCCCCACCTACGCCTCCTGGCTCAACCAGGTGGAGCGATGGTTTGGGATCATCACCCAGAAGGCGATTCGGCGCGGCAGCTTCTCGAGCGTCAAAGAGCTGATCAACAAGATCGAGCAGTTCGTGGCGGCCTACGACAAGACCAAGGTGCCGTTCAAGTGGACCGCCCACGCCGACTCAATCCTGGAGAAGCTCCAGCGACTTTGCTCGCAAATCTCCGGGACGGCACACTAGAGCGCATCGTCAGCAACTCCCCGCACAATGCGGGAGAGCTCACTGCGCTCATCGGTGGTGATGCGGTGGGGAACACCGGAAATGATCCGCTCGAAGTTTGAGAAGGAATCCTTGATCTCAGGGCCATTGCTGGTGATCACAAATTCACGGATACCCTTGTCGTGCCAGGAGCCCCGCATCTTGAACACATTGAGGGCGCGGGCCATCTCACCGCGAATCTCCACGTACTGCAGCAACAGGATCGTATCCGTAATGGTGGATATGTGGGAGTCGGTAATCGAGTGGCTGCCCATGAACTCCTCAGAGGTGTTCGTAAAGAAACCGGCGATCTCCTCCTGCTTGGCGTAGCCAGTCACACCGATAACAAACTGTCTAAAGGCATTGTGACTGACACCCCTCGCCAGAGCGGAGAGCGAATCAATCGCCATACGCGAGGGCTTGAACTGGCTGATCTCCGTTTTAATTATTTGGAGATGGTCTTCCAAGCCAGTCGATTCTGGATAGGCACAGATGATTTTGAGCAGGCCGTCCTGCTCCATCTTTTCAAAATCAATGCCCCAACTGGTCGCATTGCGCAGCAACTGGGCCCGGGATTCCTCATAGGCAAACAAAATCGCCCGCTCCCTGCTGCGGCATGCATCCTCAACAAACTTGGAAACCAGCAGGGTCTTGCCCGTACCGGTGGCACCAGTGGCCAGAATGATTGAGTCCTTGAAGAAACCGCCACCACACATCTCGTCGAGCTTGGGCACCCCGGAGCTGATGCGCACATTGGAAGATCGCTGGGTGAGACGCATGGCACCCAGGGGGAAAACGCTGATGCCATGGCCACCCATGGTGAAGGGAAATTCACCCTTCATATGGGTGGTGCCCCGCAATTTTAAAATCTCAGCCGTGCGCCGCCGCCGCTCACCCTCGAGCACATTGCGCAAAATCACAACATTGTCTGAAACAAATTCTTCCACCCCGTAGCGGGCAATCGGACCATATTCATCAATTCGCTCGGTGGTCATCACCGTAGTGACGCCAATCTCCTTGAGCCGGGCAATCAACCTGAAGATTTCACGCCGCACTACCGAAACCGCATCATATTGCTGAAAAACGGCGGTTATCGAATCAATCGCAACCCGCTTTGCCTTATATTTACGGATGGCATAGTTGATTCTCTCGATCAAGCCCGAGAGATCAAAACTGCCGGCCACATCCTGGCCCTCGGGATCCGGCGAGGCATCAAGAATAAACAGCTTATCCTGCTCAACCATGCTCTGAAGATCCCAGCCAAAGCTAGCCGCATTGCGCAATATATCCAGAGGCGATTCCTCAAATGTCACAAAAATGCCAGGCTCGTTGTACTGGCGGATCCCGTTGTAGAGAAAATTGAGCGAGAAAATTGTCTTGCCGGTGCCGGAAGTACCGCTGATCAGGGTGGAGCGGCCAATGGGCAGGCCCCCATGGCAGACATCATCGAAGCCCTCGATCCCAGTCGGGAGCTTCTGAACCTGCATCAGGGCATTACTGGTAGGGCTTGGTTCCTGCATCGACAGTTAGGGTCTGATCAAAAGCTACTCAAGGCAGCGGCCCATGAGAAGGGAGAAGATCTATAGGAGCCGTGGGCGGGGCTCAGGCTGGATTTTCCTCTGGCCCCTGCTCGTCCGAGCCATCTTCACTGAGCTCCTCATAGAGAAGATCTAGGCCGATCAACACCCGCTCCCGATCTGAGAGGTCGCCAATGATGCGGCGCACGGGGGGGGGCAGGATCTTGGCCAGGGTGGGGGTGGCCAGAATTTTGTCTTCTTCAGCCAACTGGGGGTTTTTCAACACATCTATCACCTTGAGGGCATAGACGCCGAGAAACTCCGTTTCCAGAATGTTGCGCAGGGTCTTGAGGGCGCGCATCGAGTTTGGCGTATTGCCCGCCACGTAAAGCTTAAGGATGTAGGTCTTGCGGGGAGTCATGTTTCAGGAGCGTCCTGGTTCAAACCATTGTGGGCTGGCCGGTTGCCTGGAGCGGGATGGCTGCCAAGGGAGCATCGGGTGGGATGGAGCGGCGATACATCTCGCAGAGATGGGCCATCACATCAAGGAGGGCTAATCGATAGTCCCGAAGAAAATCGTTCTTGTGTCCTTCCAGCTTGAGGCGCTGCGAGAAAGCATCAATGAGATTCACGTGAATCTCAACAGTTTTTGTAATTGGCAAATCGCTAAAAAAAGCAGTATTCACAAAGCTTTCCAGGGCCTGGTTGGCAGCAGCCGGATCCCGAAAGTAACTGAGCAGCAGGTCTCGGTAGGTGCGTTCGAGCGAATGGAACAGCTCTTCCCGTTCCAGCTCGGGCAGGTTGCGCAAAAAGCGGGAGGGATCGCGCTTGTAAAAAACTCCCACATAGCCCAGGCGGCCCTTCAGCCGATTGGCCAGCTTCCAGCCCTCCGGGGTCTCGGGCTTGGTCTGCCCGAGGGGCGGGCTAGCCCCAGCCCTAGGGCCGCGCTGGAGGACCCGAGAGATGGCGGCATCGAGGCTGTAGCTGAGCTGCTCGAGCTGATCTGGGGGCAGGTGCACCTCCGCTTGATGGAATTCGGTCTGACCGCTGACCGCACCGATCACCACTGCTGGCAGCTGCAGGCCCAGGTCTGAAAGGGCCTGATAGGCCTGGCTCTCCAGGGCGCCCTCCTCCAATACCAGGGCATCAAACTCCTCGCGGCGCAGCTCCAGCTGCGCCACAGGATTGGCGTCGGGATCGAGCCACACCATCCGCCAGCGGCCGCCGGCGAGCCAGCGGCCGCAAGCCTCCTGGAGAGAAGAATCGCGGATCAGCGAAGCAATGGTGAGAGCCGGTTCGGGCATGGACCGCTTCAACGGCGGGACAACCCGCAGCAAAGGCCACCAAATGTTGACTAAAGGAAGGCCGAAACGGGAAGATTGTTGTTTGTTTTCCCATTTTGTGCGCCAGGCCCAATGACGGCCTGCTCCTTCGCTAGTCAAGGAGCCTCCGTCAGCCTGGCCACGCCCTTGCCGCCATGAGCTCAACTCCAGGAAACACGTCCGAAAACACGTCCACAGCCGAGCTGCCCAGCCCAGCTGCTGGGGCCCCAACCGGCCCCTACGCCATTGTTGAAACTTCAGGTCAGCAGTTCTGGCTGCAACCCAACCGCTACTACGACCTCGACCGGATCGCCCTGGAGGTGGACGGCACCTTAACCATCGACAACGTGCTGTTGGTAAACGACGGCAAGGCGACCACCCTGGGCCAGCCCTACGTCAAAGGGGCCACCGTGGAGCTCAAGGTGATGGCCCATCGCCGCGGCACAAAAATCATCGTCTACAAGATGCGCCCCAAAAAGAAAACCAGGCGTAAAAACGGCCACCGTCAAGAACTGACCCGGGTGATGGTCGAGTCGATCAGCGTCAGCGGCAAGCCGATCGCCTGAAGCAAGTTTCCATTTCCATTCCCCCTGATTTCTCCGATCCATGGCCCACAAGAAAGGCACAGGCTCCACTCGCAACGGTCGCGACTCAAACTCCAAGCGCCTCGGCGTCAAGCGCTATGGCGGTGAAACCGTCAGCGCCGGTTCGATCCTGATCCGCCAGCGCGGCACCTCCGTGCTGCCCGGCGTCAACGTCGGCCGGGGTTCGGACGACACCCTCTATGCCCTCGTGGCTGGGGTAGTGAAATTCGAAAGCATCAAGCGCGGCCTGCGCAACCGCAAACGCATCAACATCGCCGTCGCCTAAAGGTCGGCTTAGGCCAACCGGTAGGCCCGGGTAGTGATCAAGAAGGGGTGAAACACCTCCAGGAAACGGCCAGAGAGGGTGCGGAAAAAGCTTTCCACCAGCTCCGGGGCGTCGAAATGGAAGGGGTATTCCCCCTGAAAACCCTTGAAGAAATACCAGTTGAGCAGGGCGGTCCCCGCCGGGCCCAACCTGTCTGCAAAGATCTCCAGCTGGGCTGAGGGATCGGGGAGATGTTCGAGCACATCCAGACACACGATCGTGTCGAAGCACCGCGGTAGAGCCGGATCAGCCAGATCCCGGTAGCAGCCCAGCTTCGCCGCCAGGCCCAGCTCGGTGGCCCGGGCCTCCACAAAGGCGCGGTTGTGGGGGTTGAGATCGACGAACCACACCCGCTCCACCTGGGGCAGGGCCGCCGCCGCCAGGGCATGGCTGCCGATGCCGCCGCCGAAGTCCAGCAGCTGCCCCTGGGCGAAGAGCTGCTGCAGGCGCAGGGTGTCGGCGATGTAGTCGGCACTGCCCAGGTGCCAGGCCGCCAGCTCCAGCAGGTGGCCGGTGCCCACAGCATCTTCATAGAACTGCTCCACCCGCTCGGGATCGAAGGAGCCTGGATGGAGGGCGGCCAGATCGTCGGTGCTGCTGGGCAGGCGGCCCTCAAGCTCTTCGGGCGCTATCGCCAGGAAGGCGGCCAGCTGGGCGCGCAGGCCAAAACCATCGGCCAGAAAGCGCCCAACCCCCAGCCCCGTCTCCGCCATGGCCAAAGTCACCCTGAGCAGTGCAGGGCCAAGCTAAGGGTCAGGGGGCGGAAGCCCCATCGCTCAGTCAGGCAGCTCGGCCCCCGCTTCGGGCACCTCCAGCCAGTGGCGCAACCAGGCCACCAGGCCGTAGAAGGGCAGGGTGTCAACCAAAGCGGCCAGGGCCTTGAACAGGTAGCCACTGGCAATGAAAGAAACCAGCTGGGGCCAGACGGGCTCGCCGGGCCGCACCGGCAACACATGGCTGGCGTAGTGACTAATAAGCACCACGGCACTGGTATCGACCAGTTGGCTCACCAGGGTGGAGCCGTTGTTTCGCAGCCAGAGGGCCTTGCCCCCACTGAAGCGCTTCCAGAAATGGAACAGCCGCACATCGGTGAATTGGGCCGCCAGGTAGGCGACCATCGAGGCCCCGACAGCCCCAAATGCCAGACGACGCACCTCGAAGAAGGTGGCGTCCGGCGCACCGGCAACCCCCGGCAGGATGCCGCCAAGCCAAAGAATAAGCACGATCCAGCCATTGAGGGCGAGCCCGACCCACACCAGCTGGCCCGCCTTCTGCTCACCCCACAGCTCACTGATCAGGTCTGTGCACAGGAAGGTGACCGGATAGGGCAGGGCCCCCACCGCCACCACGATCGGCCAGGAGCCGATCGTGCCCAGCTGGAGAAAGCGAGTGAGACCGAGGATATTGAGCATGCCCATGGTGCCCAGGAAAATCCCGGCCAGCACCAAAAACGTCAGGTCCCGGCGCTGCTGCAGGGTCATCGAAGCGGATCATGGGACCCTGCAAGGCTGACGCTCCCATCCATGCCTGACCAGCCCTGCGGCTTTCTGGTGCTCGATAAGCCCGCGGGCCTCACCTCCCACGCCTGTGTCGCCCGGGTGCGGCGCGCCTACAAGCTCAAGCGCGTGGGCCATGGCGGCACCCTCGATCCAGCCGTGACCGGGGTGCTGCCGCTCGCCCTGGGGCCCGCCACCCGGCTGCTGCCCTACCTGGAGGGGGACAAGACCTACCGGGGCGTGGTGCAACTGGGGGTGCGCACCGTCAGCGACGACCTCGAGGGGGAGGTGCTGGCCCGAGCCGCCGTGCCTGTCCTCGAGGCAGGGGATCTCACTGCGGCCCTGGCGGCTTTCCGGGGCAAGATCCAGCAGGTGCCTCCCCAGGTGTCGGCCGTGCATGTAGACGGCCAACGGGCCTACAAGCGGGTGCGCCAGGGGGAACAACTGGAACTGGCAGCCCGGCCGGTGACGGTGCATCGCCTGGAACTGCTGGGCTGGGATCCCGCCAGTGGAGCCCTGGAGGTGGAGGTGGCCTGCTCGGCCGGCACCTACATCCGCGCCCTGGCCAGGGACCTGGGGGAAGCCCTGGGCTGCGGTGGTGCCCTGGCCAGCCTGCGCCGCACCGGGGCCCTGGGCTTTGACCTGGAGCAGGCCGTGCCCCTGGCATGCCTCGATCAGCTCCCCCTGCCGCCCCTACTGGATCCCCTGGCGGCCCTGGCCCATCTACCCCGCCGGCAGCTGGCCGAGGCGGAGCAGGCGGACTGGCGCTGCGGGCGGGCCATCGGCCAGATCCTGCCCCTGGAGGCCGGACAAGCGGTGGTGGTGCTTAGCCAGGATGGCAACCTGGCCGGCATGGCCCGCGCCAGAGGTGAAGGCCTGCTGCAACCCAAGCTGGTGTTCAACGCTGCTGGCTGAACCAGACCGGCTGAACCAGCCCACCTGAACCAGACCAGCCCCCTCGCTCAATTCTCCCCCCCACTCCGATGGCCGGCCACAGCAAGTGGGCCCAGATCAAGCGCACCAAGGCCGTGGTCGATGCCAAGCGGGGGGCCGTATTCACCCGGCTGGGGCGGGAAATCACGGTGGCAGCCCGCAGCGGTGCCGATCCGACCGGCAACTTCCAGCTGCGCACAGCCATCGAGAAGGCCAAGGCCGCCGGGATGCCCAACGCCAACATCGAGCGGGCGATCGCCAAGGGTTCGGGCCAGGGCAGCGGCTCCGGCGAAGCCTTTGAAGCCGTGCGTTACGAGGGCTACGGCCCCGGCGGCGTGGCGGTGCTGGTGGAGGCCTTCACCGACAACCGCAACCGCACTGCCGCCGAGGTGCGCCTGGCCTTCGGCAAACATAACGGCAGCCTGGGTGAGACGGGCTGCGTCGGCTACCTGTTTGAGCAGCGCTCGGTGGTGCAACTGGCCGCTGGGGATGGCCAAGCCATCGATGAAGAGGCCCTGCTGGAGGGGTTGCTGGCCCTGGAGGAGCAGGGCGGCCCCGCCGCCCTCGGCTACAGCCCGCTCGAGCAAGGGGCCCTGGAGGTGTTCGGCGGCTTCGCCGACCTGGAGGCCCTGCAGGACGGCCTGCGCCGCCAGGGCTGGGCAGTGGCGGGCTGGGAACACCGCTGGATTCCCCAGACCACCTGCCCCCTCAGCGATGCCGACAGCCTGCGCGCCTGCCTGCGCCTGCTCGATGCCCTTGAGGAATTGGAAGATGGGCGCAGCGTCACCAGCAACCTGGAGGCCGACGAGGCGCTGCTGGCGGAGGTGATGGGCTGAGAGCAGGGGCTCCAAGCACCTGCCAACCCACTTAAGGATCCTCTCGGATCGTTTGGGCATCAACCCGCCGCAGAAAATCGATCAGACCCTGGATGTAAACCACCTGGTCATCAACCATCGCCATATGGCTTCCATTCGGGCAGTGGAGATGGGAACCCCGCGGCAGAGCCTTGGCCATGGCCGCCATCTGCTGGGGATCCATGGTGTCGTGGGCGGCACCAATGGTGAGAGTGGGAACCTGAATCCGGGGTAAATCAGCCCTGCGATCCCACTGGGCCAACTTGCCATGGGTGCCCAGCTCACTGGGACCCTGCATGGGGATGTAGACCTTCGGATTGAGGTGCTCAAATGCACGCAGAACCGAATCGGGCCATTGGGCATAGGGCCGGCGCAACACGCGGCGCTCGTAGTGGTGCGGGATCAACAACTCCATATAGCGCGGGTTGTCGTAATCCTCGGCAGCTTCGATGGCCTAGAGCTCGGCCAGAACACCCGCTGGCAGTTGACACATAAAACGATCTTCAGCGTAGCGATTGTACTCTGGCACACTCCAGACCATATTGGAAATTATCAATCTCTTCAGATATTGCTGGTAGCGCAGCGCATACTCAATCGCCAGTATCCCGCCCCAGGAGTGACCAAGCAAGAAAAAATTGCTGCCATCGAGAGCCAGGGCTTGACGCACCTGCTCCACCTCATCTACAAAACGCCCGATCTCCCAGAGATCAGCGTGATCGGGCTGACTGCTGTGAAAAGAACCGAGCTGGTCGTAGAAATAGAGCTCGATTCCCGCCTGGGGTAGAAAACCGTCAAACACCTCGAAATACTCGTGGGTGCAGCCCGGTCCGCCATGGAGCAGCAACAGCTTGAGGTGCGGACTCGCACCGCTGCGGCGTGTCCACACCTCAAAGGTGCCGAAGTCAGTGCGCACCGGAATGCTGCGAACACCGGAACCGGGCGGAGCTGAAGAAGGCGGCATCGGCAAGGTCGACAAAAAGCCTTAAATCATCATGGCTCCACCTCTGGCGACAGCCGATCACCTACAGGGGCCAGGCCCCTGTAGGAACGCCCCTAGGGCAGCCTGATCTGCCACCACCTCCAGCCGGGGGTGGTGCTGCAGCCAGCTGGCGGGTATCTCAGGGCAGGGGGGCTCCTGCAAAGCCCGTTTCAAGATGGCGGCCTTACTGGCGCCGGTGACCACCAGCAGGATTTGCCCTGCAGCAAGGATCTCCGCCAATCCAAGCGTGATCGCCTGGGCCGGCACCGCCTCGGGATCGCCGCCAAAGGCGCCAGCGTTCTGGGTCCGGGTGGCGGCGCTGAGGGTCAGGCAGCGGCAGGGGGCCTCAGCGCTGCAGGGGGGCTCGTTGAAGCCCACATGGCCGTTTAAGCCCAGACCGAGCAGCTGTAGCCCCACGCCACCGGCAACCGCGAGCGCGGCCCCATAGCGCCGGGCTTCAGCCTGGGGATCGGCCGCCAGGCCATCGGGCAGCAGCACCTGCTCCGGCCGCAAGCCCAGGGGGGCCTGCAGCTGGCCGGCCATGAAAGCCTTGAAGGAGCGCGGATCGTGGGGCCCCAGGCCCACATATTCATCGAGATTGAAGCTCAGCCAGTCGGCACGAATCTGGCGCTGCTGCTGGCTGCCAAGCCGGCCCAACTGCTGCCGCAGCGCCGCATAAACCGGCACCATGGTGCGCCCGGTGGCCAGGCCCAGGGGCCGCTGCGGCTGGGCCTGGCGGGCCTGCAGCAACCGCTCGGCCGCAGCTGCCGCCACGGCCTGGGCGTCGGCCAATGCAAGCAATTGCACGCTCAGGGGCTGGCGTAGGGGCGCAGCTCCGTGCCGCGGTAGTAATGGCGCAGGATTTGGTCATAGCTCTGGCCCCGTTGGGCCAGGCCCAGGGCACCCCACTGGCTCATGCCCACCCCGTGGCCGTAGCCCCTGCCAACCGCCAGCAGCGATGGGAGCGGCAGTTGCACCTGGGGCTGTACATCCCCAACTTGGTACTGCTCCGGCAGCAAGGGTAGGGGCGGCAAGGCAGCCAGCTCTGAGGCCACCAGCTCAAAGCGCACCATGGTGCTCCTGAGGCCGAGGCGGCTGCGGAGCTGGGCTCCACTGACCACCAGGGTGCCTGAGGGGCCACTCACCCGGGCCTGACGCACCCTCCCGGTGCTGGTGGTGGAGAGCACGTCGATGCGTTGGGCTCCGCCGATCTCGGCAAAAGCCTGCTGGAGCTGCTCGGGCTCAAGACGCTGCTGCCAGGCCTGCACCGGGCTTGCCTGGTCAAAATCGGGCACGCTGACCAAGTAGGGCAGCTGCTGGCTCCAGAGATCGCCGCTGTTTTCGGTCGCGCCGCCACTGCTGCTGTGGAAAACCGCATTGGCCAGACTGGAGCCATACATCAGCACCTGGCCGCGGGTGCTGAGCACCGCCTCTCGGGTGGAGGGGGTTTCCGAGTCCACCCCTTTGTAGACCTGGCTCGACACGGTGGCGCTGAGGTCAAATGGATCGGCAGGCTTGCGCTGCCGCAGGGCGTAGGTTCGGGCGGCCACGGCCTGGGCCCGCAGGGCCGCCTGGGGCCAGCTGGCCGGCATCTCGCTACCCACCACGCTGGGCAGGTAGGACTCGAGGCCCACGTGGTTGATGGCCCGCAGGCCAGAACCTCCTACCAGCACCTGCAGCCGGCCCCGGTAGCCGCGCTGCTTCAGCTGGAAATCGCCCCCCTCGGCAGGCCGCGAGGCCGGCTCGAGCCAGATTTCCCTCGCCGCTTGCAGGCGCTCAACTCCACCGCCGCGCTCCAACACCAGCTCACCTTCGGCCAGGCGCAGCACGACCTCCTCACCGGCGGCTAGCGCCAAGCGCTGGCCGCCTATGCGCAGCACCAGGGGCTGCTGCTGGGCGGCCAGCGGCAGGCTTTCCGCTTCCAGGATCAGCACCCTCACCTGGGGCTCCATAGACTGCATTCCCAGGGCCCCAGGCACAGCTGCAGCCAGCATGAGCGTCGCCATGGGCCAGGAGAGCAACCAGGACGCCATCCGGAACACCAGCTGTTGGCAAGGCTCTCCATTTTGCCCGGCGTGGCAGCATGCGCCAGAGGCGGCAGGACCGTGCAGGTCACCTTTCTAGGCACCAGTTCGGGAGTGCCCACCCGCGGCCGCAATGTGTCAGCGGTGGCACTGCGCCTGCCCCAGCGCAGTGAACTGTGGCTATTCGACTGCGGCGAGGCCACCCAGCACCAGTTCCTGCGCAGCGAGCTGCGGGTCAGCCAGCTGCGGCGGATCTTTATCACCCACATGCACGGCGACCATGTGTTCGGCCTGCCCGGCCTGCTGGCCAGCCTCGGGCTGGCGGGCAGCTGCACGGGCATCGATCTCTATGGCCCCGATCCCCTGCGCGACTACCTCGAAGGGGTGCTTCGCACCTCCTCCACCCGGATCGGCTACCCCCTGCGCACCCACAGGGTGCAGGGGGTAGCCAGCAGCGGCGCCCTGCTGCTCGACGACGACGACCTCACCGTGCGCTGTACCCCGCTCAACCACCGGGTGCCGGCCTTTGCCTATCGGGTTGACCAGAAACCGCGGACCGGCCACTTCGATGTGGAGCGAGCCAGGGCCATGGGTATTGCGCCCGGGCCGATCTACGCCGAGCTCAAGGCCGGCCACAGCGTCACACTCGATGACGGCCGGATCATCAACGGCGCCAGCCTCTGCGGCCCCGATCGCCCCGGCGCCAGCGTGGTGTACTGCACCGACACCGTCTTCTGCCAGGCGGCGGTGGAGCTGGCCGCCGGCGCCGACCTGCTGATCCATGAAGCCACCTTCTCCCACGCCGAGGCGGCACTGGCCTACCAACGCCAGCACTCCACCAGCACCATGGCGGCCCAGACCGCCCTGGAGGCCGGCGTCAAGCAATTGGTGCTGACTCACCTGAGCCCCCGCTACATGCCAGGCAACGCCATGACCCCGGACGACCTGCTGGCGGAGGCCCGCGCCATCTTTGCCAACACCTTGGTGGCCAAGGATTTCCTCAGTCTGGACATCACCCCCGCCGAACCGGCCACGGCCTAGCCCTGCAACAGTTCACGCGATTCCGCTGCGGAGGGCCCTTTCCCCGTGATACAAGGTCTCCGATGCGGTCTTTACCGCTTACCCGCCGGCTTTTCCCAATGGCCTCCTCCTTTCCCTCGGCTGCCCTCCGCAAGGCCGTTCGCGTTCTTGCTCGAACCCTGCTGGCCCTGCTGCTATTCACGGGCTTCGGCAGCCCAGCTCTGGCGGCCGCCTGGACCAGCGAGCAGCTCACCGTGCCCGCCACACCAGACGGCACCCTGGTGACCTTCAGCGAGCAGGAAATCAAGGCTGGCCGGAAGGTGTTCAACAGCAGCTGCGGCGAGTGCCACGCCGGTGGCATCACCAAGACCAACCAGAACGTGGGCCTCGATCCCGAGACCCTGGCCCTGGCTACCCCATCCCGGGACAACGTCGAGGCTCTGGTGGACTACATGAAGGATCCCACCTCCTACGACGGGGAATACAGCATCGCCGACGTGCATCCGAGCATGCGCAGCAGCGACATCTTCGTGAAAATGCGCGACCTCGACGACGACGACCTGCGTCTGATGGCCGGCTACATCCTGGTGGCCCCCAAGGTGCAGGGCATCCAGTGGGGCGGCGGCAAGATTTACTTCTGAGCCCGGGAGGGCGGCTCCCTGTTGACCTGATCCAGGGAGCTCGGCAACTTGCTGTACCACCACTCCTGCAGCTCCGAACCCAACCGCTCCGTAAATAGGGTGATCACTGTTCGGGTCGGGCGTGCCCCCGGCTGAAGCAGCTCCACCGCATAGGTGGGACAGCGCCGCGAAGCCAGATCTGCCACAAAGCGACGCCCAACCCGCCGCCAGCTGGGCTCCTTGCTCCGCCAGGCCAGCCGGCAGCAGGGCCAGGGCAATTCCTCACGGTCAAACAACCGACAGCAGGGGCCCAGCACCCGATAGGTGTACTGACCACCGGGGCTGGCGTGCTCGCTGCCTGGCTCGAGCAGGGCAGTGGCGGCCTGGGCAGACACAGATCAACGACTCCGGGATGACAACAAAAAAGCCACCCCGAAGGGTGGCAGATAGGGGCCAGGCACTCAAGCCAGGGGGCTCAATAGAGCTCTTCTTCAGCGTGGGTCTTGATGGTGCAGTCGCTGGTGGGGTAAGCCACGCAGGTGAGCACGAAGCCTGCCTCGATCTGGTCGTCGTCAAGGAAGCTTTGGTCGCTCTGGTCAACGGTGCCGGTGGTCAGCTTGCCGGCACAGGTGGAGCAGGCACCAGCCCGGCAGGAGTAGGGCAGATCGACACCCTGTTCCTCAGCGGCATCGAGGATGTACTGGTCGTCAGGAACCTCGATGGTCTTGTTGAGGCCTTCGCTCTCGCTAATGAGGGTGACCTTGTAGGAAGCCATGAAAAGGATTAGGGCTCACAGGTACCCGAAAGCCGGGCCTGTAGGACCCTACCTTCATACATCCGCCGCAAGCCTTTCCTGGCCATTTCCAGGCCAGGACGCTGGAAGCCCAATCAAAACCAGGGCACAGATCAGCGTGCCTTATGCAACGCGCCGGATCGTCATCAGGCCCCACAGGCCCTGCTGGGCGGTGAGCTGGGCCCGCCAGCCCTGCTCCAACAGGGCCTGCTCCAGGCCTGGAGCCTGGTTCACCAACAGCCCACTCAGCAGGCCCACCCCGGTGGCGCCCAGCAGGGTGTGAAACGTCGGGGAGAGGGCCTCGATAACCGGAGCCAGGATGTTGCAGAGCAGCAGATCGGCGGGCCGGCCCTCCAGCAGGGCGGCGAGGGTTTGGGCCGACCCGAGCCCTACCTGGAGTCGATCGCTGCAGCCAGAGAGGGCGGCGTTGTCCTGGGTGGCCCGAACCGCCAGGCAATCGGTGTCCACGGCGGCCACCCGGGCCGCCCCCTGCAGCAGGGCAGCCAGGCCAAGGATGCCGCTGCCACAGCCCAGATCCGCCACCCGGATGGGGCCGAGGCTGCCGCCAGCCTGATCGGCCAGGGCCTCGATCGCCTCCAGGCACAGCCGGGTGGTGGGATGGCTGCCAGTACCGAAGGCACTGCCTGGATCCAGCCGGATCACCCTCCGGTCTGCATGGGCAGCGGGCAGCTCCAACCAGACCGGCAGGATCAGCAGGGTGCGGCCCACCGGATCTGGCTGCCAGTGCTGCTTCCAGCTAAGGCTCCAGTCCTCGTCGTCCTGGAGGGTCCAGGTGATCGGCGGGAGTTGCAGGGCGAAGGGCTCCGCCAGGGGCGCCAGGGCCGCCTCCAGCTGCTGCCGCTCTGCTTCGGGCCAATCGGCTGCAGGCAGCCAGGCCAGCAGCTGCCGCTGCAGGGGCGCCTCCGGACGGTGGCGCAGCGCCACCCTGGGGATGCCCAGCAATTCGAGCTTCCAGAGCAGGGATTCCTCCAGTTCTGGCGGGCATGCCAGCTCCAGCCGCCACCAGCTCAGGGGGCATGGCATCAGAGGGTAACCGGATGGGCTGCCTGGATGCCGTTGATGGCAAGCACCGAAGCCAGCAGGGTCGGCGGAATCGGGTCGTCCAGGCTCAGCACCATCACGGCATCACCGCGCACGATGCGGCGACCCACCTGCATCGAGGCGATGTTGACGTTGTGTTCGCCCAGCAGGGAGCCCAGCTCGCCGATGATCCCGGGCATGTCGCGGTGGCGGGTAAACAGCATGTGGCGGCTGGGGACCACGTTCACCGGGAACTCATCAATGCTGGTAATACGCAGCTCACCCTCGGCGAACACCGCCCCGGTGACGCTGTGGCTGGCCTGGGGGCTGCGGGAGCGCAACTGCAGGGAGCCAGCGGCAAAATCGCGGCTGGCGTCGTCCTTTACCTCCAGAACATGGATACCCCGCTCCTTGGCCTCGAGGCTGGCATTGACGTAGTTGATGCTGTCCCCTAGGGCTGTGGAGAGCAGACCCTTGAGGGCCGCCACCACGAGCGGCTGGGCAGGGTGCACGGCGAAATCACCCTGGAGGCGGACCTCCAGCTGGCTGATCGGGCCGCCGGCCAGCTGGCTGATGAGTTGGCCGAGGGTTTCGGCCAACTGCAGGTGGGGCTTGAGCTGCTCCATCACCTCGGCATTGAGGCCGGGGATGTTGACCGCACTGCGGGCGGGCAGGCCCAGCAACACATCGCGGATCTGCTCAGCCACGTCGATGGCCACATTCTCCTGAGCCTCTTCAGTGGAGGCGCCGAGGTGGGGAGTGAGGATCAGCCGCTCCTTGACCGATCGCAGGGGGGAGCCGGCCTCAAGGGGCTCCTTGGCGTACACGTCAAGGGCCGCGCCGCCGATGGTGCCATTTTCAACCGCCGCGGCCAGGGCTGCCTCGTCAATGATGCCGCCACGGGCACAGTTGACGATGCGGGCCGTCGGTTTCATCGTCTTCAGCAGCTCCGCGTTCACCAGGTTCTCGGTGTCGGGGGTGCGGGGCAGGTGCAGGCTGACGTAATCGGCCTCGGCAAACAGGGCCGGCAGGGTCAGCAGCCGCACCTGCATCTGCTGGGCCCGTTCGGCCGACACATAGGGGTCGTAGGCCATCACATCCATGCCCATGGCCTTGCCCACCCGGGCCACGTGGGAGCCGATCTTGCCCAGACCAACCACGCCAAGCTTCTTTTTATAAAGCTCGTTACCGACGTATTTCTTGCGGTCCCAGCCGCCGGCCATGGTGCTGGCGTGGGCGTTGGGCACATGGCGCGAAAGAGCCAGCATCAGGGCCAGGGCCTGCTCAGCAGCGGCGATGGTGTTGCCCTCAGGCGAGTTCACCACCAGCACACCCCGCTTGGTGGCGGCCGGCACGTCCACGTTGTCCACCCCGACGCCGGCGCGGCCAATGATCCGCAGTTTGTCGGCCGCTTCAATGATTTCGGCGGTCACCGTGGTGCCGGAGCGGATCATCAGGGCTTCGTAGTCGCCGATGATCGCCCTGAGCTCCTCCGGTGGAAGGCCAATGCGCACATCCACCTGGGCCACCTGGGAAAGGATGTCAATCCCCGCCTGGTCGATCGGATCCGAAACGAGAACCTTTGTCATGCCCAGCGGTGGGGAGGGTGAGCCGGGGGTGCAGTGTAGTGAGCGGTGAGAATTCCCCATCCCGAACCAAGAGAGCAGAGCGTGGGTACGAGTGTGGTAGTGGTGCTCAATGACCGCAAACGGATGCAGCAACTGCGGGATCGCCTGGCGGATCTGCAGCCACCCCTGCTGCAACTGGAGGCGATCGGCCCAGGCGAGCAGACCCTGGCCGAGGTGGCCCGACTCAACCCAGCGATCGCCCGTCGCAATCGGCAGCGCACCATGGCCCGCTGGCTGATTCCCTTTGGCTTCCTGGCCGGCCTCACCTTCACTTACATCACCGATCTCGACACCTTCGCCTTTGCCGGAGCCTGGAGCCAGCACCTGATCGGCGCCCTGCTCGGCATGGGCTCGGGTTGGATGGGCAGCTTCGCCGCCGCCGCCAGCGTGAGTTCGGAGGAAGACGACCGCATCCGCAGCCTGCGCAACCGGGTGGAGGAGGGCAACTGGCTGCTGCTGGCGGAAACCGCCAATGGGGTGGAGATGCCCTGGATCA
Organism: Synechococcus sp. CBW1108; assembly: GCF_015840335.1. Taxonomy (NCBI): domain Bacteria; kingdom Bacillati; phylum Cyanobacteriota; class Cyanophyceae; order Synechococcales; family Synechococcaceae; genus Synechococcus; species Synechococcus sp. CBW1108. The sequence continues at coordinate 722,335 of NZ_CP060395.1, forward strand.
GCCTGCAGCAGGCCAAACCCCTCGCCGTGGTGCGACTGGGCGATGGTTAACGGGGAATCACTTTGACGTTGCCACGGCACGAATTACTCGAAGGCAGTGCCCACCCCCAGGAGCTCGAGGCCGTGATTGCGGCGGCTGAGCAGGGCCTGCGCAGCTGGGAGCCCGTCTGGACAGACTTCATGGACGGCGGTCTGCGCGAGGAGGCGGAGCAACGGTTGGCCACCCTGGCCGAACTCGACCTGGCCAGCTGGGGAGGTTTTCCGGGCGCTGAGCGGCGGCGACTGTTGCTGCAGCGCCGCGAAACAGCTCTGGCAGCAAACGCCCTCCCCAGCGGGTTGCTGGGTCTGGAGATCAGCGGCAACTTCCTGTTTGATCAGGCCGAGCGGGCCGACTTCCGCAGCGGCCTGCTGGCGGCCGGCGCCAGCCAGGGTGGCCTTGGCGACATCTGGCTGCGGGGCGACCGCGGCGCCCAGGCCATCGTCACCGCAAGCCAGGCCGCCTCTTTGGACGGCCTGGGCGCCAGCGTGCGCTCGGTGGAAGTGCGCCTGGAGGTCCGCCCCCTGGAGCAGCTGCAGCTGCCAGCCGAGCGCCAGCCCCGTCGCTTTCAGACGGTGGAGGCATCCCTGCGGCTGGATGCGGTGGCCTCAGCTGGCTTTGGCCTAGCTCGCAACCGCATGGTCGAAAAGATCCGCCAGGGCAAGGTGCGGCTCAATTGGCAACCGATCAGCAGCCCCAGCCGGCTGCTGCAGAAGGGCGATCGGGTTCAGCTGGAAGGCCGCGGTGAGCTGAGGCTTGAGGCGGTGGAATCCACCAAGCGGGAGCGCTGGCGAATCGCCATCCTGCGCTGCTAGGGGCTGGTGGTTCTGTAAAGTCGAAAGGCTTCTGGGGCGATTAGCTCAGAGGTAGAGCACTACTTTGACACGGTAGGAGTCACTGGTTCGATTCCAGTATCGCCCATTTATTGCATCAATCTTTCTCGCCTCGCCCGTCTTTAATTTAACAGTTTTAACTCGACCATTTTTACACCTGAGCATCAATTACGTTTCGGCCAGATGGCAATCACGGCAACCGATCTGACCGTTGTTGTCGGCCTGGCTCGCTCCGGTATCGGGGCCGCCAAGCTGCTACGCCATCGCGGCCAGCCGGTGCTGGTGATCGAAAGCCAGAGCAGCCCCGAGCTTCAAGCCAAGGCAGCCCAACTGCAGCAGCTCGGTATCGAGGTTCAACTTGGCACCCCCCTGAGCCCCGAGACTTTCGCCGCTCTCACCCCCGCCGTCAGAAGCGTGGTGGTGAGCCCCGGCATCCGCTGGGACCACCCCACCCTGGCCTGGCTGCGGCAGCAGGGAATCTGCGTCCAGGGGGAAATGGAGCTGGCCTTTGGGGCCAGCGGCGGCGTGCCCTGGATCGGCATCACCGGCACAAATGGCAAAACCACAGTCACCCACCTGGTGAGCCACCTGCTGCGGCATGGGGGCCTGGACGCCCCCATGGGAGGAAATGTGGGCTTTTCAGCCACCGAGCTGGTGCTCGCACGGCTCGAAAGCGGCGCCCCCCCTCCCGATTGGCTGGTAATGGAGCTCAGCAGCTACCAGATCGAAGCAGCTCCGAAGCTGGCTCCCCGGCTTGGCATCTGGACCACCCTCACCCCGGACCATCTCGAGCGCCACGGCAGCCTTGAGGCCTACCGCGCCATCAAACGCAGCCTGTTGGAGCGATCGGCGGTGCCCATCCTCAACGCCGACGATCCCGACCTCCGCGCCCACGCCGCCAGCTGGAGTCGGGCCACCTGGATCACAGCCGGCAGCCGGGACTCCCTACCGGGCCCAATCCAGCCCAGTCTCTGGATCGAAAACGACACGGTGATGGGGGGCGGCAAAGCGCTCATGGACTCCAATTGTCTGGCCATGCCAGGCGCCCACAATCGCCAAAACCTGCTGCTGGCGGTGGCGGCCGGCCTCGAAGCAGGCCTGAGCGGCGCCCAGATGGAGAGGGCCTTGCGCGCCTTTCCCGGGGTGCCCCACCGGCTTGAGCGGCTGCCGGAACGACAGGGAATCACCTTTTACAACGACAGCAAGGCCACCAATTACGACGCCGCCGAAGTCGCCCTCAAGGCCCTGACGGGGCCGCTGGTGGTGCTGGCCGGCGGCCAGTCCAAACAGGGCAATCCCGGCAGCTGGCTGGCGGCCCTTGGGGAAAAGGCTGCGGCTGTGGTGCTGTTTGGAGCAGCCCAGGCGGAATTCCAAGAGCTGCTCAGGGAGGCTGGCTTTCCCGGGGCCGTGCACCGCTGCCAAGCCCTCACAGACGGCGTCCCCCTTGCGGCCCAGCTGGCCCAGGCCCATCAGTGCCGGGCCGTGCTGCTGTCTCCAGCCTGCGCCAGCTTTGATCAATACGGCGATTTTGAAGCCCGCGGCGACCACTTCCGCCAACTGGTGGAGGCCCTGTAAACCTGGCCGGAGGACTAGCATCGGGTCGGGAAGATTGCAGGGTTGGGGCCATGGCCTACTGGTTGATGAAGAGCGAGCCTGATGTCTACGGGATCGGGCATCTACAGCGGGAAGGCACCACTCTGTGGGATGGGATTCGCAACTATCAGGCCCGCAATTTCATGCGGTCAATGCAAATCGGCGACCGGGCTTTCTTCTACCACTCAAACACCAAACCACCGGGCATTGTGGGCCTGATGGAGGTGATTGAAACCAACCTGACCGATCCCAGTCAGTTTGATTCCAGCTCCAAATACTTTGACCCTTCAGCCACCCCAGAGCGGCCCCGCTGGGACTGCGCTCGCCTGCGCTATCTGCGCAGCTTCCCAAACCTGCTGAGCCTCGACGCCCTGCGCGAGAGCTTCAGCCCTGAAGAGCTCGGCGTGGTGAGAAGGGGCAACCGCCTCTCGATCCTGCCGGTATCTGCCCCCTGTGCGGAGCGGCTGCTGGCCCTGCTCGAGGCGCCATGAGCGGCCCCGCCCCCCTGGCGATCCGATCTGCCGTGGAGCGGGGTTGGCTGGCCTTCAGCCACTGTCCCTGGGTGCTGATGGGCTTCACCCTGGTAAGCGGCGCCAGCAATCTCCTGGCCCAGGTGTGGTTTCGGCGCGCGAGTGGTCGGGTGATCTCTGAGCTGGGCCAGCCCGATGGCCTGGCGATCGGCCTGGCCGCTGGCGCCTGGATCCTGTATGTAGCCACGGGCCTCTGGATGGTCGTGGGGCTGATGCGCGGATCCCTGCTGGCCCTCGACCAAGGCCGGCCCCGATTCGGCGATCTGATCCGGCTGGATGGTCGGGCCATGGTTCGCTGTTTTGGCACCCTGGGCCTGGCCCTGGTGGTGCTGGCGCTGATCGTGCGCCTGGCCCAGGCCAGTGCCTGGCTGCTCACCTTGCTCCAGCCGCTACTGGCACCGCTGCCGCTGCTGGCGGGCGTGGCTGCTGCCATTTACCTCAGTGCAGACCAGATCCTCTGCCTGCCCCTCAGCCTGATCGGGGGCCTCAATCCGGTGGCCGCCTTTCAGGGCAGCCGGGCCGCCACCGATCCCCACTGGCTCCACGCCCTGGGACTAACCATGGTGCTGCTCGCGATGGTGCTCGCCGGTTTCCTGGTGCTGGTGGTGGGCCTGGTGGTCGCCCTACCGGTCGCCACCTGCACACTCACTGCCGCATATCAGCAATTGTTCGGAGCTGGGCAGGGAACAGGTTGGCGAGATAACAGCGGGTGACCTCGCGGCTGCCCAGGCCGTTTTGCACCAAAAAACCGGCCAGCGCGGCCTGGAAAAGGCGATATTGATCCCAGTTGGGATGCTGGGCAATGAAGCCTGCCATCGAGGCCAGCAATTCCCGGGGCACCTCAGTGCAGAAGCTGATGGTTTGGCTTTCCCCAGATTCACAGCCAGAGGCCCCAACCACTGGGGGCTCGAGTGCGCTTGCTCGGACGCTTCCAAGGGCCTGCGGTTCCACGGCGGTATGAGCGGGGTCTTGGCACCAGTTCCCCACATCCGCTGCAGACCGTCAAATCTCGTCAGGCAAGCCTTTCGCCCCCCATCCCGCGCTGAGATTGGGCTCTGGGCCTGGTCCCTGGCCGGGCCCAGGCCAACAGTGTCCCAGCAGGTGGCTCCAGGGCCGCAGTTGTCAAGGGGAAACTGGCCAAGGCCGCCATTCTCCCCAGCTCCCGGGCCCCGGGCGGGCTCTGGAGCGGCGAGCTGGGGAAAAGCTGGGCAAAACCCCGCACTACCTGGGGGTTAGGCGGGAATCGGGCCGTAATCAACAGTGCTGATCAAAGCCCGGATCCAGCCGGATCTCAACCTGAATTGTTGCCGAGAGCCCCTAGGGCTGCGACCAATGCCTGGCTGACCGATGGCGGCCAGCTGCCTTCCACGGCTCGGAGCCCCCCCGAGGGGGTCAGCACGAAACGCAGCGTCCATGCCTCCAGGTCTCCCTCCAGAGCCAGCCAGAGCTGACCCCGCTCCAATTCAAGGGTGATCGCCTCCTGGGGCATCAGCTGGGCGGCCAGGGCGCAATGCTCCCGCAGCAATTCGAGCAAGCCTCTCTGCAGCTCGCCAGCCTCGGCGGCGGTCAGCTCCACGGCCCAGCCCGGGCCTCCAACCAAAACGGAAAAAGGGTGGCGGGCCGGGTCCACCAGCCAACGCCACCCTTCCCCCTCTTGAACCTGCATCCTGGGGGAATCAGCCGGGCAGCAGGTCGGGCTGGTCCTGCTCGTCGCTCAATTCAATGATGGCCCGCTGCACCGGTTTGACCATCGAATCGTCGAGGAGGCCATCAAAATCATCAAAACGGCGCTGCTTGGCCCGGAAGGCGATGCGCACCGTGGTCAGGTAGCGGTTGCTGGTGTTGCGGATCAGGCTGTCGGCCCGCTGGGCCAATTCCTTGGGGTTGACATCAAAACCGCTTTTCATAGATCCAGCCCAATGGCTAAAGCCTAGGTCAGCGGCCCTGTTCCCCTGGCTAGAAGGGAGCTATGCAGGGCACCCTGGCGATCGATCTAGGCAGCACCACCACGGTGGTGGCCTACCAGGGGCCCAACGCCGCGGCCGAGCTGCTGGCCCTGCCGCCCTACAGCAGCTGCGAGCCGGTGGTGGTGCCGACCCTGCTTTGGCTCAACGATCCAGCCACAAGCCACCCCCTGATCGGACGCCAGGTGCTGGAGGCCGGCCTGGCCCATGGCGACGGCCCCCAGCTACACCGCGACTTCAAACGGCAGATCGGCGCCAATCCGGCTGCCACCACCCCAGCTACCGCTACTGGTTCGGCTTCTGGTTCGGCTTCCGGCGCTGGCCCGGCCCCTGCCTTGCCCCTTAGCCCTGAGCAGGCTGGCGCCTTGCTGCTACGTCGGCTCTGGGCCGCCCTCCCGCCCGAGCTTGAACCCCAGCGCCTGGTGCTGACGGCGCCAATTGACAGTTATCCGCGCTATCGCCAGTGGCTGCAGGAGGTGTGCCGCGATCTGCAGGTGCCGGAACTGGCCCTGGTCGACGAGCCCACCGCCGCTGCCATCGGCGCCGGACTCCCCGCCGGCAGCACCGTGCTGGTGGTGGACCTAGGCGGCGGCACCATTGATCTGGCCCTGGTGGCCCTGGAAGGGGGCGAAGGCCGGCCGGCGCCAATGGCCCAGTTGCTGCGCTTCGCTGGCCGTGATCTGGGTGCCAGCCGCCAGGCCCTGCGCTGCGCCCGGGTGATCGGCAAGGCAGGCCTGGCCCTGGGCGGCAGGGATTTCGACCGCTGGATCGCCGCCCACCTCTGCCCCGGCGTGCCCCTCGATGGCAGCCTGCTGGAGGCAGCCGAAACCCTCAAGTGCCAGCTCAGCCAGCAGGAGGAAGGGCTGGTGCTCTGGAGCCGCAGCGGCCAGCCGCCCGTAGCCCTGAGGCTGAACCGCAGCGACCTTGAGGCCCTGCTGCGTCAGCACGGCTTAGTGGAGCAGCTAGATGCCCTCTTTGACCAGGTGGTCGCCGCAGCCCATCGCGACGGCCTCGCCCTCGGCCAGATCACCGCCGTCCTGCCGGTGGGCGGAAGCAGCCGCCTCCCCCTGATCCGCCAGTGGTTGGCCCAGCGTTGCGGCAACATTCCCCTGCGCGAGCAGCGGCCGGTGGAGGCCGTCGCCCTAGGGGCCCTGGCCCTCACCCCGGGAGTGCGGGTTCGCGATGTGCTCAGCCGCGGGGTCAGCCTGCGCTGCTGGGACCAACGCTCAGGTCGACATCGCTGGCGGCCCCTCTTCGTTGCGGGCCAAACCTGGCCCACGGAGAGCCCCCTGGAGCTGGTGCTGGCATGCAGCAGCGCCAACCAGAGGGTTCTGGAAGTGGTGCTTGGGGAACCCGAAAATGAACGGCGCAGCGAGGTCGTATTTGAAGCTGGACTGCCAGTGCTGCGGCAACGGCCGGCGGGAGAGGGCCGGGTTGTGGCCTGGACCAACCAGCCACCGCCCCTGGCCCTCGACAGCCCGGGCCAACCTGGCGAGGATTGCCTGAGATTGGCCTTTCAAGTGGATGGCCAGGGCCAGCTGATCCTGGAGGTCACCGACCTGCGCAGCGGCAGGCGCAACCCAACCCAGCGGCTGGGCCCCCTGCGCTGAGAAGGACTGGCGCCCATAAAAAACCGCGCCCATTGCGAACGTAAAATGGGTTTTGAAGCCTTCTACCCCTTTGGCCCTGCGCCGCCACAGGCTGCCCCGATTCTGGTTGGCACTCACCCTCGGCCTGGTGGCTTGCGGAGTTGCAACGGCCTACTGGTGGGAGCAACAGCTGCCCCGCCGCCTGGAGCAGGCCGCCAAAAGGGGGGATCTGGAGGCCTGCCTGCGCTACAGCGAGCAACTGGAATCCCTGCGTTGGCTGGGCGGCCAGGCCCCTGGGGCCCAGGGCAGCTGCCGGCGGCGCCAAGCGGCCCAGCTTTGGCAGCAAGAGCAGTGGGCCGCTGCCCTGCAGCAGCAGTTGCAACTGGTGAACTCCCAGGCCGGCAACGACCAAGACCGGCAACAACTGCTCCTCTGGCAACAGAACCTGCAAGAGCGGGCACTGGCGCGGTTTCAGGAGGGGGATCTCAACGGATCTATGGCCCTACTTGCCGCCATGGGCGAAGACCGCCGCACCGATGGCACCAGCCTGGGCGACAAGCTGCGTGAAATCTGGACTCGCAATCGCCTCCAGTTCGAACGGGCCAAGGGCCTGAGCGCCCAACGGCGCTGGTGGGAAGCCCTCGAAGCCCTCAATCGGATCGACCATCCCTGGTGGAGAACCCAGGGCCTCGCCCTGCAGGCAACGGTGCAGCAAGGGATCGAAAGCCTGGCGGGCAAGGAACGGGAACACGACGCCCACGGCCAGCTGCCCCACACGGTGCCCAGCGACCAACTCGACACCCTGGTGCGCCAACGACTGGCTAAGGGCATGGACGAATGGTCGGCTTTCCAGGACGCCTGCCGAGCCCTCGGGGGGAAGGTTGTGGAGGCCGGACCAGAAACGGCCTGCCAGCGCTGATCAGCGCTGGCAGGCCGTGAGAGGATGCCCTTGGTGATGTCAGGAGAGGGCTATGCAACCAGGTGATCAGGTCAAGGTCTCCCAGAGCGTGGTCGTGTATCACCATCCCCAGCACCGCGGTGAGGCCTACGACCTGCAGGGCCAAATGGGCGAGGTCGTCACCGTCCTCAACAATTGGAAAGGGAGGGTGATCAGTCCCACCCTGCCGGTGGTGGTGGCCTTCGGTAAATTTCGCGCCCACTTCCGCGACGACGAGCTAGAAGCGGTCTAGGAAAGGAGTTCTCTAGGGATCTGGCTTGACTAGGTAGACCCCCTCCTCTCCATCAATGGCCTGCAGGCAGAGCTGGATAGATTCTTGCCGCCTGGTGGGCACTACGCGGCCACAGAAATCGGGCTGGATCGGCAATTCCCGATGACCGCGATCCACCATCGCCACCAGGCTTACCCCCGTGGGCCTGCCCCAGGCTTGGAGGGCCTCCAGGGCAGCACGCACGGTTCGCCCCGTGAAGATCACGTCATCCACCAGCACCACCTGGCGGCCATCCAGCGCCACGGGCAGGTCGGTGGGTTGGCCCAGCCTGGTGCCCACCCGTTCAAGATCGTCGCGATAGAAGGTTGGATCAACCGTCCCCTGGTCAATCGGGTGGCCAGTCATGGCCGCCAGCCGTTGGGCGAGCACCTCGGCCAGGGCGACTCCGCGGGTGGGGATGCCCAGCAGCAGCAGGGAATGGCTATCGGCCGAGCTTTCGAGCACCTGGGAGGCCAGCCGATCGAGGGTTCGGGCCAGATCCTGGGCCGAGAGCAGTTCCAGCCGATGCATCAGAGATATGCCATATCAGTGAAGCCAGAGCAGTGAAGCCAGAGCCTTAATCTTGCCCTGTGTGGCCAAAGGCTGACCCCGCCAGGGCCGGGCGGGTTTGCCGCACATCTGCACTGTAGGTTGGATTTTGAAGGCGTTGGAGTGACGCCGCCATGCTTGACGGGTGACAACTATTACCTCCCAGCAGCAATCCCCCTTCGCCCCTGAATCCACTCCCCCCTTCAGGGAGTCTGCTTCCGTCGCGCCCGTGGTTCTGGCCATTCTCGATGGCTGGGGCTACTCCCCCCAGAGCGAGCACAACGCCATCCGTGCAGCCAGCACACCGATTATGGACGCCCTCTGGCATGCCTACCCCCACACCCTGATCGAAGCCAGCGGCGGCGCCGTGGGTCTGCCCGACCACCAGATGGGCAACTCCGAGGTCGGCCACCTCACCATCGGCTCTGGTCGGATCATCCGCCAGGAGCTGGTGCGCATCAGCCAGGCTGTCAGAGACGGCAGCATCAACGCCAACCCAGCCCTCAACGCGCTGGCAGACAAGTTGCTGCAACGGGACGGCAGCCTCCATCTGATCGGGCTCTGCTCCGACGGTGGGGTGCACAGCCACATCAACCACCTGGCCGGCCTGCTGCACTGGGCAGCCGAGCGAGGCCTCGAAGACGTGTGTGTGCACGTGATCACCGATGGCCGCGACACCGATCCGAGCAGCGCCCCCCGTTTCGTGGCCCAGGTGCAGGAGCAGATCCAGAGGGCAGGGATCGGCCGCATCGCCACCCTCTGCGGCCGTTACTGGGCGATGGACCGCGACAACCGCTGGGATCGCACCGAGAAGGCCTACCGCCTTTACACCGAACCCAGCCCCATCTCCGAACTCAGCCCGATCAACGCCATCCATGCCGCCTACGCCCAGGAGATCGGCGATGAGTTCCTCGAACCGATGCGCCTGGCTCCAGGCCAGATCCAGGCCGGAGATGGGGTGGTCTGCTTCAACTTCCGACCCGACCGGGTGCGCCAGCTGATCCGGTCCCTGGTGCTGCCTGACTTCGAAGAGTTTGAGCGCAAGCTGATCAGCCCCCTCGACGTGGTCACCTTCACCCAATACGAAAAGGGCCTGCCCTTGGCAGTGGCTTTCCCACCCGAATCCCTCGATGGCCTGCTGGGCCAGGTGGTGGCGGAGGCTGGGCTGCGCCAGTTCCGAACGGCGGAAACGGAGAAATATCCCCACGTCACCTATTTCATGAACGGTGGGATTGAGCAGGCCTTCCCCGGAGAAGACCGTCACCTGGTGCCTTCCCCCCGGGTAGCCACCTACGACCAGTCCCCGGCGATGTCGGCTGGCCAGCTCACAGACAGCTGCATCGCCGCAATCTCGAAGGGCATCTATGCCCTGGTGGTGATCAATTATGCCAACCCCGACATGGTGGGGCACACCGGCAAGATGGCTGCCACCACTGAAGCAATCAGCACCGTGGATGGCTGCGTGGGCCGGCTGATGGAGGCCACCAACCGCATGGGCGGCACCCTGCTGATCACCGCCGACCACGGCAATGCCGAGATGATGGAAGGCCCGGATGGCCGTCCCTGGACAGCCCACACCACCAACCCGGTGCCCGTGATCCTGGTTGAGGGTGAGAAACGCAAGCTGCCTGGCCATGGCACCAACGTGCTGCTCCGCAACAGCGGTGGGCTGGCCGACATCGCTCCCACCATCCTCGAGCTCCTGCATCTGCCCAAACCGCCAAAGATGAGCGGTGAATCCCTAGTTCTGCCGGCTGGCGCCAGCTCCGAGCCCAGCCCCATCCCCCAGGCCCTGGGCGTCTAACCTGCGCTTGTCTTAGCTTGCAGGAAGCCAGGAGCGCGCATGGTCACATCGGTGTTGTCCTGGGTTTGGATCGGCAGTGGGGTGCTGCTGATCATCAGCGTGTTGCTGCACAGCCCCAAGGGCGACGGGATGGGCGGTCTGGCGGCCAGCGGCGGCTCGATGTTCACGAGCGCCCGCAGCGCCGAGGCAACCCTCAACCGCATCAGCTGGACCCTGCTGGCCATCTTTCTCGCCCTGGCCGTGGTGCTCAGTGCCGGCTGGCTGGGCTGAGACTTCCATGTCCATGCCAACCATGCCCCGTCGCAACCTGCTGCTGGCCCTGGGATCGAGCCTGGGTGCCTTCTTCAGTGGCGCAGCCAGTGCTGAGGCCGCCTCCAAGGCCCAGGATCCGGCCTGGCAACTGGGTGAGGCCGACTGGAAAAAACGACTCAGCCCGGCGGCCTACAAGGTGCTCCGTCAGGAGGGCACAGAGCGGCCCTTCTCCAGCCCGTTAAACGGCGAAAAACGCCCAGGCACTTTCGTTTGTGCTGGCTGCGCCCTGCCCCTTTTCAGCTCCAAGGCCAAATATGAGAGCGGCACCGGCTGGCCCAGCTTCTGGCAACCCCTGCCCAAGGGCATAGCCACCAAGCTTGATTTCAAGCTGATCGTGCCCCGCACCGAATACCACTGCAGCCGCTGCGGCGGCCACCAGGGCCACGTGTTTGACGACGGCCCCAAACCCAGCGGCAAGCGCTACTGCAACAACGGCGTGGCGCTCAGCTTCAAGCCAGGCTGATCTTCCTTCAGCCACCATTCACCTGCCCGTTTTTCCATCCCCAGGTCAAACACCTGAAAACAGCGGCGGCTATGGCGGCTCACCGTCGACTGGAAGCAGCGCAGATGGGCAGCGGCGCGATCACCGGTACGCAGCCACAGCAGGGAATCCAACGCTGCCAAGACCTCGACCGATACCACCTGCACTGCCCAGCCTGAGCCACGAGAGAGTATCGCCACCAAGCCACTAAAAAGGCGCGCACCGAGCCGAACACAACGCTATTTGGAGGAGCTTGCAGATTCTGCATAAACAACCGGCTCGCATGCCGATGCGGCCAAAAAACCTTGTCAAAGTCGACTTCAACATGGTTGCGAACCATCGACAGGTAGCGCCGATAAAGCTCCAGCAGCAGGGCCTGCAAGTTGGGTGGTGGGCATACTCACGCCGTACCACCAGCCCATCGCCCTAGCCAAAAGGCAACTGCAGGGGCAGGCGACAGAGGGTGTCGCCGCTCGCCACCAGGCTGAGCGCAGTGCCGTAAGCCACCACCAACTCCTGCTCCACCAGGGGGTAGGTCCCCTCCGGCAGGGCAAGGGAGGGATGATGGGAATGGCGACCAGATCGGGGTTCCGGCTGGTGGGCAGATCGGGAAATCCCGTGATCAAGGCATCGACAACGCGCTCCTCCACCAGCTGGAAGGCGCGTCGCACTCCCATAATGTTCGACTCGCCCAACAGCCACCCCTGCAGCGGTGGGCTGCTGAGCAAGGGCGCCGACCAGTAGGTGGCCTCCAGGCGCAGCGGTCGATAGCCGCGCCAACGGGCTTCCTGGTGCACATGCCGTTCCCGCAGCAACAGGCTGGTGTCGCCGATCAGCTCCCATTCACCGTGGCGACACTCCATCGCCAGCTCAAACAACTGCAGACAACGTTTGCGGTAGCGGCTGGTGGTGGCTTCGGTGATGCCGTAGCACCGCTCCACCTGAACGGCGGCCTGCAACCAGAGCAAGCCTTCGAAGGCCTCCAGCACGGGCAACTCAACCAAGGCAGCGGGCAGGCACCTGGAGATTGTTGAAGCCAGCCCGGGGCAACAACCCCATACCCTGGGAAACCGTACAAATCAAAACATCGAGATCCTCCCCAGCGCCCCAAAGCTCCACGCAACGAAGGCCACAAAAAAGGGAGAGGAGGGTAAACCCTCACTCTCCCAAGCGATCTGAAGAAATCAGACCGAGCTACTGCGATCAGTAGTCAAAGTCGCCGCCGCCCATGCCGCCGCCGGCGGGGGCCGCTTCCTTCTTCTCGGGCAGATCGGCCACGATGCACTCGGTGGTCAGCACCATGCCGGCGATCGAAGCGGCGTTCTGCAGACCAGAGCGGGTCACCTTGGCGGGATCGACGATGCCAGCGGCCAGCATGTCGACATACTCGCCGGTTGCCGCGTTGTAACCCTCGTTAAAGGGTTTGTTGCGCACGTTCTCCGCCACCACGGCGCCATTGACGCCAGCGTTTTGGGCAATGCGCATCAGCGGTGCGGTGAGGGAGGAAGCCACGATGTGGGCTCCGATCAGCTCCTCGCCGGAGAGATTGGCGGCCGCCCACTCCTCGAGGGCAGGAGCCAGGTGGGCCAGGGTGGTGCCGCCACCGGGAACGATGCCCTCTTCAACAGCCGCCTTGGTGGCGTTGATGGCATCTTCCAGGCGTAGCTTCTTGTCCTTCATTTCGGTTTCGGTGGCAGCGCCCACCTTGACCACGGCCACACCGCCGCTCAGTTTGGCCAGACGCTCCTGCAGCTTCTCCTTGTCATAGGAGGAGTCGGTTTCGTCCATCTGCTTGCGGATCTGCTCGCAGCGGGCCTTGACGGCCACCTCGTTGCCTTCGGCCACGATGGTGGTGGTGTCCTTGTTGATGGTGATGCGGCGGGCAGTGCCCAGCATCTCCAGCTTGGCGTTCTCCAGCTTGAGGCCGGCGTCCTCGGTGATCAGCTGGCCATTGGTCAGGACAGCAATGTCTTCGAGCATGGCCTTGCGGCGATCACCGAAGCCAGGCGCCTTGACGGCGGCCACGTTGAGCACACCGCGCAGACGGTTCACCACCAGGGTGGCGAGGGCTTCCTTCTCGATGTCTTCGGCAATGATCAGCAGGGGCTTGCCGGTGCGGGCGATCTGCTCGAGGACGGGCACCAGGTCCTGCACCAGGCCGATTTTTTTGTCGGTCAGCAGGATGTAGGGCTCCTCGAGCACCGCTTCCATGCGCTCGGTGTCGGTGGCGAAGTAGGGCGAGATGTAGCCCTTGTCAAAGCGCATACCCTCGGTGACCTCCAGCTCGGTGGTCATCGACTTCCCTTCTTCCAGGGAGATCACGCCTTCCTTGCCCACCTTGTCCATCGCATCGGCGATCATGCGGCCCACCTCTTCGTCGTTGCCGGCGGAGATGGTGCCTACCTGGGCTATGGCACTGGAATCGGAAATCGGCTTGGCGTGCTCCTCGATCTTTTTGACCAGGAAATCAGCAGCCTTCTCAATGCCACGCTTCAAGGTGATGGCATTGGCTCCGGCGGCCACGTTGCGCAGACCCGCCTTGACCATGGCGTGGGCCAGGACGGTGGCCGTGGTGGTGCCGTCACCGGCGGCATCGTTGGTCTTGGACGCGGCCTGACGGATCAGGGCCACACCGGTGTTTTCGATGTGGTCTTCCAGCTCAATTTCCTTGGCGATGGTGACGCCGTCATTGACGATCTGGGGGGCGCCGAACTTCTTTTCCAGCACCACATTGCGACCCTTGGGCCCGAGGGTGACGGCCACGGCCTCGGCCAGAATATCAATGCCTTTTTCGAGCGCCCGGCGGGCGTTCTCGTTATAGATGATGCGTTTAGCCATGGAAGGCGATGTCGTGATGGGATTGGATCGTGATCGGAAGCCAGGTCAGCGAATCGCGGACTGGGCAGTCCCGAGACTCAATTGACGATGGCGAGGATGTCCTTCTCGGACAGCAGCACGAATTCATCGCTGCCGAGTTTGATATCGGTGCCGGCATACTTGCTATAGAGCACCTTGTCGCCCACGCTGACTTCGGGAGCCTGGCGGCTGCCGTCGTCATTGCGCTTACCGGGGCCGATTTGAACCACCTCACCCACCTGGGGCTTTTCCTTAGCGGTATCGGGCAGCAGGATCCCGCCGGCGGTTTTCTCCTCCGACTCGGACACCTTGATAAAAATGCGATCTCCGAGGGGCTTGACCGTGGAGACGCTGAGAGAGACAGCAGCCATGGATGAATTGCGAGAGCAATGGCATGGCGCCTGAGACGCCACTGAACAACGAGCCTGAGTGGGCCAAAAAGGCGAATTAGCACTCGAGCCCGATGAGTGCCAACCTATGCGGCCGCAGGTGGTCTCTACCAGGCCCCGGCTGTGCGGGTCACCGAACCCTCCGGGGTTCGAAGGTGGGGGCTTGGGACGCGTCGGCCGCGGTGGTAAGGTTGCGCCGCTTCAGGTGGGATGGTTCCCCCTGGGCGCTCTTTGCGTCTTCCTTTCCTATGGCAGCTGCTACCGCCACCGGCACCAAAGGCATTGTGCGGCAGGTGATTGGCCCGGTTCTCGACGTTGAATTTCCGGCCGGCAAGCTGCCCAAGATTTACAACGCGCTTCGGATCGAAGCCCAAAACTCCGCCGGCCAAACGGTCGCCCTCACCGCCGAGGTGCAGCAACTGCTGGGCGACCACCGGGTCCGGGCCGTGGCGATGAGCACCACCGATGGCTTGGTGCGTGGCATGGAAGCCCTCGACACCGGTTCCCCGATCTGCGTGCCCGTGGGTGAAGCCACCTTGGGCCGCATCTTCAACGTGCTCGGCGAACCCGTCGACGAGCAGGGCCCGGTGACCACGAGCCAAACCGCATCGATCCACCGCCCCGCCCCCAGCCTCACCGAGCTGGAGACCAAACCCAAGGTGTTCGAGACCGGCATCAAGGTGATCGACCTGCTCGCCCCCTACCGGCAGGGCGGCAAGGTGGGCCTGTTCGGCGGCGCCGGCGTAGGTAAAACCGTGCTGATCCAGGAGCTGATCAACAACATCGCCAAGGAGCACGGCGGCGTATCGGTGTTCGCCGGCGTCGGTGAGCGCACCCGCGAAGGCAACGACCTTTATGAGGAGTTCAAGGAGTCGGGCGTGATCAACCCCGATGATCTATCCAAGTCGAAGGTGGCCCTCTGCTACGGCCAGATGAACGAGCCCCCCGGTGCTCGGATGCGCGTCGGTCTCTCTGCCCTCACCATGGCCGAGCATTTCCGTGACGCCAACAAGCAGGACGTGCTGCTGTTCGTCGACAACATCTTCCGCTTTGTGCAAGCCGGCTCCGAGGTGAGCGCCCTGCTGGGCCGCATGCCTTCTGCCGTGGGCTACCAACCCACCCTCGGCACGGACGTGGGCATGCTGCAGGAGCGGATCACCTCCACCCTGGAAGGCTCGATCACTTCGATTCAGGCCGTCTATGTGCCTGCCGACGACCTCACCGACCCGGCGCCGGCCACCACCTTCGCCCACCTGGACGCCACCACCGTGCTTAGCCGCGGCCTGGCCTCCAAGGGCATCTATCCGGCTGTGGATCCCCTGGATTCCACCAGCACCATGCTCCAACCCGCCGTGGTGGGTGATGAGCACTACCGCACGGCCCGGGCCGTGCAGAGCACCCTGCAGCGCTACAAGGAACTGCAGGACATCATCGCCATTCTGGGTCTGGACGAACTCTCTGAGGACGACCGCCGCACCGTTGACCGGGCCCGCAAGATCGAGAAGTTCCTCTCGCAGCCCTTCTTTGTGGCTGAGATCTTCACCGGCCAGAAGGGTGAATACGTGAAGCTCGATGACACCATCAAGGGCTTCAACATGATTCTGGCCGGTGAACTCGATGACCTGCCGGAAGCGGCCTTCTACCTGGTCGGCAACATCGACCAGGTGAAGGCCAAGGCCGCCAAGATCGTCTCCGAAGCCAAGGGTTGATCCCCACTCTCCCCTGAGGACCCCCACCCATGAGTCTCACCCTGCGCGTTCTGGCCCCTGATCAGAGCGTTTTTGATGGCAGCGCCGAGGAGGTGATCCTGCCCAGCACCACCGGCCAGGTCGGGATCCTTCCCGGTCACGTCACCATGCTGGCCGCCCTCGACACCGGCGTGATGCGCCTGCGCTCCGCCGGTGTCTGGTCAACGATTGCCCTGATGGGCGGTTTCGCTGAAGTCGAAGCCGATGAGGTCACCGTGCTGGTCAACGCTGCCGAGCTGGGTAGCAGCATCGATGCGGCCGCCGCTGAAGCCGCCTTCGAGGAGGCCCAGAGCGCTGCAGCCAGCTTCGAGGGCCAGGCCTCCAGCCCTGAGAAAGTCAAGGCCAGCCAAGTTCTGGCCACTGCCCGGGCCCGTTTTCAGGCCAGCAAGGCACTCTGAGTACCCATTCAACCAAGACGGGCAGTTGCAGCTCGGCCCGGAGGCCCCCACCTGGGGCCTCCAGCAGCCGCAGCCTGCCCTGGTGGTCAACGCAGAAGCGTTCTACGATCGCCAGGCCCAGCCCCCGATGCCTCTGGCGTTGGCGATCGTTGCTGCGACTGGGCCCCGGGATCGCCAGCAGGGTCTCGGTTGGGATGCCTGCGCCGTGGTCATCCACCCGCAACAGCAGATCGCTGCCGCGGCGCACCGCACTTAGTTCCACCGGTGGTGCGCCGTACTCCAGGGCGTTGTCGATCAGGTTGTTGAGCGCCCGCTGCAGCCCCTCGGGGTCGAGATTCACCAGCAAGCGAGGCAGCCGCAGCTTGATTAACCTGGAAGGGTGGCTGGCCACAATGCGGCCGCACAGGTCGTCGAGCGCGCAGGATTGACGCCTCTCGGCCGGCAGTTCCTGCTCCCCCAGCAGGGCCAATTGGTCGGTCAGCTCGCGCAACCGGTCCAGATCGAGGGCCATGGCCTGGGCCAGCTGGCCATTCTCGCCACTGAGGCGCTCACAAAGAATTTCCGTGCGCAGCATCAGCCGGGCATGGGGGCCGCCCAGGTCGTGGGTGAGGCCATGCAGCAGCTGGCGTCGGGTGCTAGCGGTGTTGTTGATGCGCTCCAGCAGCCGGTTGATGCGCAGGCTGAGGTTTCGGATCGGGGCAATGCCCTGCTCAGGCAGCAGTTGCAGCGGGGCCGCCGAGCCCTGCTCCGCCAGCAGGGTCAACAGATGGCCAAGGGGGCGTTCAACCTTCAGCCGCAGGAAAAGTACCAGCCCGGCCAGCGCGCCGATCACGATGGCCAGGATGCGCAGCGGGGGCAGATACCAGAGACTGTTGCTAAGGAGCTGGGACTGGAAGAGCCAAAGGGTCTGGCCGGTTCTTTGGTCAATTCTGTTCAGTTGCACCCAATGCCCGCCCCAGGGGTCCTGCAGGGGAGGCTGGTCGCGCTGCAGCCTCCGTTGCAGCCCGAATTCCCGGGCCATGGCCTCTTCCACCAGCCGCTCAAACCGCCCGGATTGGGCCGGCGAGCCGCTCGGCAGCTGGTTCTGCTGGCGCACCAGCACCCCCGCAGGCAGGGGCTCCCCAGCGTGTTGCAACACCTGCTCGACCAGCACCGTGTACTTGCTCAGCCGCAGGGCCGTTTCGCTGACGATGCGCGGCTCGAGCAGCAGGCGCATGCCCAGCAACAGGCCCAGGTAACCGGCGATGCCCCCGAGAGCCAGGCTGACGACCAGCAGCAGCCAATCCACCCCCGCCAGGCGTGCCCTGGGCCGCGCCATGGCTCAGCTCCCTGGGTCACCGCCGGGCTGTAGCCGCCGCACCGGCGCCACCAGGCGATAGCCGCGGCCCCGCACCGTTTCGATCACATTGAGCTCGGGCTCCAGCTCCGCCAGCAGGCGCCGCAGCCGGGATAACCGCACATCAATGCTGCGGCTCTGCTCCACATCCACCAGGCTGCCGCTGGCCTGGCCCAGGTCCTGGCGACTGACCACCTCCCCGGCCCGGCTGCAAAGCAGCTGCAGCAGGGCCACGTCGCCGCGGGAGAGGTCCAGGCCCGCGCCCCGGGGGTGGCCCAGCCAGAGCTGCTGGGGCTGGAACTGGAGCTCACCGAGTTGCCAGGCTTGGGCCCCAAGCCGGCTGATCTGGGCAGGCTTGAGCAACTGCTCCACCCGTAACTGGAGCTCCCGAAACAGAAAGGGCTTACCCAGGTAATCGTTGGCTCCGGCCTCCAGCCCCGCCACCCGATCCCGGGGTGCCCCCAGGGCGGACAACATCAGCACCGGCAGGTGGGGCAGCCCCCGGCGCAGACGCGCCAGCACATCGGTGCCCCGCTGTTCGGGCAACAACTCATCGAGCACCAGCAGATCCGGCTGGGATTGGTCAAGGGCAAGCTCGAGCTCGCGAGGATGGCTCAGGTGACGGGCCTCCCAGCCCCGCTGGGCGAACTGGCTCAGGAGCAGGGCTCCCAGCTCAGCATCGTCGTCGAGGATCCAAATCGTTTCGGCCACGTCGATCAGTCCGATGGGAGCGCCATGACCTGTGCCTAGTGACTTGTGCCCAAGGACTTGTACCTAGAGCCCCTAACGTGTCCAGACTAGCGCCAAGTTTCCTCGCCAGAAATCAGGCGGTACCGCAGAAGGTGACGTCGGGGAATTTGAGCTTGGCCTCATCAAGGCTCTTGCCCTTGCCCTCCTCCTGCCAGTAGTTGATCACTTCGGTGGCCTTGTTGAGCACCTCAACGCGCTCGTTGTCGGTGATCCAGCTCTTACCCTCCAGCTCACCCTTGAGGGTTTCCCAGGCATCTTCCCGCGGCCAGAAGAAATAGGCGGTCAGGGGGCTGGGACCGCCACCGACGATCTGATCCACTGCCAGGGCGACGTTGTCGGGCAGCCAGAGAATCTTCAGCAGGAAGCGACCCTCATCGGCCTTGGGGGTATAGCCGGAAGGAACACCGTCTTCATCAATGGTGGCCGTGGCCAGGGCAGCGCTGCCGCCACGCATCACCGGACGACCCTGGGTGGTGGTGTCATCTGCTGCCGCCGTGGGAACTTCTGCCGACACGGGCACTTCGATCACAGCAGCGCCAGGAGCGCTCTCGGGGGCTGGCATGGGCTCGGCGCTCAAGGCAACGATTCAAACAACTAACCTACCAGCCGCTTCCCCAGCCCATGGCCCTGCGCCTGTTCCTTGATTCTGCCGACCCCCATGCCTGGCAGGAGTGGCTACCCAGCGGCCTCTTCCACGGGGTGACCACCAACCCCACCCTGCTCTGCCGGGCGGCCCAGACCTGCAGTCTGGACAACCTGGCCGCCCTCAGCGCGATGGCCCTCAGCCACGGCATCGCCGAGCTGCACCTGCAGGCCTGGGGACCATCCCCGGCGGAGATGCTGAGCTGCGCAGAGCAGCTGGCGGCCCTGGCCCCCGGCCGCATAGCCGTAAAGCTGCCTGTGACCCGCCAGGGGGCAGCCGTGGGCCGAGAGCTCGGCCGCAGGGGCATCCCCGTGACCTTCACCGCTTGCTACGAAGTCCACCAGGTGCTGATCGCTGCCGCCCTGGGGGCCACCTACATCGCCCCCTACCTGGGGCGCATCAATGATCAGGGCCGCGACGGGATGGCGGCGGTGATCGCCATGCAGCGCTGCCTGGAGGGCGTCGGCTCGAGTGTGCGCCTGCTGGCGGCGAGCCTGCGTCAACCCGGCGAGCTCAGCGAGCTGGCCGGCGCCGGGCTGAACAGCTTCACAATCAGCCCAGAGCTGGCCGCAGCCCTGTTCAGCAGTGGGGCCACCGCCGCCGCCAGCGCCCAATTCGAGCGCGAGGCCCAATCCTGATGCCCACCCCGCCCCAGGCCGTGGTGCTGTTCGACATCGACGGCGTGATCCGCGACGTGAGCGCCAGCTACCGCCGGGCAATCGTTGAGACCGTGCATCACTACGGGGGCCAGCGGCCCAAGCCGGCCGCCATCGACGCCCTCAAGGGCGAAGGCTGCTGGAACAACGACTGGCAGGCCTCACTGGAGCTGCTGCGGCGGCTTGGACACACACCCCTGCCGGCCCTTGAAGCGTTGGTCGCGGTGTTTGAGACCTTCTATTTCGGCGGCGATCCCGCTGGCGACCCCGGCCTGTGGCGAGGCTTCATCGGCCAGGAGCCCCTGTTGGTGCAGGCGCCCTTCTTTGCCTCCCTGACGGCGGCAAACCTGGCCTACGGCTTCGTCAGCGGCTCCGAGCCCCCCTCCTGCCGCTACGTGCTGCAAACCCGGCTGGGCCTGGCCGATCCGCCCCTGATCGCCATGGGGGATGCGCCGGACAAGCCCGATCCCACCGGTCTGCTGCGCCTGGCCACCCGGCTGGCCGGCGCCAGCCTCGGCGCTGGTGCCCCGCCGGTGGCCTACTTGGGCGACACGGTGGCCGATGTGCTCACGGTGCAGAGAGCCCGGGCCCAGTGCCCCGGCCAGCTCTTCCTCAGCCTGGCGGTGGCGCCGCCCCACCTACACGGCGATCCCTTAGCACGACTCGCCTACGAGACCAAGCTACTGGAGGCCGGCGCCGATGCGGTTATCCCCAGCACTGCCATGCTGCTGAACCAGCTGCAACGGCTGGATGCCATCAGCCAGCAGATCAACCCAGAACGCTGGCCGTGATCCTCAGCGCTCCAGCGCCGCCGGCGCCTTGAGGGCCGCTGCAGTGAGGTTTTCGTGGCCGTGGTCGGTGACGGCCACGTCGTCTTCAATCCGGATGCCGATGCCCTTCCAGCGCTCTTCGATGGCGGGCTGCCCCTCTGGCAGCGGCAGCCGATCGCTCACATACAGGCCTGGCTCGACCGTGAGCACCATGCCCGGCTCCAGCTCCACGTGGTGCTCGCCCAGCCGATAGGCGCCCACATCGTGCACATCCAAGCCCAGCCAGTGGCCCGTGCGGTGCATGTAGAGGTGGCGATATGCCCCCTGCTCGATGATTCCGTCCAGCGAACCCGCCAGCAGGCCCAGTTCCACCAGCCCCTCCACCAGTACCCGCACAGCCGTGTCGTGCACGCCCTCCGCCGTGCAGCCCGGCGCCACCTCCGCCACCGCCGCCATCTGGGCCGCCAGCACCAACTCGTAGAGGGCCCGCTGTTCGCCGCTGAAACGGCCATTGATCGGAAAGGTGCGGGTGATGTCGCCGTTGTAGTAGTCGCCCAGGGAGCAGCCGGCATCGATCAACAGCAGGTCGCCATCCCGCAGGGGGGAGCTGTTGGCGGTGTAATGCAGCACGCAGGCGTTGTCGCCGCCGGCCACGATCGAGCCATAGGCAGGGCCGCGGGCCCCCTGCTCCAGAAAGTGCTGCTCGATCACCGCCTGCACCTGCCGCTCCCTGAGGCCCGGCCGGGCCACCTGGCGGGCCAGTTCATGGGCCTCGGCGGAAATGCGGGCCGCCTCGCGCAGGCGCTCCAGCTCCTCGGGCCCCTTGCGCAGCCGCAGCTCGTGCAGCAAGGGGCAGGGGGCCACCAGACCGAAGGCTGCCGAGCCGCTGCGGGGAGCGCGGTCTAGCTGGCCGGCCCAGGCCGCCAGCACCAGGGGCTCCACCTGCGGATGCTTGCCCACGCGGAAGGCGATACCCTCGGCCCCCTTCAGATATCCAGGCAGCCGCTGGGCCAGCTCCTGACGGGGATGGGCCAGGTCGGCCCCGAATTCCGCAACCGCGCCTTCACAACCCCACCGGAAGCCGTGCCACACCTCGGCGCTGGGCTCCTTGGGGGCAACAAACAACACGAAGCGCTCCCCTTCTGGCCGGTGGGGCAGGAACAGGGCCACCGCCTCCGGTTCATCGAAACCGGTGAGATACCAGAAGTCGCTGTTCTGGCGGAAGGGCCACTCGCAATCGGCGTGGTGAACCGCCAGCGGCGCCGCCGGGATCACCGCCGCTGCCCCACCGAGCTGGGCAAAAAAGCGCCCACGCCGCTGGGCAAAGGTCGACGGATCGGTCATGGTGCGCAGTTTTCTAGCCCTGGCCGAGACCAGTCTGGAGCAGCCACCGGGCCAGGCGTTGGCAGAGACGATTGAATAGGGGCATGGCGAGTGGCAAACCGGCCCAATGAACGACCTGCTCGCCCTGGCGCTGCTGGTGGTAGTGGTGATCGCCGGATCGGCCCTCTGCTCTGGCGTGGAGGCCGCCCTGCTCACCGTGAATCCGGTGCGGGTGCATGAACTGGCGGCCCGCAGCCAGCCCGTTCGGGGCGCCCGCCGGCTGGAGCAACTGCGTCAGCGGCTGGGCCGCACCCTCTCGGTGCTGGTGATCGCCAACAACGTGTTCAACATCTTCGGCAGCTTGATGCTGGGTGGCTACGCCGCCATCGTGTTCAAAAGACTGGGAATTGGGGGCATCGCCCTGCCCCTTTTTTCCGTGAGCCTCACCGTGCTGGTGATCCTGCTGGGCGAGATCCTGCCCAAGGCCCTCGGCAGTCGCCTGGCCCTGCCGGTAGCCCTGAGCAGCGCACCCACCCTGGCGGTGATCGCCCGGCTAATGCTGCCGCTGGTGCTGGTGCTGGAACAGCTGCTGCCGGCAATCACGGCCGACAACGAGATCAGCACCGACGAAGAGGAGATCCGGCAGCTGGCCCGCCTGGGCTCCCAGAAAGGCCAGATAGAAGCCGACGAGGCGGCCATGATCGCCAAGGTGTTCCAGCTCAACGACCTCACCGCCCGCGACCTGATGACGCCGCGGGTGGCGGCCCCAACCCTGGAGGGCGCGGCCAGCCTGGAGCAGCTGCGCAGCATCTTGCTGGCCAACAACGCCGAGTGGTGGGTGGTGCTGGGCGAGGAGGTGGATGAGGTGCTGGGGGTGGCCAGCCGCGAGCGCCTGCTCACCGCCCTGCTGGAGGGTGAGGGCGGCCGCAACGCCGCTTCCCTGAGCGCGCCGGTGGACTACGTGCCGGAGATGATCCGGGCCGACCGGCTGCTAACCGGCTTCCGTCGCAACAGCACCGGCGTGCGGGTGGTGGTGGATGAATTCGGCGGCTTCGTCGGGGTGATCGGGGCCGAGGCGGTGCTGGCGGTGCTGGCGGGCTGGTGGCGCCGGCCCCAACCGGCGGGCGAGACGGGCCGGCCATGAGCCAGGTTCCCGCCACGCCGGAGCGCTGCCGCCTGCTGCTGGAGCAGTGGCGCAGCCAGCTGCAGCTCAGTGGCCGCGAGCAGAGCCAACTGGGGGGCCAGCTGCAGGCCCTGGACCATCAGCTGGATCGACTGCAGCAGCGGCGGCTGCGGGTGGCCGTGTTCGGCCGGGTGGGGGTGGGCAAGTCGAGCCTGCTCAACGCCCTGTTGGGCCAGGCCGCCTTCGCCACCGACGTGGCCCATGGCTGCACCCGCCACCAGGAGGCCCGGGCCTGGGATCAACCGATTGCCGGCCTGGCGCAGGTGGAGCTGGTGGACACCCCCGGGATCGATGAGATCGCCGCCGCCGCCCGGGCCCGACTGGCGGCGCGGGTTGCCCTGAGCTCAGACCTGGTGCTGCTGGTGCTCGACGGCGATCTCACCAGCGTCGAGCACGATGCCCTCTCGCCCCTGCTGGCCAGTGGCAAGCCCCTGCTGCTGGTGCTCAACCGTTGCGACTGCTGGAGCGAGCAACAACAAACCGCCCTGATCGCCAGCATCCAGCGACGCCTGCCGGCGGCGGCCCGCCACCTCGAGCTGATCCCGGTGGCCGCCGCCCCCCGCCAGCCGGAGCTGCTGGCCGATGGCCGGGTGCGCAGCGTGACCCAGCCGCCCCGGGTGAGCCCCCTGCGCCGGGCCCTGGTGGACCTGCTGGAGCAGCACGGCGAGCTCCTGCTCGCCCTCAATGCCCTGGCAGGGGCCGAACGCTTCCACCTGGCCCTGCAGCGCTGGCGGCTGGGGGCCAGTCGCCAGGCGGCCCAGAGCCTGATCGGCCGCTTCGCCGCCATCAAGGCCACGGGCGTGGCCGCCAACCCGCTGGTGTTGCTGGATCTGGCCGGTGGCCTGGCCTGCGACACCGCCCTGGTGCTGCAGCTTTGCCAGCTCTACGGCCTGCCCATGGGCGGCGCCGGTGCCCGCCAGCTCCTGCAGAGGTTATCCGGCCACAACGCCCTGCTGGGCGGCGCCCAGCTCGCAATCCAGCTGGCCCTGGGAGCCCTGCGCCAACTGCTGCTGCTGGGGGCACCCTTTACGGCGGGGCTGAGCCTGGCCTCTGCGGCGCCGGTGGCCCTGGCCCAGGCGGCCCTGGCGGTACACACCACCCGGCTCACGGGCCGGCTGGCGGCCGCCGAGCTGCTGCGGGGGGCCCAGCGGGGGGGGCGCCCAGGGGCCCTGCTGCGACGCCTGGCCCAGAGAGATCCCCAGGTGCGCCTGTGGCTGGGCGAGCGAAGCGAGCCCCCAGCAAACCTGCAGGCCCTGCTGCCATGAGCGGCGGGGTCGTCAAGGCCGATGAGGGGCCCCTCGCCCTGTTCGGCACCAGCGCCGACCCACCCACCCGCGGCCACCAGGTCCTTCTGGAGGGCCTAGTCCAGTCCTATCCCGAAGTGGCCACCTGGGCCAGCGACAACCCGCTCAAGCAGCACGGCGCGAGCCTGGAACAGCGTTCAGCCCTGCTGGGACAGCTGGTGGCCGCCATCGGCAACCCCCGGCTCAGCCACCGGCAGGAGTTGAGCAGCCCCTGGGCAATCTCCACCCTGCAACGGGCCGCAGCTGCCTGGCCAGGCCGCGAACTGGTGTTTGTGGTCGGCAGCGACCTGGCCCCCCAGATCCCCTCCTGGAAGCAGGTCGAGGCCGTTTTGGATCGCTGCGTGCTGGCGATCGCCCCCAGGGCCGGCTGGCCCCTGCAGCCGGGCTGCCTGGAGCAGCTGGAAGGGCTCGGCGGGCGGGTAGTGATCCTTGGCCTGCAAGTGCCCGCCAGCGCCAGCTCGGCCCTGCGCCAGAACCCCGATCCAAGCCAGATTCCGGCCAGCCTGCTGCCCCTACTGCTCGAGCACAATCTCTACGGCCTGGGCGATCCGAGCCTCACCCGCCACTCCACCAGCCACTCCACCAGCCCCTGATGCGCCTCGCCCTGGCCCAACTCAATCCGCTGGTGGGGGATCTGGCGGGCAACGGCAAGCTAATCCTGGCCGCCTGCCACCAGGCCGCCGCCCAGGGGGCCGATCTGGCGCTCACCCCCGAACTCTCCCTCTGGGGCTACCCCCCGCGGGACCTGCTGCTACGCCCCAGCCTGATCGCCAAGCAGGGCGTCGTGCTCGACCAGCTGGCCGCCGCCCTCGCCCGGGAGCTGCCCCGGCTGGCCGTGCTGGTGGGCATGGCCGAGCCCTCCGGCGCGGCGCCGTTGCCCAACCTTTTCAACGCGGTGGCCCTGGTGGAAGCCGGCAGCTGGCGCGTGGTGGCCCGCAAAAGGCTGCTACCCACCTATGACGTCTTCGACGAGCAGCGCTACTTCTGCGCCGCCACCGGGCCCAGCGTGCTGGAGCTTGAACGGGGCGGCCGGAGCTGGCGCCTGGGGCTAACGATCTGCGAAGACCTCTGGGTTGAGGAGGAACTGCAGGGCCACCGCCTGGCTGGTGCCGATCCCGTCGCCGACCTGCTCTCAAGCCGCATCGACCTGCTGCTCAACCTCTCGGCATCCCCGTTCGGCCAGGCCAAGGTGGCCCTGCGCCAGAGCCTGGCCGCTCGGGCCGCCGCCCGGCTGGGCTGCCCGGTGGTGTACGTGAATCAGGTGGGCGGCAACGACGAGCTGGTGTTCGACGGTGCCAGCTTCGTTCTGGCTGCCACAGGTGGGGGCGAAGCCGACAGCAAAGTGGTGTGCCAGCTGGCCTGCAGCCGCGTCCTGGTGGCCTGCTGGGATGGTCGCGGCGAGGCCAGCTGCCCTTCCCCCGCCCAGCTGCCCGAACCGCTCGAGCAGCTGTTTCGGGCCCTGGTGCTGGGGGTGGCCGACTACGCCCGCAAATGCGGCTTCCAGCAGGCCCTGCTGGGCCTCAGCGGCGGCATCGATTCGGCCCTGGTGGCGGTGATCGCCGCCGCTGCCCTGGGGGGCGCTCGGGTGCGGGCGCTGCTGATGCCCTCACCCTGGAGTTCGGAGGGCTCCCTGCGCGATGCCAGGGCCCTGGCGGCTCGCCTGGGGCTGGGCAGCCACACCGCCGCCATCGCTCCGCTGATGGCCAGCTTCGACACCACCCTCACCCCGGTGCTCGGCGGCCCACCAGGGGGCCTCAGTGCCGAAAACCTGCAGTCGCGCATCCGCGGCACCCTGTTGATGGCCGTGGCCAACCAGCAGGGCCAGCTGCTGCTCTCCACCGGCAACAAGAGCGAGCTGGCCGTGGGCTACTGCACCCTCTATGGCGACATGAACGGTGGCCTGGCCGTGATCGGCGACCTCTACAAGACCCAGGTCTTCGCCCTCTGCGCCTGGCTCGATTCGACCGCAGCAGGCCCCTGTCGCCGCGAGCTGGGGCTGCCGGAGGACGGCGAGCTGGTGGGGCGGGCAATCCGCGAGAAACCCCCTAGCGCCGAGCTGCGGCCAGACCAGCTCGACAGCGATTCCCTGCCCGACTACGCCGTGCTGGATCCAATCCTGAAGGACTACATCGAAGCCCTGCGCAGCCCGGAGGAGCTGGTTGCCAGCGGCACCCCTGCGGAGCTGGCCCATCGGGTGATGCAGCTGCTGCGCCGGGCCGAATTCAAACGGCGCCAAGCCCCACCCCTGCTCAAGATCGGGGCGCGGGCCTTCGGTAGCGGCTGGCGGATGCCGATCGCCGCCGCCAACCTGGAGTGACGACCCAGCAGCTGAACCATGGCAGCCCCCAGCCAAAGCGCCGCGAGCCTCACCGCGCCGATGGCCAGCATCGGTGTTCCGGCTGAGATCAAGCGCGATGAGCAGCGTGTAGCCCTCACCCCCGACGCCGTGCGCGAGCTGGTGGGCCAGGGCATGGACGTCAGAATCCAGGCAGGAGCTGGCCTGGGGGCAGGCTTCAGCGACGACCAGTTCGGCGCTGCCGGGGGCCGCCTGGTGAATGCCGAAGAGGCCTGGGCCGCCCACCTGGTGGTCAAGGTCAAGGAGCCCCAACCAGAGGAATTCGCCTTCCTGCGCCCCGACCTGTTGCTGTTCACCTACCTGCACCTGGCGGCCTATCAGGATGTGGGCCGGGCCCTGCTGGCGGCCGGCACCACGGCGGTGGCCTACGAAACCGTCCAGCTCGAAGACGGCAGCTTGCCCCTGCTGGCGCCGATGAGCGAAATCGCAGGCCGGCTGGCGGCCCAGGTGGGAGCCCACCTGCTGGAGAAGCCCCACGGCGGGCGCGGCATCCTGCTGGGCGGCTGCACCGGCGTAAAGCCGGCCCGGGTGCTGGTGCTGGGGGCGGGCAGCGTCGGCTGGAATGCGGCCCGGATCGCCGCTGCGATGGATGGGGAGGTGTACCTGCTGGATCGCTCACCGCAGAAATTACGCAGCCTCGACACCTATCGCCAGGGCCGACTGGTCAGCCTGATCAGCAGCCCCAGCCTGATCGAGCATCTGGTGCCGGAAACCGACCTGCTGATCGGCGCCGTGCTCACCGCCGGCGGCCGCGCCCCCACGCTGGTGAGCGAAGAACTGGTGCGGCAAATGCGGCCGGGCTCGGTGGTGGTGGATGTGGCCATCGATCAGGGCGGCTGCATCGCCACCAGCCAGGAGACCACCCACACCGATCCGGTCCACAGCCTGCACGGCGTGCAGCATTACGCCGTCGGCAACATGCCCGGTGCCGTGCCCTTCACCTCCACTGAGGCGCTGGTGAGCGTCACCCTGCCCTACATCCTGGCCATCGCAGGACGGGGCCTGGTGGAAGCCCTCACCGATCGCCCCGAACTGGTTTCCGGCCTCAACACCATCGATGGTTCCGTATGCCATCCCAGCGTGGCCAGGGCCCTGGGAGTGGCCAACCGCCACCCGATGGCCTGCCTGCGCTGAGCCGCTCCCCCAGCGGCCGCCGCAACACCCCCGGATCGATCCCCTCCCGCAGGGCGAGCACCAGCCCAGCAGCCTCGGCATAGCTGGCGGCCGCCAACACCTCCAGGCCCAGGGCCTGGGCCGACACCTCCAGCAGGCAGGGGTTGTGCACCGCTACCACCGGGATTCCCCGCTCAGCGCAGGCCAGCACAGCTTCACCGCCGAGGGCACCAGCTGGGGCGACCACGGCGCCGATGGCGGCCGCCGTCAGCAGGCTTCCAGCCGGCCCCAGGCCAATCCCATCGCCATAGGGTTGGCCCGCGGGGCCCAGCGGCACCAGATCCGGCGCCCGGCTCAATCCCACCAACACGCAGGGCAGGAACGTATGGCCCAGCTCCTCCGCCGCCGCCCTGGGATCCAGATCCGGATCCATTGGCAGCGGCTGCAAGGCAGGGGCATGGGCGCAGGGGATGCCCAGGTGGCGCACCAGCAGATGGCTGATCACCGCCTCGGCGCCGGCCAGGCCATCGACCCCGGCGCCATGGCGATAGGCGGCCAGGGCCTCGCTATCGGGATCGTCGGGGAAGCGGGCCACCACGGCGATGGCGCTGGCTCCTGCCAGTACCAGCTTTTCGCCGGCGCGCAGCAGGGCATCTGGGCACTCCAGGCAGCCCCAGCTGGCGCCACTGGAGCCCAGGCTCAGGCCCACTCCCAGGGGCTCGTCGCTGATGAGCACCGGGCCGATCGCCAGACCCAAGCTGGCGCGACAAGCCTCGGCCGCTTGAATCTGGCGCTGACGCAACTCCGGTTCGATGCCCGCATCCAGCAGCAATCCCACCCGCCGGCCAGCCACCGGTGCCAGGGCCAGCTCGCCGGCCGCGAAGCGATCCAGGGCCCAGCCCTCCACATATTGAATGCGCCGATCACTCCAGTAGAGGGCGGCCCCATTCATCACATTGGGATGGGTGATCAGGCAGCCGCTGGCCGCCGCCAGCAGCCGGGCCGCCGGCAGGCCATCGCCGGCATAGCCGCCTAGGGCGCAGCCCACCCCGGTGGGGATTACCAGCAGGGTGGGCAGGGGAGGAGGGGAAGCGCTCACGATCGCGTCGGTGCCGGAGCGTCACCCACCAGCAGCACCGCCTCAATGTGGAGGCCCCGCCCCGGTTCGGCGGCGGTGATCGCCCAGCGCAGCAGCTCGGCCCCGGGCCCCGCCTGCTCCTGGGCGGCCGTCAGCAGAGCCGGCCGCAACTGGCTCAGCTTTGGCCCCTGCAAGGGCTTAAACCAGAGCTGCAGCAGCTCCAGCCTCACTTCTGGTATTGGCCAAACTGGGCTTCGTAGAGGGCATCCTCCTGGCCGGCCTTCAGGTGCAGATCGGACTGGGGCAAGGAGACACAGAGCAGGGCATAGCCCTGCTGCTGCAGCTCAAGCTTGACGCCCATGGCGTCCGCCTGCAGCACGGTGCCCTCAGTGATCAGGGCCGCACAGGTGGTGCAGACCCCCGAACAGCAGGAACTGGGCAGGGGCACCCCAGCCGCCTCTGCCGCCGCCAGCACGGTCTGGTCGCTGCGACAGGGGAAGGTATGGGTGATGCCATCGAGATTGGCCTGGATCTCAAAGGTGGGGGTTGCACTCACCGAATTGACTTGCTTTGAAATCATATTGGCTGAACGCGAGCCAGAGGTTGAAATTTGCTCACCCCTTGCAGTCAGGATTCAGATTCCAGCCCAGGCTGGGACTTAGTGGGGTAGTGAGCTTTCAGGCTGCTACTGGAGGCCATTCGCTTGCGTAGACGGCGGCTCCAGCCGAAGGCAGCGGCAATACCAAGCAGGGGCAGAGGGCCTGGAACATCCGCAGGCCCAGGAGCCGCGGTAGGCCCATTGAAGCTGCTGATCGTTGTGATTCCGGCGCCGCCCATAGAATCAGTGCTGTACTGCCTAAAGCCAAACACATCTCCTGTACCCACAGCAAAACTTGTTGAACCAGCCTGAATTAATGCCCCTAAGTCATCAGTGAGCTGCGTAAAAGCTCCATTCAATAGATAGGCAAAAGGATCATAAGTTGGATCAATGTCGGAAGTAGAATAAGACCAGTTGAAACTTACGGTTCCCGCGCTGGGTGCTGTGATAGTGAAATCCGTGTCTTGAGTAGCGCTTGCAACCCCTCCATCGGCGCTCGTTAAGGTAACGCTGTTTGGAGCGCTACTTGTGTCAATGGAGCCGTTGCCCTGAATTTGGGTCCAGTTGGCTGGGGCGTAGTAACCAGCAAACTGGGTTAAGGCTTGGGCTGGGGTGGCCGCAAGGCCAAGGGCTGCGCCAGCAAGGGCGATCGGAGCAAGCAGCCTGGCCAAGCGCGCTGGCTTGCCGCAGGGCTGGCTCAGGTTGGAGGCTTCTGGAAAAGCCTGGAAGGCGGAGTGGTGCTTCGGCAATTGCGACCAGCAGCCTAAAGGGCTTCAAGCATTGACTTCCCGATCTAGAATTGTCAAGCCCCCAGCCCAGATTCTGTCTTGAACAGACAGCGGCCTGTCTTCGTATGCCACCCGTCGTGCAAAGGGGGTGATGCTGCCAGAACAGAGCTGGCCCCTCATCAGATGGAAGAGCAGCTGCAGCGGCTGAATCGTTCCGAATGGGCCAGCCGATCTCCCGACAGCTACCCGGCAGGACGCCTGGGGCACATACCAGCAGACTGCAAAAGGGCAAACCCATACCGTGCAGTCTTGTAGGACTTTGGACTGCTTGGTTCCCAGGGCCTCGGAACCGCCGCGCTGAGATCCTGGGCCCTATGCAGCCTTGGGGTTACCAAGTCACCGCCAACCAATCAGCCGGATGGGGCGCCAGGTATTCAGCAGAGCTGGCCAGTGATCTCTCCGCCGTTATTGCAGCTTGCAGCGCTGGCGGGGCGGTGAGCACCAGATCCATGCTGATCGAGAAGCGTCTGTCCTCGGGGTCCTCGTTCTCCAGAACCGCGTGATCGACGCTGGCTGGAAACAACACCAACAAGCCCGCCCGCGGCGCCAGATCAAACCAGGGCGCATTCCACTGGGCCATGGCTGGGGTGCCTGGCCGAATCGGCCCCCCATGGCCCACCGCCAGGCCTGGCACGAGCTCGTTTAGCTGCTGCGGGGGGTAGAGCCGCAGACAGCCACCGCGCCCACTGCCATCGCCATTGAGGTAGTACACCGCGCTGAGATGGGCATTGGGGTGGTGGTGGCGGCCCACTACCTGGCCCAGCTCACTCACCACAGGCCAGCAGCGCTGTATGTGCAGGCAGATCCGATCGAGCCCGAAGCCAAGGGCCTCCAGATAGCCCGCGGCATGGCCTGCGATTGCGGTGACCAGAGGCGCAAAGAGCGGCTGGTTATGCAGCTGCCACACCCCGTTGAGATCGCCGGTCCAGGCACAGCCAGGATCAGGATTGCTGGCGGCGCCGCCCCGCAGGGCCAGCAGGGCCTGCAGCTGGGCAGCCAGCTCGAGCGGGTCTGGGCGCAGCTGAACCTGACCGAGGGCCACCGGGAACAGGGGCTGGATCACCAGCGATCCAGGGGCAGGCAAAGGCGGGGGCATGGCGATTGGAGAAGGATTCATCCTGATGGCGCATGGGCGGCGCTTAGAAGGTCCATCGCCGCCAGAGTGATGCCAAGTCGCTGCAGCTCAGCCGCCAGGATGGCCGAAAGGCTGCAGCGCTCTTGCGCAAACCATTGATCAAGCTGGGAAGAGCGACGCTCCAACAGCATGCGCATCGCATTTGTGTCGAGCATGAAGCGTTGCTTCATGGGCACAGTATGTGCAGCAACGACGATGGGACCCAGCGTAAGTCGACTTAACTGCTCAACCAGCACCACAACCACCTGGTCGATGGTGTGGATACTGGATTCACTGCGCTCGAGCAGCTGGGAATTTGGTGGCCCGGGATCGCTTCCAAGATGCCTATCGCCCTAAGCGACGCCGCCTACCCAGCTACTAGCTGAAGCTCAACCCATGGAGGCAGAACCACCCACCACTTCCAGGATCTCCTGGGTGATGGCTGCCTGACGGGCCTTGTTATAGTCGAGGGTGAGACTCTTGGCGAGCGCCTTGGCGTTGTCGCTGGCGTTGTTCATGGCCGTCATCCGGTTGGCCAGCTCCGAGGCCGCAGCCTCCTGGAGGGAGCGCAGCAGCTGGTTCTCCAAATAGAGGGGCAGCAGGGCATTGAGCAGCTGGTCCGGACTTTGGTCAAAGACAATGTCCGAAGGCAGACGGGGCTGCTCGTTGGCAGTGGTGCCAAGCTCCACCCCAAGCTGGCCCTCCCGGGTAGTGAGACGGAAAATCTCATCCTCGGGGATGGCAATGCCTTGGGGATCTAGAGGCAGGAGGGTCTGAATAACGGGCTTGGAGCTCACCAGGTTGACAAACTTGGTGAAAATGATCTCGACACGATCAGTGGAGCCGGAGAGGAACTCAGCCAGCACCTCATTGGCGATGCCCATGGCCTCGCTGGCCTTCGGCACCTGCTCCAGGCCGGTGAAGGTGGCCCGGATCGTGTAGAGGCTGGCCCGATTCTGGAAATAGGTGATCGCCTTGCGGCCAATCAGCACCAGATCCACCTTGTAGCCCTGGCTGGAGAGTTCGGCGTAGCGCTGTTCGGTGCGCTTGATGATGTTGGCGTTGTAGCCACCGCACAAACCTCGATCGCCGGTTACCGACAGCAGGGTGATGGTGGTTACATCCCGTTGCTCCAGGAGGGGAGCTTCGGCGTCTTCAAAGCGCATGCGCGACTGGAGGTTTTCCAGCACGCGGGCCAGGCGGTCGGCAAAGGGCCGGCTGCGCAGCACCTGCTCCTGGGCGCGGCGCACCTTGGCAGCCGCCACCAGACGCATGGCCTCGGTGATCTTGCGGGTGTTCTTGACCGAACCGATCCGGTCACGGATGTCTTTGAGGTTTGCCATTGGGTGATGCCCCTGCTCAAACGGAGGCGAGCATGGTCGACTTCACCTCATTGATGGCTTCCTTGAGCATGGCTTCAGCCACTTCGCTGAGCTGCTTCTCGGTCTGCACCTTGGAGATGAAATCGGCCTTGTTGCTCTTGAGATACTCCCGCAGTTCACGGCAAAACTGCACAACCAATTCCACTGGAACCTCATCGATCAGGCCCTTGACGCCGGCATACACAACAGCCACCTGCTCAGCGAGGATCAGGGGGCTGAACTGGGGCTGCTTGAGGATCTCGCGCAGCCGCTTGCCGCGACCAAGCTGGGCTTGGGTGGCGGCATCGAGGTCGGATGCAAACTGGGAGAAGGCGGCCAGTTCGTCAAACTGGGCCAGCTCCAACTTGAGGGTGCCGGCGATCTTCTTGATGGCCTTGGTTTGGGCCGCACCACCCACCCGGCTCACCGAGATCCCCACGTTGATGGCTGGACGCAGGCCGGAGTTGAACAGGTCGGAGCTTAAAAACACCTGGCCATCGGTGATAGAGATCACGTTGGTGGGGATGTAGGCCGACA
This sequence comes from Synechococcus sp. CBW1108, assembly GCF_015840335.1. NCBI lineage: Bacteria > Bacillati > Cyanobacteriota > Cyanophyceae > Synechococcales > Synechococcaceae > Synechococcus > Synechococcus sp. CBW1108. The sequence continues at coordinate 755,535 of NZ_CP060395.1, forward strand.
CGTCGCCAGCCTGGGTTTCGATAATGGGCAGGGCGGTCATCGAGCCCTTGCCCATGGCATCGCTCAACTTGGCAGCCCGCTCCAGCAAACGGCTGTGGCAGTAGAACACGTCGCCGGGGTAGGCCTCCCGACCGGGCGGGCGCCGCAGCAGCAGGGACATCTGGCGGTAGGCCTGGGCCTGCTTGGTGAGGTCGTCGTAGATCACCAGGGTGGCCTTGCCCTTGTACATGAACGACTCGGCCAGGGCCGCACCTGTGTAGGGAGCGAGGTATTGGAGAGCGGCGGCCTCTGAGGCACTGGCCGCCACCACGATGGTGTAGTCGAGGGCACCCTTCTCGCGCAGCACCTCCACCACGTTGGCCACCGAGGCAGCTTTCTGACCCACTGCCACATAGACGCAGACGACGTCTTCGCCCTTCTGGTTGATGATCGTGTCGATCGCAATGGCGGTCTTGCCGGTCTGGCGGTCGCCAATGATCAGCTCGCGCTGGCCCCGCCCGATGGGAATCATCGAGTCGATGGCGGTGATGCCCGTCTGCATGGGCTCGTGCACCGATTTGCGCTGGATGATGCCAGGCGCCATCGATTCGATCAGGCGGGTTTCGGTGGTAGCGATGTCACCCTTGCCGTCAATGGGCTGGCCGAGGGAATTGACCACCCGACCCAGCATGGCGTCACCCACGGGCACGGCGGCGATCTTGCCGGTGGCCTTGACCGTGCTGCCCTCCTGAATGCCGCGCCCCTCACCCATAAGCACCACGCCGACGTTGTCGTCTTCCAGGTTGAGGGCGATGCCCTCGGTGCCATCCTCAAACTGAACTAGTTCGCCGGCCATCACCTGCTGCAGGCCGTAGACCCGGGCGATGCCATCGCCGATCTGCAACACCGTTCCGACGTTGCTGACCGATACCGACCTGTCGTAGTCCTCAATCTGCTGCTTGAGGATGGCGCTGATCTCGTCGGGGCGGATGGAAACCATGGGAGGAAGTCCCCACAAGGGGAGCTGATGGAAGGGAGGGCGGTGAAGTGGAAGGGGTGGTAGCTAGCCCACCTGGGCAAGCGCCAGACCAAGGCGACGCACCTGACCAGAAAGGCTGGCATCGATCACCTGGGAGCCCATGCTGACGATGAAGCCCCCGATCAGGCTGGGATCGACAACGAGGTCGAACTCCACGGCCTTTGAACCGGCGATCGCCTGCACTTTTTTATTGAGCTCGGCCTGCTGCTCAGCGGTGAGGGCCGCCGCCGAGGTGACCTTGGCCAGGGTGATGTGGCGCAGCTCGCGGTAGAGCTCCAGGAAGCGAATCATGACCGCATCCAGCATGGGTAAGCGTTGGCGGTCGGCCAGCAGCTTGAGCAGGTTCTGAACGCTGGGGGTGACCTGGTCGTTAAAAATTTTGCCCAGGGCAGCCTTCTTGGCGTCGGGCTCCAGCAGGGGCGAGGCCAGGGCCGCCTGGAGTTCGGGACTGGAATTGAGCACCGCCAGTACTTCCTTGGCCTGCTCGGCCACGGTGTCCGTTTCCTTGCGGGCCTCTGCCACCTGAATCAATGCCTCGGCGTAGGGGGTGGCAATGGAATTGAGGAGAGGCATCAGGCTTTCCCTAGGGTCTTGATGGACTGGTCGATCAGCCGCACCTGGGCATCACCATCGAGTTTGCCCGGCAGGGAGGCCAGGGCCCTAGCGATGGCGCGGTTGGCCGCTTCGCGACGCAACTGGTCTGTAACTCGGGCAGCCTCGGCACCTAGGTCGGCCATGGCGCCCTGCTTGAGTCGTGCCATCTCCTGGATAGTGCGGTTTTCGCTTTCCAGCCGCAGGGCCTGGGCGCGGGCCTGGCCATCGGCGCGGATCTGCTCTGCCTTCTGCTGGGCTGCGGCTAGCCCCTGCTGGGCCTCGGCCAGGGCAGTGGTGGAAGACGCGAGGCGCTGCTCAGCATCCTGGAGATCGCTGAGGATTGCATTGCGACGGCGCTCGAGAATGCCGCCGAGGAAACCTGGCAGAAACTTCCAGAGCCCGAAGATGACAATGGCCAGGTTGATGATATTGGTCTCAAATAAATTGAGATTGAGACCAAAGCCGCCGTGGCTGGCGAGCAGGGTGGGAATCAGGGGGGTCATGGGGTGGCCAGCAAGCGGGACACGATCAGGTCACCGAGCTTGTCGGCATCCATGTTGAGCTGGGTCATCGCCTGATCACGTTGGGCATCGATCTCGCGGCGGGCCTGCTCCCGGGATGAGTTGGCCTCGGCAGTGGCCAGGGCAAGGGCTTCGCGATAGAGGCGATCCATCTCCTGCTCAGCCTCAAGAATCAGCTTCTGGGACTGCTGTCGAGCGTCCTTGAGCTGCTCCCTGAGATCGGCTTCCAGGCGCTCAACCTGGGCCAGCTTCTGCTTGGCCTCGGCACGGCTGGTGGAGATGAAGCTTTCGCGATCCTCCACCGCCCGGCCAACGGGACGGAAGAACAGCGAATTCAGAATGAAGGTGAGGAGAACCACCTGCACCGCCATCAGCGGCAGGGTGGCATCGAGGTCAAAGAGACCTCCCTCAGGGACACCTGCTTCGGCGAGCAGAAGCCAGCTGGTCATTGGGGCGAGGGCGCTGGAACGATCGGGCGAGTGGGGACTGGCGTGAGGCGGGAAACAAGGGGCTCAAGCCCCCGCCTTCCACGCCTCACGGAACAATCAACCTGCGAAGGGGTTGGCGAACAGCAGCACCAGGGCGACCACGAGGCCGTAGATGGTGAGCGCTTCCATGAAGGCCAGGGACAGCAGCAGGGTGCCGCGGATCTTGCCTTCGGCTTCGGGCTGACGTGCAATGCCTTCAACGGCGCCGCCAGCTGCGGTGCCCTGACCGATGCCGGGGCCGATGGCACCGAGGCCGACAGCCAGGCCAGCAGCCAGAACAGACGCAGCGGAGGTGATGGAATCCATGGTGGAGTGGGGGATGGGAGTCGCGGTTATGGCGCGTAGTGGAGCTGGGTTCAAACCCGGCGCTTGGGACATCCCTAATGGGGATGGGCCCGGGGTGCGGCCGGACCTGCGCGAGGCAGATTTAGCAGAGCGCCTAGTGGTGCTCCTCGTGCACCGCCTCACCGATGTAGTAGGCGGCAAGGGTGGCGAAGATCAATGCCTGGATGGCGCTTGTGAACAGGCCCAGGAACATGGCCGGCAAGGGCACAATCAGGGGCACCAAAAACGCCAGCACTGCCACCACCAGTTCGTCCGCCAGAATGTTGCCAAACAGACGGAAGGAGAGGGACAGGGGCTTGGTGAAATCCTCGACGATCTTGAACGGGAGCATGATCGGCGTCGGCTCCACGTAGTACTCGAAATAACGCAGGCCCTTGCGGCTCAAGCCCGCATAGAAATAGGCCAGCGAAACCAACAGGGCCAGGGCGATGGTGGTGTTGATGTCAGCGGTGGGAGCGCCGAGCTCACCACTGGGCAGATGGATCAGCTTCCAGGGAACCAGGGCGCCGCCCCAGTTGCTCACGAAAATGAACAGAAACAGGGTGCCGATGAAGGGCATCCAGTCGCGATAGGCCTTCTCGCCGATCTGCTCCCTGGAGAGGTCGCGGATGTAGTCCCACACGAACTCGAGCAGGTTCTGGGTGCCGCGGGGATCCCGTTCCAGCTTGCGGGTACCCACCACCACCAGGGCCAGGAGAGCTCCGATCACAACCCAGGAGCTCAGGAAGACCTGGCCATGGATCTTGAGATTGCCAAGCTGCCAATAGAGGTGTTTACCAACCTCCAATTCGGCAAGGGGAAGGGTGAGAGGCATTGGAGCCAGCGAGGGGGGAGTTCGGTATCGCCGAAGCGACGGAACGGTGGGAAAGTTTTAGCTGTCGAAGACAGCCTGGAGAATCAGGGCCGGCTTGTAGAGCAAAAAGCCCAGCAGGGCCGGCAGGATTGAAAGCTGGGGCAACCTGGAGGCCACCAGCACCAGGACCACGGGCACCAGCAGCTGGGTTCTGCTCAAGCGGCGGGAGTTTTCTCCAAGCCGGGTAACGCTGCGGCTGAGCAGCCACAGGTAGAGCAAGCCAGCCACGGATCCCACCAACAGGCTGAAGGCCGTGGCTAGGGATCCGGCGATGGCGGTGACCACCACGACAACTGCAGAAAGCAGCATGGTGGCGACCAACAGCCGGCGCTGGAGCCGAAAATAGCTGTCCATTCCATTGCTGGAATCTCCATCACTGGAATCGGCCGGGGCACGATCCCCAACGACGGGGACATCCACCTGGCTAGGGAGGGAAATCGACAAGCGCTTAACCCCCCTGTAAGGCGCGCGGAATCTATCACGTGCAGGTCACAACACCGGCAGCAACAGCCGCTGCTCCAACAGCTGGCGGGCCACCGCCGCCCGGGTGGCGGCTGGCCAACCCAGGGGCAACTGGCCGATCGAGAGGTTGGGAGCCTGCTCGAGCGCCCGCATTAGCTCAAAGCTCTCCTGGCTCAGGCTGAGCGGCTGCAGATCCGGGCCCATCAAGCTGGTGGAGGGCCAGCCCCACAGGCAGCGGTTCACCTCCCCCCGGGCAGCTAGCAGGGCGGCATCGGCGCTCCAATCGGCAACGGAGACCGGGCCCTTGCTAAGGAAAAACTCAAAGTGACTGATGTCGGGGTCGAGCTCCTCCACCAGGCTCCACTGCTGGCGGGGGCTGAGGTCCTGGGCCCGCTCCAGCAGTTCGCCCTGGAGTAAGCGGGCCGGTGACCACACCTCGGGATTGGAAAAACCGGCGAACTCCAGGCCAGCCGTAGCCACAAAAGCCAGCAGACGCTCGATGTTGTAGCTGGTCTCCTGGGGGTGGAGATACATGTCGGCGAAGTTGGCATCGGCTGCCGTGTCGAGGGCCCAGCGCTGCTCGTGGTGACGGCGCAGCCTGTTGGTTTCAGGCAACTGGGCCAGCAGCTGCCTGCCCAGGTGCAGGCCCGCCTCGTCCGTGCCCGCACCCAGCAGGGCCAGGGCCCGTTGGGTGCGATGGATTTCCCAGCGGCCGCCGTCGGCGTAGAGGAAAAGATGCACCAATCCCCCGGGTCGCAACAACCCCGCCAGGGCCCCCAGCCCCTGCTCTGGTTCGCGCAGGTGGTGCAGCACCCCCACCGAATTGATGTAGTCAAAGGGGCCCTCACCGGCCAGGTCGAGCAGGCTGCGCTGCTCGATGCGCAGCTCCTCCACCTGGGCGGCCGCGCCAGAGCGGCGAGTGCGCTGCCGGGCCACCTCCAGGGCCCCGGCGCTGATATCCACCGCCAGCACCGCAGAGCCTGGGTTGAGGTGACAGAGGTAATCGGTGCTGACACCGGTGCCGCAGCCGGCATCCAGAATTCGCCAGCGGCGGGGGCCGCTGCCGGCCCGGGGGGGCAGGCAGCCGGTGGCTGCTGCCCAGGCACTGTCAACGCACCAGCGCCAGTTGTAACCAGGAGGTGGCCCGTCCTGAAGGGGGTCGCCCGGGTAGGGGAAGCGGTCGTAGAAGGCGCTCACCACCGGCGTGGCGGCATCACTGGCGGGCACGGCGGCATCGGCGGCTACATGCCGAGCTTTTCACGGCCGCCCACCCCCAGGCTCAGGAGCTCCGGCTGCAAACATTTGTTCAAGGCCGGGCTGGGCCCAATGGGCCAGCCGTAACGTGACCAAACCCGGTTCGCTCCTGTCAATGACCGTGACCGCCAGCAGCGGCAGCACCAGGGTTGCCGCCCAGCGCTACGACACCCTGCCGCTTTCCAGCGTTCGTCAGGCGGAGCAACAGGACCGCTTCCCCGACGGCGGGGAGCTTGAAACGCTGAAGGCGTTTTACCAGAGTGGCCAGCAGCGCTTAGAAGCTGCACGCCGCATCTCTAAAAACGCTGATTTCATCGTGGCCAAGGCGGCCAACCGGATCTTCTCCGGCGGCACGCCGCTCTCCTACCTCGACGCGCCGCTGAGCACCTCCGGCCCCAGCGCCAGCGACGCCACCCCCTTGGCCGCTGACCAGGCCGCCTTCCAGCGTTCGGTGCAGACCTTCGCCCAGGGCACCGGCAACTCCAGCGGCAACCTAATCACACGCTTACTCGAAAGCACAGGTGGCGACGCCGATGTAAGGGTTGTGCTGCCCACCGGCTTCAGCCCGATTGCCGTGGGCCGTTACGGCACCGATCGGATGCGCAAGTCGCTGCGCGACATGGGCTGGTTCCTCCGCTATGTGGGCTACGCCCTGGTGGCAGGAGACCCCAGCATCCTGGCCGTGAACACCCGCGGCCTGCGCGACATATTGGAGAAGGCTTGCTCCTTGGCGGCTACCAATGTGGCCCTGCAGGAAATGCGCGCCGCAGCCGCCGGCCTCTGCAAAGACAACCCCCAGGCACGCGAGCTGGTGATCCAGTACTTCAACGTGCTGCTCGCCGAACTGCAGGTGGCCACTCCAAGCACCCGGCAGCGCCTCGGCAGCCCTGAAAGTCAGGGCCTCCAACTGCCTGCCATTTATGCCCTAGCCGCTGACGGTAAGCAGCGCTTCATCATGCGGCCGCGCCTAAGTGGTGCCCAAAAGGCCGAAGTGATTCGGGCCGCCTACCGCCAGGTGTTCGAGCGCGACATCGCCAAGGCCTACAGCCAGACGCCCTGCCCGGTCGAAGCCACCCAGGTGCGTCAGGGCCAGCTGTCGATGCGGGAATTCATTCGCTCCCTCGGCCACAGCAAGGAATATCGCCAGCAGTTTTTCGGCCGCTTCTCCAATAGCCGGGCGGTTGAGCTGGCCTTCCGCCACTTCCTCGGTCGCGGCATCAGCTCACGTGAGGAATTTACCCGCTACTTCGACATCGTCAGCGTCCAAGGCCTGAATGGCCTAGTGGATTCCCTGATCAACACCCAGGAATACGCCAGGGTGTTTGGCGAGGAAACCGTGCCCTATCTGCGCGATCTCGGTGAAGAAGCCCAGGAGAGTGCCGGCTGGGGATCAAACCGCAAGCTGTTCCGCTTCAGCGCTCCCTTTGAAGGTGCGCCCCAGTACGTCACCCTTTACGCCTCCTATCGCCAACCCTTCGCAGATCAGCATGTCTACGGCGGGGGTAACGATCCCCTGGCCCTCAACTACGGCGCGATTTTCCCTTCCGGCACCGCTTCGGTGGCCACCAGGCCCGCCCCCTATGGCTACGACAGCCGCCGCATCCTGATCGGCAATGGCCTGGCCCAGCCTGGCCAGATGGACAGCGTCCAGTTCCGCAAGGCCACTCCCCGCCGAGTGGGTCCCAAGGTTGTGCGGCTCCAGCAGATTGCAACCGGCGGCAGCTCCGTGCCCCGCCGCGGCGGCCAACCCAGCATTCGTGGCACTGAAGCCAGCACCCAGGCAGTTATTAATGCGGTCTATGTGCAAGTTTTAGGCACTGCTGGCTATGCCGGAGAGCGCAATAAAGTTGAGGAAATCAAGCTCGAGAACGGCGATATCAGCCTGCGAGAGTTTATCCGCCAGGTCGCCCGTTCCAAGGCCTTCCGCCGCCGGTATTGGAGCGGCCTTTACATCACCAAGGCCATCGAGGTGATCCATCGCCGGCTGCTAGGTCGCCCAACCTTCGGGCGATGGGAAATTGACGGCTACTTCGATACCGCAGCCCGCACCGGCTTCTATGGGGTAGTCGACGGGATTCTCAACAGCAGCGAATACAACGAAACCTATGGCGAAGACACAGTCCCCTACGAGCGTTTTGTCACCGCTACTGATCGAAATGCCCGCAAGGTGCCCGGCCTCAACCGCCCCTTCGACGCATCTTCCTATGCCAATGAATTTGCCCAGGACAAACGTCCAAACGTGCCCGTTGATCAGACCATACGCACTACCGGGGATATAACCAATCGAAATTTGTCGGCGCGCCGGCAGATTGTCGTGGGGAGCTGGACAGCCCAGACCGTCGGAGGCGAAACCATGAAGGCATCTCAGCCCCAAGACAACTTCACCCCGGGACCAGGCAGCATCCGTCAAGCACCTGCACCGAGTCGCCGCTGGAAGCAGACCCCTATGTCCAGCAACGCCCTCTGAAGCCTCAGCACAGCCTGCCGCTGTGGAGCTGATAAACTGCTCGAAAGCACATAGGGTTTGTCAACCGGCCAGGCGCCACCATGGTGAGCCAGATTCATACAGGATTACCCCAAGGGCAAAGCCGCCGCCAAAGCGTGGGGCGCCTTGCTTAGCCTGAACGCACCAGTAGTGAAACCCAGTGCAACAAGAGCTGGAAAGCGTCTACAAGTATCTGCTAAATAGAATCACTGTTGCTGAATAGCCCATAGGAAACATCTAATTCCAATTACACAACCAGCAACTCACGGTGGAGGAGCTGGTTAGCAAAGTAGCTGGCAACGAACATTTCCAACGACGCCTGAACCGCATGGCACCCCTACGCACTGCTTCATCGGACTATCTCGCCCTGCTCGGTCGAGCTCCCCAACTCGATGAGGTGAGCGCATTCCCGTGATCACGGTGATCCGCACCCGAAGATTGCGTTCCTAGCCCAAAAACCCCTCCCGGAGACACTTCAGGCGAAGGAGGGGGATGATTCATGACAACAATTGTCGCAAAAGTTGAGCCGAAAGTCGAAACAAGTGGGGCGGTTAGCGGAGCAAAATGATGAATAATTGCTACGCCAAGCCGCTGTCGCCAAAATTGAACAAAGCCATTGCGCCGCAGCGGGTTCTCCTAACACAAGCGCCGTGAAGAACTGTTACCGCCAAGGGGGCGGTGATTGGGCTTTGCCGCAGAATGATTAGGTGATCGGCGCAAGTCGATCCATTCCCTTACCCACCGGATATCGGTCTCCTTCAAGGCGGCCGCTTGTTTCGAGGCAGAACTGCATGAGCATCGTCTCCAACTCGATCATCAACGCGGATGCGGAAGCCCGCTATCTCAGCCCTGGTGAACTCGACCAGATCAAGTCCTTCGTGGCCGCTGGTCAACGTCGTATTCGGGTCGCCCAGGTTCTAGGCGAAAGCCGCGAGCGCATCGTCAAAACCGCTGGTGGCGCGCTGTTTCAGCGGCGTCCCGACGTGATTTCTCCCGGCGGAAACGCGTACGGCGAGGAGATGACCGCTTCGTGTCTTCGCGACATGGACTACTACCTGCGCTTGGTGACCTACGGGATTATCGCCGGCGATGTAACACCCATCGAAGAGGTTGGAATCATCGGAGCGAAGGAGATGTATCGCTCGCTCGGGACTCCCCTCGATGCCATGGCGGAATCCGTGCGTGAAATGAAGTCGGCTGCCATGGGCCTACTCACCGGCTCTGACGCCGAGGAAGCTGGCTTCTACTTCGACTACGTCATTGGCGCCCTCTCCTAAGACAGCGTTCTTTTACTACTCCCCGCCACCAAAGCTGGATTCATGCAAGACGCCATCACGAACGTAATTAATCAGGCCGACGTTCAGGGCCTGTACCTGGACGACTCGGCTATGGGCCGCTTAGAGCAGTACTTCACCAGTGGTGAACTGCGCGTTCGCGCCGCTGCCACCATCAGCTCGAATGGTTCAGCAATCATCAGAGAGGCCGTGGCCAAGTCGCTGCTCTATTCGGACATCACCCGTCCGGGCGGCAACATGTATACAACCCGTCGCTATGCAGCCTGCATCCGCGACCTGGACTACTACCTGCGCTACGCCACCTACGCCATGCTGGCCGGTGACACCTCGATCCTGGACGAGCGGGTGCTCAATGGTCTCAAGGAAACCTACAACTCCCTAGGCGTGCCCATCGGCGCCACGGTCCAGTCGATCCAGGCCATGAAGGAGACCACCGCTTCCCTGGTGGGTCCGGATGCCGGTCGGGAAATGGCCGTTTATTTTGATTACATCTGCTCCGGCCTGGGCAACTGATCCCTGCCAGCGGCACACCCGAGGATCATCTCCATGCGTCTGTTCAAGATCACGGCCTGCATCCCCAGCCCGGAAAAGAGCCGCACCCAGCGTGAGCTTCAGAACACCTATTTCACCAAATGGGTGCCCTACGACAGCTGGTTTGCTGAACAGCAGCGAATCATGAAGCAGGGCGGCAAGATTCTCAAGGTGGAACTGGCCACGGGCCGCCGCCAACAAAACGTCGGCAACTGAGCTCCCGGCCAGGCCGAATCCCCTTAGCAACCCAGAGCCCGGCCCAGGCCGGGCTTTTTTATGGGCCATTTTTGGTTAACCATTCCCCACCGGAGGCTCGACAACCACCCCTGGTGCACGGCTGAATGGGGCCTCGTGATGGCGTTTTCCAAGCCATCCCCACCTTCAGCCATTGGCTCGAACCGCAACCCGCCGTCGCAACAGCGAACCGCCCCCCCGTTCCAAAAAAGCTTGGGGCCTGTTGCCCTTGCCATGGGAGCAGTGGCCCGCAGAAGCGCGCCTGCTGCTGGCGATGGTGGGCCTGTGGAGCGGAATCGGCCTGCTGGTGCTCACCTCGGCCAGTTGGTGGGTCGCCGAACGGGAAATGGGGGATGGAGCCTTCTATCTCAAGCGGCAGCTGATCTGGATGGTGGCCAGCTGGGGGTTGCTCTGGCTGGGCCTGAGCACCAGCCTGCGGCGTTGGTTGCATCTGGCTCCCCTGGGCCTGTGGGGCGGCATCCTGCTGATCGCGGCCACCCTTGTGATGGGCAGCACCGTCAACGGTGCCAGCCGCTGGCTGGTGATCGGGCCGGTTCAGCTCCAACCATCGGAATTGGTCAAGCCCTTCCTGGTGCTGCAAGGGGCCGCCCTGTTTGCCCACTGGAAACGCATCGGCATCGACCAGAAACTGCTGTGGCTAGGGGTGTTTGGGGCCCTGATCCTGCTGATCCTCAAGCAGCCCAACCTCAGCACAGCCGCCCTTTCCGGCTTGCTGCTCTGGCTGATGGCCATGGCCGCCGGCCTCTCGATGCCCCTGCTGCTGGGCGCGGCCGGAGCTGGGGGGCTGCTCGGCATGGGCAGCATCATGCTCAACGAATACCAGCGCATCAGGGTGGTGTCTTTCCTCAATCCCTGGAGTGACGCCCAGGGGGATGGCTACCAGCTGGTGCAGAGCCTGTTGGCAATCGGCTCGGGAGGCTTGTTGGGGGAAGGGTTTGGCCTTTCCACCCAGAAGCTGCAATATCTGCCGATTCAGAGCACCGACTTCATTTTCGCGGTGTTTGCCGAGGAGTTTGGCTTTGTGGGCTCGGTGGGGTTGCTGCTGTTTTTGATGCTGTTTGGCTTCGTGGGGCTGCGGGTCGCCCTGAGCTGCCGCAGCAACCAGCAGCGGCTGATCGCCATTGGCTGCACCACCCTGCTGCTGGGCCAGTCGATCCTGAATATCGCCGTGGCCAGCGGCGCCATGCCGACCACAGGCCTGCCCCTGCCCCTGATCAGTTACGGCGGCAATTCCCTGATGGCCAGCCTGCTGGTCTGCGGCTTGCTGATCCGTTGCTCCCTGGAAGCCGGTGGCCTGGCCCCTACTCCCCGCCGCCGCCGCCGCACAGCACCTGCCCGATAGGCTGGGTCCATGATCAGCCTTGGGCCCCAATTGGCCGACTGGGCCCGCACTAGCGAGGCCCTGCTGCAGCACTCCCTAGCCAGCCCCACCCCGAGCACCGTGGCTGTGGTTTTTGCCGGGGGTCTGCTCACCAGCCTGGGCCCCTGTTCCCTCTCGCTGCTGCCGGTGACCCTGGCCTACCTGGCCGGCTTCAGCGGCCCTGCCGGCAGCCAGGAACTGGAGCGCCAGGCCCCCTGGAAGCGCAGCCTCAGCTTTGCCGCTGGCATCGTGGCAGCCCTGGTGCTGCTCGGCCTGGTGAGCGGCTTCCTGGGCCGCATCTACGGCCAGATTCCCGGGCTCGTACCCATCGTGGTGGCCCTGCTGGCCCTGCTGATGGGCCTCAATCTGCTGGGCCTGCTCAGGCTGCCTCTGCCCGCGGGGCCCGATCCTGAGATTTGGCGCCGCAAAGTGCCTGCCCCGCTGGCACCTCTGGCCGCTGGCCTGGCCTTCGGCCTGGCCGCAACCCCCTGCACCACCCCCGTGCTGGCAGTGCTGCTGGCCTGGATGGCCCAGAACGGCAAACCCCTGGTTGGGATGCTGCTGCTCAGCAGCTTTGGCGCCGGCCAGGTGGTGCCGCTGCTGCTGGCCGGCACCGCCGCCGCCAGCCTGCCCGGCCTGCTCAGCCTGCGCCGCGTCGGCCAATGGGTGCCCCCGATCAGCGGGGTGGTGCTGGTCACCACCGGGGCCGTCACCCTGGTGGCCAACTGGAGATGAAGGCCCTCCCCCGGCTGGTGGCCCTGATCTCCGATCTGCGCCTGGCGATCGTGCTGCTGCTGGTGATAGCCATCGCCAGCGGCGTGGGCACAGCCATCCCCCAGCGGGAAACGGCGGAGTTTTACCATCGGCTCTACGACCCCCAGCCCTGGCTTGGCCTGCTACCTGGCGAAGGGGTACTGGCCCTGCAGCTCGACCACATCTATTCCAGCGGCTGGTTTCTGGGATTACTGGCCTGGCTGGCCCTGGCCTTGCTGCTGTGCAGCTGGCGGCGCCAATGGCCCGCCCTGCGGGCATCGCTGCGCTGGATTGACTACCGCAAGCCGCGCCAACTCAGCAAGCTGAGCCTGGCCGAAAGCCTCGCCACCGACCAGCCCGGAGCAAGCCTTGAAAAGTTGGCCCAACTGCTGCAGGGCAAGGGCTGGCAGATCCGCCGCCAGGGGGATCGCCTGGCGGCTCGCAAGGGGCTGCTGGGCAAGGTTGGCCCCCTGCTGGTACACGCCGGCATGGTGGTGCTGATGCTGGGGGCCGCCTGGGGGGCCGTGGCAGGCCAGCGTGCCGAGCAATACCTGGCCCCCGGCCGCAGCCTGGAGCTGATGGATAGCCGGGGCAGCAGCAAGCTCACCCTCGCCCTCGACAACTTCTCCATCCAGCGCGATCCGGCCGGCCGGCCAGAGCAATTCACCTCCCAGCTGCGCATCCTCGAAGGCGATGGCAGCGGCGGCAGCCTGCTGAAACAGGCCCAGATCAGCGTGAACCACCCCCTGCGCTTCCAAGGGGTGACCCTCTACCAGGCCGACTGGGCCCTGGCGGCAATCAGCCTGCAGCTGGGCAGGAGTCCGCTGCTGCAGTTGCCCCTGCAGAGCTTCCCCCAGCTGGGCGAGCAGGTGTGGGGACTCGTGCTGCCGACCCGCCCCGATGGCAGTGAGCCTGTGCTCCTCAGCCTGGGCAGTGAGCAGGGACCGGTGGAGGTGTACGGCGCCGACGGCAGCCCCTTGGGCCAGATCAGCCCCGGCGGCGAAGCGTTGGAGGTCAAGGGTCTACCCATCCGGGTGGCGAGCGTGCTGCCCGCCAGTGGCATCCTTTTGAAACGAGATCCAGGGGTGCCGCTCGTCTACGCAGGCTTCGCGATCGCCCTAGCCGGCGGGGGGCTCAGCCTGGTGGCAACCCGCCAACTCTGGGCGATCGCCGAAGAAGGGCCTGGCCCGGGCCAGCTGCATGTGGCGGGCCTTTGCAACCGCAACCTCACCGGCTTTGCCGCCGAATTGCCCCAGCTGCTCAGCCAGCTTTAACAGGCAAGCCGGCTGCCGTGGCTCACCCGCACCACGGTGTGCACGTTGCCGCGGGGATGGAAGTCTGCCTCCAGCTGCATCCACTGGGGCTCGGTAGCAGCCACAAGATCATCGAGGATGCGGTTTGTGACCTCTTCGTGGGAGATGGCCCGGTCGCGGTAGCTGTTTACGTAGAGCTTGATCGCCTTGAGCTCTACCACCCTGGGGCCAGGCTGGTAGATCAGGCGCAGCACCGCAAAATCCGGGTAGCCCGAAAAAGGGCACTTGCAGGTGAATTCCGGCAGCTCAATGGAGATCTCGTAGGCCCGGCCCGGCCGGGGGTTGTCAAAACAGATCAGCTCCGCCTCGGCGATGGCCCGCTCGCCATAGGCGGGGGTGAGGGTGCGATCGGAAACGGCAGCAGGGCTGGAAGACATGGAAAGGCGATAGGGCCCGGCCAGAAACCGGCTGAAGGCCAATCCTAGGAACGGGCCCAGACCTGCCTGCCAGTTGTGCTGGCCGGTAGCCACAGCTACCACGATCGCCCCGGCACTCGGGCCTAATAGGCCTGTCAGCTGCCCTCGGCAGCGGGCACCTGAGAGACTTCCCATCAGCATCAGCTGCTTCCATGAAAAAAGTCGAGGCCATCATTCGTCCCTTCAAGCTCGAGGACGTCAAGATCGCACTGGTCAACGCGGGCATCGTGGGCATGACCGTCAGCGAGGTGCGGGGCTTTGGCCGTCAGAAGGGCCAGGTGGAGCGCTACCGCGGCTCGGAATTCACCGTGGAATTTCTGCAGAAGCTCAAACTGGAGATCGTCGTCGATGACGACAAGGTGGATACGGTGGTTTCAGCCGTCCAGGAGGCTGCCCGCACCGGCGAAATCGGCGACGGCAAGATCTTCGTCAGCACAATCGACGCCGTGATCCGCATCCGCACGGGCGATCGCGACAGCGGCGCCATCTAAGCCTGAGCCCCGGGGTCAGCTCTGGGGTCAGCCCTTGGCGGCAAGGCAAGGGGCCAGGGTGGTGGCCACCAGGGCCCTGATGGTGGCGGGGTTGACCCCAGCGGTTGGGATGGCCCTGTCTGCTGGTGCTCCCTGGGGGCCAAGGCCAGTGGGCCGCAGCCAGAGCAGGTATTCGTGGTTGCCCGCCGGACCGGTGAGTGGGGAGGCCACCAACCCCCAGGCCTCCAGGCCCAAAGCCGCCGCCGCTCCAACCACACCCGCAATGGCATCGCAGTGGGCAGCAGGATCCCGCACCACCCCCCCCTTGCCCACCCGCCCCTTGCCCACTTCAAACTGGGGCTTGACCAGCAGGAGCAGATCCCAGGCCGCTTCGGGCCGGAGTAAGCCCAGCAGGGCGGGCAGCACCAGGGAAAGTGAGATGAACGACACATCGGCCACCGCCAGATCGGGCCAGGGGTCAGCGGGCCCATAGAGATCGGCCGCCAACAGGTGGCGCAGGTTGGTGCGCTCCCGCAGCACCAGGCGCGGATCGCAGCGCAGGCTCCAGGCGGTCTGCCCGTAGCCCACATCGATGCCATAGACGCGCTCTGCGCCGTGCTGGAGCAGGCAATCGCTGAAGCCCCCGGTGGAGATGCCGCCATCGAGGCAGACCCGGCCCCGCACCTCCAGGGGGAAGGTGGCCAGGGCCTGGAGCAGCTTCTCCCCGCCCCGGGAGACAAATCGGGGGGATTGCTGCACGTGCAGCTCCGCCTCCGGCAACACCTCCGTGCCTGGCTTGTCGAGCACCCGATCGCCCAGCCGCACCCGCCCGGCCCGGATCAGCTGCTGGGCCTGCTGGCGGCTGGCGGCCAGGCCGCGGGCCACCAGCTCCTGATCCAGGCGTTGTCTGCGGCCCATGGCACTTGCGCTTCTGTGATCAAACCACAACTCAAACGGAACAGATTCCAAGCATCAGGGCGCCATGGCCAAACCCGACCCAGGATGGCCCCATCTTCCCCATGCCCCAGTGATGGCCAACAACGTGGTGGAGCTTCTCTACCCGGGAAGCTTCGTGAAATTGCGCAACCAACCCGCCGACCTGCCGCCCTTCCAGCTGCTCCAGTGCCGTGGAGGTCGCTGCTGGGTGCGCCAGCAGGCCTGGGGTCAGCAGGTGCAGTGGGAAGTGGAACACCGCCGGCTCACCAGCGTGGCCTGAACAAGCTCCAGCGAGCGCCCCAATAGATTGGCCCGATGTGAGCCTTCGCGGCCTTGATCGAGCGTTACACCCTGCCCGAAATGGGCAACCTCTGGAGCGAACAGGCCAAGTTCCAGAGCTGGCTCGATGTGGAGATCGCCGCCACCGAAGCCAACTGCCAGCTCGGCCGGGTGCCGGCCGAAGCGTTGGCGGCGATCAAGGCGAAGGCCGCCTTCTCGGTGGAGCGCATCCTCGAGATCGAGGCGGAGGTGCGCCACGACGTGATCGCCTTCCTCACCAACGTCAACGAGCACGTGGGCGATGCCGGCCGCCACATCCACGTCGGCATGACCAGCTCCGATGTGCTCGACACCGGCCTGGCCCTGCAACTGAAGGCCTCGGTGCAGCTGCTGCGCGCCGAGCTCGATGCCCTGGCCGATGCCCTCAGGGCCCTAGCCCGCGAGCACAAGGGCACCGTGATGATTGGCCGCAGCCATGCCATCCACGGCGAGCCGATCAGCTTCGGCTTCAAGCTGGCCGGCTGGCTGGCGGAGGTGGTGCGCAACCAGGAGCGCCTCGAGCGCCTGGAGCGGGTGGTGAGCGTGGGCCAGATCAGCGGCGCCATGGGCACCTACGCCAACACCGACCCCCAGGTGGAGGCCATCGCCTGCGAGCGGCTCGGCCTGGTGCCGGATGCGGCCAGCACCCAGGTGATCGCCCGCGATCGCCACGCCGAATACGTGCAGACCCTCGCCCTGGTGGGGGCGGCCCTGGAGCGCTTCTCCACCGAGATCCGCAACCTGCAGCGCACCGATGTGCTGGAGGTGGAGGAAAACTTCGCCAAGGGGCAAAAAGGGAGCTCGGCCATGCCCCACAAGCGCAACCCGATCCGCAGCGAGCGGATCAGCGGCCTGGCCAGGGTGCTGCGCAGTTATGTGGTGGCGGCGCTGGAAAACTGCGCCCTCTGGCACGAGCGCGACATCAGCCACAGCTCGGTGGAGCGCATGATGCTGCCGGATTGCTCGGTGACCCTCCACTTCATGCTGCGCGAGATGACCGCGGTAGTGAAGGGCCTAGGGGTTTACCCAGGCAACATGGCCCGCAACATGAATGTCTATGGCGGTGTGGTGTTCAGCCAGCGGGTGCTGCTGGCCCTGGTGGAAGCCGGCATCAACCGCGAAGACGCCTACCGGATCGTGCAGCGCCACGCCCACACCGCCTGGAACACCGCCGGGGGTGATTTCCGCGCCAACCTGGCGGCCGACGCGGAGGTGACGGCGCGGCTCAGCCCGGCAGCCCTGGCGGATTGTTTCTCCACCGAGCTGCACCAAGCCCATCTGGGGGTGATCTGGCAGCGACTGGGGATTTGAGCTGGGGTTTTGAGCTGGGGGCTCTAGCTAGCTGCTCAGCCCCAGTGCAGCCGAATCGGCACCGCCCCCTCCAGGCTCAGCTTGACCGGACAGCTTTCCCCGGCCCGCTGCAGCACATCCCGCTGCTGCTCGCTGAGGCCAGCCGGCAGGCTGATCCACACCTCCAGCAGGGCGATGCGCCGTGGCGCCTCGGAGCCCATGGTCTTCTGCACCCGGGCGGTGGCCCCCTGCAGCGGCCAGTCGTGGCGCTCGGCGACGATTCCCAGGATCGTCAGGATGCAGGTGCTCAGGGCCGTGGCCACCAGATCGGTGGGCGAGAACCGCTCCCCCTTGCCCTGGTTGTCGGTGGGGGCATCGGTCTCGAGCACAGAGCCCGAGGGGCCATGGCTGGAGTGGCAGCGCAGGGCTCCCTCGTAGCGGCTGTCGATCGTGGTCATCGCGGGGCGTAAGCGCCTCCCCACTCAAGCGCCTGGACGGTGGTACGGCCCGCCCTGCTGGATCGAGCGGGCCCGGTAAAGCTGCTCGAGCAGCAGTAGCCGCGCCAACTCATGGGGGAAGGTCAGGGGCGAGAGGCTCAGGCGCCAGCTGGCCCGCGCCTTGAGCGTCGGATCGAGGCCAGCGGCACCGCCGATCACAAAAGCCAGCTGCTCGGAGCCGGATCCCTCCAGTGCCTGGGCGAAGGCCAGCGAGTCATAGGTCTGGCCCTCTTCGCACAGGGCCACCAGCTGCTCACCCCGGCGCAGCTCGGAGCTGATCGCCTCGGCTTCGCGGGCCAGGCCGCCATCGCGCAGCTCAACTATCTCCAGCCCTGGCAAGCGCCTGCGATATAGCTCCACCCCCTCGCTCACCCAGCCCTTGCGCACCTTGCCCACCGCCAGGATGCGGATGCGGGCGGGGTTGATCAAGGGCGAAGCCGGCGCAGCATTCAACCTACTGTCGAAGCAACGCCATTCATGCCGAAGCTCAACCCCCAGGATCCCCAGGCGGCCTGGCAATCGCCGCCGGCGCCTTGGGCAACAGATCCTCGATCTCGCAAACCGGGAAGCGGTTGATCGCCTTGAGGGCGGCCCGGGCGTTGTTGCGCAGCTGCTGGCTGATCGCTTCGCAGTAGGGCACCTGGGCCAGCAGATCCACGGTGCGGCGCAGGATCCTCACCACATCCCCCTCATCGAGGGAGGTGTTGGCGATCATGTCGCTCCAGCTGGCCCCTTTGGCCCAGGCGTCAACCAGGCCGGTGAGTTCTGGCTCCCACCAGAGCGGGAAGGTCACCTTGGCCCCCTCCTGCTGGCGCTCCAGCTCCCGGCGCAGGCCGCGCAGGGCGTGCAGGGCCTCCTCCACCGCCGGGGGCGGTGGATAACCACTCCAGAGATCGGGCCGGCTCACCTCGGTGGAGATCGCCTCAAACACCGCCGCCAGCTGGGGCGGATCGAGCTCGTCGAGGTGGCCGCTCATCAGGGCCAGGCCCAGCCACAGCTCGTTGTCGCCGCGCAGGGCCGCCACAGTGCGGCCCACCTCGGTGGGCTCTAGACCCTCGGGGCCGGCCAGGGCACCGAAGTGTCGCAGCACCTCGATCAGGGCCAGGAAGGTTTCCCAGTGCCTGTTCGACCTGAAGTGCAGCAACTGCTGGCGCTCGCCAATCTCAACCTGGAGCTCCTCCATCCGGCGGCGGTGCTTTGTCAGCTGGCGGCGGTCGCCCCAGCGGTGGGCCGGATGCAGCTCGAGCCGCTCCTCCAGCTGATCTACGAGCTGGGCCTGGGCCCGCACCTCACCGGCCAGGTCGTACTGGGGGGTGGCCATGTCGTGGCGGCTGGCCATCGAGGCCACCGCCAGGGCCAGGCCGCCACTGGCCTGGTCGCCATGGCGGATCTCACCGGCGTGGCCTAGCTCGGGGGCATCCACCTGGCCCACCTGCAGGCAGCTGAGCTCGGCATGCAGGCTCACGACCCCCTGGCAGGGCAGCAACACCCAGAGGTTCTCATCGGTGAGGCACTTGAGCAGGGGGAACTGACCGGGCCCCTTCACCTTCTCCACAATCACTGCCGGCGTCACCCGGCCGCGCAACTGGGGCGCCTTCAGGCTCACCAGGCTGCCCTCGCTGGCAAATTGCAGCGCCAAGGTGAGCTCGTGGGCGAGGGTTTCCTCGGCTTGCTGCTGCAGGGTCCGCTGGATGCGGCGCTCCTCGCGCAGGTGAGCCCGCCGCTTTTCGTAGTCTTCAAAATCGTCCCAGGGCACCTCGCCCGAGCCGTCTTCCAGGCCCGCCAGCTGCTGCATCAACTGGGCAATTCGGGCTTCGTCCTCCACCAGATCCAAGGTGGCCAGGTAGCGGCCAAAGCTGCGCTCCACCAGCTCCCTGGCCTTGGCCAGGGGGTAGCGCTGCAGCAGGTTGAGCACCATGCCGTAGCTGGGCGTGAACTGGCTCACCAGCGGATCGGCCGGCGCAGTCGCCAGCTGGCCCGCCTCCCGCACCCCCTCAAAGCGGCTCTGCACGGTCACCACGTAGCCCTGGGAGTCGAGCCCCCGCCGCCCGGCCCGGCCGGCCATCTGCAGGAATTCACTGCCCATCAGCGGCCGGTGGCCCCGCTCGGTGCGCTTCGATAGTGCAGAGATCACTGTGGTGCGGGCCGGCATGTTGATGCCCGCGGCCAGGGTTTCGGTGGCGAACACCACCTTGATCAGGCCCTGCTGAAAGAGATCCTCGATAAGTTCCTTCCAGGCCGGCAACACCCCGGCGTGGTGGGAGGCGATGCCCCGCAGCAGGGCTTCGGCATGGCCTCCCTCGCGCACGGCCTCGGGGGTGGTTGCCACAAACAGATCCAGTCGGGCCTGAATGCGGGCCTGCTCGGCGGGCGTCACCAGAGAGGCCCTGCCCAGCTCCTTGACCCCCTTGTCGCAGCCGCGGCGACTGAAGATGAAATAGATGGCCGGCAGCATGTCGCGCTCGGCCATCTGGGCCACCACAAAGCCCAGGGGCGGTGCCTCGGGCTGGGGCGGCTTGGGGATTTTGGGGCCCTTGCGGCGACTGCCCTTGGGAGCCCGCCACACCTTGCAGTTGGGATGGAGACCCGTGCCCTCGTCGTTGAGCAGGGGGTGCAGGCCCTTGGCGCTGCAGAAGCTGAAGGCCAGGGGCACGGGCCGGTGGTCGCTGTGCACCAGCGAGGTGGGGCCATGCACCCGATTGATCCAGTCGGTGAGCTGGCCGGCATTGGCCACCGTGGCCGACAGCGCCACCAGCTGAATTGAGGGAGGACAGTGGATGATCGATTCTTCCCACACGGTGCCGCGCTGGGAATCATTCATGTAGTGGCACTCGTCGAGCACCACCGCCTCCACGCCCTCCAGCGGGTCATCTCCCGCATCGGCTTCCGCGTAGAGCATGTTGCGGAAGATCTCGGTGGTCATTACCACCACCTGGGCCTCCCGGTTGAGGCTCATATCACCGGTGAGCAGCCCCACCCTCTCGGCGCCAAACTGCTCGCGGAAATCGCGCAGCTTCTGGTTGGAGAGCGCCTTCAGCGGCGTGGTGTAAAAAACCTTCTGGCCATGGGCCAGGGCCCGGTAGATGGCGTATTCGCCCACCAGGGTCTTGCCCGAACCCGTGGGCGCA
This sequence comes from Synechococcus sp. CBW1108, assembly GCF_015840335.1. Lineage (NCBI taxonomy): Bacteria > Bacillati > Cyanobacteriota > Cyanophyceae > Synechococcales > Synechococcaceae > Synechococcus > Synechococcus sp. CBW1108. The sequence goes on from NZ_CP060395.1 coordinate 776,117, forward strand.
CTCACCACAACCGAATGGCCCTGCTGGAGGGCATCGATCGCCTCCAGCTGGAAATCATCTAGGGGAAAGAGAAAAATTGTAGCCGGATCGAGCCCGTTGGGCGCCACTTCAGGCACGCTGCTGTCGGGGCTGGATCATCCATCCATCTTATGGGAATCCCTCTCCCCAAAGCACTGCCCACCCCGGCACGGCCCGCCCCAGCACAGCCCACCGCAGCAGGGGCTTGAACCAGGCTCGATTTAACGTGCCGCGACGGGAACGGGTCGTTGAGATCGAGATCATTGGGACCCAACGCCTCCCACTCCCAGCTGCCGCCAGCCACCCCCTGGCAACAGGAGCTGCGGCGCCAGCTGGCGCTCCTGCCGGAGCAGCGCCGCCGCGGCCTGCGCAGCTTCGAGCCCGGCCAGGCCGCCGCCCGACTGCAGGTCGACGGGGCGCCCCTGCTGGATCTGGCCAGCAACGACTACCTGGGCCTGAGCTGCCATCCCGCCGTGGTTGCCGCCGCCCAGGCCGCCGCGGCCCTCGAGGGGGTCGGAGCAGGCGCCTCCCGGCTGGTGAGCGGCAGCCGGCCGGGGCACCAGGCCCTGGAGCGGGCCCTGGCGACCTGGCTGGGGCGGGAGCGGGTGCTGCTCTTTCCCAGCGGCTTTCAGGCCAACCTGGCGGCCGTGCTGGCCCTGGCCGATCGCCATAGCCTGGTACTGGCCGACCGGCTGATCCACCACTCCCTGCTCACTGGGGTGCGGGCCAGCGGCGCCCGGCTGCAGCGCTTTGCCCACAACGACCTCAACGACCTGGGGCGGCGCCTCCAGCTGGCGCGGCAGGCGCGGCCGGGGCAGCGGCTGCTGGTGCTGAGCGAAAGTCTGTTTTCCATGCAGGGCACAAGTCCGGATGTGGCCGCCCTGGCGGCCCTCTGCCAGAGCCACGGCGCCGCCCTGCTGCTGGATGAGGCCCATGCCCTCGGGGTGCTCGGCCCCGGCGGCCGCGGGCTGGGATATGGCCTCAACGGGGCAAAGGGCCAGGGGGAGATCGCCCTGCTCAGCGGCACCTTCGGCAAGGCCTTCGGCAGCGGTGGCGCCTTCCTGGCCGGCGACGCCCTGGTGATGGAATGGTTGCTGCAATTCAGCGGCTCCTTCCGCTACACCACGGCCCTGGCCCCGCCCCTGGCCGCCGCAGCCCTGGCCGCCCTCGGCCAGATCCAGGCCAACCCCCCCGGCCCTGCACTGCTGCTGCGGGCCAAGCGCTGGCGCAGCGCCCTGGAGGCCGCCGGCTGGCCGCGCCCCCCCGGCCTGGGGCCGATCCTGCCCCTGTTGGTGGGCGATGACGGCCTGGCCCTGGAACTGCAGCAACGCCTGGAGGCCGCCGGCCTGCTGGGGGTAGCGATCCGGCCGCCCACCGTGCCCGAGGGCAGCGCCCGGCTGCGCCTGGTGCTGCGGGCCGACCTGCCGCTGGGCAGCCTGGAACGGTTGCTGACGGCCCTGGGATCCCCACAAGGCCAAAAATTGCCATGCAGCTGATCGCCATGCACGGCTGGGCCGGCGATGCCCAGGGAATGGAACCATTCCAGGCCGCCTGGAGCGCCCGTGGCTGGCGGGGGCAGTGCGGCGAACGGGGTTACGCCGGCCAGACCCCCCAGGCGGTTAACTGGCTGGCCGGCGGCGGGCTGAAGGTGGTGGTCGCCCACTCGCTCGGCCCCCACCTGCTGCCCGCCACCGTGCTGGAGCAGGCCGATGCGGTGGTGCTGCTGGCCAGCTTTGGCCGCTTCCTGCCGGAGGGCAAGGACGGCCGCCGGCTGGCCGCAGCCGTGGCCGCCATGGCCGACCAGCTGGGGAGCAGCCAGGCCGACTCCATGATTGAGACCTTCCTGGAGAAGGCCGCGGCCCCCCAGGCGCCCAGCCAGCTGCCGCCGGGCATCACGGCCAGAGCCCTGCTGGAGCCGGGGCGGCGGCGGCTGGCTGAGGATCTGGCCCTGCTGGCCGCCACCACCGGCCTGCCGGCGGGCTTCCCGAGCCGGGCCCGGGTGTTGATCGTGGAGGGCAGGGAGGATCAGATCGTGGTTCCGGAAGCCCGCCGGCTGCTGCGCGAGGCCCTGCCCTCCGCCGACAGCCTCGAGCTGGCCGGGGTGGGGCACTGTCTGGTGAGTTCGTCCCTGGTGGGCATGGTGTGCGCCTGGATCGAGGCCCTGCCATGAGCGCTGCCCCCTTCAGCCAGCGGGTGAGTGCCCGCTTCGGCCGCCACGCCGGCCCCTATTCCAGCCAGGCCCGCCTGCAGCAAGGGGTGGCCTGGCGGCTGGCCCATCTCTGCGCAACCCTGCCGATCCCCGCCGCAGGTCCCCGGGCCGACCTGGGCGCCGGCAGCGGCCTGGTCGGTCAGGCCCTTGGCCGGCAGGGCAGGCTGGAGCCCATGCTGCAGCTGGATATCTGCCCCGAGCTGCTGGCCCAAAACCCCCTGGCCGGGCCGGACCAGCGCCTGCTCTGGGATCTCAACCAGGGGCTGCCCGAATCCCTGCAGCAGGCCGCCCTGCTCAGCTCCAGCTTTGCCCTGCAGTGGCTCGACGAACCCGCCACCCAGTTGCGGCACTGGTGCAGCCGGCTGCGACCAGGGGGCTGGCTGGCCCTGGCCGTGCCAACCAGCGGCAGCTTTCCCGAATGGCACCAGGCCGCCGCCGCCGCCGGGGTGCCCTGCAGCGCCCTGGCCCTGCCGGAGGCACAAGCGTTGGAGGCAGTTGCGTCGGAGGCAGTGGCCGACCGGGGTGAACTGGAGCTGCGGCACTGCCAAAGGCTGCAGTTCAGCCGCAACTACGGCAGCGGCCAGGGCTTTCTGCAGCAACTCAAAACCCTGGGGGCCAGCGCCAGCCGCTGCGACCGCCTGGCCCCCGGCCAGCTGCGCCAGCTACTGGGCCACTGGCCGGCCCCAGGCCGGGTCAGCTGGGAGGTGCTGGTGCTGCTGGCCCAGCGCCCCGGCTCCAACTACCAGCCATGACCCGTTCCAGACGCCAGCTGGTGGTCTGCGGCACCGACACCGACGTGGGCAAGACCGTCGTCAGCGCCCTGGTGGTGCAGGGCCTGGGCGCCCACTACTGGAAACCGGTGCAGAGCGGCCTGGAGGGCGGCGGCGACACGGGCCGGCTGCAGGCCCTGTTGCAACTCCCCGCCGAACGCCTGCTGGCGGAGGCCTACCGCCTGCGGGCGCCGGTGTCGCCCCACTGGGCCGCCGAACGCGAAGGGATCAAGATCGATCCGGCCCGGCTGGCCCTGCCGGCGGTGACCGGGCCCTTGGTGGTGGAAACCGCCGGCGGCCTGCTGGTGCCCCTGCGGCGGGACTGGCTGCAGATCGACCAGCTGGCCGTGTGGGGGTTGCCGGTACTGCTGGTGGCCCGCAGTGGCCTGGGCACGCTCAACCACACCCTGCTGTCGGTGGAAGCCCTGCGCCGCCGGGGGCTGCATCTGCTGGGCCTGGTACTCAACGGTCCGCTCCACCAGGACAACCCAGCCACCCTGGCCGCCCTGGCCCAGGCCCCGGTACTGGCCCAGTTGCCGCCGCTGGAGCCCCTCAGCGCCGAAGCGCTGGCGGGCCAATGGCAGGCCCAGCAGTTGGGCCCTAACCTCAGCTCGGCCCTTGATGAGCTCTAAGCCATGACCTCTAAGCCATGACCAAGCAGCACTGGCTGGTGAGTGGGGCCCTGGTATTGCTGTGCGGCGGGGTGCTGGTGCTGTTCACCGATGTGGAAGATTCCCTGGTGCGCTGGCTGAACTGCGGGCCGACCGCCCCGGCCGCCGAGCGCCGCAGCAGCGTCTGCCGCTGAGCAGGGTGCCCCAAGGGGCTAGGGGCCGGCCAGGATCACCGCCTCGGCATCAGCCCTCGACAGGCCATAGGGAAAGTGGCGCACTGACACCTGGCCGTCGTGATGCCAGCTCACCTTGAGCTCCTCCACCTCCAGCTCAATCTGAGCACTCCATTCCGGCCGGTGCAGATCCCACAGACAGGGGTTGTCCCGCTGCCGGCTGGCGCCCAGCTGGACCAGCCAGTTTTCAAGCGCCGGCAGGGGATGGTGGTAAAGGGGGGTCTGGGGACTGGGCAGTTCGCTCATGGGCCCAACCCTGTCATGGAGCCGGCCCCAGCCCACCAGGAGGGCAACTGCACCAGCTCGACACCCCGCATCCAGGCCACCCCCACGCCGAGCACCAAGCTCACCAGCAGGGCAAAACCGAGCAGCAACAGGGCCAGCCACTCGCCGCCGGAGAGGTCGCGCCGCACCGAAACCCGCCGCGGCGGCGCGGCAGCCATGGCCGCCAATGGGGGGGGGCGCTGGGGCAAAACCGGATGGAGCTCGGCGTCGTAACGCCGGCGCAACTCCGGATCGCTCAGCACCGCATAGGCCTGTTGCAGCAGTTGGAACAGGGCAGCAGCTTCAGGCGCCGGCAGCAGGGTTGTGTCGGGGTGATACAGCTTGCTCAGGCCGCGAAAAGCCCTGCGCAACTCCTGGGGCGAAGCCGTCTCTGCCACCTGAAGCAGGGCGTAGTGGCTGGTTGAAGCAGGGGGAGCAGGGCTGGCCAAGGGCACCGGGCCGGCGAGAAAATCCGGTCTGGGTGATCCTAGGTAGCTGAAACCCTCCGCCAGGCTGGATGGCCCGAACCCTCACCGGCAATGCCTTTTGGCACACCCTGGGCTGGCAGCCCAGCGCTGAGCAGGAAAGGCAGCTGGGCGCCCTGCAGGAGCAGCTGCGCCATTGGAACAGCAAGCACAACCTGACCCGCCTGGTGGAGGGCGACGACTTCTGGATCGCCCAGGTGTTCGACAGCCTCTGGCCCCTGACGCCCCTGCTGGGCACGGATGCGGCCCAGGCCCCTTTGCGGCTGATCGATGTGGGCACCGGCGGCGGCTTCCCAGGGCTTGCCCTGGCGATCGCCTTTCCCCAGGCCGAGCTCACCCTGGTGGACTCGGTGGGCCGCAAGGTGGAGGCGGTGGGAGCAATGGCGGCTGCCCTGGGGCTGGCGGAGCGGGTACAGCTGCGCTGTGAACGGATCGAGCGCACAGGCAGGCTCCAGGCCTGCCGTGGCCAGTTCGACTGGGCCCTGGCCAGGGCCGTTGCCCGGGCACCGGTGGTGGCCGAATACCTGGTGCCCCTACTGGCCCCCCAGGGTCGGGCCCTGCTCTACCGCGGGCAGTGGTCGGCGGCAGACCAGGGCGAGCTGGACGCGGCCCTGGTCCTCCTGCGGGCCAGTACCGAGCAGTGCCTGAGCCGGGAGCTGCCCAGCGGTCGCGGCCTGCGCCACGCCCTGGTAGTGAAGTCCCTGGACCCCTGCCCGGCCTGCTACCCCAGGGCGGTGGGCCTGCCCGCCAAGCAACCCCTCGGGGCCGCGCTCAAACCGGCTGGCGGCGAGGCAGGTTGCGCTTGAGCCGGGCCGGCGAGGGCACCCCCAGCGGCAGGATCTCCTGGGCAGCCAGCTGGTGCTGGAGCTCACCCAGCTGCTCGTAGGCCACCCAGTGAATGCAGTCCACCGGACAGGTGTCTATCGCCTCCTGGATCAACTCGGTGGAATCGCCATCCTGGCGGAGCGCCCGGGAGCGGCCCCAGTCGGGCTCAACCACGAAGGTGTTGGTGGCCACATGGGCGCAGTAGCGGCAGCCGATACAGACAGCCTCATCAACCCAGACTGCCTTCTGGCGCAGGCCCCCGCCCAGCAGAGGCTCCATGCCGGTGCGCAGGGAACCTGGGGCCTGGACTGCCGCCTGGAAGGCCAGTGCCGGATCTGCCATGGCGGGGGAGTCCACAGCTAGGCCCAACGGCTCACAACAAGCTCGATGGTGCCGTCCTGCTGCTGGGTTTGCTCGCGCAGTTCAAAGCCCGCTTCCGCACTGGCCGCAAGGATGGTGCGCAGGGCATAGCGCTGGCTGAGCTGGGCCACAAAGCGCTCCACCGGCACCGATTGATTCCAGAGGTCGAGATCGGTCACCAGTTCGTAGCTGCCCGTATCCGTGTTGAGCCGGAAGCCGATGTCGGCACCATTGGGCTGGAGCACCGCCAGCTGGGCCTCAAGGGTTTGGCCCCGGTAGCCGCGCACCTGCAGGGAACCCTCCGTGGGGGAGTGGCCCAGGTCCCGGAGTGCCCCGAGCAAGGCCTGGCGATCGCGAAGCTCGGTCTTGATCGTGCTGAAGTGCGACATCGGTGGGAGCGGCAGCTGCGGTAATTAAGAGGGCCGGGGTGTTAGGGCCGGGATAAGGGCTGGGGATTGGTCAAGGGTTGCCCCAGGCCTTGAAGCTGGGATTGGCCCTGTTGTTGGGTCTGGAACGCTTCAGCCGTGCTCTGGCGCCGCTGAACCACGCCCAAGCCGGCTTCGATCCTTTCGGTGAGCTGGGCGCAGCCCGGGCCCCGAAACCCTTCCACCAGCTCTTCGACCCGGCCATCGGGCCTGATCCGAAAATGGATGGTGTGCTCTTCCATCCCAAATCTGGTGAGGGTTAAGAGATGTTAGCCGGAATCTGAGGAGCTGGGCCCAAGGCCCGGGCTCAGCTGAGCAGGCCTTCGTCCACCAGGGTCTGGAGTCGCTCCAGCACCTCCGGTTGCTCCAGTTGCTCCAGGGCCAGCCGGGCTTCATCCCGCACCCCCGACTCACCATCGTGGAGCATGGCCGTCAACAGTGATTCCACCACCACCTGCTGACGGGGCTCCACCAGGTCGCCATACAACCGGCCAAGGGACCAGGCACTGTTGCTGCGCACCGCCGCTTCGCTGTCGATGCGCAGGCTCAACAACAGCTGGGCCGCCGCCGGATCGGCCTTGGCGGGGCCGCTGCAGCCCGCCTCCGCCAGGGAGCTGGCCGCCCAGAGGCGCACGGCCGCAATGTCCACCTGCAGGGAGCGGATCAAGGGGTTCAGCACCGGGGCATCGGGGTAGTTGCCGAGGCTCCAGGCGACGGCCTTGCGCACGTAACCGTTGTCATCTGCTGCCAGCAGGGCCAACAGGGGCTCAACCGCCAGGGGGCTGGGATTGCGGCCCAGGGCATAGACCGCGCTCATGCGCACAATCGGACAGCTCACCGCCAGCAGCGGCAGCAGCAGGGGCAGGGCCCGGGGATCACGGTGCTCGCAAAAGATCCGCAGACCCTGCATGCGCTGGTCGTGGCTGCTGCCGCCAGCTTCACCACCAGCTTCACCGCGGAGGAACTGCAGCCCCAGATCGCACTCCGCCGCCACATCACTGGCGGTTGGATCGCTGGTGTCAAAGTCATCAAGGGGATCGCCGAGCAGCTCCTCGGCCAATTCCTGGGCAAGCACCTCCGGGTCGAGGTAGAGCTCCTGGGGGCTTTCGTCGTAGGGGCCAGATGGCTGGTCAGGCTGGGGGGACAGGCTCACGGGAAAGACTCACGGCACAGGCTCAGCCGATCGGTGCCGGGGCAGCCATATCGCCGGGCAGCCAGATTCTGGCGCTGACTGCAAACAGGGCCAGGGCAAACAGCACCACGATGGATGCCGGCAACAGGGTGGAGCGAAAAAATTGCACAGGCTTGGGGGATAGCTGGCGCCTGCAGCCATCATCGCCCCTAGGGTTCGCCAAATTGAACCCATGGGATGGCTGCGTCTTCGAGCACCTGGCGACGCATCACCGCCGTGGCCGCCCAAGGGGTGGCCAGTGGTACGCCCTACATGGTGGGAACCAAGTTGCTGCAGGGCTGGCTCACGGCCACCGGGGTACCCCTGGGGCTGATCGGCCTACTCGCCTACGCCGAACTGCCCTACACCCTCAAGATGGTCTGGGCGCCAGCCCTGGATCGCTGGCCGATTCCCTGGCCCGACAGGCGCCGCGGCTGGCTACTGGTACTTCAGGTGCTGCTGGTGGCGGTGATCGGCTCGATGACCTTTCTGCGGCCCAGCCAGAATCCAGCCAGCCTGACGGCCATCGGCCTCATGGCCGTTCTGCTGGCCCTGGTAAGTGCCACCCAGGACATCCTGGTGGACGCCTACCGCACAGACCTGCTGCCCGAACAGGAGCGGGGCGCCGGTGCCGCCGCCACCACCCTCGGCTACCGCGGCGCCATGCTGGCCATCGGCGCCGGGGGCTTCATCCTGGCCGGTCGCTACAGCTGGCCCCTGGCCTTCGCCGCCTCGGCGCTGCTGATGCTGGTGGTGATCCCCTTCACCCTGACGGCCCCCAAACTCCCGCCAATCCAGCACCAGATCACCAGCCTGCGCCAGGCGGTGCTGGGGCCGGCGCGGGAATTTCTACGCCGCAGCGGCCCGGGCCGGGCCGTGATGCTGCTGGCCCTAGTGCTGCTCTACCGCTGGCCCGACGGCCTGCTCAACGTGATGGCCGTACCCTTCCTGATCCAGAAGGGATTTTCACCGGAGTTGGTGGGCTCGGTGCTGGCCGGCTGGGGCATCGGCGCCACGATCGTGGGCACAATTCTGGGCGGGATTCTGTTCGGCAAGCTGGGCATGAACCGCTCCCTCTGGCTGTTCGCCCTGGTGGGCGCCGCCGGCAACCTGGCCTACTGGGCCCTGGCCAGCTTCGATGCCGGCCCCGCAGCCCTACTGCTGGCGGTGGGCCTGGAAAACCTCGGCGGTGGCCTGGTGGGTGCGGCATTTGTGGCCCTGCTGATGAGCCTCTGCAACCCCCGCTTTTCCGCCACCCAGTACGCGCTGCTGTCAGGGGTCTACGCCCTGAGCCGCTCCCTGCTCTCCGGCCAGGCTGGCTTTGTGGCCGAGGGGGTGGGCTGGAGCAGCTTCTTCCTGCTCACCGCGGCCGCCTCACTGCCGGCCTTCCTACTGATGGCGTGGCTCACCCCCTGGAACGGTGACGGCGCCAAGGGTGCCTTCGACCCCGCCAAGGACCCCACTTAGCCACACCCTTCAAGCCATAACCTGCTAGGCATTCCCGCCCGGATCGATCAGGCGCCGCCGCAGCTGACCGCAGGCCGCATCGGCATCTAGCCCCCTACTGGCCCGCACACTCACCGCAACATGGCGGGCCTGGAGGGCACGGCGGAAGGCCTCCACGGCCCCGGGGGCGGGGCGCTGGAACTGCTCCTCGGCAATCGGGTTGTAGGGAATCAGATTCACATGGCTCTGGAAGCCCCGCAACAGCCCCGAGAGGGCCTCGGCATGGCGGGGCTGGTCGTTGACGCCCCCCAGCAGCACGTATTCAAAGCTCAGCCGGCGGCCGGTGAGTGCCACATAATGGCGACAGTCCTCCAGCAACGCCTCCAGGGGATAGGCGTGGGCGGTGGGGATCAGCTCCTGCCGCAGGCGCTGATCCGGTGCGTGCAGGCTCACCGCCAGGGTGAACTGGGCCCGCCCGAGCCGCTCCAGGGCCCGCTCAGCCAGGGTTGGCAGGGTTTTGGGCACGCCGACGGTGCTTACCGTGATCTGGCGCTGGGCCATACCCAAATCGCTGCAGAGGCAGTCGATGGCGGCCAGCACTGCCCCAATATTGAGCAGGGGCTCGCCCATGCCCATGAAAACCACGTGGCTGGGGCGCTGGTCCATCACCTCGCGCACGCTCAGCACCTGGTCGACAATTTCATGGACCGCAAGGGAGCGCTGCAGCCCCCCTTTGCCGGTGGCACAGAAGCTGCAGGCCATCGGGCAGCCCACCTGGCTGCTGACGCACACCGTGAGCCGACCGTCGGCAGGAATGCCGACGGTTTCAAGGCTGAGGCCGTCGTGGGTGCCGAGCAACAGCTTGGTGGTGCCATCGCGGGCCACGCTGCGGTGCAGCTCCCGCGAACGGCCGATCCAATCGAAGCCAGTCTCGGGGGGGGCTGCAGCCAGCTGCTCGCGAAAGGCCTTGGGCAGCACACTTATGGCCTCCAGGCTGCGGGCACCCTTGGCATAGAGCCAGTCATGGAGCTGCCGGCCGCGGAAGGCAGCCAGGCCGTGGGCTACGGCCCACCGCTCCAGCTCCGGCAGGCCCATCCCCAGCAGGGGGGTGGCCGGCGGCACCGCGACTATCCCACTCAAGGCCAGATCAACAGGCCGTGGCCCAGCTTCCACTCCACCACCAGCAGGGCGATGAAGCCGAGCATGGCCATGCGGCCATTGAGCAGCTCGGTGTGGGAGTGGAAGCCGAAGCGGGGCAAGCGGCGCTGGGGCACGGGGGTGTCGAGGCTGGTGCGTTCGGGCTTAGCCATGGGGGTCAAGCAGGGAATCACTCATCGGTCAATAGGCCCTCTTCCTGCAAGCCCTCGAGGGCGGCCGGATCGGCGATCAGCTCCTCCTCCAACACATCCTCGAGGGAGGGACGGGTGAAGGCAGCCAGGCCGCTGGCACTGGCCTCGATGCCATGGCGGCTGCGGGTGGCCTCCAGGTCGGCATCGGAGGGATCGTCGAGCACGGCCGCCGCCGGGGCCGGGGCCGGCATCTCCACGGTGTAGTCAGGGCGGAGGTTCTGGACGCGGCGATAGCCCATGGCCTCTTCCTCGAGGATGTCGGGATGGGGGCCGGCCTCGGCCCGCAACTCCTCTTCGAAGCCGCTGAAGCCCGTGCCCGCTGGGATCAGGCGGCCGATGATCACGTTCTCCTTGAGACCGCGCAGCCAGTCACTCTTGCCCTCGATGGCAGCTTCAGTCAGCACCCGGGTGGTCTCCTGGAAGGAGGCCGCCGAGATGAAGCTATCGGTGTTGAGCGAGGCCTTGGTGATACCCAGCAGCACCGGCGTGAACTCGGCTGGGGCACCACCGGTGATCGCCATGGCACTGTTCACCTGCTCCACCTGACGCAGCTCGATCAGCTCGCCCGGCAGCAGGGTGGTATCGCCGGCATCCTCAATGCGCACCTTGCTGGTCATCTGGCGCACGATCACCTCGATGTGCTTGTCGCTGATCGACACGCCCTGGCTCTTGTAGACGTTCTGCACTTCGGTGACCATCCGGAACTGCAGCCTGGAAATGGCCTCCTGGGCCGCCTCCATGGTGGGCTTGCGGCTGCGTAGGTCTTCGAAGAAGCACTCCAGCAGCTCGTGGGGATTGATCGGTCCGTCGGTGAGGGACTCACCGGCACTCACCTGCTGACCATCGCTGACCATCACGTTGCGGCCCAGCAGGATTGGGTACTCGGTGAGGGCATCGTCATGCTCGATCACCGAAACGGTGATCGAGTCATCATCGTCGCCCTGCTTGATCTGCACCGTGCCGCTCTTGCGACAGAGGATGGTGGATTCCCGCGGCCGACGGGCCTCCAGCAGTTCTTCGATCCGGGGTAGGCCCTGGACGATGTCGCCGGTCTTCTGGCGCTCGAACACCAGCAAGGCCAGGGCATCGCCGCGCTGCACCAGCTCGCCGTCCCGCACGTGCAGCACCGAATCGGGCGACACCATGTAAGGCCGGCCCAGTCGAATGGTGAGGGTGTGGGCGTCGATGGCCTCCACCTGACCGCAACAGGGGGCTGCAACCCCTTCCGCCAGCAGGTCGCCATCAACAATGCGCTGGTCAACGCTGACCAAAGGCGCAGCCGAACCCAGATCGATGCTGCGGGTATCGCCATCTCGCTCCACGATCAGGCGACGAATCGGCTCCCCATCCACCAGATCAGGCAGCTGCAGCACCCCGTCTTCCTTGCAGAGGATCTGGGTGGTCGCCACCACATCGCCTCGCTTCACCGTGGTGCCATCCTCCACCTGGAGATCGGTGTGGGTGGAGCCGTGGCTGGCATCGGAGAGGGTGTCGCGACGCACCAGCAGGGTTTCCAGGATGGTGAGCTGCAGACGCTCAATCGTCTTGGCCCGCTTGTCTGCGACCGCATCCACGTCCACGGTCATCTGGGGAGTGGTGTCATAAGTTTCGAGAATCAGCTGGGTGCGCAACAACTCAACGCCGTCGACGCTCTTGATCAGCTCGCCGTCCTTGAAGGAGAGGCGCTGGGTGGCCTTGAGGCCCAGGCTGGGGCCGCCACTCTGTTTCACCGTGCCCAGTTCGGGCAGGTGGGCCTCATCGGGGATGGTGTATTCCTCCACCGGCCGCAGCAGCAGGGCCTGACCATCGGGAGTTTCAACCACCTCCACGAAGACAATCGCCTCAGCCTTGAGGCCCTTGGCGATCTCCTCGCCGGGTGTCGCCATCTTGCCGTCGGCGTATTTAGCGAGGGTCTTGCTGTCGGAAACCAGATGCAGGGTGCCGGAACGCACGATGATTTCCCGCAGGATGTCGTTCTTCTGGGTCACCGTGACGATGCCGGCGGTCTGACTGAAGATGTCCTTGACCACCTCCGTACCGGCCTCAATCCACTGGCCGTCCTCGATCATCAACAGGGAGATGTCCTTGTTGATCTCATGGGTTTCCTGGGGAATCCAGAGCAGGGTGCCACCCTTGCTGACCTCAAAGCCGTTCTTGGCACTGCGGGCCTTCTTGATCGATAGGCCCGGGGCAAATTTGACGGTGCCACCGGTCTTGGTGCGGAAACGATCGTCGGCCAGCTCGGCAATCACTTCGCCATTGCCGATCTTGCTGCCAGGAGCGGTGTTGAGGCGGTAGCGAATGTTGTCCTTGCCCTCCAGATGCCAGATCTCGCCGGAGTGGGTGGATTCACCCACCAATTTGCAGTCCTTGAGAGTGAGGCTGGAGGTGACGATCTGCACCTCGCGGGAGTCGCCAGCGCTCTCGCGCAGACGCACCGCTCCGCCGTATTCACTCACCAGCCGGCTCTCGGCCAGTACCTCTCCTGTGGTGACAGCCTTGTTGCCGTCCACCACGGGCAGGGCATTGGGGGGCAGGTTGTAGACGTCGCCGCTGAACACCCACATCCGGCCCAGGCGCTGGGCCTTGAGGGTGATGTTTCCCTGGCGGTCGGTGACCTCCCTGGGCTGGATGGCTTCCTCGTAGCGCACCTGGCCGGCCAGGTCACAGATCACATCCTTGGTGGCCTTCTCCACGCTCTTTTTGACTGTCACCCCAGCGGCGATCTGGGCCAGGATCGTGTCGCCCGGCACGAAGTCGCCATCGGCGACAAACAGGATCGAGCCATTGACGATATCCAGCTTCTGCAGCTTGCCGTTGTCGCTGGGCTTCACCGTCAAGGAGAAATCGGTTTCGGCCAGTTGGGCCTCCACCCCGTGGGGGGTGCGGAAGCCCCGCACCCGGGCCTTTGGCCCGAATTCGATCGTGCCATCCACCAGGGAGCGCACCACGCCAGTTTCGGCCGTGGAAACCCCGCCGGTGTGGAAGGTGCGCATGGTGAGCTGGGTGCCGGGCTCACCGATCGACTGGGCCGCCACGATGCCGACGGCTTCACCCAGATCAACGAGTTGGTTGTGGGCCAGGGCCCAGCCGTAACACTTGCGGCACACCGAACGGGAGGCCTCACAGGTGAGCGGTGAACGCACCTTCACGGTTTTGACGCCGCCGGCTTCAATCCGCAGCGAGAGGGGCGGATCGATTTCTCCGTCGCGCTCAACCAGGGTTTCGCCGTCTTCACTGACCACGGGCTCGGCGGCCAGGCGGCCGATCAGCTTGCTGCCGAACTTGCCCTTCTCATCGGCATCAATGGGGATACTGCGCGTGGTGCCGCAGTCGTCTTCCCGCACAATCACGTCCTGGGCCACGTCCACCAGCCGGCGGGTGAGATAGCCAGAGTCGGCCGTGCGCAGGGCTGTGTCGACCAGACCCTTGCGGGCGCCGTAGGAGGAGATCACGTATTCGGTGACCGTGAGTCCCTCGCGGAAATTGGTGCGGATCGGCAGGTCGATGATCTCCCCTTGCGGGTTGGCCATCAGGCCGCGCATGCCCACGAGCTGGCGCACCTGGGACATGTTCCCCCGGGCGCCGGAGTTGGCCATCATCCAGACCGAATTGAGGGGATCGTTTTCGTTGAAGTTGCGGCGCACCGCTGCCACAAGACGCTCGTTGGTTTCGGTCCAGGTGTCGATGACCTTGGTGTGCCGTTCCACCTCGGTGATCTCGCCGAGCCGGTAGCGCTCCTCCGTGGCGGTGATCTGCTCTTCGGCTTCGGCCAGCAGGGCTGCCTTATCACTGGGAATGCGCAGATCGTCTACGGAGATCGATACGGCAGCCTGGGTGGCGTAGTGGAAGCCCAGGTCTTTGAGCTCGTCGGCCATCGAGGCCGTGGTAGCGGTGCCGTGGTGCTTGTAGGCCCAGGCCACCAGGTTGCGCAGGGCCTTCTTGTCGATGATGCGGTTGCGGAATGGCGGCGCCTGCTTGCTCAAGGCGGCGTTGCTGATTGTGGCGGCGACTTCCAGGGCGGCAGCCTCGGCGGCTTTCTTGGCGGCCTTCTTGCTGATTTTTTTAGCGGGGGTGGCGGTCATGGCTGCGCGCGGTGTGGAGACTGGAAAAGGGTGAAAAACGTGAACCCTGCTGGCTGGGGTTCCTAGACGGCCGTCAGGTCGCAGCCACGGCGTCGATGATGGTGTGATTGATAACCACCCGGCCCACGGTGGTGAGCAGGTAGCGACTGATCAGGGCTCCGTCCTCATCGAAACGGTCGCGGCGATAGAGCCACTGCTCGATACGGGTGCCGTCGCTGAGGGTCTCCTCCTTCTGGGGCTGCTTCTCTTCGTCATCACTTTCAACCTCGCCGCTGAAGCGCACCCACACCCAATCGTGCAGGATCAGATGCTTTTCTTCGAAGGCATCGATCACATCATCGAGGCTGGCGAAGGTCTTGGAGCGGTCGCCAAACTCAGGCTTGATGGCACCGGGCTGCTCGGCCGTCAGGTAGTAGGCACCCAGCACCATGTCCTGGGACGGGGTGATGATCGGCTCGCCGGTGGCCGGCGAGAGGATGTTGTTGCTGGCCAGCATCAGCATGCGGGCCTCGGTCTGGGCCTCAATCGCCAGGGGCACGTGCACGGCCATCTGGTCACCGTCGAAGTCGGCGTTGAAGGCTGGGCACACCAGGGGGTGCAGCTGGATGGCGCGGCCATCCACCAGCTTCGGCTCGAAGGCCTGGATGCCAAGACGGTGCAGGGTCGGGGCCCGGTTGAGCAGGATCGGGTGACCTTCGATCACCTCCTGCAGCACCTGCATCACCTCATCGTCGGCCCTCTGGATAAGCTTCTTGGCGGCCTTGATGTTGTTGACGATGTTCTGACGGATCAGGCGGTGGATCACGAAGGGCTGGAACAGCTCGATCGCCATCTCCTTGGGCAGGCCGCACTGGTGCATCTTGAGCTTCGGTCCCACCACGATCACGGAACGACCTGAGTAATCGACCCGCTTGCCGAGCAGGTTCTGGCGGAAACGGCCCTGCTTGCCCTCGATGATGTCGCTGAGCGACTTGAGGGCCCGGTTGTTGGCACCCACCACGGTGCGGCCCCGGCGACCGTTGTCGATCAGGGCATCGACGGCCTCCTGCAGCATCCGCTTTTCGTTGCGAACGATGATTTCAGGGGCCAGGATCTCCTGCAAGCGGGCCAGCCGGTTGTTGCGGTTGATCACCCGCCGGTAGAGGTCATTGAGATCGCTGGTGGCAAAGCGGCCGCCATCGAGCTGCACCATGGGCCGCAGGTCTGGCGGGATCACCGGGATCACATCCAGCACCATCCAGGTGGGCCGGGCATTGGTGGCGATGAAGTTATCGATCACCCGCAAACGCTTAATCAGCTTGGCCCGCTTCTGGCCCTTGCTAGCTGCGATCTCCTCACGCAGCTGCTCGGCAGTTTCGTTGAGCTCCAGATCCTCCAGAAGCTGCTTGAGTGCCTCGGCGCCGATGCCCACTATGGGCTCATTCTCAATGTCGGAATCCTCGGCGTAGATCTGGTCTTCGATCTCAAGCCACTCATCTTCAGTGAGAAGTTGCTTATAAGTGAGATCTTTGTGGTCACCCGGATCGAGCACCACATAGCAGTTGAAATAGACGATCTGCTCCACATCCCGCAGGGGCATGTCCAGCAGGATCGCCACATAGCTGGGGATTCCCTTCAAATACCAGACGTGGGAGACGGGGGCGGCCAGCTTGATGAAGCCCATGCGATGGCGACGCACCCGGCTCTCGGTGACCTCGACCCCGCAACGCTCGCAGACGATGCCGCGGTGGCGCACCCGCTTGTACTTACCGCAGTGGCATTCCCAGTCTTTCGACGGGCCGAAGATCTTCTCGCAGAACAGCCCGTCCATCTCGGGCTTGAGAGTGCGGTAGTTGATGGTTTCGGGCTTGGTGACCTCACCCACCACCTGACCATTAGGCAGCGTGCGCTGCCCCCACTCCATGATCCGCTCGGGTGAAGCGAGCGTGATCTTGACGTAGTCGAAGTGGTTTTCGGTGCGGAGGTTGCTGTTGGACATCGGCTTGGGGCTCGCGGAGTTCGAGAAGGGAGGGGCGGTCAGCGATGCGCTGCAAACAAGCAATCAGTCGTCGTCGTAATCCGCGACGCCGAGGGATTCGTAGGTGGGCCGGCTGGGGGTGCTGCGGCGGGGGTTGACGTCCTGCATCAGATCCACTTCCTCGCCGGCATCGGTGTAGACGGCGATGTCGAGGCCCAGGGACTGCAGCTCGCGCATCAGCACCTTGAAGGACTCAGGGGTGCCGGGCCGGGGGATCGGCTTGCCCTTGACGATGGCGTTGAGCGCCTCGTTGCGGCCCTGCATGTCGTCAGATTTGACGGTGAGCAGTTCCTGCAGGGTGTAGGCGGCGCCGTAGGCCTCGAGGGCCCACACCTCCATCTCACCAAGGCGCTGGCCACCCTGCTGGGCCTTGCCGCCCAAGGGCTGCTGGGTCACCAGGGAGTAGGGGCCGGTGGAGCGGGCGTGGATCTTGTCGTCCACCAGGTGGACCAGTTTGAGAATGTGGGCGTAGCCCACGGTGACCGGCTGGTCGAAGGGCTCGCCGCTGCGGCCATCGATCAGCTGAATCTTGCCGGGATTCTTGGGGTCGTAGACCCAGGCCTTGCCGGGCAGGTTGGCGGCCTCCTCGAGGTACGCCTGCACGGTTTGCTTGCTCTTCTCGGCGCCGTGCATCTCGTCGAAGGGCACAACCTTGACGCGGCAGTCGAGGTGGGAAGAAGCCCAGCCCATCAGGCATTCGAACACCTGGCCCACATTCATCCGGCTCGGCACACCCAGGGGGTTGAGCACGATGTCTATGGGGGTGCCGTCAGGCAGGTAGGGCATGTCCTGCTGGGGAAGGATGCGGCTGATGATGCCCTTGTTGCCGTGGCGGCCGGCCATCTTGTCGCCCACCTGGATCTTGCGGCGCTGGGCCACGTAGACCCGCACCACCATGTTTGCTCCCGGCGGCAGCTCGTCGCCCTGCTCGCGGGTGTAGATGCGCACATCCACCACGCGGCCCCGCTCCGTACTCGGCACCCGCAGGGAGTTGTCGCGCACATCGCGGGCCTTCTCACCGAAGATTGCGCGCAGCAGCTTCTCTTCAGGGGGCTGGTCGGATTCACCCTTCGGGGTCACCTTGCCCACCAGAATGTCGCCGCTCTCGACGTAGGCGCCGATGCGGATGATCCCCATCTCGTCGAGATGACCCAGGCTCTCCTCGGCCACATTGGGGATCTCACGGGTGATTTCCTCCGGACCCAGCTTGGTCTGGCGCGCCTCAATCTCGTACTTCTCGATGTGCACCGAGGTGTAGAGATCGTCATGCACCAGCCGATCGCTGAGCAGGATGGCGTCTTCGTAGTTGTAGCCCTCCCAGGGCATGTAGGCGATCAGCACGTTCTGGCCCAGGGCGATTTCGCCGCCCTCACAGGCCGAGCCATCGGCCAGCACCTGACCGGCGATCACCGGATCGCCCTGACGCACGATCGGGCGCTGGTTCAGGCAGGTGTCCTGGTTGGAGCGCTGATATTTCTGCAGGTGGTGCACGTGGTCGGTGCCCTGGTCATCGCGGATGACGATGGCGGTGGCATCGACAAAGGTGACCGTGCCGTTGACCCGGGTGATCGGCACCATGCCGGAGTCACGGGCGACCTGGGTTTCCAGGCCCGTGCCCACCAGGGGACGCTCAGGACGCAGCAGGGGCACGGCCTGGCGCTGCATGTTGGAGCCCATCAGGGCCCGGTTGGCGTCGTCGTGCTCGAGGAAGGGAATCAGGGAGGTGGCCACCGAGATCACCTGCACCGGTGAGAGCTGGACATAATCCACCTGCTCAGGTGGAACCTTTTCGAAGTCCTGGCGGTAGCGCACCGGCACCAGATCGGCGGTGATGTAGCCGTCTGAGTTGGTAGGCACGTCACCGGGGGCGACGCGGCACTCGTCCTCGAGGTCGGCGGAGAGATAAATGGGATCGCCACTCTTGTGGACGATGCCGTTTTCCACCTTCCAGAACGGAGTTTCAATGAAGCCGTATTCATTCACCCGGGCGTGGGTGGCCAGGGAGCCGATCAGGCCGGCATTCGGGCCCTCCGGAGTTTCGATCGGACAGATGCGGCCGTAGTGGGATGGGTGGATGTCGCGCACGGCGAAACCGGCCCGCTCCCGGGTGAGGCCGCCTGGGCCCAGGGCGCTGATGCGGCGCTTGTGGGTGAGCTCGGCCAGGGGGTTGGTCTGGTCCATGAACTGGCTCAGCTGGCTGGAGCCGAAGAACTCCTTGATGGCCGCCACCAGGGGCTTGGGGTTCACCAGTTGGGCCGGGGTGAGCGATTCGGTTTCACCGACGGTCATGCGCTCCTTGATGATCCGCTCGAGCCGGTTGAGGCCCACTCGCACCTGGTTTTGCAGCAGCTCGCCCACCGAACGCACCCGGCGGTTGCCCAGGTGGTCGATGTCGTCGAGGCTGGCCCCGCCCACATCGAGCTCCAGGTTGATCAAGTAGTCGATCGTGCTGAGCACGTCCTCGGCGGTGAGGGTGCGCACCGCATCGGGGATGGTGAGGCGCAGCTTCTTGTTGATCTTGTAGCGGCCCACCCGGCCCAGGTCGTAGCGCTTGGGATCGAAGAAGCGGCTGTGTAGCAGGCTCTGACCGCCGCTCACCGAGGGGGGCTCACCGGGCCGCAGCTTCTTGTAGAGCTCCAGCAGGGCCTGGTCCTCCGAGGAGATGCCCTCGTCGTTGGAGGCCTCGATCGACTTCTGGTAGTACTCGGGGTGACGCAGCTTGTCGAGAACGTCGTTGTCTGACAGGCCGATGGCCCGCATCAGCACGTGGGCGTTGATCTTGCGGGTCTTGTCGACCCGCACGTGCAGCAGGTCGTTCTTGTCGGTTTCAAACTTGAGCCAGGCCCCCCGGTTGGGGATCAGGCTGGCATTGAAGGTCTTGCGGCCGTTCTTGTCCTGTTCGTCCTTGAAGTAGACGCCAGGGGAACGGACGATCTGGTTGACGATCACCCGCTCAGCACCATTGATGATGAAGGTGCCGCGCTCGGTCATCAGGGGGAGTTCGCCAATGAACACCTCCTGTTCCTTGATCTCGCCGGTCTCCTTGTTGACCAGGCGGCAGGTGACATACATCTGGGAGGCGAAGGTGGCGTCGCGACGCTTGGCCTCCTCCACATCGTGGCGGGGGCGCTTCAGGCGGTACTCGCTACCGATGAAGTGCAGCTCCAGCTTGCCGGTGTAATCGGTGATCGGCGAGAAGCTCTCGAGCTCCTCGATCAGCCCCTTCTCCAGGAACCATTTGAAACTCGCCCGCTGTACCTCCACCAAGTCGGGAAGATAAGTGACGGTCTTGGCGACCTGGATCGCGCTGCTCATGCGGTGAACCTGCAGGAACGGGTGGAAAGGGACTGGTCGGGGGTGCTCCGTAGTCGGGCGCCGCTAACTTGAAGGACCACAACAGCCCGCACGAACAGCCTCCCCGGGGTTGGGAAGGCTGCCCGCGGGGGGCATGCTCAACGGGACTTCTTCAAGACTGCAGGCGTCGACAACAAGGAGCGCTACCGCTTACAGGCCGATTTAAAATCATACAGTGTGAAGCGTGAGGCCAAAGAGCCCTGCAGCGTTGGAACTGCTGGTAAGGGCCACTTCTGTGAGCGTTTCCCCACGCAACTCGGCCATGCGGGCGGCGACGGATGCCACAAAGGCAGGTTCATTGCGCTTGCCCCGGCGGGGCACCGGAGCCAGAAAGGGGCAATCCGTTTCAATTAGGTAGCGGTCTGCCGGCACCAGTTGGGCGCAGGCGTGGGTGGCTGCCGCCTTGGGGAAGGTGACTGTTCCGCTGAAGCTGATCAAAAAACCGAGCTCCAGAAAAGCTGCCATCTCCTCTGGGCTGCCGCCCCAACAGTGCATCACCCCGCGGGGGCAGGCGCCGCGATCGGCCCGCTGCCGCAGCAGGGCCAGCATCGGCTCGGCCGCATCCCGGCAGTGGACGATCACCGGCAGGTCCAGCTCCACCGCTAGGTCGAGCTGGGGTTCGAGCGTGGCCAGCTGCTGCTCCAGGTTGTGGTCCCGGAACAGGTCGAGGCCCAGCTCGCCGATCGCCACGACGCGGGAATCGGACCTGGCCGCCTGGCGCAGGACCGCAGCGGTGTCGTGGTGCCAGTGCTGGGTGTCGAGGGGATGGACCCCAACGGAGTAGCGCAGCTCGGGGAAGCGATCGGCCAGGGCCCGGATTGCCCCTATCTCGCCAGGCTCAACGCAGGCATGGACAAGGGCTTTGACGCCGGCATCCCGCCAGCGGCGGGAGACCTCCTCCAGATCGTCGTCAAAATTGCGAAAGACGATGTGGCAGTGGCTGTCAACCAACACTGGGGTTCAGGCCGGGGCTGCCGCTGCCGACTCAGCGGCCGGCTCAGCAGCAGGCTCGGTGGCCGATTTGACCGCTGCGCTGAGGCGCGATTTTTGATTGGCGCCGGTGTTGCCATGGAGCACACCCACCTTCACCGCCTTGTCGATCTTGCTGAAGGCCGCATTCATGCTGGCCTGTACGGCGGTCTTGGCAGCCTCGCCGGGCTCCTGGCTGTAGGCGGAGCAGGCGGTGAAGCAGCGCTTCATCAGGGTGCGCAGGGCCGACTTGTAGGTGCGGTTGAGGACGCGGTTGCGTTCGGCAACCTCAATGCGCTTCTTCGAAGACTTGTTATTGGCCACAGGCTGTTGGAAGCTGGATCGGCAATCAAGAATCCTACCTTCAGGCCCAGCTGCGACCTGCGACCTAGCCTGAAAAGCCCCCGCAGGTAGACCTGCCCTTGGTCGCTTCGTCTGCCGCCCTCTCGATCGCCATCCTGCGGGATTCCAGCGCTGATGGGAAAAGCCAGGCCGCCGAACGGCTGGCCGCCATCGCTGGGCGCACCAGCAGCGGCCGGATGGGGGAGGAGACCGCCCGGGTGGAAGAAATTCTGAGCCAGGTGCGGCAGCAGGGCGATCGGGCCCTGCTGGAGCTAACCGAACGCTTCGATGGGGTGCGGCCCGACCCCCTGCGCATTCCCCCCGAACGCCTGGCGGCAGCCTGGGAGACCACGGCCCCTGCCCTGCAGGAGGCCCTGGCCCTGGCCCATCAGCGAATTCTGGCCTTCCACGGCCAGCAGCGCCCCGCCGACCTGGCCATCACCGGCCCCCATGGCGAACGGCTCGGCCGCCGTTGGCGGCCGGTGGAGCGGGCGGGAATCTACGTGCCGGGCGGGCGGGCCTCTTACCCCAGCACGGTGCTGATGAATGCTGTTCCAGCCAAGGTGGCCGGCGTGGGACGGCTGGTGATGGTCACCCCGCCCGGGCCCAACGGCGAACCGAACGCCACCGTGCTGGCTGCCGCCCACTTGGCCGGCGTGGAGGAGGTGTATCGGGTCGGCGGCGCGCAGGCGATCGCAGCCCTGGCCTACGGCACCGAGACCATCCCGGCGGTCGATGTGATCAGTGGTCCGGGGAACCTCTACGTCACCCTGGCCAAGAAGGCCGTGTATGGCCGGGTGGCCATCGATTCGCTGGCCGGCCCCAGTGAGGTGCTGGTGATCGCCGACCACACCGCCCGGGCCGACCAGGTGGCCGCCGACCTGCTGGCCCAGGCCGAACACGACCCCCTGGCCGCCGCAATCCTGCTCACCACCAGCGCAGAGCTGGCGGCGGCGATGCCGGCGGCCCTGGAGGCCCAGCTGGCGGGTCACCCCAGGGCTGAGATCACCCGCACCGCCCTGGGCGACTGGGGCCTGATCGTGGTGTGCGAGAGCCTCCGTCGGGCGGCTGAGCTCAGCGACTGCTTCGCCCCCGAACACCTGGAGCTGCTGGTGGAAGACCCGGAGAGCCTGGCCGAGCAGATCAAGCATGCCGGCGCCATCTTCATGGGCCCCCACTCCCCGGAGGCCGTGGGCGACTACCTGGCAGGCCCCAACCATACCCTGCCCACCAGCGGCACGGCCCGGTTCGCCGGCGCCCTGAGCGTGGAAACCTTTCTGCGCCACACCAGCTTGATCCACTTCAACCGCGCGGCCCTGGAAGCCACCGGGGCAGCCGTGATCACCCTGGCCGAAAGCGAGGGGCTGCACAGCCACGCCGAGTCGGTGCGTCGCAGGCTGGCCTGAGCTGGGGGAGCTTGCCTTGCCATGGTGACGTTTCACTCCACCCGGCTAGAGCGCACCACCACGGCCAGCTTCAGCTGCCACGACATCAGCGCCGACCTGCAGGCCTTCGTGGATGGCACCGGGATCCGCAACGGCCTGCTGGTGGCCGCCGGTCAGCACACCACCACCGCCTTGGTCGTGAACGAGGCCGAGGAACGGTTGCTGGGGGACATCGAGCGCCACTTCCTGGCCCTGACGCCCCCCGAGCGGGCCTACGCCCACAACGACCTGCACCTGCGGCCGGGCATTCCCGCCGATGAGCCGCGCAACGCCCATGCCCACCTGATCGCCCTGAAGCTGGGCAACCACCTCACCCTGCCGGTCGTGGACGGCCTGCTGGGCCTGGGGCGATACCAGGCCGTGCTGCTGGTGGAATTGGATGGCCCCCGTCAGCGCCAGGTGCTGCTGCAGCTCTGTGGCATCTGAGTGGGTAAAGAAGCTCAGATCGCGCCTCAGCGCTTCGCCAGATCCCGCACCCGGGGCTCCCCAGCAACGATCTCACCCACGAGAACCTGGTCGGTGAGGTTGACGAACAGGCCGTTCTCCAGCACGCCAGGGATGTTGTTGATCGCCGCCTCCAGGGCGGCCGGATCGCCGATGCCGCCTGCGAATTTCACATCCAAAACCAGATTCCCTTGGTCTGTCACCACCGGACCGGCCTTCTTCGCAGCCATGCGCAGCTGGGCCTCGCCGCCCATTGCCTTGAGCTGGCCCTGCACCTGACGCCAGGCACCGGGGAGCACCTCCACCGGCAGTAGGAAGCCCAGGTTGAGGGTGTCCACCAGCTTGGTGGAATCCACCACCACCACAAAGCGCTTGGCGCGAACCGCCACCAGCTTTTCCTGCACATGGCAGGCTCCGCCACCCTTGATCAGCTGGAAGGCCGGATCCACCTCATCGGCGCCGTCGATGGCCAGATCGATCCGATCCACCGCGTTGAGGCTCTGCAGGGGAATACCGAGCTCGGCGGCGAGCACCTCGCCCTGGAAGGAGGTGGTCACACCCACGATGTCGCTGAGCTCACCGCTCTGGAGCTTGGCCCCCAGGGCCTGAATCATCAGGGCCGCGGTGGAGCCGGAGCCCAGCCCCACCACCATGCCGCTGCGGATCTGCTCGGTGGCTGCCGCCGCCACCGCCTGCTTCATCTGATCTTGCAGGTCCGACATCGATCACGCCCAAGCGGGCCGCGACCGTAGCAGTCTTCAGCTGGCCTTGGGCAAGGCCGCCGGTTTGATGCTGAGGTTGAGCTCCCGCTGCCCGCGAATCACCGTGAGCGGCAGCAGCTGGCCCACCGTGCTGCCCTCGACCCGCTTGAGCAGGCTGGCCGGATCGGGCACGGGCTGGTCGTCCACCTTCACCACCAGATCGCCCCGCCGCAGGCCTGCGGTCTCGGCCGGGCTGTCGGGCAGCACCCGCTGCACCAGGGCCCCATCGCGCTCCGGCAGCTGCAGCAGGGCCTCGGGGTCCCGATTGTTATCCCGGGCCCTGCGGGCCGTGAGCGCCACCAGCTGCAGGCCTAAATAGGGATGCACCACCTGGCCGCCCTCACTGAGCTGGCCCGCCACTCCCCGGGCCAGGTTGATGGGGATCGCAAAGCCCAGGCCCGCCCCCGGCCCCGAACGCACCAGGGTGTTGATGCCGATCACCTCGCCGCCGGCATTGATCAGGGGGCCACCGGAATTGCCGGGGTTGATGGCGGCATCGGTCTGGATCAGATCGAGACGCTTGTCGGAAAAGCCGAGGCTGTTGATGTTGCGGTGCAGGCTGCTGACGATGCCCAGGGTCACGGTGCGCTCCAGGCCATAGGGACTGCCCATCGCAATCGCCCAGTCGCCCACCTCCAGGGCTTCCGAATCGCCCAGGGGAGCGGCCCGCAGATCGCGGGAACCGGGGATTTTCACCACGGCCAGATCGGTCACCGAATCGGCCCCCACCACGGCTCCATCCACCTGGCGGCCGTCAGCCAGGGTCACCTCAACGCTGTCCACCTGGTCGACCACATGGGCATTGGTGAGTACCAGCCCTTTGGCCGCGTCAATCACCACACCGGATCCCTGGCCCCGCTCGCGCATGCTGCCTGAGGGGTCGCCGAACAGGTCGCGCAGGAAGGGGTCCAGCAGGGCCGGATCAAAGGGTTGGCGAGCCACCTCCCGTTCGGTGTCGATCCGCACCACTGCCGGTGCCACGGCCCGGGCCGCCTCGGCTACGAAGCTGTGGGGGGTGCCGCTGGGGAGGGCAGCCAGCGCCCCATCCTGGGCCAGGTCCAGCGCCAGGGCGGTGGGGCTCCAGGGGCCCAGGGCCAGCCACAGCAGGGGCACCAGTACAAGCAACAGCCGCTTCATCGCCAAGGCCGTCATGGACCGGTTCAGATTGGATCCCAGGCTAGGGAGCCCGGGGAAGCAACGGCCTGCCACCTCAGGAGCCCACCTCAATGGCCTGCCACCGCAAAAGGGTGTGGCTGAGGCTGCCCTGGGCATCGAGCTCCAGCAAGCGCCCGCCGGGATCCTGGGGACGGCCCAGGGGGCAGGGCTGCACCGGCCCGTAGGCACAGAGGGTGGACGGACAGCCAAGCAGGGGCACTGCTGGCCGGCCGGGCAGGGCGCCGAACCAATGCTGGTGGATATGGCCAAACACCAACGCCTTGAGCTGGGGATGGCCTGCCAGCAGCTGCAGCAGCACCCCGCCGTCACCCAGGCCGATGCGGTCAAAGCTCGGATCCCCGATCGCTACAGGCGGATGGTGCACCGCCACGACCAGGGGCAGGTGGTTGGAACAGCCCAACTCTCCAGCCAGCCAGGCCAGCTGCCGGGGACCCAGCCAGCCTTCGACGCAACCCGTGCGGTGGCTGCTGAGCAAGAGCAGACGCACCCCGGCGATCTCCAGCAGCGCAGGGGCCACAACGGCATGGCGGCCCAGGGCGGCTCGCAGCAGGTGGGGGGCGTCGTGGTTGCCGGCCAGCAGGGCAACGGGCGTGGGCCAGGCGGCCAGGCGGTCGCGCAGCCGGGCGTAACCCGCCCAACTCTCGTCCTGGCAGAGGTCGCCGCTGAGCAGCAGCAGATCGGCGGCAGGTGCCTGGATCCAGGCCTGCTCGAGGGCCCGCTCAAAGCAGGCCCAGGGTTGGCGACCCCGCCACAAACCATGGGCGTCGGCCAAAAGGTGGGGATCGCTGAGCTGAATGAGGCGCATCGACCTAAGTTGGCCCCTGTTCGCAGCGGCGGCCATGGCAGCAATTCCCCCAGGCAAGCGTCAGCGCTGCAGCCTCTGTCAAGTTGAGATTCAGGGCATGGCCGGCGGCAAGGACCTGGTGCACTTCAGCCAGGGAGCCCCGGGCAGCCGCGCCAAGCTCTGGGCCCGGGTATGCCAGTACCTGCGCACCGACGAGCAGAAGTGCCAGTGCCTGAACCAAGACGCCAGCCAGCGGGGCACCGTCCAGCCCAGCGACTACTTCGCCGAGGCCCCGGTGATCGAGATCCCTCCCGTCGGCGGCATGGGGCCTGGAACAGGCAATCCCCTAAGGTGATCGCTTGCCCGGCGGGCAATCCCAAAGGCTCCGGTTCAGTTTCAGGCTGAATGCGGGCTGCCTGAGGGCAGTTACAAAACTGCAAAAGCCGGCGGGCCCCCTGCCCCCAGCTTCCCTGCACCGTTGCCCCATCCCCTCCTGAGCGAACTCGAGCGCCTGGCCCAACTGGCCGTGGCTGCTGCAGGTTTCGAGCTGAAGGGCGTTCACCTGTTCACCCACCGGATTCCCATGACGGTGCAGGTGCTCGTGCAGCGGGCCGATGGCAGTGACATCAGCCTCGATGAGTGCGCCTCCCTGAGTGCACCGCTTGGGGAGGCGATCGAAGCGGCCGACTGGCTAGGCGATGCCTATGTTCTGGAGGTCAGCAGCCCTGGAGTCAGCGACAATCTTCACGACGACCGCGACTTCCGCAGTTTCCGCGGATTTCCGATCGAGGTGATCTGTCGGAACGACCAGGGCCTCGAGGTGCGGCGCGAAGGGCTCCTGCTGGAGCGCGACGCAAAGGATCTGCACCTCAACGTCCGCGGCCGCACCCAGCTCATCCCAAGGGACGCGGTGATCAGGGTTTCCCTGATCACCCCAGCCCAGCCCACCTGAACGCTCCCTGACCATTTCTCACCCCTGATCCATGGCCCTGGTTCTGCTCCCCGGTCTGAACAACCTGATCGAGGACATCAGCGAAGAGAAGAAGCTGCCGCCCCCCGTGGTGGAGGCCGCCCTGCGGGAAGCCCTGCTCAAGGGCTACGAGCGCTATCGCCGCACCCTTTACCTAGGGATCAGCGAAGACCCCTTCGAGGAGGACTACTTCTCCAACTTTGATGTGGGCCTCGACCTCGAGGAGGAGGGCTATCGCGTGCTGGCCTCCAAGATCATCGTGGAGGAGGTGGAGAGCGAAGACCACCAGATTTCCCTGGCTGAGGTGCAACAGGTCACCGATGACGCCCAGATCGGCGACACGGTGGTACTCGATGTCACCCCGGAAAAGGACGACTTCGGGCGCATGGCCGCCGCCACCACCAAGCAGGTGCTGGCCCAGAAGCTGCGCGACCAACAGCGGCGCATGATTCAAGAAGAATTCGCCGACCTAGAAGACCCGGTGCTCACGGCCCGGGTGATTCGCTTCGAGCGGCAGAGCGTGATCATGGCTGTCAGCAGTGGCCTGGGCCGGCCCGAGGTGGAGGCCGAGCTGCCCCGCCGCGACCAGCTACCAAACGACAACTACCGGGCCAACGCCACCTTCAAGGTTTTCCTCAAGGAGGTGAGTGAGGTTTCGCGGCGCGGCCCCCAGCTGTTTGTCAGCCGCTCCAACGCCGGCCTAGTGGTGTACTTGTTCGAGAACGAGGTGCCAGAGATCCAGGAGGGCTCGGTGCGAATCGTGGCCGTAGCCCGGGAAGCCAATCCGCCCTCCCGCTCGGTCGGACCCCGCACCAAGGTGGCCGTCGATTCGGTGGAACGGGAGGTGGATCCGGTGGGCGCCTGCATCGGTGCCCGGGGCTCCCGCATCCAGCAGGTGGTCAACGAGTTGCGCGGAGAAAAGATCGACGTGATTCGCTGGTCGCCCGATCCTGGCCAGTACATCGCCAACTCCCTCAGCCCGGCCAGGGTCGAGATGGTGCGCCTGGTCGACCCGGAGGGGCAGCACGCCCATGTGCTGGTGCCCCATGACCAGCTCAGCCTGGCGATCGGCCGCGAGGGCCAGAACGTGCGCCTGGCCGCCCGACTCACCGGCTGGAAGCTCGACATCAAGAACGCCAGCGAGTACGACCAGGCCGCTGAAGACGCGGTGGTGTCCGAACTGATCGCCCAGCGCCAGGAGGAGGAGGCCCTTCAGGCTGAAGCCGAAGCCCGTCTGGAAGTGGAGCAGGCCGCCCGGGCCGAGGAAGATGCCCGCCTGCGGGAGCTCTACCCCCTGCCCGAAGACGAGGAGGACTTCACCGAGGAGACCGTTGCCGACCCTGACGAGGGCGGATCCCGATGACTCGCAGTCCGGTGTTGCGGCGCTGCGTCGCCTGCCGCAAGTTGCTGGATAGGGAGCAGCTCTGGCGGGTGATCCGGCTGGCTGAGGGGGGGATCTGCTTGGATCAGGGCATGGGCCGTTCGGCCTATCTCTGCCCCAATCAGGAGTGCCTCGAAGAGGCGAAACGGCGCAAGCGTCTGCAACGGGCCCTGCGCTGCCAGGTTGCGGATTCCATCGTTGCAAGCCTCGAAAGGCGCCTGACACCCGGCGCTGATCTCGCCTTTAAGGCAAGATGACAATTGGCCGGAGCGT
Source organism: Synechococcus sp. CBW1108 (assembly GCF_015840335.1). Lineage (NCBI taxonomy): Bacteria > Bacillati > Cyanobacteriota > Cyanophyceae > Synechococcales > Synechococcaceae > Synechococcus > Synechococcus sp. CBW1108. Next base: position 804,284 of record NZ_CP060395.1, read on the forward strand.
ACCTGCGGCCTGGTGTGCCCCTCGGCCCCGCTCGGCGGCCCTTGGGCCCCGTCCCATGGAGACCTGAATGACCAGCAGCGGCAAAGTAAGAATTTATGAGCTTTCCCGGGATCTCGGCCTGGAGAACAAGGACGTGCTCGACGCCGCCGAGAAGCTGGGGGTTGCTGCCAAGAGCCACAGCAGCTCGATCAGCGACGACGAAGCTTCCCGCATCCGCTCTTTGATCAAGAGCGGCAGCAACGGCAGCCCCTCGAAACCCGCTCCAGCTCCGGCTGCAGCCGCTCCCAAAGCAATCCTCTCGGTCAAGAAGGCCGAGAGTGCTGGTGCCTCACCCATGGCAGCCAAACCCGCCCTGCCGCCCCCGGCCCGGCCCTTGGTGGGACCGCCCGTCACCAAACAGCCCGTCAGCAAGCCCCCTGTTCTGGTAAGCAAACCCCCAGCTCCGGCCAGCAAACCGGCCCCTGCCAGCAAGCCTCCTGCTCTGGTCAGCAAACCGGCCCTTGTCACCAAGCCCCCTGGCCCAGCCAGCAAACCCTCGATCGCGCCGATCAAGCCGGTGGTGATTGCCTCCAAGCCAGCCCGACCCAGCAGCCCAGCCCCAGCCCCGGCCCGACCGGCCCAAACCACACCAGTCCTCAGCAGTCGCAAACCGGAATTACCGGTGCGCCCCGGCGGCGGCACCACCAGCAGCCGGCCCGCACCGCCGGCTGGCCGGGCCCCCCTGAGCCAGCGGCCGGCTGCGCCGCAGCGGTCGGGAGTTCCCGCACCCACCCGGCCCGGCCAGGCCGGCATGGCGGGACGCCCCGGCCCGACTCCCCTGGAGCTCGTCGGCAAGCCGATCCGACGCGACAGTCGCGACAGCACCGGGCCCGCAGCACCCGATCGCCCAGCCGCTCCGGGTAGACCCGGCATGCCCGCCGGCATGCGCAGACCGATGGCGCCGGGCGAGCTGATGCAGCTCCAGAAACCCTCCGGCCGGCCCACAGCGCCGCCGCCGCGACGGCCGGGAGATCGCAGTGAAGCTGGCGCAGCCCCTCGCCCCGGCAGTACGGATCTGGTGCGTCCCAACGCCAGCCCGGCCGCTCCGGCAGCTCCGAGGCGGCCTGGCTTCCGCCCCCCCACGGCTCCAGGGGCCGCCGGCAAACCCCGCCGCCCCGACTGGGACGACAGCGCCAAGCTGGAAGCCCTGCGCAGCCGCATGCCGCAGAAGCAGCGCACCAAGGTGCACATCATCGGCGAAAACGATGATGCGCTCACCGCCGAAACTGGCGGTTACGCCGGCGAACAGGAAGCCTTCATCCTGCAGGCCAGCCTGGCTCGCCCCGCCAAGCCCCGCACTGCCGCTGCCCCCGCCGCCAAACCGATGGCGGCGATGCGCAAGCGCAAGAAGGAGACCACCCGCCAGCGCCAGCGCCGCCGCGCCATGGAACTGCGCTCCTCCCGTGAGGCCAAGGCATTGCGGCCGGAGATGCTCATCGTGCCCGAGGGCAACCTGACGGTGCAGGAGCTGGCCGAGAAACTCGGGGTGGAGAGCTCCGAGATCATCAAGAGCCTGTTCTTCAAGGGGATCATCGCCACGGTCACCCAGAGCCTGGATCTCTCCACCATTGAGGCAGTGGCCGAGGAATTCGGCGTGCCGGTGCTCGAAGACGACGTCGAAGAGGCCGCCGCCAAGACGGTGGAGATGATCGAGGAGAGCGACCTGGCCCACCTGATCCGTCGCCCTCCCGTGGTGACGGTGATGGGCCACGTCGACCATGGCAAAACAAGCCTGCTTGATGCCATTCGCAAAACCCGCGTGGCCGCTGGCGAAGCCGGGGGCATCACCCAGCACATCGGTGCTTACCAGGTGCAGATTCCCCACGCCGGCGAACAGCGCAAGATCACCTTCCTGGATACACCGGGCCACGAGGCCTTCACCGCCATGCGGGCCCGCGGCACCAAGGTGACCGACGTGGCGGTGTTGGTGGTGGCCGCCGATGACGGCGTCCGCCCCCAAACCCTGGAGGCGATCAGCCACGCCCGCGCGGCCAAGGTGCCGATCGTGGTGGCGATCAACAAGATCGACAAGGAGGGGGCCTCCCCCGATCGGGTGAAGCAGGAGCTCTCGGGACTCGAGCTGGTGGCTGAAGACTGGGGCGGCAACACCGTGATGGTGCCGGTGAGCGCCCTCAAGGGTGTGAACGTCGACAAGTTGCTGGAGATGATCCTGCTGGTGACGGAGGTGGAAGACCTCAAGGCCAACCCGGGTCGCATGGCCCGCGGCACCGTGATCGAGGCCCACCTGGACAAGGCCAAGGGTCCGGTGGCCACCCTGCTTGTGCAGAACGGCACCCTGCGGGCCGGAGATGTGCTGGCGGCGGGGCCCGTACTCGGCAAGGTGCGGGCCATGGTTGACGACGGCGGCAAACGGGTCAAGGAGGCCGGCCCCTCCTATGCGGTTGAGGCCCTGGGCTTCAGCGAAGTGCCCACCGCAGGCGACGAGTTTGAGGTCTATCCCGACGAGAAGACCGCCCGCTCGGTGGTGGGTGACCGGGCCAGCGAAGCCCGCGCCACCCGACTGGCCCAGCAAATGGCTTCCCGTCGGGTCTCCCTGGCCTCAATGTCGAGCCAGGCCAGCGAGGGCGAGCTCAAGGAGCTCAACCTGATCCTCAAGGCCGACGTACAGGGTTCGGTGGAAGCCATCCTTGGCTCCCTCGAACGACTGCCCCAAGGCGAAGTGCAGGTGCGGGTGCTGCTCTCGGCGCCGGGCGAGATCACCGAAACCGACGTCGACCTGGCGGCCGCCTCCGGTGCGGTGATCGTGGGCTTCAATACCTCGATGGCGCCAGGGGCCAAGCGGGCCGCCGATGCCACCGGCGTCGATGTGCGCGACTACGACGTGATCTACAAGCTGCTGGAAGACATCCAGCTGGCCATGGAAGGCCTGCTGGAGCCGGAGCTGGTGGAGGAGTCCCTCGGCGAAGCCGAGGTGCGGGCCGTATTCAGCATTGGCCGCAGTGCGGTGGCGGGTTGTTACGTCACCAGCGGCAAGTTGCAACGCAACTGCAAGGTGCGGGTTTGGCGCGGCAAGGAGAAGGTGTTCGAGGGCGACCTCGACTCCCTGCGCCGCAACAAAGACGACGTCAAGGAAGTGGCCACCGGCTTCGAGTGCGGCATCGGCACCGATCGCTACACGGGCTGGCAGGAGGGCGATCGGGTGGAGGCCTACAAGCTGGTCACCCAGCGCCGCACCCTCAGCACCTGAGCGCGGTGAACACCCGCAGCGAGCCCCTGCTCTGGCTCCAGCTCGTGGCCCTCGGGGCCATTCCGCTGGAGCTGCTGGGGCTGCTGCTGCTGCTGGCCGGTGCCGATCCTGGCCCCTTGCCAGGTCTAGAGCGGCTGCTGGCCTGGGCCATCGGCGTGCTGGGGCCTGCGATCCTGCTCTGGCAGCGACCTGCCGACGTCTGCTCCCTGCTGCTGGTGCAGGTGCCGGTGCGGGGTCGCAGCGAAGCCCAGCTCCAGCTCGCGGCCCTGCAAAGCCCCCTGCCGGCCAGGCTGGCCATGCTGCTGGGGGCCGCTGCCCTACTGCCGCTCTTCTGGTGGCTTGATCAGCACGCCGCCCTGGCCGCGCCCCTCTCCCCACTGACGGCCAGCCCACGCTTTGTCGCTCTGCTGCTGGCCTGCCCGCTGCTGGCCCTGGTCCTGTGGCAGGTGCAGGAGCTGGTCCAGGCGATCGCGCTGCTGAGCCGCAAGCCGGACCCACTGGCTAGCTACCCGCCTATGACCCGTGCGGAGGTGGACTCCCAGCGGCTCTGCCTGGGGCTGCCCCTGCTGCTGCTAGAGCCACTCCAGGTGGCATCTGGCGCCTCAGCTGCCGGATCAGCTGCCGGCTCGGTTGCGATCCAGCCAGAGGAGGCTGCCGAACAAGCCGAGGGCACCGACCTGGATCAGGAGATCGGCTGAGGCCACCTCGGCGCCGCTCGCCGCTCGCATGGCCATCGTTGCCAACCCAACCGCCCCTGAGGCCGCCAGGGCCAGCCACAGCCCCCTGCGCAGTCCTCGCCAGGGAGTGCGGACTTCCTGGAGAAGCCGGGCACGCAAGGCAGGATCAATCGGGTCAGAGTTTGGTCCCATCTTCAGGCAGGCAGCGGGGCAAGGGAGTGGGGCAAGCTGGTCAATGCTAATTTCATTGGGGCGCCGGTGTAGCTCAGGGGTAGAGCAACTGATTCGTAATCAGTAGGTCGTCGGTTCAAATCCGATCACCGGCTTTTGGGCCTCAATTATCAGCCAAAGAGCTGATTTGGGGCTCGTAAAAGTATCCGTCGCCTGAAGGGGCCTGGGATACGACCACACAGCGACTTGCCACCCGCCAGAGCGCGGTATGTATTGCTGTGGGGTCATGGCGCACCAGTGCCGGAAACTGCTGCCTCAAAAGGGCAGTGGCCTGCCAGGCGTTGTAGTGGGGAATTCGGGAGTTAACGTGGTGGCACACGTGGGTTGAACCAATCCCATGGTGAAGAAAGTTCAACAGGGGCCCGTAGGGACGATCCACAGTCTGAAGAGCACCCTTCGCCCAGGTCCAGTCGCCCGAAGAAAAATGGGGAATATCGGTATCACTGTGCTGCAGCCAAGTATAGGCAACCAGCCAGGCGTTGACCACCAGATATGGGAGCCCATAGACGCACAAAACCCGCAAAAAAGAATAATTAAATGAGGCCAGCACCAACACCAAAAGCATGGCCAGCAGGCCCAGGTTTGATAGCAGCATCAGCTTCCGAACGGAATCCGGAAACAGCTGCTTTTTGCCCTTGTTAAAAGGCAATGAATTCGAGAAATGGGAGGTGGGAGCGCCATAATCTGCGCCCCCTGTAACTCCAAAAAGTAAATAGAGCGGCCACCCCACCAGCAGGTGGAAAATCAGGGCGTAGACGCCATACAGTTCCGGCCCAATCCGACTGAGCACCCCTTTAAGCAGCCTGCCCTCAGCGGAATTGGAACGGGGAGGCACATGGGTTTCACCTGCTTCGAGGTGGTTGCAATTGGCGTGGTGCACCGCATGGCTGCGCTGCCAGCTGAAGTAGGGCACCAGCAGCAGGCTGTGGAGCACAAAGCCCACCGCCGTTTCCACCCGGGGGTTGGGGTGAAAGGCGCGGTGCCCGCACTCATGGGCAATCACCCAGCAACCGCCCGCCACAGTCCCTGTCACCGTGGCATAGAGCAGCCAGAGTGGCGTAGCGCTTAGCCGGAGGGGTATCTGGGTGCCCACGCCGTAGGCAAGCAGGGTCAGGCCTAGAGACATGGCCAAACTTCCCCAGGCCTTGACGGGGTCAATGGTCAGCAGGGAGGCAGGAAGGCAGGCCAGCAATTGCGCCTTGCTGGGGTAGGTAGTGGGCGTCGAGGAAAGATGGGACTGGGATTGGGCGAGCAGGAATTCAGACGACTTCAAGGACGCTGCCACATGACAAGGGGAGACGAATCACGCTGAAAGGATTCCTCCAAACCCTAGGAATAGGGGCCCTCAAGCCGCGACTGATTGGCTGTTGTCGAGCCAACAAAAAACCCCCTCTTGCGAGGGGGCCGGGGGGATTCCGTTTATGGGTTGGCGTTAGCCAGGTTGTAAAGCCTCAGCCAATAGCCGGTGCGGTCAGTGCCACGGGGGTGGCGGTGGCAGCAGCCAGGTCAAGCGGGAAGTTGTGAGCGTTGCGCTCGTGCATCACTTCCATACCCAGACCAGCGCGGTTCAGCACGTCTGCCCAGGTGTTCACCACGCGGCCTTGGCCGTCGAGGATCGACTGGTTGAAGTTGAAACCGTTCAGGTTGAAGGCCATCGTGCTCACGCCCAGGGCGGTGAACCAGATGCCAACCACGGGCCAGGCAGCCAGGAAGAAGTGGAGGCTGCGGCTGTTGTTGAACGAGGCGTATTGGAAGATCAGGCGACCGAAGTAACCGTGGGCAGCCACGATGTTGTAGGTCTCTTCCTCTTGGCCAAACTTGTAGCCGTAGTTCTGGCTCTCGCTCTCGGTGGTCTCACGAACCAGCGAAGAAGTAACCAGCGAACCGTGCATGGCAGAGAACAGGCTGCCACCGAAGACACCAGCCACACCCAGCATGTGGAAGGGGTGCATCAGGATGTTGTGCTCAGCCTGGAACACCAACATGTAGTTGAAGGTGCCGGAGATACCCAGGGGCATGGCATCCGAGAAGGAGCCCTGACCGAAGGGATACACCAGGAACACAGCAGACGCTGCTGCCACAGGGGCGCTGTAGGCAACGCAGATCCAGGGGCGCATGCCCAAGCGGTAGGAGAGTTCCCACTCGCGGCCCATGTAGGCGTAGATGCCGATCAGGAAGTGGAAGACCACCAGCTGGAAAGGCCCACCGTTGTACAGCCACTCATCGAGGCTGGCGGCTTCCCAGATGGGGTAGAAGTGCAGGCCGATGGCGTTGCTGGAGGGCACAACGGCACCGGAGATGATGTTGTTGCCATACATCAGGGAGCCAGCTACGGGCTCACGGATGCCGTCGATGTCGACAGGGGGTGCGGCGATGAAGGCCACGATGAAGCAGATGGTGGCAGCCAGCAGGCAGGGGATCATCAGCACACCGAACCAGCCCACGTAGAGGCGGTTGTTGGTGGAGGTGACCCAGTCGCAAAACTGGTTCCACGCAGAAGCGCCTTGGCGCTGCTGAATAGTGGTTGTCATGAGAACGAGAAGAGAGTGTTCCTAGGGAACGGGTATGGAAGGCGGGAATCCGGTCTGCCGAGGCAGCCGAAGCGGAAACCGCCGGACGGAATCCCGTCTCTCGCAACTGTAACGGAAGATTGCGCTGAGCCTGAGAGGCAATTGGGAAGAATTTCTATTGCTCCCCTGCTGGGCGGTGCCAGGGACGGGAATCCGTAGCCAGGGGCTGCCCGCACTGCTAAGAAGACAGCTGCACAGGCCCTTTTCGGCATGGCCCGCATCTCTTCGCTTCAAGCCCTGGCCGCCGGGGCTGGCGCCGCCCTGCTGCTGGCCAGCTGCCAACGCCAGCCTTCCGCCGAGCTGCAGCAGATGCAGCAGCGCCAGGAACAGGTCGAGGTCAAGATCCAGCAACTGGAGCAGAAGCTCAATGCCGTGGCTCCCGGCAACGGTGCCGACCCGGCCGGCAAGCCCCCCGCCGGCGCCATCAAATCACTCACCTACCGCAGCGGCACCGCAGACGACCGCCTGCGCATTTACTGGGCCGACGGCAGCACCACAAACCTGCCTTGCAAGCAGGAGCAGGCCACCCTGGTATGCGGTTGACAGGCCCCTGACCCCGCGTTGAGCTGGGGGAGCTAGTCGACTTTGAACCATGGTTTTTCGCCTGATAGGCATCACAGCAGCGGTGCTGGGTTCGGGGTTGCTCGCCGGCAGCGTGCCGATGCTGGCCCCCAAGGCGGCCCTGGCCCAGGACGCACCAGTGCCCTTCAGCGCCGTACGGGCTCTCAACCTGGCCCGTAACACGGCGGTGCAACTGAACGGGGGCCTCAACGTCTATCGCCCCGCCAAATGCATGTTTGAAACCGCCGGGGCAGGGAACCAGTGCCTGATCAGCTCCAGTGACGGTTACCAGTTCCGCTTCCTTGGCGGGGTACCCGGTTGGCAGCAGCTCGACATAGCCCCCAGCGTGGAGACGGAGATCCGGATTTCCAGCGATGGAAAAAGCGTTTTAGGGGTGGATTACAACGGTGCTCCCCGCTGAGCCAGCCGGTTCGAGAGGGCTTCGAGGGCCTTGGGCCACTCGCTGCTGACGGGCCAGCATTCCCGGCTGGTGAGGCTCAGGGCAATGCCCTTCTCGCCATAGGCCGCCTCATTGACAAATACGGGCCAGACGGGCTGGCCCTCCAGGCCCCTGGGCGGCACGAAGCCCAAGGTCGCCCCATGGGAATCGAGAAAAACGGGGTCCCCCGGCTGGAGCGGATGCCAGTCGCGGTGCTGCAGGGCCGGATGCAGGCAGGCAGAAGGAGAGCCATCCGGGCGCCGCGGCAAATCGAGACTGCCGAGATGGCGATGCACCACCAGCTCGGCGGGCAACCGCAATGGCCCCCGCTGGGCCGCCGCCAGCACCTCCAGGGCAGCCTCAACGCCCAGCTGGGTCTGGCGACAGATCTGGGCCTGGATCACCCCCTGGGGCACGGGGCCCACCTCGATCACCAGGCCGCAGGGCCAGCTCTCCACCAGAAAACCTGTCTGGGCATGGTCGGCCTCATGGAGATAGATCGGCAGGCCCAGCAGCCCCTGCACGCCCGCCGCCAGGGCCAGATCCGCCGGGCGGCGGCCGTAGACCACCAGCGCATTGCCCATGGCGCTGGTGGTGCTGTGCAGATCCAGCACCACCAGGCACGGTGCCTCCCCTGCGGGGCCATGGCGGAGCAGCAACTCCCGGGCACGCTGCAGATCGGCCCCATCGAGGCTGGCATCGGCCAGCAGGGATGGGGCAAAACAGCGGTTCAGATCCCGCTCGAGATAGCGCCGGTTCTGGGCATGGGCAGCGGGGTTGCCCAGCACCAGCTCCAGCGCCAGGCCATGGCTCTGGAGGGCCCCAGGCCGGCTCCGCCAGTGCTCGAGCAGCCAGGGCCCATTGCGCTCATTGCCGTGGGTGCCTGCCACCACGAGCACCTTGGCCGGGTTCGAATTGGGGCCCATCAACGGAAGGCTCGCGCCTGGCACTGGATTTCAGGCCCAGCCTGACGCAGATTCGGGGTTCTGCCGCCGCCTTGACCATGGCCCCTCCCGCTCCCCTGGTGCGCACGGCGCGGGCCATCTGGCACTGGCAGTGGTGCCAACTGATGGGGGGCCTGGGCCCGGCCGATGCCGCCGGCAATTACCAGCGGCCCGCTGGGGCCTTCACCAGCCTGCCGCCCCTGCCCAGCGAAGCAGCCAGCGCCGATGGCCATGTGCTGATTGTCGGCCGCAGCTGCCCCTGGGCCCACCGGGCCTGGCTGGTGTGGGCTCTGCGCCGCCTCGACGCCAGCATCACGCTGGTGGTAGTGGATCCCGATCCCGCCGAGGGGCGCTGGCGCTTCGCCGAACCCTTCGGGGGCTGCGCCAACCTGATCGAGCTCTACCAGCGCTCCGGCGCCGATTCCGGCCAGCGGGCCACGGTGCCGGCCCTCTATTCGCGCCGGCAGGAGCGCATCCTGGTCAGTGAGAGTGCCCGGCTGATTGAGCTGCTCAACCGCTGGCCCGCCCCCGACGGGCCCGATCTGGAGCCTGGGGCCCAGCAGGAGGCCACCCTGCGCTGGCGCGAGCTGCTGCAGAGCGATGTCAACGATGGGGTGTATCGCTGCGGCTTCGCCCGCACCCAGGCGGCCTACGACCGGGCTGAGGCCGCCCTGTTTGGCGCCCTGGCCGAAGCGGATCGGGTCCTGCAGGAAAGCCCCTGGCTAGCTGGAGCTGAGCTGAGCCTGGCCGATGTGGTGCTGTTTCCCACCCTGATCCGCCTGGAGCTGGTCTATGCGCCGCTGTTTGGCTGCAGCCGGCTGCCGCTCTGGCAGCTGCCGGCGCTGTGGGAATGGCGCCAACGCTTCTTCCACCTGCCCGGCGTGGCCGCCACCTGCTGGCCTGAGGCCTGGCGGCGCGACTATTTCGGAGCCCTTTTTCCCCTGCATCCCTCCGGGATCATCCCGGCCGGGCCGCCCCTAGCCACACTGGTTGGAAGCCGACCAGCCCCCCGAGGCCTGCAACATGACCATGACTGACCCGGTGTTTGAAGGGGTCTATGGCACCTACACCATCGATGCCACCGACCGACGCGAAGTGCTGGGCTACCGGCTGGCCCTCACCGCCGTGGCCCTGGGCCAGGCCGGGCTGATGCTGCAGTGGCGCCAGCTGGGCCCGGAGCTGGTGTGGCCCTGGATGGTGCTGATGGCGGTGGGGCTGGGCCTGGCCCTGCGCTGGATCCACATCTACCTAGTGCCCCTGCACCGGGCCCTGCAGCTCTTCTGGCTACTGGGCTGCGCTGGCGCCCTGGTGCTGGCGGCCCGCAGCGGCCCGGGCGCCATGGTGACGGCCGTAGCAAGCCAGCCCCTCTGGATCCTGGCGATCGGCCCCTTCTTCGCAGCCCTGGCCGGGGTGGGCTTTAAGGAGTTCTTCTGCTTCCGCAGGCCCGAGGCCATCGGCGTGACGCTGCTGCTGCCGATCGCCCTGCTCGGCCATCTGGTCGGCCTGCTGGACGGCCGGGTTACCACGAGCCTGCTGGCCCTCGAGAGTGGGCTGCTGCTGGTGCTCTGCCTGCGCAAGTTCCCGATGCCCGCGGCGGCGGATGTGGGCGACAAAAGCGTTTTCGCCTACCTCAAGGCCCAGGCGAGCGGTGCCGAAGGAGCCACACCTTGAGCCTGATCAGCCTGGTGGATGCCGGCAAGGACTTCGGCATCCGCACCCTGTTTGAAAACCTCAGCCTGCACATCGGCGCAGGCGAGCGGCTGGGGCTGATCGGCCCCAATGGCGCCGGCAAGAGCACCCTGCTGAAGGTGCTGGCGGGAATTGAACCCCTGGGCAGCGGCCAGCGCCGCTGCGCCCCCCGCACCCGGGTGGTGCTCGTCGACCAGGAACCCGGGCTGGACCCGGAGCACACCGTGCTGGAGCAGGTGTTTGCCGGGAGCGGCGAGAAGATGGCTTTGCTGCGGCAGCACACGGCCCTGAGTCAGGCGGTGGCTGATGGCCCCGACAACGCCATCGCCCTGGCCCAGCTCAGCGACCTCCATGGCCGCATGGACCAGCTCAATGCCTGGGGGCTGGAGCAGCAGTGCCGCGAGGTGCTGGAGCGGCTCGGCATCTCCGACATCGAGCGCAAGGTGGGCGACCTCTCCGGCGGCTACCGCAAGCGGGTGGCCCTGGCGGCGGCCCTGGTGGCCGAGCCCGACGTGCTGCTGCTGGATGAGCCCACCAACCACCTCGACGCCAACGGGGTGGAGTGGTTGCAGAGCTACCTCGGGCGCTTCCCCGGTGCCCTGGTGCTGGTGACCCACGACCGCTACGTACTCGATCGGGTCACCCGTCGGATCGTGGAGGTGGATCGGGGTCTGGCCCGCAGCTACGCCGGGAACTACGCCACCTATCTCACCCACAAGGCCGAGGAGGAGGCATCGGAAGCCTCCTCGGCCGCCAAGTTCAAGGGCACCCTGCGGCGGGAGCTGGCCTGGCTGCGGCAGGGCCCCAAGGCCCGCAGCACCAAGCAGAAAGCCCGCATCCAGCGCATTGAGGAGATGCGAGAGGCCCCCCAGCGCCAAGGCCGGGGCCTGGTGAGCCTGGCCACCAGCAGCCGGCGGCTGGGCAAGCGGGCCATCACCGCCGAGGAGCTGGGGGTAAGTGCGGGCGAAGGGGCCGAGGCCAGGGCCCTGCTGCGGGCCTTCAGCTACGACTTCAGCCCGGAAGACAGGGTTGGCATCATCGGGCCTAATGGCGTAGGCAAATCGAGCCTGCTGGAGGTGATCGCCGGCCGGCGCCAGCCCAGCAGCGGCAGCCTGGAGCTGGGCGCCACCGTGAAGCTCGCCTACTTCGACCAGCACAGCGACGTGCTGCTCAAGCCCGACCAGAAGGTGCTGGAGGTGGTGCAGGCCGCCGCCAGCCGGGTTGCGGTGGACGGCGAGGAGCTCAGTGCCTCCCAGTTGCTGGAGCGCTTCCTGTTTCCACCGGCCCAGCAGCACCAACCGGTGGCCAAGCTCTCCGGCGGCGAGCGGCGACGGCTCCATCTCTGCCGGCTGCTGATTGGGGCCCCCAACGTGCTGCTGCTCGACGAGCCCACCAACGACCTGGATGTGCAGACCCTGAGCGTGCTCGAAGACTTCCTCGAAGACTTCCGCGGCTGCGTGGTGGTGGTCTCCCACGACCGCTACTTCCTCGATCGCACCGTGGATCGGCTGTTCTGCTTCGAGAACGGCGAGCTGCAGCGCTTTGAGGGCAACTACAGCGCCTACCTGGAGACCAGCGCCAGCCGCCTGGCGGCCAGAGCTGCCGGAGCTGCCGGAGCTGCCAGCGGTGGCGCCAAGAAAACCAGCCCCCTCCAGCCCCAGGTCAAAACCGCCGCAAACCAGCCCCGGCGACGCAGCTTCAAGGAGACCCGGGAACTGGCCGATCTGGAAACCAGCCTGCCGGTCTGGGAGGAGCAGCGCCGCCAGTTGGAGCAGGCCCTGAGCTCAGCCGGCAGCGACTACACCGCCCTGGAGAGGTGCACCCAGCAGCTGGCCGAATTGGGCGAGCGGATCAGCAAGGGCGAGGAGCGCTGGCTGGCCCTGAGCGAGCTGGCGGGCTGAGGGGCCCAACGGCGGGGCCGGATTGTTGCCAAGCCAACACGTGGGCGAGACCACGGCCGTAAGGTGGGCCGCGATCAGCTCCGGTCCGATCCGGCCGGTTTTCGTATGAAGAACATCGATGAGCACATCCAGCAAGACCAGAGCGAGATAGAAGCCGCTCGTGCCGCTGGCGACATGGGCAAGGTTCGCCACCTGGAAGAGGAGCTCCAGGGGCTCAAGGAGTTCAAGGAGCACCATCCCGAGGACAGCCACGACCCCTCCCCCCTGGAGGTGTTCTGCGACCTGAACCCCTCAGCCCCCGAGTGCCGCGTCTACGACGACTGAGGCCCCAGGGACTACCCCAGAGGTTATGCCGAGGCAATGCCGAGCTGCTGCCACACCGCGGCCAGCAGCTCCGGCAAATTCCTGGCTGCCGCCGCCGAAATGGCCAGCACCGGCTGGCCACCCTGGCCCGCCACATGGCGATTCAGGATCTTGAGCTTGCTCGCCAGCTCTGTAGGTTCCAACAGCTCGATCTTACTGAGCACCACCAGGCGCGGCCGTTGATCAAGGCCATGGCCATAGGCGCTTAGCTCCCTTTCCACCACCTGCAGATCCGCCAGCACGTCGCCTGAGCTGGAATCGAGCAGATGCACCAGCAGGCGGGTGCGCTCGATATGGCGCAGGAAGTCGTGGCCCAGGCCTGCCCCCCGGGCCGCACCGGCGATCAGGCCGGGGATGTCGGCAAAGACGGTGCCATCGCCACTGGGCCTGCGCACCACGCCCAGGTTTGGCACCAGGGTGGTGAATGGGTAGTCGGCGATCTTGGGCCGCGCCGCTGACAGCACGGCGATCAGGGTGCTCTTGCCGGCATTGGGCAGGCCGATGATCCCCACCTCGGCAAGCAGTTTGAGCTCCAGCTGCAGCAGCCAGTCTTCGCCGTCCCTGCCTTCGGTGAACTTTTCCGGCGCCCGGTTGCGGTTGCTGAGGTAGTGGGCATTGCCCAGGCCGCCGCGGCCGCCCAGGGCCACCAGCAGCTCCTCGCCGGGGTCGGTGAGATCGCCGAGCAGGATTGCCGTGCGGGCGTCGCGCACCTGGGTGCCACAGGGCACCTTGATCACCAGGTGATCACCGCTGGCACCGGTGCGGCGGTTGGGGCCGCCCCGCCGCCCCTCGATGGCGGCAAACAGGCGCTTGTACTTGAAATCCAGCAGGGTCTGGAGGTTGGCATCGGCCACCAGCAGCACATCCCCGCCACGACCGCCATCGCCGCCGGAGGGCCCACCGGCGGGCACATATTTCTCGCGCCGAAAGGTGACGATTCCGTCACCCCCGCGGCCGGCCTTGACCGCGATCCGGGCCTGATCGATGAACTGCATTGCTCCAAACCTAGGATCGCGCCGTCTGAAGGCCCGTCTTGGCAGAGGTTCGCTTCCAGCAGGTCAGCAAGACCTACCCACCCCGCCGGGGGAGCGAGCCGGTGGAGGTGCTGCGCCAACTCGATCTCGATATCGAGGACGGCGAATTCCTGGTGTTGGTGGGGCCGTCGGGCTGCGGCAAGAGCACCCTGCTGCGCCTGCTGGCGGGCCTGGAACAGCCCACTGGCGGCGAGATCTACGTGGGCAGCCGGCCCGTGAGCCAGCTGCGCCCGGCCCAGCGCGACGTGGCCATGGTGTTTCAGAGCTATGCGCTCTATCCCCACCTGAGCGTGGCCGACAACATCGGCTTCGGGCTGCGGCGCAGCCGCCGGCGCAGCCTCCTGCAGCAGCTGCAGGACAGCCTGCACCTGGCCAGCCGGGGCCTGCCGCGGCGACTGCAGCTGCACTCGCCACGGGAAGGGCGCATTGCCGAGCGGATCGCCGAGGTGGCCGAAACCCTGGAGCTAGGCCAGCTGCTGGAGCGGCTGCCCAAGGAACTCTCCGGCGGCCAGAAGCAGCGTGTGGCCCTGGGCCGGGCCATCGCCCGGCAGCCGGCGGTGTTCCTGATGGATGAACCGCTCAGCAACCTCGACGCCAAGCTGCGCACCGGCACCCGCACCCAAATCGTTGAGCTGCAGCGGCGCCTGGGCACCACCACCTTGTATGTCACCCACGACCAGGTGGAGGCCATGACCATGGGCCACCGCATCGCCGTGCTCAACGCCGGCCGGCTGCAGCAACTGGGCACACCGATGGAGCTCTACCAGTGGCCCGCCAATTTGTTTGTGGCCCAGTTCATCGGCAGCCCGCCGATGAATCTGCTGCCGGTGCAGGCGATCGGCTCGGCTCAGGTGCAGCTGGGCAGCCGCAAGCTTGCAGTGGAGGGTCCCCTGGCCGAGGCGCTGGCGGCCCGCACCGGCCAGGAGCTCACCGGTGGGCTGCGGCCGGAGCACTTCCAGCTAGCTCCCGCCACCAACCGCAACCTGAGGGCCGAGGTGAGCCATGGCGAAGCCCTGGGCAACGAACAACTGCTCACCTGCCGGCTGGAGGAGGGCGGTCACCTGGTGCAGGTTCGGGTCGGCCCAGAGGTAAGCCTGCCGCCGGGGGCAAGCCTGCACCTGGATGTGGATCCCCGCGGCTGGCGCCTGTTCGATCGGGCTGGCGATGCCCTGCCCCCATCGAGGCCTCGGGCCGCGCTGCCGGAACTGAAGCTGCCGTGACGCCCAGCGCCATGCCCGTTCGATCGTTGACGCAATCACTACTGCGCTGGCCTGAGCCGGAGCTGGTGCTTCACCAGGTTTTCGGCTGGGCCGAACTGATGGCGGTGCAGCACCCCGGCCTGGAGCGGGTGGGCGTTTTCGGCAGCTACGGCCGCGGCGACGCCGGCGTGGGCAGCGACCTGGATCTGCTGTGCCCTGGTGTTCACTCCCGCCGAGCACGGTGAACTGATCGCCTCCGGCACCGCCATGGCCCGCGCGGCTCGCACCCCCTTCAGCCCGCCCAGATTTCCTCCAGCTCCAGCACCAGAGCGGGAAAGTGGGGCGCCCCATCCAGCCGGGTGGCAGCCCCGATCCGCCAGCCCTGCTTGCCATCGGCCAGCGGTCCCCACACTTCCGCGGTCCGCTCTGCTGGGATCAGCAACCAGCCCAGCTTGGCCCCGTTGCGCTGGTAGGCGGCCATCTTCTGGCGCAATGCGGTGATCCCGCGCGGGCCGTCATCGCTGGGACTGGCCAGTTCCACCACCAGATCGGGGCAGAGCGGCGCGAAGCCACGGCGCTCTGCCCCGCTGAGGGCCTGCCAGCGATCCAGGTCAACCAGCGAGACATCAGGACTGAGCACCGAGTTGTCCGGCAGGCGGAAACCGGTGGAGCTGTCGAACACCTTCCAGCCGCCGGCGGTACGCGTCCAGGCCTGAATCTGAAAGAGCAGGTTGGCGTTGCGGGCTCCTGTTTCGCCTCCGGTAGGAGTCATCGGGATCAGGGAGCCATCAGCGGCCAGCTCAAGCACGGCCTCAGGATTGGCCTGGCACAGCTCGGCGAACTGCTCCGGGTTGAGCCTCAGGCTGCCGCTGAGCGGCAGCGGCAGAGTCAGCGAGCCGCACGGTTGTTCCGGGATCAAAAGCCCAGGGCAGGGCGAGCCAGTGCAGGGCGGCTTGGGGGAGAGCGGCGCTTCGGTACTGGCTGGGGCGAGCGTCATGTCCCTGCCGAAGGATGGCCCAAGGCTAAAGGCAGCATCCCATATATCACAACATCGTCTCGGGTCTCGCGGTACGCTTTTACGTACGTTCTCCGAGGTCCGTGCGACCATTGTGTCGGCCACGGAAGCTCGCAGGCGCCTCTACGCCTTAATTGATGAGGTGGGGCAATCCCATCAACCGGTGCAGATCCACGGCAAGAGGGGGAACGCGGTCCTGATTTCCGAGGCCGACTGGCACTCGATTGAGGAAACGCTCCATCTGTTGGCCATTCCCGGGATGCGCGAGTCGATCCTGGAAGGAATGGCCACCGAAGCCTCAGAACTGAGCAGCGAACCAGGCTGGTGAGCTGGACCGTTTTATTCACCAAACAGGCTCAGAAGGATGCCCGCAAACTTGCCTCCGCCTCGCCTGCTCTAAAGCAGAAAGCCCAGGCCCTGCTTGATCTGTTGGCTGCTGATCCCTACCAACAACCACCGCCCTACGAAGCCCTGGTGGGAGATCTCAGCGGATGCTGCTCCAGGCGGATCAACATCCAACACCGGTTGGTGTATCAAGTGCTGGAGGACTTGCGCCTGGTGAAGGTGTTACGCATGTGGACTCGCAACTAATAGGCGTGACTGGCTGGGGCGAGCGTCATGTCCCTGCCGAAGGGCAGCCCCCTCACTTCACCCACACCACGCTGCAGCCCGCGCCCCCGTCGCCCTGCTCGGCATCGCTCACCCTCTCCACGTAGGGCACCGTTGCCAACCAGGCCCGCAGGCCGCCCTTGAGCTTGCCGGTGCCGATGCCGTGGATCACCCACACCGGGCCATTGGCCTGGCGCAGGCGCTCCTCCAGTTGGGCCTCCGCCTCATGCACCCTGAGGCCGCGCACGTCCACCGTGTTGCGCTCACTGCGCACAGCGGGGCCCCGGCCGCCCAGCCCCCGCTGCCCCTTGACCTGCACCTGCACCTCAGGGGGTGACGGTTTTTCGCCATGAAGCCCCTCGATCGCGGCCAGCTCCAGGGTCAGCCGCATCAGGCCGCAGCGCACGGTGAGCTCCCGGCCGTCATCGGAGAGGGCCAGCACCTCGCCGGCTTTGCCCAGCGACAACACCCGCACCCGATCGCCAACCACCGGCATCCAGCCGCGATGCTCGCGCCGCTCCGGGGTGGGGCGGTGCTGCTGCTCGAGGTGCTTGAGCCGCTGGCCGGCCTGGCGGGCGGTTTCACCCAGGGCGGCGCTGCTGGCGGCCCCCGAGCCTGAACCCTGGCGCAACCGGCGGATGATCCGCTTCACCTCATTCTGGCCCTGGCGAATCGAGCGCTCCAGCTGCTGGCGCCGCTGCTCCTGCAGCTCGGCGCTCTGCTGCTTTTGCTGCTGCCAGCGCTCCAGCAGCTCCTCATGCAGCAGCTCGGTGCGGGCCAGCAGAACAGCGGCCTCCTCGGCGGCCTCCTGCTGGCGCTGGCGCTGGTTTTCCAGCCCAGCGATCACCTGGTTCACCTCCCCCTCGCCGCGCGGCGCCAGCAGCGCTTCGGCCTCGCTCAGCACGGCGCCAGCGAGGCCGAGGCGGCTGGCGATCGCCAGGGCATTGCTGCGGCCTGGGATGCCCCACTGCAGGTGGTAGGTGGGTGAGAGGGTCTCCACGTTGAACGCCACCGAGGCGTTCTCGAAGCGCGGGTCGTTGTACTTGAGGGCCTTGAGTTCGCCGAAGTGGGTGGTGGCGATAGTCAGCCGGGCCCGATCGGCCAGGTGCTTGAGCAGGGCCGTGGCCAGGGCCGAACCCTCGAGCGGATCGGTGCCGGCACCCACCTCATCGAGCAGCACCAGGGCCGGCCCCGCCACCAGACCTTCCCCAGCCCCAGCGGGAAGGGCAGCCAGGATGCGGGCGATGCGGCGGATGTGGCCGCTGAAGGTGGAGAGGTTCTGCTGCAGCGATTGCTCATCGCCGATGTCGGCCAGCACAAGAGCGCACCAGGGCAGGCGCGGCGTGCCGCTGCAGGGCAGGAACAGGCCGGCCCTGGCCATCAGCGCCGCCAGGCCCACACTCTTGAGGGTGACGGTCTTGCCGCCGGTGTTCGGGCCGGTAATCGCCACCACCCGCAGCTCTGGGGCCACCTGAATCGTCACCGGCACCACCGGCTGACCGCCCTCGCGCTTGTGCTGCCACAGCAGCAGCGGATGGCGCAGGTCGCGCAGCTCAAAGGGGGCCGCCGAGCCGTCCAGCAGCACAGGGCGCACCGCCCCCAGCCAGGCGCCGTAGCGGGCCCGGGCCAGGGCAGCATCCAGGCGCACCAAAATCCCATGCAGCTGATCCAACGGCTCCGCCTGCTCCCCCACCAGGGCGCTGAGGGCCAACAGCACCTCACGCTCGAGTTCCCGCTCCTGCCCCTGCAGCTCCCGCAGGCGGTTGCCGAGGGAGATCACCGCCTGGGGTTCGATGAACACCGTCTGGCCCGAGGCGGAGCTGTCGTGCACCAGGCCCTTCACCTGGCCGGCGGCCCCGGCCTTCACCGCCAGCACCGGCCGGCCTGAGCGCTCCGAGATCACGCTGTCTTGCAGCAGGGGCCCGTAGCGGCGCACCAGCTCCTGCAGCCGCTCGCGCCGCTCGGCCAACGCCGCCTGCAGGCGGCGGCGCAGGGCCGCCAGCTCCTCGCTGGCCCGATCCGCCACCCGGCCGCCCTCCTCCAGGCAGTGGTGCAGGCGCTGCTCCAGCTCCGGCAGGGTGCGCAGCTCGCTCACCAGCTCGGTGCAGACCGGTCGCAGCTCCGGATCGTCGATCTGACGCCTCAGCCGCCGCGCCGCCGCCAGGGTGCCGGCCAGGGCCAGCAGCTGCTCGCCACCGGCGCAGCCGCCCTTGGCGCCCAGGGCCACCGTGGGGCTGATGTCCACCGCCCCCAGGAAACTGAGGCCGCCCTCCACCAACCCATCGAGACCCAACAACTCGGTGGTTTCGGCCAGCAGCCGTTGACTGGCGGCGAGATCGGCAGGCAGGGGCAGGGCGCGGCAGTGGCGACCACCGGCGTCGGTGCTGGCAAAGCTGGCCAGGTGGGCCGCCAGCCGCGGCCACTCCAGCAGCACCAGGGTTTCGGCGGCGATGGCGGCATCACTCACCAGCGTTGAGCGGCAGCCCCTGGGCCAAGGGGCCGAGTGATTGGGTTGGGGCCGCAGCCATGGTGATGAGACTTGCTCTGACCATTCTCGGGCAATGCACCAGCGGCAGCGAGTTTGGGCATAGGGGAGTTAAACCAACTGGAATCCCACGACAAGCAACTTGCCTACGATGAATACATGGCCAAGACGCCCCTGCTGACACCCCTACAGCGTGAACACTGGCAGCGCCGCTGGGCCAGCGAGGCCGGGCAATTGCAGCAGCGCCGCCGCCAGCTGCTGGAGGTGGCGGCGACCGTGGCGTCCGAGCTGCGTGCTCAGTGGCCCGAAGTGTCGCTCTGGCTATTTGGCTCGAGCCTGGGACCAGGCTTTCATGCCGATTCGGATCTCGATTTAGCTGTGGCACAGTTGCCGGCCGGGGACCTGATTGAGGCTTTGGATTTGGCGCAACGCTGCGCTGGTCGGGAACTAGACCGCCACAAAGCCTCGCCGGTCGCCCTCGACCTTGTGCGACTGGAGGCGTTGCCCTTGTGCTGGCAGGAGCGGATCCAGCGAGATGGCCAACCCCTGCGCTGATTGCCATGCCACCTGATCCACCCCCGCCCAGGCGACTGCGCGATCTGGCAACCGATCTGGCGGTGGAGCGCCAGCGGCTGGAAGCCCTGATCGCAAGCTTGGAGAGGCTTTCCCAGCGATGGCAAAGCGAGGGCGCTGATGCCGAGCGGGTGGATGCGGCAGCCCTACGTCTGCAAAACCTCTACACCGGCATCGAGCGCTGCCTGCTGCAGATCGTGCGGGTACTGAATGGCGGCACTCCTGAAGGTGCCGACTGGCACCGCCGGCTATTGGATCGCCTCACCCAGGCCACGGACCTAAGACCGCCCCTGTTGTCTGCCTCTACGGCTCAATCACTGGCGAAACTGCTGGGATTTCGCCATGTTGTCCGTCACCTCTACGCCGACGATCTGGATCCAGAGCAAGTGAACCTGCGGTTGGCAGGTGCCCTGGAACTCTGGCCGCGGCTAAGCGCCGATCTGGCGAGCTTCGATAGCTGGCTGAAGGAACTGATCACCATTGGAGAGGCCGGCCGCAGGCCCCTTGGAGGACTTGGTCAGCCGCCCAGGTTGGAGGGGATTCCGCCGGCGGGCTCATAGAGCATCTCCAGCCAGTTGCCTTCCGGATCCTGCAGGTAGAAGGAGGCCGTGCCGTCGCGGTGGTCGTGCACCGGACCACAGCTGTGGCCGGCCGCCAACAGGCCGGCGCGTACCTCATCCACCTCCGAGCGCTGGTGAAAGTGGAAAGCGAAGTGGGGGCCTGCGGCCCGGTAGCTTTCGCTGAGCAGGGCGATGCCCGTGCCGCCGCCTGGCCATTCCAGGTAGGCCCAGTCGGGGGCATCCCAGGTGAGTTGCAAGCCCAAGGAGAGATAGAAAGCCTTGGCCCGCTCCATGTCCTGCACCCGCAGGGCCACATGGCCAAGGCGATGGACTGGGGCCGGAGCCATGGACGCCTGTAGCAAAGAAGGCATTGTCGGGCACTGCGCCAGTCAGTGTGGTTCTGGTGCAGCTTGACCACCAGCAGCAACCAGGCCGTGCCGACAAGGGTATGCAGGGGGTAAGTCATCGATGGGGAGGGGATGACAAGGGGAAGCAGGGCGAGTCCATAGGCGGGGGGCAGGTCAGTTGCGCCAGTTGCAGGGCCAGACCAGTGACCAACACCGCCAGGAAGGCCGCCTGGGGAGAAACCCCCAGGATTTCCACCAGAATTGAACCCGCCACCGCTGCCACTCCCGTGACCAGCAACACTGCAAAGGGACGCTCCTGCCAGGGGCAGTGATGGGGCTGGGCAAGCATTTCCCAGCAGATCACAAACAGAGGTGGGTAGAGCACTACGCGCGAGCCGAGCAGCTGCACCAGCAGCAGACCCCCGGCCACAAAAATGGCCAGGGGCAGCCATGGGGAGGGAATGGGGCCATGGCCGAGAGCTAGGCGAGGTTGGGGAATGGTGCCCGGGGCCAAGCGGCTGGGCAGCACCGCCAACAGGGCCAGACCTCCGGTGCCGACCAGGATGGTGGCCGGATACTGCCAACTTGTGATCCCCAAGGCCAGGGGCAGCATCCCGGCTGAAATGGCTGGCACGATCGGCGAGCGCAGGGCCCGGATCACCAGCAAGCTCAACAGCAGGATCAGCACCACCGAAACGGGGCCATAGGGAATCGTGCGGCTGATTCCCACCCCCAGAATCGCCGTGAGCACTGGCGTCAACACCAGCAGCCGGGGCGAGCGGGCCAAGCTGCCAGCGGGATCGCTGAACAGCACCGATGCCAGGGCTCCCAGTTTCGGAAACAACAGAAGAGGGATGGCGCTGGCGTTAGCAAGGGCCGTAATCAAGGCCAGATAAAGGGCCGTTGCCAGGGTGGGCCCCGATCGCAATTGAATCAACTCATCCCTGCCTCAGCCACTGGGCCGCCTCGCAGGCGTGATAGGTGAGGATCAGATCGGCGCCGGCCCGTTTGAAGCAGAGCAGGGTTTCCAGCACCACCGCCCGCTCGTCGATCCAGCCCCTCTCAGCCGCCGCCTTGACCATGGCGTATTCACCGCTGACGTTGTATGCGGCAATGGGAAGCTCGGTTTCACCCCGCAGCCGGTAAATGATGTCGAGGTAGGCCAGGCCTGGCTTCACCATGATGATGTCAGCGCCCTCGTGCTCATCGAGCTGGGCCTCGGTGAGGGCTTCACGGCCATTGGCCGGATCCATTTGATAAGTAGATTTGTCGCCAGGGATGGGCTTGCCGGCGGCGGCCCGAGGAGCGGAATCCAGGGCTTCACGGAAGGGGCCGTAATAGGCGGAGGCGTATTTGGCGGTATAGCTGATGATGCCGATGTGCTCAAAACCCTCCTCATCGAGAGCCTCGCGGATGGCCCCAACCCGGCCGTCCATCATGTCGCTGGGGCCGATCAGGTCGGCACCGGCCCGGGCCTGGGCCACGGCCTGCTTGCAGAGCACCGCCACCGTCTCATCGTTGAGCACCACCCCCCCATCGCTGACGATGCCGTCGTGGCCATCGCAGGAATAGGGATCCAGGGCCACGTCGGTCATGATCGCCATGCCCGGATGCATCTCCTTGAGCCGGCGAATGGCTCGGGGGATCAGGCCATGCTCGTTGAAGCACTCGGCCCCGTCCTCCGTTTTGAGGCCGTCGGCCACCTTGGGGAACAGCACCACGCAGCGGATGCCCAGGTCCCAGGCGCGGCCCACTTCCTCCACCAGCCCCTCCAAGCTCCAGCGCATGGCCCCTGGCATGGCCCCGATCGGCTCGTTGCTGGCGCCCTCATGCACAAAGAGCGGATAGATGAAGTCGGCGGCGCTGAGCTGGTGCTCCCGCACCATCGCCCGCAGGGCCGGGGTGCGGCGCAGCCTGCGGGGGCGGTAGGTGAGCTCCATGGGGCCAATCTCTCTAGGGCGGATCCTAGAGACGGGCGGCCTGAATCCAACCCGCCCGGGGATCGGCACTGCGGGCGGCGCGCAACTGCTCCAGCAACTGCCGTTCCTCGGCACTGAGCTGGCCTGGCAACTTGAGCACCGGGGTGAGCAGCAGGTCGCCGCGGCCGTCCTTGAGCGGCCAACCCTTGCCCTTGAGCCGCAGGCTGCGGCCCAGGGTCATGCCGGGGGGCACCTGGACGGAGGCCTCTCCATCGGGGGTGGCCACCCGCACCTCGCCGCCGAGGGCCAGCTCATCGAGGCTGAGGGGTAGCTCGGCCCGCAGCTGGTCGCCGTCGAGCTTCCACACCGGATGCTCCTGGAGCTGCAGGTTGAGGTAGAGGTCGCCGCGGCGGCCGGTGCCGGGCTGCAGATTGCCCTTGCTCTTAAGCCGCAGCCGGCTGCCGTGCTTCACCCCCGGGGGGATGCGCACCTGCACCCGCTCGTCGTTGACGGCCAGGGTGCGCTCGGAACCGCGGAAGGCGTCGGCAAAGGAGAGGCTGATGCTGGCCTCAGCATCGAGATTCACCGCCGGGGCGCGGCCACCTCCGGACATACCGCCGGCAAATCCACCGGGAAAGCCCGAACTAAAACCGAAACCGCCCGGGGCACCGCCAGGGGCGGGCCCACCAAAACGTCCCAGCAGGTCGTTGATGAAATCGTCGAAATTGCCGTAGCGGCCGAAGTCAACGTCCACCCCGCCCGTGCCAGAGCCGCCGCCGGCCTGGCTCCAGTACTGGCCAAACTGTTCATAGCGGCGGCGCTTATCCGGGTCGGAGAGCACCTCATAGGCCTCGCTCACCTCCTTGAACTTGGCCTCGGCACCCGCATCGCCTGGATTGACATCCGGGTGGTACTGGCGGGCCAGCTTGCGAAAGGCCCGCTTG
Organism: Synechococcus sp. CBW1108; assembly: GCF_015840335.1. NCBI lineage: Bacteria > Bacillati > Cyanobacteriota > Cyanophyceae > Synechococcales > Synechococcaceae > Synechococcus > Synechococcus sp. CBW1108. The sequence goes on from NZ_CP060395.1 coordinate 827,591, forward strand.
ATGGCGTCCGCATCGGCGCTCCGCTCCACGCCCAGCACTTTGAAGTAGTCGCGGTAGCCGTTTGCGCCCATCGACCTCCCTATCCACCGCTAGTTGTCCATTGTTTCAGCCATGGGGCTGTTCAGCCGCAGCGCCGAAGGGCGGAAGGCCGAACGCCGGCGCCCCAACTCCCCGCTGTGGTTTTGCGCACACGGCCCGGCCAGAGCCGGCCATCAGCCGTAGCCTCCGGCCGCTGACCCGCACACCCGCACCCCGATGCCCGAGTTCGGCTCCCTGCGTTCTGCCCTATTGATCGGCCTGAGCACGGTGCTTCTGGGCTTTACGGCCACCGCCAGTGCCGCCAAAGGAGCCAACGTTCCTGGCGCCCCAACCACCCCCAGCCTCGGCGAGGACCTGGCCCCCTCCAGCCCGGAACAAAAGGCCCTCAGCGACTACCTGCGAGCCAAGGGGGCGATTTTCTATGGCGCCTGGTGGTGTCCAGCCTGCTTCCAGCAGAAAAATCTGTTTGGCAAAGAGGCCGGCAACACCCTTCCCTACGTGGAGTGCGACAAAACTGACCCAGGTCGGGCCCGCTGCCAGGCGGCCCAGATCCGCGCCTACCCCACCTGGGACCAGCCAGGCAAGGAGCGCCGCGAAGGGGTCCAGACCCTCCAGGAACTGAAGATCTGGAGCGGCTTCCCAGGAAGCACCCCCTAAAAAGCTGCCATGCAGCCATCCCAATCTGAAGCGCGTGGTCCTCTCCCCAGCCTGCGAACGCAATAAGCAGCCGCTCCTGGCCCTGCTTCAAGCCTGGCTGCCCGAGCGGGCGCGGGTGCTTGAGATTGGCTCCGGCAACGGTCAGCACGCCGCCTATTTCGGCGCGAACATCCCAGCTTTGACCTGGCAAGCCAGCGAGCGACAGGAGGGGCTGGCAATCCTGCGGGGCCAACTGGCAGGCCTGGCCCGGCAGGAGCTGGCGCCAGCTGCCGAACTGCCCACAGCAATCCGCCTCGATGTGACCGAGGCCGAACAGTGGCCTAACGGCCGCTTCGACGCCGTATTCAGCGCCAACACCTGCCACATCATGCCGGCACTGGCCCTGCCCCAGCTGCTGGCCGGAGTGCACCAGGTGCTGGAGCCCGGTGGCCTGCTGCTGCTCTACGGCCCCTTTCACGACGGTGGGGTGCACACCGCGGCCAGCAACCTCAGTTTCGATGCCCATCTGCGCAGCCTCGATCCAGCCATGGGGGTGCGGGATGCACTTGAGCTAAAGCAGCAAGCCCTCGCCGTGGGCCTGGAGCCCCTTGACGATGTGGCCATGCCAACCAACAACCGCACCCTGATCTTCAGCTCAGGGCCCTGGCAATCCAGCAGGATGTTGCCATGAGCCAACAAACATCCGCCATTGAACTGCTGGGCTACGCGGCAGCTTCCCTGACCACCTTGAGCTTCATTCCCCAGGCAATGAGAACCCTCAGCAGTGGCGACACCCGGGGGATCTCCCTAAGCATGTATGCCTTTTTCACCAGTGGTATTGCCCTGTGGCTGGTTTATGGCATTTTCACGCGCAATGGCCCTCTGATCATTGCCAATGCGATCACGGTTGTGCTCTCGGGCCTGATTCTGCAGCGCAAGCTGGAGGATCATTTAGGCGAAAAGCGCAGCAACAGCAAAGCCGGGTCTAGCAAAACCGGGAGAAAGCATAGAATTACCAGGCCGAGGACACGAGCAAGTCAATTATAAAAATAAATTACAAAGGCAAGCAATCGGCCTGGCTTAGCAAACAATAAGCCTGGGCCTAGCCAACCAAATAATCAGGAATTACGCTAAATAAAATCGCCAATGCCAAGGCGGCAAAGCAATTCTCTAGACCCTGCAAGCCGGCGAACAGATTGCTCAAATCATTGCCAGCCGAATTAGTAATCCTGTAGAGCCTTACACTGCTAAAATACAATGAATAGCAGGAATACATTGCCACCAGGAAAGACGCTACTGCAAACATAATTTCCTGCCAGTTGGCAGAGGAGGCACCCTGGAGGGCGCCCCCAGCCTTGATTACAACAAGCAAAGCGATGGCGATGGCAGCAATTCTCTGCTTGGCCACAAGCTGCCTGAACTCAACATCCTGCTTTGGAGTGAATTCAAATTGGAATTTGGCCATTAATTCAGAATTTCCCAGTAGCAGCAAGTCTAGACCAGAGTTGATCAGGCTCTGATTGAAAAAGCGAGAGCCATTGCCTGATCAAGTGCAAGTCTGCAGGGTTTGAAGGAGTTGACTCACCGGGCCCTACGGTGAATTTTTGCCCCCAGCCTCTCGCAGTGCAGCCGCATACAGCCCGCCCGCCCGTAGCCCTGGTCACCGGGGCCTCCTCCGGCATCGGCCTGGCGACAGCGCAGGCCCTACTCGAGCGCGGCTTCAAGGTGGTTGGGGCGGCGCGGCGCCAGGAGCCGATGGCCCCCCTGGTGCCTGCCGGCCTGCAGCCACTGGCCCTCGATCTGGCCAAGCCCGCCAGCATTGCGGCAGCTGCGGAGCGCCTCGCCCAGGACAACCCCGGCGGCATCGACCTGCTCGTAAATAATGCCGGCTATGGCGTCTACGGTTCGGTAGAGGAAACGCCACTGGCTGTGGCTCGCCGCCAGTTTGAAGTGAACCTGTTCGGCCTGGCGGACCTCACCCAGCGCCTGCTGCCGGCTATGCGAGAGCGCCGTTCGGGGCGAATCATCAACGTCTCCTCAATGGGTGGGCGCATCTATGCGCCGCTGGGGGCCTGGTATCACGCCTCCAAGCACGCCCTGGAGGGTTGGTCTGACTGCCTGCGGCTGGAGCTTGCCGATTTCGGCATTCACGTGGTGGTGGTGCAACCCGGCATCATCCGCACCAACTTTGCCGAAATGATGCAGGAGCCCCTGCTGGAGCGCTCCGGCAACGGCCCCTACGGCCAACTCACCAAGATTTTGCTGGAGGGCTTTGCTGACATCTACGACGCCCGCCGCAGCTCCTCACCCAACCTGGTGGGCCGCACGATCGCAGCTGCAGCCTGTGCGGCCCATCCCCGCAGCCGTTACGTGGTGGGCTATCTGGCCCGGCCCCTGCTGCTGGTGCGCAACCTGCTCGGCGATCGCATCTACGACTCGCTCACGATGGCCAACTTCCGCCGCCGCTAACTACTAAAAAGGGCCCTTCCAGGCCCCATGGATCATTTGGGTGATAAGGCTGATCTCACCCCATCTCCCTTAAAGGGTCAGGCGGCCACGGGGGCGGTCTGACGGGAGAAACGAACGATGTTATTCGCTGTTACGGATTTGCTCTTACCGAGCAGGCTTCAGTCACCCTCCTCATACCCCGTCGAAACCATTGCAGCCCCGGGAAGGGGGAATGGAGCTGAGCGGAATCGAACCGCTGTCCGAAGCACCGGTGTGGATCACCTAGTCCGACCGAAACCGGACTCCGTCATTGTGACAGCTTCAACCGCAGACCGCAGGGGTGGGCATCACCGACCAAGACACCAGCTCAATCAGCGGCGTGGCTGTGGTGCCACCGGGTCTTGAGGAAGCAGCAGCGGCCGAGCTCACGGCCCTGGGCTGTCAGGCCGGCCCACCCCTACGCCGGGCCGTGCGCTTCCAAACAAACCTGGCCGGCTACTACCGGCTGCACCTCCAGGCCCGCCTGCCCTTCCGGCTGCTGCGGGAGCTGGCCAGCTTTCCCTGCCACAGCCGCGACGAGCTCTACGCCGGTGTGCAGCGCGCCGTCGACTGGAGCCGCTGGCTACCTCCTGGTGCCAGCTTCCGGGTCGATGCCACCGGCAGCGCCCCCGGCCTCAACCACAGCCACTACAGCGCCCTGCAGGTCAAAAATGCCCTGGTAGATCTGCAGCGCCAGCAGTGGGGCGCCCGCTCCTCGGTCGACCTGGACGATCCCGACCTGGCCCTGCACCTGCACCTAGGCGGTGGTGCAGCAGCCCTGAGCATCGATGGCAGCGGCGCCAGCCTGCATAAGCGGGGCTACCGGGCTGCCATGGGCCTGGCCCCGCTCAAGGAAAACCTGGCCGCCGGCCTGATCGCCCTCACCAGCTGGGATGGCTCGGTACCCCTGGCAGATCCCCTCTGCGGCTCCGGCACCCTGCTGATCGAAGCCGCCTGCCTGGCCCTGGGCCGGGCGCCGGGGCTGGGGCGCCCCTTCGGCCTCGAGCGCTGGCCCGATTTCAACCCCCAGCTCTGGCAGCAGGAGCGCGAGGCCGCCGCCGCCCTGGCCCGGGAGACCCTCCCCTGCGGCAAGGCCCTGGCACCAATCGTGGGCATGGAGCAGGACGCCGGGGTGCTGGAGCAGGCCCGCAGCAACGCCAAGGAGGCCGGCGTGGCCGGGGCCCTCGATCTGCGCCAGGGCGACTGCCGCGACTTTGAGCCGCCGACCGGGCCAGGGATCCTGGTCTGCAACCCGCCCTACGGCGAGCGCCTCGGTGGGGGCCTCGGTGGGGGCCTCGGTGGGGGCGAGGCCCTGGAATCCCTCTACGCCGACCTGGGCCACATGGTGAAGGAGCGCTGCAGCGGCTGGAGCCTGTGGCTGCTGAGCGGCAACCCTGAACTCACCGGCGCCCTGAGGATGAAGGCGAGCCGCCGCATCCCGATCAGCAACGGGGGCATTGACTGCCGCTGGCTGCACTACGAGGTGCGCTAATCAACTAGCGCCCCAGAATCGCCCTGGTGGTCTTGCTCAGACCGGCGGTGGTCTGGGGCAGGTAGGGCCCCTTGAGCAGCTGGCCGCCCACCCGCACAAACACCCCGGCCAGCACCAGATCCAAAGCGGCCACCACCAGGGCGGCATGGATCCAGCTCAGCCCCAGGGCCGCGTGCAGCCATAGGAGCAGGGCCAGCTCGGCACCGATCAGGGCCAGCAGCAGCAGGGCCAGCCCGCCGCTGAGCAGCAGGGCACCGCTGATCAGGCGCCGCTTCTCCCGATCCACCTCCTGCAGGGCAATGCGCACGTGCAGGTCCATCACAGAAGTCAGCAGGGCGCCAACCCGGCCCGCCGCCACCCGGGCCACGCCGGGCGAGGTCGAATCCGTCATGAGGAACGCCGGCCTGAGGCCAGCAGCAGGCCCAGCAACACCCCAACGCCCGCGGCAATACCGATCGCCAGCAGGGGACGCTCCCGCACCGGCTTCTCAATCCGAGGCCGCAGGCTGGAATTGAGCTCATCGAGCAGGCTCTCCAGCTGGGCTTCGATCGGTGCCAGGTTTTCGGCCAGGCGGCTTGTCTGGCCGCCGGCCACGTCCAGCAGCTCGAGAAGCTGGTCCTTGACCACCGTGGCCGTTCGACCGGATTGGCTGGCGATCACCTCCACCACCTCATCGAAGCTGCCCCGGGTGGCCTCAAGGGCCTGGCGGGCCACGGCCGGCCACTCCCGCTGAATGGAGGGGATCAGGGTCTCGAAACGATCGCGAAAGCCCTCGGGGCTGGCGCTGTGGGGAGGCGCTTCGGCGGTCATGGCGGAGGGGGAGGCAACTCAGCTCAACCCACAACCTAAGGAGGGGGTTGAGATTTCGAAACCCTCCGCTACATTTCTGCTGCTCGGCGCACGGGCCTGTTGGTTCACATCAATCAGGTCGGGCTCACCCACTTCAAGTCGTTCGGCGGATCAATCACGATTCCGCTGGAAGAGGGCTTCACCGTGGTGACCGGCCCCAACGGCTCTGGCAAGAGCAACATTCTCGACGCGGTGCTGTTCTGCCTGGGCCTGGCCAGCAGCCGCGGCATGCGGGCCGATCGCCTGCCAGACCTGATCAACAGCGCCATGCTGCGGGAGGGCAAGGCCGCCGAAACCTCAGTGAACGTGCGCTTTGACCTCAGCGATTGGCAGCCCGACCCAGCCGAAGCGGGCCTGGAGCCCCCCGAGGAGGGCCCCTGGATCAGACCCGACCAGACCGAGTGGACCGTGAGCCGCCGCCTGCGGGTGGCCCCCGGCGGCACCTATGCCAGCAGCTTCAGCGCCGACGGGGTGCCCTGCAACCTGCAGCAGCTACAGGGCCAGCTGCGGCGCCTGCGGGTGGATCCGGAGGGCAGCAATGTGGTGATGCAGGGCGACGTGACCCGCATCGTTTCGATGGGCGCCAAGGATCGACGCGGCATCATCGATGAGCTGGCCGGCGTCGCCCTCTTCGATTCCCGGATAGAGCAGAGTCGGGCCAAGCTCGACGAGGTGCAGGAGCGCCAGGAGCGCTGTGCAATCGTCCAGCAGGAATTGCTGGGCTCCCGCCAGAAACTCGAACGCGACTGCGCCAAGGCCCGCACCTACCAAGACCTGCGCCAGCGCCACCACACGGGCCGACTACAGGAGCAAGTACTGGCCTTCGAAGCGGCCCGGGCCAACCAGGCCGCCCTCAGCCGGCGCCGCGAAGAGCTCACCGCCCAGCAACAGACAGGCCGCGAGGCCATCGCCGCCGGCGAGCAGGCGCTGGGGGCCGCCACCGCCGCCCTCGAGCAGCTGCAGGCGGAGGTGAAGGCCCTCGGCGAAGACCAGCTGATCGCCGTGCAGGCCGAACTTGCCGGCCTCGAAGCCAGTGGCCGCGAACTGGCCCGCCAGGGGGAAAAACACCAGCTCGAAGCCGAAGCGCTGCAACGCCAGCGGCAGGAACTGGCCCGCGGCCAGGGCGACCTTCGCCAGCAGCAGCAGGCCCTCGAGACCAGCTCCGATCTGGCCGAGCTGGAAGCCGCCGAGCAGGCCTGCCGCAGCGCTGAAGGCGCCGTGGAACTCTCCCGCCGCCGCCTGGGCGAAGTGGCGGGCCGCTCCGGCAGCTGGCTGGAGGAACAGAGGCAACGCAGCCTGGCCCGCCAGCAACTGGCCGAGCAGATCGGGCCACTGGAGGCGGAGCGCCAACAACTGCAAGAGCGGCTGCGCCAGCAGCAGGAGCGGCTAGCGGAGCTGGGGGCCGAGGAGCAGCAGGAGGGGATCAGCCAACAGGGCGTCCAGCAGCAGCTCGAGGCCATCGAAAGCGCCTGGCAGCAGGTGGGGGAGGCCACCCGGCTGAGGCAGCAGCAGGTGCAGGAGCTGGCCGAGGCCCTGGCCCTGCAGCAGCGCACCCGCAGCCGCCTGGAGCAGGAACAGGCCACCCTGGAGCGGGAGATCGCCCGGCTCGACAGTCGCCGCGAAACCCTGCAGGAAAGCCGTGGCACCGGCGCCCTGAGGGTGCTACTGGAGGCGGGCCTCGACGGCATCCACGGGCCCGTGGCCCAGCTCGCTGAGGTGGAGGAGCGCCATCGCTATGCGCTCGAGGTGGCGGCCGGCGGGCGCCTCGGCCAGGTGGTGGTCGACGACGACCGCATCGCCGCCCAGGCGATTGAGCTGCTCAAGCAACGCCGGGCCGGCCGGCTCACCTTTCTGCCGCTCAACAAGATTCGGGGCGGCTCCAGTGGCGGCTCCAGTGGCAGTGGCGGGGCCGCCCTGCAACGCGGTGGTGGGGCAGGGGGTGGGGCAGGAAGTGCAGGTGGTGGCGGGCTAGTCGGCAGGGCCGTCGAGCTGGTGCGTCACGAGCCGGTTTACGCGGAGGTGTTCCGCTACGTCTTCGGTGACACCCTGGTGTTCGACAACCTGGCCAACGCCAGGCGCGAGTTGGGCCGCTGCCGGGCGGTGACCCTCGAGGGCGAACTGCTCGAGAAGAGCGGTGCCATGACCGGCGGCAGCCTGCAGCAGCGGGGCGGCCAACTCAGCTTTGGTCGGGCCCAGGATGGCGACGAGGCCGAACCCCATCGCCAACGGTTGCTGGAGCTGGGCGAGAGCCTGCTGGCCTGCCGCCGCAGGGAAGCCGACCTGGGCCAGCAGCTCGAGCGCCTGCGGCCCCAGCTGCTGGAGCTCCAGCAACGTCAGGCGGCCCTGGAGGCCGAGCGCAGCGCCGCCCAGCGCGCCCTGGCCCCCCAGCAGCAACGCCAGCAGCAGCTGGGCACCCGCCTGGGGCAACTGCAGGCCACCCTGCAGAGCGATCTGCAGCGCCAACAGGAGCTGGAGGGGCTCCTCAGCCCCCTCCAGGCCCAGCGCACGGCCCTCGAGGCGAGCGAAACCGCCGTGCAGGCCTCCGGCGACGCTGCCCGCTGGCAGGGCCTCCAGAGCGAGCTGGAGTCGGCCGACTCCGCCCTGGCCGCGGCCCGCAACCAGCGCGATGGCCTGCTGGCAGCCCGACGCGAGCGGGCGCTGGTGGCCGAGCGGCTGAGCAACCAGCTCCAAGCCCTGGCGACCGATGAACAGCGGCTGGTGGCGGCCGTCAATGCCCTGGTGGCAGACCGGGCCCAGTGGAAGGAGCGGCAGCAGGCCGACCAGCAGCGGCGCAGCGCCCTGGAAAGCCAGCAGCAGGATCTGCAAACCCGCTTCGGCGAGCGGCGGCGCGCCCGCGACGCCGCCGAGGCCCAGCTCTCAGCCCAACGCCAGGCCCTGCAGCAGCAGCAGTGGGAGCTGCAACGCCTGGCTGAAGAGCTCGACTCCCTGGCCGAGCAGCTGCGCGGCGACCAACTGCGCCTCGAGCAACTGGAGCGGGAGTTGCCCGATCCCCGGCCCGAGATCCCGACTGAGGTGCGCGAGGCGGGTCTGGAGGCGTTGCAGGAAGAGCTGCGCAGCCTCCAGGCCCGCATGGAAGCCCTCGAACCGGTGAACATGCTGGCGCTCGAAGAGCTCGAGCAGCTGGAAATCCGGCTGGCGGAGCTGGAGGAGCGCCTCGAGGTGCTCAGCAAGGAACGCGAGGAGCTGCTGCTGCGCATCGAAACCGTGGCCACCCTGCGCCAGGAGGCTTTCCTGGAGGCGTTCACGGCGGTGGACGGCCACTTCCGCACGATCTTCGAGGGTCTCTCCGACGGCGAAGGTCACCTGCAGCTGGAAAATCCCGAATCCCCCCTGGATGGGGGCCTCACCCTGGTGGCCCATCCCAAGGGCAAGGCCGTGCGCCGCCTCAACTCAATGAGCGGCGGCGAGAAGTCACTGACGGCCCTGAGTTTCCTTTTTGCCCTCCAGCGCTTTCGGCCATCGCCCTTCTACGCCCTCGATGAGGTGGACAGCTTCCTTGACGGGGTCAACGTCGAACGGCTGGCAGCCCTGATCGCCAGCCAGGCCGACCAGGCCCAGTTCATGGTGGTGAGCCACCGGCGCCCGATGATCGCAGCTGCCACCCGCACCATCGGCGTCACCCAGGCCCGGGGAGCCCACACCCAGGTGGTGGGGTTACCGCCCGCGGCCTGACCGCCCTTACCCCAGCGAACCAGGTGGGCCACAATGGATCGACTGGGCCCCAGGTTCGACCCTTTCATTGACCTCCTCCATTCCCCCTTCCACCGATCTCGGAGCAGCCGCTGCCGCCCCGAGCGATCGCCTCTGGTTGCGCTCCGAGTTGATGGGCACCCAGGTGATCACCCGCGACACCGGCCGGCGACTGGGGGTTGTCGGTGAGGTGGTGGTGGATGTCGACCGGCGCGAAGTGGTGGCGCTGGGCCTGCGCGACAACCCCCTGACCCGTTTCCTGCCGGGCCTGCCGCGCTGGATGCCCCTCGATCGGATCCGCCAGGTGGGCGATGTGATCCTGGTGGATTCGGCCGACTCCCTGGCCGAGGGCTTCAACCCTGATCGCTACAGCAAGGTGATCAACTGCCAGGTGATCACCGAGGCAGGCGCCCAGCTGGGCCGGGTACTGGGCTTCAGCTTCGACATCGAAACCGGTGAGCTGGCCACCCTCGTGATCGGCGCCCTGGGGGTGCCGATCCTGGGCGAAGGGGTACTCAGCACCTGGGAACTCAGGGTTGAGGAGATTGTCAGCAGTGGACCAGATCGGATCATTGTCTACGAGGGGGCCGAAGACAAGCTCAAGCAACTGGGCTCAGGCCTGTTGGAAAAGCTGGGCATTGGCGGGCCCAGCTGGGAACAGGAGGAGCGGGAGCGCTACCGCTCAGGCATGGTGCCGGTGGAAAACCAGTTGGCTGCAGGCCAGCCCGCGGTACAGGAGCAGCGCCGCATCCAGCCAGCCACCAGCCGGGCCCTGGAAGCAGAGGCAGAACTCGACTACGTCGAGCTGGAGGAACGGCGCCAGCAGCAACCCCTGCGTCAACGCCGCTACCTCGACGAAGACGAACCCCGCTACGACGAGAGGTCTTTCGAGCAACCCAGATTCGAAGAACCCAGCTTTCCGGAGCGCCGCCCCGAGACCCCCCGCCGGCCCCTCCAGGCCGAGCCCCTGCCCCGGGCGCCCCAACGCCGCCCCGCCCCCACTCCCGCCCGAGAGCCGGTGGATGTGGAGGCCGAAGACCTGGCGGATCCCTGGTGAAGCTGGGCTGGTGAATCAGGGCTGATTTCGGGGCTGCCGGAAGACCAGCGAGGCTGAATTGACGCAGTGGCGCTGGCCGGTCGGGGCAGGCCCATCGTTGAAAAGGTGGCCCAGGTGGGCGTCACAGTTGGCGCAGCGGATCTCCGTGCGCACCATGCCGTGGGACCTGTCGGTGTGGGTGCTGATGGCGCCCGCGCTCACGCCGTCCCAGAAGCTGGGCCAACCCGTGCCGGATTCGAATTTGGTGGCACTGCTAAACAGCTCGGCGTCACAGCACACGCAGTGGTACATCCCGCTGGCCTTGTGGTTCCAGTAGGCACCGCTGAAGGCCCGCTCGGTGCCGCCCTGGCGGGCAATGCGAAATTGCTCTGGCGTGAGCTGCTGGCGCCACTGCTCCTCGCTGGTGCCCCGCGCCAGGCCGCTGTCCAGGCCGCAGGCAGAGGGGTTGGGGGGGGGGAGGTTAGGGATGCTGGCTGCGTCGGCCATGGGAGGGAACAAATACTGGCGTGAACCTTAGGAACCCAGGCCCGGGGGCAGGAGCTCCAGAACCAGCTCCGCCAGGCTGGCCACCGCCCCCGACTGGCCCCTCAAACCATGCAAATCAGCCCGCATCCCGGCGAGGCGCTCAGGGGAGCCAAGCCAATCGGCGGCCTCGGCCGCAATCGACTCGGGCGTGATCACCCCCACCCGCTCTGGCACCAGCAAGCGACCCGCAGCGATGTTTGGCGAAGCCAGGAAACCCCGGTGGCGCAGGCGCCAGGCCGTGAGCAGCAGGCCAAACCCCCAGCGCAGCAGCGGCAGCCGCGCCACCAGTCCGGCCAGCCCATCCCAGGCCTGCATCACATGCAGGTGTTGGGTGGGCAGCAGCACCAGCATGGGCACCCCCAGGGCGGCCAACTCGGCCGTATTGGCGCCCACGGTGGTGAGGGCCAGGGCGCACTGGCTCAGGGCGCCGTGGGCAGGATTTTCACGCACCAGCTGGATCGGGGTGCCGGCCGGCGTCACGAGCAGATCCGGCTCCCGCAGCCGCGGCAGCCCCGATCGGTAGGAGCTGGCAATCGGATTGGCGGGACCCGCCTGGGCAAGCAGCTCATCGATGCTGGTGGTGGGGGCGAGCGGCAACAGGAAACGGCAGCCCGGGCGCAGCGCCGCAATGCGATCGGCCGTCTCCAGTAAAAACGGCACTCCCACCCGCAACTTGGCCCGCTTGGAGCCCGGCAACAGGGCCAGCCACTCCCCTTGGGGCAACGGTGCCTCGCTGCGGGCCGACTCGGAGAGATCGGCCATCAGATCTCCCACCACCGTGCAGCGCTGCGCCCAACGGGGCGACAGCCGGGCTGCGGCCCTAGGCCCCATGGCCGCAATGCGATCGTTCCAGCGCGGCCAGCGCGCCACCCATTCGGCATAGGTGAGGTGTCGGTAGCCCAGACGCGCCGACAGCAGCACCGTCCAGAACTGATCCCCCCCCAGAAACACCACCACTCCGCGCTTTCCCCAGGGACCAAACCTCCCAGGGGAAAGCAGCAGCGACCAGAACTGGCGCGCCGGCACGATGCGCTCAAACAACCCCCACCCCGCCGCAGCCAGGTGTTCGCGGCCCGTGCCATTGGGACAGGGCACCAGCACCAGCTCCAAGCTGCAGTCCGCCGCAGCGGCGATGGGGCGCAGGGGGATGCGGCGCTGCAGGCGCTGGGCCAGGGGCCTGACCCAGGTGGACAGCTCCCCAGGGCCGTTGCTGACCAGCACGATCGAGACCGGTGGCGGCGGGGTCACCCTGGGAACCCGCTTCGGTTCAGGCAACGGCTGGCTGAAATGAAAAAGAAATGCGGATGACGAGACTTGAACTCGTAAGGCCGAAGCCACACGCCCCTCAAACGTGCGTGTCTACCAATTCCACCACATCCGCATCGATCTGGGATCACCGCAGGGCGCCCCAAGCGTGCAATATACCCATCGCTCTTCCCTGTAGCCGGTTGGTGCCGGCCGGCTTGGGAGGCACTGATACAGTCCGCTTTGGCCCATATCAGCTGAGTCGCCGCGGATGCCCATCGGCAAGTTGCTGATCGCCAACCGTGGCGAGATTGCCCTGCGAATCCTGCGCACCTGCCGGGAACTGGGCATTCCCACGGTGGCCGTGTTCAGCACGGTGGATAAAAACGCCCTGCACGTGCAACTGGCCGACGAAGCGGTGTGCGTCGGGGAGGCGCCCAGCTCCAAGAGCTACCTCCATATCCCCAACATTCTGGCCGCGGCTACCTCCCGAGGGGCCGACGCCATCCACCCCGGCTACGGCTTTCTGGCGGAAAACGACCGCTTTGCCGAGATCTGCGCCGACCACGGCATCACCTTTGTGGGGCCATCCCCCGAGGCGATTCGTTCGATGGGAGACAAGTCGACCGCCAAGGCCACCATGCAGAGGGTGGGCGTACCCACCATCCCCGGCAGCGAAGGGCTGCTCGACAGCACTGCCGACGCCGCCCGCCTCGCCGATGGGATGGGCTATCCGGTGATGATCAAGGCCACCGCCGGCGGCGGGGGCCGGGGCATGCGGCTGGTGCCCGGCCCCGACCAGCTCGAAAGCCTGTTCAAGGCAGCCCAGGGGGAAGCGGAAGCCGCCTTCGGCAACCCCGGGCTCTACATGGAGAAATTCATCGACCGGCCGAGGCACGTGGAAGTGCAGGTGCTGGCCGATCGCCACGGCAACGTGGTGCACCTAGGCGAAAGGGACTGCTCAATCCAGCGGCGCCACCAGAAGCTGCTGGAGGAGGCACCGAGCGTTGCCATCGATGCAAATCTGCGCCGCCAGATGGGTGAAGCCGCCGTGGCAGCGGCACGCACCATCAACTACGAGGGAGCGGGCACCGTCGAATTTCTGGTCGACCGCCACGGCACGTTCTATTTCATGGAGATGAACACCCGCATCCAGGTGGAGCACCCAGTCACCGAAATGGTTACCGGCGTCGACCTGATCGCCGAGCAGCTGCGCATCGCCGGCGGCGAACCCATCTCGATTACCCAGGACCAGGTAAAACTCTGCGGCCACGCCATCGAGGCGCGGATCAACGCAGAGGATCCCCGTCAGAATTTTCGGCCCGCTCCGGGCAAAATCACCGGCTGGCTGCCCCCCGGCGGCCCGGGGGTGCGGGTCGACAGCCATGTCTACACGGGCTATGAGATCCCTCCCTTCTATGACTCTCTAATCGGCAAGGTGATCGTGTGGGGCACCGACCGGCCCCATGCCCTGCGGCGCCTGCGCCGGGCCCTGTCGGAATGTGCTGTCACCGGCATCCCCACAACGATCGATTTCCACTTGCAGTTGCTGGATCGACCCGAGTTCCAGGCCGGCGATGTGCACACCAAGTTTGTCGAGCAAGACATGCTTCCTCAGACGGGTGCCTAGGCGACAGCCCCCGACCGCATCAGCACCTGGGTGATCAACCCCTGCTGCCCCACCAACAACTCGCGCACCAGGCTGAGCAGGCCCACCCAAACCACGGGGGTCACATCAACACCCCCGATCGGTTGGATCAGTCGACGGGTGGGGGCCAACAGGGGCTCGGTGGGGCCGCCAATCAAACGCATCACCCCTCGGCTCAGATCCACCTGGGGGTACCAGGTGAGCACGATCCGAAACAGAAACAACAGGGTCCAGATCGCCAGCCCGAGCCCCAAAACCAGATGGGCCCCTGACGCCAAGGAGTGCCACGACAGGTAAGACGAGGGCAGGGCCGTCACAAAGCTCTAAGCAGCTGGGTTGCCAGCGTAGGAACCCGCCCCCACTGCCTAGGATTGGGGAACGGTTTACGTTCAAAACTGGCCCGCTATGACGCCTTCCCTAGCCAACTTCCTGAGCAGCCTCGCCTGGGGGGCAGTGATCGTGGTGGTGCCCATCACCATCGCCCTGGTGCTGATCAGCCAGAACGATCGCCTCGATCGTCGCCTCTGAAAGAGCTGGGGCCTAGGCAGCCCAGGCAGCCTGCCTACAGTGGGCGAATGGTTGAACGGGTGAGACACCGTGGTTAATGCCAGCCTGAATTGGGCCAGCATCGTGGGCATTGTGCTGGCCGTCGGCGGCGCCCTGCTCTATTTCATGCGGAGCTTCAAGCCCGCCCTGGCCCGCGACTACGACGTTTTCTTTGCGGCGATTGGCCTGCTCTGCGGCGGCATTTTGTTTTTTCAGGGTTGGCGCCTGGACCCCATCCTCCAGTTTGGCCAGTTCCTGCTGGCCGCCACCACCGTTTTCTTCGCCTACGAAAGCGTCCGGCTGCGGGGTGTGACCACCGAGCAGGCGCGGCGCTCTTCCTACTTCGACGACGACGAACCGATGCCCACCCCGGGGCCCGCCCGCGCCCGGGTGGCCGGAAGAACCTGGGGCGAAGCTGATGTGGATCGCTTTGATGAGCCCCAGCCCCTGCGCCGCCGCATTCCTTCCCGCGAAGACGAAAGCGAAGACGAAGACTTCTACAGGGCACGCCGGCCCAACCGCACGGCCATCCCCGAGCGGGCAGCGAGCCGCAGGCCGGCCCAGGGCGACTGGGCAAGCCCAAGCCAGGAGCCTGAGCCCAGCCGTTTCAGCGGCTCAGCACGGTCAGCCGCCAGGCCAGGCGCCGATTTCGGCTCCCGCCGCCGCGAGCGTGATGCCACCCCAGAACCGCGCCGGGGCAGCCGACCCACTGCAGCACCTGAGGCCATGCCCCGCTCCACCAGGCGAGCCACCACCCCTGAGGTTGCCCCCCCAACCGGGCCAGCCGGAATCCCCCAGGGTTCTCCTATCTCTGGGGCAAGCGAGCAGATCAGCGATGCAGACTTCACTCCGCTGAAACCCCGCGGACCTGGCGCACCCCGGCCGCGGGACAACAGCTCCCGCTTCGACGACTGAGGCGCCCTGAACCAACCAAATACGGCGCCAGCCCTGGCAGCCCTGCTGCTGCCAGCCTGCCTCCTGCTCCTGGCAGGTTGCAGCGGTGGACCCTGGTTCGGCCGCCGCAGTGCCGGCCCCGCCGGCGGCCTCGGTGAAGCCAGCCGCCAGGATCCGGCCCTAAGCGGCCAGGGGCAGCTGCTGGCCTCCGTGGTGGAGCGCAGCAGTGGGCCCACCCTGCTGCTACAGGAACAACCCAGCGGGAAGGTCCTGAACCTCCGCCACTTCCAGAGGCACCAGCCCCACAGCTCCCCCTCCCTGAGTTGGAACGGCCGCTACGTGGCTGCCCTGGTGCAGCAGGGCAGCCAGCGGGTGCCCTTGATCGAAGATCGGCTCAGCGGGGCCCTGCATAGGCTGCCCCTGCCGGCCGATCACACCGCCCTGCGGCTCAGCCTGGCCCCGGAAGCGGGTCGGCTGGCCGTGCAGGTGGCCCTCGATGGCCAGGTGCGGGTGCAGTTGTTTGATCTGACTGGCCTGCTGGAGCCCGACCGCCCGGGCGGGATGGCCATCCAGGGGGGCGGTCCTGGAGCCCCCCCATGAGGGTGCCTGTCCTTGCAACGGCCACAGGCACTCTCATGGCCATGGCCCTGCTGCTGGGCAGCTGCATGGGGCCGATGCCGAGGCCACTGCAACCAGTCAACAGCCGCCTCGAGGCCTTGGGCGCCACCCGGGAGCCTTCTCTCTCGGGTCGCTGGCTGGCCCTGATCAGCGGCCGGGGCGGGCGGGAGCAGGTGATGCTGCTCGATCTGGAGCGCCAGCAGCCCCAGCCCCTGCTAGGCCTCAACCGGGCCGATGCCCAGCCCTTGAGCGTCAGTATCGATGCAGCTGGGGAAAAAATAGCCCTGGTGCGCCAGCTGGAAGGCCGCACCGAGCTGGTGCTCTACCGCCGCTCGCTGCAGAGCCTGCAGCCAATCGCCATGGTGCCCAACGGTGTGCCCAAAGCAGTGCAACTCCAGGCCGATGGCCGCCAGCTGGCCGTGCAGGTGAGCCGCAATGGGATCTGGCAGGTAGACCTGATCCATATCCCCTGAGTGCGGGCCCAGGGCCCCCAGTGAGAGGCCTCCAGGGCGGCGACTCAGGGAGAGGGCTCAGGGCACCAGGCCCGCCCAGTGCAGGAAGGTGTCTCCGCTGATGGCCTCGATCAGCAGCAGGGCCGCAAAACCCACCATGGCAAAACGACCATTGACCCGCTCGGCGTAGCCACTCCAGCCAAAAGCCGGAATGTCGCCGGTAGTGGCACTGGTGGTTGCACTGGTGGTTGCACTAGTGGGTGGATTTGTGGCCGGAGTCTCAGCAGGCATGGGATCAGGCATGACGTCCCACGTCATAGCCGGCCGCCGGCAACAGTCGCCACTTACCACTGCCGTCGAGCTCCAGCACCGTGTCGTGGAAGGCGGTGAGGGTGGGGCGGTGACCCACGCTCACAAAGGCCATTTCCCGCTCGCTTAGCAGGGAATAGAGGTGGCGCTCCGTGGCAACATCGAGGGCACTGGTGGCCTCATCGAGCACAACAAAGCTGGGTGAATTGAGCAGCAGGCGGGCAAAGGCCAAACGCTGCTGCTCGCCCAGGGACAACAGCCGGGGCCAGTCTTGGATGATATTTAGGTCGGGATAACGCTGCACCAGCTCGCCCAGGCGCACCTCCTCGAGCACATGGCGCAGCTGGCCATCGCTAAAGCGATCCGGCTGCTGGGGATAGCAGAGCTGCTCCCGCAGGCTGCCCAGCAGCATGTAGGGCTTCTGGGGGATGAACATCAACTCCCCCTCGCTGGGCCGCTCCACCCGCCCGCATGCCGGCGGCCAAAGGCCGCTCACCATGCGCAGGAAAGAGGTTTTGCCACAGCCGGAAGGCCCCACCACCAGCAGGCGCTGGCTGCGATTCACCTCGAGGCTCAGATCCCGAATCAGGGTGCGGTTGGTGCGGGGCGGCACCAGGTCCACATGGCTGACCAGGATCGAGCCGTCGTCACGGCCCCCACTGGTGGCCGCCAGCTGGGCCTCTAGGGCGGCGGCTTCAGTGCCGATCGCATCAACCTTTCCCTGGAATCCCTCCAAACGGCTAATCGAAGCGGAGAAGGCGGCGAGGCGATCAATGTTGTTAACGATATAACTCACCGAAAACAAAACCTGACTGAAGGCAATGCTGGCCTGGGTAAATACACCAAAATCAACCTGCTTAGCGAAGTAGATCGGTGCAATCACCAGCCAGGGCAAAAATCTAGAGAAATAATCGTAGGAGCGCTGGATCACACTGATCAGGGCTTCCCAGACAATCAAACGGTCGTAGTTTTGAATCGCTCCTCCCAGCCGCCGCTGGGCCTCGCTGGCTTCCTGCTGCTCTCCGCGGTAGAAGGCGATCGACTCGGCGTTATCGCGGATGTGCACAAGGCCATAACGAAAATCGGCCTCTAGCTTGAGCTGCAAATAATTTAGATTGACCAGCTTACGGCTTGCAAACACAATCAAACCGGTGCCCCCCACCGAGTACATCAAAAGCACCAAGGCCAGCTGGTCACTGATGTTCCATAGCACAATGATGAAACTGGCAAATGTGAGCAGGGCTGCGATGATCTCAACAACAACGCTCAAGCTAGTGCCAGTAAAACTGGCCGTATCCTGGGAAATTCGCTGGTCTGGATTATCAATTTCTTCGATCGACTCATCGTTTGGATTGAGAATATAATAGGCTCGATTAGAGAGGTAGCGATTCAACAAGCGCCCACTCAGCCACTCTCGCCATAACAAGCCAAGCTTGGGAATCAGGTAGCTCTGGATCGCCCGGATAGGCAGGGCCAGCACCAGACAAAAAGCATATATGGCTACGATTTTCCAAAAATCATCCGCCTTATAGGCCACCAGGGCATTTTCAATATTGCGAGCGATGAAGCTGATTCCCACATTTATCCCATTGATCACCAGGATCAGCAGGGTGATCACTCCCATCAGCAGCCAGGGCAGCCAGCGGCCCTGCCTCAATTTGCCGCGAAAGGCCACAAAACAGCCCAGTCCACCGGCCAGCAACACCATCACCAGCGGCCCGATCGGGCTACGCCAGATCGCCGCCACCTGCTCCGGCACCCCCGGCAAAAAGCGGCTGCGCAATTCGGGGATCAGGGCCCCACTGAGGGCCAGCACCCCAGTCAGCAGTAGCAAGGTGCTGCCCACCACCACCGCCAGCAGCGCGGCCACCAGCAACAGGAACTGCCAGCCCCGGGTGTCGTCCACCGGCAGGAAGTAGGGCTGGGCGAGACGCTGCAGCTTGCCTAGCTGATCGCGTAGGGCCTTAAAGAAATTCATGGGGGGAACTAGATCAGGCCATTGTTGCCGGGCCGCGCTCAGCCCGGGGGCCAGGCCAGGGGACGCCCACCGATCACGTGCACATGCAGATGAAAAACGGTTTGCCCGGCTGCCGCGCCGCTATTGATCACAGTGCGGAAGGCCTCTAGCCCCTCCTGGCGGGCAACCCTTGCCGCCACCAACAACAGATGGCCCAGCAGGCCCTGATCCTCTGCGCTGGCCTGGGCCAGCTCGGGGATGGGCTGGCGCGGAATCACCAGCACGTGCACCGGCGCCTGGGGAGCCACATCCCGAAAAGCCAGGCAGTGTTCATCGGCGAACACCTGATCACAGGGGATCTCGCCCCGAAGGATGCGCGCAAAGATCGTGTCTTGGCTCACAGGGACACCAGGGGTGGGACAGGGGTGGCACTAATAATCCAGTGGCCCCAGGCAGGATGTTGGCACGGTGCAAGACGGCAGCGCTGCTGGGGCTGGAGGCCCGGCCGGTGCTGGTGGAAGTGGATCTGGCGCCGGGGCTCCCGGGGCTGCAGATGGTGGGGTTGGCCGATGCCGCCGTGCAGGAATCCCGGGAGCGGGTGCGCTCCGCCTTGCGCCACAGCAACCAGAAAGTGCCCCAGACGCGGGTGGTGGTGAATCTGGCCCCGGCCGACCTGCGCAAGGAGGGGCCCGGCTTCGACCTGCCGATCGCCCTGGGGCTGCTGCTGGCCTCAGGCCAGTTGGCCGAAGCGAGCAGCGAGGCGGTATGGAGCGCGGGGGAGCTGGCCCTCAACGGGGAGTTGCGGCCGATCCGGGGGGTGTTGGCCATCGCCATCGCCGCCCGCCAGCACGGCGCCCGGGCCCTGGTGGTGCCCCAGGCCAATGCCTGGGAGGCCGCCCTGGTGGACGGACTGCAGGTGTGGGGTGCCAGCGATCTAAACCAGGTGCTCTGGCACCTGCAGCATCCCCACGCCAGCCATCAGAACCTGCAGCCGCTTGGCCCCCAGGCGCGCCGGCCCGGCCCAACTGGCCCGGAGGTCGGCGATCTCGCCGCCGTCAAGGGCCAGGCCCATGGCCGCCGCGCCCTCGAAATCGCTGCGGCTGGAGGCCATCACCTGCTGCTCTGTGGCCCGCCCGGCAGCGGCAAAACGATGCTGGCCCAGCGACTGGCCGGCCTACTGCCAGCCCTGAACCCCGCCGAGGCCCTTGAGCTCACGGCCATCCACTCGGTGGCCGGCCTGCTGGACAGCAGCCAGGGCCTGCTGGAAACCAGACCCTTTCGGAGCCCCCACCACAGCTGCTCGGCAGCGGGGCTGCTCGGCGGCGGCGGCTTGCCGCGCCCGGGCGAGCTGGCCCTGGCCCACCACGGGGTGTTGTTCCTCGATGAACTGGCCGAATTCCGGCGGGCGGTGCTCGACCAGCTGCGCCAGCCGCTGGAAGACGGGGAAGTATGGATCCACCGGGCGCGACAACGCACCCGCTTTCCCTGTCAGATCACCCTGGTGGCAGCCACGAACCCCTGCCCCTGCGGCTGGCTGGGGGATCCGGAGCGCAGCTGCAGCTGTGGCGAAGGGCAAAGGCAGCGCTACTGGGGGCGGTTGTCAGGCCCCCTGCTGGATCGCATCGACCTCCAGGTGGTGATGCGCCGCCCCAGCAGTCACGCCCTCACCGCCCCCTTTCGCCAGCACAGCGATGGGGATGGGCCCGAGTCGACGGCCGTGGTGCGGCAACGGGTACTGCGGGCCCGCGAGCAGATGGCCGCCCGCAACCCCGCTGGCTGCAGCAATGGCCGCATTCCCGGCGGCGTCCTGCATCAGGTGGTGCAGCTGGAGCCCCAGGCCCTGCTGGTTTGGGAGGGGGCCTTAAAGCAGCGGCAACTGAGCGCCCGGGCCGGGGCCCGACTGCTACGGGTCGCCCAGACAATCAGCGACCTTGGCGCCCAATCTCAAATAAGTGCGGCTGCGATCGCTGAAGCTCTCACCTACCGCTCTTTTGACCAGTTGCACTGAGCTGGTGACTCAGCGGCGGCGGCGGCGCTGCTGGGCCTTGCGCTTGTATTTCTCTACGGGAGTTTCGTGGTGGCGCAGGCGCTTGAGGTCGGCAAAGATGCCCGCCTTGGACACCTGGCGCTTGAAGCGGCGCAGGGCCGATTCAATGCCTTCGTTTTCGCCGACGGTGACCTGGGTCATGAAGCGCTGCGCTGCTCACGGAGTCGATCAATGTAGCAACCGCCTCATACCTGGGGTTCGCCCGGCTGCTGTACTGGCTGTACTGGCTGTACTGGCTGTACTGGTTGTACTGGTTGAACGGACTGGTCAGGATTGACAGGTAGGACCGGCTGGGCCAGGGCATCGGGCCAACCCTCGCGATAGACGTAGACGTGGCCCAAGTTGCGGCCGCCGAAGGCCCGGCGCTTGAGCTGCCAGCCCGGCTCAAACACCAACTGCAGGAAGCCCGTGCCGGCACCCTGGGTGCGGGCTACCACCATTTCCGGCCCCGCCCCAGCCTTGGTGGGCACGGCCAGCAACAGGTTGTCGCCACTTTTGCGCACCACGGTGAGCCGGTAGCTAGCACCCTGATCATCGCCGCCCACCCGCACGGAGTAGCCATTGGCATCGATAAAGCGGCTGCAGATGCCGGTGAAATCAAAGCTGCCCAGCAGCGGCTCTACCGGCGCAGGCGCGCCAGGCACGACGGCAAAGCAGGGCCGGGTGGGCTTCACCTGTTCATAGATGTTGAGTTGGGCTCGCGTGCCATCCCCGATCGGCGCCGCCACGAGCACAAAGCTTTCCTGGCTCAGGTCGACCGCTTGAAACAGGGCGCTGGCCCGGGAAGGGTTGGGTGCCCAGACACCCAGAACGGCCGTGAATGCTGCCAGAGCAAGCGCAGGGGTGCGGGGATCGGGCAAACGCATCGCGGCATCAAGCAGGTATCGATGCAATCGTATGCACCCTGGGAAGCCCCGGCTAGGCAGGCTTGTTGATGCGAATGGCCACCAGTAAGGCCAAGAGGGTGCCCGGCAGGCTCAAGCCCAGAATCCAGCCGGTGAGCTGGGTTCCCAGGTCGGGATCGCCATAGGCGAGCTCAAACACCGAGCCGGTGGCCGCGATTCCAAGCAGGCAGGCCAGGGCCAGGAACAGCCCGGCCAAGGGCTTCATCGGCATGGGGAAAACCTGATTGACATGGTGGAAAGCTCAGCGAATGGTGTGGACGTCGGCCCGCTGGAAGCCCTTCTCCTGGAGCCCCTCGTTGAGGCTGAGCTCATCGGTGACCCGGTCTACGAACAACACCCCGCTGAGATGGTCCATTTCGTGCTGGATGCAACGGGCCAGCAGCCCATCGGCCTTGAGCCGCTGGGGGCGGCCCAGCTCATCGCGGAAGCTGACCTCAACGGCAGCTGGACGCACCACATTGAGATAGACGCCAGGGATGCTCAGGCAGCCTTCCTCATAGGTTTCGATGGCGGCCCCAAAGGAGCTGATCTCCGGGTTGATCAGCACCAGCGGCGGGGTGGCGGCATTTTCGGGATCGAGATCAATCACAAGCAGTTGCTTGTGCACGCCCACCTGGGGGGCGGCCAGGCCGATGCCACTGGCGCTGTACATGCTGCGCAACATGTTGCGGGCCAGCTCGCGCACGTTCCCATCCACCTTGCTGATGCGCCTGGCGGTGGTGCGCAGCTCGGCATCGCCCAGGGTGTGGATGGTGAGGGGGGGCTGCTCAAGCGCCTGCTTGGGCACCTGCACGCCGCGGCTGGCCTGCACCGCGGTGCGAGCCATCTGGGCAAAGCTGGCAGCGGAGCTGGGGGCCAAAGGATACTTGGATTGATAAGCCCGATTCTAAGCCGGTTCGCCCAAGCAGCCGCCCCCTGCTGGGGGTTAGGCGGCCAAGTTGGGCGGCCAGGCTGAACAGCACACTCTTCAAATCGCCCTTGAACTCGCCTTGAACTCCCCGTTGGACTAGCCGTTGAACGATCAGTTGGGCCCAGTATTGAAGCCATCCTTGGGGGGGCCGGCACGGCCCAACCTGGAGCAAGGCCCCCTGGCCGCCTCGCTGGTGGAGGGGTGCATCCCAACGATCAAGGAGCCCAAACTCAGGGGTGGACGGCTGCTATGGCTGGAGCAACGCCCCCAGGAGCAGGGCCGCACCACCTTGATGCGGCGTGAGCCCGCTGGGTCCCTAGCCCGCGAGCTCACCCCCGGCCACTGGAACCTGCGCAGCCGGGTGCACGGCTATGGCGGCGGCGTTTATGCCCTGGCCAACGACACCCTGGTCTTCGTCGATGACGGCGACCGCTGCCTCTGGCAGCTCCAGCTAGCTGGGGCCGCCCCCAGCCAGCCCAGCCGTCTCACCAGCCCCACCGATCGCGCCTTCGCCGATGGGCTGATCGACAGCCGGCGCCAGCGCTGGCTGGGCGTAATGGAGGCCGGGGGCCGCGACCAACTGGTGGCGGTGCCCCTGGCCGGGGGCGAGCCAGAGCTCCTGCACCTGGCAGCCGACTTCTGCGGCTATGCCGCCCTCAGCCCCGATGGCGGGCAGCTGGCCTGGGTGGAGTGGCACCAACCCTGGATGCCGTGGCAGCGCAGCCAGCTGTGGCTAGCCCGGATCACCGCCGCCGGAGCCCTGGAGGATGCCCGGCCGGTGGCCGGCTCCGGGGCGGGCTCCGGGGCGGAAAGCCCGCTGGCCAGCTCGATATTTCAGCCGCTCTGGATCAGCCCCACCGAGTTGGTGGTGGCCAGCGACGCCACGGGCTGGTGGAACCTGCAACGGCTGGAGATCGGCACCGGCAGCTGGCAGCCCCTGCTGCCCCTTGAGGCCGAATTCGCCATGCCCCAGTGGGTCTACGGGATGGCCACCACAGCCTGGGACGGCGAGCAGCTGATTGCCGCCGCCTGCACCGGTGGCGTCTGGCAGCTGGGCCGGGTGGATCTGGCCGCGGGGCGCGTGGGCACCCCAGAGGCCTGGCAGCCCCTAGGTGTGCCCTTCGACGACCTGGCCGCCCTCTGCGCCGAAGCCGGCCAGCTGGTGGCCGTGGCAAGCAGTCCCACCATCCCGGAAGGGCTGCTGGAGTTGGAGCTCGCCAGCGGCAGCTGGCGACACACCCCCATGGCCCCCTGCCCGCTGGCCCTGGAGGCGATCAGCCGGCCCGAGCCGCTCTGGTTTGCCGGCCATGGGGGGCAGCAGAGCCATGCCTGGTTCTATCCGCCCGCCACCGGGGCCTGCGCCAGCTCGCCGCTGCTGGTGAAGGGCCACAGCGGCCCCACCGGCATGGCCCGCCGAGGTTTGAACCTGGGCATTCAGTTCTGGACCTCGCGGGGCTGGGGCGTGCTGGATGTGAACTACGGCGGCTCCACCGGCTTTGGCCGGGCCTACCGGGAGCGACTCGATAGCCAGTGGGGCGTGGTGGATGTGGCCGACTGTGCCGCCGCTGCCCAGGCCCTGGTGGCGGCGGGAAAAGCCAGCGATGCGCGCATCGCCATCGAAGGCGGCAGTGCCGGTGGCTTCACTGCCCTGGCCGCCCTCTGCTTTACGGATGTCTTTCGCGCCGGCGCGAGCCGCTACGGCGTCAGCGACCCCAGCGCGTTGGCGAGCGAGAGCCATCGCTTTGAAGCCCGCTATCTCGATGGGCTGATCGGCCCCTGGCCCCAAGCGCGCCCCACCTACGAGGCCCGCTCACCCCTGGCCCATGCCGGGCAGATCCACTGCCCCGTAATCTTCTTCCAGGGCCTCGATGATCAGGTGGTGCCGCCGGCCCAAACAGAGCGCATGGCCCTTGCCCTGCAGACCCAAGGCATACCGGTGGAGGTGCATCTGTTTGCCAATGAGGGCCACGGCTTCCGCAGCGGTGCGGTTCGGATCGAGGTGCTGGAAGCCACCGAAGCCTTTTTCCGCCGCCACTTCCAACTGTGAACCCACCCGAACTCTGGATCGAGGCCCTGCCCAAACTGGGCTGGCTGGCACTGGCCATCGCAGCCCTCAGCCTGACCCTGGCCCTGGGACGGCTGATCGGTTCAGCTCTGCAGCTCCGGCTCTGGGGGATCCCGGAAGCACTGGTGGCCGGCTTGCTTGGCCTGCTGCTGGCGCCGGGCGGACCCTTGCCCCTGCTGCCGCTGCCGGTGCTGGAGCTCTGGGCCGGGCTGCCGCTGGTGCTGCTCACCCTGGTATTTGGCTCGCTGATGCTCAGCAAGCCTCTGCCCCAGCTCGGCAGCCTGTGGCGACCGGTATCGGGCCAGGTGTCCCTGGCCCTGGTACTTGCCTTCGGCCAGTACGTGGTGGGCGGCCTAGCGGTGCTGCTGGTGCTGCAGCCCTTGCTGGGGGTCAGCCCGGTGATGGCCTGCCTGATCGAAGTGGCCTACGAAGGCGGCCATGGTTCCGCCGCGGCCATGGGCCCCAGCTATGCGGCCCTGGGCTTCCCCGGTGGGCAGGATCTGGGCCTGGCGATGGCCACCGTGGGACTCCTGAGCTCCACCCTGGTGGGAGGCCTCGTGGTGGTGCTGGCCAGGCGCCAGGGCTGGTTACTGGCAACCAGCCCGACCAAACCCATCCAGGGCGAAGGGGCCAGTGCGGCCGCCAGCCCGGCTGGACCCGCCGCCTGGGCCGTGAATCTGGCCCTGGTGGGGGTGGCTGTTTTGGTGGGAGAGCTGCTGCTGCTGGCCCTGCGGGCACTCACCGTGCCCCTGGGCGGGGGCGTGGCCGCAGTGGCGCAGGCCCTGCCGGTGTTTCCCCTGGCCATTTTGGGTTCACTGTTTGTGCGCTGGGTCCTGGAGCGCAGTGGCCACAGCCAGTGGGCCTCAGCGCCAATCCAAAGCGAACTCAGCACCCTTGCCGCCGATCTCCTGATCACGGCAGCCACCGCAGGTCTAAACCTGAAATTGCTGCAGGCCGACTGGCTGCCGCTGTCGGTTCTGGCCCTGGGGGGACTGACCTGGAACCTGGCTGTGGTGCTGCTGCTGGCGCCGCGGGTGCTGCCGGCCGACTGGTTTGAGCGGGCGGTAATCGAATTCGGCCAGGCCACCGGCGTGGCCGCCAGCGGCTTGCTGTTGCTGCGCATGGCCGACCCGGAAGACCAGAGCAATGCCCTGTCCGCCTTCTCGATCAAACAGCTGCTGCTCCAACCATTTCTGGCGGGCGGAGTGATCACGGTGGTGGCCCCCCTGGCGGTGGCGGGCTGGGGGTTGCCGGTATGGACGGGCTTCTGCTTTGGCCTGGTGCTGCTGGCCGGCGGGGCAGGGCTGTGGTTGGCTGGCTCTCAGCCGGCGGCCGCACCTGCGCCGTAGTGCAGCTCCCGGAACTGCCGCCGCACCACCTCCATCTGGCTGGGCGAGAGCTGGGGCGGTTCGCCCAGCTGCAGAGCCTGCAGATACATGTGGGCAAGGGTTTCCACCTCGATCGCGATACGCAGGGCCTGGTCCAGGCTGTCCCCGAGAGCTACCTGGCCGTGTTGGCCCAACAAACAGGCCAGCCGATCGGTGAGGGCCTCCAGGGCGAGGCCTGAGAGCTCAGCAGTGCCAAAGGGGGCGTAGGGGGCACAGCGAATGTCATCGCCTCCGGCCACAGCCGTCATGTAGTGGAAGGGCGGAATGGCGCGGCCATGGCAGGCCAGGGCCGTGGCCTGGATGGAGTGGCAGTGGAGCACCGCCTGAATCTCAAGGCGGCTGCGCAGGATGTCGGCATGGAGCCGCCACTCCGAAGAAGGGCGCCTGGCGCCTGCATCCCTGGGAGCACCGGCCAGATCCAGGGCCACCAGATCGGCAGGTTCCATCTGCTCATAGGGCAGGGAACTGGGGGTGATCAACATCCCGCCAGGGATGCGCACCGACAGGTTGCCCGAGGTGCCCTGGTTGACGCCGCAGGTATTCATGCGCCGGGCAGCGGCCACAAGCTGCCGGCGCAATTCGGGCTCGGGGCCGGGGACGGCAGGCAAGGGCAGGGAGCTAGATGGCCTGACGCTAGGTGGGCGACGCACTCAGTCTCAGCCCGCGTAGAGCTGCCCCAATCCAGCTTCGGTGGCTGCAGCCACTCCCCGCTCGGTGATCAGGGCCGTCACCAGCCGCGCCGGGGTCACATCAAAGGCCGGGTTGAAGCCGGCGGAGCCCGTTGGCGTTAGCTGCACCGTGGTGATTGCCCCATTGGCGCCGCGCCCCTGGATGTGGGTCACCTCCTCGGCGCTGCGGGCCTCGATCGGGATCTCGGCCACGCCATCGCCAATCGTCCAGTCGATCGTGGAGGAGGGCAGGGCCACATAAAAGGGCACGCCGTTGTCGTGGGCCGCAAGGGCCTTGAGATAGGTGCCGATCTTGTTGCACACATCGCCGCGGCGGGTGGTGCGATCGGTGCCCACGATCACCGCATCCACCTGGCCGTGCTGCATCAGGTGGCCGCCGGCGTTGTCGACGATCACGGTGTGGGGCACGCCCTCCTGGCCCAGCTCAAAGGCGGTGAGCGAGGCGCCCTGGTTGCGCGGGCGGGTCTCATCCACCCATACATGGATATGGAGCCCGGCGCGGTGGGCCTTGTAGATCGGCGCCAGGGCCGTACCCCAGTCGACCGTGGCGAGCCAGCCGGCGTTGCAGTGGGTGAGCACATTGAGCGTCGCGCCGGGCTTGCGGGCCGCCAACTGCTGGAAGATCGCCAGGCCGTGCTCGCCGATGGCCTCGCCCATGGCCACGTCCTCATTGGCGATCACCGCTGCCTCCAACCTGGCCGCCTCGGCCCGCTCGGCCGGCGGCAGCGGTGCCACCAGCGCCCGCACCCGCTCCAGGGCCCAGCGCAGGTTGATCGCCGTGGGCCGGGTGGCATTGAGTTGCTCAAAGGCCGCCGCCAGGGCGCCATCGCTGGGGTCGGCCTGCAGGGCCAGCATCAGCCCGTAGGCGCCCGTCACGCCGATCAGCGGCGCCCCGCGCACCACCATCGTGCTGATCGCGTCGGCCGCCTCAGCGCAGCTGCGCAGGGTGCGCGTCGTGAACTGGTGGGGCAGCAGGGTCTGATCGATCACCCCCACTGCGCGGCCATCCGGCTCTAGCCAGATCGTGCGCCAGGCCTTGCCGTCGATGTTCATGGGCGCGGGACGTGCGAGATCAGCCCTTGATCATCCCTGGGGGAGGGCAGGCCGACTCGAGCTGAGCGGAGCAGGACCAGATCCGGAAGGATCCAGGCATGGACCGTTCTCCAATCCGTACAGCTTGTACAGATTTCCGGAGCCTTTCGCAGCAACACAACAGCGGCCCCTACCTGCTCAAATCAACCGGTAGCCGAACCAATCCGGCACCTGGCTCTGGCTCAGGCCCTCCGGGTGGGGCTCCAGCTGTACATGCCAGCGCTCCCCGCCCAGCAGCTCCAGCTGCTCGATCGACAGGCAGTCGTCTACGCCCACCAGATCATCCTTGTGCTGCTGCAGGGCGCCACGCAGCCACTGGCGCTTGGCCGCCGCCTTGGCCGCCTGGAGCGAGCGGGCCACCACCAGGCCGAAGTGGTGCAGCTCCGCCAGCGAATCAGGGCGGTAGGCGCCCAGGTTTACAAACCACAGCCGCTCGGGCCTGGGCGCGGACGGCTCGCGCCCGAGGCTCACCGCGTAGCCATCCACCGCCCGCACCGCCATGTAGCTGTCCAGGTGAAGGCCCTCACGCCTCCCGAACCACTGGCGCCGCAACTCCGGAAGCGCCGCTTCGATCGTGGCGCCGGCCACGAAGCGCACGTCGTGGAGCTCGATGTGACAGCCCGGCGCACGGCCGCCCAGTACCACCAGAAACAGACTTGGGGCGTTGCGCGTCGCCATCGGGACTCGGACGTTTTTCCAGCCTATGGCGAGCACAATGAACAGGTTGCCGAGCGCCCATGGACTTCTTTGAAAACCAATGGAGCACCTATAAAACAATCGTGCAACACGATTTCATGCACCATCGGGCCCTGGTTGGGGCGGTGGAGCAGGTTCTCAAGCACTACTTCAATAGCGCCCCAGCTGGGCACCGCCCCCACTTTGTAGACCTGGGCTGTGGCGATGCCGACCCCCTGGCAGCAGTGCTGCGGGACCTCCCCCTCGGTTCGCTCCTGGGTATGGATCAGGCCAGCAGCGTGCTGCCCCTGGCTGCAAAAGCCCTGGGGGAGGTGGCCTACCCCTGTGACTGGATCCAGGCTGACCTGCTGGAGTGGGCCACGGCGCCAGCGGCTGAAGCGGCTCCGGCCACCAATCCGGTGGACATCATCTATTCCTCCTTCGCCATCCACCACCTGGATGGGGAGAACCAAGAGGCCTTCCTGGCGGGGGCCCGCAAGAAGATCAGCCCCAGTGGCATTTTTCTCTGGGCCGACATTTTTCGCGAACCCGGTGAAACGGTTGATGCCTTTCGACATCGCTACACCCAACGGATGACCAACCACTGGGGGGGTGCCCTCGAGCCGCAGCAACTGGCCCATGCCTGCTTCCACGTGAGCAACTTCGACCTGCCCGCTGACCGCGAAGCGATCGGAACCACAGCCCGCATCCAGGGATGGACCCTTTCCTGGAACTGGGCTGGACCCGACAAGGCCGAGGCGATGGCGGTGCTGACGCCGGCCTAGCTAGCTGTGCTCACGCAGGAAGGTGATCGTGCCCTCCAGCTCCGCGGCGAAGCGGTCGATCTCTTCAGGGGTGGTGGTGAAGCCCAGGCTGGCGCGGGCCGAGCCGGGGATGCCGTAGAGGCGGTGCAGCGGCTGGGTGCAGTGGTGGCCGCTGCGGATGCAGATGCCGGCTGAATCGAGCAGGGCAGCTATGTCGTTGGCATGCAACCCGTCGACGGTGAAGGCCGCCAGGGCGCCGCGGTCGGGTTGTTGCTCGGGGGTAGGGCCCAGGATCCGCACGCCCTCGATCGCCTGCAGGCGCGCAAACAACTGGCGGGTGAGCAGCTGCTCCCAGGCATGGATACGTTCGATGCCCAGGGCACTGAGGTAGTCGAGGGCGGCGCCCATGCCGATCGCCTCAGCGATCGCTGGCGTGCCGGCCTCGAACTTGTGGGGCAGCTCGGCCCAGCTGCTGTGATCCAAATACACGTCCTGAATCATCTCGCCGCCACCCAGGAAGGGGGGCATGGCCTCCAGCAGGGCCTCGCGGGCCCAGAGGAAGCCCATGCCGGTGGGGCCGCAGAGCTTGTGGGAACTGCCCACCAGGAAGTCGGCGCCGAGGGCCGCCACATTCAGCGGCAGGTGGGGCAGGCTCTGGCAGGCATCCACCAGCACCAGGGCGCCGGCGGCGTGGGCCAGAGCCGCCACCTGCTCGATCGGGTTGAGGCAGCCGAGGGTGTTGCTCACCTGCACCAGGCTCACCAGCTTGGTGCGCTCAGTGATCTGGCTGCGCAGATCGTCGAGATCGAGCTCGCCGGTTTCGGTGAGGCCGGCATGACGCAGCACGCAGCCGGTGCGGGCCGCCAGCAGCTGCCAGGGCACCAGGTTGGAGTGGTGCTCCATCACCGTGAGCAGCACCTCATCGCCGAGGCCGAGATTGGCATCGCCCCAGCTGCGGGCCACGAGGTTGATCGCCTCGCTGGCGTTGCGGGTGAACACGATCTCCCGCGCACTCGCCGCACCTATGAAGGCGGCAACCTTGGCCCGGGCAGCCTCAAAGCCCTCGGTGGCGCGGGCGCTGAGTTGGTGGGCGCCGCGGTGGACATTGGCGTTGTCGTGGTCGTAGTAGTGCTGCAGGGCCGCCAGCACCTGGCGCGGCTTCTGGCTGGTGGCGGCGTAATCCAGGTAGATCAGCGGCTGACCCAGGCAGGCCGTCTGGGCCAGCAAGGGGAAATCGGGCCGGGTCAGGGCCGCCAGATTTTCCGCCAGGGGCAAGGATTGGGCCAGCCCGGAAGTGGCGGGGGCGGGGGTCAGCGGGGAGGCGGTCATGGTCATGGGCGCTCCCGCAGCAGGAGCTGGAGGGGATGGGCAGAAGCCGCGGCGGCAGGCAGCTCACGCAACACCTCATCGCAGTAGCCCCGCAAGAGAAGCCGGGAGGCCTGGTCGGCGGCGATGCCCCGACTTTGCAGATAGAAAAGCTCATTTTGCTGCAGTCGGCTGACGGTGGCGCCGTGAGCACACTTCACGTCGTCGGCGACGATCTCCAGCTCGGGCTTGGTGTCCACCCGGGCCCGATCCGAGAGCAGCAGGCTGCGGCTGAGCTGGGCGGCGTTGGTGCGCTGGGCGCTGCGCGGCACCCACACGGCGCCGTTGAACACACTGCGGCCAGCGCCATCGGCCACCACCTTGTGGAGCTGGTCGAGCTGGCCATCTGGTCCGTTGAATTGCACCTGGCTATGGGTATCGGCCAGCTCCTGGCCAGCCACCAACTGCAGGGCCCGAAGGCGGGTGAGGGCCGCACCTTCGCTCTGGCAGATGCGGGGCTCGAATCGGCTCAGGGCCCAGCCCCCCACGGCGGTGGTGAGCTGCAGCTCACTGGCGGGGGCCTGGCTGATGGCCAGGTGGCTGAGCAGGCAGGCGCGGGCGTCCCCGGGAGCCAGCACGCCAAGGTTGAGCTTGGCCCCTTGGCCCAGCTGGGCCACCGTCACCAAGCTGGTGGCATTGGCTGCCCGCGACCCGTGGTGCAGCAACAGCTCCAGGCTGGCCCCCGGCTCGAGCACCAGCAGCAGCTGCAGGGCCAGCAGGCCCTGGCCTGCGGCCGCATCGAAAGTCAACTGCAGGGGCTCGACTGAGCCGCTCACCCGCAGGGCGAGAAAGTGGGGAGACGCGCCCCGGTTGAGCCGCACCGGCCAGGAGGCAGAACTGCCGGTGGCTTGCAGACCCTGATCCAGCAGCAGCTGGGCCTGCGCAGGAGCGATCCGGCTGATTCCACCGGGCAGGCTGAACTGGCTGAAGGGATCGGGCCCCGACCACAGCTCAGCTGCAACGGCCTGCAGCGGGGCGAGATCGGTGAAGCGCCAATCTTCCTGACGGCGGCCCGGCAGGGGCTCGCCCGCCAGCTCGGCCAGCCAGGCGGCGGTTTTCGGCAGGGCCAACGCGGGCATCAGGCCACCTCCTGGTCCACCCAGTCGTAGCCGCTGCGCTCCAGTTCAACGGCCAGCTCCTTGCCGCCGGTGCGCAGGATCCTGCCGGCCGCCATCACGTGCACGTAGTCGGGGGTGATCAGATCCAGTAGGCGCTGATAGTGGGTGATCAGCAGGGTGGCGTTGTCGGGGCCGGCCAGCTGGCAGACCCCCCCAGCCACAATCCGCAGGGCGTCGATGTCGAGGCCGGAATCTGTTTCATCGAGAATCGCCACGAGCGGCTCAAGTAGCGCCATCTGCAGGATTTCATTGCGCTTCTTCTCTCCCCCTGAGAAACCCTCATTCACCGAGCGCTCCAGGAAGGCAGGATCCATCTGAACAAGCTTCAACCGCTCGCGCACCAGATCCTCAAAGGCAAAGGTATCGAGCTCCTCGTCGCCCCTCTCGACCCGGCGGGCATTGGTCGCCACCCGCAAAAATTCCAGGTTGCTGACCCCGGGAATCTCCACCGGGTACTGAAAGCCCAGGAACACGCCAATTCTGGCCCGCTGCTCCGGTTGGAGCTCCAGCAAGTCCTGCCCCCGAAAGAGCACGCTGCCAGCGGTCACGCTGTAGGCGGGGTGGCCGGCCAGCAGCTTGGAAAGGGTGCTCTTGCCACTGCCGTTGCGGCCCATCACCGCGTGAATTTCACCGGCACGCACCGAGAGGTTGACGCCCTTGAGAATCGGTTGATCCTCCACTCGGGCATGGAGATCACGGATCTCAAGCAGCAGTGGGGCGTCGGGGCGAATCACAGCGAGGCAATAGGAAGGTATAGGAATAGAGAGAAATCAATAAATAACTAGGAGAATTCAGCCCACTGATCCCTCGAGTTTGAGGGCAAGCAACTTGTCGGCCTCAGCGGCAAATTCCATCGGCAGCTGGTTGAACACGTCGCGGCAGAAGCCACTCACCATCATCGAAACGGCCTCTTCAAAGCCAATACCCCGGCTTTGCAGGTAGAAGAGTTGGTCGGCGGAGATACGACAGGTGCTGGCCTCATGCTCCACCACGGCGTCGGGCTGCTGGGAGCGGATGTAGGGGTAGGTATTGGCTGCTGCCTGATCCCCGATCAACATCGAGTCGCATTGGCTGTAATTCTTAGCCCCAATCGCCTTGGCCCCCATCTGGACCAAACCGCGGTAGCTATTGGATGAGTGACCAGCACTGATTCCCTTGCTCACAATGGTGGAGCGGGTGCGGGCCCCGACATGGATCATTTTCGTGCCCGTGTCTGCCTGCTGGTAGTTGTTTGTAAGTGCGACAGAATAGAATTCTCCAACCGAGTCAGCTCCCTGCAAAACACAGCTGGGATATTTCCAGGTGATTGCCGAGCCCGTTTCCACCTGAGTCCAGCTGATCCGACTGCGATCACCACGGCACTGGCCGCGTTTAGTCACAAAATTATAGATACCGCCGACGCCGTTTTCATCGCCAGCATACCAATTTTGCACCGTGGAATACTTGATCGAAGCATCGTCTAGCACCACCAGCTCTACCACCGCCGCATGGAGCTGGTTGGTATCAAACATCGGGGCCGTGCATCCCTCGAGATAGCTCACGGAGGCACCTTCCTCAGCCACGATCAATGTGCGCTCGAACTGACCAGTGTCAGCGGAATTGATCCGAAAATAGGTAGATAGCTCCATCGGGCATTCCACACCCTTGGGAATGAAAACAAAAGAGCCATCACTAAACACGGCGGAATTTAGCGCCGCGAAATAATTGTCATTACCTGGCACCACCGACCCCAGGTATTTCTCCACCAGCTCGGGATGGTCCTTGACCGCCTCGCTGATTGAGCAGAAAATTACCCCATGTTCCGCCAACTTTTCCCTGTAGGTGGTGGCGATTGAGACGCTGTCAAAGACCGCATCCACAGCCACATTGGAGAGGCGCTTCTGTTCGCTGAGCGGGATACCCAGCTTCTCAAATGTTTCCAGCAGCTTGGGATCTACCTCGTCGAGGCTGGCCTTTTTTTCCTGCTGCTTGGGGGCGGCGTAGTAAATAATGTTTTGATAATCAATCCTGGGATGGCCCAGGGCTGCCCAGTCGGGCTCTGCCATCTGCAGCCACTGGCGGTATGCCCTCAAACGAAAGCGCAGCAGAAAATCCGGCTCATCTTTTTTGGACGAGATCAAACGGACCACGTCTTCACTGAGGCCCTTGGCAATCTTCTCGGTTTCAATATCTGTAACGAACCCGTGTTTATAGGGCTGCGAAACCAGATCGCTAACAGTTGCGGTGCTCATCTCGGTCAGCGGACTCAGCCGGCAGTAAGGGCCTTGACTTCATCGAGGGCAATCGACTGCTTGTCCCCGCGGAAGGGGTTGTCTTCGGTGAGGAAGAGCATGCAGTGGCATTCCTTGCGTTCTCGCATCGGCACGCAGGGGCAGTTCCAGAAAGCCTGGGAGACCTCTGCCTGCTTGTCTTCGTAGTGGCGACAAGGGCAAAGGGCCCCACCGAGCTCATCCTTGTTCTTGGCCAGACCCGCCAGCACCACGGCGGTGACGCCGGGATCACTGCAGAAGTAGGTGCCGGTGCGCTGGGCGTAGGTCTCAGCAAACTTGCGAATCACCTCCAGGCTGTCAGCTGCAGAGCTGGCAGCGGCAGGGCTGGCCGCAGAGTCGGACATGGCTCGAAAGTGGGTTGATGATCTGTGCGCGCTCGGGAAACGCGACCGAAAGAATGCCGGACGGCGATTTCAAAGCCCAGTTACGAAACATCTTCGTTTCGTTACCTAACGAGCCTAGGGCACGGGCCTGGAGACTGGGGGGCCCCAGTCTTCGTTGGGGCGTGGCATGGTGATGGAGTTCGGCGTCAGCCCTGAGCGCCAGCCCCCAAATGCCCCGCCAGCAAACCGACCCTGCTCCCACCAGAGAGGCTGCTCCCACCAGAGAAGCTGCCCTCACAGTGCTGGTGCGCCAGGGCGAAGCCACCGCCGGCGACCTGGCCGACCACTTGGCAGTTTCGGTGCAGGTGATGCGCCGTCACCTGCGCAGCCTCGAAGAAGACGGCCTGGTGGAGGCCAGTTCCGCCCAGGAAGGGCCGGGCAGACCAAGCAATCTCTGGCGTCTCACAGCCAAAGGCCAAGGCCAATTTGCCGATGGCAGCGACCATTTTGCCCTCGGACTGCTGCAGTCGATGGCAGGCAACCTGCCGGCGGAAATGCTCCATAACCTGCTTGAGCAACAGGCCCTTCAGCAGGCCGGCACCTACCGGGGAAGGATCGGCGAGGGGGCGCTCCCCCAACGGCTCGAGCGGCTGGTGGAGCTTCGTCGCCAGGAGGGATACCTGGCGGAGTGCAGCCCCGACCCCGAACACCCCGATGGCTGGCTGATCAGTGAATTTCACTGCTCGGTGATGCGCATAGCCGAGCAGTTTCCCTGCATCTGCGACCAGGAGCTGCAGCTGATCCGCCACACCTTTCCCGACTGCCAGGTTGACCGCGTGCAATGGCGCCTGGAGAAGGGCCACTCCTGCGGCTTCCGCCTGATTCCCAGCAGTGGCGGCTGACGGCCCCCTGAGCCCGGCCGAGCTAGCCGAGCTCGAATCCACCCTGCTGCCTGCCCTGGAGCGCCACCACCTGCGGCTGCTGGCCCACGGACTGCGCACCTTGCAGGCCATTGCCGCAGCCCACGGGGCCCAGCCTGGCAGCGGCGAGCTGCCGGATCGGTCGGCGATCCGCAGCTGGGCCGCAGACCAGCCCCCGATCGCCCAGGACAGGGCCTTCATCGAAGTTCTCAGCAGCCAACTGGAGTCGGCCGGTCGCCAACTGGAGCAGCTCGCAGCCGAATTGGGGCGGCCGCCCCTCAGCCTCGAGCTCAGAGACCTGATCGCCTGGGCCCGCAACCAGGCAAACCAACGCATTGCGATCATTTCTGCAGTCAACTTGCCCCCGTGAGCGACAACCGGCCCCTATCGATCCCCGATGCCCTCAGCTTTTTCCAGCTGAGCTGCGGTCGCTGGCGCTCCCAGCGCAGCAGCCACCACCTCCTGCACCGGCGGGCAGAGGCAGGCAGCTCCTTCATCGAGGTGGTGGAGATCGCCGCCGCAGATCCGCGCCTGATCGCCATCGCGGTGATGCATGGCGAAGACCCCTCCCGGCTCGTGGGCGGCTGCCGGGTCACCTGGAACGCCTCAATGGCCTGGGACAGGGCTGGTGAGGCCCACGACGGGGAAAGCTTGTTCGGCCTGATCCCCACCGATGGCCGCGGCCGGACCGGACTGCTGCTGCGCGACCGGGGCTATGCGGAAACCGCCGCGGTGGCTGGCCATTTCGCCATGGATGAACGGGATGGCCTGCTGCTCACCACCGGTTACGAGACCATGAACAGCCTGGAGCACTTCAGCTTCGCGGGGGCCGATGTGCGCCTGCGCACGAGCACGGTGGAGGGCCTCTCCAACACCGCTTCCTTCTGCGTCGAAACCAGGGTGCTGGAAGCCCAGGTCCCGAGCTCCGCAGGAGCAGCCGAGGCGGCCGCAACGGGGCCGACGCTCTCACCGCTGGGATGGTGACGAACGTTACGGACTGTGAGCCCTGCAAGAGCCATGCGAACCCCACTGCAGCCGCCCCAATACGATCCTGGTTGACGGATGCTGATGTCGTGTGGCCCTGCCCCTCCTGAAGTACGCGCCCACCACCCAGAACTCGCGGGTCAACCCGCTGCGGGTGGGCTCGGATGAGGACTCCAAAGCCGCGTCCATGGACAGGGCTATGGATCCCAAAGACCTAAATCTGCTCATTGAGTCTTGTTATCGGCAAATTTTCTTCTACGCCTTCAAGGTCGACCGCAACTTGACATTGGAGAGCCAGCTGCGCGACGGCCAAATGAGTGTGCGGGATTTCATTCGCTCCCTTTGTCTCTCAGACACATTCACGCGCAGCTTCTACAACCTGAACAGCAACTACCGAGTGGTGCGCCACCTGGTGGAAAAGCTTCTGGGTCGCCCCACCCACGGCAGGTCTGAAGAGATCGCCTGGGCAGCCGTGCTTATGACCCGCGGGGTAAGGGGCATGGTTGACGACATTCTCAACGGCCAGGAATACCTGGACGCCTTTGGCTACGACACCGTTCCCTACCACCGCAACCGCGTGGTGGGCTCCCGGGATCTGGGCGAAACCCCCTTCAACATCACCACTCCGCGCTACGAGGCCTACTACCGCGGCATCCTGGGCTTCCCCCAGATCGTCTACAGCGGCGGCATGAAAACCATCCCCGCCCGCTCCCGTCAGCGCCGGGGGGGCTTCCCCGAGGACTACCTGCCCTGGGTACGCAACCTGCCAGCCATGCGCAGCCAGGGCGGTGGCTCCGGCAACGCGAGCATCGATTACCTCGCCAAAGTTCCCTACCGCAGCATCGGTCGCTGAATCGGCCGGCACCACTGGCTTCATCAAGCCTGTAAGGCGGTCCAAGGGCCGCCTTTTTCAATGCCTTGCCAGGGCCCAGGCGTCAGTGGATGCTGACCGCCGGGCCGCAAGGCCGACCGTGGGCAAGAAACTCATCCAGATTGATCCCGAAAGAATTCTGTTGTTATGACCCAAGCTCTCGCTGCTATGGCTCGTATGACCCTGAGGCAGTTGCGTCAGGTGGCCAGCGGCCTCGGTGTGAGCCTTTACAGCCGTAAGTCCAAGGACGAGCTCCTGGCAGCCATCAACGACCGCCAAGACGAGGATCCGCCCAGCCTCGAGGCCATTGAGGACGAGCTCCCCCCCGCGCCCCGCCCGGGCTCGGTGACCACCAATGTGGTTTTTCTGCCGCGCGATCCCCAGTGGGCATACGTTTTTTGGGAAATCTCCCCGGCCGATCGCAACCAGGCTCAAGCCGGTGGCGCGTCCCAGCTCTGCCTGCGGGTTGCCGATGTAACCGGGCTGCCCATGGGATCTGCCCATCCCCACGCCCTGCAGGAAGTGGTGGTCGACAGCCATGCCACCGAGTGGTATTTGCCGGTGCCCCTGAGTGACCGTGACTACCGGGTGGAGCTTGGCTACCGCCTAGGCAATGGGGGCGGCTGGATCTCCCTGGCCTTCTCTTCAGTGGCCCGGGTGCCAGCCCTCCATCCCAGCGAGCAGATCCTCGACCAATTTGTGCCCTTTTCGCTAGAGACCTCTCCGGGCGTCAGCATGCCGGCGATTGCGGCGCCGAGCCCCGACTCCGGCCTGCATGAAAGGCTCTACCAAACCGCCACCTCCCGCTGGCGTCGCCTGGGCCGCGGCTCTGAAGCCTTCCACGAACTGGAGGAGGCCGGCATCGACACGAGCGAGCTCCACGCCTCAGGGGCCGGCATCTGGGCCAGTGGCCGCAACGACTCCGGCCGGGGCGGCGTGGGATCTCGCCAACGCTCCTTCTGGCTGGTGGCCGACGCCGAGCTGATCGTCTACGGGGCCACCGACCCCTCGGCACGGCTGTGCATCGGCGATCAGGAGGTTCCCCTCACTGCGGACGGCACCTTCCGGGTGCAGGTGCCCTTCCGTGACGGCCAACAGCTCTACCCGATCGAGGCGGTAGCCGCCGATGGCGAGCAGAAGCGCAACATCACCCTGGAATTCAACCGCACGACCCCTGAAGACAACAGCAATCCTGCAGACAAGGCCATAGGCGAATGGTTCTGAAGCGCATCGCCGTGGCCCTTACCCCCATGGCAGGGGCCGTGGCCTTCCCCCTGATCGTGCCTGTGGTGCTGATTCGGCTGGGACTGCCAGCCGCCATGCTCAGCGCCGTGTTGATTGGCACCGTCTGGTTTGTGGTCATGCTGCGCAGCGCTGAAATGCCCGGGCACCACTAGGCGCCCCGGGCTAAGAAACAAGCCTGAGCAACAAGCCTGAGAAACGGGCCTGTGGGAACCCTGGCTGCAGTCGCTTCTGAGCGCGATCAAACCCTTCAGCCCATCATTTGCACCGCTGGCCTGGGCCAGTTTGCTGGGGCTTGGCCTGGCCAGCTGCAGCGCCGAAGCCCAGCTGCTGGGAAAGCCCGCCAAGCACGCGCCCCTGCCCAAGGGCATCGAGCTGGTGTTCAACCACTCAGAAACCAGCCGCTACCGCAGCCCGATCACGGGCCAATGGCGCCAGGGCGACGACCTGGAGGCCTTTGTGCTCGCCAGCATCCAGCAGGCGAAGCGGGAGATTCTGGTGGCGGTGCAGGAGCTCTCGCTGCCGAAGGTGGCCGAAGCCCTGGTTGAGCGCCATCGCGAGGGGCTAACGGTGAAGGTGGTGCTGGAAAACACCTACAGCACCCCATGGTCTCAAGAGAATCCGATCGGTCTGGCGCCGCACAAGCGCAACCGGCACCACCAGCTCCAGGCGCTCGGCTGGGGCGATGCGGTGGCCATCCTGCAGCGGGCCGGTGTGCCCCTGATCGATGACACCGCCGATGGCAGCGCCGGCAGCGGTCTGATGCACCACAAATTCATGGTGGTGGATCGGGCAGTGGTGGTCACGGGGTCGGCCAATTTCACCCCCTCGTGCATCCATGGCGATCCCGGTGGCGATCCCAGTGGCGATCCGGGTAGCAATCGCAGTCGGGGCAACGTCAACCACCTGCTGCGGCTGCACAGCAGCGCCCTGGCATCGAGCTTCGTGGCCGAATTTGAACGGATGTGGGGTGACGGCCCAGGCGGCCAGAACGACAGCCGCTTTGGCCTGGCCAAAGGGGGTGGGGCGGCCCAGCGGGCGCTGGTGGGGCAGACCCCGGTCACGGTGCTGTTCGCTCCCCACCGCCGCAAGGATCCCAACCAGGGCTTAGGGCTGCTGGAAAAGTTGCTCCTGGGCACCCGCAAACAGCTGGATCTGGCCCTGTTCGTGCTCTCAGAGCAGGGCCTGGCCGATGCCATGGCCCGCCTGCAGGAGCGCGGCGTCAAGATCCGCCTGCTGGCCGACCCTGGCTTCGCCAACCGGGCCTTCAGCGAAGTGCTGGATCTGCTGGGCATCCAGTTGCCCGACCACCGCTGCGGCCTGGAGGCAGGCAACCGGCCCTGGCAAAAGCCCCTGGAGGGGGTTGGCACCCCGCGGCTGGCCAGCGGCGACAAGCTCCACCACAAGCTGGCGGTGATCGACAACCGCACCGTGATCACCGGTTCCTTCAACTGGAGCCCCAGCGCCGCCCACCAAAACGACGAAACCCTGCTGGTGTTTGACTCCCCCCAGCTCGCCGAACACTTCACCGCCGAAATCAACCGGCTCTGGAAGGGGGCCGAGCTGGGCCTTACCCCCCGGCTGCAGCGCAAAATCGAGCGCCAACGGCTGAGCTGCGGCAGCGGGGTGCAGCGGGGGATCCACCAGACGAACACCACCCAAGGGAAAACCACCCAGGTCAACACCACCGGTGGATGAGCTGACAGGCACAGGCCACCACATCTAGTGGCCCAACCCTATGCTTACTCGGTCAGTCTGGCCGCGCTTCAGCCATGGAGACCCTGCAAAAGACCGGAAGCCTCTTAAGAACCGGCAGCCTCTTAAAAACAGGAAGCCTGGTGAAGTCACTGGCCCAATCCCTGATCACCCCAGCCGAAGACACCGCCCCCGCAGCGCCGGTGGTCTACACCACGGCAATCCGTAGCACCGGCAGCCTGGGCGAATCCCTGGCCGGAATTTCTCTGCTGGCCACCCAGCTGGGCTTCACCCATGCCACCGAAACCCTCTATGCCGCCGACTGCCACAGCGCCGCCTTCCACGCCGACCACGCCATCCGGGCGGTGAGCCTGGCGGTGGAGTGCAATCCCCGCCAGCAAACCGTATCCCTGGCCGTGAGCGGTCTGGAAACCCAGGACACCTTCGACACCTTCCAGGCCGTGGCATCCGCCCTCTTCGGCGACTGTTGAACAGCAGGGCAGCTCCTAGGCTGGGAACTAGTTTTTCTCCCCAGGTTGAATGGATTCCCCGCAGGCCACTCGCTCTACATCAGCGACCCTGGATGCAATCCAGCTGATGCTGCGTGACCTGCACACCAGGCACGACGACATCCGCCACCGGGCGGCCTTCCGGGGCTGCACCACGGAGCTGCTGGCCGTGCAACAGGAGCTGGTCGACTACCTGCTCACTAAAAAAAGCCAGCTGACGGGCCATGTAGATCCGGTGAGCGGCGCCACCCGCAACTACAACTCCTTCGTTTGAACCGGCCTCGCACCCATCCCCAGGTGGTGGTGGTGGGTGGTGGGCCAGCCGGTGCCAGCCTGGCCCTGGTGCTGGCCCGATCAGGGCTGACCGTGACCCTGGTGGAAGCCCGCACAAGCCTGGTGCGCCAGTTTCGGGGGGAGGCCCTGATGCCCTCGGGGCTCGATGCCCTCAGCGCCATGGGGCTGGCCGAGCTGTTGCCTGCCCTGCCCCACCGCCCCCTGCAGGGCTGGCGCTTCATCGTCAACGGGCGGGAGCTGTTCAGCGCAGCCGAGCCCCTCGGTGGGGATCCCTGCCGCCCCTGCACCCTGGTGAGTCAGCAGGCCCTGCTTGAACTGCTGATCGAGCAGGCCCAGGCCTTCCCTGGCTTCGTCCTGGAGCGCGGCCAACCCGCCGTCGACCTGCACTGGCGCCAGGAGCGGGTGGTGGGGGTGCAACTGGGCGATGGCCGGAGCCTGGAGGCCGATCTGGTGCTGGCCTGTGATGGCCGGGCCTCCCTGTTGCGGCAGAAGGCCAAACTGAAGTTGATCGATGGAACCAGCCCGATCGATCTGCTCTGGTTTCAGCTGGCCTGCCCGGCCGGCTCACCCCTGCAGGGGAATTTCACCACCCTGGTCGGAGCGACCGGCGTGTTCAGCGCCTTTGAGAGCGCCGCCGGTGGCCTGCAACTGGGCTGGGTGCTGGCCGCCGGCGACCGCGCCCCCGCCCTGGGCCAACCGGAGTGGATCGAAAAGCTAGCCGGCCTCTGCTCGGGCGAGCTGGCGCTCTGGCTGCGCCAATGGGGAGCAGGCCTGAGCGAACCCACCAGATTGGCGGTGAAAGTTGCTCTGGCGGAGCGCTGGTGGCGACCCGGACTGCTGCTGCTGGGAGATGCGGCCCACCCGATGGGCCCCGTGCGCGCCCAGGGCATCAACATGGCTCTGCGCGATGCCTGCGTGGCCAGCGCCCGGCTGGTGCCCCTGCTCTGCGGGCAGACCATTGATGGGGGGCAGGCTCTCGATGGCACCCTCGCAGCCATCGAGGCCGAACGCAGGCCTGAAATCGAGGCCATCCAGGCCCTCCAGGCCTTGGAAGCCGCCCGGGGGGAACAGCTGCGCAGCCAGGCCTGGTTGCGCCGGGGGCTGGCCCTGGCGGCACCCCTGATCGGCCCAGCGATCGCCTCCCACTGGAGCCACCAGCAGCAGCCCCTGCGCCATGGCCTGAGCGCTCTGCCACAACCGCCATGATGGGAGCACAGCCGTGCACCTATGGCCGCCGATCGGATCGACCCAGTCTGCGCTCCCAGGCAGTCAGCCAAGCAGTCAGCCAAGCTCCTGCCGGGGCTGGGGGCCAGCCTGATGGGCCTGCTCCTGGCCATGCCCCTGCAGGCGGCCCCCAAGGATCCGCCCTATCCCACCCTGGATGAGCTGCGCGAGCTCCAGCTGCTCACCTTCACCTGCGGACGAGAGAACACGGCCGAAAGCTGCAATAAGGCCAGCGCCATGGCGGATC
The DNA here is from genome assembly GCF_015840335.1 of Synechococcus sp. CBW1108. NCBI lineage: Bacteria > Bacillati > Cyanobacteriota > Cyanophyceae > Synechococcales > Synechococcaceae > Synechococcus > Synechococcus sp. CBW1108. The sequence continues at coordinate 869,653 of NZ_CP060395.1, forward strand.
CCCTGATGGACCATCCCCGACTCGGGGCTAACTGTAAGGACGCCATCTGGACCATCCGGGAACGGGCCAAGCCCGCTGCCACCAACAGCTACGAGCGACGCGAGACCATCAACCGGGCTGGCCAGGACCTGATCCCCTTCTGCAAGCTGCAAAACCGCACTGTCGTGCCGAGCAAGAAGGAAGAAAAGCCCAAGGAGAAAAAGGGCTTCGGCCTGATTCAGGGCTCCTGAACCGGGCCCGGGTCGCGGGGATCAACGCTCTGGGGCCGTGGGCATCAGCTCGAGCACCTGGCGGGCTGTGCTTTCCATGAAGGCCAGCGACCAGCCCATCTGCACGACGGCCTGATCGGCCAGGGCGCAGAGTCCACCCCGCTGGCCGGCAGCCTCGCAACTGGCCGAAAGGCCCAGCAGGGCATTGGTGAGCTTGCCCCGCAGGCAGGTTTCCTTGCCCCGGCGATGGATCACCGCCTCCGCCGCCAGCAGGCTGCGCTGCAGGGCCTGATCCATGGGGATCGACCTGGCCCCACCCACAACCTTGCTGGGGCCAGCAGCCCCCGCGACTCCGGCCGGAGCGAGCACCAGCAGGCAGATCAGCAACCGGACTGCCCGGTTGGGAATAGGGCAGCGCCCGGAGGCACGAGTTGACACGACAACCGTTCTTTTCTGGACCCTAGCCAGCCCGGCCAGGGCCGCAGGCAAGGGCTAATTTGGTGCCCCCTGAGCCCCAGTGGGCTTGGCCGATGACCTGCAGCGGTTCCATGAACGTCCAGCACATCGCCCTCGCCCGGCCCTTCAGCGACCAGAAACCCGGCACCTCCGGCCTGCGCAAGAGCAGCAGGCAGTTTCAGGCTCCCCACTACCTCGAAAGCTTCATCGAAGCGAGCCTGCGGGTGCTGCCAGGTGTGGCGGGGGGCACCCTGGTGGTGGGTGGCGATGGTCGCTACGGAAACCGCCAGGCCATCGCCGTAATCGCCCGCATGGCCGCCGCCCATGGCGTGGCCAGGCTGATCACCACCACCGGCGGCATCCTCTCCACTCCCGCCGCCTCCCACCTGATTCGCCAGCACGGTGCCGTGGGTGGCGTGATCCTCTCGGCCAGCCACAACCCCGGCGGGCCCGACGGCGATTTCGGCGTCAAGATCAACGGCGCCAACGGCGGCCCCACACCTGAATCGATCACCGACGCCATCTACGCCGCCACCCAGACCCTCGACGGCTACCGAATCTGCGAAGGAGGCAGCGATCCCGACCTCTCGACACCTAGCCGCAGCAGCATCGGCGACCTGCAGGTGGATGTGATTGATGGCGTCGACGACTACGTGGCGCTGATGCAGCGACTCTTCGACTTCGACCAGATCGGCGATCTGCTGCGGGGCGACTTCCCGATGGCCTTCGACGCCATGCACGCGGTGACCGGCCCCTATGCCAGCCGCATCTTCGAAGGGGTGCTCGGAGCGCCCGCGGGCACCGTGCGCAACGGCATCCCCCTGGAGGATTTTGGCGGCGGCCACCCCGATCCCAACCTCACCTACGCCCACGACCTGGCCGAGCTGCTGCTGGGCAGCGACGCCTACCGCTTCGGTGCCGCCTGCGACGGCGACGGCGACCGCAACATGATCCTGGGGACCCGCTGCTTCGTGAACCCCAGCGACAGCCTGGCGGTGCTCACCGCCAACGCCACCCTTGCTCCGGGCTACGGCGATGGTCTAGCCGGCGTGGCCCGCTCGATGCCCACAAGCGCCGCCGCCGATGTGGTGGCCAAAGACCTGGGCCTGCCCTGCTTCGAAACCCCCACCGGCTGGAAGTTCTTCGGCAACCTGCTAGACGCTGGGCGGATCACCCTCTGCGGCGAGGAGAGCTTCGGCACCGGCTCCGATCACATCCGCGAGAAGGACGGCCTCTGGGCGGTGCTGTTCTGGCTGCAGATCCTGGCCAGGCGGCGGGAGCCGGTGAGCCAGATCATGGCCGAGCACTGGGCCCGCTTCGGCCGCCACTACTACTCCCGCCACGACTACGAGGCGATCGCCAGCGAGGCGGCCCACGGCCTCTACAACCGAGTGAAGGAGATGCAACCAGGGCTGGTGGGCCAGAGCTTCGCCGGCCGCAGGGTCGCCACCGCCGACGACTTCGCCTACACCGATCCGGTGGATGGCTCCCTCACCAGCGGCCAGGGCCTGCGCCTGCTGCTCGACGACGGCAGCCGCGTGGTGCTGCGCCTCTCGGGCACCGGCACCCAGGGCGCCACCCTGCGGGTGTACCTGGAGAGCTATGTGGCCCCAGGCGGCAACCTGGCCCAAGATCCCCAGGCCGCCCTGGGCGATCTGATCAGGGCCATCGACGCGCTGGCGGAAATCAAGACGCGCACCGGCATGGATCGCCCCACCGTGATCACCTGAGGCGATCAGCTGCCACCGGCAGCACCCACCAAACCCGCAGCACGCCGATCAGCAGCAGACCCGCGAACGTGATCAGCATGCCGTTCTGCTGACCCACGGTGCCGGAGAGATAGGCAACTGCCATGGCGCTCACGGCCGCCAGAGCGGTGCCGCCCACCAGCAGCTGCCGGGCGCGGGTGTTGACCGGCAGGGACACCCGCAGGCTGGAGAGGGCCACCAGGCCATACACCAGCAGAAAGCCGAGCACGGTGAACCCACCAAACAGGCCGAAGATCTGGTTGATGGTGAGATTGCGCTGCACCACCAGCGCCCCTCCGGCCACCAGGGGCAGACCAGCCGCGAGCAGGGCGCAAGACGGGGTGCCGAAGCGGGGATGCACCCGGGCCAGAGGGGCCGGCACCAGCTGCTGCTCGGCCAGGCCGAACAGCAGCCGGGCCAGGGCGGTGAGAACCCCGATGCAGGGGCCGAATAGACACAGCAGCGCACCCACCTTGATCCAAAGCCCCGCCCCGGGAATGCCCATACGATCTGCCAGGGCACTGAGCGGATCGAGGCCCTGACGGGCCGCCGCCGGCAGCCAGGCCAGCCCCTCCGGCAGGAATGCTCCCCAGACCACGAACAGCCCGCCGGCGATCAGCACGGCGGTGCGGATGCTGCGCGGCACTGCCCGCTCCGGCTGGAGCGCCTCGCTACCGAGGTTTGCGGCGCTCTCAAAGCCGATGAAGCTGAGCACCGCCACCATCAATCCGGAGCGCACTTGAGCAGCGGTGTCGTTCAGGGGATTGATGGCCGCCAGATCCGGGGCACCCCAGCCCTGCCGTACCACCGCCGCAGTGAGGCTGAGGATTATCAGGGCCGAGAGGCTCTCGGTGACCATCATCGTGCGAGTGGAGAGCTGCACGTCGCGGCGGGCCAGCTCCAAACAACCCAGGGCCCCGATCAAATAGGCCAGCAGCCGCGGCGCCTGCAGGCCCAGATGCAGGGCCAGCTGGTCGAGGAAGAATCCAAAGAACACCAGACAGCCCAGCAGCGTGGCGCCATAGCCCAGCAGCAGGGCCCAGCTGGCCACCGCACCTGTGCGCGGGCCCAGCCCAGCGCTCACATAGCCGGCAATGCCGTTGGGGCTGCCGGGCAGCTGGCGGAACAGCACCAGGGTTTCGCCCACCAGCAGCACCACCACAAGGGCCAGGGCATAACTGATCCAGGTGGCGGAGCCGGCAGTGCGCATCGCCTCAGGGATGTTGAACACCGCCGTGAGCGTGAGCCCCACCGTGCCGATGGCCTGGGCCGTCACCGCCACAGGGCCCAAACAGCGTCGCAGCAAAGCTCAGCCCTCCGAATCGCTGGCCCGGGCGATGCCTGCCAGCTGACGCATCGTTTCACCCCAGGCGCCGCACCAGCCGCAACCAGCACCACCACCAGGGCCCGCTCCAGCGAAGGTTGGGCCATGGCATTGCCGGCATGGGCGGCGGCGCGGCGCCCCAGCACCAGCAGCAGCGCCGCCAGAACCGCCAACACCACGGCGGCCAGCAGCACCCGACGTCGATCCAGCTGACTCTGGCGCGGCGGCTGGTATCCGGGCGGATGGGGCAGGGGCATCAGGAAGCAGGGATGGAGGGATTGCTGGCACTGGCCGGGAACCAGCTTGCCTCCAGCCGTTTCATCAACACATAGAAGGCCGGCACCACGAACAGGCTCATCGCCGTGGCCACCAGCAGCCCACCGAAGATCACCGAGCCGATCGAGCGCTGGCTCATGGCGCCGGCACCACTTGCCACCACCAGCGGGAAGAAGCCGGAAAGAGCTGCTGAGGCAGTCATTAGAATCGGCCGCAGGCGCGACTGGGCCGCCCCCATCGCCGCCTTCACGTCCGACAGGCCCGCCTCCATGCGCTGGTTGGCCAGGTCCACGATCAGGATTCCGTTCTTGGCCGCCAGGCCGATCAAGGTCACCAGACCCACCTGGGCGTAGACATTGTTCACCTGCTTGTTGAGCACCAGGAACAGCAGTGCCCCCAGGATCGCCAGCGGCACCGTCATCAGGATCACGAGCGGATCGATGTAGCTGCCGTACTGGGCCGAGAGCACCAGATACACCACCACCAGGCCCAGGGCAAACACCAGCGCCGCCAGGGAACCGGCCGCCACTTCCGAGCGGCTCAGGGCCGACCAGTCCATGCCGATGTTGGTGAAGTTAAGCCGCTGGAAGGTAGCGGTGAGCGCATCGATGGCCTGGCCGGTGCTCTTACCGATCGCCTCAAAGCCCTGAATCAGCACCGTGCGGTTGAGATCGAAGTGGCTGATGATCGACGGAGCACTGTCCAGCCGCACCGTCACCAGGTTCATCAGCGGGATCTGGGCCCCACCGGCGGCGGGAACGTAGAGATTCTCCAGGCTGTCGATGGTTTCGCGCCTACTGCCCTCGGCCTGCACATACACCTGGCGGTACTGTCCGTTCTCGTAGGTCTGATTCACGAACGCCCCACCGTTAACCGCCCCTAGGACCTTCATCGCCGTGCCGAAATCCACCTGCAGCGAAGCCATACGGTCGCGGTCGGGCTCGATTCGCCACACCGGGGCATCACTCACAAACTGAGTGTAAAGGTTATAAAAGAAGCCGCTGGCCTTGGCCTTGTCGATCAGCTGGTTAGCCATGACTAACAGATCGGTGGGACTGTATCCGCCATTACTTAGGTCGTTGAACTGAAATGAGAGCCCGCCCTGGGCGCTGAAGCCCGGCACTGCTGCCGGCTGCTGGGCCATCACCTTGGCTCCCTCGATCTTCTGGAACTGGTGGTTGAGCCGCTGCACCACCGCCCGGGCTGATTGATCAGCAGAGCTGCGCTCCTCGATCGGCTTTAACCCGAAAAAGAACAGGCCCTGATTGAGAGCACCGCCGTTGAAACCGGCGCCGCCGATCAACTCGCCGCTCACGATTTCAGGCTCCTGCGCCAGGATCTGGCGGGCCTGATCGGCCACCTTCATCGTCTGCTCCAGCGAAGCCTGGGGAGGCAGCTGGATGATGCCCAGGCCGTAGCCCTGATCTTCGGTGGGCACGAAGCCGGAGGGGATGGCAATAAAGGCCACACCGGTGAGAACCACCCCGCCCAGCACGGCGCTCACTAGAAGCCGTCGGCCTCGAATGGCCCGCTCCAGCAGCCGCCCATAGGCGGCTGCCATGCGATCGAACTGGGTGTTAAACCCAGAGAAGATCGGCTTGAGGTAGGTGCCCACCAGCGCCCCCAGAGCGCCGAACAACAACAGCCACAACCAGCCGCCGAAGAGATAGCCGTAGGCAGCGCCGAAGGCCCCACCAATCAACGTCCAGCCACGGCCGGTGGGGTTGGTCTTGCCGCCACCCAGCAGCAGGGCCGACTGCAACGGCTTGCCGCTGATGGCGTTAAAGGTGCTCACCAGGATCGAGAACACGATCGTAAGGGCGAACTGGCGGTAAATCACTCCGGTGGCGCCGGGGAAAAAGGTGACGGGAATGAACACCGCCAGCAAAACGAGGGCCGTGGCGAGGATCGCGCCCGTCAGCTCTTTCATCGCATTGGAGGCCGCAGCGAAGGGCTTATCGCCTGCCTCGATACGGGCCTCTACCGCCTCCACCACAACGATGGCGTCGTCCACCACCAGGCCGGTGGCCAGGATCACCCCCAGCAGGGTGAGTTCGTTGATCGAAAAGCCAAACGCCTTGACGAAGATCATCGCCCCCAGCAGCGCAATTGGCAGGGCCAGGGCCGGCACCATCGTGGCCTTCCAATCCTGCAGGAACAGGAAGATGATCAGTAACACCAGCACCACGGCATCGCGCAGCGCATCCAGCGCTCCAAAGATCGAAGCATTGATGAAATCGGTCTGGTCGAACACCTTCTCCAGCTTCACGCCCGGCGGCAGGGTGCTGCGGAACTGCGTTAGCACCTGGTCAACCGCCTCGGCGGTGGTGATCGCGTTGCTGCCTGGCAGCTGGATCACCCCGAAGCCCACGCAGGGGTGGCCAGTGATGAGGTTGATCGCCGCCTGGTTGAAGTTCTGAAAGGCATACTCCGCCCGGCCCACATCACGGAGCCGGATCAGGCTGCCATCGGGGCCGCTGTCGCTGACCATGCCAGAGGGGCCGCGGCTAAGCACCAGGTTTTCGAACTCCTCCACCGTGCGCAGGTTGCCCTGCACCAGCACCGGCAGGTTGGTGGGATTGTTGGCAGATGCCGGCGGGCCGCCGATGCTGCCGCCCACCACGATCTGGTTCTGGGAGCGCAGGGCGTTCTCCACATCCAGGATCGTGAGGTTGAAGCGGCTGAGCTTGGCCGGATCCACCCAAAGTTTATAGGCGGGGTTACTAGCGCCGAACACCGTCACCTGGCCCACACCCTCGGCCCGGCTGAGCGGATAGGCGAGGTTGAGCTGATAGAGGCCGTTGAGGTATTCGCGGCTGAACTGCCCTTCTGTAGATGTGAGGTTGTACACCAGCAGATAGCTGGTGGCCGTCTGCTGCACCGTCACTCCCTGGGAGTTCACCTGCTCAGGCAGCTGGGCCGAGGCGGTCTGCACCCGGTTCAGCACATTCACCTGATCTATATCGGCATCGGTGCCGGCCTTGAACACCACATTGATCTGGCTAACGCCCTGGCTTGTGCTGTTGGAGCTGATGTAATCCATCCCCGGAGCGCCATTTATCTGCTCCTCGAGCGGGCCGGTTACGGCACTTTCCACCGTGAGCGCATCGGCCCCGGGCAGGTTGGCCGTCACCTGGATAGTGGGCGGCGCGATATTCGGCAGGTTCTCGATCGGCAGCAGCGGCAGCGAGATCACCCCGGCCATCAGGATCAGGATGCTGCACACGGTGCTGAGCACCGGCCGGCGGATGAAGGTGTCAGAAAGGCTCATCGCCGCGGGATCACCATGCCGCTGCGCAGCTGGGCCAGATTGCCCAGAACCACTGCATCGCTTGAGCTAAGCCCTTTGATAACGGCGAAGCGACCGCCCTGCAAGCTGCCTAAGGTCACGGGCGTCTGCACCGCCACCAGGGCACCTGCCGAGGGGGCCGGTGTGATCGGTGCGCCGATCAGGCGCTGGGCTTCAGCGGGCTGCACCGCCCGGAACACAAACGTCTGCCCCGCCTGCAGCAGCACCGCAGCCTGGGGAATCGCCAGCTTCTGCTCACGGCCGAATCGCAGGCTGGCCTGCACGCGCTGCTGATCGCGCAGGGCGCCATCGGAATTCTCGAAGGTGGCCTTCACCAGCAGCGTCTGGGTACGCCGATCGAGCGACGGGGCGATAAATGTCACCTTGCCGATCGCCTTCAGCGCCGGCTTGTCGGGCGCCTGCAGCTCCACCGGCATGCCGAGCCGTACGCGATAGGCCAGCTCGCCGGGCACATCCAACCTCACCCAGAGGCTGCGATTGTCGACAATGTTGGTGATGGTTTCGCCCTGGCGCACCACCGCCCCCAGCTTGTGCTGAATGTCACCCACCATGCCGGCGATAGGTGCCTTCACATCCTTGTAGGCCAGCGTGGCTGAGCTCGCCCTCACTTTCTCATCACTGGAGATGGCTTGGGTGACATAGGCATCGCGTTGCTTGGTTGAGACGGCGCCCTGCTCATTGAGGAAGATGTAGCGCTCGGCATTGAAACGATCCTTACGGGCCTCCGCCGCATCGGCAGCCAGACTGGCCTGCTGCTGAATCTGATCGAGCCGGAACAGCAGCTCCCCCGGCCGCACCATCTGGCCCTCGCGCATCGACATCGCCACAATGCGGCCATCGATCTCAGCGGCCAGGGGCACGTTGGCTATCGATTCAAGGGTGCTCTGGTAGGTGGCCTGATCGGTGAAGGCCTGGGGAGCCGGACTGGTCAGAGAAAAGGTGGACTGTGGTGGCGGCGGTGGTGGCTTGACGCAGCCGACAAGGGTGGCCAAAAGCGCCGGAAACGCCAGCATCGGCCCCAGGGAAGCAGAAGGCCTGGGCTGCACTGAATGGCGCACGATGGGTTTCAAAACCAGCCCAACCTAGGGACGGCAATCAGCTGGGTCAAGCAAAGGTATCCGCTCGTAGAAGGAGCCCTACTCAAACGGGCGCCATAGGGAAGCTCAATTTAGGGTGTTAATCGCCCTAGCCAGAATCACAATGAATACGGTGATCATGGCGAGGCTGTGCAAACTGTGCAGCACCTTGATCTGTCGACCCACTAGCAGGTGGCCCTCCGGCGGGCCAAAGCAGTTGCTGCATAGAATTGTGAAGTAGGCATAATCCATGAACTCAGGCTGCCAACGATCCGTCAGCAACACATCGCGCTCCAGTGTTTCTTCTGGAAACACGATGCCGTAGGGGGTGGTCAACGCGGCTGGCCCCGACTGCTCCCATAAAATGCCCTGGCGCCGGGGAGGTTTATCGATAAACCAATACCAGAACAGGAAGATCAGGCTGATGCCGAGATAGAGCATCAAGGCATCCATCAGCAACGTGTAGGAGGACAGATTCAGCCTGTAGATAGCGATATTCTCGGAGAGCAGATTGGTCGCGGCCATGCCGGAGGCAAGCCACACCAGGGATGCCAGTTGCCATCGGCTCGGCGCCAGTCCCCGGCGGAATTCTGGGAGCACGCGCACCAGCAGCAGCCACCAGAATGCCACCAGCAATGCCGCAAACACCAACAACAAACCGCGCTGAATTACACCAATTAGCCAAGGAGCACTCTGATGGGCACGCAGCACATGCTCGAGGATGCGCAGCCGCAGCCCCAGGTTGAGAATCACCGCCGCCACCAGAGCGATCAAATACGGTCGCGGCGAACCTTTGTATGCCATCTCCTGGGGACCCTTCGCATCAACCAAACTGAATAAGCGCAGATGGAGGGATCAAACCTAGTCGCAGCGAACAATCAGCTCAAGCAGCTTGACTCGCCAAGCTGGCTGCGTCCCTTGGCGTGGTCTAGATGCTGCGGTAACCCATGGCGACCCAGGCCTCTGGCTCTTCCCTCGAGCTAGATATCTTCAGCCACTGGGGCCATCAGACTAAAGGGGTTGCAGACAGCTGATGCGCAACCCCCTCGCCCACCGTCTAGATGGCCTGGCCGAGGCCTGGAACGAAGCCGAGATCACCCGCCCCTCCCTCGACCGCTGGATCGAGCAGTTCGACGCCGGCGATCAGCCGATCGCCCTGCGGCTGCTGGAGTGCATGCAGATGCACGGCTGGGCGCGGCTGATCCGCGAGTGCCGGCTGCTGCACGAACGCCTTTGCGTCGATCTGGCCGAGGACGGCTTCGATGTGGATCGCTGCAGCAACATCGACTTCACGCGCGCCTTCGTGTGCAAGAGCGGCGATCTGATCTCCTATCTCTATCGCAAGGCCAATCGCCTGCCGGTGACCTGCTTTCACAACATCGAAGGCCTGCAGGCCAATCCGCCTGCGCCCAATCAACGCCGGGCCCTAGTAATCCTCGACGACTACATCGGCACCGGCTCCCAGTTCCTGTTCACCTTCGTGGCCCGCAGCGCCGCCAACCGCGCCCTGCTGCAGAGCTACGCGCGGGTGCGGCTGGCAGCGATCGTCGTCCACGACGACGCCCGCCACAAATGGAAGCTGCTGCAGCGCCGCGACGTGGAGCAGGTGATGGCGATCGAGGAGCAGCAACTCACCTGCGTTGACTTCGCGCCCGAACGCCAGGTCCTGACCACCGCCCTCTCCAGCCTCGACTGGCGCCGCGCCGGCCTGGTGGCGACCGGCCGCGACTTCGCCGTGATCGCCCATCCGCAGCTCAGCCCTGATGAGCGGCAACAGCTGCGCGCCTTTCTGCACAGGCAGCAGCAGGCGGCGGGCGCGGGCACCACCGAATTCCTGCTCGGGCACCACTCCTTCTTCTATGGCGCCCCCAACGCCCTGGCGCGGGTGCTATTGCCGCTGTTCAAGCGGATTGAGGATTTCAGCGTGCACCCGCGAGAGTCGCAGGTGGGCCTGCCGGCCGATCTGCTCGACTACGACATCGATAACCCCGAACCGGTGACGCTGCACCACCCCCGGGAGTGATCAGTTACACGGCGATGGCCGCAGCGAAATCCAGGCCGAGATTGAGCAGTGGCTGAATCGGGTGTGCGACACCTTCAACATCCCCCCGAAGGATGCTGGCGCGGCAGCAGGGCGCCTCGGCTGGTCAGGTGGTGTCGCATCTGCTGCGCCCAACGTCACCCCTGCATCTGAGCTTGCTCGCCAGAGCACTCGAACCCGCCGCAGTGATCTGGGGGCGTTTCGGCCTTGACGTGCCGGTCAACCTGGGCCTCACGGCGACGGCTGGGCGACGATGCTGGAGGCAAAAGCACCGGAGGCGTGCATGGCCGTGGGACAACCATCGCCCGGCACCTTGCTGCCGGTGGCCCTGGTGCAGCTGCAGCCCGGGGCGGACCCCGCCACCAACCGGCACGCCGCCGAAGCCTGGCTGAAGCAGGCGCTGCAACCTCCGGCCGGAACCCCCAACCCGAAGCTGCTGATGCTGCCGGAGATCTGGAATGCCCCCTATGCGGCTGCCCGCTTCGCGGACTACGCCGAGCCGGTGCCGGAGCCCGGCAGCCTGCTGCTGGAGGGCCCGTCCGCGTCGCTGGCGATGGTGGCGCAGTTGGCGCGGCGCCATGGCGTGAGCGTGATCGCCGGCTCGATCCCCGAGCGCGGTGCCGACGGCCGCCTGCTGGCCAAGCACCGCAAGCTGCATCTGTTCGATGTGGATGTGCCCGGCGGCATCCGCTTCCGCGAATCCGACAGCCTCACGGGCGGCGACCGGCTGACGGTGCTGGACGGGGCCGGCGACCCGCTGGCCACCGGCCTGGCGGAACCGCCGGGACTCGGACTGCTGATCTGTTACGACATCCGCTTTCCGGAGCTGGCCCTGCTGATGCAGCAGCAGCTGGGCGTCGCCGTGATCGCCTGCCCCGCCGCCTTCAACACCACCACGGGCCCGCGCCACTGGCACCTGCTGATGCGCGCCCGCGCCGTGGACACCCAGTGCTTCGTGCTGGCCTGCTCCAGCGCCAGGCCCGAGGACGGCGAGGGCTATCCCAGCTACGGCCATTCCCTGGTGGTGGATCCCTGGGGAACGGTGGTTGCCGAGGCGGGCAGCGGGGAACAGGTGCTGCATGCCCAGCTGGATCTGGAACAGCTGGCCCTGGCCCGCCGGGCAATCCCCACCAGCCAGCAGCGCCGCCGCGATCTTTATCGGCTCACGGCCCGTGGGCGCCGCTTCTGAACGCTGGAACCGACCTGCTCTGTGGGGCATTTGGCCAGGACTGCGGTCCGGGGAGTTCAAGGTTCCGCTGGTTCCGCCTGGGTGCACCCCCCGCGGCCTGGGCTATCAGTTTCAGCGGCTGCCGGCGGCAGTGAGCTGATCGCGTTTGAGGTGCAGATAGAGCTGCTCGGGCTCGCGGTACTGGCGGGGCAGGCAGTGGTTGAGGATCTCCAACTTCTGCCAGCAGACCGTGCGGCGGGCCTTGTTGATCGTGACGCCATCTCGCACCAGGATGCGCATCGCCTTGCAATAGAGGGGGTACTGGGCTTCCAGTTCCCCAAGGCTCAAACCATCGCTAGCCATCCCATCTCCGGGAAGGGTGCTTGCCCATCCAAAGCTGGGCGAGCCTGGATCGAAGGCCGCCCTTACAAGCCTTCACAGATCTGATGCCAGCGGCCGCGTGCAGCTGCTTGCTTTGTTTGCGTCCACTGACTAATTGTCATGCTTTCCTGGTCAAGACGTCTGGCAGGGAGGCCAGCCCTCGCGGCACCAGAGGCCCCAAAATGCCTGCTGCCGTAACGAATTGACCAGTCCTAACGGGAGCTGGAGCGATCCCGGCGAGATCCCCATCTGCTGACAGAGCGGGCCCTGACAGAGGCAATCCTGCGATTCTTAAGGAATGTAAAGCAACGGCGTCATGGCCTCTCCGTCCTCCAATCCTTCCCTTTTCACCAAGACGGTGGCCCAGCTGCGTGAGCTGGCCCGCGGCCTCGGCGTTCGGAGGTACACCCGCCTCGCCAAGGAGGAACTGGTGGAGGCACTTGCCCAGGCCGATCCCGCTGAGGCAAGCAGCGCGGTGTCTGTCTCAAAGGCCCCGAGCCAGGTGACCTTCCTGCCCCGCGACCCCCAGTGGGCCTACGTGTTCTGGTCGATCAGCACCACCGACCGCGAGCGTGCCGCCGCCGCCGGAGCCCAACAACTGGCTCTGCGGGTGGCCGATGTCACCGGCCTGCCCCTGGGTGCCAGCCACCCCCACGCCCTGCAGGAGCTGGTGGTGCCGGCCCAGGCCACAGAGTGGTACCTGCCGGTACCGCTCAGCGATCGGGACTACCGCGTCGAGCTCGGCTACCGCCTCGGCGGCGGCGGCTGGCTGCCGCTGGCGGTGTCGTCAGTGGCGCGGGTGCCGGCCGAGGGTCCCAGTGCCGTGGTGGCGGATCTCTTTGTGCCGTTCTCGCTGGAGGGGCCGATCGGAGTGGCCAGCCAGCCCGTGGGCGGCAGTGGCGGGGTGGAGCACGAAAGGCTGTATCAGCTGGCCAGTGCCGGCAGTGCCCGCAGTCGCCGCATCGGTTCGGAGGTGCTGCATGAGCACGACTTCCTCCAGGATCAGGGCGATCTGCTCCACGCCTCGGGCGCTGGTGTGTGGGCCAGCGGCCGCAGCGAATCGGGCAGCGGCCTGCTACGCCAGCGCTCCTTCTGGCTGGTGGCCGATGCCGAGCTGATCGTGTACGGCGCCACCGAACCGAGCGCCAGCCTTTTCATCTGCGAGGAGCAGATCCCCCTTGAGGCCGATGGCACCTTCCGGGTGCAGGTGCCCTTCCGCGATGGGCAGCAGCTCTATCCGATCCGCGCCGTCGCCGCCGATGGCGAACAGGAACGCGCGATCCGGATGGAGTTCCAGCGCCGTACTCCCGAGGCGCGGGTGAACAGCCGGGAAGGGGCCCAGCTGGCCTGGTTCTGAACATCAACCCAGGGCGGTGATTGCCCCCGTTTGGGGGCATCGCCGATGGTCCAGAAGGAAGAGACTGAGATCAATGAAAAACGGAGGTCCGTCATAATGGACTTCAACGATTGCCTGGGTCGCACCTGCCTGAAATGGAGCGCTGACGGCGAACTCACTTCTGTGGATCTGCTCCTGGTGCTGGAGCGTCTTGCCCAGGTCGACCAAGAGGTGACGGGCCTGAGCACCGCCAGCCTCGATCGCCAGCCCTGTGCCTCGATTAGCTGAAGGCTTTCCTCCGGCAGATGCAGAACATTCCAGGTGAATACAACTGAGCCCGATCAAGGCCGCCGTTCCTAGGCTCGTATCACTCCGAGAAGGGGTTTCCATGTCCACAATTGATCTGCCGGCCTCCCAGGCCGAAAATTCTTCTGCTGCAGCCCTGCACCAGCTCAAGGAGTTGCTGAAGCGCGATGCCGCGTTTGCCCAGGCTCTGGGCGCCACCGCCTCCACAGGGGCTGCGGTCAAGCTGGCCGCTGAGCACTGCATCGTTGTGACCCCCGAGGCGCTCTGGCGTCATCGCGGCACCCTGGTCAGCGGCGGCCTGCCCACCTGGCGGGGCTGAGGAGGTTGGGCTGGAGCAATCGTCCCCATCCGGGGGGATCGCTCCAGCCCCATCTGGGGTCATCGTGGCTGACTCCGCTCTGGAGTCCGCCATGACCCACGGCAACCCGTCGCACCCAGCAGCTCCGGTGGAGGATCGTGACCGCTTGGGAGATGAGAGCGGCGCTCAGCGAGCCCAGGAGAGCTCAGTGTTCAACCAACTGCAGCGCACGCGGCAATGGGAAGCCGATAGCACCCACCTGCTTAGGCCAGCGGCGTTTCACGCCTGGGGGGCCCCAGGTTGGGTAGTGACTCAGTAGGGCGCCTGCTCGGCGTAGGTCTCGATCGTGCAGTCCGAGGCGGCGGTAATGCCCCCGCTGTGGCTGGTGAATCAGCTGCCGATCAGGCCGCCGCGCTCGGGCACAACCCGCAGCAGGTCTCCGCTGGTGGGATCGCTGAACTCCCAATGGGGATAGGGATGGTCGGGCTGACTAAGGGGCAAGGTGGTCAGTGCCAATAGGAGTCGAGCCCACTTTGGCCACCAGCCATCGCCTGGATTGAAATGCTCTTTCGCCCCTTTTCGGCGCCCCAGCCACTCGTCTCGGAGAGCATTACCTTCCGCTGCCTCCCCTGCCATGCGATCCTCCATACGCCGCCAGCTGCTGCACCTCGCCACCGATCTCTCGGCCCTGGCGGCGAACCCCGACGACCTGGGCCATGGCTTCGATCTGCTCACCCGCAGCTATGCCACGCCGGTGGCGGAGGCCGCCCGCGCCGCCCTGCGCCGCAACCCGGCGATCGCACCGCTGATCCGCGAGCGCTACTGGGGGCGCTGGCCCAGCCAGACGGAGCTGCTGGGGCTGCCTGCGGAGAGCCTCGGCCATGCCTACGCCAGCTGGTTCGCCGGTGCCGGCAGCCAGCCGCTGCCCGATCCGGTGCTGCAGGCCGGCAGCGATGGCGACGACACCTGGCTGCACCAACGGGTGCGCCGCACCCACGACCTCTGGCATGTGGTGTGCGGCTGCCCGCCCACGGCGGCCGGGGAAGCGGCGATGAGCGCCGTCAACGTGATGCAGCTGCGCTGGCCCGGTAGCGCCATGCTGCTGGGGGCCGATCTGCTGCACCGTTGCCTGGAAGGTCCGGCCGCCGGTGAGGTGAACGTGGGGCAGGCGGCGGCCTACGGCCTGGAGCTGGGCCGCGTCTGCGCACCGCTGCTGGCCCAGCGCTGGGAGGAGGGCTGGGATCGGCCTCTGGCCGACTGGCGGAAACAGCTGGGCATCACGGAGCTGGTGAAACTTTCCCCGTTCAGGGGGGAGATGTCTCGGGCTTGAACGGCAGCAGCTGGCGCATCAACAGCGGCTGCAGCACCAGATCTGCCAGCACCACCACGAACAGCAACGCCAACAGCTGCGCCCCCAGCGGCTCCGCCAGCTCCGGGGCGACGCCGCGCAGGTGCGGCAGCTCCTCAGTCATTGACACCGCTAAGGCCAAGGGCACTGCCGCCCTCAGCCCGCAACCGGCAACGACCAAGCGATCCCTCCAGGGGAAGCGGCCGGACGGCAGCAGCAGCGACACCGCCAAGAACCTCGCCAGCGGCACCACGATCGCCAACGCCAGCCCCAACGGCAACACCATGAGCAACGCCGCGGGCTGCACCAGCAGGCCGAGCAAAAGCAGCACCGTGATTTCAGCGGCGGTGTTCAGCGGATGCATCACCCGGCCCAGGGCCTGCTGCTCAAAGCGACCGATCCGGTAGCGGCCATTGGAGAGCAACACCCCGGCCACGAACACCGCCAGCAGCCCGCCACCCCCCAGCAGCTGGCCGAAGCCGAAGGCCACAAAGGCCAGCGCCACCGACACCAGCAGCAGCATGGGCTGAGAGCGCACCAGGGCATCGATCAGGCGCGGCGCCACGGCGCCCACGACCAGCCCGGCCAGCAGGCCGGCCAGAAGATGCAACCCCAAAGCTCCCAGGTGCTCTGGCAGGCGACTGGCCAACAGCCCATGCAGGGCCTGATGGTCGCCATGGGGCTGGGCCTGCAGCAGACCGGCCACCAACCCGAAGACCAGCAAGGTGACCACCGTGCTCACCGCCACCTCGAACTGCAGCAGATGGCTCAGGCGGCCGCGGATGGAATGGCCCAGCGCCCCCAGCAGGTCCTCGATGGAGCCGCTGTCGGTGGCCCCCAGACAGCACACCGCCAGCACAGCGGCGACCGGTGGCAAGCCACCCGCCAGCAGAGGCGCCAGTAACAACAAAGCCAGAGCCGTGATCGCCACGGTGATCAACACGCCGCCAAAGCCCAGCCGCAGCCCAGCCGCGGTCATACCGCGGATGCGGCGCAGGTCGGTCTTGAGACCGGCGTAGAAAATCAGCAGCGCCAGGCTCACCCGGTGCAGGGTTTCCACCTGCAGCGGGCCGAGGGGCTGGGCCTGGGTCAACCAGGCGGTGGGAATCGCCATGCCCAGCAGCAGCACGGCGGCCGCCCCCGGCAACCGCCAGGCCGCCGCCAGGCGATCCACGGCCAGGGCCGCCAGGTAGATCAGCCCCAGCCCCAGAAAAAACCCGCGCGGCAGCAGCGTGCCCTCCAGATGGGCGTGGGGGAGGGGCAGGGCGATCAGCAAAGGGCTCAGCACCTGGGTCTGCGGCAGCAGCGGCCTAATCCTCGCTCCGGGGCAGGACTGGCCGGGCCGAGCAAACCACTCGCCGCCAGGACGCAGTGATGCGCTGATGCAGTGATGTAACCTGTCTGCTATGCGCACCACGCTCGACATCGAAGACGATGTGCTGGCCGCCGCCCGGGAGCTGGCACGCCGCCAGGGCACCACGGCGGGCCAGGTGGTGTCGCGCCTGTTGCGAGCTGCGCTCAGCGGCGCACCCTCCACGGGCCAGGCTGCGGCCGAGGCACCACCCAGCGCGGCTGGATTTCGCCCCTTCCAGGCCCGGGCTGGGGTGGTGGTGACCAATGAGCAGATCGATCAGCTGCGGGATGAGGCCGGCCTCTGATGGGCCGGGCCCTGCTCGACATCAACGTGCTGATCGCCCTGCTGGATCAGGGCCATCTGCTGCATCGGCCCGCCACCCGCTGGCTGGAGGGGCAGCTCGAGCAAGGCTGGGCCACCTGCCCGATCACCGAAAACGGCGTGGTGCGGATCATTGCCCAACCGGCTTACCCCAATGCGCAACCGGCGGCCCTGGTGGCCGCACGCCTGGCGGAGGCCTGCAGCCACTCCAGCCATATGTTCTGGCCGGAGCCGATCAGCCTGCTGCAGGAGGGATTGATCCGCTGGGAGCGGCTGCTGGGCCCGCGCCAGATCACCGATGCCTACCTGCTGGCCCTGGCCGCCAGCCAGGGCGGCCGCTTCGCCAGCTTCGATCAGCGCATCACTCTTGAAGTGGTGCCCAGCGCCGAGGCCCACCATCTCTGCCTGATTCCGTGCAGCTGAATCGATGGGGCTGCCCGTACCGCACAGGCTGGCTATCCCTGGAATGCTGCCCTGATCCCATGACCTCCCGACTGCCCCATCCCGGCCGGATCGCCCGGCTCCCCCTGATCCTGCTGGCCCTGGCCGCCGGCAGTGCCGCATCGGCAAACCCGCTCACCTGCAGCAACGCCACCCTCAAAGGCACCTACCTCTACAACGAAAGTGGCGTGCTCAACGGCAAGCCCTATGCCGAGAGCGGCCGCGAGGTCTACGACGGCCGGGGCGGCATTGTGCTGAGCTACCAGGGCTCCGATGGCTCCGGTGGGGTGGAGAAGGCCACCTACCGGGTCAGCGCCGACTGCATCGGCACGGCCACCTACCCGGACGGCCAGAAGGCCACCAGCTTCGTCAGCCCGGACGGCAGCCGCTTCGTGTACACGATCATGGCGGCGCCGGGCACCCAGCCCACGGCGCTCTCTGGCTCGGAGGTGCGGGTGGCACCCTGAGGGCTTAGCGTTGATAGCAATGCTTTCAACGCAAGCGGGCACCAGCGATGGCCGCCCTCACGATCCGCAACCTCGACGAACACACCAAGGCTCAGCTCCGCATCCAGGCCGCCCGGCAGGGGCGCTCCATGGAGGAGGAAGCGCGCAGAATCCTCCGCTCCGCCATCGAAGCCAGACAGCCGGCCGGAAACGGCACGGGGCTGGGCAGCTGTATCCAGGCCCACTTCGCCCAGCTCGGCGGCGTGGAGCTGGACCTGCCTGACCGTTCATCCCAGCCCTGTCCAGCTGAGTTCAGCCGGAAGGGCTCGCGGTGATCCTGCCCGATACCAATGTGATCTCGGAGCTGATGCGGCCCAAGCCCGATCCAGGGGTGCTGGCTTGGGCCGATGGCCTTGATCCCGAGGAGGTGGCGATCACAGCCATGAACGAGGCCGAAATCCTGCACGGCCTGGCCCGATACCGGCTGGACAGCGCCAGGTGCAACTCCGGCAGAGCTGGGAGGGGCTGGTGTCCGAGCTGTTCAGTGGCCGGATCTGGTCCTTCAGCAGCGAAGCCGCCCACTGGTATGCCGAACTGCTGTGGCAACGCGAACGGCTGGCGCGGCCTATGGCGACGGCCGATGCGGTGATCGCGGCCACGGCGCTGGCCAATGGGGCGCCTCTTGCTCACGAGACGTCCACGACTTCGCCGAGATCGGCTTGGCATTGATCAATCCCTGGGGCTGAGCCAGCAGTAGCAGCGATGGCCCATCCGCCGGGGGAAGGCCTCGCCGACGAATTGCCGAAAGCTGCGCCTAAGGTCATTTCTGCTTGGCGTCGTGTGACTAAGAGGTGACTGCATCTGATCAGCAGCCCTCAGCAGCAACCTGCATGAGCGCCCCGCATGACTGAGGTTCTGCTGGCCCTCGGACTGATTGCGCTGGTCGGCAGCCTGCTGCGTTACCTGTTCCCCGATCTCGATGTGGAGGCCGCACTCAGAACCATCGGCATGCTGGTGCTGAACGTGTTTCTGCCGGCCCTGGTGTTTCGGGTGATCTGCAGCGTGCCGACCGGAGTCGAAATGGTTCAGATCCCGCTGGTAAGGGGGATCAGCGTGGCGTGCTGCCTGGCTCTAGCGGTGCTGCTCTTTCACCCCCTGGGGCTGCGTTCCGAAGAAAAGGGAGCCCTGATTCTCGCCAGCGCCTTCGGCAATGTCACCTACCTGGGGCTGGCGGTGCTGCAGGGGCTATTCCCTTCGCTCTCCCTGCAGGTCGCGAAGGTGGCCATCCTCAGCGAGGTGACCACCACACCCCTCAATCTCAGCGTGGGAGTGGCACTGGGCGAGAGCTTCAGCGGCAAGCCGCGCAGCGGGGTGCTGCGGCAGGCCTTCCGGGCCGTGGCCACGATGCCGGCGCTCTGGGCCATCGTTCTGGCCCTGTCCTGGACCGCCAGTGGCGTGCCGGTGCCGGGCTTTCTGATGGAAGCCACGCGGATTCTCGGTAACACCGTCACCGGGTTGATGATGCTGTCGCTCGGCATGGGGCTGCGCTACCGACGCATCCACCAACCATTGCCGCTGCTGCTGGCCAGTGCCATCAAGTTACTGGTGTCACCGCTGGTGGTGCTTGCCGCAGCCAGCTGGATCGGCCTGCAGCAGCCATACCTACAGGCCGTGGTGCTGGAGGGGGCCATGCCCACCCAGCTGCTCACCTTCGTGATCGCCGATCGGGTCGGTCTGGATGTGGAGCGTCTGGCGGTCTGCATCCTGATCAACACCGCCGCGTCGTTCGTGACGATCCCGCTGCTCAATGGCTGGCTATTCGGTTGATCCGGCCTGCAGGCGGAGGCGCCGCCGCACAGCAACGATACCGATGTGGTGGTGCACCACGAACCCGCCATCTCAGCGCCCGATCACGTGATCGATCTAGAACGGGCCATAGGGGCGCTAAAAATTCCAGTGGGCACAACTACCACCGCTCGATTTCAGGCGAGGAAGGCAGTCTCGTGCTCAACCAATCAATCCGCGATCCGGCCTTCAGCTACGCAACCGAGTTCATCCCCATGTGCCTGGCCGACCGACCCGATCTGCAGACAGCCCGGGCCATAGAGCCCTGGCGCTGGAGCGGGCATAACGGCCACATCCGCGCCAACACCGTGCGTGGCTGTCCCTACCTATTGGATGATGCCTTCATGACACATGACTTCGAGGATTGGCCTGTCAAATGAGCTGGAAACAAGCGAGATGGCTGCTACTGGCCGGAGGAGCAGCGGCCGGGATCCTCTTAAGCAGCTATCCAACGACACCCCAGCTCTCGCGCTGCCCTGAGATCGGCAGCCTCCCTGGCATCGTGCTGGGAATGTTCATGGCCACAACGATCATCCATACATTGGTGACGTCCATACAGTCCGACTTTGTGCACTCAAAACGTCTCAGCAATTGGCGCTCAACAAGCAGCATTCGCTGCCACTTGCTGATTGCCATTGGAGCACTCATTACAGCAGGCACATTATTCCTAGAGATCCTTCTATGGGCCTGGGTCTACCGCCACGTCGGCGCGATTCAAAGCCTAGAAGAAAGTTTGTATTTCTCGGGCATTACATTCACAACAGTTGGCTATGGAGACGTCACCCTGGCCAAACGCTGGCAATTATTAAGCGTGGGAGAAGCCTTGAACGGGGTCTTGATGGCCGGGTGGAGCGCCGCCCAACTGATATTCCTCGTCCAGAGGATGATGATCTTTAGCGTACAAACTGAAGGGGCAAAGCCAGATTGCCCCCCCCCAATCTCAAGCCATCATCCATTTGCCCCGCTGGGACCAGTCGCGCGACCGATGGAAGAGAGATAACGACAATGAACAGGCCTAGACCAGTACACAGCAAGAGGAATTGCGACCAGCTCATTGAGCAACATCGCGCGGACGTAGGAAGCCACGTCAATTTCGCCTTGGCTAAGCAGCCAGAGTTGAACCATCAAGATCTTGAAAACCCCAATCCACA
Organism: Synechococcus sp. CBW1108; assembly: GCF_015840335.1. NCBI lineage: Bacteria > Bacillati > Cyanobacteriota > Cyanophyceae > Synechococcales > Synechococcaceae > Synechococcus > Synechococcus sp. CBW1108. Next base: position 890,488 of record NZ_CP060395.1, read on the forward strand.
AAACCACCCATAGCCAGGAAAGAGCCTTCAGCGACTTCCCGCTTGTAACACCAAACATGGCGAGCAATACGGCAAGCGAAATCACTATGCCTAGCAGGCGGTGGAGCACAAGGCCCTCAATGCCACGGACTGAATACAGCCGCAACCCTGCCACAAAGAAGGTTAAACAAATGGCCTGATGGACATAGACAATCCTTGTCATCAGCCCAAACCCCCTGGGCTTTGGCTGGAGAGACTCAGCAGCCATCAATCGTGTCCGGAGATGGTGGGAGCAGAAACCGTTCTGGAATCACCGCTACCGCCCTCGCCGAACCAACGCGCCTCCAGCTGCTTGATCAGCACATAGAAGGGAGGCACCACTCCCAGCGACAGCACCGTGGCCACCAGCAGACCGCCGAAGATCACCGTGCCCAGCGACTGCTGGCTGTTGGCACCGGCGGTGGTGGCCACCACCAAGGGCAGGAAGCCAGCTAGCGAGGCGATTGCGGTCATCAGGATCGGCCGCATGCGGGATTCGGCGGCGGCCATGGCTGCCTCGACAACGCCCATGCCCTCCTCCAGATGCTGTTCTGCCACCTCCACAATCAGGATGCCGTTCTTGGCCGCCAGGCCGATCAGGGTCACCAGACCCACCTGGGCATAGATGTTGAGGTCAATAGAGCGCAATGCCAAAAACACCAGGGCGCCGAGCATGGCCAACGGCACCGTCATCAGAATGATCACCGGGGTGACGTAGCTCTCGTACTGGGCCGACAGCACCAGATAGACGATCAGGATGCCCAGGCCGAACACCAAAATGCTGGCATTACCGGCTGAGAGCTGCAACGAAGCCAGGCCCGTCAAGGCATAGCCAATGTTGTTGAATTCCAGTTTCTGGAAGATCTGCTGAATGGCAGTCAGGGCCTGGCCCGAGCTCTTGCCAATTGCCTCAGCACCTTGAATCAAAATAGTTCGGTAAAGGTTGTAGTGACTGATCACCGGCGGGGCGCTGGTGAGTTCAGACGAGGCAAACTCGCTCACCTGCACCAGCTTGTTGTCGCGGTTGCGCACGTAGTAACTGAGCACATCCTCCAGGGTGCTGCGTCCCGACGCTTCGGACTGAACATAAATGTTGCGCACCTGGCCGTTCTCATAGGTGAGTCCGGAATAGTTGCCGCCAGCGAGCACGGCGATCGTCTGCATGGCCTGCTGGAAGTCGACATTGAGGGTACCCATGATCGAGCGATCGAACGTCAGACCAAAGGCCGGCGCGCTGGGAATGCACTGGGTGTAGAGACTGGAAAACTGATCGGAAGCGGTACCCGCGGCCACCAGCTGCTGGGCCAGAGCATCAAGCTGGTTGAAGCTGTAGGCACCGTTGCTGAGGTCGTTGAACTGGAAGTAGAAGCCACCCTGGGCCGAGAAGCCTGGAATCGCCGGGGGCTGGGCTGCAACCACCAGGCCACTGCTGATCTTGGAGAGCTTGGCGTTGAGCCGAGCAACGATGGCTGGGGCTTTCTGATCGGCTCCGCTGCGCTCCTCCAGGGGCTTCAGGCCAAAGAAGAACACACCCTGGTCAGGGCTGGATCCGTTGAAGCCGTAGCCGCTCACCACCGAAGCAGCCGTGATGTCTGGCTCCTCCTTGAGCACCTTGGCGATCTCCAGACCGGTCTGCTGGGTGAGACTGAGGGAGGCGCCATTCTGCAGCTGGAAGATCCCCACTCCGTAGCCCTGGTCTTCCTCCGGAATAAACGCCGAAGGCAGGGCTGAAAAGGCAAGCACGGTCAGCACAATGCCCCCGGCCAGACCAGCCAGCACAAATTTGCGCTTGCGGATCAGAACCTGCAAAAGCCGGGCATAACTGGCCTGGAGCCAGGCAAAAAACTGGTTGAAGCGATCAAAAATCAAGGCCAGCCGGCTGCCGGCGATACCGAACAGCACCACGCCGAACACGTAGGCGCCGACACCAAAGGATGCGGCGCTGAAGCGACCGAAGGCCAAACCCACCACCACACCACCGATCGTCCAACCCCATCCCTTCGGCTTCGGAGGCTGCTCCGCCTTCAGGATCAGAGCCGACATCATCGGCGAGAAGGTGAGGGCGTTGAAGGTGGAGATGGCGATCGAAAAGGCGATCGTGAGAGCGAATTGCTTGTAGATGATGCCGATGCCGCCGGGATAGAAGGCCACCGGCACAAACACAGCCATCAACACCAACGAGGTGGCGATCAACGCACCGATCAGGGTGCCCATGCACTCCATCGCAGCCTTGCGGGGGCTCATGCCGCTCTCGAGGTTCTTGGAGACGGCCTCGATCACCACGATGGCGTCATCCACCACCAGGCCGGTGGCGAGCACCAACCCGAGCAGGGTGAGCTGGTTGATCGAGAACCCAAAAGCCTTGATGAAGGCGAAGGTGCCGATCAGCGAAATCGGAATCGCCAGGCTGGGAACCACCGTGGCGCGCCAGTTCTGCAGGAACAGAAACAGGATCACCAGCACGAGCACAATCGCCAGGCCCAGGGCATCGGTCACGCCACTCACGGCCGACTCAATGAACTGGCCGATGTTGTAGATCTGCTTGACGGTGATACCCGCAGGCACGGTCTGGGAGAACTGGTCCATCACCGCCACCACCGCTTCCGACACATCCAGCGCGTTGCTCTCGGGGGTCTGGAACACCGCCACGGTGATAGCCGGGTAGCCCTCAACGCTGACGGCCTGCTGGGCAAAGGTGTTGAAGCCATAGGTGGCCTGGCCCACATCCCGGAGCCGCAGCAGGTTGCCCTGGGGTGACTTGCCCACGATCAGATCGTTGAGCTGCTCCACCGAAATCAGGTTGCCGTTGTCGGCGACCAAAATCGGGTAGGCGAACAGCTGGCTTCCTCCGGCGGGCGGGCCACCAATGAGACCGCCAATCGCGACGCTGTTCTGGCTCTTGACCGCATTAACGATCTGATCAGCCGTCAGCTGGTTGGCCGTGAGTTTGTTGGGATCAACGAACAGCCAGAAAGCTGGATTGCTGCCCCCCAGCATGCTCACCTGGGCGACACCGGGAACCCGTTCCAGCTGGTAATAGAGCTGCTCATAAATGAGGCCATTGATATAAGGCGCATCAAACTGCCCCTGGCTCGAGGTGACCTGATAGGCCAGCAGGATCGAGGGGGTGCTCTGCATCACCGACACCCCCGTGGCCGACACCTGCTGAGGCAACTGGGGCATTGCCAGGGAAACGCGGTTCTGCACGTTCACCTGGTCGATGTTGATATCAGTGTCTTCGTTGAAATAAACCTGAATGATGCTCTGACCGGTGTTCGAGCTGGTGGAGGAGATATAAGCCGCACCCGGCACGCCGTTGATCTGCTGCTCGATCGGATTGGTGACGGCCTGTTCAGTAACTATGGAATTAGCCCCGCCGTAGTTGGCCGTCACCTGAATCAGGGGTGGCGCGATGTTGGGGAGGTTCTCAATCGACAGGCTTGGGATCGCGATGATGCCCATCAGCACGATCAGAATGCTGCAAACGGTGGTCAGAACCGGCCGCTTGATGAACTTGTCTGATAGCGACATGGGTGGACCTCAGTTCACACCCGGCTGGCCGGCACCCGCAAGCTTCACTGGCATCCCGGTGCGCAACAGGGCCGTGTTGCTCACCACCACCTGGTCGCCGGCCGCCAGGCCCGAGAGCAGTGGGTAGCGGTTGCCCTCCAGGGTGCCGAGTTTCACCGGCATCTGCACCACGATCGGCGTTTCCGGCGGCAGAGCCTCCAGCTTCTGCTTCTGGGCTTCGGGGATCTGGGTGGAGGCCCGAATCTTGGCGAGCACCTGGTTGAGGCGGAAGACGCGGTAGACGAAGGGCTGCTGGGCCTGCATCATCACGGCCTGCACCGGCACCGAGAGCTGGCGGGTGCTGCCAGTGATGATCCGGTTGCGCACGTACTGGCCAGTTTTGAGCTTGCCAGTGAGGTTGGGGAAAGAGGCCTTAACCAGCACCGTGTTCGGTGAGGACTGGTTGCCGCTGATGCCGAAGTAAGGCGAGATGAATACCACCTTGCCGGTGCTGATCACCGGCGGATTCCCCTGGGACTTGAGCTCCACAGACTGGCCCATCTGCACCCGGGAGGCCTGGGTGGCCGGCACATCCATCAAGGTCCAGAGATCGCTGTTATCAACGATGCCGGTGATCGCCTGCCCCTTTCTGACGTAATCGCCGATCTTGACGGTATCTAAGTCACCGATCTCACCACTGATCGGAGCCGTGACGTACTTGTAGCCGAGATCAGCGGCCGTGGCACGCGCCTGGTCGCGTCTCTGAATCGCCTGGGTGACGTAGTAATCACGGTCCTTGGTGGACACGGCACCTTGCTCATTCAGAAAGATGTAGCGCTCCGCATTGACAATGTCTTTGCGCGCTTCTGCCTTGCTGGCATCGAGGGCTGCCGACTGCTGCACGTTGTCGAGCACCAGAATCGGCTGACCTGCTTTGACCCGCTGCCCCTGGGTGACCAGAATCTTGACCACCCGTCCATCCACCTCTGGCTTGAGGGCCACGTCGGTGGTGGAACTGAGCTGACTGATTACCTGGATCGAGGGGCTAAAACTGGCCTCACCGATGGTTTCGGTCTGGACTGCCAAGGGCTGCCTGGCCTGCTACTTGCTGCCACAGGCAACAAGTAGCAGGGTCACAAACGAGAGCGCTGGGACTGCGCGAAACACAACGCAAGAGCATTAATCCGCAAATTAGCGGACCAGCAGGAATGTGCCCTATTCAGGAACCTTTTGAGCCGGGGCTGGCCGCCAGCCGCACCGGTGCACCGTGGCGCAGGTTGAGCAGGCCCGCCGTGATCACCCGATCACCCGGCTGCAAACCCCGCCGTACCGGGTAGAGAGTGCCCTGCAGCTCGCCCAGTTGCACCGGAGTCTGCAGGGCGAAAAGGGAACCGGGCGGCTGTTTGCGCAACTCGGCCAAGGGGGCCTTACCCGGCTGCCGTTCCAGCTGGGCCAGGCTGCCCACCACATAGACAAACGACTGGCCCGCTAGCTGGGTCACCGCCGCAAAGGGCACCGCCAGCTGCTCACGCTGGTCCAGCACCAGGCGGGTGCGACTGCGCTGGCCGTTGCGCAGGCGGCCCTGGGGATTGGCAAAGGCGGCCTTGACGAGCAGGGTCTGGGTTGGGGCGCTCACGCCTGGATCCACTGAGCTCACCTGCCCCTGGGCCAGCGGCTCGGAGCGGGCGGGATCGAGCAACAGCACCCGCTGCCCCAACCTCACCCGGTTGGCATAGGCGGCGGGGACATCAATGCGGGCCAGCAGGCGGTCGTTGCTGATTAGACGGGTAAGCACCGCTGCTGGCTGAATCACATCTCCCTGCTTGACCCGCAGATCGGCCACGGTGCCGGCGATTGGAGCCCTGAGATCCTTGAAGGCCAGGTCGGCTTCGCGGGCCACCAGGGCTTCGCGGGCGGCGATGTAAGCCTGGCGGAACTCATCCCTTTGCAGCGCGCTGGCGGCCCCCTGGCGAGCCAGCTCCCGGTAGCGCTGGTAATTGAGCTGGTTTGTCTGCATCTGGGCGCGCAGGCTGGCCACCTCCGCCCGCAGCTGGGCCTGGTCGAGCACCAGCAGCAACTGGCCCGGCCGCACAGTGTCACCCTGACGCACCAGCAGCCGCTGGATCCGCCCGCCGGCCTGGGCCGCCAGGTTGACTTCGGCCGCAGCCTCAAGGGTGCTCAGCGTGTCGAAACTGGCCTGAAAGGTAGCGGTCCCAATCCGCTCACTCTGGACCTGGGGCAGCCGCTTTGCCGCCCCATCCTCGGGCCGGCACCCCCCCACCAACAGGGCGGCCACCAAGCCAGCCCCCAGGGGCAGAGAACGGACGATGGCGCAGATAGATCCCATCGGCGGAGCGTATCGCCAGCGGGCCGATGATGGCTGCCGACGGGAGTGCCCCCCATCCCTGGAGCGCCTTTGAGCGACCTGTTCAGCCATCAACGCGAGATCACCCTGGCCAGGGTGGCGCCCCTGGCCGATCGCTTGCGGCCGCGGACCCTCGACGACTTTGTGGGCCAGGAGGCAATCCTGGGGCCGGGCCGGCTGCTACGCCGGGCAATCGCTGCCGACCGGGTCGGCAACCTGATCCTGCACGGCCCGCCGGGGGTGGGCAAAACCACCCTGGCCCGGATCATCGCCGGCAGCACCCGGGCCCACTTCAGCAGCCTCAATGCCGTGCTCGCCGGCGTCAAGGATCTGCGAATTGAGGTGGATGGGGCCAAGGAGCGCCTGGCCCGCCACGGCCTGCGCACCACTCTGTTCATCGATGAGGTGCACCGCTTCAACAGCGCCCAGCAGGATGCCCTGCTGCCCTGGGTGGAAAACGGCACGCTCACCTTGATTGGCGCCACCACCGAAAACCCCTACTTCGAGGTCAACAAGGCCCTGGTCAGCCGCTCCCGGCTATTTCGCCTGCAACCCCTCGAAGCCCCCCACCTGCACCAGCTACTGGGGCGGGCCCTGCGCGATCCGGAGGTGGGCTACGGCGACCGCACCATCGTCGTCACCCCTGAGGCGGCCGACCACCTGGTGGATGTGGCCGGCGGCGATGCCCGCAGCCTGCTCAATGCCCTGGAGCTGGCGGTGGAGACAACCCCGGCCCAGGCCGATGGCCGGATCGTCATCGACCTGACCATCGCCGAGGAGTCAATCCAGCAGCGGGCGGTGCTCTACGACAAGCAGGGGGATGCCCACTTCGACACGATCAGTGCCTTCATCAAGTCGCTGCGGGGCTCCGATCCGGATGCGGCCCTCTTCTGGCTGGCCCGCATGGTGGAGGCCGGCGAAAACCCCCGCTTTATCTTCCGCCGCATGCTGATCGCCGCCGGCGAAGACATCGGCCTGGCCGATCCCCAGGCGGTGGTGGTGGTGGAAGCCTGTGCGGCGGCGTTTGAGAGGGTGGGCCTGCCGGAGGGCCTCTACCCCCTGGCCCAGGCGGCGCTCTACCTGGCGGGGGCCGAGAAGAGCAACAGCGTGCTGGGCTTCTTTGATGCCCTCAAAAGCGTGCGCGAAACCAGCCGCCAACAGGTGCCATCCCACCTGCGCGATGCCCACCGCGATGGCCAGGCCTTTGGCGATGGGGTGGGTTATCGCTATCCCCATGCCTACGCCGAGCACTGGGTCGCCCAGAACTACTTGCCCAACGCGCTGCAGGGGGAGGTGTTCTGGCAACCCGGCAACCTGGGCTGGGAAGGCCAGAGGCGGGAGCGGTTGCAACAGCGGCGGGCCGCCCAACTGGCCGCCGCGGCCGAACTGGCCGCCGACCAGGGCGACGTGCTGAGCAGCGGCCCCGATGATCCCCAGTTGGAGCGCTGGCTGCAGCGCCAGGCCGCCGCTGAAGGGGAGAGGCTCGACAGCCTGAGGAGTCGATTCTGGGAAGGGGTGAGCTGGCAGCGCACCGACAGGGTGCTGGTGCTTGAGGCCCGCTCCTTGCTCTGGGCCCTCGACCCCCTGGCCGCCACCCCTGAGGGCGGCGTGGTGATCACCGTGGCTCAAGATTGCGACCGGGAGCGGTTGGCGGCCCAGCTACAGATTCTCGACAGCCTTAGCAAGCCCCAGCTGCTGGTGGTGCCCCAGGCCTGTCCGGAGGCGCTTGGGACCCAACTGGAAGCCCAAAGCGGCGATCGTTTCGACTGGGTGGTGGCTCGCCAAGCCTGGCAAGGCCTCAGTGCCGCCCAGGTGGAGCACTGGATTGGGGTGGTTGGGGCCAGGCTGGCCCCCTCAGGCCAATGGCGGCTGTTGTTCAGCAGCCCCCAGCTGGGGCCCGCCGCAGGGCTGCTGGCCCTGCTGGGCTCCCCCCAGGGCCCCTTGGGAACCCTGCTGGATGAACTCGTCGTACTGGAACTGCAGCAGCTGGAGCTTCTTGAGGGCAGTGGGCAAGCGGCCCAGCGCGCCCTGAACGACCGGGGCTGGGATGGGCATGGGCAGCGCTGGCAGGAAACCCTCCAGCTGGAGCTCTCCGCCGCCCTGCTCGAGCGCTGGCTCGCCCCTGGCAGCGCCTACCTAGACCAGATAGCCGCCCTGCGCGGCAGCCCCCTGGGCGCCGAGGCGCTGCAAGTTTTGCGGGAAGGATTCAGCGCCTGCCTTGGCCAATTCCTGCCCCAGAAGCTGGAGCACACCCTGCTGATCGCCCGGCGGAAAGCGGGCACCAAAGCCAAACTGGCATCAAAAAAGCCCCGGCCAGGCCGGGGCAGTTAGAAGGGCAGCTAGGAAAAGGCGATTGGCTCACCAGAGGCCGCGAATGGCATCGGGCTGGTACTGCTGGGCCGGAGCCGGAGTGATGCGCACCTCAGCCACTGGATCGGCCATCTGGTTGGCCTGGAGGCAGGCTGGCAGGAACACATACCAGGAGAGCAGGGAGGTGCACTGGGCGTCGCCCTGACAACGCCCCTCGGCACAGACGTTCTGGGCACCGGTGTAGGTGTTGCAGAAGTCAGCCAGGCGCATGTCCGTCGGCAGGGCGTTCATGATCCCAGCTGCGGAAATCTGCCCATCGCGGGCATCGGCCACGATGGCCGAACGCAGGGCCTGCACCGCATAGGTGTTCATGCTCCAGTAGGGGAAGTAGCTGGAGGTCTGGTTCTTGAGGAACTTGACGCCGGCATCCGAGTAGAGGAAGCGGGAGACGCCAACGAAGTCGACGTTGTAGGCCTTGTTCATGCCTTCACGCACTTCGGCGGCGGTCCAACCGGAGCGGTTCAGGCCCCCTTCCAGGCCCCGATCGGTGACTTCACCAGACTGCAGGAATGTATTGAAGGCATCCTGGTTGGTGGACCACACGGCGCCGCCGGTGTTCCAACGAACGGGGAGATTGTTGTCGACTGCGGCGGACGCTGGCAGGGCCACCGCCGAGAGGGCCGTACCCCAAAACAGGCCGGCCAGCAAGCCCTTGATCACGGGAGTATCGAATCGGTTCACTAAAAAGCTAGCCATCAACTGGCTCATTTCCCCGGAAAAGCAAGTAGCTGGAGCACAACGATACGAAATTAAAAGATTTCCCTTAGATTTCCGGCCCGTTTGGCGTTTTTTGACCGATCTAGCGTCAAAACCGCATATCCATCCGGGGGTAGTAACAGCCGTTGCCCACGGCCGCCCAGCGCCATTCTGCCGCCGTCGCAGTGCAGCAATCCGGCTGCAATCCTTCGCCAATATGCTGTAGCTGGCTGCAGGAATGGTCGCAACTCCAGTTGTGGAGCTCCACCGCCAAGCTGCTCTGGCGCCACTTGATCGCCGCCTCTTTGAGCACCCAGCTGGTGAGCACCGCCATGCGCAGAGCCTCTCCCGTCAGCCCCTCGAGTTGCCCCTGTTCCCCAATCGGATAAAACCTGCGCATCAAAGCGGCGGCATCGAGGGGACGGCCCACCAGCTCGAGATCCACGCCGATCGGCTCACCCGAATAGCCGATCAGCAGCCCCTGGCCACTGTGGCTGAGGCTGATCCAGCCCAGCCCCTCCAGCAGGCGCGGCGGCTGGCCAGGCGGGCTACAGAGCGGCACGGCTGCGGGCACGCAGCCCAGGACAGGGGCCAACACCTGCCGCAGGGCAGCGCGACTGTGCCAATAACGAAGGCGCTGGAGAGCGGGCAGCCCCTCGCCCCAGCCCAACTCCTCGGCGGAGAGGCTGGCCAGCCCGGCTCCCACCAGGGGCACCAACCAGAGCAGGGGCCTTGCGTTTCTGCCCGCCGACGGCGGGTCCCAGCCAGTTCCTAGGCTCAAGGATGTGTCATTCCAGCGTTTGATGGCCCTGCAGATCGGCGATCCTGCCCCCGAGTTCACCCTGCCCGACCAGGACGGCAATCCGGTAAGCCTCTCCCAGTTGAAAGGTAAGCGGGTTGTGATCTATTTCTATCCGAAGGATGACACCCCCGGCTGCACCAAGGAGGCCTGCAACTTCCGCGACCAGTGGAGTGCCTTTGAAAACCATGCCATCACGGTGCTGGGCATCAGCAAAGACGCTGCTGGCAGCCACGCCAAGTTCATAGCCAAATACAGCCTCCCTTTCACCCTGCTCAGCGACGCCGAGCCCTGTCCGGTGGCGGCGGCCTACGGAAGCTACGGACTGAAGAAATTCATGGGCAAGGAGTACATGGGCATGATGCGCCACACCTTTGTGGTGGATGGGGAAGGCCGACTGGAGAAGATCTTCACCAAGGTGAAAGCCGAAACCATGGCCGACGACATTCTCAGCGAGCTGGGCCTGGCCTGAGCGCAGAGAGGGCCTCGAGCACGAGCTGGGGGGCTCGCCGCACCGCGATGGGACTGGCCGCCAGCAGCTCCTCCACCAGGGGGGCCAGCAGCTCGCCATCGCCGCCTGTGATCCAGAGAATCGTGCCCGGCCCCTGCCCCTCTGCCTCAATGGCAGCCTGGGCAATGGCTGCGGCCAGACCCCGCAGCACCCCGGTGGCCATGGCGGCCTCGGTGCTGCGGGGCCAGCTATCGGCTGGCAACTGGGGGGGCAACTGAGGAGGCAACTGGAGCCGGGGCAGAGCAACCGTGGCCCCTGCCAGGGCATGCAACTGCAGGCCGGCACCCGCCAGCAGCCGCCCTCCGGCGAAACACCCTTCGGCCGTAATCCGGGTGAGACTGAGCGCCGTGCCCGCATCTGCCACCAACCCGGCTTGGCCGCTGAGACGATGGGCCTGCCAGCCTGCCAGGGCCCGATCGAGACCCAACCATGGGGGCACATCGCTCAGGGGCACATCGGACAAATGGAGCCGCCGCCTGGGATCCAGAGCCACCCCCGGCGGCACCGGACCGACCGCCGCCCAGCCCACCAGCCCCTCGAGCCCCCCCTCCCCGGCAGGCCCGCTCCAGCAGTGGAGGCCGCCAGAGCCGGCCATGGCCCAGTGCCATCGACTGTTGCCGATCAACAGCCAACGGGCCCCGCTCAGATGCCCTCGCCCATCAACCCGGGCAGGTGGATGCCGCATTCCTGCTGGAGACCGCCGAATCGAGTGGCCCGGCCACTGACCTCGCCGGCATCTGGGCCACTGGAATGCCAGTCCCCCACGCTCGAGTAGCCCTGCTCAAACAGCGGGTGCTGGGGCAGCTGGTGCTCCTCCATGAAGTAGTAAACCTCCCGCTTGCTCCAGGCGAGCAGGGGGCGCAGCGACCAGCGCTGCCGCACCGAATCCAGGGTCTCCATGGTGCGGCGATGGTCCGTCTGGCTGCCGCGCACCCCGCTGGCCCAGCAGGTGACCCCCAGATCGGTGAGGCTGCGGTCTAGGGGGTCAACTTTGCGAATGCGGTGGTAGAGCTGCAGATCACTGGCCTGGCCGGTTTCCCAGAGCCGGCCATGGAGGGCCTCCATCCGGGCAGAACTGATCAGCGACTGGGCCACCACCAAGTTGAGCTTGAGCCGGTGGACCAGCTGATCTGCGTATAGATAGGTTTCAGGCGGCAAGTAGCCCGTATCCACCCAGATCACCGGCAGGGAGCGGCCGGTCTGCTCAGCCAGGTCTGCCACCATCTGCAGCAGCACCGCAGACTGAATCCCAAAACTGGTGGTGACAGCAAACCCCTCGCCAAAGGTCTCCAGGCCCCAGTGCAGCCGCTCCGGAGCCGAGAGCTGGGCCAGTCGCAGCCGAACCGCCTCCAGATCAATCGCTCGACCGGTGCAATCGGGAGGAAGGGCGGGAGATGGAGCCGTCTGCATTAGGCCATCATCGCCCTTGGCATGAGCTGCTGGTTAGGGTTTGGTCGATGCTGTCGGCAACGGACCACAAAGCAATGGTGGAGTCTGCGGCGACGCCGGTAACGGCCCCGGTGGTGATTGTGGGAGGCGGTTTCGGCGGGCTCTACACAGCCCTGGCGCTCGCCGGCCAGCGCCAGCATCCACCGATTCTGCTGATCGATCCCAACGATCGCTTCCTATTTCTCCCCCTGCTCTATGAATTGCTCAGCGGCGAACTGCGCAGCTGGGAAATCGCCCCCCGCTACGACACCCTGCTGGCGGGCAAAGGGGTTGCCTGGCTGCAGGACCGGGTCGTGCGCATTGACTCTGACAACGGCCTGATCCATACCGGCGCAGGCCGGCAACTGGCCTTCAGCCGGCTAGTGCTGGCCACCGGAGCCCAGGCCAACAGTTTCGGGATTCCTGGAGTGGTGGAGCACTGCTTCGGCTTCCGAACCCTGGCCGATGTGGAGCGCTTGCAGGGCCTGATCCGCAAGCTACGGGAACGGGCTCGGCCCCTGCAGCGGCTGGCCGTGGTGGGAGCTGGGGCCAGCGGCGTGGAGCTGGCCTGCAAACTGGCCGACCAGCTCGAGGGCAGCGCCATTGTGGAGCTGATCGAGCAGGGCCCTGGCCTGCTGCCGCTGGCCAAGGCCTTCAACCGGGAACAGGCGGATCGCGCCTTGCAGCGCCGTGACGTACGCCTGCGCAGCCACACCCAGGTGGAGGCGGTGCAAGCAGACGGGCTTGAACTGAAGGGGCCTGGCGGGCAGGAGCACCTCAACGTGGAGGCGGTGATCTGGACCGCCGGCCTCAGCTTTTGCGCCCCGGAGATCCACCCTGCTGCCCCCGTTGACCGCCAGGGCCGCCTGCTGTGCCAGAGCAGCCTGCAGCTGCGCAACCACCCCCACATCTTCGCCCTAGGCGATATCGCCCATGTGGAGATGGAAGACAGCGGCAGGGAAGCTGCCCTGCCTGCCAATGCTCAAGTGGCCTTCCAACAGGCCGAATGCCTGGCCGGCAACCTGGTGCATTCGCTGGCAGGGGAAGGGCTGGAGCCCTTCGAGTTCAACGACCTCGGCGAAATGATGAGCCTTGGCGTGGGCGAGGCCAGCCTCACGGGGGGGGGATTCACCCTGGCGGGAGCGGCCGCCTACCAAATCCGCAGGCTGGCCTACCTGGCCCGGCTGCCCGGCAAGGCCCACCAGCTCAAAGTGGCGGCCGGCTGGCTGGCGGACTGGCCGCGATGAACCCGGGGAGGAGTCCCAGGGGCCTGTTGCTCGATGCCATGGGGACCCTGATTGGCCTGCGCACCAGCGTGGGGAGCACCTATGCCGCGCTGGCCAGCCGCCACGGCCTGACAGTTGAGGCTGCAGCCATCGATCGCGCCTTCCCCCGCATCTATCGGCAAGCCCCGCCCCTGGCCTTTCCCGGACTCGGCGAGCGGGCCCTGGAGGAGGCCGAGATCGGCTGGTGGACAGCAAGGGTGGGCGAGGTACTCAGCGCCGCCGGAGCCCTTGCAGCGGGGGCTGCCCCGCCGCCGAACCTGGGCCGGGAGCTCTTCCAACGCTTTGCCCAGGCCGATCTCTGGCAGGTTTACGCCGACGTGCCTGGGCACCTGGAGGCCTGGCACCGTCGCGGCCTGCGACTCGCCGTCGTCAGCAACTTTGATAGCCGCCTGCCCGGCCTGCTCGAGGCTCTGGGGCTGGCCAGCTGGCTGGAGGCGGTGGTGGTGTCGTCAGCAGCCGGAGCCGCCAAACCCGATCCCCTGCCCTATCAGCTGGCCCTGACCCGGCTGGATCTCACGGCCGGGCAGGTTTGGCATGTGGGTGACAGCCCGGAGGATGGGGCCGGTGCCCAGGCCGCCGGAATCCGCTGGGTGAAGGTGCAGCGCCCATGATCGGCCGTACCCCCGCAAAGAGCCTTTGGTGAAGCAAGGGGTTCTGGCGGGACGCACGGCCGGATTGCGGCCCGCCCAGAAACGGCGACTTGAGCGGCTCTGCCAACGGCGCCACCCCGAAGACCAGGTCGCCGAACTGCTTTGCCTGCAGCGGCTGGCCAGCGAGAGCCTTGAGCTGGAGCTGCCCCTCACCTTGGTGGTGGACGGGCGGGGCCTGGGCAGGCTGCTGTGGGTGGGGCCCCTGGAGCAATCGGGCCGGCTGCTGGAGCGCCTCCCAGGATCCGACCGCCGCCAGGGCTCTGACCTGAGGCTGCTCACCTGCTGCGGCCGCTCCAAGCAGCTCGAACCAGGCCGCCAGGAGGGAATCGTGGGGCTGGATCTGGCTCCCCTGCTGTGGTTGCGCTTTGGCGACCGGACGGGAGCGGGAGGCCAGTGGCCAGGCCAGTTGCTGGTGGCCCAGCCCGAGCAGGCCGAACCCTGGGTGGTGCTGGCCGCAGCGGATCTCCCCGAGCTCTGCGGCCGCGATCCCCTGGGCTTCGCGGTCGAGCGCCAGCCGCTGGCGACCGCCATCGCCCCAGCCCAGGCAGGGCAGGAGAGGGTTTTGCTGCTGGCCCTCAGCCCGGGAGACCGGGGCGCCGCCCAGCGGCTGATCGCCGAGCTGGAGGGGCTGGTGTGCAGCGCCGGAGCGGTGCCGGTGGGGGTGGTGGAACAGCGCCGCAGCCAGGTGGCGCCCCAAACCCTCTGGGGCGAGGGGAAGGTGGGTGAAGCGGCCCTGGAGGCAAGGCGACTGGGGGCCACCCTGGTGGTGACAGACCGGGAACTCACGCCAGTGCAGGCCCGCAACCTGGAACGCCTGCTGGATCTACCGGTGAGTGACCGCAGCGAGCTAATTCTCGACATCTTTGCCCAGCGGGCAGCCAGTGCAGCCGGCCGGCTGCAGGTGGAACTGGCCCAGTTGCGCTACCGCTTAGCCCGGCTCAGCGGCCGGGGCCTCAGCCTGTCCCGCCAGGGGGGTGGCATCGGCACCCGGGGGCCGGGGGAAACCCAGCTGGAGAAGGACCGCCGTGCCATTGCCCGCCGCCTTGAGCGGCTCCAGCGGGAGGTGAGCCACCTGGGTGAACACCGGGCCCGCTTGCGCCGCAGCCGCCAGGGCATGCGGCGGCTGGCCCTAGTGGGCTACACCAATGCTGGCAAGAGCTCCCTGCTCAATGCCCTAACCCGAGCCAGTGGACGCGAGCCGGTGCTGGCTGAAAACAAGTTATTCGCCACCCTGGACCCCACCACCAGGCGGCTTGAGTTGCCGGAACCCCTGCTGCTCACCGACACGGTGGGCTTCATCCGGGCCCTGCCCCCACCCCTGCTGGAGGCGTTCCGCTCCACTTTGGAGGAAACCCTGGAGGCTGATGGCCTGATGGTTGTGGTCGACCTCTCTGATCCAGCCTGGCCGGAGCAGTGGCACATGGTGAACACCATCCTCGACTCCCTTGGCGCCACGGCCCCGCGGCGCCTGATCGCCAATCAGATCGACCGCTGCCCGGCCGCCGAAATCGAGCGGGCCCGTGACCTGGAAAGCTCGGCCCTGTTCGTTTCTGCAACGGCCTCGCTGGGTCTTCAACGTCTCAAGCAGGAACTGCGCAGCTGGCCGGCCCAGGGGTGTGAGACCTGAACCACCGCATCCGAGCACTGGCTTGTGGCACGATCTTCAATTGGATTCCATCTCCCCTGCAGCCATGACCCTCCAACTCGGCGATACCGTTCCCGACTTCACCCAAGACTCCCAACTGGGTCCGATCAACCTCTACGACTTCGCCGGTGACAGCTGGGTGGTGCTGTTCTCCCACCCCGCCGACTACACCCCGGTGTGCACCACCGAGCTGGGTGAGGTGTCCCGGCTGCGCCCCGAATGGGACAAGCGCAATGTCAAAACCATCGCCCTGAGCGTGGATTCGGCCGAGAGCCACAACGGCTGGATCTGCGACATCAACGAGACCCAGAACACCAGCGTCGACTACCCGATCCTGGCTGATGCCGACAAAAAGGTGGCCGATCTCTACGGGATGATCCACCCCAATTCCCTCAACAACCTGACGGTGCGCTCGGTGTTCATCATCGATCCCAACAAGAAGCTGCGCCTGCAGATCACCTATCCCGCCAGCACCGGCCGGAATTTCCACGAAATCCTGCGGGTGATCGACTCCCTCCAGCTCACCGACCACCACTCTGTGGCCACCCCGGTGAACTGGACCGACGGCGAGGACTGCGTGGTGGTGCCCTCGATCTCCACCGAAGACGCCCGGGCCAAGTTCCCCAAGGGCGTCACCGAGATCAAGCCCTACCTGCGCATGACCCCCCAGCCCAACAAGTGAGCCGCCTCTGATGCGGGTGCTGGGGTTGATGAGTGGCACCAGCGCCGATGGCGTGGATGGGGTGCTGGCCAGCTTTGCCGGCCCGCCCCGGCGGCCGCGCTGGAGAATTGAGGCCCACCACTTCAGCCCCTACCCCACCGACCTGCAACGGCGGCTGATCGCCCTGGGGCAGGGCCAGCCCCTTAGCTCAGCGGAGCTGGTGGAGCTGGCCGAAGCGGTCACAGAAGAACAGGCCCGGGCAGCCCGGGCCTGTGATCCCGGCGGCAGGGCCAGCCTGGTTGGCTGCCATGGCCAGACCATCTGGCATCGCCCGCCCCAGCAGGGCAGGCGAGGGGCCAGCTGGCAACTGCTGCAGGGCCCGCTGCTGGCCGAGCTGCTCGGCAGGCCGGTGGTGTTTGATTTTCGCAGCGCCGACCTGGCCTTAGGCGGCCAGGGCGCCCCCCTGGTGCCGCCCGCAGACCAGGCCCTGCTGGGCCGCTGCGGCGGCTGGCGGGCAGTGCTGAATCTTGGCGGCATCTCCAATCTCACCTTGATCCCCCCCGCCACGGGACCCGAGCGCCACCAGAGCGTGCGGGGCTGGGACTGTGGCCCCGCCAACACCCTGCTGGATCTGGCCACCCGTCACTTCAGCGGTGGCCAGCTGGCCTACGACGCCGATGGGGCCTGGGCCCGGCAGGGACGGAGCGATGAAACCCTGATCCAGCTCTGGCTTCGGGAGCCCTACTTCCAGGCCCAGCCACCGAAATCCACCGGCCGAGAACTCTTTGGCCAGGACGACCTGGAGCGGCGACTGGCCCAACTCGAAGACAGGCCGCCAGCGGATGCCCTGGCCACCCTGACCGGTTTCAGTGCGGCGGTAGTGGGCCAGGAGCTGGGCCACGGCCCCCAGCCGATTGAGATGCTCGTGGCCGGAGGAGGATGCCGTAACGGGCTGCTGATGGGCCAATTGGTCGAGCGCTGCCGCGGCCTGATCGTGCGGCCGCTGGCGGAGCTGGGCATTGCAGAGGCCGAGCGCGAAGCCCTTGTCTTTGCAATGCTCGCCTGGTGGCATGTGCGCGGCCATCGCGGCAACGCGCCTTCTGTAACCGGTGCCCGCAAAGCCGCCGTGCTGGGCCTGTGCGCCAGACCCCAGGCCTCAGCCTGGCCGATGTAGGCGCAGCCGGCGGGGGGCGCCGCGCAGGCGCTGGGGCTTCTGGCGCTGGCGCTCCTCCAGATCCTTTCGAAATAGGTCCGCCTCCAGAGCAGCCTGGCTGCTGCCGGGGGTGCGGGGCCGGGCCCGCTCCAGACGCTCAACGCCCTGCTGGATCAGCACCTTCGCCATATTGCTGACCGTGCGCGATTCGGCATCGGCCAGATCGGCAAGGCGCTGACAGAGCTCTTCCGGCAGCACCACCTGGATGCGGGGCGACTTGGCCCTACCGCTGGAGGAGGTTTGGCGCGTAGCCACTGAAGGAGCTGGAGCAACGATGGGCAAAAAACAGGCTCGGGGCAGAGCCTGCAGGATCTCCCCGGGTATGACAAAGCATACAGAGCTGCTAAGGGATACTATCCATGACTATGCTGAAGGCATCGATTCCATCTCCAGCCCCCCCCCCCCCCGCAGGTGCGCCCCGTGCCCCAATCCCCAACAGCCAGCACCAAACCAAGCCGAAGCCGCAAACGTCTCACTGCCGAGCCCAGCGATGTGCTCGTTTCAGCAGTGATCAGCACCTACCTGCTGACCCACCTCCACCACGTGCTCCAACGGGCTGAATACGGGGCCCAGCAGGAAGGGCGCGATGCCCTGGCGGCCAACTACGCCGAGCTGCGAAAAGTGCTCTGCCTTGATGCCCGCACCATGGAAGACGCCTCGGCCTGCGGCACCCCGGAGAGCGACGAGGCCCGTCAGGCAGCGTGAACCTGAAGCTTCACTGCGTTTAGGCTTGGTTCATCCAAGCTGTATGCAATGGCCGCTCTGCAATGAAAGAAAGCAACACTGCAACTGACCAAGCAAGTGACCAAGCAAGTGACACAGCGAATATCGATGCAAGCAACGCAGAGGAGCTCTACGCCCGGATCAGTTCGGATCAAGCCCTGACCCAGTCACTGTTCAGGCAGGCGCTCCAGGATCCCACCGGCTCCCTTGAGCGAATCGTGGAGCTGGGCCAGGCTTTCGACCTGCCGGTGACGGTCCAGGAGGTGCGCAGTTACATCGCGACCCTGGACGACATTGACAGCAAGCAGTGGCTGGTGAAGGCCCGCGGCGGGCTGTGAGCTGCGAATTTTTTCCGGGCTGCGGCCCCGCTCGCCTCCCGCCCAGCTGAAGAACAGCCAATAGCTCACCAGCGCCAGCCCAGCTGCAACCACCAGGGCCGTCACCTGCTCAAGGCGCTTGATCATGGCCGGCGCAAGGTGATGGGCAGATGAGTCTGCACCAGGCCCGAATCGGCACCTCCACCCCAACCCCCCATCCCGTGCTCCGCCTCGAACGAATCGGCAAGATCTACCCCACCGGCGAGGTCCTGCGCGATGTCACCTGGGAAGTGAAGGTTGGCGACCGAATCGGCCTGGTGGGCGTCAACGGAGCCGGCAAATCCACCCAGATGAAGATCATCGCCGGGCTCGAGGAGGCCAGCAGCGGCCTGGTGGTGAAGCAGGGGGAGCCCCGCATCGCCTATCTGCAGCAGGAATTTGACGTTGACCCCCAGCGCAGCGTGCGGGAAGAGCTCTTCCAGGCATTCGGCGAAGCCGCTGAGGTGCTGCTCCGCAAGCACCAGGTGGAGCAGGCCATGGCCAGCGAGCAGGCCGCAACCGATCCAGATCACCTCGATGGGCTGATCCACGAGCTTGGTCGGCTGCACAGCCGTTTCGAAGCCCTGCATGGCTACGAGCTCGATGCCCGGATCGACAAGCTGCTCCCCACGATCGGCTTCACCCCGGAGGGGGCCGAGCAACTGGTGGGGGATTTTTCCGGCGGCTGGCAGATGCGCATTGCCCTGGGCAAGATCCTTCTGCAGGAGCCCGATCTGCTGCTGCTCGACGAGCCAACCAACCACCTCGACATGGAGACAATCCAGTGGCTCGAGGGCTATCTGGTGGAGCAGACGGCAGCCCTGGTTGTGATCAGCCATGACCGCACCTTCCTGGATCGGGTGTGCAACCAGATCGTTGAAACCGAAAGGGGGGTGTCGCGCACCTATCTGGCCAACTACAGCCAGCATCTCGAACAAAAGGCGCTCGAGCGCGAAGCCAGCCAAGCAGCCTTCGAGCGGCAACAGAAGGAGTTGGGCGCCCAACAGGCCTATATCGACAGGTTCCGAGCCAGCGCCACCCGCTCTACCCAGGCCAAGAGCCGCGAGAAACTGCTCGACAAGGTTGAGCGGGTGCAGGCCCCGATCGAAAGTGTCAGTGGTCCGCGCTTCCGCTTCCCCCCAGCCCCCCGCTCAGGGCGCCTGGTGGCAGAGATCCGCGACCTCAGCCACAGCTACGGCGACCAGATCCTCTTTCTCGACGCCAACCTGGAGATCGAGCGGGGCGATCGCATCGCCTTCGTGGGCCCCAACGGGGCAGGGAAGTCGACCCTGCTGCGCCTGATCATGGGCAGTGAACGCCCCGAGGGAGGCCTGGCCCAGCTCGGTGAGCACAACATCCTGGCCGGATACTTCGAGCAAAATCAGGCAGAGGCCCTGGAGCTCTCCAAGACGGTCATCAATACGATTTTCGAGGTTGTGCCCGATTGGACCCAAACCCAGGTGCGCTCGCTGCTGGGCAGCTTCTGCTTCAGCAACGAGAGCGTGTTCAAGGAAGCCGGCCAGCTCTCGGGTGGCGAAAAGGCGCGGCTGGCCCTGGCCCTGATGCTGCTCACTCCCTGCAACCTGCTGGTGCTCGATGAGCCCACCAACCACCTCGACATCCCAGCCAAGCAAATGCTGGAAGACGCCCTGATCGAATACGAGGGTGCTGCCCTGCTGGTCAGCCACGACCGCTATTTCATCTCACGGGTGGCCAACCGGATCGTGGAGATTCGCGATGGCCAGCTGGTGCTCTACCGGGGCGACTACGCCTACTACCTCAGCAGGAAAAACGAGGAGGCCGAGCTGGCCCGCCAGGCCGCCGAGACCAAGCGCAAGGCGGCCAAACGGACCTCTCGCAAACCCCAGGGGAAAGCAGGCTGAGCCATAGCACCCCAAGGGGAAGACATACAACTTCACCGTTGCCTAGGCAGGAAGACTCATTTCCCTGGTGCCCCTGGTTTGGTGTGCATAGGCTGACAGGACATTGCCACTGCAGGAGATCATGGAACTCAACCACATGGGCGCTGGCCAGTTCGGCTCCGCCAATACGGGATTCAATTCGGGATTTAACTCCGGGCTCAACTCCGGCTTCGGCGCGGGCCTCCATGACTTTCACGCTGAGCCGGACCAAGCCATCGATTCGATGGACGTTTACTTCGAGTGCATCACAAGCTGCTCCCTAGATGACGGCGCCTGCGTGACCCGCTGCGTCGAACTTCTGCGCGAGGCCGCCTGAGCCCCTAAGGGATCCAGGGGCAGGCTTCATAACAGCGATTGCGCACAGAGCCCATTGCCCTGTCGCAATCGCTACGACCGCAACTGAAACACTTTGTAGCCTTGGCAAGTCCAACAGCTATTCGCGGTGCGTGCCATGTCTGAACCCCTCGCCCTCAGCCTCGGTCAGCAATTTGAGCTGGAGCGCATGAGCCGGGCCATCGAGGCCACCGCTGATCTGCAAACCCTCCAGGGGATTGCAAAGCAACTCCTGCAGGCCTGGCAAAGCCAGAAAGCTGCCACCCAATGGGTGATGCGCCAACAACTCGGCACACCAGCCCAGATCGCTCCCGGCTTGGCCCAGCACTTGGCCCATGAGGCTTGAGTAAGCAGGCCTGAATCAGGAGGCCCGTATCAGGAGGATCCACCCAATTGGGCTGGTACCACCGTTATTTCAAACTGCCGGCCAGCCCTACTGACGCTGAGGGTCAAGCTGCCCCCAACGCCAGCCTTCTCGACAGCGGCCACCAACTCAATCGGGCTGGCAGTGGCCTTGCCAGCTGCCGCCAGGATCACATCTCCCTGTTGCAAACCAGCCCGGAAGGCCGGGCTGCCGGCCTGGACCGACATCACCCGCACCCCCTGGCTCAGGCCGGTGCCATCGCCAGGCTTGACAGCCTCAAGGCCGATCCCAATCACCGGGTGGGCAACCCGGCCGGTGGCAATCAGCTGGCGGGCAATTTCGCGGGCCCGATTAATCGGAATGGCAAAGCCCAGCCCAGCGCCAGGGCCGGTGCGCACCAGGGTGTTGATGCCGATCACCTCCCCCTCCGCATTGAGTAAGGGCCCCCCGGAGTTACCCGGATTGATGGCCGCATCGGTCTGAATCAGATCGAGCCGTTTGTCGGTAATGCCGAGCTTGCTGGCATTGCGGTTGAGGTTGCTGATGATGCCCATCGTCACCGTGTTATCGAGTCCGTAGGGATTGCCCACTGCTATCGCCCACTCGCCAACCTGCAGCCCGTCGGAATTGCCCAGGGGCGCGACGGGCCAGGGCCCTGAGCCGGCCAACTTAACCACCGCCAGGTCGGTGAGGCGATCCAACCCCACCACCGAGCCCTCCACCCGACGGCCGTCCTGCAGGCCCACGGTCACCCGGCTGCTCTTCTCCACCACGTGGGCATTGGTGAGGATCAGGCCATCAACCTGAAAAATAAAGCCGCTGCCCTGGCCCCTTTCGGTGCGCTGGGAAGGCTGCTGCTGCTGGGGCATGCCGAAGAACTGGCGGAACAGGGGATCATTCAGTAACCCCCGCGGTAACCCGCCCATGCCGCCCCCGGGCACCAGCACGGTGCGCTCGGTGTCAATTGTGACCACCGCAGGCCCCGCCCGGCGCACCGCTGCCGCCACAAACGACTGGCGGGCCAGGTCCGCTGAAGCTGCCCCCTGGGCCCGGGCAGCCACCCATCCCCAGGGCGACACCGCTGCGGAAATTACCAGGCCCACCGCCAACACTTCGGAGGGGAGCCCGGGCCAAGTGCGCAATCCAGCCGCCATCACTATCGCCACCAATCTCTCAGAACCGTAGGCAGGCAAGCGGCCACGCCTACAGCGCCCCAACCCTTAAGTTAGGTGAAGAATTCCTTCAAGGCATGGACACCAGCCGGCTTCTGCTTGCCTTCCTTGCATTCGGTGCGGCATGTACAACCCTTTGGGCTTGGATGCTTGCCAACTCCGGTAACCCCGCCCCCGTTGGAGGGCCCATCTCACGCCAATCCAGGCAATGATGGATTCAAGGCCCCTTTTGCCCTGATCTTCGGCCTGCCCCCCGGCCATGAATGCCCTGGTCTCCCAGCTCCTCCCCCTCATCTATTTGGCCTGCTTGGTGGCCCTGCTGTGGCAGGCCTTCAAAGTGATGGGGCAAGGTTTCCGGGCAATCCCCAGACCGGGCGATCCTGATGCGGCCGGCACCCTCCCCAACCCGTCTGCAGCCGAGTCCCCTACCGATCGCACCGGACGCTTGACCATCCATCCCGAGCTCCTCGATGCCGATGGCCAGCTAACCGACGAAGACCTGCTCACCGTGCGCTTCAGCGGTGACAACGAGCAGCCCGCTTACCCGGGTGACCCCAACTGAATAGGCTCACCGTTGAGCAAGCGCTTTTCAGCGGAGACAGAAGGTGGATCAACGGACCAAAATCGTGGCAGCTGTGCTGGCGAACCTGAAGTTACCGCCGCGGTTCCGCCTCAAGCTGATCAAGGAGGATCCGATCCGGCTGGAGCTGAGCATTACCCCCGCCTACGGCAAGGATCCGATCCTGGTGGGCTTGGTGGAATCCCAAGACCTGGTGGCCCGCCGCGACCGCGAAGGCCGCATCCCCCGTGACCTGCAGGGGACGTGGGACTGGACCGTGCGCCACGGCAAGGTCAGCACCGGCGGCTGGAACCCCTATCTCAAGGAGGCCCTGCAGACCATGTTTGAAACGGGTCTACCCGCCATCGTCTACGAGGAGCTCACCGGCGAGGCCTACCACCCTGTCGATGGCGTCCGTCACGTGCGCTGATCCCAACCACGACACCCACTCCCCTGCCGATTGACGGGCTCCTAGGGCCGCTGCTCGAGGCCTGTAAACCCGAGGCCACGGTGCTGCTGCAGGCCCCACCGGGGGCGGGCAAAACAACCCGAGTACCCCTTGCCCTGCTGGAGCCCCCAGCCGGCAGCGTCTGCCACAGCCCCATCGGCAGGATCTGGATGCTGGAGCCCCGCCGGCTGGCGGCCAAAGCTGCAGCCCAACGGCTGGCCGCCGAGCTCGGCGAATCGGTGGGCGAGCGGGTTGGTTACAGCGTTCGGCTGGAGTCATGCACCTCGGCTGCAACCCGGCTGGAGGTGCTCACCGACGGGCTGTTCCTCAGGCGCCTCCAGGCGGATCCCGGCCTCGCTGGGGTGGACTGCCTGATCTTCGATGAATTCCATGAGCGGGGGGCCGACACCGACCTGGCCCTGGCCCTGGTGCGCCAGGCCCGCGAACTGCTCAGGCCTGATCTGAGGCTGGTGGTGATGTCGGCCACCCTCAACCTGGCCCCCCTGGCCCAGCAACTCCCTGGGGCCGCCGTGCTCAGCAGCGAGGGCCGCTGCCACCCGGTGACGATCAGCCACCAAACGCCCAGGGCCGATGAGCGGCTGGAGCAGCAGGTGGTGCGCGCCCTGGAGCAGCACTGGCTCGAGCAGCGGGGCCAGGGCGAAACCGTGCTGGTGTTCCTGCCGGGCCTGCGGGAGATCCAGGCCTGCAGCCGGGCCATTGCTGCCACCAGCTGGGGGCAGGCGATCGACTGCGTGCCCCTGCACGGCAACCTGCCCCTGGCGGCCCAGGGCTGCGCCATCGGCCCGGCCCAGCAAGCCGCCGGCAAGGTGGTTCTGGCCACCTCCATCGCCGAGAGCTCCCTCACCCTGGCCGGAGTCACCCTGGTGCTCGACAGCGGCCTCAGCCGTCGCAACCGCTTCAACCCCGGCAGCGGCATGGACGGCCTGGTGACCGTGCCGGCCAGCCTGGCCAGCGCCGAGCAGCGGGCGGGGCGGGCGGGACGGCTGGGGCCGGGCCGTTGCCTGCGGCTGTGGTCACCGGCCGAACAGCGGCGGCGGCCGGCCTTCGACCCGCCGGAACTGATGGAGCTCGATCCCATGCCCCTGGCCCTGCAGCTGGCCCGCTGGGGCGACCCCCTGGGCACCAGCCTGGCCTGGCTGGATCCGCCCCCAGCGCAGCCCCTGCAGGAAGCCCGCCAGCAACTCAGCCAGCTCGGCGCCATCGATGGGCAAGGCCGCCTGAGCGACCACGGCCAGAGGCTGGCCCAGCTAGGGCTGCATCCGCGCCTGGCCCAGTTATTGCTGCTCGGTGAACAACGCGGCCAGCTCGAACTGGCCTGCGCCCTGGCGGTGCTGCTCAGCGAGCGGGATCCCCTGCCGCGCCAGGAGGCGGGCTGCGACCTAGTGCGCCGCCTTGACTGGCTGGCGGCGGACAGCCCGGCCGATGGCCGCCGGCGGCAGCTGCGGCAGATTCAGGCCCAGCTGCGGCGCCAGGTGCGCCAGCTCGCACCCCATCCCCCCCACGCAGCGGCCGCAGAGCCAGGGCGGCTTGGCAGCATCGCCGACTCAGCTGCCCTACTGGTGGCCGCCGCCTACCCCGAGCGGCTGGCCCTGGCCAGACCCGGCAGGCCTGGTCGGTTTCTGTTGAGCGGCGGACGCGGTGCCGTTCTCCATCCCGGCGACCCCCTGGTGGCCAGCCCCGCCCTGGCCATTGCCCAGCTAGACGGCCAGGGTCAGGAAGCCCGGATTCAGCTGGCGCTGGCCCTGGATCCGGAGCAGCTGCGGGAGTTGGCCCGGCAGCCTGGCGGGCTAGGGCGTACCCAGTTGGACAGTCGCTGGGATGGGGAAGCCCAGCGGGTGCGCAGCGAACGCTGCCTCTGCCTTGGATCGCTGGTGTTGGAACGCCAGCCCTGGAACGGTGCCGATCCCGAGGCCATCGGCAGGGCGCTGCTGGATGGGCTGCGGCAGCTGGGATTGGAGGCGCTGCCCTGGGATCGCTCCAGCCGCCAACTTCAACACCGCCTCAGCATGGCCCACCAACACCTCGGCGATCCCTGGCCCAATCGCAGCCAGGCCTGGCTGCTCTCCGAACTGGAGACCTGGCTCGGGCCCCGGCTCCCGGGCCTGCGCAGCCGCGACGATCTGCAGACAATCCCCCTGGAGGAGGCGCTCTGGGGCGACTGCCCCTGGAGCCTGCGCCCCCAGCTGGAGCGGCTCTTGCCGGCGGGCCTGACCGTGCCCTCCGGTCGCAGGGTGGAGCTGGACTACAGCAGCGGCCTGCCGGTGCTGGCCGTGAAATTGCAGGAGCTCTTCGGGGCCAGCGCCAACCCCACGGTGCTCGGGGGCAAGCTGGCCGTGACCGTGCAGCTCCTTACCCCGGCGGGGAGGCCCGCGGCCGTCACCCAGGACCTGGCGGGCTTCTGGCAGGGCGGCTACCAGGAGGTGCGCAGGCAACTGCGGGGGCGCTATCCCAAACACCCTTGGCCAGAAGATCCGAGCCAGGCCCAGGCCACTGCCCTGACCAAGTCCCAGGCGAGCCGATTGCCGTAGTCGCCCCCATGGGCTCCCGGCCCAGGGCTGGTCCAAACTGGCAGCTTCTCGAATGCACCGCTTGGCTCGCTTCTACGTGAAGAACCGCCGCGATGGGTCGAGGCTGCTCAGCACTGCCCTGGTGATCTGTGCTGCGGGCCTGATCCGAATCGACCAACCGATCGGCCAGGCGGTTGCCCTTGGGGCGGGCCTGATCAGCGCCTACTGGTGGCATTGCTACCGCCAACTCCAGCAATGACAGGATCGGGCGACAGCCCCACCATCCCGCGCTACAGCGTTGCGGAGCTAAATGGGGCCGTGGCCAGCCTGCTGGAGCGAGGCTTTGCGCCCCGCTTTCTGCTGGATGCCACCGTCAGCAGACCCCAGCTCAAGAAGGGCCATCTCTGGATGACCTTGGTCGATGGTCAGGCCTCGATCACGGCGGTGGTGTGGGCCTCCCAGCTGGCCAGGCTCAGTTTCGTACCGGCCGATGGGGACGGCGTGGTGGTGGTGGGCAAGCTGAATTTTTGGAGCAGTCGGGCCAGCCTCTGCGTCCAAGCCCTGGAGATTCGGCCCAGCCTCAGCAGCGTGCTGCGCCAATTTGAGCAGGTGCGCGACCAGCTGGCCCGCGAAGGGCTCCTGGATCCGGCCCGCAAAAGGCCCCTGCCCCCCTTCCCGCAACGCATCGCCCTGCTGACGAGCTGCCCCAGCTCGGCATTGGCCGACATGCTGCGCACGGCCGCCGAGCGCTGGCCCGCCACCCGGCTGCTGGTGGTTCCGATTCCAGTGCAGGGGCCCGTCCAAAGGCAAATCGAAGAGGCCTTGATACGGGTCGGCAATCAGGCCGAAGCGATGGGCATCGAAGCCGTGGTGCTTGCCCGCGGCGGGGGCAGCCGGGAGGATCTGGCGGTCTTTGACCACCAGGAGCTGGCCCTCTGCCTGGCCAACTGCCCGGTGCCCGTGGTGAGCGGCATTGGCCATGAAGATGACACCACCATCGCCGACCTGGTGGCCGACCTGCGGGCGGCTACACCTACGGCCGCCGTGGTGGCCCTGCTGCCCGACCAGGTAACGGTCCGCCAAGGGCTGCGGCAACAGGCCGTCCATCTGGGACAGCTGGGAAGGGCGCGGCTCCAAGGGGAACGCCAGCGTCTCGGCCACCAGCGTGAACGACTGGAAATCCTGCATCCGCGCAGCCTGCTGGCGGCCAGACGGGCCGGCCTGCTGCATGCGCAGCAATTGCTAAAAGCCCTCTCACCCCAGCATCAGCTGGCAAGGGGATTCAGCCTGGTGCACAACGCCGATGGGCAGCTGGTGCGCTCAATCCAGCACCTAAAGCAAGGTGACCTGCTTGCGCTCCAGTTGGGCGATGGCCAAGTGGGCACGGAAGTGCGCGAGATTTACGGGCCCGCCGAACCGGTCGAGTCCTGAGCCATGCCCAAGGCCAAAAGCACCAAAAACAGCTCTGGCGAAAGCGATCTTTCTTACAACGAAGCCCACACTGCCCTGCAACTCACCCTGGCGGCCCTGCAGGCCAATGACCTCGACGTGGAGGAGATGGCCGGCCTCTATCGAAGGGCCCGGAGCTATCTGGATCGCTGCGAGGTTCTTCTGACCAGGGTGGAAGAGGAGGTGATGGTGTGGAATGAAGGCAGTGAAACGCCCGTTCCCCTCAGCGATTCCCCGTGAGCAGCACCCAACCCAGCAAGCCAGCGACTGGCAACCCCCTGCTCAAGTGGATCTACCTGACCCTCGCGATCGCCGGGGCGGTGCTGCCCTGGCTTGCCAACATCGAATTCATTCGCGAATACGGATCCAGCTTCGATCTGGGCCTGTTTGTGCAACTGGCAAATGCCAATCCAGCCGCCGGTTCCCTCTCTCGTGATCTGGCTATCGGTGCCACAGCTGTGGTGATCTGGATAGTGCAGGAGAGTCGCAGACTGGAGATGCGCGGCCTGGCTTGGGTTCTGCTCTGCTCAGTGACAGTCGCTTTTGCCTGCGGGGCACCCCTATTTCTGTACCTAAGGGAGCGCAGGCTGGCCGAGCTGGCAGCAGAAGCCAACCCATTGGCCTAATCCTCCTCAACGACCTCAACGTCAATGGTGATATTGCTGGCATCGAGCTGGTCCTGGCTTGAGGTTGGGTTGGAACCGCCATCGAGGGGGGAGCCACATGCCGGGCATAGGTCGGGGGCAGTGCTGGTGAAACCGCAGGCCGGGCATGGCCGCAGCCTCCTTTGCAGCACCTGCCAGGCCACGAAACCAGCCGCGCCCAGCAACAGGGGCAAAAGCAGAAAAAGCAGGGTGAGGCCACCGAGAAGATCGAGTAGAAAGCGCCCTGCCGGGCCTGGGGCAAGCAAAAGTAGGGCCAACAGCAGGAGCCAGATCCAGGTGTTTGATCGCTGCATCTCAGCTAGCTGGCCTGGGGCCTCAGGGAAGTCCCATCCTGACGCGGGAGCGCCGGTGCAGAACAACGGAAAGGCACTGGCCGTAGTAGATGATTACCCCAACCAACCAAACCCAAAGACTCAGCACCAACACGGCACCGACAAGTCCATAGGCCTGGAAACGGACGCCAAGGGTCACCAGCACCCTGCCGAGCACAAGGTTGAAGAAGGTGAGTGAAGTGCCAATCAACAGGGCCCCCGGCACCAAGGGGCGCCAATTAATTCGGCGTGACGGCAACACCCAGAGCAATAACAGGGAAGCGCCGACGCTGAGCAGCAGGGAAATTGCCAGATCCACCCCCCAGGAAACGGGCTGCTGAATCAGACCAGCCCAGGGCCAGATGCTCAGCAAGCCATCCCGCAGACCAGCTGAGCCAAACAAGCGCATGTTGGTGAAAAGTTGATCCACAGCGATCAGCAATGCAAACAGGAGAACCAGACCAAAGGCCTTGATTCGCAGCTGCAAGTAGCGGATCACCAGCTCCTGCCAGGACAATCCCTCCAGCCCAAAAGGGCGATCCCACCACAAACGATCAGCACCGCGCTGCAGGGTGAGGTATGCATTGCTGGCCGTCATCACCAACACAACCGCGCCAAAAAGGCCCGCGCCAAAACCCTGCCTCAGAAATGCGGCAAGGGTTGAAGCGAACAGGGGAAAAGCCGTAGCGGGCAGAAAATCAGCCACTAGGGAGATCAACCGCTCATACAAACCCTCATCTCTCCCCAGCAACTTCGCCGCCAGGGAGAGGGCTATCAACAGGACGGGGAACGACGATTGCAGGCTGTGATAGGCAAAAGCAGCGCTTAAATCAACGCAGTCAAATCTCAGCCAGAGGCGGTATGCCAGCCAGAACGGCTTCCAACATCGACGCGAGCTTGCCAGGGTCATTCGCCGCCGCAGGTACATCAAGCAACCAGCCAAACAACAAAAAAGCCACCCCTCGGGGTGGCTTTTTATTGGAATAAAAGTTTTACCTGGCATCGAGCTATTTTCTCAGGGGGCTGCCCCCCAAATATCGTTGCCGCTGCAGCGTTTCACAACCGAGTTCGAGATGGATCGGAGTGGTTCCACTGCGCCATGGACACCAGGATAATCTTCACTCCCAGGTTGAACCCTGAGAACTGCATAGGAAAAGTCAACCAGTCACCCCAAGCGGCAACGCCATGCGACGTACCTCAGGAAGATAGGGGCTGACCGTCTGGAAAAAAGCTGTGTCATCGCTGACACCTAAGAGCTTGAGTAATGGTCAAGCCCTCGGTCTATTAGTACTCCTCTGCTTCACGCATTACTGCGCTTCCACATAGAGCCTATCAACGGGTGTTCTTCCCGTGACCTTACTGGCTTACGCCATGGGAATACTCATCTTGAGGTGGGCTTCCCACTTAGATGCTTTCAGCGGTTATCCACTCCGCACATGGCTACCCAGCGTTTACCGTTGGCACGATAACTGGTACACCAGAGGTGCGTTCCTCCCGGTCCTCTCGTACTAGGGAGAAATCCTCTCAATATTCCTACGCGTGCACCGGATATGGACCGAACTGTCTCACGACGTTCTGAACCCAGCTCGCGTACCGCTTTAATGGGCGAACAGCCCAACCCTTGGGACCGACTTCAGCCCCAGGTTGCGATGAGCCGACATCGAGGTGCCAAACCTCCCCGTCGATGTGAACTCTTGGGGGAGATCAGCCTGTTATCCCTAGAGTAACTTTTATCCGTTGAGCGACGGCCCTTCCACTCAGAACCGTCGGATCACTAAAGCCGAGTTTCCTCCCTGTTCGACTTGTTGGTCTCACAGTCAAGCTTGCTTCTGCTTTTACACTCGTCGGCTGATTTCCAACCAGCCTGAGCAAACCTTTGCGCGCCTCCGTTACCTTTTAGGAGGCGACCGCCCCAGTCAAACTGCCCACCAGGTACTGTCCGGCCCCCGGATGACGGGTGGCCGTTAGAACCCTAGCTCGCAAAGAGTGGTATCTCACCGTTGGCTCACATCGACCCGCAAGCCGATGATCAAAGCCTCCCACCTATCCTGCGCATTGCGAGCCCGGGCACAATACCAAGCTACAGTAAAGCTTCATAGGGTCTTTCTGTCCGGGTGCACGTAGTCCGCATCTTCACAGACAATTCTATTTCGCCGAGCCTCTCTCCGAGACAGCGCCCAGATCGTTACGCCTTTCGTGCGGGTCGGAACTTACCCGACAAGGAATTTCGCTACCTTAGGACCGTTATAGTTACGGCCGCCGTTCACCGGGGCTTCAGTCGCCAGCTTCGCTTGCGCTGACCAGCTTCCTTAACCTTCCGGCACTGGGCAGGCGTCAGCCCCCATACATCGTCTTGCGACTTAGCGGAGACCTGTGTTTTTGGTAAACAGTCGCCTGGGCCTCTTCACTGCGACCACCTTGCGGTGGCACCCCTTCTCCCGAAGTTACGGGGCCATTTTGCCGAGTTCCTTAGAGAGAGTTACCTCGCGCCCCTCGGTATTCTCTACCACCCCACCTGTGTCGGTTTCGGGTACAGGCCATGATGCCTTAACGGGTATAGGGCTTTTCTTGGAAGCATGACATCACCAACTTCGCTGCCGTAGCAGCTCGCACTCACGCCTTGGCTCAAACCGTTTTCACCGGTTCTCAACACCTCGAACGCTTGGACCAGTAACCAACATCTGGCTTGGCTAGCCTTCTCCGTCCCCCTTCCCAAAACATCACAGGTACAGGAATGTTGACCTGTTATCCATCGACTACGCCTTTCGGCCTCGCCTTAGGTCCTGACTAACCCTCCGCGGACGAGCCTGCCGGAGGAACCCTTAGGGTTTCGGGGCATGGGATTCTCACCCATGTTTTCGCTACTCAAGCCGACATTCTCACTTCCATGCAGTCCACGCCCGCTTACGCTAACGCTTCACCCCACATGGAACGCTCCCCTACCACTCATCTGCTCAAAAAGCAAATAAATCCGCAGCTTCGGTACAATGCTTAGCCCCATTCATTTTCGGCGCAGGATCGCTCGACCAGTGAGCTATTACGCACTCCTTTGAGGATGGCTGCTTCTAGGCAAACCTCCTGGTTGTCTGGGCAATCCCACCTCCTTTATCACTCAGCATTGATTTGGGGACCTTAGCTGGCGGTCTGGGCTGTTTCCCTTTCGACCATGGAGCTTATCCCCCACAGTCTGACTGCCTAGTTACACACAGGGTATTCAGAGTTCGTATCGATTTGGTACCGCTCTCGCAGCCCGTACCGAAACGGTGGCTTTACCCCCCTGCTGGAGCACTAGACGCTACGCCTCAACGTATTTCGGGGAGAACCAGCTAGCTCCGGGTTCGATTGGCATTTCACCCCTAACCACAGCTCATCCGCTGATTTTTCAACATCAGTCGGTTCGGACCTCCACTTGGTATCACCCAAGCTTCATCCTGGCCATGGTTAGATCACCCGGGTTCGGGTCTATAAACACTGACGATCGCCCTATTCAGACTCGCTTTCGCTATGGCTCCACCATTTCCGGTTTAACCTGCCAGTGCCTATAAGTCGCCGGCTCATTCTTCAACAGGCACACGGTCATCCGATTAGTCGGACTCCCATTGCTTGTAAGCTCACGGTTTCATGTTCTATTTCACTCCCCTCCCGGGGTTCTTTTCACCTTTCCCTCGCGGTACTGTTGCGCTATCGGTCACACAGGAGTACTTAGCCTTACGAGGTGGTCCTCGCAGATTCACACGGAATTTCACGTGCTCCGTGCTACTCGGGATACAGCTAGGCCAACTTTGTTTTCAAATACGGGGCTTTCACCCTCTATGGCGCGCCATTCAAACGCTTCTTCTAACTCCGTTGGTCCACGTTACTGTCCCACAACCCCGATGGACGAATCCATCGGTTTAGGCTCTTCCCCGTTCGCTCGCCGCTACTTAGGGAGTCGTTTTTACTTTCCTTTCCTCCAGCTACTAAGATGTTTCAGTTCGCTGGGTTGGCTCGCGCCGCCCTATGGATTCAGGCGGCCGTTCTAGGGGTTGCCCCATTCGGAAATTCCCGGATCAAAGCGTGTTTCCAGCTCCCCGAGACTTATCGCAGGTAACTACGTCCTTCATCGCCTCTGTGTGCCAAGGTATCCACCGTGAGCCCTTTGTAGCTTGACCAATTTATACTTCCAGTTCTTGGCAGCTTCGATTTCTCGAACTACGCGCGGCTGTTGAGGCCGATTCTCGCTGGATTCACCTCCACCAGGCTCCATAATTGCTTATGGAGACTAATGCGGTTTGAATGCCAGGATCAAACTCACTTGTCCTCGGCGGACAGGTAAGAAAACTGAAAGCTCTCGGCTCTTAAAACTCAATAGAATTTTCTTGATTTCTCTCCCACCGCCTGTCCATTGCTGAACCAGCGATCGGGCTAAAAATCAAGCATCCATGAGATGCTTTATTTCCAGACTTTCCTATACAGTTGTCAAGGTTCTGCTGAAATACACACGGCCCCATTTATGGGGCAATTATGAATCCAGCGTCCTTCCATCCTATCGATGGAAAGAAGCTGAAATCAACAGCAAATTTTCCAGATCACCTACACGGCTGCACTCCCCTGCTGAGCTGCCATGCTGTAGTTCCCTGATGTAGTGCACTGCGGCACACTTAGTTTCTATGCAATGGCATAACTGGTTTGGCTTGAAGGCTGAGCAAACATTGGATGGAGGTTAGCGGACTCGAACCGCTGACATCCTGCTTGCAAAGCAGGCGCTCTACCAACTGAGCTAAACCCCCAGCCATCAAGTCCTGCCTGCTAAGCAGGCGGTGAATGGGCCATCCTGGACTTGAACCAGGGACCTCACCCTTATCAGGGGTGCGCTCTAACCACCTGAGCTAATGGCCCAGGAGTGTAGCCCGCTTTGGGGTGACCTAGACAAAGTTTAGGAACTGAAATTGATAAACTGGTCTCCAGGTTGGTTGCCCAATCCTTCACTAGTTCTCAAATTGAGGTACCGATCGACCTTAGAGATGACAGAATCATGGCCTGAGAATAAACTACTCAGACATCACGATTAGTTATTGTATCCCTGTTAGGAGGTGATCCAGCCGCACCTTCCGGTACGGCTACCTTGTTACGACTTCACCCCAGTCATCAGCCCCACCTTCGGCATCCTCCTCCCTTGCGGGTTGGAGTAACGACTTCGGGCGTGGCCAACTTCCATGGTGTGACGGGCGGTGTGTACAAGGCCCGGGAACGTATTCACCGCAGTATGCTGACCTGCGATTACTAGCGATTCCTCCTTCACGTAGGCGAGTTGCAGCCTACGATCTGAACTGAGCCACGGTTTATGGGATTTGCTAGCTCTCGCGAGTTTGCTGCCCTTTGTCCGTAGCATTGTAGTACGTGTGTAG
Source organism: Synechococcus sp. CBW1108 (assembly GCF_015840335.1). NCBI lineage: Bacteria > Bacillati > Cyanobacteriota > Cyanophyceae > Synechococcales > Synechococcaceae > Synechococcus > Synechococcus sp. CBW1108. The sequence continues at coordinate 923,857 of NZ_CP060395.1, forward strand.
CCCAGGATGTAAGGGGCATGATGACTTGACGTCATCCACACCTTCCTCCGGTTTATCACCGGCAGTCTCTCTAGAGTGCCCAACTTAATGCTGGCAACTAAAGACGTGGGTTGCGCTCGTTGCGGGACTTAACCCAACATCTCACGACACGAGCTGACGACAGCCATGCACCACCTGTCACTGCGCTCCCGAAGGCACTCCCAAGTTTCCAAGGGATTCGCAGGATGTCAAACCCTGGTAAGGTTCTTCGCGTTGCATCGAATTAAACCACATACTCCACCGCTTGTGCGGGCCCCCGTCAATTCCTTTGAGTTTCACACTTGCGTGCGTACTCCCCAGGCGGAACACTTAACGCGTTGGCTACGACACCGAGGGGGTCGATTCCCCCGACACCTAGTGTTCATCGTTTACGGCCAGGACTACAGGGGTATCTAATCCCTTTCGCTCCCCTGGCTTTCGTCCATGAGCGTCAGTTATGGCCCAGCAGAGCGCCTTCGCCACTGGTGTTCTTCCCGATATCTACGCATTTCACCGCTACACCGGGAATTCCCTCTGCCCCTACCACACTCTAGTCTTCTAGTTTCCATTGCTGAAATGGAGTTGAGCTCCACGCTTTAACAACAGACTTTCAAGACCGCCTGCGGACGCTTTACGCCCAATAATTCCGGATAACGCTTGCCACTCCCGTATTACCGCGGCTGCTGGCACGGAATTAGCCGTGGCTTATTCATCAAGTACCGTCAGATCTTCTTCCTTGATAAAAGAGGTTTACAGCCCAGAGGCCTTCATCCCTCACGCGGCGTTGCTCCGTCAGGCTTGCGCCCATTGCGGAAAATTCCCCACTGCTGCCTCCCGCAGGAGTCTGGGCCGTGTCTCAGTCCCAGTGTGGCTGATCATCCTCTCAGACCAGCTACTGATCGATGCCTTGGTGAGCCTTTACCACACCAACTAGCTAATCAGACGCGAGCTCATCCTCAGGCGAAATTCATTTCACCTCTCGGCATATGGGGTATTAGCGGCCGTTTCCAGCCGTTATCCCCCTCCTGAGGGCAGATTCTCACGCGTTACTCACCCGTCCGCCACTAACCCGAAGGTTCGTTCGACTTGCATGTGTTAAGCACGCCGCCAGCGTTCATCCTGAGCCAGGATCAAACTCTCCGTTGTAGTCAAGTCCTCTTGGCTTGCGCCTCAACCTGATTTGCTTCTCACCCGCTTCAACCCACTGGCGTAGGTGTCGCAGTTGGAGCCCCTTCCTCTGACAGAAGGTTGCAAAGAGTGCATTCAGAAATTTCTTTCCTCTTGACTTTCCCGAATCTCAGATCCGGTCGCGCTCGCCTCTCCTATCGGCACACCAGCTCCTGTTCCCTCGTGAGAAGGCAACAAAAGCCAACCCATAGGCGCGTCACGCTTTGTTTCTTTTTGACGGGACCTCACACCTTCACTGCTATTTCGCCACTTACCCAAACTCCTGCAGTCTCCCTCTCAGGTGGCGCAAGAACCCAGGTCAATGACGCAGTGAAAGCGTCAGTTCCTAAACTTTTTAGTTGTCCAGGTGCTTCCGCTTCCTCCCCCCTCTCGGGAAGCTCTCGGCGGAACGTTGCCTCTCGGCAACTTAGAAAACCTACAACACCGGTCGCTCTCGCTTCCCCTGCCGTCGGCCTGCTCGCTTGGGCATCTCTCCCTTACGCGCAGTCCATAACCATAACACCTGGGTGGGGTCGAAACAACGATTAGCTGATCAAGGCCTCGGCCCAGGGCATGAAGCGGCTCAACGTTTCCGGCCTGTCGGCCACCAGCACAGGGAAGTCAGCCGCCGAGAGGTCTGAGCCGGCGGCGATGGCCTCTGGCGATCGCCCCAGCCAGCGCATCGGGCAGTCGAGCTCGCTGAGCACCAGCCAGGCCGCGGCAAGGTCCCAGATCTTGGGTGTGGCTTCCAGGGCAGAGACCGTCTGGCCCATGGCCACACTCACCAGATTGAGGCTGGCCACCCCCAGTAGGCGGATTTTTCCAGGGAACCTCTGGTTTGGGAGCTTCTGCAGCACCCCTATCGAGCGACTGCAGAGGGAGGCGCACTCGGCGGATTGGATCTGACGCGATGGGGGGGACAGGGGCCGCCCATTGCGCCAGGCTCCCTGGCCGCGGATCGCCACGATGCGCTGCCGCAGCGGCGGCACATCCAGCACCGCCAGTACGGGGCGGCCGGCTTCAAAGCGCGCCATAGATATGGCCCAGTAAGGGATGCCGGAGGCAAAATTGGTGGTGCCATCAAGGGGATCCACCACCCAGTAGGCCTGCGATCGGGGCACGGTTTTGGCCCCCTCTTCACTGAGCACTCCCTCACCGGGGAACAGGCCCGCCAGCCCCTCCACCAGGGTGGCGTCACTCCAGCGGTCACAGGCGGTAATCAGGCTGCCATCAGCTTTGAGATCGGAGGCCACATGGCCAAAATCAGCCCGCTGACGTTCCGCCACCCGATCGATCAGCTCGGCCAGCCCTGGCATCAGCACTGGTGGAGAAAGGACAGGCGGGACAGTACTCATCCGAGCTCCAGGGCAAGCACCTTGGTGAGGCTTCTACCCGTATCTTCCCTGAACTGGCGCAGGTTGACACGGCCGAGGAGCTCGAGGGCCGCCAACGCAACCAGCGCCTCCAGGCTGAACACCAGCGCATAGGGGAGATAGGTGGATTCCGGCAGATGCAGGATGGACTGCAACGCCCGGGCCATATCAAACAGCCCCCCGCCTAAAATCTTGCCCAGGGCACGGGAGAGGGCCTGGGCAAGGCCCCACACCCCCACAAAAGTGCCGGCCGCTTCCGGCAGGGTGAGATCAAGCATCAAAACCAGGGCACTGTTTGTGCCGATGCCAGCCGCCAGGCCGAAGAGCAGCATCACCACCTGGAGCACCGGCACCTTGGCCACCAGGCCCGCCAAGGCGAGCAGCACCAGACTGGTGAGAATCAGCTGGCAACCAAGACGGGCCGTGGCCAACTTGCCAAGCCTGGGGACGATCCAGAGCCCGGCGAGCAGCAGTCCGGCCAGGGTGCCTATGCCCCAAACCGCATTCAGGGAGGCGGTTGCCGCAATCGGCATGCCAAAAACGTCGGCCCCGTAGCTCTCCAGGATCGGATCCTGCAGGAAGAGGGCCAGGGTGAACATCACCAGAAATCCAAAAAACACCAGCACCTGGCGGCTTGAGGTGATCAGGCTCCAGGCCTGGGCCAGGGTGAGGGCATCGTCCCGCCTTTGTCCGGCCGATCCGGGGGCTTGCTGCTGGGCACCGGGCTCGGCCCCCACGGTGGCCACGACCGTGAGGGCGAGCACCACCAGGGCGACCCGCACCATGAAGGCCAGCAAGACTGGCTCCAACTGGGCCGGATCGGTGACTCCATCGAGCCCGCGCAGGCTGAGGTTGATCGAGATTGCCCCGATCACGATCCCCACCGTGAGCATGCACCAGATCAAGCCCACCGCCCGGGGCCGCTCGGCTTCGCTGGTGCGATCGATCACCAGCGCCAGGTATGGGGTGCTGGCCAGGGAGATCGCCAGGCCATAGAGGGAAAACAGGCCGCACAGCCCCGAAATTGCCAAGGCCAGCTCAGGCTGGGAACCGGCCTCCAACAGCCTGCCGACATGGAAGATCAGGGGGATGGACAGCACCGCCAGGGCACAGAACAGGGCCGTGCCGAGCCAGATGTAAGGGATACGGTGGCGGCCGGCCCAGGGGTGGGCGTCTGAGATCTGGCCAAACAGCACCCGCGATGGAGCCACGAACTGCTCAAATGCCAGGGCCCCGCCCACAAGCAGACCAGGAAAGTTCAACTCACTGAGCATCACCCGGTTGAGCAAGCCGGCAAAAATTACAGCCAGGCAACCCAAGCAACCCTGGAAGAGCCCCAGCCGCAGGGTGTTGACCAGGCCGAGGGGGGTGGGCTGAACGGCAAGGGCTCGGCTCACAGGGTCACAGGGCTCCCTGGGCAGCGGCCTGACAGGCGGGGACCAGGGGTGCTGGCTCCACGGGCACATCTGAGGCCCCTGCAGGCTTCATCGCCGGCAGCGCAACGGGGGCGCAGGACGCAACCTGATCGAGGCCGGTGCGGCGGCGCAGCTCCGCCAGGCGCTTGTTGTAGTCGGTGATAGCAGCTGAATAGCGCACTTCCGCCTGGGTGAGGTCTCGCTGGTTGTCGACGACCTCCCTCTGGGTGGTGACACCGGCCTGGAAACGCAACCGGGCCAGGCGCAACGCCTCCCTTGCCGAAATCACTTCCCGGGAGGTGGTGACGATGTTGCGGTTGTTTTTCTCCAGCTCGTAGAAGCTCTCCTCAACCTCCAGACGGATGCCATCGCGCCGCTGGGCAAAGCGGAACGTATTTTCCTGGGCCAGCTGCTTGTTCTGGCGTGACTGGGCTGCAGCCGCACCACCATCGAAAAGCCGCCAGCTGAGGTTGAGGCCAATGGCCGTGTCGTAATTGGTGCCACTTGCTCCCGGCTGGGCCACGATCACCGACTCGTTCCCATCAAAAGCGTTGCCGGTGAAAGCGGCGAAGATGTTTAGGAAGGGCTGGACCCTGCCCAGGGCAGCATTGGCCTGGCTGTTGGCGATCGAGATGTCGAGCAGGGCCTGATCCAGCTCCTCGCGGAAGGTGTAGGCCGCCACGACGCTCTCCTGGAGTGATGGCTGCCAGATGCCGATCACCCGGGACGGATCCTTGGCCGTGGGGGTGACGTTCTGGGGCAGATCCAGCAGGGCCGCCAGGCTGCGCCGGGCGATGGCCTGGGCTGCCAGGGCGTTGGTGAGCAGCTGCTGGTCGCGCGATAGCTGGGTTTCCGCCTCGAGCACCTCGAGTTTGGTGGCGACACCGGCCTGGAAACGGGCCTTGGAATCCCGCAGGCTGACGATCGAAGCCCGCACCGATTCCTGGCCGATGCGCACCTGGTCGTCAGCCTGCTGCAGATCGAAGTAGGCCGAGGCCACCTGGAGACGCAGATCCCGCAGGGCGATCACGTATTGAAACTTGGCCTTTTCAAATTGATCACGAGCGGCGGCAATGGTGGGGGTGCGCTGGGGGTTGATCAGGGCCCACTGGGTCGTCAAGGTCGCCCCGAAAGCCCACCGGTCCGTAGCTGAAGTGGATGTCGCGCCATTGGCAGCATTGGATCGGGCCACGCCCGTGGTGAAGGTGGGCAGGGAGCCCGCATCGAGATTGAGGCTGGGATACCAGAGGGCTATCTGGGCCCGCAGATTGCTCTGGGCCTGATCCACCTGGCTGGCGATCGCCTTGAGGTTGGGATTATTGACTTCGGCGAGGTTTTCCACCTCCTGCAGGCCCAAGGGCCGCAGTTGCTGGATCACCACCTGCCCGGGCTTGACCGGCAGGGCCAGGGAGGCCGGGGCGGCCAGATTTTCCAGGCCAGGGGCGAGCTCGGTGGCGGCCGGGGGCACCAGGGCGGGATTGACCCGGGGGCGATAGCCGCGCAGTTTTTTGTTGGGGTCGGCGCCCACGGTGTCTGGGGCCAGGGGCAGGACTGGGCTGGCGGGCTGCTCCTGGGCTCCGGCTACTTGCAGCACCATCGAAGCCCCTAGGAGAGCCAGGAGGCCTAGTCGCGAGATGGGCTTGGGCACACCAAAGGTTCTTGGAATAGACAGATCTTAAGGAGATTGAAGTTGACCGCCCAGACAAGCGGCCACCAAATCCTCCGCACCCCGAAGCAAAATCACCGGCACGGGCAGCTGCCGCTCGAGCTCGGCTAGGGGGAGGTCATCGAGAAAAACCGGCTCCCCCTGGCGCAGCATCACAGCCGGCAGCAGCAGGGCCTCACCCAGGTCGCAAGCGGCCAGGCCGCCCAGCAGATCCGAACCCGTCAGCAGGCCGGTGACCACCTGGTCCTGTCCCCAGTAGGGGCTCGGCAAGCCGTGCAGGATCAGCTCCAGCCCCGCCACCCCATTCAGCCGGGTCACCACCGGCTCCAGCGCCTCAGCCACCAGCCTCCCCACCACCCAGCTGAGGCGACGGGGCCTGGCCAGGGCCCGGGGCAGCTTGCGGGTGGCCAGGTCCAGCGCTTCTAGGAAGGCGCGGATGCTGCCGACGCCATTCTCCTGCTGGGGCAGATCCTCATATTCGCTGCGGGGAGGCAAGGGCAGCCCCGCCATCAGATACCACTCGTCGGAGAGCCAGGCGAAACGGCTGCCCAGGCGTTGCTGGAACTGCAGCTGCAGCGCTTCCACCAGGGCGATCACCTGGAGGGCTGAGCGCCGATCAACGGGCACCAGGGCATCCCCAGCAGGGCGAAAGCGGGTGAGACCCACCGGCACCACCGCGGCCGAGAGCACCGCCGGCCATTCACCGCCGCCAAAGGCCGCCAGATCGGCCAAGGTGGTTTCCAGGGCCTGGCCGTCATTGAGGCCAGGGCACACCACTACCTGGGCATGGATTTGCAGATCCCGCTGGTCAAACCAGGCCAGCTGCTCCAGTAGTTGGCCTGCCCGGGGGTTCACCAGCAAGCGGCTGCGCAGCTCGGGATCGGTGGCATGGACAGATACAAACAGGGGGGAGAGCCGCTGCTCCTCAATCCTCTGCCAATCTGCGGCGCCCAGGTTGGTGAGGGTCAGGTAGGAGCCGTATAGAAAACTCAGCCGGTAGTCGTCATCCTTGAGATAGAGGCTGCTGCGCCGCCCAGGCGGCTGCTGGTCGATGAAGCAGAAAGGGCAGTGGTTATTGCACTGCTTGAGGCCATCGAAGAGGGCCTCGGTGAAACCCAGGCCCAGCCCGTCATCGAGATCCTTCTCCAACTCCACCCGGTGCAGGGTGCCGTTGGGGTCTTCGACCTCCAGGGTGAGTTCCTCTTCTCCCACCAGCATCTGCAGATCAATCAGATCGCGGGGACGCCGGCCATTGATGCTGAGCAGGCGATCGCCGGGCTGGAAGCCGAGCTCCTCGGCGATGGAGCCAGGCTCCACAGTGGCCACCACGGCGGGGGAGGGCAGCCTGGGGGTTTCGCCCTCCAGGGCAGCTAGGGCGATGCCCGCTGAGGGCTCATTCCACACGGCGAAAGGCCTTGATTAGGCGCCCACTCTGGCGCCCAGCCAGATCAGGATGCCGATGCCAAACAGCAGCCGATAAACCACAAACACCCAGGTGCTGTTCTGCTGCAGAAAGCGCAGCAGCCAGGCAATCGCCAGCCAAGACACCACCGCGGCAGAAACGATCCCCACCAGCAGGGGCAGGGGGCCGCCACCGGCGGGAGCAGCGAAAGCCTCCTTCAGGGACACCAGGCCCGCCAGCGTGATGGCCGGGATGCCCAGCAGAAAGGAGAAGCGGGCAGCCGCCGGGCGCTGCCAGCCATCAAACAGGGCGGCCGTGAGGGTGCTGCCGGAGCGGGAGACCCCGGGCACCAGGGCCAGGGCCTGGGCCAGGCCCACCCAGATCCCATCTCGAGGCAGCACGTCGTCGAGCTGCCGCTGGCGCCGGCCCACCAGCTCGGCCCAGGCCAGCAGCAGGGCCATGCCAATCGAAACCATGGCGATGGACCCCATGCTGCGCAGCGGTGAGTTGTCGTAGCCCGGCAGCCAAAGTTTGAGAGCCAGGCCCGCCAACACAATCGGCACGGTGCCCAAAGCGATGGCAACCCCCAGGCGGGCGGAGGGATCGTTCCACTGGCCATGGCGGCAGGCCCGGCTGACGCCGCGCAACACCGCGGCCAGGTCGGAGCGGAAGTAGGCCAGCACGGCCACAATGCTGCCCAGCTGGATCACGGCCGTCACCGCTACGCCCGGATCACCCCAACCCAGAAGCACCGGCACCACCTTGAGATGGGCCGTGCTGCTGATCGGCAGAAACTCGGTAAGCCCCTGCACCACCCCCAGCACCAGCGAGCGAAAGCAGGCTTCCCAAAAGCCAATCTCCGCGGCGGGCAGCAGCGGCACTTCTGCAAAGGGAACCATCACAAACCAGAAAGGCTGGGGGGACCCTATGGCCGGAGCCTCCCTCCGGCCCTTTAAGCTCAGAGAACTTTCTTTACATCCCTTAGTGGTCGGCGCCCCCGCCAGCGCACTCTTGCCAGCTACCAGCTTGGACTCAGCGCCAGCGGCTGCTCCCTGGAGCAACTCCCGCCTGGGCCTCTCCAGCCTGGCCCTGTCCAGCTTGACCCTGGCGAGTGGGCTGCTGGTGACCCTGCCGGTTTTTCTCCAAGCCCCCTGGGTAAGGCTGGCTCCCTTCAGCGCCACGGTATTCACCGTGCCCCTGCTGGCCCTGGCCCTGCTGCTCAGCCGGCACAGGGACCCCCGACTGGCCCGGGCGGGGCAACTGCTGGTGGGCTTCTGTGGCAGCTGGCTGGGCGGATGTCTGTTTTGGGGCTGGTGCCGGCTTCACCCCCTCTGGCACCTGCCGATCGAGGCCTTTGCCCTGCCCCTGGCCCTCACAGGCCTCCGGGGTCGCTGGAAACTGGCCTGTGCCTTCTACCTGGGCTCCCTGCTGGGCACCGCCGCCACCGATGCCGCCATGGCGGCCACAGGAGTGATGGCCAGCTGGCCCCAGGTGCTCAGTGCCAGCCCGCCGGAAGCCTCCCTGCTGCTTCTGAGCCTCGCCCGGCAGGTAATTTCCCCCCTGCCCCTGGCCCTGGTGATCGGCTTTGCAGCGGCCCTGATCCAGGCCTGCCGCTGGCTTTGGCGCCGGGGCGAGGCCGGCCGAATCTGCAGCGCTGCCCTGGCCACCACCCTGGCCGTAGATGGCCTGTTTCTGCTGGCTGCCCTGGGGGCCCCTGTCCTGACTGGGCTGATCTAGTCGGGGAATCCGATCTGAAGATCTGCAAAAGGCTGGGCCTCCAGTTGCAGCGATCCGGTCCCTTCTCTGTAACGTTGGGGTACCGGTGGCCCTGGCCGCCTCTCGTCCCGTAGTTCAACGGAGTGTCGTAATGAAACGGCTGGTTGCCTGGCTGATGGGAGGTGTGGTGCTCGCCGGCCTCCTGATCACACTGCTGCTGCCGCCAGCGGCCTATGCCGCCGAGCGGCGCAATCTCGCTGACGACAAAATTGCCGAGCGCGCCGGCAAGGTGGATCTCAACAACTGTTCGGTGCGCCGCTTCCAGGACTACCCCGGTATGTATCCCACCCTGGCCGGCAAGATCGTGCTGGGCGGCCCGTACCAAAGCGTCGACGACGTGCTGAACCTCGACCTCACCGAGCGCCAGAAGGAACTGTTCAACAAATACAAGGACAACTTCACAGTCACTGAGGCCTCCATTGCCCTCAACGAAGGCGACGACCGCATCAATGACGGTCAGTACCGCTGAGCCCTAAGCTCACTTCCGCTTGAAAGCCGTCGGGGCCTTCCGGCGGCTTTTTTAGTGCCGGTCCTTGCCGGATGTCTTCTGCCGCCATGCCAGAGCAGTTTTGGGATGTGGTGGTGGTGGGCAGCGGAGCTGCGGGCCTGATGGCCTGCCTGGAGCTGCCTCGCCCCCTGCGGGTGCTCCTGCTCAGCAAGGACAGCGATCCCCAAAGCGATCCCCGCTGCAAACCCCGCTCCGCCAGTCGCTGGGCCCAGGGGGGCATCGCGGCGGTTACCCGGCCGGATGACAGCTTTGCCAGCCATGTGAACGACACCCTCAAGGCCGGGGGGGGGCTCTGCGATCGGGAGGCCGTCGAACTGCTCGTACATGAGGCCCCGGCCTGCGTGGAGCGCCTGCTCCAGCTGAACATGGCCTTTGATCGGGATGGCGACAGCCTGAGCACCACTCTGGAGGCGGCCCACAGCCACCGGCGGGTTCTCCACGCCCAGGACCGCACCGGTGGCGCCCTGGTAGAGGCCCTGGAAAGGGAGGTGCAGCAGCGGCCCCAGCTCGAGCAGCGCAAGGGGGTTGTGGCCCTGCAGCTCTGGATGGAAGAAGGCCGCTGTGTGGGCTTGCAAGTGCTCGAACAGAACCGCATCCACTGGCTCAGGGCCCGGGCCGTGGTGTTGGCCACCGGCGGCGGCGGCCACCTCTTTGCCCACACCACCAATCCCAATCTGGCCAGCGGCGATGGGGTGGTGATGGCCTGGCAAGCCGGAGCGAGGGTGCGCGATCTGGAATTCGTCCAGTTCCATCCCACCGCGTTGATGTTGCCGGGAGCCCCCCATTTCCTGATTTCAGAGGCCGTCCGCGGTGAAGGGGCCCGCCTGGTGGAGAGCAGTGGCGCCAGCCCCGTGGCCGCCCTGGCGGGGGGGGACCTGGCCCCCAGGGACGCCGTCAGCCGGGCCCTGGCCAGACGGATGCGAGACCTGGATGTGGACCATCTCTGGTTGGATCTGCGGCCCGTCGGCGCTGCCCGCCTGGAGCAGCAATTTCCCACCATCCTGGGCCGCTGCCGCGAACTGGGGCTGGAACCGACCAGCGCCCCAATTCCCGTGGCCCCCGCCGCCCACTACTGGATGGGCGGGGTGTGGACCAGCCTGGATGCGGCCACAAGCCTGCCAGGCCTCTACGCCGTGGGGGAAGTGGCCTGCACGGGCGTGCATGGTGCCAACCGCCTGGCCAGCAACTCCCTGATGGAGTGTCTGGTGTTTGCCCGCCAGCTGCGCGGGATCCAGCTGCCGCCAGCCCCCCTGGCCCAGGAGCCCAGCCAGGAAGGGCAGCCCACCCCAATCGAGCTGGCCCTTCCCAGGGTGGAAACCCTCGAGCGGCAAATCACCGCCCTGCGTGACCTCTGCTGGCAGGTGACCGGGGTGGAGCGCAGTGCCCATCCCCTGGCGCAAGCCCTCCGGCAGGTGCTTCAGCAGCGCCAACAACTGGAAGCCAGCCCAGCCTGGCGCGGGCTCCAATCGCTGCGGAGTGGCCAGGTTGGGCTGGTTCAACCGGCCGACGTGCCTGCCCTCAACGGCCTGCAGGAGCTGCACCAGCGCCTGGTGCTGGCGGGGCTGCTGATCGAGGCGGCCCTGTTTCGGTCGGAAAGCCGGGGGGGCCACCACCGCACAGATGCCCCAGCCCCCCAGCCCTTTTGGCAGCGGCACACCGACCAGCAGCTGGGCTGCCCGCCCAACACCGCCCCAGTGCTCTGAATTCAGGGAACCGGACCGTTGAAACCCGAGAGCCGGGCCAGGTCGGCCAGGGACTTAACGCCTGAGTCGAGCTTGCCATTGATCTCCCAGGTGGGGAATCCTTCTATCTTCTTGGTGTCACAGAGGGCCTTCTCGCTGTTCTGGCCATCGGCGGCGCATTCGATCAGCTTGAGCTTGGCGGTGGCGGCCTGACCGAACAACTCCTTCTGCTCGTGGCAGTGGGGGCACCAGTAGGCCGTGTACATCACGGCGCCAATCCGGCTGAGGTGCTCAGCCAGGGCAAGTGCCTGACCACTGCTGACCGTCTCCACCGCCGGTGGCACACCGGCGCGACGAACCGCTGCCGGTCGATCCAGCGAAGCCGCCCAGCCGAGGCCCAGCAGGCCCACCAGCAGGCCCACGATCACCACCTGGAAGACAACCTGGCCGCGGTCTTCCCAGTCGCCACCCACCAGACAGAGCACGAACAGGCCCAGGCTCAGCGTGGCCGAGAGCACGCAGAAGAAGCAGAAGGCCTGGATCTTCACCACCATCAGCCCCATCAGCAACAGGCTGAATACCGCCATGGCCGTGCTGAGCAGCAGCAGCCCCCGCCAGCTGCGCTGGGCCAGGGCAGCTCTGGAATCGTCACGCAGCACCAGCGGCAGGAGCGCCATGGTCAGCACGGCCCCGTAGGCCAGCCAGCCAAACAGGGAAAGGGGCTGGCCCAGCACGCTGCCCCAGGGGCTGTTGAGAACCTTGTCGCAGCCTTCAGCACCGCCCGGGCAGCTCAGGGGCCCCACCAGGCCCCAGCGCTTCAAGGTGATGGCGCCGGTATCGATGGCGCCGATGGTGGCCAGCACCGCCATGGCCACCCGCGCCCAGCGCCTGCCTGGATCGCTGCGGCGCCGGTTGCTGTTGAGGCGCTGGCTGAGGCGGGTGGAGGTCACGGCAACGGCTGCATTGATGCCATTCTCGCAGCCCCCTCCCAATGCCCGCGCCCCCATAGGGTGAAGGGCGTGATGCCCGTGGCGCGAAGAACGGATCGATGAGCAAAAAAACCGTGGCCTTCGCCCACCTGGGCTGCGAGAAGAACCGGGTAGACACTGAGCACATGCTCGGCCTGCTGGCCGAGGCGGGCTACGGCGTGAGCGCCGATGAGGCCGACGCCAGCGTGGTGGTGGTCAATACCTGCAGCTTCATCCAGGAGGCCCGCGAGGAGTCGGTGCGCACCCTGGTGGAACTGGCGGAGCAGGGCAAGGAGCTGATCATCGCCGGCTGCCTGGCCCAGCACTTCCAGGAGGAGCTGCTCGAAAGTCTTCCCGAAGCCAAAGCGATCGTGGGCACCGGCGACTACCAGCACATCGTCAGCGTGCTGGAGCGGGTCGAAGCCGGCGAGCGGGTCAACCAGGTGAGCGCCACCCCCACCTTCGTGGGCGATGAGCACCTGCCCCGCTACCGCACCACCAGCGAGGCGGTGGCATACCTGAAGGTGGCCGAGGGCTGCGACTACCGCTGCGCCTTCTGCATCATTCCCCACCTGCGTGGCAACCAGCGCTCCCGGCCGATCGAGAGCATTGTGGCTGAGGCGCAGCAACTGGCGGCCCAGGGGGTGCAGGAGCTGGTGCTGATCAGCCAGATCAGCACTAATTACGGTCTCGATCTGGCCGGCAAGCCCCAGCTGGCGGAGCTGCTGCGGGCCTTGGGGGAGGTGGAGATCCCCTGGGTGCGGGTGCACTATGCCTATCCCACCGGGCTGACGAGCGAGGTGCTGGCGGCCTACCGGGAGGTGCAGAACGTGCTGCCCTACCTGGATCTGCCCCTGCAACACAGCCACCCGGAGGTGCTGCGGGCCATGAACCGCCCCTGGCAGGCCGACGTGACCGCAGGGGTGCTGGGCCGCATCCGCGAGCAGCTGAGCGACGCGGTGCTGCGCACCACCTTCATCGTGGGCTTTCCCGGCGAAACCGAGGAGCACTTCCAGCACCTGCTGGATTTTGTGGCCGAGCAGCGCTTCGACCATGTGGGGGTGTTCACCTTCTCTGCTGAAGAGGGCACCCCTGCGGCAGAACTACCGGATCAGGTGCCCCACGGGATCGCACTCGAGCGGAAGGACCGCCTGATGGCCCTGCAACAACCGATCGCCGCAGCGCTCAACGCCGCCTGGGTGGGGAAGGTCGTGGATGTGCTGATCGAGCAGGAGAACCCCAGCAGCGGCGAGATGCTCGGCCGCTGCGCTCGCTTCGCCCCGGAGGTGGACGGCGAGGTGCGGGTGAGTCCGGGGGAGGGGGGACTCTGTGCCGCCCCGGGCACCCTGGTGAAGGTGCGCATCACAGGCGCGGACACCTACGACCTACTGGGGGTGGTGGTGGGAGCAGCTGCCGAGCTCAGATCAACTTGATGCCGCGCAACACGATCGAGGCGGCAATAGCCACGGCGATGCCGCCGCCCATCAGACCCAGGTAGATCGCAGCAGTCATGGCTTGGCAAATAAATAATGCTGACGCCATTACAGCAGAATGCCCGGCGGCCTAGACCGTCTGCCAAAGCGCCTAGGCTTGCGCCAATTCAATCGGTTTCCCCAGCTACCAGCGCAGCCCAAGCGCCCCTGCTCAGCCCAGATTCATCACCAGCTCTGCTGCCTGCATGCGCACCCTCTTCGTCTACCCCGAGTTCCCGAAAACCTTCTGGAGCTACGAAAAAATCCTCGAGCTGATCGACCGCAAGGTCCTGCTGCCGCCCCTGGGTCTGGTGACTGTGGCCGCCCTGCTTCCCCAGCAGTGGGAGATGAAGTTGGTGGATCGCAACGTGCGCGAGGTAACTGAAGCCGAATGGGACTGGGCCCAGCTGGTGGTGATTTCAGGAATGATCGTGCAGAAGGCCGACATGGCCGTGCAGATCGCCACAGCCAAGAAGCGGTGCATCCCCGTGGCCGTGGGCGGTCCCTTTGCCAGCTCCACACCCGACGCGCCGGAACTCGACCTGGCGGATTTCAAGATCCTCGATGAGGGTGAAATCACCCTGCCGATGTTCATCGAGGCCCTGGAACGGGGTGAACGCAGCGGCCGTTTCAGCTCCGACGGCGTCAAGCCCGATGTGACCGGAACACCAATTCCACGCTTTGACCTGCTGGAGCTGGGCGCCTACTCGGAAATGTCAGTGCAGTTCTCCAGGGGCTGCCCATTCCAGTGCGAATTTTGCGACATCATCGTGCTCTACGGCCGCAAGCCCCGCACCAAAAATCCTGATCAGTTAGTTGCCGAACTCCAATGTCTCTACGACCTGGGATGGCGCCGGTCTGTATTCCTTGTAGACGACAACTTCATCGGCAACAAGCGCAACGTCAAATTACTGCTCCCCCTGTTAAAGCAGTGGCAGATTGACCACGGCTTCCCCTTCAGCTTCGCCACCGAAGCTTCGGTTGATCTAGCAGCCGACGATGCCCTGATGCAGATGATGGTGGAGTGCCGCTTTGAGAGCGTCTTCCTCGGCATCGAAACCCCGGACGAATCGAGCCTTGAAACGGCTGGCAAACTGCAGAACACCCGCGGCTCACTGGAGGATTCGGTCAATAAGATCACCTCCTATGGCCTACGGGTGATGGCTGGATTCATCATCGGCTTTGACGGCGAAACAGAAGGTGCCGGGAGAAGAATTGTCGAATTCGTAACTCGTACAGGCATCCCCCACGCCATGATGGGCATGTTGCAAGCGCTGCCGAATACGGCGCTTTGGCATCGCCTGGAAAGGGAAGGCCGCCTGATTGAAGGCAAAGCCTCAGCCAAAGGGGTGAACCAGACAAACCTGCTCAATTTCACACCAACCCGGCCGATTCGCGACATCGCAAATGAGTATGTTGATGCCTTTGGGGCGCTCTACGAACCCAATGCATTTATTGATCGCGTTTACTCTTACTTCCTCAAGCTCCCGCCCCAAAAATACAAGGAGCTGGTAGTGCCCGGCAGCCGCCCGTCCAAACCCCCCAGCTGGATCGACCTGCGGGCCCTGGCCATCGTGCTCTGGCGCCAGGGCCTCAAGCGCAATACCCGGGTTCGGTTCTGGAAAGCGCTCTACGGCATGTACCGCCAAAACCCCAAGCGCCTGATCGGCTTCATCTCAATCTTGGCCCACAACGAGCACTTCCTCGAATACCGCGCCATCGTGCGGCGGGAAATCGAAGAGCAGCTGGCCGTGCTGCCCCCCGATCCCCCCAAGGCCCCTGCCGAGCCCAGCCGGGAGCTCCAACCGGTCTGAAGTCAATCCTGCACGTACTCCAGGCCCTGCTCCAGACAGGCCTGGGCCCTTTGCAACTCCCGGCCCAGGTAGAGGGCATGGTCGAGACAACTGAGGGGATGGGGGGATGGTCCCTCGGTGAGGGCAATGCCAACCTGCTTGGCCGTAAGGCCCCGGAACACCGCCAAGGGCTGCCGCGGTGGGCCGCCGCCACGGCAGCTGAGCACTTCGCCGGTTTCCGGATCGGTGGCCAAGCCGCGCCCGTCGATCCCGTTGCCGTAGTGCTCGGCCACCAGCTCCTGGGCCTGGCGGTCGATGCGAATCAGGAAATAGCCCGCCGGATCAAGGGCGATGAACCGCTGGGATAGCTGGTCATCGAGCTGCTGACGGGTGGGGAGCTGGTCAGACATGGGGAGGATCGTAGGCAGCGGTGAAGGGCAGCTCCGCATTCATGGCAGCCATCGCCTCGGCCATCTCGGCATTGGCCCCTGGCAGCCACTGGCGCAGGATCGCCGCAAAGCGGGGATCGCTCCAGCGATGCAAGCTGACCCGGGGTTGGGCCACGAAGCCCCGGCGCCGCTTGTGGCTGCCGCCTGCCCCGGGATCGAAGTGGCGGATGCCGTTGGCAATCGCCCAGGCAATGGGCGCGTAGTAACACACCTCGAAATGGAGGCAGTCGATCTCTGCGTCGCTGCCCCAGTAGCGGCCCCAGAGCTGGTCATCACTGCGAACACACAGGGACATCGCCACAGGGTCGCCGGGATCCTGCCGGTGGGCGCTGAAGAGCACCAGGTGGCGGCGCAGGGCCGGATCCACGGCCAGGGCCTCAAAGAAGGCCTCGCTGAGGTACTTGCTGCCCCAAGCGCCCCAGCGGCTGCAGTGCTGGGCGTAGAAGTGGTGCATGCGTCGCACCAGCTGCGGCGGGATGGCCTCCCCCGCCAGGGCGGTGACCTCCAAACCGGCGGCCGCCACCGCCAGCCGTTCCCGCTTGATGTTGCGGCGCTGGTTGGCGTTGAAGCTGGCCAGATAGGCGCCAAAATCGGGGAATCCGGGGTTGCTCCACAGGCTCTGCTGGTTGACCCAGGCGGCGCAGCCGGCAGCTTCGGCCAACGGCTGCCAGGCAGGGTCGACGTAGAGAAAGTTGCAGCTGAGAATGGCGTTCTGGCGACAGAAGTCATCGATCAGTTCCATCATCAGGGCGGTGATCGCAGCGGAGTCCTCGGCGCGGTCGATCAAGAAGCGATAGCCCTGCACCGGGCTCACCGGACTCATCCCCACCAACTTCGGGTAATAGCTAAGGCCCAGCTGGCCGGCGAGCTGGGCGAAGCTCTGGTCAAACACGAATTCGCCGTAGCTGTGACCCTTGAGATACAAGGGGGCCACCGCCACCAACTGCCCAGCCCGCCACAGGCCCAGGTGGCACCCCTGCCACCCTTGGCGGGGCACGATGCTGGCGCTGGCCTCAAGCTGCTGCAGCCAGCGCCAACGGTAGAAGGGCAGATCCTGGGGATGGGCAGTGGCCAGCAGGGCATCCCAGCTGAGCTCGGGGATCGCGGCGAGGCTCTGGTGCCATTTTGCCTGCAACTCAGCCATGGCAGGCAAAATGGCCGATAGGGAGGCTTGGGGGCAAAACTAGCCAAAGCTGCACCACCTCGGTGCCCAAACCCGTGCCGGCCCTGCTGGCCAACCTCCTTGCCCCTGCCTTGCTGGCACCTGCCTTGCTGGCAAACGTGCTGCAGGCAAACCTGTTATTGCCGGTGTTGCAGCTGCTGCGCCCCCAGCTCGAACAGCGGATCAAAAGCGTCTGTGTGGAAACAGCGGCGGCGGGCAATGGCAACCTGGCCGCCCAGCTGGAAGAGCCCTGCGCCCAACTGGCCCGCCCCACCAGCAAGTGCCTGGTGGAGGAAACCGCTGCGAGCCCCCGCAGCCTGGCGGTGCTGGGCGAGATGGTTCGCGGTGATTTCGGCGCCGACAGCGAGGTGGTCGTGAAACGCTGCCTGGCCCGAATGCTGGGGCTGCCGGCCAACAGCCTTCAACCCATCCCACTCAAGGAGCTGGTGCAGGGATTCGCCAAACCCCGCCGGTAGCTCAGCAGCAACTCATCGCCCTCCAGCCGGCGGAGCTCCTGGAGGTGCCAGTCGCCACTCCCGATCGCCGCCTGCAGGGGCAGCCAGAGGTGGGGCCCGCCCAGCAGCCGGGGACAAAGGCTGAGCTGCAGCTCGTCAATCCAATCCCCCGCCAGCAGGCTGCCGGCCAGGGCCGCGCCCCCCAGCACCACCAGCCGCAGCAAACCCCGCTCCGCCAGGGCATCGATGGCGGAGGCCCAGCCATCCCAATCCAGCCGTGCCTGGAAAGCCGGGGCCTGGGAATCCGGGAAAGGGGGCGCCTGGGGCGGAGCCAGCAACCAGCGCTCGAGGGGCTGGCGCCAGAACGGCAGCTCGAGCGGAATGGAGGCAGTGCGGCTCACCACCACCGCCACCGGCTGGTCAGAGCGGCCGGCGGCAGAGCGCTGGGCCCGCAGATCCTGGGCGTGGATCAGGCAGGTGCTGCCGTGGCGGCGCAGGGTTTCGGCGCCGATCAGGCAGCCATCGGCCCAGGCCAGGGCCTCCTCGAGCACCCGGCGATCACCGGGGCCACCCAGCTGGGCAGCGCCCCCATCGGGGGGCGCCAACCGGCCATCCAGGCTCACCGCCAGCACCAGCCGCAGCACTGGCCGCAGCATGGGCCTCAGCCGGCCACCAGGGCTTCCAGGGCCGCGGGCACCATCTCGAGCTGGGGGGTTTCGGCGAACACCTCGGCGGCGTTGTTGGGGCTTTCCTGCAGGCGCACCTTGTGCAGCCGGGCACCGCTGGCGGCGATCGGAGCGGTAAGCAGATCGGCTATGTGCAGGGCGATGTTCTCGGCGGTGGGCACGGTGCTGGCGAAGTGCTCCACGTCCTTGTTGAGGAAGGTGTGGTCGAAGGGCTCCACCACCAGCTCGTCGACAAGCCGCTGCAGGGCCGCCAGATCACAGACCATGCCAGTGCGGGCATCGATCGGGCCGCGGACGGTGACATCGAGCAGGTAGTTGTGGCCATGGCCATGGGGCCGGGCGCACTTGCCGTAGATCGCCTCGTTTTCGCCCTGGGAGAGCTCGGGCCGGGCCAGGCGATGGGCGGCGGCGAAGTGGGTGCGGATTGAGAGGAAGGCTTCCATGGGGGTCGGGTCGGAGCCGGGGGCGAGCAGGTCGACCCAGAGCGTGTCGGTTTCGTGCAGGCGCAGCCCCACCAGGGGCAGCTGGGGGGCCAGGCGGGTCCAGATGGCCTGGCAGAGGGCCTCGGTGGTGGGCAGCCGCCCCTCCGTACGGCCCAGATCAAACTCCGGCCAGGCTTCATTGAGGAAGCGGAAGTCGAGCTGGTCTGTGACCTCCGCCCGAATGGCGTGCTTCACCTCAGAGAGGTTGAGCACCATGCCGTCGCCGTCGAGGGCCCCACCCATCGCCACGATCAGGGTGTAATTGTGACCGTGGCCAGGGGCCAGGCTGCAGGGCCCAAAGCGGGCTTGGTTCTGCTCGGCAGTGAGCTCGGGCAGCCAATAGAGATGGCTGGCACTGAAGCTGGCCCGGCGAGTGATCACGCAAGGGCGACCCCGGCCATGGCTGGGACCTACCGCTGGCCCGGTGACTGGGGCGGTTGAAGTGGCCGTCATCGCCCGGGGTTGGTGGCCCTTCATCCTAGAAACGGGCCCTGGGCCTTGGCGCTGCTGGCATGACCTCCCCCCCCCATCCCACCCATCAGGCCCTGGCCCAAAGGCTTCAGGGCCTCAACCTCTATCTGGTCGGGATGATGGGAGCCGGCAAGAGTGCGGTGGGCCGCCCCCTGGCCCAATCCCTGGGCTACCGCTTCCTCGATGCCGATAACGCGATCGAACAGGTGGCCGGCCGCACCATCCCGGAAATTTTTGCCAGCGACGGGGAAGCCGGGTTTCGCGACCTGGAAACGGCGGTGCTGGGCCAGATCGCCGGCTGGCATTCGCTGGTGGTGGCCACCGGCGGAGGGGTCGTGACCCGGCCGGAGAACTGGGGTCACATGCGCCAGGGGGTGGTGGTATGGCTGGATGCGCCCCCATCCCTGCTACTGGAGCGGCTGCGCCGCGATCCCACACCGAGGCCCCTGCTGGAGGCCGTAGACCCCACCGCCCGCCTCGGAGAGCTGCTGGGCCAGCGCCAGCCCCTCTACGGGCAGGCCGACCTGCGGATCCAGCAGGATGGGGCCGATCCCGGCCAGGTGGCCGGCCAGGTGCTGGCGGGGCTGCCGGCCATCCTCAAGCAACCGGCTGCCGCGCCCCAGGCCCCGATCAGCCTGCGCAACGCCGCTGGCAACAGCACCGTCTCACTCAACTGAGCCCGGGGGCTCGATCCGCACGGCGAACCACTGGATCGCCCGACCAGGGGCAAGCTCGAGTTCGCAGGCCGTTGCCAGCAGCCGCTCGGCCCGTTCGCTGGAGGTGGCCAGGACCGCCAAGTCGGCCGGCATGGGCTCGAGCTGCTCGAGCTTCCCCTCAAGCCAGGCCAGGGTTTCGGCTGCAGTGAGAATTTGCTCAGCCCCGGCGGGTTCGAGCACCACGTAATGATCAAGCTCCCGCAGGAGGGGATCGGACATGGCAGCAGCCCTATTGGCACCCATCCTGGCGCTGCTGCTGGCGGTGAGTTCGACCGCGCTGGCCGATCGGGCCAGCGGCTGGCCCGAGTGGCGCCTGCCGGCGCCCCTGGCCCGCCCCTCAAACCTGAGGGGCCAACGGGATCTCACCTACCCAGCCTGGATGGAGGGCCGCTGGCAGCTACACAGCGACAACTTCGATGTGGTGGTGCAATTTGCCGCTGACGCCAACGGTGCCGTGGTGGGCGATCGGGCCGGCAACGCGGCGGCGATCGGGCGGGCGCTGCTGGGGGAAGCCCTGCTGGAGGTGGCGGACGACCCCACCAACCCCAACCGCCAAATCGCCTTGCTGCGCGGCAACCAGCGGCTCGAATCCACGGTGGTGGGGCGGCGCAGCGAAACGCCGGATGGGGATCACTTCTGGGCCGATGAACTTGCCCTGCAGGTGCTGCATGGGCCGGGCGATCCGCGGGTGAGCAGGGTGGAAACCCTCAGCCACTACAGCCGCCACAGCGACGGCAGCGTGGGCGCCGAGCAGTGGCAGGCCAGCTACCCCTCGCCCGCCCTGGGGTTGGCCGCAGAGGCCAGCAGCAGCAACCACTTCAGCCTCGAGCTGACCCCCTTCAACCCTGATGCCCAAACCAAACCCGAGGCTCGAGTCAGCCCCTGCCGGCCTCCGCCGCAATCCGATCCCGCCAGCTGAACAGGGGCTCCAGCAGGGGATGGTCGAAGATTCCACCCACCCCCAAACCCGCCAAGGGGACGCCGCTGCTGGTGGGAAATTTGAGCAACCCCAACTGGGCCACCACGGCCAGATCGGCCAGGGAGAGGCGGTCGCCCACCAGATAGGGCTGGTCGCCCACCAGCACGGCGAGCTGCTCGAGGTTGGTCTGCAGTTGCTGGCGCTCGGCTACGCCAATCACGCTGACCAGCGCCTCGCCCACGCCGGCCAGCACCCCGCCGGGCAGGCTGGTCACCAGTTGGCGCAAGGGGCCCGGGGTGGAATCGGGCAGCAGGGCAGAGCGGAGCTGGGCGTCTGTGGCCGCGGCCTGCACCAGGGCCAGCCGGCAGCCCGCCGCCAGGGCCGTATCGGCCCAGTCTTCAACCAGCAGCACCCTGGCCCGCTCTGCCGGGGCCTCGGGCAGCAGTTGGGGCTCGGGCTGGTGCCGCTCGAGATAGAGGGCAATGGCGGTGGAATCGGCGATCACCTCAGAGCCATCCACCAGCACGGGCACCTGGCGTTGGCCGGAGAGACGGAACAGCTCCAACTGGCCCAGGCCAGGGCTCACCTCCACAACGGTGTAGTCGAGCCCTTTGACCGCCAAGACCAGCCGCACCTTCTCGCAGAAGGCGGAATGCCTGAACTGGTAGAGCTCCATCGGTCAAATCCAGCCTCTGGGCGGCAGAGTAGCCAGCACGCAGCAACGACCGACCAAGCCCGCCCGATGAAGGACTTTTTCCTCAATGTGACGCGCTACCCGCGCTACCTGGTGGCCTTTGGCCTGGGTTTGGCCAATTCGGTCTTCGAGCCCCTGGCCGCCAGGGGCCGCAATCCAGTCACTGCCGTGGCCCTGATTGGGGCCAGCATCAGCGGCCTGCTCAGCCTCGCCCTGATCCTGCATGCGATGGTGAATCCCATACCACTGGCATAGCCATGGCACAGAGCCGAAGGGTGGAGCGGGTGGCTTCCCTGATCCGCCGGGAAGTCAGCGAACTGATGATTGGTGGGATCAAGGACGTCCGGGTTAACCAGGGAATGGTGAGTGTCACCAGCGTGGAGGTGGCGGGCGATCTGCAGCACTGCAAGATTTTTGTCAGCATTTACGGCAGCGAGGAAGATCGGGCCCAGGCCATGGCGGGCCTGGGCTCGGCCCGCGCCTATGTCAAAGGGGAGCTGGGCCGGAGGCTGAAGATGCGGCGCACGCCCGAGGTGGTGTTCGTGCTGGATCGGGGCATCGAGAAGGGCACCTCGGTGCTGGGCTTGCTCAACCGGCTCGAGGGGGAGCGGCAAACCAAGGGCGAACCAGCCGAAGCCAGTGAGTTCTGAGGCCGGGCCAGACACCGGCGCCAGGCCCGATGGGGCCCTGCTGCGGCTGATCCACCAGCTGCTGGTGGTGCGCACCAGCGGCAAACTGGCGGATCACCAGCGCGGCTATCCCCGCTGGGAGTTGGCCAATGCCGAACTGCGCAGCTTGCTCGAAGCCGGTGTGGGCGGCGTGATCCTGCTGGGCGGCAGTGCGGCCGAGCTGGCTCTGCGCTGCGCCCAGCTCGGCCGCTGGGCCGGCCAACCCCTGCTGCTCTGCGCCGACGTGGAGGAGGGGGTGGGCCAACGCTTTGACGGAGCCACCTGGCTGGTGCCGCCCCTGGCCCTGGGCCGGCTGCATAGGCGGGAGCCCGAGCGGGCCCTGGCCCTCGCCGAGCGCTACGGCCGCTGCACCGGCCGGGAGGCCCGGGCCCTGGGGCTCAACTGGGTGCTGGGGCCGGTGTGTGACGTCAACAACAACCCCGCCAACCCGGTGATCAACGTGCGGGCCTGGGGAGAGGATCCGGCCACGGCCGGCGCCCTGGCGACGGCCTTCCTGCAGGGCGTGCAGGCAGAAGGGGTGTTGAGCTGCGCCAAGCACTTCCCCGGCCACGGGGACACCAGCAGCGATTCCCACCTCACCCTGCCCCTGCTAGCACACAGCCGGGAGCGGCTGGCGGCGATCGAACTGCCCCCCTTTCAACAGGCGATCGCCGCCGGGGTGGCCTCGGTTATGACAGCCCACCTGATGCTGCCCGCCCTCGATGGCGAGCGGCCAGCCACCCTGTCCAAGCCTGTGCTCACGGGCCTGCTGCGCCGGGAGTTGGGCTTCGAAGGCCTGATCGTTACCGATGCCCTGGTTATGGACGCCATCACCGGCCGCTACGGCGCCGGCGAGGCTGCGGTGCTCGCCCTGGAGGCCGGCGCCGACCTGGTGCTGATGCCCGCCGACGCCGGCGCCGCCATAGGGGCCATAGCGGCAGCGCTGCAGGCCGGGCGCCTGGACCGGGAGCAACTGGAGGCCAGTGCCGAGCGGCGACGGCGGGCCCTGGCGGGGCTCGGGGCTGGGGTACCAGGAGCGGCTGGGGCGCCAAGTGCGAGCCGGCCCGACCCCGACCCCGAAGCCGCCGCCGAGCCCGACCAGGCCCTGGCCCTGGAGCTGGTGAGGGCCACCCTGGAGGCCAGCCCCGGAGGCACAAGGCCGCCCCAACCTGGGGTGAACCTGATCCGGCTGGATTCGGCCCTAGCCGCCCCCTTCCTGCCAGCCACAGCCCCGGCAGTGGCCAAACCGGAGGCCCAGGGCTGGCGCACCGTACTGGTGGAGGGCCGCAGCCCCAGCCCCTGGAGCGGCCTGGCCGAGGCGCCGCTGGCCCTGGAGCGGCTGGGGCCTGGGCCGGTGTTGCTGCAGCTGTTCGTGCGGGGCAATCCCTTTCGCGGCAGCGCCAACAGCGCCGAGCCCTGGCCCGCAGCCCTGAGCCAACTGGCCGCCTCTGGCCGCCTGGCGGGGCTGGTGGTCTACGGCAGCCCCTACCTCTGGGACCAGTTGCAGCCCCTGCTGCCGCCGGGCACAGCCGGGGTCTACAGCCCCGGCCAGATGCCCCTGGCCCAGGCCGAAGCCCTGGCAAGGCTCGGCATGGGAGAGGATGGCGAGCAAAATATATTTACAACCTAATAAATGGTTCCATCTTCCGGCAATTCAAACTACTTAAAAGGCGCCTGGTATCCAGTTGCTCGCTCAAAGGCGATCAAAAAAAATGTGCTTCTCAAGTCGAAAGTTGCCGGCATACCAATTGTGCTAACCAGACAGGGCAAGCCCTGCGCCCTGGTTGATAGCTGCCCCCATCGGGGCTTTCCCTTGAGCTATGGATCCATTGATAAAAATGAAATCCAATGCAAATACCATGGCTGGAAGATCAATGCAATCAATGGGGACTGCATCTCCATTCCCTGCCTCACCGAAGCCCAGAAGAAACTGGGCATTGAGGCCAAAATAAAATCCCAGTCCCTGGCTTGTGTCGAGCGTGGGGGGGGGGGGGGGGGGGGGAATGACATGGGTTTATATCCCCTGCGGCAAAGAGAGGGCTTACACATGTCTTGAATCGCTGCCGGCCAGCTTTGATAGGGATCCGGACGTATACATCGAAAAGGTTTTCAAGGCTGACATCGATCAATCCACAATTGGCCTCATCGACCCCGTGCACGTGCCTTTTGTGCACACCAGCAGCTGGTGGAAAAAAACAAATCCCCAAGACTTTAAAATCGAGCAAAGAGACTTTGAACCCAGCCAGCGCGGCTTCACCCTCAAAAAACACGTCATCACCAATTCGGGTAAACCCTACAAGCTGCTCGGCGAACCAGTTGAAACGGAAATACGCTTTGAGCTGCCCTCTCTTCGGCTAGAAATCATCCAAGGCACGCGCCATGCCGCCTGTTCCCTGACGGTGCTTGCCCCAATCGACCAGCAGACAACCAGGGTGCATCAATGCCTTTACTGGAGCCCACCCTGGCTGTTGCCACTCAAGCCGATCCTAAAGGCACTCGGAGATACATTTCTGGATCAAGATCGCGTCATTGTCGAACAACAACAAGAGGGGATTGCCCACAATCCTGTATTGACATTGGTTGAGGGTGCGGACACCCAAGCCAAGTGGTATTTACGGATCAAACGCGAAATGGAGCGCTGCCAAAGTGAGGGGATTCCCTTTGCAAATCCCCTCACGCCGGCCAGTCTGGAATGGATGAGCTGATCTTCGCCCATGCTCAGCCTCTCGATGATCGTGCGCAACGAAGCGGAGCGGCTGGAGCGCTGCCTGGCCTCGGTGGCCGGCTTCGTAGACGAGATGGTGGTGCTGGACACCGGCTCCAGTGATGCCACCATCGCCATCGCCGCAGGATGGGGTGCAGTGGTGCACCAGCTGCCCTGGCCGGGGGATTTCGCCCCAGCCCGCAATGCCGCCCTACAACACGTGCGGGGCGACTGGGTGCTGGTGCTCGACGCCGATGAGTGGCTGCTGAGCGAAGCCCGGGGGCCACTGAGGCAGCTGATGGGCCAGAGCGATCTGCTGCTGATCAACCTGCTGCGCCAGGAGCGGGGGGCGGCCCAATCTCCCTACTCCAACGTGAGCCGCCTGTTCCGGCGCCATCCGGCCATCCACTGGAGCCGGCCTTACCACTCGATGGTGGATGACAGCGTGCTGGCCCTGCTGGAGCAGGAGCCCCACTGGCGACTGGCCGATTGCGACGTGCCGGCCCTGGGCCACGATGGCTACCGGAGCGAGCTGCTGGCCAGCGGCGACAAGGCCAGGCGGCTGCGTCAGGCGATGGAGGCCGATCTGGCCGCCCATCCAGGCGATCCCTACGCCTGCGCCAAGCTCGGCAGTCTGGAGGTGAGCGAGGGCAAGCGCGAGCGCGGCATCGCCCTGCTGGAGCAGGGGCTGGCCCAGTGCCCAAGTTCAAGTCAGCCGGTGCGCTACGAGCTGCTGCTGCACCTGGCCATCGCGGTGGCCGGCAGCGACCCGGCCCGCGCCGAGCAGCTCTACCGCCAGGCCCTGGCCCTGCCGCTGCCGCCACGGCTCACCCTGGCGGCCCGGCTGAATCTGGCCGGGCTGCTTCAGGAAGCCGGCGCCCTGGAGGAGGCCTGCGCCCTTTGCCAGCAGGCCACCGCGGCCGCTCCGGAACTAGCGCTGGGCTGGCTGCAGCTGGGGCTGGTGGAACGCCGCCGGGGGCGGATTGGGGCGGCAATTGGGGCCTACCGCACAGCCCTGCAACGGGACCCAAACCATGCCAGCGCCCACCAGAATCTGGCGGTGGCCCTGCTGCTGGGCGGTGACCTGGCCGGTGCGCGCTCGGGCTTCCGCCGCGCCATCGAGCTGCTCCGGCAGCAAAACCGCCCTGATGAAGCTGAGGCTTTACGGCGGCAGGCCGGCACGATGGTCAAGCTGGATGGGGCGTAATGGCAGATCTGGGCGGCCGCACTATCGCCGTGACCCGGGCCGAAACCCAGCTGGGGGAGGCCCGGCGCCTGTTTGAGGCGGCCGGGGCCTCAGTGGTCGACCTGCCGGCCCTGGTGGTGACACCGCCCGATGAATGGGGGCCGCTCGACGATGCCCTGGCCGAACTCGAAGACTTCCACTGGCTGGTTTTCTCCAGTGGCAACGGCGTGGAAGCCGTGGAGCAGCGACTGCGCCGCCTCGGGCGCAGCCTGGCCCACCGCCCCAGCGGCCTCAGGATTGCCGCGGTTGGCCGCAAAACCGCCCGGCAGCTCGAGGCCCTCGGCGCCCCTGCCGACTTCATCCCGCCCAGCTTCGTGGCCGACAGCCTGCTGGAGCACTTCCCCGCCCCTGGCTGGGGCCTGCGGCTGCTGCTGCCCCGGGTGCAGAGCGGCGGCCGCACCCTGCTGGCGGAGGCCTTCGCCGAGGCCGGCGCCCGGGTGGTGGAGGTGGCGGCCTACGAAACCCGCTGCCCAGCTGGCCTGCCCAGCGCCGCGGTGGCAGCCCTGGAGCAGGGGCGCCTGGATGGAATCACCTTCAGCAGCTGCAAAACCGTCAGCCACACCTGCACGATGCTCGAAGCGGCCTTTGGACCGAGCTGGGTCACCCAACTGGAGGGGGTGGCCGTGGTGTCGATCGGGCCCCAAACCAGTGAACGCTGCCGGGCCCTGCTGGGCCGGGTGGATGGGGAAGCCGATCCTCACGACCTGGCGGGGCTGGTGGAGGCCTGCGGCCGCTGCCTCGGAGCGGGGCCCTAGGGATACCGGGTTTGAACCAGATCCCGGAAACGGTCGAGGTTGGCCTGGAGTTCCTTGGTGACGATTCCCCCCAGGATGCTGGGCTCCATAAGGGGCGCCAAGATGCCGGGCAGCTCGTAGCTGACGCTCAGCTTCACCGCCGTAAAGCCGTCATCCTGGGGGTAAAAGCGCACCGCCCCTTTGGTGGGCAGGCCTCCGACCGACTCCCAATGCAGCTGCTGGGCCTCGACCCGGTGACTGATGCGGGCCTTCCAGTGGAAGCGAAAACCCTGGGCGGCCAGGGTCCAGTCGGTGAGGTCTGGATCGTTGGGTTCGGTGACCACCGATTCAATCCAGCGCATCCACTGGGGCATGGATTCCAGGTCGCTCCACACCTCCCACACCTGCTCCACTGGGGCGTGGATCTCGGTGGTGACGCTGTGCTCAAGCCATCTGCCCATGAAATGTCCTACGCGATCGTGGTGGTGGTGGCCAGGATCGCCGTGGCGGCCAGACGCCCACTCATGGTGGCGCCTTCCATCGAATCGATGTAGTCCTGCTTGGTGTAACTTCCGGCCATAAAGAAATTGCTAACCGGTGTGCTCTGGTCGGGCCGGTAGGACTCCATGCCAGGCGCCTCTCGGTAGAGGGACTGGGCCAGCTTCACCACATTGCTCCACACCAGCTTCAAGTTGGCGGCGGAGGGGAACAGGGCTCGCACCTGGGCATCGGTGTGGGCCACGATTTGCTCGGTTTTGCTGGGGATCCAGCGATCGCCGGGGGTGAGCACGCACTGGAGCAGGGAACCCAGCCCCTCCCTGCGGTAGTCAACGGGGCTGGCCAGGGCCAGGTCGGCGAAGCAGCTGAAATCGGCGTCGGCGGTGTAGAGCAGATTGTTGAGGCCACTGGGATGGGCCAGATCACGGCGGGCCGCCTCCTGCGCGGCCCCATCCCCGAGTTCGGTCACCCAGCCGTCGTAGCGCAACTGCACCGTGGCCACCGGCACCGCCTCCAACTTGTAGAGGTTGTCAAACAGGGGCCAGCGGCGCCAGGCCGGCGGGATTAGGCGCTGGATGCCGGGCACGTCACAGGCGGCGAGATAGGCATCGGCCTCCACGCTGATCTCGCCCTCGGGGCTGCCGAGGCTGAGGCCGGTGACCTTGGTGGCGCCGGCCGCTGAATCTTCGAAGTGCACCTGGCTGACCCGGTGGCGCAGGTGCAGGCGGCCGCCGCGCTGCTCGATGTAGTCGAAGATCGGGCCGGTGAGCCAGCGGTGGGGCGAACCCTTGAGCAGGTTGAGCTTGGAGGCCTCGGTTTTGGAGGCAAACATCATGAAGATGGTGAGCATGCAGCGGGCCGAAATGGCCTCGCAGTCGATGAAGCCGAGGGCATAGGCGATCGGATTCCACATCCGCTTGATGCTCTGCTGGCTGCCGCCATGGCCGAGGAACCACTGCTGAAAGCTGATCCGATCGAGGTCGCGGATCACCTTCATGGCCCCCTCGTAATCCACCAGGCCGCGCACGATCGGGCTGGTGCCAAGGGCCAGGGCATTGCGCAGCTTGTCGATCCAGCCCAGCTGGGGGGTGGTGAAGAAGGCCTTGAGGCCGTTGAAGGGGGCGCCGAGGGCAAAGCGGAAGTCGAGCTCGCGCAGGTCACCGCCGCTGTTCACAAACAGGTGGGTGTGGTCCTTGGGCAGCAGGTTGTCGATCCCGCCCACCTTGCGCAGCAGGGCAAAGAGGTTGGTGTAATTGAAAAAGAACACATGCAACCCCATCTCGATGTGGTTGCCTTCCCCATCCACCCAGCTGCCCACCTTGCCGCCCAGGAAGGGCCGGGCCTCATAGAGATCCACCTGGTGGCCAGCGTCCACCAGGTCAACCGCCGCCGCCAACCCGGCCAATCCAGCTCCCACAATGGCGACCCGCACCCCGTTGCACCCTCAAAGTTGGGACGACTCTATGGAGACAACCCACCAGGCAGCGGCTGGGCGGGCTACATACAGTGGGTCCAGCAGGTATTGAGCCCGATGAGCACCGCAACCTTCACCGCCAAGGACGGCAAGGGGATCCAGATCACCGAGCCGGCCATGAAGCAGCTGGCGGCGCTGATGGGCCAGCAGGGCGCCGGCAAGGTGCTGCGGGTGGGGGTGCGCTCCGGGGGCTGCAGCGGTATGAGCTACACGATGGATTTCGTCGATGCCTGTGCGATCCAGGGGGATGACGAGCGCTACACCTACGAACCTAGCGGTGCCCCAAGCTTCCAGGTGGTGTGCGATCCCAAGAGCCTGCTCTACATCTATGGGATGCAGCTGGACTTTTCCTCGGCCCTGATCGGCGGCGGCTTCAACTTCACCAACCCCAACGCCAGCCAGACCTGCGGCTGCGGCAGCTCGTTTGCGGTGTGAACCAGAGCGCCCTGCCGAGCGATCTAGATCTGCTGGTGCTGTTCGGCTCACGGGCCAAAGGCTCCGCAAACGAATCGAGCGATGGCTTGGTCGGCCAGTTGTCCGACCAGATGGCAATCTGAGGTCACGACCAGGCCTGCCGCCTCCCCATGACCTCCCCAGAAGCATCCTCCCTGTTCGAGCAGGCCATGGAGCGCTACCAGCAGGGGGCGGCGCCGGCCGACTTGATCGGCAGCTTCGTTGCCATCACGGAGCAATCCCCCAACCAGGCGGCGGGATGGACCTGCCTGGCCTGGCTGCAGCTGCTGGATGGCCAGCACCAGAGCGCCCTGCGCTCCGCCAAGACCGCGGTGCGCCTCAACCCCCAGGACCCCCAGGCGCGCATCAACCTGAGCCTGGCCATGCTGGAAACCGGCGCCAAGGGAGTGCGCGAACACATTGAGATCGTGCAACGGGTGTTGGCGATGGCCCCGGAGATGGCGGCGGAGCTCAACGCCTCGATCGCCGATGGCCTGGTGCGCCAACCGGGCTGGAAGGCGATGGAAAAGGTGAAGGCCTGGCTCGCGGCTTGAAACCGGTTCTGCTGCTCAGCAACGGCCATGGGGAAGACCTCAGTGGCGCCCTGGTGGCTTCCCAACTGATCCAGATGGGCATTGCCGTGGAGGCCCTGCCACTGGTGGGCCATGGCGCCAGCTACCGCCAACTGGGCATTCCCGTGCTGGGCCGCACCCGCAACTGCAGCACCGGCGGCCTGGGCTACACCAGCCTGGCGGGGCGCATCGCCGAACTGCTCGAGGGCCAGATGCTTTACGTACTGAGCCGCCTGCTGCTGTTGAGGCGGCGGCGGCGCCACTACGGGCTGGTGCTGGCCGTCGGCGATCTGCTGGCCGTGCTGGGGGGCTGGTTTTCAGGCCTGCCCACTGCCGTGTATCTGGTGGCCTACTCCAGCCACTACGAGGGCCGGCTGAGGCTGCCCTGGCCCTGCGGCTGGCTGCTGGGCCGGCCAGGCATCAGGGCAATCTGGAGCCGCGATGAGCTCAGCGCCGCCGACCTCAGCGGGCAACTGGGGCGGTCCGCCAGCTTCCTTGGCAACCCCTTTCTCGATGCGGTGAGCAGCCACGAAACCCCACCAGCGGGGGCAGGGGATCCGGAGCTGCTCCTGGTGCCAGGCAGCCGCCTGCCGGAAGCGGCCCGCAATCTGGCTCTGATGCTGGAGCTGCTGGCCCAGCTGCCTGGGAAATTGCCAGTGGAATGGCCGGGGGGTCGGCGCCTGCGGCTGCGGGCCGCCCTGGTGCCTGGCCTGGAGCGGGCCTGCATCGCCCAGCTGGCAGCACCCCTGGGCTGGAAGCTGGAGGGAGAGGACCGGCTGGTGCGGGGGCCCCTGGAGCTGGAGCTGAGCTGGGGCGGGTTTGGGCAACTGCTGCCCCGCGCCCAACTGGTGCTCTGCAGCGCCGGCACCGCGGCGGAGCAGGCGGTGGGGCTGGCCATACCGGTGCTGCAGCTACCTGGCCAGGGACCCCAATTCACGCCGGGATTCGCCGAGGCCCAGCGCCGCCTGCTCGGTGCTGGGGTGTTCTGCGCCCCAGATCCCGCCAGCGCCGCCGAACTGGCGTACCAACTGCTGGAACAGCAGCTGGATCCGATCCGGGGGCCGGCCCTGCGCCAGCAGCTGGCGACAATTGGCCAGGAGCGCATCGGCAGGCCTGGGGGCAGCCAGGCCATGGCCGGAGCGATCATGAACCTGCTTGCGGCTTCGGCGCGATGACCCCCCCCCCCACCCGGTTGCAGCAGCTCAAGGGCGCCATGGACACCCTGCTGGTGGTGGATGTGTTTGTGGTGATCGCCGGCGCGTTGTGGTTTGCCACGGCCGTGGTGTTGCACAGCCAGCACGTGGAGGGGCCTCTGACCCTGTTCCAAAAGCTGTGGGAGCCGCTGTTCACTCCCGCGATCGGGCTGCTGATGGGCGCTGCCCTGCTCAGCGGAGTGCTGGGCTGGTGGCAGCGGCGAGGGCAGCGTTGAGATCGGGGTGGGAGAAACTGAATCCCTGGGCCAGCAGGCGCTCGGGCAGCACCTGCTGGCCCTCGAGCACCACCTGGGCCCCATCGCCGAGCAGCAGCTGCAGCACCGGCGCGGGCACCGGCAGCAGGCTGGGCCGGCCCATGACCTGGCCCAGGGCAGCGGCAAAGGCGCCCATGGTGGTGGGCTGGGGGCTGACGGCGTTGTAGACGCCGCTGTAGGAGCCATCCTCGAGGGCGGTGGCGATCAGGCGGCAGAGGTCATGGCGGTGAATCCAGCTCATCCACTGGCGCCCCGTGCCAACGGGGCCACCGAAACCCATGCGAAAAACGGGCAGCATCTTGCCGAGGGCGCCGCCATCTGCGGCGAGCACGATGCCGATGCGCAGCTTCACCAGGCGGCAGCCGGTGGGCACCTGGTCGGCGGCGGCTTCCCACTGCTGGCAGATCTCGGCCAGAAAGTCGCTGCCGGCGGGGCTGGATTCGCTGAACTGGGCCTGGAGGCTGGCGCCGTAATAGCCCACCGCTGAGCCGTTGACGAGCACCGCCGGGGGGCGCTGCTGGCGCGCCATCGCCGCCACCAAAAGCTCGGTGCTGCGCACCCGGCTGCGGAGCAACAGCTCGCGGTGGGCCGGGGTCCAGCGGCGCTCGGCAATCGGCTCGCCGGCGAGATTTACCACCCCATCGGCCTGGGCGACGGCCAGCTCGAGGCCGGTGCCGGCCCAGCTGGCGGGGTCGGCCGGATCGCCCTGGATGCAGTTGAGCCGCTCACCCACCAGGACGGGAAAGGGCTGGAGCTGGCGGCTCACAAGGGTGAGCTCATGGCCCAGCTCCAGCAGCAGGGGCACCAACTCACGGCCGACAAAGCCTGAGCAGCCAAGCAACAGCAGACGCATCGATTCAGCCCAGATGGGCCAAGGCTAGGCCTTAACCTGGCCCCAGCTAGATCCCCTGCTGTGGCCGATCAGACCCCGCTAAAGAAGGGCAACCTGGTGCGCGTCAACGGGGCGGCCTATGCGGGCAGCCTGGAGGCCGCAGCCAGCGAGGCCCCCCTACCCGGCTACTTACTGGAAGGCCCGGGCGAAATCCTGGCCATCAAGGGCGCCTACGCCCAGCTGCGCTGGCGCCGACCGGTGCCCGATGTGTGGCTCAGGCTGGATCAGCTGGAAGCGTATTCCAGCTAGGGGGTCGAGCCTTCGCCAACCAACAACAATGCTTCAATATCACACTTGAGTATCGATAGATCTGAGTGCGCTACGCCGAGCACAACATCGTCGTCAACAGCGCTATAGTCATGTGCCAATAAATTTCGGAAGTCGATAGCCAACCTAGCGCCTGCGATTCTCGAAAAAAGCTTTGGGCTGACCGACTCAAGCCGTCGCAGAGCCTCCCCAATGAGGATAAATTCACGTTCAACAGATGACCGAATTGAGCGCTTAGATCGATAGGTCTCAAGATCTACGTCGCTGAGAACCTCTTCAATCGCTCGGCACGCCTCCGAGGCATCGACGAAGTAAGCCGCTGGATCACGCGCCATAGATTTGCTGCCTTGTGGCTGCGATCTCGCGAGCGATGATGGGATTGCGAACAGCACCCGACATCACCAAATCCACATCGGCACATAAAAGGTGGTGGAGTGCATCACGCATGCCAAAGAAAGCATGGGCTTTGCGAACAGGCGACATGGGCTGAAAATCAACCAGAAAATCCAAATCGCTTAAGCCAGGTCGATAATCTGGCCTGAGCACTGAACCAAACACATACAGGCGATCAACCCCATGCTGCTTGCAAAGCTCAGCGATGGCGGGTTGATTTCGCTCAATCAACGGGAGCATAGGGAGAGAGGCAGCGCTCATGCAATTCTGCACCCTGTTCCCCCTGCGGAAAGGCATTCGCCCCCCAACTTGAGACCAGCTCTCAACGCCGCAGCACACGCGAATCGACCAGCAACTGGCAGCGGCGAGCCTTGGCCTGGCGCAATAGCTCACGAGCATCGTGCAGGTAGGAATCCACGTAGCCCATGGTGTAGCGCTCGAGCTCAGCCAGCCCGTCTTGAACCAGGCTGAGGCAGTGATAGAGATCCAGGCCAAAGGCCTGCACAGGGCGGGGGCAGGCGTGGGAGCGGTAGAGCAGCTCCACCTTGGCCATGCGGGCGGTGGCCTGCTCCAGGAAGGTGCAGAAGGCCCCCATCAAGGTGTCGTCGTAGGGGTCGGCGGAAAGGGCCTTGAGCTGGGCTGGAAAAGGGTTGATCACTTGAGCCAGAAGCCGATCAATCGGCGCATACACCTGCTGCAACCACTGTTGCAACACGGCATCAGTGGCAGCGCTGCGTGTCGACTGAGCACGGGCCCGCCTCACCGAAAAGCTGGCGCCAGCTGGATCTAAAGAGGTGGGCGCGCTGAGGTCGTAGCGGCGGCGGCGATCGGCATCGCGTAATACCTCCCAGGCTGCATTTAGGGCCAGGATTGTGCGGTCATCGCCGCCAGCATCCGGATGATGCTGCTTCACCAGGGCCCGGTAAGCGGCCTTGATCTCAACGCCGCTGGCCGTGGGCGAAACACCCAGCACGCGATAAGGATCTGCAGTGGGTTCAGCAGCAGCCAGGGCGAGGCCTCCGCAAGCAAAGGAATTTGTTGATGACTTTAGGAACTCAAGCCCCACTGCCTGCCAATATCGCTTGTTGCTGCCCAACAAAAAACCCCAGCCAAGGCTGGGGTTGATTGAGGTGTGTATTGAGAAGTGGAGGACAAAGGACCGGAGGTGTGTGAGGAATCCGGCCCAGTTGGGTTCTGAGGATCAGAACTTGAAGGTGGTCTTCAGCAGGCCGCCAACGGTGTCAGAAGCTCCGCTGTTCTCGATGTAGAAGAAAGCAGGGGTAACACTGATGTTATCGGTGACTTGGAACTTGTAGAACAGTTCGTAAGCGATGGTGCTTTCAGCACCATCGAACCAGATACCACCGGTACCAAGACCTGCACCCAGGCCGACTTGGCCAGCGCTACCGATTGCCATACCAAGAGCGTTGCCCTTGATGAAGGCATCAGCCCACTGAATGCCAACCATCCAGCTCCAGCTGTCGTCGAGGACGGCTAAATTAGATTTGCCGTAGCCAAAACCTGCACTGATTGAAGGCACCCAGCTGGCATCCGAAGGCTGCCAATAACCACTCAGGCCCATGTTGTTAGCATACACACCACCAAGCTCAGCAAAATCCGAGTAGGTATAAGCAAGGGCGGCACCGAAATTCTTGCCGGCGTAGCCAACCTGGGTGGTGAAGGTGTAGGCCTCGCCAACACCGATGGTGGAATCTTCAGAAGAAGCTTCGTTGGAAACGAAGTTAGCACTGACGCTGAAACCCTCTTTCTGATACCAAAGGCCAACACCAGCGCCCAGATTCAGGCTGTAAGTACCACGGGCACCTGCATAGGTGAACAGGTCGAGGATGGTGTCTGAGGGATAAACGCTGGGCCACATGGCCAGCATGTCGTCCTGACGGACCTTGGCACCAAAGGTGGCAGTCACGCCGTCACCCACGGGGAACTGATAGAAGAGGCGGTTGATGCCAACCACGTCAACACCACCGCCAACGCCAGCATCTTCTTGGAAGGCGACTTCCAAGGCCGTATTGCCGTTGGAGAAAGCCGAGTCAGCGAAGTTGCCTGAACGCAGAGTGGTGCGCAGCAGGTCTTTACCGGTGAAGCTGGTATCGAAGTTCAGGCGAACGTCGTAGTTCATGGTGACGTCGTCACCAAAACCTGTGTTGGAGCCGCCGCCCAACACCATGGTGGCAATACCTTTCAGCTTGGTGGTGGTGGAGAACTGGTTAGCTTCCAGTTCGCCCACTTTGGCCTCGAGGCCATCCACACGGCCCTTAAGGATGGCGAGTTCCTTCTCGAACTCGGTCATCAGCTTCTTGAGCTCGTCGGTCACTTCGGTGACGCGGTCGAGGCAAGCGTTAAGGAGGGCAGCGGCTTCAAAACGGGTCATCGCCTTGCCACCCTTGTAGGTGCCATTGGGATAGCCAGCCACGCAGCCGTAGCGCTCGATCAGGTTGGACAGAGCCTGGTAAGCCCAGTCGGTGGGCTTGACGTCGGAAAACTGGGAGATGCTGGTGACTTGCTCCTCGGAGGCGTACTTGTTGACGCCGTCCAGATTGAGCTCAGCTGCGGTAGCGGCCACGGGGGCCAGCAGACCAAGAGCTGCAGGAGCAACCAGCAGTTGCTGGAAGAGTTTCATGGGTGTTCCTCACACGAGATTGGCGCAATGCGCCGCACCCATACTGACCAGATATCACGCCTACTGCACCAGCAGATGTGCCAGTGCACACAATGACACCTGGATCAGGTCACCTGGCCCGCGATGGCTGGCTCCAAAAACGATGCCCCCGGCGGGCACAGGGCTCGCCGGGGGCTCTCGCCGGGCCGCAATCAGCCGCGAAACCAACTAGAGGGCATTCTCCGCGATCAGCAGACCCTGGTTTAAGTAACTGGAACTCACGGGCACCTCCTCCTGGGGGGATTGGGGCCAGCCGGCGATGCATTCGGCATCCGCCGGGGCCGTTGGCCTCTGCGAAATGCCACATCACTGCTGACAGAACTTGGCAAATCTAACCAGAAAAAAAGCGCCCCCGGGAGGGGACGCTTAGGGAAACAGCTAAAGCTGACAGGCCTTGCTCAGAGAGCGTTGCCGCGGGGCAAAACCTCTTCAGGGAAGACGAAGTTTTCATGCGGCTGGTCAGCCGGTGCCATCCAGGCACGCAGGCCTTCATTCAGCAAGATGTTCTTGGTGTAGAAGGTTTCAAATTCAGGGTCCTCTGCTGCGCGGATCTCCTGGGACACGAAGTCGTAGGCGCGCAGGTTGAGGGCCAGGCCGATGATGCCGATGCTGCTGGTCCAAAGACCCATCACCGGCACAAACAGCATGAAGAAGTGCAGCCAGCGCTTGTTGGAGAAGGCGATCCCGAAGATCTGGCTCCAGAAGCGGTTGGCGGTGACCATTGAGTAGGTCTCCTCTTCCTGGGTGGGCTCGAACGCCTTGAAGGTGTTCGACTGATCGCTGTCCTCAAACAGGGTGTTCTCCACCGTGGCGCCATGGATGGCGCACAGCAGGGCACCGCCGAGGATGCCGGCCACTCCCATCATGTGGAAGGGGTTCAGCGTCCAGTTGTGGAAGCCCTGCAGGAAGAGCAGGAAGCGGAAAATCGCCGCCACCCCGAAGCTGGGAGCAAAGAACCAGCTGCTCTGGCCGAGGGGGTACATCAGGAAGACACTGACGAACACCGCGATCGGACCGGAGAATGCGATGGCGTTGTAGGGGCGGATGCCCACTAGCCGGGCAATCTCAAACTGACGCAGCATGAAGCCGATCAGGGAGAAGGCACCGTGCAGAGCCACGAAGGGCCAAAGGCCACCCAGTTGGCACCAACGCACGAAGTCACCCTGGGCTTCTGGGCCCCAGAGCAACAGCAGGCTGTGGCCCATGGCATCAGCAGGGGTGCTGACGGCGGCGGTAAGGAAATTGCAGCCCTCCAGGTAAGAGCTGGCAATGCCGTGGGTGTACCACGATGTAACAAAGGTGGTGCCGGTGAGCCAGCCGCCAAGGGCGAGATAGGCGGTGGGAAACAGGAGCAGACCTGACCAACCGACAAAGACAAAGCGGTCGCGCTTGAGCCAGTCATCGAGGACGTCGAACCATCCCCGCTGTGGCGCGCGCCCTAGAGCGATAGTCATGAGAGGCGTGCTTCATGAAGCGTTACATCCCGAATCCTACGGGTCCAGGCCGCCAAGTGCGCGGAACCGTACCCAGGCTGAGCACTTCTACTCAGGGTCTGGCGCCAAGCGGGGCGGGATTCGCCACAGTGGGGGCTCCCCAATTCCCCGCCATGTACGTCGTCGAGCTCTCCCTCAAGCTCAGCCCCATGCCCGTTGCCGTGCAGCGCAGGGAGCTGGCCGACGCCCAGGCCCTCTATGGCGAGGTGCGCCAGGCCCTCGAGGGGGCTGGCCCCAGGGTTCTGGAGCTCAGCTGCGAAAAGGAGGAAAACAAGCGCATCAGCCTGCTGAGCAGTGAAGTGGTGGCCGTGGCCGTCTACGAAAAATCGGCGGTGGCAAGTGGTGGCAAGCGCCCCGGCTTCAGCTTCGACAACTGAAGGGCATCGGCGCCTCCCCCAGCTCCATGACCCCTCCCCTGACCGTCGAGCGGCTGAGCTACACCTGGCCCAATGGCCGCCCTGCCCTGGGCCATTGCAACCTGCAGATCCCGGCGCCGGGCCTGTGGATGCTGGTGGGCAGTAACGGCAGCGGCAAGAGCACCCTGCTGCGGCTGATCGCCGGCCTGCTGGAGCCCCGCAGTGGCCGCATCCAGGCCGCCGGCAAGGTGGCGCTGGTGTTCCAGAACCCCGATCACCAGCTGCTGCTGCCCAGCTGCGCCAGCGACCTTCAGCTGGATCTACCCGCCAACCTCAGCGGCGAGGAGCGCCGCGAACGGGTCGCTCTGGCCCTGGCCCAGGTTGGCCTGGAGGGCTTTGGGCCGAGACCGATCCACACCCTCAGCGGCGGCCAGAAACAACGGCTGGCCATTGCCGGTGCCCTGGCCAGCGGCGCCAGCCTGGTGCTGCTCGATGAGCCCACGGCCCTGCTCGATCCAGCCAGCCAGCAGGCCGTGCTGGAGCTGGTGTGGAGCCTCAGCCACCGGCCGAAAGCGCCGCTTGCGGCCCTGTGGATCACCCACCGGCTGGAGGAACTACAGCGCTGTGACGGGGCCGCCCTGATGGAGAAAGGGGCCGTGGGCAGCTGGCAACCGGGGCCCCGCCTGGCGGGCCAGCTCGACCCCTTGCGGGGCGGCGGCCCAACCCAGTAGGTTCATCGGGCCGGTTTCGGCAGCTCAGCGTTCCTCGGTAGCTCAGCGGTAGAGCGATCGACTGTTAATCGATTGGTCGCAGGTTCGAATCCCGCCCGGGGAGTTTTCAGATCAGCCGCAGCCCTTGGGTTGCGGTTTTTTTGTGGCTCGGAGTCTTTTGTCGGGGAATCCTGGGCCCGGTGCAACAAATAACTGCGAAGAAAACCTGAAGATCCCTGGCCAGCTGGGTCGCTCCGGGCCCCAGAGGGCTCACCCCAGCTGGGCCCCAGCCGTCTATGCAGGCCACCTGCCTCGAGGCGAGCGGGCTAGCGAAGGGCAAAAAAGCAGAAAATGCGTTGAAATTGCTGCCAGCGGTAGCAATTGATCTACCGCTGATCCATCGCCCGACTCCATGAAGCCCTGCATCCTGCTGATCGAAGATGACAGTGACATGCGCGAGCTGGTGGCCGGCCACCTGGAGCATGGCGGCTTCGACGTGCAGCGCGCCGATGACGGCATCAAGGGCCAGGCCCTTGCCCTCCAATACGGCCCAGACCTGATCCTGCTGGATCTGATGCTGCCCAGGGTGGATGGGCTCACCCTCTGCCAGCGCCTGCGCCGCGATGAGCGCACCGCCAATATCCCGATTCTGATGCTCACCGCCCTGGGCAGTGTCAAAGACAAGGTGAGCGGCTTCAACTCCGGCGCCGACGACTACCTGGCCAAGCCCTTCGACCTGGAGGAGCTGATGGTGCGGGTCAAGGCCCTGCTGCGGCGCAGCGAGCACGCCCCCCCCTCCAGCCAGCACAGCGAGATCCTCAGCTACGGCTGCCTCACCCTGGTGCCGGAACGGTTTGAGGCGATCTGGTTTGACGCCCCGGTGCGGCTCACCCACCTGGAATTTGAGCTGCTGCACTGCCTGCTGCAGCGCCACGGCCAGACCGTGGCCCCCTCGATGATTCTCAAGGAGGTGTGGGGCTACGAGCCGGACGACGACATCGAGACGATCCGGGTGCACGTCAGACACCTGCGCACCAAGCTCGAGCCCGATCCTCGCAAACCCCGCTTCATCAAAACCGTCTACGGGGCGGGCTACTGCCTCGAGCTCCCCAGCGATGCCCAGCTGGCCAGCTCCAGCAGCGCCACCTCCCAGGCCAGCCGGGGCTGAACGTAGGCCCCAAGCTGGCTGCGCAGGCGCTCCAGCCGCTGCAAGTGCGCGACCGGGGGCTGGCGGCACCAGAGGGCCTGGCGGCGCCAGAGGGCCAGCTGCCACCAGCCCAATAGCCAGAGCTGCTGCTCGGCGTCGAGGGCCTCGGCCAGATCCCTGGCCAGGCCCAGGGCTTCGAGGGGATCGGCCGACGCCGCCAGGGCCAGCAGCCGCTCCGCCAGGCCCGCCGGCAGGGCCGCCCAGACCTGGCGGCAGTGCAGCAGGGCCCCCGGCGATCCGGCTGCCAGCTCGAGCAATTCCGGCGGGTCCTGGCTGGGCGGCGGCTCGCCGCAGCGCTCCAGCACCAGGGCCAGCTGTTCAGGGGTCAGGGGCGTGAAGGGCACGCTCTGGCAGCGGGAGCGGATCGTCGTCAGCAGCCGGTCGGGGGCCGCCGCAATCAGGATCAGCAGCCCATCGGCGGGCTCCTCGAGGGTTTTGAGCAGGGCATTGGCCGCCCCCTCCGCCATCGCCTCGACCCCCTCGAGCACCACCAGGCAGCCCCGGGCCTGCACCGGCCGCCGGGACAGAAAGCGGGACACCTCCCGGATCTGCTCGAGCCGCAGCTGGGGCGCCCCCCGCCTAGCCAGGCCCAGTTCCTCGGCCTTTGAGGCCGGCACCAGCTGGCCCTTTTCCTGGTAGGTGGGCTCAACCCAGAGCAGATCGGGGTGGTTGCCCTCCTGCAGGCGCCGCCGCACGGCCCCATCCCCCGCCGGCCCGGCCAGCACCCCCTCCAGAAACCGCAGGGCCGCCAGTCGGCGCCCCACCCCATCTGGCCCCGCAAACAGATAGGCCGGGGCCAGGCGGCCCTGGTCCAGGCTGGCCGTCAGCAGGGCCACCGCCCGCCCCTGCCCCACCAGGTGGTCAAACAGGCCTGTCACGGCAGGTTGGCCAGCAAGGTGCGGCAGGTTGCGGCCACCTGCTCGGGCGACTGGCTGGCATCGAGCCGCCGCCAGCCGCGCTCCCCCGCCAGGGCCGCAAAACCGGCCACCACCCGCTGCAGAAAGGCCTCGCCACTGGCCTCGATCCGATCGGCACCGCGGCTGGCGCGCCGGCGCAGGGATTCGGCCAGGGGCAACTCCAGCCAGAGGGTGAGATCCGGGGCCAGACCGGCGGTGGCCAGCTGCTCAAGCTGGGCGATGGCGGCCAGATCCAGGCCCCGGCCGTAGCCCTGGTAGGCGGCGGTGGAGCCGCTGAAGCGGTCGCTCAGCACCCAGTGGCCCGCCGCCAGGGCTGGGCGAATGCACTGCTCCACGTGCTGGGCCCGGTCGGCGGCATAGAGCAGCAGCTCCGCCATCGGCTCCGGCGCCGCCGCCCCGGGGGGATGGAGCAGCAACTGGCGCAGGGCCGTGCCCAGGGCCGTGCCCCCGGGCTCCCGGGTGATGATCAGCTCCGCTCCTGGGGCCAGCAACCCACTCCCCGGCAGCCAGCGGCCCAGGGCCTCGAGCTGGGTGGTCTTGCCGCA
This sequence comes from Synechococcus sp. CBW1108, assembly GCF_015840335.1. Taxonomy (NCBI): domain Bacteria; kingdom Bacillati; phylum Cyanobacteriota; class Cyanophyceae; order Synechococcales; family Synechococcaceae; genus Synechococcus; species Synechococcus sp. CBW1108. Next base: position 964,408 of record NZ_CP060395.1, read on the forward strand.
GCCATCGATCCCCTCCAGCACCACAAAACGGCCCCGGGAGGGGCCTGCCGGCTCAGCCACCTGCACTCAGCGGAGATCCTTCAAGCCATCCTGCAGCAGCAGGGCATTGACCACCACCGTGATCGAACTCAGCGCCATCAGCAACGCCGCCAGGGGAGGGGTCAGCAACACCCCGTAGCCCGGCAGCAACACGCCGGCCGCCAGGGGCAGCACGATCAGGTTGTAACCAAAGGCCCAGGCGAGGTTCTGCCGCACCTTGGCCATGGTGCGACGCGCCAGCCGCAGGGCCGCCACAATGCCCTCAAGGCGATCGCCCATCACCACCAGGCCGGCGCTGTCCTGGGCGATCTGGGTGCCGGTGCCCACTGCGATACCCAGATCCGCCGCGGCCAGGGCCGGGGCATCGTTGATGCCATCCCCCACCATCGCCAGGGCGCCATGGGCGGGGTGCTGCAGGATCCTCTCCAGCTTCTGCTCGGGCCGCAGCTCCCAGCCCAGCTCCGCCTCCGCCAGGCCCAGGCTGGCCCCCAGCTGCTGCACCGGTTCGCGCCGGTCGCCGCTGAGCAGACCCAGCTGCAGGCCCATGCCCCTCAAGGCCGTGAGCACGCCGGCGGCATCGGGGCGCGGCTGGTCAGCCGCCGCCACCAGCCCCAGCACGCCCTGCTCCCCGGCCACGGCCAGCACGCTGGCGCCCTGGCACTCCAGCAGGGCCTGGCGGGCCAGCAGCTCCGGGCTCGGGCAGGCCTCCAGCCAGGCCAGCCGCCCCACCCGCAGGCTCTGGCCCTCGATGCGGCCACTGACCCCCTGACCGGCCCAGCTGTGGGCCTCAGCCACCGGCAGCAGCTCCAGGCCCCGGCGCTGGGCCTCCTGCAGCAGGGCAAAGCCAAGCGGGTGGCGGCTGCCGGCCTCCAGACTGGCGGCCAGCTGCACCAGCAGGTCTGAGCTGGCGGCCTGGAGGGGCTCAACCGCTGTCACCAGCGGCCGGCCCCGGGTGAGGGTGCCGGTCTTGTCAAACAACATGGCCCGCAGGCCAGCGGCGGTTTCCATCCCATCCCCGCCCCGAAACAGCAGCCCGCCGCGGGCGGCCCGGCCCATCGCCACCGTGATCGCCGTTGGAGTGGCCAGCCCCAGGGCGCAGGGGCAGGCCACCACCAGCACCGCAATCGAGAGCTGCAGGGCCAGGGCAAAGGGGGTTTCGGCCGCCACCGCCAGCAGGGGGTGGCCAGCGTGGGCGCCGTGGGCGCCAGCCAGGGGAGCTGGCTGCTGCAGCACCTGGGGCCAAAGCTGGGTGCCCAGCAGCCACCAGAAGAGCAATGTGGCCAGCGCCAGGGCCAGCACCACCAGGGTGAAGCGGCCGGCGAGGCGGTCGGCCAACCCCTGGATCGGGGCCTTGCGGGCCTGGGCCCGCTCCACCAGGTGGATGATGCGGGCGATGGCGCTGTCGGCGCCGCGGCGCAACACCTCCAGCACTAAGGGGGCATCCAGATTGAGGCTGCCGGCTGAGAGCTCGGTGCCGGCAATGGCCGCCACGGGCAGGGGCTCGCCGGTCAGGCCGGACACATCCACCGCCCCAGAGCCCTGGCGCACCACCCCATCCACCGGCACCCGATCCCCCGGCAACAGCTGCACCCGATCACCTGGGCGCAGGCCACCGACCCGCACCGGCCGGGGTGGCCCCTCGCCCAGCAGCAGCAGGGCGGTGTCGGGCTGGAGCTCGGCCAGCTCTTCGAGGGCCCGACCCGTGCGGAAGCGGGCCCGCTCCTCGAGGAAACGGCCCAGCAGCACGAAGCCCAGCAGCATCACCGGCTCGTTGAAAAAACAGGGCCAGCCGGTTTGGGGCCAGAGGAAGGCCACCAGGCTGGCCAGGTAGGCGCTGATCACCCCCAGACCCACCAGGGTGTCCATGCTGGGCAGGCCGGCGAGGGCGGCCCGTACTCCCCGCACCAGGATCGGCCGGCCCGGCCCCGCCAGGGTGAGCGTGGCCACCAGGGCATGGATCCAGAGGGCCCCGAGACCCGCCAGCGAAAGGTGGCCCAGCACCGACACCAGCAGCAGGCCCAGGGCCACCACCAGCTGGCGCCAGTGCTGCCACCAGTTTTGGGATTGCAGGCGCTGCCGCCGGCTGGGCAGCTCAGCATCGCTGGGGCGCAGCCTGGCCTGGAAGCCAAGGCCCGCCAGGGAATGGAGCAGGGCTGCCTGGCTGGCCTCCGCGGAAACCACATCAACCCAGGCGGTGCGGGTGAGCAGGTTGACGCTGGCCTGGCGCACGCCGGGCTGGCCCAGCAGGCGCTGTTCGACGGCCCGCACGCAGCCGCCGCACTTCATGCCTTCGATTTCGAAAAGGAGGGGCTCCAGCAGGAGGGGCTCCTGAAGCGAAGACAAGGCCAGCGCCGATCAGATCAGCCCAGGCTAGGGAGATCGGCCAGGATGGGCACCAACGAGCCCATCCCCGCCCCCGTGCCCCGCAGCCAACGCAACGACAACTTCATCGACAAGAGCTTCACGGTGATGGCCGACCTGATCCTCAAGGTGCTGCCCACCAACCGGCGGGCCAAGGAGGCCTTCGCCTACTACCGCGATGGCATGAGCGCCCAGGCCGATGGCGAATACGCAGAAGCTCTGGAGAACTACGAGGAAGCCCTCACCCTCGAAGACGACCCCAATGACCGGGCCTTCATTCTTTACAACATGGCCCTGGTTTTCGCCAGCAACGGCGACCATGCCAAGGCGCTTGATTTCTACGGCCAGGCCCTCGATCTCAACAGCAAGATGCCCCAGGCCCTCAATAACATGGCCGTTATCCACCACCACCTGGGCTCGATCGCCGAAGAAAAGGGTGACGCCGATGAGGCCGACCGCTGCTTCGACCAGGCCGCCGACTTCTGGGCCAAGGCCATTCGCCTGGCCCCCAACAACTACATCGAGGCCCAGAACTGGCTCAAAACCAGCGGCCGCGGCAGCGTGGACGTGTATTTCTAAACAGCCGATGCGACTGCAACCATCGGCGAGGGGATTCATTTTACTTGCCGGTCTGGCATGGCTTGTATTCGCATGTCTGACACTGGTTGATTTCAGCCTCGGCAAGATACTTGGCAGCCTGGGCAGCTTGCTGAAGGGCGACCTCTACTATCTAGGGACTCCTGAAAAAAGAACCGCAACCTGGATCCGATCGCAGCCAAATAGCAGGGCGTAGGCAGCCCAAACGCACGGTTATCCAGTGGCCAGTGATTGGTTTGTTTCAAGCTGCCAAATGTTCCTGAGCCCCATCCAGAGACTACCTGGCCATTTCCAGGTACATAACCAGGCAAAAATAGTGATAAAAAAGAGGCGGAGGAGCCTCCGGATCTTCTCTGCGCACATCACCACAAAGGCCATGGAGATGGAGTTCTCTGCACCTTTGCTCAGCCGAGCCATAATCAAGTCCAGTGAATACTTCCTCTTCCCTGATCCAAAGCATCCCTCCACTTCATTTCGCCTCCGCTGGTCAGCGCTTAGCTGCTGCTTGTGAGCAGCACTGATCTCTGGATTCTTCGGCGGCCTCCCCAATCGCTTACCAGAGAGCCGTATATCGTTCCGAGTGCAGAAGTTTCGGTTCTTGGTATTGATGTAGATTCGATCAGCGCAGATTCGCTCGGGGTAGCAGCCATGCTCTTGCTTGTATTTCATGGCCTGTGGAATTAAGTCTTCGGATTCGTTGTATGGATCCCAGCTGATCCTGTGCAGGAAGGCAAAGCCATTTCGCACAGAAACACTAATTTTGGCGCCAAACTCAACAGCAGCTCTCGTTTTACCACGAACCATGGGCCGAACGTGTCGCTGAACCAAGTTCACGATACGATCGGGCATGCTGCGCGTTTTCGAGTACAGCAGGATGCTTTGCTGGCGGTGCAGCTCGCTGATCACGAGGAGCTTCTGCCACCAATGGGTCTTCAAGCCCGAAAGCATTGCCCCGGAGTGGATCAGGGCATCAATAGCATCAAGATTCCGCTGCAGATAGTCCAGCTGGCGTCGTATCGTGGCTTTGATTTTGCGGCGACGCGGCTTTTTCTGCTTAGCAACCCTGAGGAAATTGGCACGCGCCTTGCCACGGTCATATCGGGGACTGTGTTTCCGTAGGTCTGAATTCTGTTCGCAGAGATCGTCGATGATCCGTTCGGTCGACTCCCTCGCTTCGTTGAGCAACTTCAAATCAGTTGGATAGGTAATGTCGGCTGGTGTGCACGAGGCGTCAATGCTGAGTGTTCCCCAATTCTTGCCTTCTGGCCAATCGGCCGGCTTCACAAAGTCGTCAAGTGAGAGCTGGTTGTCAGCATAGGCACTTGGATCGTTAGTGTCGTCGTCATCTTGTTGTGACGCCACAACCTCCATCAGCATGGCCTTGCCCCGCTCGGCAATGAGTTCATTGATCCGGGTGAGTTCCTCTTCGGAGAAACGCTTGCGGAAATGAACCATCATTGATGGGTCGAATGGTGCCTTGCTGGAATAGCCGGCATAGCCAAGGAAATACTGCATGTAAGCGTTTTCTCGGATCTGCTCAACGGTCTCCTCGTCGGTCAGACCAAGCCGCTGCTTGATGAACAGCGCACCAAATGCCAGCCGTACAGGCTTTGCTGGGGCGCCAGTGGTGGGATTGAACTGAGGTGCATATGATTCCTCCAACTCTTCCCATGGCATCAGGGAGGAGAAGATTACCCAGCGATTGTCCGTGTCCAACGTGCCGCCAAAAGGCAGATGGAAATCCTCGATTGAGAGCTGCCCGTTATGGCGTTTCTGGTACATCTGCAGTGCTCAGCAGTTGTAGCAATCGTCAATTGCCCTGAACGAGCCCAGTTTATCAAATTTAGATCGCTGAAACAAGCTGCGCTGCAGTCGATTTGGCTTTTCAGGAGTCCCTATCTATTTCGAATCTGGGGAAGCCTATGGCCCTGGCTCCTTTTTTCGATAGCCCTAGCTATTAGTTACACGGGAAAAGAGCAAGCCAATCGCACCAAACAAAGCGCCTTTCTCTTGCTCAGCCCAGTCCTTAGTGGCGCCTGGGCCGAGCTGCTCAAAATGACCCTGCGCCGCGAAAGGCCCTCCCAGCTGGAAGCCTATGTTTTCCGCCCATTCACCGATCGGCCCTGGTCAAGCAGTGGCCTTGGCCTGCCCAGCTCCCATGCGGCCGTGGCCTTTGGCGGGAGCATGGCCCTGATGATTCTGTTTCCCCGTTTGCGCTGGCCGGCCCTGGTGATGGCAGTGGGCTGCGCGCTCACCCGGGTGGCAAGCGGAGCTCATTACCCCACCGACATGTACTTGGGGGCCTTGGTGGGCTCAGTCACCGGCCTTTTGCTAGCCCATTGGCTCAAAATCCCGAGCCTGCGGTTTGGGCATGCACAACCAAGCCCCGACCAGCCCTAGGGCCGCACCGATGCAGATATCACTTAAATAGTGATTATTGGTGGCCACCCGCTGAAGTGATGCCAAAATAGCTAGAATCAAAAATGCAGGGCGCCCAGCTGGCAAATACCACCAAAGAGATGCTGCCAAACCTGCGGCAACAGCAGCATGTCCGGAAGGGAAACTCATCACTGCAGAGCGTCCATGAATTCCAACGTCTAGGAGTTGGCGCCCAAATGTATCAAAAAAACTATTGGCGTTTTCAAGGATTGCCTTTCCGGGCCTAACCCGGGCAACGATTAGCTTGAGCAAAACTACAATCAACCCGCCCAGATAGGTGCCTGCAATTAGGCGCAGGGCACGCATACGCTCCTCGGAACGGCGCCATCTAAATTGGCTACAGGCTATAACCCCAATCAAAACCATGGCTGCGCCAGTGCCATGACCACCGATTTCGGAAAAACTCAGAATCCGTCCTATTTCCTTAGGAATAGGATTCAGATCCATGAGTCGAGCAACCTGGATATCCGCCATCAGGCTCAGCATGCCAGCAGCTATTAGGAAAGTTACGATGCCTAGCAATGCTCGCTTCTTGCCGAAGATTTTTCTCATGGTGACCAGGCGATCCTATCTAAACGTAGCCTATAAAGCCGACTCTGACCATGGGGATATTGAATATAATGTCACAATTTAGGCGCAAATAAAATAATCTGATGCCAGTTAGCGTCAGTCGCTGCTCAGCCCAGCCGCTCCAACGAACGCGATCGGAGGACAAAGGCCATATATTCAGAACTTTAGATCCGGCGCAGACCGCAAGGCCGGAATACTGATGCTTGTTTCAACAATGGTCAGGTCAATTATGCTATCCCTAGAATAATTAGGGACTCCTGAAAAAAGAACCGCAACCTGGATCCGATCGCAGCCAAATAGCAGGGCGTAGGCAGCCCAAACGCACGGTTATCCAGTGGCCAGTGATTGGTTTGTTTCAAGCTGCCAAATGTTCCTGAGCCCCATCCAGAGACTACCTGGCCATTTCCAGGTACATAACCAGGCAAAAATAGTGATAAAAAAGAGGCGGAGGAGCCTCCGGATCTTCTCTGCGCACATCACCACAAAGGCCATGGAGATGGAGTTCTCTGCACCTTTGCTCAGCCGAGCCATAATCAAGTCCAGTGAATACTTCCTCTTCCCTGATCCAAAGCATCCCTCCACTTCATTTCGCCTCCGCTGGTCAGCGCTTAGCTGCTGCTTGTGAGCAGCACTGATCTCTGGATTCTTCGGCGGCCTCCCCAATCGCTTACCAGAGAGCCGTATATCGTTCCGAGTGCAGAAGTTTCGGTTCTTGGTATTGATGTAGATTCGATCAGCGCAGATTCGCTCGGGGTAGCAGCCATGCTCTTGCTTGTATTTCATGGCCTGTGGAATTAAGTCTTCGGATTCGTTGTATGGATCCCAGCTGATCCTGTGCAGGAAGGCAAAGCCATTTCGCACAGAAACACTAATTTTGGCGCCAAACTCAACAGCAGCTCTCGTTTTACCACGAACCATGGGCCGAACGTGTCGCTGAACCAAGTTCACGATACGATCGGGCATGCTGCGCGTTTTCGAGTACAGCAGGATGCTTTGCTGGCGGTGCAGCTCGCTGATCACGAGGAGCTTCTGCCACCAATGGGTCTTCAAGCCCGAAAGCATTGCCCCGGAGTGGATCAGGGCATCAATAGCATCAAGATTCCGCTGCAGATAGTCCAGCTGGCGTCGTATCGTGGCTTTGATTTTGCGGCGACGCGGCTTTTTCTGCTTAGCAACCCTGAGGAAATTGGCACGCGCCTTGCCACGGTCATATCGGGGACTGTGTTTCCGTAGGTCTGAATTCTGTTCGCAGAGATCGTCGATGATCCGTTCGGTCGACTCCCTCGCTTCGTTGAGCAACTTCAAATCAGTTGGATAGGTAATGTCGGCTGGTGTGCACGAGGCGTCAATGCTGAGTGTTCCCCAATTCTTGCCTTCTGGCCAATCGGCCGGCTTCACAAAGTCGTCAAGTGAGAGCTGGTTGTCAGCATAGGCACTTGGATCGTTAGTGTCGTCGTCATCTTGTTGTGACGCCACAACCTCCATCAGCATGGCCTTGCCCCGCTCGGCAATGAGTTCATTGATCCGGGTGAGTTCCTCTTCGGAGAAACGCTTGCGGAAATGAACCATCATTGATGGGTCGAATGGTGCCTTGCTGGAATAGCCGGCATAGCCAAGGAAATACTGCATGTAAGCGTTTTCTCGGATCTGCTCAACGGTCTCCTCGTCGGTCAGACCAAGCCGCTGCTTGATGAACAGCGCACCAAATGCCAGCCGTACAGGCTTTGCTGGGGCGCCAGTGGTGGGATTGAACTGAGGTGCATATGATTCCTCCAACTCTTCCCATGGCATCAGGGAGGAGAAGATTACCCAGCGATTGTCCGTGTCCAACGTGCCGCCAAAAGGCAGATGGAAATCCTCGATTGAGAGCTGCCCGTTATGGCGTTTCTGGTACATCTGCAGTGCTCAGCAGTTGTAGCAATCGTCAATTGCCCTGAACGAGCCCAGTTTATCAAATTTAGATCGCTGAAACAAGCTGCGCTGCAGTCGATTTGGCTTTTTCAGGAGTCCCTAATTAGTTCCCCCCTGACCCGCCCTGCCCGCCTAGCCTTTACTCGCCCAAGCGCCATCTTCGAGAACTGGGTTAAATCCCCGCAAGGGGAAATAGTAATAGCTTCTTGATTCTGAAGCACATGGCCAGCTACCCCATTAAGTTTGGCGATCTGGGTCTTCGTAGCTAAATTGAAAACTACACTTGGCTCGTGGCAACCAGAAATGGCCACAGGCAAATGGGCCCAATAACTACATCGAGGCCTAGAACTGGCTCAAGACCAGCAGTCGCGGCCGCGTTGGCGTGTATTTCTGAGTCGCCTCAGGCCTCAGAGATCAGCAGGATTCAGCCAGCGCAACCCTTTGAAGCGGGCAAAGCCCCGATCAAAGGACACCCAGGTGGCGCCTATCTCCAGGGCTGCTGCTGCCAGGTACACATCGGTCATGTCCTGAGAGCTGGGCCGATGGTCAAGCACCATCTGACGGAACAGGTCCCAATGGCGGGGGCCTGGATCCAGGATCGACACCGCCGGAGAAGCGGTGAGGCTGTCGATAAAGGCAATGGCGACGGCCGCATCCAGGGGTTCGCTGAACACGCGCCGGTCGGTGGCCACCCTCAGGAAGCCGCTCACCACCACAGAGAACAGGCCCAGACCCTCCGGAACGGCACGATTCGCCAAGAGCCAGGCACGCGCCTCGTGATGGCGTGGCGAGATCTGCAGGCAGGCCTGCACCAGCACATTGACGTCAACGCACACCATCACGCTCAGCGCAGCTGCTCCAGCGGCAGGCCCTCATCAAGCAACGCGCGGAGTGCCGACATGTCATCAAGATCAACACCTGGGCGCAGCACACCCCCCCCATGCACCGGCAGGGGAGGAAGCTCGCTCCGCGCCAGCTGACGCGCTCGATCGAGATAGGCCTGCAGCGCCGCCTCGAACACCGCGCCCACCGAAGCGCCCTCCCGGGCAGCCTGCAGCTTGGCCTGCACGTAAAGAGCGTCGCTGATGGTGAGCGTGGTGCGCATGGATGCATCTTAATGCGCGCACCTTGCATCTTGATGATCAGGCCCGATCGTCGGCCGGATTGACCCCCAGGGCCGCCACCAGGGCTTCGGCCACCGTGCCCGCCTCCAGCAGCTGCAACCCCAGGCTGGCGGCCGTCTTGGCCAGGCCGCTGCCCTTCGGCAGCACCGCCCGGGTGAAGCCGAGCCGCGCCGCCTCCTGCAGCCGCAGCTCCAGCTGGCCCACAGGCCGCAGCTGGCCGCCCAGGCCCAGCTCCCCCACCAGCACCGTGCCGGGCGGCAGGGTGAGGTCGCGGTAGCTGGCCACCACCGCCGTGGCCACGCCCAGATCCGCTGCGGGCTCCTCCACCTCCAGGCCGCCGGCCACCGCCAGGTAGCAGTCGAAGCGCGACAGGGGCAGGCCCAGGTGTTTTTCGAGCACCGCCAAAATCTGGTGCAGGCGGCCCACGGCGATACCGGTGGCACTGCGGCGCGGGCTTGCATAGCTGGTGGTGCTCACCAGGGCCTGGAGCTCCACCACCAGGGGCCTGGTGCCCTCACAGGCCACGATCGTGGCGGTGCCTGCACTGGGTTCGTCGCCGCCCAGAAACAGCTCGCTGGGGTTGGTGACCTCGGCCAGGCCCAGATCACGCATTTCGAACACCCCCAGCTCGTGGGTGGCACCGAAGCGGTTCTTCACCGCCCGCAGCAACCGGTGGCTGGCGAAGCGGTCGCCCTCGAAGGTGAGCACCGCATCCACCAGGTGCTCGAGCACCTTCGGGCCCGCCAGGGCACCCTCCTTGGTGACGTGGCCCACCAGCAGCAGGGCCGTTTCCTGGCGCTTGGCGATGCGGGCCAGGGCGGCGGCACATTCGCGCACCTGGGCCACCGAGCCGGGGGCACTGGCCAATTCGGCGTCATGGAGGGCCTGGATGCTGTCGATGATCGCCACCGCCGGCCGCAGACTCTCGAGCTCCTGCAGCACCAGCTCCAGGTCGGTTTCGGCCAGGAGCTGGAAATTGGCGCTGGGGGGGACATCGGCCTGGGTGGTCGGGGCCAGCCGGCGCCAGCGCAGCTTCACCTGCTGGGCCGATTCTTCGGCACTCACGTAGAGCACCGAGGCGCGGCTGGCCATCGAACAGGCGCTCTGCAGCAGCAGGGTGCTCTTGCCGATGCCCGGGTCGCCGCCCACCAGCACCAGGGAGCCCGGCACCAAGCCCCCGCCCAGCACCCGATCGAGCTCGCCGTAGCCGCTGCTGAGCCGCTGCAGGGCCCGCTCCCCCACCGCCTGGATCGGCTCGGAACGCCTCGGCTGCCCTGCCGAGCCGCCTTCCAACGCCTTGACGCCAGCGGCAGCCGCCACCGGTCGCCGCCTGCGGCTGTCGGCAGCCGGGCCGGCCTTCTGCTCCACCAGGGTGTTCCAGCTGCCGCAGGCGGCGCACTTGCCAAAAAACTGGCGCGTCTGGGCCCCGCAGCTGGTGCAGACAAAAACGGAGCTGGGCTTGGCCACGGGCAGGGAGGAGGGGACTGGCGGAACGGGTCTCTATGAAGAAAGGTGGCGGCGAATGAAAAGTTCGCCCCTCATACCTTTTCAGTAGGGGCTATCTGATGTACCAGCCCGGCTGCATTGATGACGGCTTCCGCCCCCACCCCCCCGCTCGGAACCCAGCACGGCAAAGAGACCATCCTGGTCGTTGATGACGAGGCCAGCATCCGCCGCATTCTGGAAACCCGGCTTTCCATGATTGGCTACCAGGTGGTCACCGCCAGCGATGGCGTCGAGGCGCTGGAGCTGTTCAAAACCTGCCAGCCCGACCTGGTGGTGCTCGACGTGATGATGCCCAAGCTCGATGGCTACGGCGTCTGTCAGGAGCTGCGCAAGGAATCGGATGTGCCGATCGTGATGCTCACCGCCCTGGGCGATGTGGCCGATCGCATCACCGGTTTGGAGCTCGGCGCCGACGACTACGTGGTCAAGCCCTTCAGCCCCAAGGAGCTGGAGGCCCGCATCCGCTGCGTGCTGCGGCGGGTGGAGAAGGAGGCCGTGGCCGGCATCCCCAATTCCGGCGTGATCAGCGTCGGCGACCTGCGCATCGACACCAACAAGCGCCAGGTTTACCGCAGTGACGAGCGCATCCGCCTCACCGGCATGGAATTCAGCCTGCTGGAGCTGCTGGTCAGCCGCAGCGGCGAACCCTTCAGCCGCGGCGAGATTCTCAAGGACGTGTGGGGTTACACGCCGGAGCGCCATGTGGACACCCGGGTGGTGGATGTCCATATTTCCCGGCTGCGCTCCAAACTGGAGGACGATCCGGCCAACCCCGAGCTGATCCTCACGGCTCGGGGCACCGGCTATCTGTTCCAACGCATTGTTGACGCCGTTGTCTCCGAAGGGTCCTGACAAGCGCGCCAAGCCCAGCCGGGCGATCCGCCGACTGGTGATCTGGTATCGCCGCAACGCGGCGGTCACCAGCCTGGTTGATACGGCCACCTCAGCGGCCAGCTCCGCCGCCAACACCGCCGGCACCGCCACCAGCGTGGCCGGCAGCATGGCCAACACCGTGCTGCAGCCGCTGGTCTTTGATCCCCTGCGGCGCCTGCAACGCGGCCTGGGCGGACCGGATGAGAACACGCCGATCAACGACTCCGACCGCCTCTGGGTCGCAGTTGATGGCATGGGCGGGGACCATGCCCCCGGCCCCATCCTCGAGGGCTGCCTGCGCGCCGTGGAGCTGCTGCCCCTGCGGGTGCGCTTTGTGGCCGAGAGCGCCCCGCTCCAGGCCGCGGTAGCCGCCATGGACCTGCAGGACCAGCTCGACGGGGCCGTGGCCAGGGGGTTGATCGAGCTGGTGCCGAGCGGCCCCTCGATCGGCATGCACGAGGAGGCCACGATGGTTCGCAAGAAGCGCGATGCCAGCATCAACAGGGCCATGGACCTGGTCAAACAGGGCGAGGCCATGGCGGTGTACTCCGCCGGCAACTCCGGCGCAGTCATGGCCTCTGCGATCTTCCGGCTGGGGCGCCTGCCGAGCATCGATCGCCCCGCCATCGGCGCCCTCTTCCCCACCAAGGACACCGAACAGCAGGTGCTGGTGCTGGATGTGGGCGCCAACATGGACTGCAAGCCCGCTTACCTGCACCAGTGGGCCCTGCTGGGCCACATCTACAGCCGCGATGTGCTGCAGGTGGCCAAGCCCCGTATCGGCCTGGTGAATATCGGCGAGGAGGAGTGCAAGGGCAACGAGCTCTGCCTGCGCACCTACCCGCTGCTGGCCGGGGAGCAGCGCTTTGTCTTTGCCGGCAACTGCGAGGGCCGAGACATCCTCTCCGGCAACTTCGACGTGGTGGTGTGCGATGGCTTCACCGGCAATGTGCTGCTCAAGTTCCTTGAGAGCGTTGGCAGCGTGCTGCTGGATGTGATCAAGGAGGAGCTGCCCCGGGGCCGGCGCGGCAAGGTGGGCTCGGCCTTCCTGATCAACAACCTGCGCCGCATCAAAAAGCGCCTCGACCACGCCGAGCACGGCGGCGCCCTGCTCCTGGGGGTGGATGGGGTGTGCGTGATCGGCCATGGCAGCAGCAGGGCCCTCTCGGTGCTCAGCGCCCTGCGCCTGGCCCATTCCGCCGCCAGCGGCGGGGTGATGGCCAACCTCCATGCCCTGGGCGGGAATGGGGCAGCGGTCGCCTGTGATTGACTGAGCCGATCCCAGGCTGAATCCGGTGTCGCAAGGCGCAGTCCCCCCACCAGTGAGGGTCGGCATCGGTCCATTCGGCATGGCCCTTGTGGGTTGCGGCAGTGCCGTGCCGGCGGCCAGCATCTCCAACCAGCAACTGGGGGAGCGGGTTGAGACCAGCGACGAGTGGATCCGCAGCCGCACGGGCATCGGCGCTCGCCGGGTGGCCGGACCCGACGAACCCCTCACCTGCCTGGCCAGCCGGGCTGCCCAGCTCGCCCTCGACCATGCCGGCTGGACGGCGGACGATCTCGACCTGATCCTGCTGGCCACCTCCAGCCCGGACGACCTGTTCGGCACGGCCCCGCGGGTGCAGGGGGCCCTGGGGGCCAGCCGGGCCGTCGCCTTTGATCTCACCGCCGCCTGCAGCGGCTTTCTGTTTGCCCTGATCACCGCCGGCCAATACCTGGGCAGTGGGGCGATGGGGCGCGCCCTGGTGATTGGCGCCGACCAGCTCAGCCGCTGGGTTGACTGGGACGACCGCAGCACCTGCGTGTTGTTTGGCGATGGTGCCGCCGCCGTGGCGGTGGAGGCCTGCGGGGCCAGCGACAACGGCCTGCTGGGCTTTCGCATGCGCTCCGATGGCAGCCGCAACGCCTGCCTCACCCTGGCCCAGCTGGATCGCCATGCCCCCCTACTCGGGGGGCTCACGGCCCAGCAGGGGGGCTTTGCACCAATCCAGATGAATGGCCAGGAGGTCTACAAGTTCGCGGTGCGCGAGGTACCGGCGATCCTGGCCGAGCTGCTGGAAGCCACCGGCACCGCCCCCGGGCAGCTCGACTGGCTGCTGCTGCATCAGGCCAACCAGCGGATTCTCGACGCGGTGGCCGACCGCTTCGCGGTGCCCCATGCCCAGGTGCTCAGCAACCTGGCCCATTACGGCAACACCTCGGCCGCCACCATTCCGCTGATGCTCGATGAGGCCGTCAAGGACGGGCGGGTGCAACCGGGCCATCTGCTGGCCAGCAGCGGCTTCGGCGCCGGCCTGAGCTGGGGCGCGGCCCTGCTGCGCTGGAGCGGCCCCCGCGGCGCAGCCCAGCCCTAGCCCTAATCTCCTGGCCAACTTGCAAAGGGGCGCGCCATGGGCATTGCCTGGGTATTTCCTGGCCAGGGCTCCCAGAAGGTCGGCATGGCCGCAGGCCTGCTGGAGCTGCCCCGGGCCCGGCAACGGTTTGAACAGGCCTCAGAGCTGCTGGGTCGCGATCTACTGGCCATCTGCGCCGGCAGCGCCACAGGCGAGCTCAGCGACCTCAACGACACCCGCAACACCCAGCCGGCCCTGTTTGTGATCGAAAGCCTGCTGGCCGAGGCGCTCCAGGCCCAGGGGCGCACCGCCCAGGTTGTAGCTGGCCACAGCCTGGGCGAGCTGGTGGCCCTGCACGTGGCCGGGGTGTTCGACTTCGCCACTGGCCTGGCCCTGATGCAGCGACGCAGCACCCTGATGGCCCAGGCGGGCGGCGGCGCCATGACGGCGGTGATCGGCTTCGACCGCGGCGAACTGGAGGCCCTGGTGGCCGCCACCGAAGGGGTGGTGATCGCCAACGACAACAGCAGCGCCCAGGTGGTGCTCTCCGGTCACCCCGATGCGGTGGCGGCCGTCAGCGGCCAACTCAGCTGCAAGCGGGCCGTTCCCCTGGCCGTCAGCGGCGCCTTCCATTCCCCCCTCATGGCCGACGCGGCTGAGGCCTTTGGCCGGGAGCTGGGGGCTGTGCCCTTTGCCGATGCGGCCATCCCCGTGCTCAGCAACACCGATCCCACTCCGGAGACCAGCGGGGCGGCCCTCAAGGCCCGCCTGATCCGGCAGATGACCACGGGGGTGCGCTGGCGCGAAACCATGGACCAGCTCGGCGCCCTCGGGGTCACCACCGCCGTGGAGATCGGGCCCGGTGCCGTGCTCAGCGGCCTGATTAAACGCAGCTGCCCAGCCATCGTTTCCGCCCAGATCAACAGTGCTGCCGATCTGGGTGGTTTCGATCTGGGGGCTGCCGATCTGGGGCTGGCCAGCACCCCATGAACCGGCCCGTCGCCGCCGTCAAACGGGCCCTGCGCCGCCGCAAACCCGCCGAGCCCCCGGCCCTGATTCGCACGCCCAGGCCCAGCCTCACCTACCGGCTGATCAGCTACCTGCTGGTTTTTCCGGTGTTCAGGCTGCTCTTCCGCGGCCGCACCAGTGGCAACGCCAAGGTGCCGCTGGAAGGGGCGCTGGTGGTAGTGGCCAACCACGGCTCCCACCTCGACCCGCCCCTACTGGGCCATGCCCTGGGCCGGCCCGTCGCCTTCATGGCCAAGGCCGAGCTGTTTCGGGTGCCGATCCTGGGCCCGATCATCCGGGCCTGCGGGGCCTACCCGGTGGCCCGCGGCGCCAGCGACCGTGAGGCAATCCGCACCGCCACCGACCGCCTGCTGCAGGGCTGGGCCACCGGTGTATTCATCGACGGCAGCCGCCAGGCCGATGGCCGGGTCAACGCACCCCAGGCCGGAGCTGCCCTGCTGGCGGCCAGGGCCGGAGCGCCCCTGCTGCCGGTGGCGATCATCAACAGCCACCGGGCCCTGGGCCGGGGGCAGGCCAGCGCCCGGCTGGTGCCGATCCACATCCGCATCGGCACGCCGATCCCCCCGCCGGCGTCCCGGCGCCGCCCAGACCTGGACGCCGTCACCGCCGCCTGCCAGGCCCAGATCAATGCCCTGCTGGACCAGGGCCTGATCAACGACCGATCCCTCCCCCCAGCCAGCCAGGCAGATGGGCTGCCGCCCAGCCCTTGAGGTCGCGACCACTCAGCACCCACAGAGCCGCCCGGACCCCATCCCCCCAAACCTTGCGGCGGCCCTCCGGCTGACAGCTATCGGCGCAGTCAACGGGCACGGGCGTGAGCTGAATGCCCCGGCTGCCGGCAACGATCCGGCCCACGAGCAGGGCCCTTTCCATGTGGTCGCTGCTGGTAACGAGCAGGACGTGGCGGATGCGGGCCCGCCTCAGGTCGTCCACCAGGGAGGTGAAGTTGGAGAGGGTGTCACTGGCGCGGTAGTCGAGCTGCACCTGGCTGGGCGGCAAGCCCTGGCGCAGTTCAAACAGCCAGTGGGCGTATTCGGGATTGCTGCCGCCGCTCACCAGCACCGGCAGGCCGTCACGGGCCGCCAGGGTCGCCGCCCGCTGCTCCCGGGCCGGATCGCCCCCCAGCACCAGGATCAGCTGGGCTGGGGGCGGGGCGGGCCACCACATGCCGCGCGACAGCCAGAGCAGGCCCACGGCCAGCCCCAGAGCCAGAACGCAACGGAAGCCACCAGCTCGCCGGCCAGGCCGTCGCCTCGGGCGCCTGGATCGGCCTGGGCGCCTGGGGCGCCTGGATTGGCCTGGACGCCCTGAATCTCTGGGATGGCGGCCGGATGCCCGCCCCATCAGATCCCGGCCACCGGCGAGGTGGGATAGAGCGGCAACACCGACTGCCAGGGGGCTGCCAGGCCCTGGGCATGGGCCTGCAGACTGAGCTCCAGCAGCTGGCCAACGTCGGCGGGCAGCTGGGTGACGGCAGCGAGCTGGGGGCCGGGGGGCAAGGGGGTGTCCGGGGCAAACAGCCGGGGCGCCGCCAACTCGACCACCGCCGCCCTGTCGCCCCTGGGAGCCGGGCCATACAACCCCGCCACCACCCCGCGACGGGCCAGCTCCTGCACCAGCCAGGTGGGCTGCTGGATCGCCAGCCGCCTGGCCACCAGCAGAAAACTGCCCACCCCATCAAGGGGCACATCGAGCTGCTGGGCGAGGGTGCGGGCCAGCACCACCGTGAGCCTGGTGCTGGTGAATCCCCCCGGCCCGATCGCCACCGCCAGACGGTCCAACTGGGGCCACTGATCCGCCGGCAGCTGCTGCTCGATACAGGCCAGCAACTGGTTGGCGAGGCCGCGGCCGAGCGGAAAGGCGCCCAGCTCGGCTGGCCCTGCCATCCCGGGCCAGGCCACGCCAACCCCCAGCACATCGCTGGAGCTGTGCAGGGCAAGCACGGCGCCCATCAGCCCCCCCTCATGGCGCTTTCATGGGGCCCTCATGGCGGCAGGGCCGCGCCTGGGCAGAGGCGCAGCCAGCGGCCACCGTCGCGCTGAAAACTGCGGCAGGCCCGGACATCCCATTCCACTCCCACGCCCCCACCAGCAAGATCCTGCACCTGTACGTGAATGCGGGGCTGCTGCGGCAGGAAGTCGGGACTGGAGCAGAGGTGGGCAACCCCATGCTGGCGCTCCACCGCGTGGTAGGCCTGACAGCGGTCGACCCAGTGGCAATCCACACAGATGCACATGCTGCCCAGGCCCAGCCAGGCACCCATTGTGACCGCTGGCCGCCCCGCCGGCGAGGTGGCCCAGGCGCTGTGGCAACGGCTGCTGGCCGAGCCCTGGCCCCTGCCCCTGCAGGCCCTGCCCGCCGGCACGGCGCTGGTGGGCGGTGCGGTGCGGGATGGCCTGCTGGGCTGCCTCGAGCCCCAACCCGACCTCGACTTTGTTGTCGACGGCGATGCCATCACCCTGACCCGCCAGCTCGCCAGGGACCATGGCGGCACTGTGGTGATCTTGGACGTCGACCACAACATCGCCCGGCTGGTGCTGGGGGGCTGGAATCTCGACCTGGCCCGCCGCGGGGGCCCCAGCCTGGAGGCCGACCTGCTGCGCCGCGACTACAGCGTCAATGCCATCGCCCTGCCGCTGCCGGCCGGCGGGGGCGCTGCGAGCGCCCTGGTGGATCCCAGCGGCGGCCTGGGCCATCTGCAGCAACGCCAACTGGTGGCCCTGAGCGAGGCCAACCTGCTCGCCGACCCCCTGCGGCTGCTGCGGGGCATCCGGCTCGCCTCCAGCCTGGGTTTTGCACTTGAAACCAGCAGCGCAGCCTGGATCCAATCCCATGGGGCCCAGCTCACGACCGTCGCCGGCGAGCGGGTGCTGGCGGAACTGGCAAAACTGGCGGCCGCCCAGCAGGGCGAACGGGGCCTGGCCCAGGCGCTCGCCTGGAACCTGCTGCAGGGCTGGGGCGCCGATGCCAGCGCCAACCTGGCCGGGCTGAGCCTCGAGCGGGCCCGGCAGCGGGGCCTGCTCGAGGGCGAAATCGAGTGGGCCCTGCCCCTGGCCAGGATCTGCGCCCTGTTGCCCCCAGAAGCCCTGGCCGGCCTGCGCAGCAGCAACCGCCTGCAACAGCGCTGCCGGGCCCTGCGCCACTGGCAGCAGCAGGTGGCCCAGGTGGGCTGCTGGGCAAACCTGCCAGAGTCGAGCTGCCTGGCCCTGCAGCGGCAGCTGGAGGCCGATTTCCCTGCCCTGATACTGCTACTGGCCGAACCGACCCCCCAGCTGCTGGAGCGCTGGCGCAACCCCGCCGACCCCCTGTTCCATCCCCGCTCCCCCCTCGATGGCCGCAGCCTGCAACAGCAGCTGGCCATCCCCGCCGGCCCGGAGCTGGGCCAGCTGCTCGAGCACCTCAGCCTGGAGCGGTCCTTCGGCCGCCTGCCCCCGGGGCCGGAAGGGGAGGGCGCGGCCCTGGCTGCGGCGGAGAGCTGGTGGAGGCAACGCCAAGGCCGGCGGCGTGATTAACTTCGTCTTGTCAAGGCGCAACGAGAGGCTTCTCCTCGCCTGCTGAAAATTTTCCAACCCCTTTCCCATGAGCATTCGCCTCTACGTCGGCAACCTGCCGCAAACCTTTGATGCCAAGGAGCTGGAGGCTCTGTTTACCGCCGTGGGAGAGGGAGTGCGCTTCAAGGCCGTCAACGACCGTGAAACCGGGGCCTGCCGCGGCTTCGGCTTTGTAAACACCGATGATCAGAAACTGGCTGACTCGGTAATCGAACAGCTCAACGGCAAGGACTTCGGCGGTAACACTCTGCGCATCGAGATCTCCGAGCGCAAGGAAGGCCGCAGCGCCGCCCCCGCCGAGCGCCGCAGCGGCAGTGCCCCCACCCCGGCCCGCAAGGCCGTGAACAAGGTGGTGCACGCCGACAACATCGACAGCGAAGCCCCCGATCCCCGCTGGGCCGGGGAGCTGGCCAAGCTCAAGGATCTCCTCGCCAACCAAAAGGCCGCTGTCTGAACTCGCCTGGACCTGGCAGGGCCACCGCATCCATCTGGTCGAAGCGGGAGATCCCGCTTGCCCCACCAGGATTGTGTTGATCCATGGCTTTGGGGCCTCGGTGGGTCACTGGCGCCACAACCTGCCTGCCCTGGCTGATCGGGCCCGGGTGGTGGCGGTAGATCTGCTCGGTTTCGGCGCCAGTGACAAACCCGTATCCCGGCTATCTGGTGAGCCCAAACAGGCCGGTGCGGTTCACTACTGCTTCGACCTCTGGGGCCAGCTGGTGGCCGACCTGGTGCGCGAGAGGCTGCTGGGGCCTAAGGAGCAAGGGCCGACCCAGGTCCATCTTGTCGGCAACTCGATCGGCGCCATGGTGGCCCTCACCGCCGCCCGGCAGCTGCTGGCCGCCGGCATCACCCCGGCCCAGGTGATCCTGATTGACTGCGCCCAGCGAACCCTCGACGACAAGCGGGCCGCCCAGCTGCCGGGCTGGGAGCGGGCCAGCCGCCCCCTGGTGAAACAACTGGTGCGCCAGCGTTGGTTGGTTACCCCCCTGTTTCGGCTGCTGGCCCGGCCGGCCTTCATCCGCCGCGTGCTGGCCCGGGCCTACCCCAGCGGCGCCCACGTCGACGACGAGCTGGTGGCCCTGCTGCATCGCCCGAGCACCGACCCCGGAGCCACGGAAAGCTTCCGGGGCTTCGTAAACCTGTTCAACGACTATCTCGCCCCCCAGCTGCTGGCAGAGCTAGATGGGGCAAGCCCTCCCCTGCCGGTGCGGCTGCTGTGGGGCGAAGCCGATCCCTGGGAAGATCCCGCCGAAGCCCGCCGCTGGGCCGCCAGCTTTGGCTGCATCCAGGAGTTGAGGATTCTGCCTGGGCTGGGCCACTGCCCCCACGATGAAGCACCCGAGCTGGTCAATGGGATCCTGCTGGAGTGGATCCTGTAGGACTGGACCTCTCTGGCGCCTCAGCGCACCTGAGCCACCAGGTAAGAGAAGGGCAGATCGATCAACTTGCCGGCCCGAGGCACGTAGGCCCGCTTGTTGAACACGTCATAGCCGTGGGATTCGATCACATCGAGAATGCCCCGATAGAGGCGCAATGAGGCCCAAACCGGCCAGCGGGCATCTGGGGCCAACCAGCGCACCCCCGCCTCCGAACGGGCGAACCACATGCGGGCCCGCTCCAGCTGGAAGCGCATCAATGCCCGCCAGTTGTCGTTGACAACGCCGGCCAGCAACTGCTCTTCGCTATAGCCAAAGCGCGCCAGATCCTCCTGGGGCAGGTAGATGCGACCGCGACCGCGATCCTCTCCCACATCCCGCAGGATGTTGGTGAGCTGGTTGGCAATGCCCAGGGCCACCGCCGAGCGGGAAGTGTCGGGTCGATCGCTCCAGGGGGCAGTGGTGTAGGCAGGGTCAAGGCCCATTACCTCCTGGGTCATCAATCCCACGGTGCCCGCCACCCGATAGCAGTAGAGCTCGAGCTGCTCAAAATTTTCATAGCGGTGCTGGTTCAGGTCCATCCGCTGGCCTTCGATCATGTCGAGATAGGCCTGCATGGGCTGGGGATAGCGCTCGATCGTGTCGCGCATCACCAGGTCGAGGCCGTCGTGCACTTCGCCGGCGAAGAGCTTGCGGGTGCGCTCCTCCCAGCGGTCCAGCCGCCCGGCCAACTCCGCCACAGGCCGGGCTTGGGCCTCGGCGCTGTCCATCAGCTCGTCGGTGCGGCGACACCACACGTAGATGGCCCAGATCGCCCGCCGCTTGGCTGCTGGCATCAGCAGGGTGCCCAGGTAGAAGGTTTTGGCCCATTCAGCCGTTTCTCGCCTGCATGCCTCGTAGGCCTGGTCGAGGTTGGGCAGGGCGGAAACCACCATGGTCAGGCCGTTGCTGAGATGGCCTGGGCGCACTGCTTACCGCTGAGCACTGCCCCCTCCATCGAAGCCAGATAGCGCTGCATGGTGTAACAGCCCGCCAGAAAGAAGTTGGCGATCGGCGAGGCCTGGTCGGGCCGCAGCTGCTGGCAGCCCGGCACTGTTTTGTACACCGAGAGGGGCGTTTTCACCACGATCGACTTGCGCAGCTGGGCCTGGTCATCGCCGCTGAAGTGCAGCGGGAACAGGCGCTTGAGCTCCTCCAGGGTGGCGGCCACGATCTCCTCATCCGGCCGGCCGATCCAGTCTTTTGCGGGGGCAAAGACCAGCTCCAGCATGGAGCGATCGGGGTCTTCGTATTCCCGGCAGGTGTTGCTCATGTCCGCATACACACTTAACAGAGGGCTGCGGCTGAACAGCAGGTGGTCGATCTCGGTGAGCTTGCGATCAAACCAGAGGTGGATGTTGATCACCGGCACGCCATTGAGGCCATCGAGCTTCTTGAAGTAGGGAATTTCCTTCCAGGGCTCAGGCACCAACAGTTTGAAGGGGTCAACCGGCATGGCACTCACGTAGGCATCGGCCGTGAGGGTGCGGGGCTCCTGGCCCTTGATGCCCCCGATCTGGAAGGCCTTCACCGTGCCATCGGCATGGAGCTCGATCTGGCGCAGGGGGGCATTGAGATGCACCTCACCACCGCGGGCCTCGATGTAGTCAACGATCGGCTGGCAGAGCCGCTGGGGTGGGTTGCCATCAAGGAAGGCCATCTTCGAGCCATCGCTCTCCTGCAGGAAGCGGTTGAGGGCGGTGAGCACCACGGTGCTGGAGATCTCATCGGGATCGATGAAATTCAGCGCCTTGGCCATGGCGATGAACACCTCATCGTTCACCCGTTCTGGGATGTTGTGGATGCGCAGCCATTCCGTCCAGGAGTACCTGTCGCACTCCTCGACATACTGCTGACCCCTCAGGATAGCCGGCACCAGGCCGATGCCAAAGGCGATCTTCTCGGGCCAGGTGAGCAGGTCGTTGTTGCCCAGGATCGCCGCCAAGCCGTTGAAGGGGGCCGGGATGTCGGGAAACTCGAAGCGGCTGTAGGTGCCTGGGGTTTCCTTTTGGTTGAAGATCATCGAGTGGCTCTTCCACTGCAGCCGGTCTTCGATGTCCAGCTCCTTGAGGAGCTGGCGCATGTTGCGGTACGCGCCAAAAAAGATATGCAGACCGGTTTCATACCAGTCGCCGTCTGCGTCCTGCCAGGCCGCCACCTTGCCGCCGAGCACGTCGCGAGCCTCGACCACCACTGGGGTGTGGCCGGCGTCACAGAGGTATTTGGCGCACGACAGCCCGGCGAGCCCTGCTCCGGCGATGACGACGCGCATATCTGCTCTTGAATCCAGGGGCAACCCTAAAGGGGGCCCTGGGCCGCTGCGGCCGGGAAGCTTTCTAGAGTTACGTGATCGGGTGCCCGTAATCGCTTTCCCATGGCCGACCCCCACACCACTGAGCTTGGCAACCCAGAACAGCTGGGCAGCGCGACCCTACTGAAATCCACCACCCGCCACGTGCGGCTGTTCACCGCCCACGTGGACAAGGGCAACCTGGTGGCCGATCCCAGCCAACTCACCATGGATCTGGATCCGGACAACGAATTCCTCTGGGACGGGCCCGTGCTGGCCAAGGTTCAAGACCAGTTCCGCGAGTTGGTTTCGGCCCATGCCGGGGCCGAACTCAGCGAATACAACCTGCGCCACATCGGCTCCGAGCTCGAAGGGCTAATCCGGCAACTCCTCCAGGCCGGAGAGCTGCGTTACAACCCCGACGCCAGGGTGCTCAATTACTCCATGGGCCTGCCCCGCAGCAGCGAAAACCTGTGAGCCGCTCCCGCTACAACGCCGATCGCTACCGCAGAGACCCCTACGCCGACGATCCCTATGAAAGGGGGGGGAGCGACAGGGGGCGGGGCAGGCCCGACCCAGGCCCCGCCCCTGGGGGGGGAGGGCCCGTTGGCGGCAACGCACCCTTCAAGTTCAACGTGGCCACCATGGCCATCCTGGCCGGGGTGCTGGTGGTGGGCATCGGCATCGGCACAGGCCTCTCCAGCACCACCCAGGGTGACCAGGGCAACATCGCCAGCTCCCAGCAGCTCGACATGGCCGTGCCCGATCCGGAGTTCTGCCGCCAGTGGGGCGCCAGCGCCTTCGTGATGGACATTGAGCTCTACACGACCATGAACCCCAGCTCGAGTTTTGTGACCCAGCCGGCGCTCAAGCCCGGCTGCGTGATCCGCAGGGAGAACTGGAGCGTGCTGCAGAAAGAAGGAGCTGTCACCTCCGAGCAGATGCGCCAGTGCAAGCAGCGGATGAACACCTTCGCCTACATCGGCTCGGTGAAGGACAAACCGATCGTGCGCTGCGTCTACCAGACAGACATCAGCGAGAACAAGTTCCTCACCAAGGGCGTGGCCGACAGCACCGTGGGCATCACCCCGGAATCCGACCAGTTCTGAGCAACAGGCCTCAGGCAGGGCTTTCCTGCTGGAGGGGCCGACGCAGGGGGCTGTCGGGGCTGGCGAAAACCGGCAGCACCTCCTTGCGGAAGGCGTCGGCGGCCCGGGAGCAGTAGCGGGCCGGGTGGCTGATCAGCTTGAGCTGACGACGCACCAGCAGGTCGGCCACCTGGGGGCGGTGCAGACTGGCCGCCGAGAGCTCCCGCTCGATCGACACCACCGGCAGGAAGGCGGCACCCAGGCCGCTCTGCACGGCGTTCTTGATCGCCTCAAACGAGTTGAGCTCCATCTCGATCTTGAGACGGGCCACATCCAGGCCGGAGCGGGCTAGCAGCTGGTCCACCATCTTGCGGGTGGTGGACTGGGCATCGAGGCAGACAAAGCCAAGCCGGTAGAGGTCGTCCTTGGTGAGTTCCGGCAGGCGGGCCAGGGGGTGCTTCACCGGCAGCACCAGGGCCAGCTCATCGCTGGCATAGGGCACCACCTGCAGCAGCTCACAGAGCTCACTGGGCAATTCGCCGCCAATGATCGCCAGATCCACCTGGCCGTTAGCCACGCTCCAGCCGGTGCGGCGGGTGCTATGCACCTGCAGCTGCACCGCCACCTCAGGGTATTTCTGGCGAAACAGGCCGATCATGCGCGGCATCAGGTAGGTGCCGGTGGTCTGGCTGGCGCCGACGATCAGGGAGCCGCCACGCAGGTTGTGGAGGTCTTCCAGGGCGCGGCAGGCCTCCTGACACTGGCTGAGGATCCGGTCGCAGTAGCTGAGCAGCAGGTGGCCGGCCTCGGTGAGCTGGGCCTTACGGCCGCCCCGGTCAAACAGGCTGACGCTGAGCTGCTTCTCGAGGTTCTGGATCTGCAGGCTCACCGCCGGCTGGGTGACATAGAGGCTGTCGGCAGCCTTCTTGAAACTGCCCTCCGAGGCGATGGCCCGCAGGATGCGGAGCTGGTCAAGGGTGAAGGGAAGATCTGCCATCGGGTTGCCTGGGTGGACCTGGGCCTGCCGGCTGGCGAGAAAAAAACTCTAAGAGGGAACTCTGGCGGCGAGAATCTGGAGCTTCACAACTCCCCATCCGGCCCGTGCCCCCCAGCTCTTTACAGCACAGCAGCTGGGTGATGCTGGCCCTGCTGCTCGCCTTTGCGGTGGTGCACAGCGGCGGGGCCTCCCTGCGGGCATGGGGCGTGGAGCGGATCGGCGAGCGGGCCTGGCGGCTGCTGTTCGCCGCCGTGAGCATCCCCTCAGCGGTGCTGGTGATCGGCTACTTCCTGGCCCACCGCTACGACGGCATCCGGCTCTGGAACCTGCAGGAGGCGCCCTGGATCGTGCCGCTGGTGTGGACCGGCACAGCCATCAGCTTCCTGTTTCTGTATCCGGCTACATACAACCTGCTGGAGATCCCAGCGGTGCTCAAGCCCCAGGTGCGCCTCTACGCCACCGGGATCATCCGCATCAGCCGCCACCCCCAGGCCGTGGGCCAGATCCTCTGGTGCGCCACCCACCTGCTCTGGATCGGCAGCAGTTTCATGCTGGTCGCCTGCTTTGGCCTGATCGCCCACCACCTCTTTGCGGTTTGGAACGGCGACCGGCGCCTGGCCAACCGCTTCGGAGCCGCCTTTGAAGAGCTCAAGGCCAGCACCTCGGTGATCCCCTTCAAAGCAGTGCTGGATGGCCGCCAGCAGCTTGTGCTCGGCGAGTTCCTGCGGCCGGCCCAGCTGGGCATTGTCATTGCCGTGGCTCTGTTCTGGTGGGCGCACCGCTACATCGGCGTCGGGGCCACCGCCTTCAGCCGCTCCAGCCTGGGCCACTGGCTCTCCTGATGGGCGGGCCCGCACAGTTGGCGAAGATCCCTGACGCAGTCTGCCTACACTTGCCGCAGCCAGCCTGGGTCGCATGCCGTCAGCCGCCGAACTCGCCTGGTTGATTCCGGTGCTGCCCCTGGCCGGGGCCTGCATCACCGGGCTGGGACTAATCAGTTTCAACCGCACCGTCAACCGTCTGCGCAAACCCGTGGCCTGGCTGCTGATCAGCTGCGTCGGGGCAGCGGCGGTGCTCAGTTACGCCGTACTCGCCCAGCAACTGGCCGGGGCAGGCCCCACCGAGGTGCTGTTCAACTGGGCCAGCGCCGGCAATTTCAACCTGCAGATGGGCTTCCGCGTGGATGCCCTCGGCGCCGTGATGCTCGCCCTGGTGACCACCATCGCGGTGCTGGTGATGGTTTACTCCGATGGCTACATGGCCCACGACAAGGGCTATGTGCGCTTCTTCACCTACCTGGCCCTGTTCAGCAGCTCGATGTTGGGCCTGGTGATCAGCCCCAACCTGCTGGAAATTTATGTGTTCTGGGAGCTGGTGGGCATGTGCTCCTACCTGCTTGTGGGCTTCTGGTATGACCGCGATGGCGCCGCCAACGCGGCCCAGAAAGCCTTTATAGTCAACCGGGTAGGCGACTTTGGCCTGCTGCTGGGCATCCTGGGGCTGTTCTGGGCTACAGGCAGCTTCGGCTTCGAGGAAATCGGCAGCCGACTGCAGGCAGCCGTGGCTGGGGGCAGTCTCCCCAATGCGGCAGCAATCCTGCTCTGCCTGCTGGTGTTCATGGGTCCCATGGCCAAATCGGCCCAGTTCCCCTTGCACGTCTGGCTGCCCGATGCCATGGAGGGCCCGACGCCAATCTCGGCCCTGATCCATGCCGCCACCATGGTGGCGGCCGGTGTGTTTCTGGTGGCCCGCCTGCAGCCGGTGTATGAGCCTTTCCCGGCGGTGCAGGCCACGATCGCCGTGGTGGGAACAATCACCCTGGTGCTTGGAGCCTCGATTGCCCTTACCCAGATGGACCTCAAAAAAGGTCTGGCCTACAGCACCGTTTCCCAGCTCGGTTACATGATGCTGGCCATGGGCTGCGGGGCTCCGGTGGCCGGCATGTTCCATCTGGTGACCCACGCCTTCTTCAAGGCCATGCTCTTCCTGGGCTCGGGTTCGGTGATCCACGCCATGGAGGAGGTGGTGGGCCACGAACCCGTGCTGGCCCAGGACATGCGACTGATGGGCGGCCTGCGCAAATACATGCCAATCACCAGCACCACCTTCCTAATCGGCTGCGTGGCAATCGCTGGCATTCCCCCCCTGGCTGGCTTCTGGAGCAAGGACGAAATCCTGGGAGTGGCGTTTGGTTCCTTCCCCCTGCTCTGGGTGGCCGGTTTCATCACCGCCGGCATGACTGCCTTCTACATGTTCCGGCTCTACTTCCTTACCTTTGAAGGGGAGTTCCGCGGTGGCGACAAAGTCCTGCAGGTCCAGCTGCTGGCTGCCGCTGGCAAGCCCCCAGGCGATGGGGACGGCCACGGCCACGCCAGCCATCCCCATGAGTCCGGCTGGCAGATGGCTATGCCGCTCGCCGTACTGGCGGTGCCTTCGGTGCTGGTGGGCCTGCTGGGTACCCCCTGGAACAGCCGCTTCGGCAACCTGCTCGACCCCCAGGAAGCCGCCGAGGTGGCGGAGCACTTCAGCTGGAGCGAGTTTCTCCCCCTGGCCGGGGCCTCGGTGGCCATCTCGGTGACCGGCATCAGCGTGGCGGTGCTGGCCTACGCCCTCCACAAGCTCGATCTGGCCACCGCCGTGGCGGCCCGCTTCCCGGCGCTCAATGCCTTCCTGGCAAACAAGTGGTATCTCGATGCCATCAACGACAAGTTATTTGTGCAGGGCAGCCGCAAGCTGGCCAAATCGGTGCTCGAGGTGGATTCCAAGGTGGTCGATGGGGTGGTGAACCTCACGGGCCTGGTGACCCTCGGCAGCGGCGAGGGTCTCAAGTACTTCGAAACGGGTCGGGCCCAGTTCTATGCCCTGATCGTGTTTGGCGGAGTCATCGCCCTGGTGGTGCTGTTCGGCTCGCTTGGCTGATCGGTTCGGCCATCACGCAGACCTACGCACCAACCCAGCACCAGCGGGGCAGCAGGCACAACTCTGTGTGACATCCCCCATCAGCGCAGTGCAGGGCCCGACTCAATTTCTACACTCCGCCTAATGGTGAGGCTTGTTTCGTGCCATTCCCTTGGTTGAGTGCGGCGATCCTTTTCCCGATCGCCGCCGCACTGGTGATTCCTTTCATTCCCGATGCCGGCGACGGCAAGCGGGTGCGCTGGTATGCCCTGGGTGTGACCCTCACCACCTTCCTGCTGACGGTAGGGGGCTACCTCAATGGCTATGACCCGGCTGTTGAGGGCCTGCAGCTGGTTGAACGGGTTTCCTGGCTGCCCAAGCTGGGACTGGCCTGGTCCGTGGGGGCCGACGGCCTCTCGATGCCCCTGATCCTGCTAACCAGCTTCATCACCTCCCTGGCGGCCCTGGCGGCCTGGCCGGTGACCTTCAAGCCCAAGCTCTTCTATTTCCTGCTGCTGGCCATGGATGGCGGCCAGATCGCGGTATTCGCCGTGCAGGACATGCTGCTCTTCTTTCTGGCCTGGGAGCTGGAGTTGCTGCCGGTGTATCTACTGCTGGCGATCTGGGGCGGCAAAAAGCGCCAGTACGCCGCCACCAAGTTCATCCTCTACACGGCAGGCAGCTCCCTGTTCATTTTGGTAGTGGGCCTGGCCATGGCCTTCTACGGCGGTGGCGCCCCCACCTTTGAGTACGCGGACCTGATGGCCAAGGACTTCTCCACGAAGTTCCAGCTCTTCGCCTATGCAGGCCTACTTATCGCCTTTGGGGTGAAGCTGCCGATCGTTCCCCTGCACACCTGGCTACCAGATGCCCACGGCGAGGCCACGGCTCCGGTGCACATGCTGCTGGCCGGCATCCTGCTCAAGATGGGCGGCTACGCCCTGCTGCGCTTCAACGTGCAGCTGCTACCCGAAGGCCATGCCCAATTTGCACCTCTGCTGGTGGTGCTGGGGGTCGTCAACATCATCTATGCGGCGCTCACCTCCTTTGCCCAGCGCAATCTCAAGCGCAAGATCGCCTACAGCTCGATCAGCCACATGGGCTTTGTGCTGATCGGCATTGGCAGTTTCAGTGCCCTCGGCACCAGTGGCGCCATGTTGCAGATGATCAGCCACGGCCTGATCGGCGCCAGCCTGTTCTTCCTGGTGGGCGCCACCTATGACCGCACCCACACCCTCCAGCTCGATGAGATGGGCGGCGTGGGCCAGTCCATGCGGAAAATGTTTGCGCTCTGGACCATCTGCTGCCTGGCTTCCCTGGCGCTACCGGGCATGAGCGGCTTCGTGTCCGAGCTGATGGTGTTCACGGGCTTCGTGACCAGCGAGGCCTATTCACTCAGCTTCCGCATCGTGATGGCGGCTCTGGCGGCGGTGGGCGTGATCCTGACCCCCATCTACCTGCTTTCGATGCTGCGGGAGATCTTCTTCGGCAAGGAAAACGTCGAGCTGGCCTCCCACACCCACCTGGTGGATGCGGAGCCGCGGGAGATCTACGTTGTGAGCTGCCTGCTGGTGCCGATTGTGGGCATCGGCCTCTACCCACGGATCATGACCGACACCTACCGCTCCTCCATCGAGGCCCTGGTGCAGCGGGAGACCACGGCCCTGGCCCGGGTGATCCAACCGCAGCCCGGCAGCCTGATCCGCCAGCCCCTGCTCACCGCTCCCGTCCTGCCCGTCTGAACAACCTGGTGGGACTACACAATTAGGCTCACCAGCACGTCGTCCCCGACCCCAGCCCGCCCAACCCACCATGAAACAGCTGAACTTTCTGCTGATCTTCAGTTTCGGCCTGGCCATGGTGATGTTCACGCTGGAGAACACGGCCCCGACCACCGTGCACTTTCTGCCCGGGTTGAGCGGCACCCTGCCCCTGGCGGCCCTGTTGCTGCTGGTCGGTGGCATCGGAGCCACAGCAGCTTGGGTTTTCGCTGTGTGGACAGGCGTTGTTCGCAAGGTTGAGGCGGTGCGGAGCCAGGGCGAAGCCGCCGCCCAGCAGGTGCGGATTGCGGAACTGGAGAACGACCTCCAGCGATATCGGGCCACGGTGGATGCCCAGCTGGGCCTGCTGCCCGCCGCGGGCCAGAGCTCGGCCGCTGCCAACTCAGAATCAACGCTGGTGTCCAGCGAGCAACACCGGTAGCTTGTCGATGGAACCAAATCAGGAGCAGGTATTCACCTTTGGTTGAAGGGGGCGCCAGGCTGGCCATCCGTCTGCTCCAAGACGCAGCCGAGCGGGGTGAGCTGGATCCCTGGGATGTGGATGTGATTGCCGTGGTAGACGGCTTCCTCGACCAGTTGCACCAGCGCATTGCCGTGCCCCGCCTGGTGGGCGGCAGCTATGAAAAAGATCTCGCCGAAACCAGCGAAGCCTTCCTGGCGGCCTCGGCGCTGGTGAGTCTCAAGGCCGAAGTGCTCGAAGCGGCCACCTTCGCCTGCGAACCCCTTGAGGAACAGGAACTCGGCTTTGACTTCGACGCCGATGGCCAGGGCTGGCTAATCAACCCAGGCATCGAACTGCCCAAGCGGCCGGAACGGCACCTCTGGCGCCGGCCCGTGGCCCCGCCACCCCTACAGCGCCCGGTGACCCTTGGGGAGTTGATCCGTCAGCTGGAGGACATCGCCGAACGGCTCGAACAGGACGATGGCCGCAGCCGTCAGCGCCACCGCCCCAAGCGCTACAGCGAGCGAGCCGCCATCCAGCAGGTGGCCGCCCTGGCCCACCGCGAAAAACTGCCGGAGACCACCGCCGCCCTGAGCCGGTTTCTGCTGAGCTGGGACCCCGCCCATGACTGGGCAGGATTCAACGAGCTGGTGCAGGCATGGGCCGACGAGGTGAACTGCCGTGGAGCCGGCGCCGAGTTGGATTGCGACCGGGTCGGGGTGTTCTGGGCGCTGCTGTTCCTCTGCCACCAGGGCAAGGTGGAACTGGAGCAGGAGGGCGGCCTGTTCGGCCCCCTGCAGCTGCGTCGCCTGCTTCATAGCGGCGAAACCCGCCAGCTCCCCCTCGTGCCGGCCGACAAGGCGGCGGTTCCCCTATTGGCAGCTTGAGCTTTGCCAATAAAATGGGACGTTAAAGAAGACAAGGTAAACGCCGATGAAGGCGATGATCCTGGCGGCTGGCAAAGGTACTCGGGTGCGTCCCATCACGCACACAATCCCCAAGCCGATGATCCCGATCCTGCAGAAGCCCGTCATGGAGTTTCTGCTGGAGCTGCTAAAGGAGCATGGCTTTACTGAAGTCATGGTGAATGTCTCCCACCTGGCCGAGGAGATCGAGAACTACTTCCGGGATGGTCAGCGTTTTGGCGTCGAGATTGCCTACAGCTTTGAAGGCCGCATTCAAGATGGCCAACTGATCGGCGACGCCCTCGGTTCGGCCGGCGGCCTCAAAAAGATTCAGAATTTCCAGAGCTTCTTCGACGAGACCTTCGTGGTGCTCTGCGGTGATGCCCTGATCGATCTCGACCTGACCGAGGCCGTGCGGCGCCACCGGGAGAAGGGTGCCATGGCGAGCCTGATCACCAAAAGGGTGCCCAAGGATCAGGTGAGCAGCTACGGCGTAGTGGTCACCGACGCTGACGGCCGGGTGCGCTCCTTCCAGGAGAAGCCGGCGGTGGATGAGGCCGCCAGCAACATGATCAACACCGGCATCTACATCTTTGAGCCTGAGGTGCTCGACTTCGTGCCCAGTGGCCAGCCCTTCGACATCGCCTCAGACCTGTTCCCCAAGCTGGTGGCGGCCGGAGCGGCCTTCTATGCCCTGCCGATGGAATTTGAATGGGTGGATATCGGCAAGGTGCCCGACTACTGGCAGGCGATTCGCAGCGTGCTGCAGGGGCAGGTGCGCCAGGTGCAGATCCCTGGCAAGGAGGTAAGGCCGGGGGTATTTGCCGGGCTCAATGTGGCGGCAGATTGGGACAAGATCAATGTGACCGGGCCCATCTATGTGGGCGGCATGAGCCGCATCGACAACGGCACCACGATCATTGGCCCGGCGATGATTGGGCCCAACTGCCACATCTGTGCAGGAGCCACGATCGACAACTCGATCATTTTTGATTACTCCCGCATCGGCCCTGGAGTGAGGCTGGTGGAAAAACTTGTGTTTGGCCGCTACTGCGTCGACCGCAACGGCGACCACTTCGACCTGCAGGAGGCAGCCCTCGACTGGCTGATCACGGACGTGCGCCGTCAGGATGTGATTTCACCCTCACCCCAGCAGAAAGCCATGGCCGAGCTACTGGGCACCGACCTGGCCAAGAGCTCCTCAAAGTGAGGCCGTAAGGCCTGCCTGGCGCAGGATCTCGGGGATGCGCTCCTCCGCTTTGATCGCCATTAGGTGCACCCCCTGGGCGATCTGCAGGTAGGCAGCCACCTGATCGGCGGCGATTGCCACCCCTTCGGCCGCCGGGTCTGCTGCGGCCGCCAGCCGATCAATGACGACCTGGGGAATCTGAGCTCCGGGCACCACCCGGTTGATAAAAGCCGCATTGCGGGCCGACTTGAGCAGAAACACCCCCGCCAGCACCGGCAGCTGCAGGGGGGCGGCGATCTCACCGACAAATCGTTTGAGGGCTTCGCCATCCATCACCATCTGGGTTTGCACAAAACGGGCCCCGGCCTCCTTCTTGCGCACCAGCCGGCTCTTCAGGCCACTCCAGCTGGAAGACTGGGGATCCGCCGCGGCGCCTGCGAACAGGTCTGTGGGCCCGTCAGGCAGCTGGCCCTGCACCGGATCCTGGCCGGCGTTGAACTGCCGCACCAGCTGCAGTAGGCGCACGGCCTCGAGCTCATTCACCGGCCGGGCGTCCGGTTGGTCACCAGCCCGCACCGGGTCGCCGGTGAGACAGAGCAGATTGCGGATCCCGAGGGCCTGGGCGCCGAGCAGGTCGGCCTGCAAGGCAATGCGATTGCGATCCCGACAGGCCAGCTGCAGCACCGGCTCGATGCCGGCATCCAGCAGCAGGCGGCAGACAGCCAGGCTGCTCATCCGCATCACGGCCCGACTGCCATCGGTCACATTGACGGCGTGTACCCAGCCGCGCAGGGATTCGGCGGCGGCCAGCACTCGGGCCGGGTCACCCCCCCTGGGGGGCATCACTTCCGCAGTCAGAGCTGACGCACCGCTGGCCAGGGCCTTTTGGAGCTGCAAACCGGTCCTTTCGTCGCAACACCCATTATTGGTCTTCGCCCTGCCTACACTGGGCGGCAGCCTGCGGCCTGGGCGAATGGATTCCGATCGCTCCACTGCAGGCCCCCTCGGCCCGGTGCGCCCAGAGATCTCGGAACGGGAGATCGAGATCATTGAGCTGGTGGCCCAGGGGCTCACCAACCAGGAAATAGCAGGCACGCTGACGATCAGCAAACGCACCGTGGACAACCACGTGAGCAACATCTTCACCAAAACCGGCGCCAAGAACCGGGTAGCCCTGCTCAATTGGGCCATGGATCACGGCAAGATCTGCCGTGACGGCTTCAACTGCTGCTCAATCGAAGCAGCTCCAGGCGTTCGTCCTCAGGCCAGCGGGCCAGCGGCCAACGGGCCAGGGACGCATTGCTGAACTGATGGCGGCCGGTGAGCTCGGCCACACACCAGGCTGGGATTTCTAGGGCCAGGTCCTGCTGTAGGGCCGCCGCATCGAGCTCCACCTCCGCCACCACCAGCGGCGAATTCTCGGCCTCAAACACATCGACCACCCAGTCGCCACCGGGCAGGTCCAGGCCATGGCGGCGCTTACTGAGCTTCTGGCCTGCCAGGGCCAGCAGGGCCGTGGCATCATCCTCGGGAATGGAGTATTCGAATTCCTGCCGCACCAGGCCCTCGGGGCCCATCGGGCCGCCGGCCGGGGGCGCCTTGAGGGTGAGCCAGGCCCCTGCCACATCAGGAACACCCCTGGCCTGCCGCACCCGCACGGTGAGTCCATCGGAACTGGCCAGCAGATAGCCCTGCTCCAGCCAGGCCTGCCAGCAGACGTGGCGGCGCCACTGCTGGCCGCTCACCAGAAAGCGTCGTTCGATTTCCAGGGCCATGGCGCCGATCAGCTCAACGAGGGATCAGTTATGGGAGGGCTCGGGGGCGGTGAGGCTACCGGCCCAGTGCAGCTTGTGGGTGAGGGTGCGGTAATAGGAGGGACTCTGCTCCAGCAGCACCTGCAGGGCTGGATGGGGACTGCGCTCCACCACCGCCCGGTCCCCCGGCTCAAGCACCGTGGCATGGGCGCCGTCCTTCCATAACTTGACCCTGCGGCTGGTTTCCCCCAGGGGCCACACCGAAAGCTGGGCCCGGGGGGGCACCACCACAGCCCGGCTCGAAAGGCTCATCGGGCAGATCGGATTGACCACAATCGCCTCTATGCCGGGATGGAGAATCGGCCCGCCAGCTGCCATCGCGTAGCCCGTCGAGCCAGTGGGGGTGGCAATAATCAGGCCATCGCCGCGGTACTGGTCCACCACCTCACCATCGATCTCCAGCTCGAGCACGCAGGTGGGTGAGACCTCATCGAGACAGGGGCGAAAATAAAAATCATTGAGGGCCAGATGGGCGCCATCGGCCTGCTCTAAGCCATCACTGCGGGCCACGCCATCACCCCGATTGATGTGGGCCTGCAGCATCATTCGACGCTCCAGGGCAAAACAGTCGTTGCGGAGGCGGTCCCAGAGGCTCTCCTGACCCAATTCGGCCTTCGGCCCAGGGGCAGTGAGGCGCAGCAGGCTCCGGTCATGGGTCAGAAAACCCAGGTGGCCGCCCACGTTGAAACTGAGAATGGGCACATCGAGAGGAGCCAGATGGCGGGCAGCACCCAGCACGGTGCCATCCCCGCCAAGTACCAGGGCCAGATCGGGCAGATGGGCCTCGGTGGCCAGCAAGCCTGGGAATGGGTTGCGGGCCAGGCCGCTGGAAGCAGCCACCACATGCACCCCCTGGGCGGCGAGATCTTCCGCGCAGCGCTTGGCCTGGCGTTGGGCAGCCTGGCTGCCCAACCTGGAAATCAGCCAGACCCGCTCAAGCCGCATCGCCAGGACCCAGTTACCAGCGCAGCAAATTGAAGCGCTCCATGTCGACCGTATCGCGGTTGCGATAGAGGGATAGCAGGATCGCCAGGCCCACAGCCGCCTCAGCTGCCGCCACGGTGATCACAAAGATGGTGAAAACCTGGCCGCGGATCAGCTGGCCGTCGAGGTAGTCGGAGAAAGCCATCAGGTTGATGTTGACCGCATTGAGCATCAGCTCAATGCTCATCAGCACCCGCACCGCATTGCGGCTGTTGATCAAACCCCAGACCCCGGTGCAGAACAGCACCGCAGCCAGCACCAAGTAGGCCTGCAGGGGGATGGTGCTGGTGGCACTGGCAACGCTGGTGGTCTCCATGAGGGGGGCTGGGGTGGGAGGCTGCTGGGGTGAGTGAGGCAGGGATTGGCGTGGCTGGGCTGGCTAGCGGGGCGTCTTTTCGAGCAACAGCGGTGTGCGCTCCTTTTCAATCAGCCCCTGATCCACCCGCTCACCGGTGATCACATCGGTGCTGAGCACGTCTCGGCGGGCCAGCACGATCGCCCCGATCATGGACATCAACAGCAGTACTGAGGCCAGCTCAAAGGGCAGCAGGTAGTCGCTGAAGAGATGCTCGCCGATGCGGATTGTCGCCTCCTCGCCCACGGCAGCTGGCCCGGGCAGGGGCCAGGGGGTGGTGAAGGCCACCCGGATCAGCAGCAGAAACAAGCCGCCGCAGACGGCCCCCGAGAGCAGGCGGCGCAGGCCCAAGCCGGGGATGGCGGCAAGGTTTTCCTTCTTGTTGACGAGCATGATCGCGAACAGAATCAGCACGTTCACGGCGCCCACATAGACCAGCACCTGGGCCGCCGCCACAAAGCTGGCATTGAGCATCAGGTAGAGCCCGGCCACCGAGAGAAAAACCCCGCCCAGCAGAAAGGCCGAGTAGACGATGTTGGGCAGCAGCACCACCCCGAGGGCGCCCAGCACCAGGGTGACTGAGAGGACTACGAAGCAGATCAGCTGGGTGGTGGAGGCGATTGTCATGGGGCGGTCTCCTCGGGGGCAGCCTTGGGCAGGCTATCCAGCACCTGGGAGGGCAGTTTGCCAACCCGGGGGTCCGTATCGGGCACTCCATGGGGATCCATCACACCCTTGGGCAGGTAGGCCAGCTCCCGGAGGGGAACAACGGCCGGATCGCTGGTAACGCTTGTGGGCAGCCGCCCGAGGGCGATGTTGTCGTAGTTGAGGCTGTGGCGATCAAAGGCAGCCAGCTCGTATTCCTCGGTCATCGAGAGGCAGTTGGTGGGGCAGTACTCCACGCAGTTGCCGCAGAAGATGCAAGCCCCGAAGTCGATCGAGTAGTTGCGCAGCTCCTTTTTCTTGGTGGCCTTGTTCATCACCCAATCGACCACCGGCAGGTTGATTGGACAGACCCGCACACACACCTCGCAGGCGATGCACTTGTCGAATTCGTAGTGGATCCGGCCCCGGTAGCGCTCCGATGGAATCAGCTTCTCGTAGGGATATTGAACCGTGATCGGCCGCCGGCGCAGGTGATCGAAGGTCACCGCCAGACCCTGGGTCATGTAATTGGCTGCGCCCACCGCATCGCGGGTGTAGTCGCCGACTTTCTTGAGGAACCCGAACATGGAACTGGCTCTGGAGGGGGAAGCGGTCGGAATCGATCAGCCCATGATGGCCGGTCTGGGGCAGGTCTGGGTTGATTGCTCAGGGGTATCAGCCACCGAAGGCCCCAGGGAAGGCCAGCTTGAGGGCAGCGGTGATCAGCAGGTTGACCAGGGCGATCGGCAGCAGGAATTTCCAGCCCAAATCGAGCAGTTGGTCGATCCGCACCCGCGGGGTGGTCCAGCGCAGCAGGATCGCCAGAAAAACCAGCAGATAGGCCTTGAGCACGGTCATCACGATGCCCACCGATCCAGTGATGAGCTGCACCAGGGGCGCATCAATCGGCTGGCCCAGCCAGCCAGCCAACCACTCCACCGGGATCGGAAAGCCCCAGCCCCCCAGGTAGAGCACCGACACCAGCAGGGCCGAGAGCACCAGATTGATGTAGCTGCCCAGATAGAAGAGGGCAAACTTCATGCCGGAATACTCGGTCTGGTAGCCAGCCACCAACTCCTCCTCAGCTTCGGGGAGGTCGAAGGGGAGGCGCTCACATTCGGCCAGGGCGCAGATCCAGAAGATCACAAAGCCCACGGGCTGGCGCCAGATGTTCCAGCTGAGGATGCCTGAGCCGGTCTGCTGATTGACGATGTCAACCGTGCTGAGCGAGTTGCTCATCATCACCACCGCCAGCACCGCCAGGGCCAGGGGGATCTCGTAGCTGATCGACTGGGCCGCAGCCCGCAGCCCCCCCAGCAGCGAATATTTGTTGTTGGAGGCATAGCCACTCATCAGCAGTCCGATGGGCTGGATGCTGCTGAGCGAAATCCACAGGAAGATGCCGATGCCCACATTGCTGATCAGCAGGTGCTGACCAAAGGGCACCACCAGCCAGCTGAGGATCACCGGGATCAGAACCAGCACCGGCCCGAGGGTGAACAGCAGGCCGTCGGCCTTGGCCGGGATGATGTCTTCCTTGAAGACCAGCTTCAGGCCATCGGCGATCGGCTGGAGCACGCCGAGGGCGCCGGCATATTCGGGGCCGATGCGCTGCTGCACTGCCGCCGAGATCTTGCGCTCCAGCCACACATTGACGAGCACTCCCACCACCGCCGCCACCAGCACCAGCACCATCGGCAGGGGCAGCCAGAGCAGGTGGGCAGCTCCCGGACTCAGCCCAAATCCCTGGAGGGCCTGCTCGAAGCTGGATTCGAGATCCAGGCCTGGAGCCGTGTTGGTCACCATGGCGTCAGCTCAGCTGGCATGCAACTTAGCGGGCCCCAATCGGCTGCCAGTCACGCCCGGCCTCGCCGGTATAGATCTGGGAGGGACGGTAGATGCGATTGGCCCCCAACTGCTCCTTCCAATGGGCCAGCCAGCCAGCCGTGCGGGCGATGGCGAAGATCGGGGTGAAGAGGTCTGGGGGGATGCCGAGTTTTCGATACACCAGACCTGAGTAGAAATCCACGTTCGGATAGATGCCCTTGGGGCCAAGCCGCTTAACAGCGGCCGCCTCCAGGCAGCGGGCCAGGTCGTACATCGGGTCGTGACCGAAGCGGTCGAACAGCTCCTCAGCCAGCTTCTGGAGAATGCCGGCGCGGGGATCCTTCACCTTGTATTCCCGGTGCCCGAAGCCCATGATCTTCTGCTTCTCAGCAATGGCTTGATCCAGCCAGGAGTCCACCCGATCTTCGCTGCCGATTTCGGCCAGCATGGTGAGGACGTCCTCATTGGCTCCGCCGTGGAGCGGGCCCGCCAAGGTGCCCACGGCGGAGGCCACCACCGCGTAGGGGTCGGTGAGGGTGCTGGCGGTGACGCGGGCGCTGAAGGTGCTGGCGTTGAGGCTGTGCTCGGCGTGCAGGATCAGGCAGGCATCGAAAATGCGGGCCGCCAGGGGATCGGGCTCCCGCTCGGTGAGCATGTACAGGAAGTTGGCCGCGTAGGCCAGGTCGTCGCGAGGCTGGATCGGATCCTGGCCTTTGCGAATCAACTGGAAGGCCGCCACCATCGTGGGGATCTTGGCGATCAACCGCACCACCGCAGAGACGATGTATTCGGGGTTGTCGAGGGCACGCCTGGAATAAAACAGCCCCAGGGACGCCGCACTGCTCTGCAGGGCGTCCATCGGATGCCCACCCGAGGGGAAGCACTTCATCATGTCGCGGATGCGGAAGCTCACCCGCCGGTGCATCTGCACCTGGTGCTCAAACTCCTGCAGCTGCTGGGCGTTGGGCAGCTGGGCCCAGATCAACAGGTAGGCGGTTTCCAGGAAGGTGCTGCGCGCCGCAAGCTCGTCTACCCGATAGCCCCGATAGGTGAGCACGCCCCGCTGACCGTCGATATCGCAGATCGACGACTGGGTGGCAGGCACCCCCTCCAACCCGGGACGAAAGGGGGTCTGGGTCTCGGCTCCCGCTGCTGTCATGCCCGCCGCTGTCACGTTTGAGCCGCCGCTGTGGTTGGGGCGAACCTACGGCTAAAGCCGCCCTTAATGCCGTAGCCGCAGCAACCGAGGACCAATCAGGGCCTCCAGGCTGGCACCGGCGGGGCCGAGGCGAATCAGGACGATGCCGGCCTTGCGCAGCGTGATCGCACCGACCGGCAAGCCCAGCAGAGTCGAGGCAAGCTCGCCGAGGTCGGGCTC
This sequence comes from Synechococcus sp. CBW1108, assembly GCF_015840335.1. Classification (NCBI taxonomy): domain Bacteria; kingdom Bacillati; phylum Cyanobacteriota; class Cyanophyceae; order Synechococcales; family Synechococcaceae; genus Synechococcus; species Synechococcus sp. CBW1108. Next base: position 1,002,752 of record NZ_CP060395.1, read on the forward strand.
GTGGCCCACCAGGCCTAGCCGCTGCCAGTTGCCGGCCTGGAGCAGCGGCCGCGGGTCTCCCCCTGGAGCCAGGCTGGCCTCGATGGCAAAACCACTGGCCAGGCCGGCCGCCACACCGAGCTCGGCGGTCTGCACCGCCCGCCGCAGGGGGCTGCTCAGCAGGGGGTCGCAGCAGAGCTGCAGCCGCTGCAGCTCCTGGGCCACTGCGGCCGTGCGGCGGCTTCCCTCGGCGGTGAGGGCCCGCCCTGCATCGGGGCGATCCGGATGGCGCTCCTCAGCAATGCCATGGCGCCAGAGCAACAGTTCGCGATCAGCCAAGGGATTCGTCAACCAAAACCCACCCTGGCGCTGAGATGCACGCTGTTGATATCGCTGTTGCTGTTGCTATCACCGACGCCAGGCTCCAGGCTGAGGCTGAGCCCCTGCACCGCCGGCGCCAGCGGTCTACCAGCAAGGCCCGAAAGCAGTTGCCAGGTGCTCCAACGCTGCAACAGGCCCTGGGCCGGCCCGGCTGCCATCGCCCACTGCAGGGAAGCCTGGGGCTGGTCGAGGGCGGCGAGCTGGGCCAGGCGCAGCCGGGGGGTCTGACGGGATTCTCGCTGCTCCTGCAACACCGCCAGATTCTGGCCCCACCAGGCCAGTTGGCCCTGGCTGGCCCTGGCCCCCGCCAGGCTGGCCTGGAGCACGGCGCCCTCCTCCCGGCCGATCCGGCGCCCAGCCGGGGGCGCCTCCAGCCGGGTCCAGACCATGACATTGGCGTCTCCCTCCACGGGCAGGGGGGCTGCGGTCAGGCCCAGGGCAGCGAGGCCCTGTTCAAGGCTGGCGGGATCGGGCTGATCCACCGCAGTGCCCAGCAACCAGCCCTGGCTGCCGGCGCTCCATAGCAAGGGGCCAGGATCAGCCGCCGCCACCAGGGCCGGCAACAAACCCTCAGCGCCACCCTCACCCACCCGGAGCACGGCCGCCAGCAGGGGTTGCCAGAGCTCAGGCCAACGGGAGGGTTGCTGCACCAGGGCCAGGCTGTCGGCCTGGCCCTGCAGGGCCGCCAGCAGGGCCAGGCCGGCGTCCCCGGCAGCGGCGGGCGGGGGCGGGGCTGGGGGCAGGCCAGTGGCGCCGGGTGCCAGGCGCAGCAAAGCTTCCAGCGCCAGGGAACGGCCGTCAGGTCTCAGGCTGGCCACGAGCTCCTGCACCGCGCCGGCTCCGGTGAGCTGGGCAGGCATACCCAGCCAGGAACCCATAACTTCAGATTGGGCCGTGAGCAGCACAGCCCCCTTGCCCAGGCGCCCAAGGGCCTGCTGGAAGGAGGGACTGGCCGCCTGATTGAGCTCATCGATCTGGGAGACGTCGAGGGCCTGCTCGAGCACGCCGCGACCGGAGGCAATCAGCACCAGATCGTCGTTAACCAGGGCAGTGGCGATCGGCACCGGCTTAGTGCCCACCAGGGCGCCACGGCCACTGATCAGCCCCATGCCTCGGTAGCTGCTGATCTGCAGGTCGGTGCCGGCCAGGCTGCGGGTCTGCCAGAAGCGCTGCAGGAAACGGTGGGCCCCATCGGCATCGCGGCTGCGCAGGGAAAGGAGCCAGCCGTCGGCGGCTCCCCCTGGCTCGTTGGCCAGCAGGGCCAAGCCCAGTTCAGGGCCGAGCCAGGAGGCCAGCTCGGCGGGATAGTCCAGCCCCGCCGCAGCGAAGGCGCCATCCCGCAACCCGGCTACGGCATCGGCCGCCTGGCGGCGCTGCCGGCCCGGGGCAACGGCCCGGGCATAGCCCTCGGGCCGTTGCCCATCGGTGAGCAGGTAGAGACTGAGGGGTGCCTGGCGGGGCACAAAGCGGGCCGCCCGAGGCGATACCAAGGGCTGGTATTGCAACTGCAGCGGAGAGTGCTGCAGCACCAGCCACCAACCAGCTGCCGCCAGGCTCAGCAACAGCAGCACCGCCGCCAGCACGACCGCCAGAAACGGGCGGGCCTTCATGCGTCCCACGCAGGATGGGCCCATCTTGACCCCAAGCCCCGCCTTCTGCCCGCCATGGAAAGTTCTGAGACGCCCAAAACCATGCGGGCCCGCGAGCTGCAGCTGCGGCTGGAGCAGGGCGAGGCGATCCAGTTGGTGGATGTGCGCGAGGAAGCCGAGCTGGAGCTGGCCAGGCTGGCCCATCCCGTGCTGCACCTGCCGCTGAGCCGCTCAGCTGAGTGGGTCGACCGCCTGGGCGAGCTGCTCAGCCGGGACCGCCCGATCGTCGTGCTGTGCCATGCGGGGGTGCGCAGCTGGCAGCTGGGCTGCTGGCTGATCCAGGCCCAGGGCTATGGGGCGGTGTGGAACCTCCAGGGGGGCATCGATTCCTGGAGCCTGGAGGTGGATTCCAGCGTGCCTCGCTACTGAATCCAGCCCCCATCTGCCTACGATCAGCCCACTCCCTGCAGCGGCCGCTTGCAGTCTCCGTCCCCCCGCCCCTTGCCTCTTAGGCAGCAGGAGGTACTCCAACTTGCCGTGCGTCACTACGTGGACACGATGGAGCCGGTGGGCAGCCAGACCCTGGTGCGCCGCTTCGGCCTGGGGGCGAGCCCGGCGACGGTGCGCTCAGCCATGGGGGCTCTGGAGCAGCGGGGGCTGCTCACCCAGCCCCACCCCTCGGCGGGCAGGATCCCCAGCCAGCAGGGCTACCGCACCTACGTGAATCAGCTGCTGCCCGCCCCGGGAGCCGCTGCCCTGCAACTGGAGCGGGAGCTCACCGGGCTCAGCCTGCAGTGGGCAGCCCTCGACGACCTGCTGCTACACCTGAGCCGGCGCCTTGCCGATCTCACCGGGCTGCTCAGCCTGATCACCAGACCCCAGCGCAAGCAATCCCAGCTTCAGGCCCTGCGGCTGGTGGCCAGCGGCGAACGCCTGCTGGTGTTTCTGGTGGAGGGGGGCGCAACCGCAACCAGCCTCAACCTGCGGCTGCCCGCCCAGGCCGAGGCCGAACTGGCCCCCCTTGAGCGGTGGGTGAGTACCCAGCTGCAGGAAGGGCCGATTGACTGGGCAACCCTGCCCTCCCAGTTGAACAGCAGTGGTGCTGCCCTGCGCCAGGCTCTGGCCAGCCATGGCCAATCCCGCCAGCTGGAGGGGGAGGGAGCCCTGACCATGGGCCTGGCCGGCCTGCTGGCCCAGCCGGAATTCAGCCAGACCCTGAGCCTGCGCCCCCTGGTGGAGTTGGTGGAGGACGCCCCCCACCAACTCCTGCCCCAGCCAGGCATCTGGATCGGCGCGGAACATCCCCACCGGGCCCTGCACCAGTGCGCCGTGGTGCAGGCCGATTACCGCAGCGGCGATGGCGGCATCGGCCAGGTGGCCCTGGTGGGACCCATGCGCATGGCCTACGCCACCGCCCTGGCCGCCGTGAGCTCGGTGGCCCAGGTGCTGGAGCGGCTGTTGAGGTGAAAGCTCCGTGGACTGACCACAAGCTGCCAACCCGTCAAGCAACCGAAGCAACCCACGTCTTTTGCTCCAAAAAAGGTATAGATTTTGAACTCTATGAATTTTGAGTTCGACCCGGTCAAAAGCAAGGCCAATCAGGCGAAGCACGGGCATCGATTTCATGGATGCCCAGGCTCTGTGGAGCGATCCAGGCCTGCTGGAAATCCCAGCCCGCACAACGGATGAGCCGCGGTTTCTCGTCATTGCTCAGATCCATGGCAAGCACCTGTCAGCCGTGATCACCCATCGCAGCCAGGCCATCCGTCTCATTTCTGTCCGTCGCTCACGTCCAGAAGAGGTACAGCTCTATGAACAGTTCTGAATTCGATCGTCGCTTCGATGCTGGTGACTCCGTGATCGGCGCACTCGATCTCGACGCCGCAACGCGACCCCGCCTGCAACAGAAGCGCGTCAATGTGGATTTCCCCCTTTGGATGGTCGAGCAGCTCGATCGTGAGGCCACCCGTCTTGGCGTGACACGGCAGTCGATCATCAAGATCTGGCTCGCTGAGCGACTGGAGCACCGCTTAGAACCGAGTCCCAGCACAGCCGCCCTCACCTAAAGGGCACCATCACCAGATACGGAATGAATCGGGTCTTCCAGCGCCGCCGCCACAGCTGGATTGAGACATTTCTGGTGTCTCTCCTACCGGTGAGCTCGGCAGAGCAACACCAGGCGGCGGCGTGAACGCCCGAGCAGAGGGAGCCCCAAACCAACTGACTGTTTACCCTAAGGGCCACGATGGGGCCATACGCACGCGAGCAGAATTCTGCTGGGCTGGCTGCAACGCGGTGGAGCGAGCCCCCCAAAGCGTCACTGGTACCTGGGTGTTTCGCGGCATCAGGGTTCCGGTGGCAGCGCTCTTCGAAAACCTTGAAGACGGGATCTCCCTGGCTGAGTTTCTGGAGCTCTTTGCTGGGGTCACGCCCGAGTCAGCCCGGTTGGTGGCCCATGCCTCCTCCGTTCAGAGCAGGTCTCGGAATTACTGGGGAGTCAGCCGGCGTTCCCCATTGCTCAGGTTCAGGTGGCCTGACTCCCGCACGATGCGGTAGCCCAACTTCTGGACCACACGAACCGCTTACTTTTGGCTGATGCCGGGCAAGGGAGGCATTCAGATCGCCAGCTCCAGCGTTTCCACCTGCTGGAGGCCGGCTTCTTCTGCGTCCACCTCAAGCCAAAGACCGATGGCCTCGCGGATGTTGGCCAGGGCTTCGTCCCGGGTGTCACCCTGGGAGTGGCAACCGGGCAGATCTAGGCAACTCACCGACCAGCCCTCGGCTGGCTGGCAAACGCATCTCGAACGACACTGCCCGTTCCTCGTGATGGCTTGAACTTAGCCAGATTCCGGGATCGAATGGCTGGCGGGTCTGCCACTGATGCAGATGTGGGGAGCTCGCATCAACTTGAAGAAGGTTCTTAAGGATTCAGGATCACGCAGCTTCCGCGGGCAACTGCGCGACGTCACGGCTGCGGCCCGCGAACGCGACACATTGCACGCCGCAGAACGCCTGTGCCATCGCAATTCTGAAGGCCGCTTGCTGTTCAACCATCAGCCGCCGATCCTCCAGCGCTTTGATTCCCTCCCACATTCAGCAGTTACTGGGCTATTTCCAGTGGAGCGATTGGGCGCTGAAAGCGGTTGGTGTGGCGTCGGTAGGCACCCGCTGCTCGATCGGGCTGTGGCTCGGGCCCCACGAGGAGGATGTGCTGACCCTGCAGTGGAAGCAGGCCTTGCCATCGGTGCTGCAACCCCCAGACAGTCCGGGGACCTGGCCGCATCAGGGGCAGCGGTTAATGCAGACCCACAGCGATCCGTTTCTGGGCTGGGCCACCAGTCCGAATGGAGATGATCTGATCTGGCGCCATTTTCGTGACTGGAAAGGATCCGTGAAATTGGAAGCACTCGGCCACAAGGGCATCACCGACTACGGCCGCTTGTGCGCCTGGGTGTTGGCCAAGGCCCATGCCCGTTCCAGCAAGGCCGCCCCAATCGCTGCCTGGATTGGCGGAGACCACGCCTTCGACTTAGCCCCATTCGCGGCAAGACAACGCCAGGCGCCTCCAGTAGCAAGGGGTCTCAGCACAATCAGTAGAAGGCAAGCGGAACCCCAACAGATCAGGGGAGACCCCCCACCAGCGGCCACCAGGCGTCCGCCGCGGCCAGCTCAGCTTCGCTTTGGCCTGTGCAGCGGCGGACCTCGGCGGCCTGGCTGTCGAGCAGGGAGCCGTGCAGCTCCTCCCCAAGGGCCTGGCGCAACAGGGCGCTGGCGGCAAAGGCGGCTGAGGCCTGGGCCAGGCTGGCGGGCAGCCGCACCGCCGCACCGGCCAGCAGACGGGCAGGATCGCCGCTTACCGGCGGCGGCAGGGGCCTGGCCTGCTCCAGCCCCGCCAGCACCACCCCCTGCACGGCCGCCAGCAGCAGGTAGGGATTGGCCGCCAGATCCACCACCTTGAGTTCCAGGTGGGCGGCGGCCCCATCGGCGGCCGTGGGGATCAGGCGCAGGGCCGCCTCCCGGTTCTCGATGCCCCACACCTGGAAAGGCGCCGACCAGGACCCCGGTGCCAGGCGCCGGTAGGAGATCTCCAGGGGACAGGCCAGGGCCAGCAGGGCCGGCAGCTCCTCCAGCAGGGCCGCCAGCACTGCGCCACCCGCGTCGGTAAGGCCGCCGGGGCCGGCGCCCCCCTGGAGCAGCGGCAGGTCATAGCGCTGCAAGCTCAGGTGCAGATGGCCCCCATTGCCCACCCGCTCCAGGCTGGGCTTGGGACTGAAACTGCAGCGCCAGCCGGAGTGCCAACCGAAGCGGCGCGTCACCCGCTGAATCACCAGCCGGGCGTGCACCAACCGGTCGGCAGCCTCCAGGGGCGTGCCTGGAGCGAGCGACAGCTCAAACTGGCCGGCGCCGTATTCAGGGTGGAACTGCAGCCAGGGGATGCCGGCGGCCTCAAGGGCATCGAGCAGGGCCGTGGCGTAATCCAGCCCCTCCACCAGCCGATCGGCGCCGTAGGGGCCGCCGGCAATGGCCGGTTGGGGGTCGGCATCGGGCCGATGGCTGGCCACCAGCCACTCCAGTTCGAAGCCGGCCCGCAGGACCACGCCGGCCTGGTAAAGCTGCTCCTGCTGCAGACGGCAGCAGGAGCGCTGATCGCCCACGTAGGGCTCGCCGGAGCGCTCGAAGCGTTCCCCCGGCGCCCAGGCCCAGCCGCTGCCGGGCTCAAGCAGCGCCAGGGCAGCGGCAGCGGCCCGCAGACGCAGATCGCCGTCCGGCTTGGCCAGGCGATGGGACGGATCGATGGCGCCATCGGCGCGGAAGGCATCCGAGACCGGCGAAAAGCCCACCCCCACGGCAGCCGCCGTATCAAAAGCCGCCAGGGGCACCACCTTCACCAGCGGCGCCCCGGCATGGTTCACCCAGGTGATCGCCACCCAGCGGATACCTTGATCGGCGAGGGCGGCAACCGGCGGGGACAAGGGATTAGGCACGGGCAGGCCGCTGCACTGCGGCCATGATTGCCCCGGCCGGGGCTCACCCCCCCATCTGGTCGCCCAGCTTCTCGGCCACGGTGTTCACATCCTTGTCGCCGCGACCCGAGAGGTTGAGAACCACCTCGGTGCCGGGGGCCAGGCTGGGGCAGAGTTTCTCCAGCCAGGCGAAGGCATGGGCCGTTTCCAGGGCCGGGATGATGCCCTCGAGGCGACACAGAAGTTGCAGGGCATCCAGGGCCTCGGTGTCGGTGACGGCGCCGTATTCAGCCCGGCCGATGGTTTTCAGGTAGCTGTGTTCGGGGCCCACCCCGGGGTAATCGAGGCCGGCGCTGATCGAGTGGGCCTCCTGCACCTGCCCCTCGTCGTCCTGAAGCAGCAGGCTCATGGCGCCGTGCAGCACGCCAACCCGGCCCTCGGTGATCGTGGCGGCATGGCGGCCGGTGGCCACGCCATCGCCGGCGGCCTCCACGCCGATCAGGCGCACGGCCGTGTCCTGCACGAAGGGATGGAACAGGCCCATAGCGTTGGAGCCGCCGCCCACACAGGCCACCAGCACGTCGGGCAGACGGCCGAAGGCCTCCTGGCACTGGCGCTTTGTTTCCTCGCCGATCACGGCGTGGAAATCGCGCACCAACATCGGGTAGGGATGGGGACCCGCCACCGAACCAAGGATGTAGTGGGTGCTCTCCACGTTGGTCACCCAGTCGCGGATGGCCTCGCTGGTGGCGTCTTTGAGGGTGGCGGTGCCGGCGGTGACCGGCTGCACCGTCGCCCCCAGCAGCCGCATGCGGAATACGTTGAGGGCCTGACGGCGCATGTCCTCGGCGCCCATGTAGACGACGCACTCCAGACCGAAGCGGGCGCACACGGTGGCGGTGGCCACGCCGTGCTGACCGGCACCGGTTTCGGCAATGATCCGCTTTTTGCCCATGCGCAGGGCCAGCAGCGCCTGCCCCAGGGCGTTGTTGATCTTGTGGGCGCCGGTGTGGTTGAGGTCTTCGCGCTTCAGCCAGATGCGCGGGCCGCCCTCGGGCCGGCGGTAGTGCTCGCTGAGCCGCTCGGCCTCATATAGGGGATTCGGCCGCCCCACATAGGTGCGCAGCAGGTGGTTGAGCCGGTCGGTGAAGGCAGGATCGGCCCAGGCTTCAGCCGCCGCCTGCTCCAGTTCCGCCAGGGCGGGGATCAGGGTTTCAGGCACATACTGGCCGCCGAATTGGCCATAGCGGCCCAGGCTGTTGGGGCGTGCATCCAGGGCCAGGGAGGCCGGATCAGGGCTGCCAGCGGCGTGCAAGGGGGAAACGGTGCTGGTCACCGGCGGCGGAGCAAGATCACTGCAGCGTAAGAAGGGGCCATGGCCAAGGGCGCAAAGAGGTAGGAGAGATCACGGGCCTTCCCAAGCTGGCGGGTGGATGATGGATTTATGCCAACCACCACCCCCAGGCCCTACGAACCGCTGCGCAAAATGCGCGTGATCTGCCACGGCCTGCGTCTGGCCATGCGCGACAAGGCCGTGGCTTACAAGGTGGTGCTTGCAGCGGGGCTCCTGGCGATCGCCTTTGCCCAGCGGGCCTGGCTGGATTTCGGTCTGGTGCTGGTGACCACAGCGCTGGTGCTGGCAGCCGAACTGCTCAACACGGCCATCGAGGAGCTGTGCGACTACGTGCAGCCGGAACGCGCTCCCCAGATCGGGGCCACCAAGGACATCGCCGCCGCCGTGAGCGTGTGCATGGGGGCCTGGGTGATCGTGATGCTGATCGAGGGCTGGCGCCTGCTGCTGACTAGGGAAAGCTGAGCGCCATCCCCAGAAGGAGGTATGCCGTCAGCACGCAGCCGTCTACTGAACAGCGGAGCAATCCAGCTTTTGCAGGGGCATACCAGCTCGTTCTATCGGTGGTGGTCACCTAAAGAGTCGGCCCTCAGGGCAGGATTAATCTCAAACCAGGAAATGCCTGGCGATAGCGACGCTCATCTCTGGTGAGCAGTCCTGTGGACTCCAGCAGGGCATGGGCACCGATCAGGAAATCGGGAAGGATCATTGAGCGCTGGCCTCCGCGCTGGCGGTAGTCCGCGTGGGCCATGGCGGCGAGGAAGGAGGCCTCGCGGGGAATCGACCGATAGGCATAGAGGTGCTGCGGCAGAAGCGCATCTACCGCCTCGATGGCGTCGCTGGCAAAAGCGATCTCGGCGTAAACGATGGCGTTGATCAGCACCGGCCCGGCATCGAGGGCCTGGGCGAGCTGGGTGGCACTCCAGGCGGCCCAGTGGGGATCCGCCGTGATCACGTCGAGGATCACGTTCGAATCCACAAACAGCATTACTGCTCCTCACCCCGGCAAAGGGCCAGGAGCTCATCGGTGCTGAGGCGGGTGCGCAGGCGGGCCTGCCGCAGGAGGCGCAATCCCTCCTCACCCCGGCCACCGGGTGGGTCCTGTTTCACCAGAGTCAGTCGCCCCTCCTCGAGCTCGAAGCGCACCTCGGTGTGGGGCAACAGCCCGCACTGCTCACGAATTGCCTGGGGGATCGTGACCTGGCCCTTACTGGTGATGCGCATGGTGGCAGCGGAGGCCGTTCCAGAACACCGGTAAGAATCTTACCGGTGCCAGCGCGATCCGGGGGAAGGCGGCCCGGTCAGACTCCGGAGCGTAGATAGGCGCAGGTTTCGGCATGGCCAAGAAGGGCGGCTGGCAGGAATTCAGCAGCAACGCCGCAAGCACGGCCAGGCCCACCACAGGCGCTACTACCCCCAAGGCCCAGCAGAGGGTGCGGGTGCAGCGCACCAAGGCAGGCAAGAGCGGAAAACTGGTGACGGCGATCACGGGCCTTGAGGCGCCGGAAGCCGAGCTGAAAACGCTGCTCAAACAGCTCAAGGCCCTTGCCGGAACAGGCGGCACCGTCAAAGACGGGGTGATCGAGCTGCAGGGAGACCAGGTGGCTCCAGCTATCTCAGCCCTGGAGCAGGCCGGCTACCGGCCCAAGCAGGCGGGGGGCTGAGCACGCAGACCCAAGCCCTTGCTGTCCACCCATCTTGACGCGCCTTGGGCAAGGCATCATGATGTCTCTGGCTGAAAGGTAATTTGTGCGCACCACGCTGACCCTGGACGACGATCTCGCCGCCGAACTCAATCGCACAGCTCGCCTTTCAGGGCGAAGCTTCAAAGAAGTAGTGAATGCGGTGATCCGCCAAGGGCTGTCGGCAGGGGAACATCCCCCTGCAGCCGACGACCGGCCGTTTGTGGTGCAGCCCCAGTCCTGCGGGTTGCTGCCGGGCATTGACCCTTTGCGGCTCAACCAATTGTTGGATCAACTCGAGGTCGAGCAGTTCTCGGTTGTCCAAAAGACCCAGGGGCAGCCTTCATCGTGATCATTCCCGATGTCAATCTGCTGGTGTATGCATACAACTCCGACGCCCCCCACCATCAGCAGGCCAAGACGTGGTGGGAGCAGGGCATGCGCGGACGCCAGCCCGTGGCGATCCCCTGGGTTGTGGCCCTGGGCTTTCTGCGGATCATGACCAGCCGGGCTGTGCTGCCGCGGCCCATGGGCGTTGGAACAGCCCTGGACCATGTGCGCTCCTGGCTGGATCAGCCGGCGGTGCTGCTCCTCCAGCCAGGCCCGCGCCACCTCGGCATCCTGACGAGCTTTGGCGAAGCCGGCGTGCTCACTGCGGCCCTGATGACCGATGCCCACATCGCCGCCCTGGCCATCGAAAACCAGGCCACCGTGCACTCAAACGACAGCGATCTCAGTCGCTTTCCTGGCCTGCACTGGATCAATCCACTCAACGACGTCAGAGCAATCGGCGCCCCACCCGGCTGACATGGGCTCGCAGGTCGGCGGGCAGCTCGGCCAGGAGCGAGAGGTCGACGCTCCAGGGCAACATCAGCGCATCGATGGCCTCCATCAGGTCGAGGCGATCGGGATGGCTGAGCTGGTGACCCACCAGGGTGAGGTCCACGTCGGATCCAGGGCGGTGGCGCCCCATAGCCCGCGACCCATACAGCCACACCTCCTCAACCCGGGGGCTGCTGTGGAGGGTGCGCAGCAACGCCTCGGAGGCGGCCAGCGAGAGGCCGGGAATCACAGTCGCCTCAGGGCTCAGAGAGGAACTCATGTCGGATCCGCCAGCCGCTGCAGCAGGCGGGCACGCAAGCGCTGAAAACAACCTAGATAACAGCCCGCCACCTGGGCGGCGATCTGCTCAGCCGTGACCCGGTTGTAGGTGTGGCTGGTGAGATTGCGATCCTGGATCATCCTCATCCAGGCCTCTCCATCATCGATCAGGCCGCGGCTGAACGCCAGGCGCAAGGTGTCGCGCGAGCCGAGCAGATCGGCATTGCCCTCAGCCAGGAGCAGATCGCGCAGGGTGCTCCAGCCCAGCTCAAAGCAATACTCAAAGGCTTTGATCAAACCCTGCTGCTCCCGTTCGTTGAGAGCAGGCGGCTCGAAGAAACCCTCCAACTGATCCAGGGCCGCCTGGAAATTGGCAAACCGCTGCTGCCAGCGCACATCGGCATCTGCCACTCCCTTCCGCCCGCAACCTCAAGCCATTCTGCCGCCGGCAGCCACAATGGCCGCCTGAACGCGCCTGTGTACCTCGCCGATGACTACCGCTCCCACCAACCCGACCTACGGCGAAGTCACAACCCAGGGAGCCTCGACCAACATCGCCTGGCACCACACCTCGGTGGATCGGGCCGCCCGGGCCGAGCAACGGGGCCATCGCAGCGCCATCCTCTGGTTCACGGGCCTGAGCGGCTCGGGCAAGAGCACCCTGGCCAACGCGGTGAACTCGGCCCTGTTTGCGCGCGGCCTGGCCTGTTACGTGCTCGACGGCGACAACATCCGCCACGGCCTCTGCAAAGACCTGGGCTTCTCCGACGCCGCCCGCGAGGAAAACATCCGCCGCATCGGCGAGGTGAGCAAGCTTTTTCTGGATGCGGGGGTGGTGGTGCTCACGGCCTTCGTGTCGCCCTTCAAGGCTGATCGCGACAGGGCCCGAGCCCTGGTGGACGCCGGTGACTTCATCGAAATCCACTGCGCAGCCAACCTGGAGGTGTGCGAGCAGCGCGACACAAAGGGGCTTTACGCCAAGGCGCGGGCCGGCGAGATAAAGGAGTTCACGGGTATCTCCAGCCCCTACGAGGCCCCCGAGGCTCCGGAGCTGCGGCTGGACACCGGTTCCCAGAGCCTGGGGGATTCGGTGACCCAGGTAGTCGGCTACCTGGAAGCCCAGGGGTTAATCAGCCCGGCGGCCTGAGCGCTTCCCCCGCCCGCAACTGCTCACCCCAGGCATCCAGAAAGGTTTTGGCGCAACTGGCCACCGGCACCGCCAGCAGCAGGCCCAGCAGATCCCCCAAACCCAGCAGGCTGCCCAGCCTGGCCCCCACCGGCAGGCTGATCAGCAGCCAGGCGGGCTCGAGGCCCACGATCCGGCCCATCAGACGAGGCTGGATCACCTGGTCCACCACCTGTCCGACAGCGATGGCGGCCGCCAGCACCTCGAGGGCAGTGCGGGGATCGTCAAGGGCCAGCAACAGGCTCACCGCCACGATCGTGACGGCGCTGGCATAGGGGATCAGGGTGGTGAAGCCGATCGCCACCGCAAAGAGCGCGCCGTAGGGAATGCCCAGCAGGGTGAATACCAGGATCTGGGCCGCGCTGAGGATCAGGGCCAGCAGCACCTGGCCGGCGAAGTAGCCGCGGAATGTGCGATTCAAGGTAGTCATCACCAACTGGCGCACCCGCGGCGGCAGCCATTGGGCCAGGCCGGCACTGATGCCCTCACCGCCCAGCAGCAGAAACACCGCCAGCACCAGCACGATCACGGTGTTGACCGTGAGCCCCAAGGTGGCGCCCAGCAGGCCCAGCAGCTGCTGGCTCAACTGGCGGGCCAGCAGGCTGGTGCGGGTGAGCAGTTCGCTGCTGAGGTCGCCGAAATCGCTGGGCAGACCCCGCGAGGCCGCCCAGGCCTGAAGCTGCTGCAGCAGGGTTTCCCCCTGGGCCAACCAGGTGGGCAGGGCCGTGATCAGCTCGCCCAGCTGCTCAATCAGCCGCGGCACCAGCCAAACCGCCGCCAGGGCCATCAGGCCCAGGCTGGCCCCCACCACCAGGCCATAGGCCAGCAGCCGCGGCAGGCCGCGGCCCATCAACCAGCGGCTGGGCAGATCGAACAGAAAGGCGATCAATGCCGCCGCCACAAAAAGGGCCGGGAAGGGAGACAGGGGAAGCAGCAACTGGCGCAGCACCCAAAGGTTGAGCACCAGCAGGGGCAGGGCGAGGCCGGCCTTGAGCCAGGGGGGCAGAACGAGCCGCTCAAGCATCAGCCCATCTGCTCCAGATAGGCCCGGCTGCCGAGCTGCTGCAGGCGGGCATCCTTGGCACGCACCTGGCCATGGAGCCCGTCGCGGTAATCCGAGATGGCCTGGGCCAGGCGCGGATCGGCGGTGGCGAGGATCTGGGCCGCCAGCAGGCCAGCGTTGAGCCCGTTGCCGATCGCCACGGTGGCCACCGGGATGCCGGCTGGCATCTGCACGATCGAGTGGAGCGAATCCACACCGGAGAGGGCTCGGGTTTGCACAGGCACGCCGATCACCGGCAGGGTCGTGAGGGAGGCCAGCATCCCGGGCAGGTGGGCCGCCCCACCGGCGCCGGCGATGATCACCTTGAAGCCCAGCTCGCGGGCCATCTGGGCAAATTCCACCATCTCCAGGGGAGTGCGATGGGCCGAAAGCACCCGCACCGCCAACTCCACCCCAAACTGCTCCAGCACCTGCACCGCCGGCTGCATAGTGGGCAGGTCGGAGTCGCTGCCCATCACGACGGCCACCCGCGAGGCGTCTGCAGTCCGCGGGGTGTCAAATGAGGAGAGCGCAACCACGCCGCCGCAGGCAGAGAATGGCATTGTCCCTTCTGGCTGCTCCGGCGCCACTCCTGCCCATGCGCTGGCTCAGCAATGTGCGCCTGCCCCAGGCCAAACGCTGCAGCCACGGCGCGCAGCAGCGCTGGCGCATCGGCCTCGACGACGACGACCTGATCGGCGTGGTCGAGCCCCTGGCGGCCGGCAGCAGCGCCGCTGGCGACGACTGGGGCGGCGACTGGCTCAGCCCGGCCGGGGTGGATCTGCAGATCAACGGCGGCCTGGGCCTGGCCTTTCCTGAACTCACTCCGGCCGATCTTCCGCAACTGGAGACGCTGCTGGAGTTGCTCTGGCGCGACGGCGTCGAAGCGATCTGCCCCACCCTGGTGACCTGCGGCGTGGCGCCGCTGCGCCAGGCCCTGGCGGTGCTGGAGCAAGCGCGGGCAGGGCACCAGCCCGGCCGCTGCCAGCTGCTGGGCGCCCACCTGGAGGGCCCCTTCCAAGAGCCAACGCGGCGCGGCGCCCATCCTGCCCAGCACCTGGCCGCACCGAGCCTTGCGGCCCTGGCCGAGCGGATCGAAGGCTTCGAAGACGACATCGATCTGGTGACCCTCGCCCCGGAGCTCGACGGATCCGCAGAGGTGATCGCCGCCCTGCGGCAGCGGGGCATCGTGGTGAGCCTGGGCCATAGCGCGGCCACGGAAGCCCAGAGCCACGCCGCCTTCGCTGCCGGCGTGAGCATGCTCACCCACGCCTTTAACGCCATGCCTGACATGCACCGGCGCGCGCCAGGGCCGGTGGCGGCCGCGGCCCTGCGCGGCGACATCGCGATCGGCCTGATCGCAGATGGGGTGCACGTGGAGCCCACCATGGCGGTGCTGCTGCAGCGGCTGGCTCCAGAGCAGCTGGTGCTGGTGAGCGATGCCCTGGCCCCCTACGGCCTCGGCGAAGGCCAGCACCGCTGGGATGAGCGCCTGCTGATCGTGGCCGACGGCAGCTGCCGGTTGCAGGACGGCACCCTGGCCGGCGTCACCCTGCCGCTGCTGGAGGGGGTGCGGCGCCTGGCCAGCTGGGGCGTGCGACCCGAGCAGGCGATCGCCGCAGCCACAATCACGCCCCGGCGGGTGCTGGGGGAAGACCGCAACCTGCCCCAAATGCTTGTAGGTACCCCCCTGGTGGAGACCCTGCGCTGGAGCGCGTCAGGCGACGCGCTCAGCTGGCAGCGGGGTTCCAGGCCGACTCCAGATCGGTATGACTGAAATCGTTGCCCTTAAACAGCAAAGGAACGCCAACCCCCTTGGCCAGGGCGTAGGAGAAGCAATCGCCGAAATTCAAGCCAGCACGATGCCGGCCTTTGCCGTAGCGGCCGAAGGCCCTGCGGGGGAGCTCGGCCTGATCGCGATCAACAGCCACCATGTTGATCTGAGCCGTGCTGAGGAACAGATCCAGATCGCGCTGGCCGTCAGGGCCTAAGCGAGCTTCCAGCACGATGGATAGCTCTATGAGGGACGCCGCCGAGAGCATGCAACTCTCGGCGGCGGCAATCACGGTGTTGAAAGCACTGCCCTCGGGCTCGTCCTGGAGGATTGCCAGCACGGCAGAGGTGTCAATCACCATCAGGAGGGCAGGCCACCGGCGTCGTAGCCGAGAATCTGCTCTGCCGTGCGCTGGTCGCGCCTCGGCCTGGCAGCACAGCTCAGGGCGATCTGATCAAGACGACTGGCGAGGAGCTCCTGGGCATCAGGACGGGCCGTCTGCTGGCGGCGTAGCCGCTGCAGACGTTCCTCGCGGGCCAGGATCACGACGACGGTATTGCTTTCTCCAGCGAGAGCAGCCACCTCCGCTGCAAGCCTGTTTGCCTCTGGATTGCGAATGTTCAGCGCCATGGCCAGGCCGTGTAGACACGTCGCGCGATCATGGGCGCTCGCCGGAGCTGCTCCCTAGGATCCGGCCCATCCCGAGGCCCTGTGCCGCGCTCGATGCTTACCGCCGCCAAGACAGCAGCCGAAACAGCAGCCGAAAAAGCCGAGGTGAAGGGCTACTTCGAAACCACCGGCTTCGATCGCTGGAACCGCATCTACAGCAGCTCAGACGACGTCAACAAGGTTCAGCGCAACATCCGCATCGGCCACCAGAAGACCGTTGACAACGTGCTGGCCTGGCTGCAGGAGCAAGACAATCTGGAGCAGCGCAGCTTCTGTGATGCCGGCTGCGGCGTCGGCAGCCTGACGCTGCCTTTGGCCCAGCTAGGCGCTGGCTCGATCGCCGCCTCCGACCTCTCCGCTGCGATGGTGCAAGAGGCCCAGCGCCGCGCTGGTGAGCTGGGCGTCAAGCCCGGCCAGATCAGCTTCCTGGCCTCCGATCTGGAGAGCCTGGAGGGTCGCTACGACACGGTGATCTGCCTGGATGTGTTCATCCACTACCCCCAGGCCCCGGCCGAGGCGATGGTGCGCCACCTGGCCTCGATGGCCGAGCGGCACCTGATCGTGAGCTTTGCGCCCTACACGCCGCTGCTGGCCCTGCTCAAGGGGATCGGCCAGCTGTTCCCCGGCCCCAGCAAGACCACTCGGGCCTACACCCTGCGGGAGGACGGCATTGTGGCCGCCGCCGAGGCCGCCGGCTTCGTGCTCAGGCGCCGCAGCCTCAACCAGGCTCCCTTCTACTTCTCCAGGCTGCTCTCCTTTGAGAAGCGCTGAGGAAAAACTGGGGGTGACCATGCCAGTCGATACCGATGTCGAGAAGCTGATCGCGGCCCTTGCCGAGGCGGTGATCAGCCACGCCGATGAGCTCACTGCGCTGGATCGGGCGATCGGGGATGGCGACCATGGCCTGAACATGCGACGCGGCTTCGAGGCCGTGCTCAACCAACTGCCATCCCTGGCGGGCCAACCTTTACCCGAGGCCCTCAAGGCCGTGGGGATGACCCTGGTGATGACGGTGGGCGGTGCTTCCGGCCCGCTCTACGGAACCCTCTTCCTCCAACTGGGCAAGGAACTGCCGGCCGGAGCAAATCGCCAGCAGGTCTGCACCGCCTTGGCCGCGGCCCTCACCGCCTTGAAACTCCGCGGCAAATCCGAGCGGGGCCAGAAAACGATGATCGATGCGCTGGCCCCCCCCCTGGAGGCCTTCCAGCAGGGGAAGGACCCTGTGGCTGCGGCCCTCAATGCGGCAGAGGCCACGATCCCGATGCAGGCCCAGCGCGGCAGGGCTGCCTTTCTAGGGGTGCGCTCAATCGGTCACATGGATCCCGGAGCCCGTTCCAGTGCGCTGCTGATCGCGGCCGCCGCCGCGGTAGCGGCCCAGCAGCCATGAACCCAGCTGCCCCCCCTTGAGGATCAACTCAGTCCCGTAGGCATTGTGGTGGTGTCCCATTCCGCCGACGTGGCCCGGGGCACCGCCGCGATCGTGGAACAGATGGTGGGCACCTCGGTGCCCCTGGCCTGGTGTGGGGGTAACCCCAGCGGCGGGTTGGGCACCGACGTGTCAGCGATTCTCACCGCAATCGAGACGGCCTGGTCGGAACGGGGGGTGGCGATCCTGGCCGACCTGGGCGGGGCGTAACTCAACAGCGCCATGCCCATCGAGCTGCTGCCTCCAGAGCGCCAAGCTCGGGTGGTGGTCTGTCGGGCGGCGATCGTGGAGGGGGCCTTGGTGGCGGCCACCGAAGCCTCCTGCGGCTCGAGCCTCGAGCAGGTACGCGACAGCGCGGAAGCCTGGCAACCATGACCCTCACCCGCACGGTGCGTCTGAGCGCAGACAACGGTCTCCATGCCCGCCCGGCAGTGCGGGTCACCCAGCTCGTGCGCAGCTTTTGCTGTGCGGTGGAGATCAGCCTGGATGCCGCCGGTCCCTGGATTGATGCGGGCAGCATCGTGAAGCTGATGGCCGGCCGTCTGCTGCCCGGGAGCCTGGTGCATCTGCGGGCGACGGGAACGGACGCGGAAGCGGCTCTCACCGCCCTGGTGAGCCTGCTGGGGGATGGGCCAAGCGAGGGAGAGTCACCAAGCAATGCCAGTGGCCACTGAGCGGAAGGGGCAGGCGGCCGCCCCAGGGCTGGCCCTGGCCCCCCTGGAGGAGCTCCTGCCAACACTCTCTCCAGGCACCCCAGCACAAGAAACCAAGGCAGATCCGGCTGCCGAGCGCTCCCGCCTTGAGCAGGCCATCAGGGCGGCGATCGGGGGGCTCAACACCCTGGTGGCACAAGCGGATTCCGAAGCAGGGGAGATCCTGGCCTTTCAGGTGGCGATGCTGGAGGACCCCAACCTGGCCGAACCCGCCTGGCAGGCCATTGCGACCGGCAGCCCGGCCGGCAGCGCCTGGACGTTGGCCACCGCCCCCCTGATTGCCGACTTCGAAGGCTCAGGCGATGCCCTATTTGCCGCCAGGGCCAGTGATCTATGCGATCTGCGCGACCGGGTACTGGCAGAACTGAACGGCACCCCGGCCGGCCCGCTGAATCAGCAGCCTGGCGCGACCGTGCTCCTGGCCGATGACCTCAGCCCCTCTCAGTTTCTGAGCTGGACCTGGCATCCCGGCTCAGCCATTGCCCTGCGCCGGGGCAGTGCAGCCAGCCATCTGGCCCTGCTGGCCCGCTCGCGGGGGATTCCCATGGTGGTTGGGCTGGGTCCTCTCGATGCCGCCGGCCATCAACTGGCCCTGGTGGATGGCGATAGCGGCCGCGTTGTGCTCAGCCCGGATCCTGTAGAACAAGCGCGCATGGCCCATGCCCCAAAGGATCCGGCGAGCTTGTCAGCGGGGGATCCCTACGTGATGGGGCCTGCCCGGACGGGCGATGGCGTAGCCATCAACCTGCAGCTCAACATCAACGGCGTGGAAGACCTGGCTGGCCTGAATCCGGGCTGCTGCGACGGCATCGGGCTGGTGCGCAGCGAATTTCTGTTCAGCCAGGGGCTGCCCAGGCAAGACCAGCAGTTCCAGGCCTACCGGCGGATCCTGGAGTGGGCCGATGGCCGGTCGGTGACGATCCGCACCCTCGATGCCGGCGGCGACAAACCCATTCCAGGACTGTCCCTTCCCGAGGAGGCGAACCCGTTCCTCGGCTGCCGGGGCCTGCGCTTCTCCCTCGCCCATCCCGCCCTGTTTGAGGTGCAACTGAGGGCCCTGGCCCGGGCGGCCTGCGAAGGAGACCTGCGCATCCTGTTGCCAATGGTGACCCTGCCGGCCGAATTGGACGCGGCCAGCGCCCTGCTGGATAAAGCCGTTGCTGACCTGCGGTCCGAGGGGCTGCCTGCCCGCCGGCCACCGCTGGGGGTGATGGTGGAAGTGCCGGCTGTGGCGATCAAGCCGGCGTTGTTCAGCCGCGCCGCCTTCTTCTCGATCGGCAGCAACGACCTCACCCAGTACGTGATGGCTGCAGCCCGCGACAACACCAGCGTGAGCTCCCTGCACGACTGCGCCCATCCCGCTGTGACCGCCTTGATCGAGCAGGTGGTGAAAGCCGGCGCCAGCCTGGGAATTCCGGTGAGCCTCTGTGGCGACATGGCGGGCGATCCCAACCACCTGGCCGCCCTGCTGAACGCAGGCTTGCGCCGGCTATCGGTGGCGCCAGCCTGGCTGGGTGCCACCAAACGCCACCTGGCCCAACTGAGCTGTGGCAGGAGCTGAGCCCACACACTGAACTGAAGCCACAGACTGAACGACGAGACCGCTCAGCGAGGTTGGCGCTTTGCAGAAGTTCCTCAACAGCCCGGAAACGCTGCTGGCCGAGAGCCTTGCCGGGTTGGCCGGCGCCCATAGCGACATCCTGAAGCTGGGATCCGACGGGCGTTACGTGTGTCGGCGGCAGCCGGTGACGGGCAAGGTGGCGCTGATCTCCGGCGGCGGGGCAGGCCATGAACCGCTCCATGCCGGCTTCGTGGGTCTGGGGATGCTCGACGCCGCCTGTCCAGGGCAGGTCTTCACCTCCCCCACGCCAGACCAAATGCTGGCGGCCATAGCGGCAGTGGATGGGGGTGCCGGCGTGCTGTTCATCGTCAAGAACTACGCAGGCGACGTGATGAATTTCGAGATGGCCGCTGAGATGGCCAGTGAAATGACCAGTGAGATGGCCGCTGCGGGCTCCGAGCTGGAGATTCTGACCGTGCTCACCAACGACGATGTGGCCGTGGAGGAGTCGACGTGGTCGAGCGGCAGGCGGGGCGTAGCCGGCACCCTGGTCGTCGAGAAGCTGCTGGGGGCTGCAGCGGAACAGGGGATGGGGCTGGCCGATCTCAAAGCCCTGGGAGACCGCACCAACAGCCTCACCCGCACGATGGGCGTGGCCCTGAGCAGCTGCACCGTGCCAGCCGCAGGCACACCCACCTTCAACCTGGGCGAGGCGGAAATCGAAATGGGCGTGGGCATCCACGGCGAGCCAGGCCGCCGGCGGCAGGCCTTCACCAGTGCCGATGCCATCACTGACGAACTCCTGCATGCCATCTGCGACGATCTGGCCGCCGCCGGCCTGGAGCCGGGCGACATCCTGCTGTTCATCAACGGCTTTGGCGGCACGCCGCTGATGGAGTTGCACCTGCTCTACAACGCAGCCCGGCACAGGCTCGAGCAAAGAGGTTTCCGAGTGCAGCGCTCCCTGGTGGGCTCCTACGTGAACTCCCTGGAAATGGCCGGTGCCTCGATCACGGTCTCCCTGCTCGATGGGCAGGCCCTACGCCTCTGGGATGCCCCGGTGCACACCGCAGCCCTCCGCTGGGGATGCTGAGCTGGCTGTTCAGCGCACCACAGTTGGGTGGGGGGCTCCATCACCAGCAGGTCGCCATGGGCCAGCTCCAGGTTGAAGGGCTCGCCGGGGGTGCCGGAGAGGGGGCACTGGAGAGGAGACTGGCGGGGCTGGGCCTTGGCCGCAGGCCAACCAGCCCCCTGATCCGATGCCAGACTCTTACTTGGCGGAGGGCACCGGGCAAAGGGGAGATGAACGATATTCTTTTTGTAGTGGAAGAAGCCGAGGACGGGTCATTCAGAGCCAATGCCGTTGGCAGTTCGATTCATACCGAGGCAGAGGATTTGGAGCAGCTGCATCAAGAGATCCGTGATGCCGTGCAATGCCACTTTGAGGAGGGTGATGCGCCCCCGTTGATACGCCTTCATCACGTGCGCCAGGAACTGCTGGCCCTGTGAAGATCCCCCGTGATCTCGATGGTGCAGAAAAGTGGCAGGCACATGCGACTCACTCGCCTGCTGCCGAACGGGCAGCAACACCTCACCATCCCCGCCCATAAACCTTGGCGTGTGGGCACACTCCGGCAGATCCTCAAGGACGTGGCCAATCAAGTTGGCACCAATCTGGACGCGCTGATCCAAGCGCTGGATGCCTAAGCGGCTCAGGGGGTTCCATCAACAGCAGATCGCCGTTGCTCAAAGGGATGTTGGACGGGGGGCGCAACTTCTGCCGCCACCGGTGCTCCCTAGGATCCAGCCCATTCCGAGGCCCATTGCCGCGCTCGACGCCTTTCGAGCGCTGGAACCGCATCTACAGCGCGTCGGACGACGGTGGACAACGTGCTGGCCTGGCTGCAGGAGCAGGTAAACCTGGGCGAGCGCAACTTCTGCGATCTTTCGGAAGCGATGGTGGCTGAAGCCCGACGCCGCGCCGGTGAGGCCGGCATCAGCCGCGAGCAGCTGCAGTTGAGCGCCTCCGACCTGGAGAGCCTGGAGGGCCGCTACGACACAGTGATCTGCCTGGATGTGTTCATCCACTACCCCCAGGCCCCGCCGAGGAGATGGTGCGCCATCTGGCTGGCATGGCTGATAAGCACCTGATCTTGAGCTTCGCCCCTTACACCCCCCTGCTGGCGCTGCTCAAGGGCATCGGCCAGCTGTTCCCTGGCCCCTTTTACTTCTCAAGGCTGCTGGCGTTTGAGCGGGCCTGATCGCGCAGGGCAGGCACATAGGGGATCAACCCCCTGGCGCAGGCCTCCAGCTGGATCTCCAGGGGCAAACTGCGCACGTCGCGGATGAAGCCATCCACCTCCACCATCCAGGCCATGGGGGAGTCGTCCAGCTGGCTGGGCAGGGTCCAGTCGGGAGAGAAGAAGGCGATGCGCAGAAGATCGCGCACTTTCTTTGAGTGGGCCTGGCCGGTGCCGGCGGAGACGCCGAAGTGCTCGTAGATCTGCGTTGGCTTGCAGTGGGGTGTCTGGCTCTTGTCGAACAGGAAGTTGGCGCTGCCGATGGCGTGCACGACGCCAGCACACCAGGACGGTTCCCGACCGCCCAGGAGCGGAGAGGGCCGCTTGCGGGCCAGGGCCGCCACCGCCGTGTGGATCAGCAGGCGGTATTCATCGTTGAGATGGCTGGCACAGAAGCCATCGATCGACGTCAGCAAGTTGGTGACCTTGGCCTGCAACGCAGCCGGCACCTTCAGCGACCGGGGCGCTGGCTCGGCGAAACGGGCAAGGTCAGCCGCCAGCTGTGGTTCTGGTGACTGGATGGTTTCCGTCGTCGCCCCTATCGTCACCGGTACCTCCATGGCGCCAACCGGCACCCGGAAGCGGCGGCGGCCCACACTGGGCCCAGCCCAGCAGCGGGCCAGATCCGGCTCCGAATCCAGCCAGAGCGTGAGGGCTCCTGCCACCGCCTCCAGCTGGGCCAGATCGGCCCGGGTGGGCGGCGCCAGCCCCAGATCGGGCTCAACCAGCATCACGGTGGGGTAGGCGTCTCCCTTGGCCACGGGCCAGCGGTAGCGCCGGATCTCTTCTAGGAGAGCCGGGGGCATATCCCGCTTCGACTCGAAGTTGATGGCCCGATGGGGCGGGGCCCCATCCATCACCTCCAAGCCCTCAGCCTCGACGCGTTCCGCCAGCTCCACATAGCGGTCGTAATCCGCTACCGATTGGAACAGGATCACGCCGTAGTTTTCGCCGTTCTGACCGATCACGCAGCCGGCCCAGCCTTTGATGCGCAGGGCCGGGCAACTGAGCGTGAACATGTGGCCATCGCTGGGCACCTGCTGCCAGGGCCGCCGTTCATAGAGGGCCGACGCGGCCTTGAAGAAGCTGGCCACCGCCTCGGGGGTGACATCGGCGCTGAGGTAGGTGGACAGGCCTTGCTGACCAAGCTGATCGCCATCAGCAGCGATGTGGTTCCGCAGGCTGCTGGTGACGTAATCGAGATGGGGCGTATCCCCCCGGGTGACCATCACCCCTGGCAACAGGGGCGGCACCAGCTTCAGCAACCGGGAGCTGCCAACCACCACCCTGCGGGGCCGGCCCGGCAGACAGGGCGCCTGGGGCTCCTCGATAGCCATTTCGATCGCCGGCTCCAGTGCTTCAAGGGGCCGATCCGGATGGCCGATGGCGGAGCCGCGCACGCGACCACTGCTCTCCAGCACCATGGCGACTAGGGGGCGCACCGGCTGACCGTCATCCCCCGGCACAGTGGCGGGCATGGCCGTCAAACCGATCTCCCAGACATCGGCTCCGGAAGGCTGAGCAAACCCACTGGGACGATGGCGAGCTCGGGCCATGGACAGCAGGCGATCAGGCCCCATTGTCTGGCACCCGGCAATGATTTTCAGCGGTGCTTTTCAGGGATGGTCTGCGCCAGGCCGGCGATCAACGGTCAGCCCGCACCACCCGGAAGGTGAGGTTGAGGCGCTCCTGCTGCAGCCGCAGCCGCCGGGGGAGGGCGTGTTGCCACCACAGCTGGGTGGGGGGCTCCATCAGCAGCAGATCGCCGTTATCCAAAGGCAGGTTGAACGGGGCGCAGCTGGGGCTGTAGCCCGCCGGCGGCGGCGCTCCAGGAGGCCGGCGGGGGCGAGGCCTTGGCCGCAGGCGGAAATCACGGGCTGCGCCGAGGCTGAGGGAGGCGATCGGCGCAGCGGGATCGAGTTCGGGCTCGTCGTCGGCGTGCCAGCCCATGGCATCGCGGCCGTCGCGATAGCGATTGAGCAGCAGGGAGTTGAAGCGCCAGCCGGTGAGCTGCTCGAGCGCCAGGCGCAACCCAGCAGTGGCCGGCGACCAGGGCTCGATCACATTGCTCAGCCCGCTATAGCGGTAGCCGCAGCCGGCATCGGCCATCCAGCAGGTGAGCCGCGGCAACGGATGGCGGCGGCCATAGAGCGTGATCGCCTCCTGCTTCCAGGGCACCTCGGCCTGCAGGCGCGCCAGCAGCTCGGCTGCGGCGCTGGGCCCCAGCCAGGCCGGCCAGTGGCGCAGCCGCAAGCCCGGGGCCTCCAATTCAGCCATCGGCTGCCCCCCGCAGGGCCTCGGGCAACGGTGCCTCCAGCTCGAGCAGGCCGCCAGCGGGGCAGGGCAGCCGCAGCTGGTGAGCATGCAGGTGGTAGCCCCCATCCCCGGGCAGGGCCTTATCACTGACTGCCCCACCGGCCAGATAAAGCGGATCGCCCAGCAGCGGGGCGCTGGCGGCGGCGGTGTGGATACGGATCTGGTGGGGCCGGCCTGTGGCGATGGCAACCTCCACCAACCAGGAGCCCTCGCCCCGCTCCAGCAGCCGCAGGGCGCTGAGGGCAGCCAGCGCGGTGGGATCCCCCGTGGGGGCCGCGGCCCAGATGCTGCCCAGCCGGCGATGGGGAGATTGGCCGATCGGGGTGGCCAGCTCCAGGCAGTCGCCAGGCTTGAGGGCCCACAGAGGGGAAGCGGGCACCGGCGGCTGGAGCAGGGCCCGGTAGGTCTTGCGGCAGGGGCCCGAGCGGGCGGCCAAAGGGCTGGAGCTCTCGCGCAGCAGGGCGCTCAGCCAGGCGCGGCCGGCGCGGGAGCGGGCGCAGACCAGCAATCCCGAAGTGAAGCGGCCCAGGCGATGCACGGGCCGGGCCGCCGGCCAGCGCAAGCGCAGTTGGGCCAGCAGGGTGTGCTCCAGGAAGCCCCCAGCCGGCAACACGGGCAGGCCGCTGGGTTTGTCAAATACCAGCAGGTCCCCGTCATCGAACAGGGGGCCTGGCAACTCCGGCACGGCGGCTTCGTGCCAGGGGGGCCGATGCCAGATCAGATCATCCCCGGCTGCGAGGGGCCCATCGGCCCGGAGCTGCTGGCCGTTCCTGCAGACCTCACCGGCGGCAAGCCGCTGTAGCCACACCGCTGCACTGGAATGGGGATAGCGGGCGGCGTAGAGGGCGCTGGTCAGCGCGCCAGCATCAGCTGGACCCACCCGATCGCGGTAGGCATGGCCGCGGTTCAGCCTCTCGCTCGCCAAGAGGGGTTACACCACCAGCGCGTGCTCGAGGGCATAGCGCACCAGCTCGGTGCGGCTGGCGGTGCCGGTCTTGATGAACAGCCGGCTCACATACTTCTCCACGTTGCGGATCGAGGTTTCCAGCCGCCGGGCGATCTCCTTGTTCATCAACCCCTCGGCCACCAGCTGCAGCACCGAGGCCTCCCGCGGCGTGAACACATGCTCCGGCGCACTGAGCGGCTTTTTGGTGCCACCGGTTGCAAGCAGGGAGCGGATTTCAGTGATCTGCTTGGAGAGCTGGCCGATGTCGGCGTCGGCGAAGCGGGCAGCCTCCGCCAGCAGGCGCTGTTGGCGGTTAACGACGTTATTGACCCGGGCCACCAACTCGTCGGGGTCGAAGGGCTTGGGGATGTAGTCGTCGCAGCCGGCCTGGAAGCCGGTGACGCGATCGGCCGTCATGCCCTTGGCGGTGAGAAAGATCACCGGCGTGCCGCCCAGGCGCTCATCGGCCCGCAGCTTCTTGAGCAGCCCGTAGCCATCGAGGCGGGGCATCATCACGTCGCTGAGGAGCACATCGGGCAGCATCTCCTGGGCCATGGCCCAGCCCTCCTCCCCGTCGCAGGCGGTGCTCACCGCAAAGCCCTCATCCTCCAGATAGGCCTTGACGGCCGTGCGCAGGCCCGGTTCGTCGTCCACCAGCAGCAGGCGCACCGGAGTTGCCTGGGGGATTTGCTGGGCAGCGTCCTGGTCGGGGGGGGAAGTGGATTCTGGGTTCATGGGGGCCAGTCTGCAGGGGTTCAGCGGGGTGGGCCAGGCAGGGCCTGCTCGGATTCCCGAAGCGTGCCGCTATAGCCCAGCTGTCGGGCCAGGGCCGCCAGGCCAGCCGGGTCCTTGCCGGCCTGCTCGGGGAAACAAGTGGCCCACCACACCAGCTGGTCAATGCGGTTGGCCGAGGTGATCGCGCCGCCGGGGTTGAGGGTCCGCACAAAGAAGGTGAAGCCATTGCTGGTCACCCGCAGCGGCGCCTCAGGGGTACAGCGAATTGTTTCGCTGCGGACCTGGACATTATTGGGTTGCTCATCCCAGAACTTGATCCGCCACAGGCCTGGATTGGCTGGATCGGCCACCGCGCCATAGATACCGAAGGCCTGCTTGCCGCCCAGCCCCGGACGCTCCTCCAGCAGGATCAGCCCCGGCGGCCGCGCGTCCTCGGGCCGCACCCCGCCACCCTCGGCCCACACTGGCGGCGCCAGCAGGGCGGCCAGGGCCACCAGGGCGAGGGTTCTGATTGGCAACATGGACTCCTGCACGCAGCTCCATGCTGGCCTACCTCGACCACCACGCCACCACGCCCTGCGATCCGGCGGTGGTGGCCGCAATGGCGCCCTGGTGGAGCGAGCACTGGGCCAACCCCGACAGCCGCCTCTACCGCCCGGCCCTGGAGGCCGCCGCCGCCGTGGAGAAGGCCCGCGGCCAGCTGGCCCAATCCCTGGGCGCCCTACCGCAGGCGGTGATCTTCACCAGCGGCGCCACCGAGGCCAACAACCTGGCCCTCAAGGGCGTTTGCGAGGCGGCTCTAGAGCATGCCAACCCGCGCCGGCGCCTGCTGAGCCTGGTGAGCGAACACCGGGCCGTGCTCGATCCCCTGGCCTACCTGGGGCGCCACGGCTTCCCGCTGCAGCTGCTGCCGGTATCGCCAGACGGCCTGGTGGATCTCGCCCAGGTGGAGGCTGCCCTCGGAGACGACGTGCTGCTGCTCAGCGTGATGGCAGCCAACAACGAGATCGGCGTGGTCCAACCCCTGGCCGCCATTGCTGAGCTCTGCCGCCAGCGCGGGGTGCTGCTGCACGTGGACGGCGCCCAGGCCGCCGGCCACATCCCCCTGGCCATGGCGGAGCTGGGCATCGATCTGCTCAGCCTGAGCGGCCACAAGGTTTATGGCCCCAAAGGCGTGGGAGCTCTGCTGGTGCGGCCGGGGTTGCGGCTGGCACCGCAACTGCACGGTGGCGGCCAGCAGGATGGGCGCCGGGCCGGCACCTTGGCGGTGCCGCTGATCGTGGGGCTGGGGGAGGCGTTGGTGCTGGCCGAAGCCGACCGGGCCGACCGGGCCGCTCGGCTTGGGGCCCTGCGCGACCAGCTCTGGTCCGGACTGCAGCAGCTGGGGGGGGTGGGGCTCAACGGCTGCCTGGCCCCCAGGCTGGCCCACAACCTCAACGTCACCGTCGAGGGCGTCGACGGCCAGCAGCTGCACCAATTACTGCGCCGCCAGCTGGCGGTGAGCAGCGGCTCCGCCTGCAGCGCTGGCAGCCCCTCCCACGTGCTGGCCGCCGTGGGCCGCTCCCGCCAGGAGGCGGCCGCCTCGATCCGCTTCGGGCTGGGGCGGGGCAGCACGGAGGCCGAGATCGATCTGGCCCTCGCGGCGGTGACGGAGGCGATCATCGCGCTGCGCCGCTGAAGGTCCGCCATCGCAGAGCGGCAGGAGCGCACATCCCGTCACGTCGACGGCAGCGGAGCCACGTCCACAGCCCTTGAGGTGGCCCTGCTCAGCTGAGGCCTCAGACGCCAGAACCAGCCAACCGCCAGATCCATGGGATAGCCTTTATGGATATCCCACTGCACAGCAGCCATGGTGGCGGTCACCAAGCTCTTCCTCAGCAACCGCAGCCAGGCCGTGCGCATCCCGGCCCCGCTGCGCCTGCCGGATTCCGTGACGGCCGTTGAAGTGCGCGCCTGCGGCCAGGAACGGATCATCGCCCCGGTGGGCAGCAGCTGGGACAGCTTTTTCCGCGACGGCCCCACCGCCTCCGACGACTTTCTGGCTGAGCGCCCATCCCAGGGTCAAAGCGAGCGGGAATCGCTCTGAATCAGCCGATGCTCCGCTATCTGCTCGACACCAACATCTGCATTTACGTGATCAAGCGAAGGCCCCAGGAGCTTCTGAGCAGCTTCAATCGCCACGCCAGCCATATGGGAATCTCCACGATCACCCTGGCGGAACTGCTGCATGGCTGCGAAAAGAGCAGCGATCCCAGCCGTAATCTGGCGGTTGTGGAGAACTTCTACAGCCGTCTCGAAGTGCTCGCCTATGGGCCAAAAGCGGCCCAGCACTATGGCCAGATCCGCACCGATCTGGAACGCAAAGGCCAACCCATCGGCGTTAACGATCTTCACATTGCGGCCCACGCCCGCAGCGAAGGGCTCACCCTGGTGAGCAACAATCTGCGTGAGTTCAACCGGGTGCCGGGGCTGCTGGTGGAAAACTGGATCTGAGACCCTTCGCCTCAGCCCCGCGGTGAGCTGGGGCTCAGCTCGTCAGCCAGATGAAGCCCAGCACCCCCACCAGGGCGAGCAGGGCCTGGGCCAGGCGGCTCACCAGCATCCCCGCCACCACCGCCAGGCCCACCTGAAGCGCCCGCCCCGGGGCACCGCGGGCCGCCAGCCACTGGGCCAGGCTGCCCCCCAAGAAGGGGCCCAGCAACACACCCAGCACTGGCCCACCCACCGGCAGGGCCGGCAACAGACCCAGCAGCCCAGCCAACAGCCCCAACCCCGCCCCGATCGGGGCCCAGCGACTGGCCTGCAGCCGGGCGGGTCCAAGCAGCAGCCCCAGGGCCTCGGCTGCCCAGCCGAGCAGCAACAGCAGCCCGGCCAGCAGCAGGGGCGGCCAGGCGGCATGCCAGCCCACCGCCCACAGCCAGAGCAGGGCCCCCAGGGGCAGCAAGGCCAAACCAGGCAACACGGGCAGCAGGGCGCCGGGGATCGCCAGCAGCTGGATCCCCAGGGCAACCCACCAGACCAGCGATGGGTCCAGCATCAACCCTGCCCCGCCATCAAACCATTGCGGGCCGGGTGCGAAAGCCTGTCTCGATCGCTACCGTCCGGCACAACTGCTTTTGATCATGGCGCTTACCTCTGCCGGCGACAGCCGCCTCAATGTGCTGCAGGCTGTCGAGGAGGGCTGGGCTGCCTTCTGCCGCGCTCCCTGGGTCTTTTTGTTGTTTGAAGCCCTCTCTGCAGTGATCCTGCTGCCGTTTGCAGCCCTCAGCGCCGTGGGTGGAGCCCGCCTGGCCGCAGTCAACGAGCTGATGGTCGTGCACCCCGTCGGCGCCTGGATGGCCCTGATCGTTGGCGTGATCGGCTACGTGATCGTCGCCCTGTGGACCGTCGTCGGCCTGACCCGCGGCGCCTGGCTGAGCTTGGAGGGGCGCAAGCCCTGCTTCGCCGACTTCACCCGTTGGGACCGCCCCGCCAGCGCCCGCCTGCTCGGTTCAGCCATCCTGCTGGCAATCCTGGTGGCCGTCGCCGGAGCCATCGCCGCCCTGATCGGTGCCGGTTTGGGCAAGCTCAACGAGGCCCTCACCGTGATCCCGATGGTCGTGGTGGCCATTTTCTTCATCTGGCTGCTCGTCACCCAGAAATTCCTGATCCAGGTGTCGCTGTTTGGCACCCCTAAGGCCACCGCCACGATCGGCGCCGGCATGAAGGGGGTGAACCCCAGCTGGTGGATGGTGCTCTGGCTCGGCATTGTCGAAGGGGTGATCCACTCCATTGCGGCCCTGTTCAGCTACGGCGGGCTGCTGGTGGTTGTTCCGGTGGTGCTGTGCATCTCCACCGCCGCCTACCGCCAGCTGTTCGGCAGCGAAGACCGCACCGGCCTGCTCAACTGAGCCGCCGCCGCGCTACCCGCAACCGGGCGCTGCGGCTGCGCGGATTCTCCTCCGCCTCTTCCGGCGTGGCCTGAATCGCCTTGCGCGTCACCCGCTCCAGCCGCCCATCGCTGAGGAAAGCGGTCTTCACGCGCCGATCCTCCAGGGAGTGGAAGCTGATCACCCCGAACAGGCCGCCGGGTACCAGCCAATCCGGCGCCGCCGTCAGCAGCCGATCGAGGGCACCCAGCTCATCGTTCACGGCGATACGCAGGGCCTGGAAAGTGCGGGTGGCGGGATGGATGCGGCCCCGGCGCGCCTTGGGTGGGTAGCAGCCTGCGATCACATAGGCCAGGGCGGCGGTGCCGCTGAAGCTCCCCTGCTCGGCCAGGTGCTCCTTAATCTTGCGGGCGATGCGGCGCGACAGGCGCTCCTCGCCGTAGGCATAGATCAGATCGGCCAGCTCCGTCTCGTCGAGCCGGTCGATCAACTCCCCGGCGGTCTCGCCGGCCGCGGGGTTCATGCGCATGTCCAGCGGGCCGGCCAGCCGGAAGCTGAAGCCCCGCACCGCCACGTCGACCTGGGGGCTGCTCACCCCCAGGTCTGCCAGCACCGCCACTGCCGGCTCGGCCGGGATGTAGTCGGCAAAGTTGGTGGCCACGATCGTGACGCGATCAGCAAACGGGGCGAGGCGCTCGGCGGCGGCGGCACGGGCGCTCGGATCCTGGTCCAGCCCCACCAGGTGCAAGCCGGGATTGGCCTGGAGCAGCAGGGCGCTGTGGCCGCCGCCGCCGAGGGTGCAATCGATCAGCAGTCCTTCGAGCTCGGCAAAGGTCTCGAGCAGCGGCTGGGCCAGCACCGGCAGGTGGGCAAAGGCTGCGCCTTCGGGGTCAGCCATGGGCTGCCGCGGTGGGCAGCAGCCAACGGGCCAGCCGCTCTCCCCAGGCTGCTCGCTGCCTAGCCAGCCAGGATTCACTCTGGCGGAACTGGCGGCAGAGGCCCGGAAGTTCCTGTTCGAGCTCGGGATGGCCGAGGGCCTCCAGCAGGGTCTTCAGCAGGCCCAACTCGGCCGTGCCCCCCTCACCATCGGCCGCCGCAAACAGGCAGTAGCAACGACCCACCGCCAGACGGTGGGCGCCATCACCAAGGGCGGCCAGGCCCGCGCCGATGCGGCCCAGGTCGGGGCTGTCCCGCATGTTGATGCTGCGCAGCTGGCTATCGGAGAGCTTGAGCCGGGCCAGGCATTCCCGGTAGAGCTCCCATTCCTGCTGGCCAAAGCGGCCATCGGCCAGGCTCAGGGCCAGGGCACCCTGCACGATCACCAAGCCCTGGTCAGTGGCCTGAACGGCCGGGGGCAGCGCCGTTACCAGGCTGCTGACCAACCGCTGGCGCACCTGGGCGGCACGACGCTGGCTTGGGGCCAGCAACCAGGTCGACAGAGCCCCTGCAGGCCGGGCCAGGAGGCGGTGCAGCAAAGAGCGTTGTCGCCGGGCCATGGGGGAACTGCCGCGGGAATCACGGCCAACCTTAGGGAGAGTGACTACGCGGCCACAAGGTTTCCTAAAGTGGTTAGAACGCCCTACAAGCCACGGCCCCATGACGCAGCTGGAAACGCGCACGGAGCCGATGGTGGTCAACTTCGGCCCCCACCACCCCTCAATGCACGGGGTGCTGCGGCTGGTGGTGACTCTCGACGGTGAAGACGTGGTGGATTGCGAGCCGGTGATCGGCTACCTGCACCGCGGCATGGAGAAGATCGCCGAAAACCGCACGAACGTAATGTTCGTGCCCTACGTGAGCCGCATGGACTACGCGGCCGGCATGTTTTACGAGGCGATTGTGGTGAACGCCCCCGAGCGGCTGGCCGATGTGCCCGTGCCCAAGCGCGCCAGCTACATCCGGGTGCTGATGCTGGAGCTCAACCGCATCGCCAACCACCTGCTCTGGCTTGGCCCCTTCCTGGCAGACGTGGGCGCACAAACGCCTTTTTTCTACATTTTCCGTGAGCGGGAAATGATTTACGACCTCTGGGAAGCGGCCACCGGCCAGCGGCTGATTAACAACAACTACTTCCGCATTGGTGGTGTAGCCGCAGACCTGCCCTACGGCTGGCTGGAGAAGTGCCTCGACTTCTGCGACTGGTTTGGTCCCAAGATCGACGAATACGAGAAGCTGATCACCAATAACCCGATCTTCCGGCGGCGAATCGAGGGCCTAGGAGTAATCAGCCGCGAGATGGCGATCAATTGGAGCCTGTCAGGTCCGATGTTGCGTGCCTCGGGCGTGCCCTGGGACCTGCGCAAGGTGGATCACTACGAGTGCTACGACGACTTCGACTGGTCGGTGGTGACAGAACAGGAGGGAGATTGCTTTGCCCGCTATCGCGTTCGCGTCAAAGAAATGCGCGAATCCCTGAAGATCCTGCGCCAGGCCTGCGAGATGATCCCTGGGGGGCCCACCGAAAACCTCGAGGCCCGCAAGATGGCAGAAGGCAAGGGGGGGCCATCCTCGGCCTTCGATTTTCAATACGTGGCCAAAAAAGTGGCCCCCACCTTCAAGATTCCAAGCGGGGAGCTCTACACCCGGCTGGAATCGGGCAAGGGCGAAATCGGTGTGTATATCCAGGGCAACGACGACGTCACCCCCTGGCGCTTCAAGATCCGCGCCGCCGACTTCAACAACCTGCAGATCCTGCCCCACATTCTCAAGGGGGCCAAAGTGGCCGACATAATGGCGATCCTGGGCTCGATCGACGTGATCATGGGCTCGGTAGATCGTTGATTAGCATCAACCGCTGACCCCGTTTCTGCGCCGGATTCAACAGGCAGGCTTCCTGTTGCCCGCCGGGTTGACCGGCTATCTCTGGCTCAAGGGCGGCTACTCCCACCTGCCGGGCTGGAGCTGCCCACTGCGGGCGCTCACGGCCATCCCCTGCCCCACCTGCTTTCTCACCCGGGCCACCGAGCTGGCGTTGCGGGGGGATCTGGCGAGTTCGCTGGAGCAGCACGCCTTCGGGCCTCTGGTGGCAGCGGGGCTGATCTGGTGGAGCATCGCGGCGATTCGAAAGCGGCAGCTGCGGCCCCTCGCTCTGCCCAACTGGCCCCTGGCCTGGGCGGCGGCGGGGCTGCTGGGCTACTGGATGTTGCGCCTAGGGCTCGGAGCCTTCCCCTCGGGGTGAGGGCAGCAAAGAGGAAACAAAGGAGGGACCAGATGAGGGAAAAGATTGCCTTCAGCGCTCAGGCATGGGTCATTAAGTACTGGCCATTACCGTTGAATTCACCATCGCAGGTGGCAAATATTGTGCCAAGCAACAACAGGTAAAATCGCCAGATGCGCCTAAATTTTGCATACTCCATGCCGTAGTCTAAGTGATTTATAAGGTCTTGAGAAGCATCGAATCGATCGAGCCAGGCGGTGAGCGTTCGGTGGTAGTTGGATCCATTCATATACCAACGCTGAAGGGTTTTGAGGTCGACACTGTGGCTTGGTATGGCATCGTGATTCCAATATCGACCGCCGGGGAAAATGTACTTATCGGTAAACCCTGAAGACATATTATTCGGAATCCGCACGGTGATGATGTGAATCAAAACCTTCCCCTGGGGCTGCAGCAGGGAAGCCAGCCTGGCGAAGGCCTTTGTGAGATTGCCCACATGGCAAAACACCCCAACGGAGATGATTTTGCTGAATTTTTTCCGGGAACACCACCTCATTGATGTCGCCCTCCACGAGGGTGAATCGCCCCGAGCTCAACTGGCTGCGCGGATCGTTCATCTTCGCTCGCATATAGGCGCATTGGCCTCGGCTGAGGTTTACGCCGGTACAGCGCAAATTGGGAAATTTAGAAAGAATGTAATTGGGCACACAGCCCCAGCCGCAGCCAAAGTCGAGAAGGTGATCACCATCCTCGATGCCCAACCGATCAATCATCTGGTCAATCATGTGTCGCTGGGATGCTGCCAGATCCTCGGCGCCATTTTCCCAGAACCCGGTGCTGTATTTGGGATAGATTGGTTCCCAGTCACCCAGCATCTGATTCAGCATCTGCTGCGGCCGGTCATACTGAATCTCCATCAATTCCTTGGCTGATTCGGCGATCCGATCCGACTCGTTAAGCACCCATTCGTAAGGCGCCAGCAAGGCGGGGAAGTGGCGGAACAGAATTGGCATCGAGGCTTGGATCATACCTCGAAAAAGAGCACCTGGGATTTCGAGGCCGTTTATATAGGCTTCGGCCATCGCCATCTGGGTGCTGTTGAAGCCCGCTGCCAGGAGGCGGCTGCAGCGATAACCAAGTGATCCGGCGGAAGGCTGACGCAACACCTTGGGATCGAAACTGGAAAGGTCAGCGGACTGATCGAAGCTTGCAGTAGTCATAGAAAACCTCGGGTTGATCATTCCTCGCTACATCCAGCCTCAGCCAAATTTCGATGGCCAGTGGGCAGCTGGTTACTTTCTTTACAGCTATTTGAAAGGGGTCAAGCAAGCCTGGCCTGCGATTTACAGCAGCTCTGCTCCGCCCTGCCGCAGCGGCGATCTGAACAGGGCAGAGTTGGCTATCGAATCAAGCAAACTCATGACCGCTGGGGCCTTTGGCACAGAGGCGGATGGCTCCGCACCAGAGTGGGTTGACCCCGGCAGCTGGTTGCTGCTCTGCCGCAGCGTGCGCTTCGGTGACACCGACGCCGCCGGCGTGATGCACTTCCACCAGCTGCTGGGCTGGTGCCATGAGGCCTACGAGGAGAGCCTGGAGCGCTTCGGCATTGCGGCGGCGGAGGTGTTCCCGCGGCCGGGCCATAGCCCTGCCGTCGCCCTGCCGATCGTCCATTGCCAAGCCGACTTCCTGGCGCCCCTGGCCTGCGGCGATCCTCTGGCGATCAAACTGGAGCCCCGACGGATCGATCCGGGCTGCTTTGAGCTGACTTACACCTTCCACCGCGGCAATCCCAGCGATGACCAACCCGTGGCCCGCGGCCTCAGTCGCCACCTGGCGATCAACAGCGCCAGCAGGGTCCGTTGCCCCCTGCCCGACCCGATAGTCCGCTGGCTGGAGGCCTCTGCAGCCAGCGGCGCGCTCCTCAGCCGTTCTGAGACCTGCTGAACACCACAAATAGGGCGGCCAGTTGGAGGGGCAGCAGGCAGGCCAGCTGGGCCAGGGGATGGAAGCCGTCAGGGGGAATGGCCGCCAGGCTGGCAAAACTCAGCGCCGCTGCCAGGCCCAGGCCAAGCAGGGGCCCGCGGCGCAGGGCAGCGGCGGCAATGGGCGGCATCAGAACCACTCCCTCTGAGCATCGATGTACATCGCCTGGAATTCCTCCGGCGTTTTGGTGAGATAAATGATGCCTTCGATCAGGCCGATCACCCCCAGCGCAAAGCTGGCAACGCCGCAGGTCACCACTCCGCCGACCAATGACCCCACCAGCATGATCACCCCAGGCCTGGTGTAACCCAGCACAAATTTGTGCACGCCAAAGGCCCCCAGGAAAATGCCCGTTAGCCCGGCCGCCAGTTTGCGGTTGCTGAGTTCGGAATCGCTGAGTTTGGCCATTTTCCCCAACCCGGTGGTGTCAGCCCATTGGCCCAGCTTTTAGCGAGGCCAGCCACTGCTGCCAACAATGGCGCTGCCATTTGCCATCAGCCGTGGGGGCCAGCGGCCCGCAGACCACCCAGCGCTGGGGCCGCTCCGCGGGGGGCCAGGCCTGGCTGCAGGCCGCCAGATTCGCCAGCAGCGCCTCCGGATCAGCCCCGGAGTGGGGCCGCACCAGGGCGACTAGCCGCTGGCCCCACTCCGGATCGTTCACCGGCAACAGCAGCAGTGCCTGCAGGGGCAGGCCGGCCAGCGCCGCGGCCGCCAGCAGGCGTTCCTCCAGCTCCTCGGGGAAGACGGTTTCAGCGCCGCTGTGGATGGCCCCATCGAGGCGGCCCCGCACCAGCAGACCATCGGGCCCCAGCTCGCCGCCATCGCCGCTGCACCACCAGCCCGCCCCGTTGCGCGGCAGGGGCTGCAGCTGGCCGGACTCCAGCCAGCCAGGGCTGAGCCGGCTGGCCCGCACGGCGATGGCGCCGCTGGCAGCTTCGATCTGCAGCTCCACATCGACCAGGGGCTGGCCGCAGCCGCTGGCACCAGAGAGGAAGAGATCCGGCGCCAGGGCACACACCATGGCAGCGGTTTCGGTGGCGCCGTAGCAGGGGGCCAGCCGCAACCCCGCGCTGCGGGCTCGCCCGGCCAGGCTGGCGGGCAGGGGTGCGCCGCCCAGCCAGATCACCGCCATCTGCCGCAACCAGGCCAACCCCGACGGTGTCGCCATCAGCCGTTGCAGCTGGGTAGGCACCAGGGAGAGCAGCACGGGGCGATCGCTGGGCAGGGGCAGCGCCGCCGCCATCACCTCCGGCTGCCGCAGCAGGGCTGGCTCCACCTGCTGCAAACAGCAGCCCCACTGCCTGGAGCGCACCAGCGGCAGCAGCCCACTGACGTGGTGCAGCGGCAGGGGGTTGAGATGCAGGCAGGCCGCCGGCTCGATGCCCTGGGCTGCCAGCCAGGTGCCGGTGGCCGCCGCCGAGGCCTGCAGGTGCGAGAGGGGCTGCAGGCACCACCGGCGCCGGCCGCTGCTGCCGCCGCTGCCCACCAGCACGCCCGGCCCCCACCCCTGCAGCTGCTCGAGCACCCCCGCCGGACCAGCCGGGCCGAAGGCCGCCGCCAACTCAACCTGCTGGGCGGCGGCGGCCAAGGGCACGACCAGGCCGCAGTCCCAGGCTTGCAGCAGCTGCTGGGGCCTCATCGAACTCCTCCTCCCCCAGCTGCCTGCCACACCCTGGCCGGATCCGGGGCTGCCAGGTCCCCCTGGGGCCGCCAGCCACTAGCCAGGCCCGGTGCGGCCGGGGTGGGCCCCTGGGCCTGCAGGGCCGCCAGATGGTGCAGCCAGCGCCGGCCGATGCCGGTTTCAAAGGCGGTGCTGAGCATCAGCAGCGGGGCGCCCTGCTCCAGCGTCGCCAACAGCGGCCGCGGATCCCCCTCCTGGCTGGGCCGCCGCACCTGCCAGCCCGACCAGCTCTGCCGTAACCAGGGCTGCTGCTGCAGGGATTCATCCAGGGCCACCGGCACTCGGGTGGCCAGGGCCTCCAGGCCCGCCAGGTCGGCAGGGCCCAGGGGCTGCTCCAGCCATTCCAGCCGGGGCTCGCCGGCGAGCCGCTCGGCCCAGGCCCAGGCCGTGGCCGGCTGCCAGCCCCCATTGGCATCCAGGCGCAGGCGCCCGTCTGCGGGCAGGAGTTGGAGCAGCTGCTCCAGCACGGAGCGTTCCAGCCCATCGGGGTGCACCGCCACCTTCCACTTGAACACCGGCAGCTCGCCCCGGGGCAGCGCCAGCCGCTCCAGGGCCGCCGGACCGGCCGGCAGCAACCGGGCCGAGGGGGGGGGCGGCAGCCAGCGCTCCTGGGGCAGGCCATCGAGCTCGGCCAGAGCCGCTCCCAGGGCGAAGCCGAGGCTGGGCGGCAAGGTGCTGGCCGCCAGGGCCCCCTCCAGCTGGGGCCGGGAGCATTGGGGCCCCAGGCCTTCAATCGCCGCCGCCAGGGGCTCCAGCTGCCCATCCAGCGGGGCGGCCTCTCCCCAGCCCACCAGCCCCTCGGGGCTGTGCAGCCGCAACAGCCAGCCGCGCTTCCCGGCGATGCGGCCCCTGGCGGTGCTGAGGGCCTGGGGCAAGCTGAGCCCAAAAGGCCGCCACGTCAGCCCCAACCAGCCAACCCCTGCCGCCATCGCTCAGCCCCACCAGCGGCCCAGGGCCAGCCCCAGGGCCAGGCCGAGCCCACTGAGCGCCTGAAAACGCAGGGCCAGAAACTTACTGCCGCCGATGCGACTGCCATCGTGGTGGTGCTGGCTCAACAAGTCGATCAGCCGCCGGGCCGGCGGCAAACCGATCACCCCGAGCAGGGCCGTGGGCGGCCAGCGCAGGGCCGCGGGCCCAACCAGCACAGGCGCCCACTGCAGAGCCAGGCTGGCGGCCACAAACCAGGGCACCAGCCGCGCCGCCGTCGCCGTTCCCAGGCGCACCACCGGCGATCGCTTGCCGTTGGCGCCGTCCTCACCCACCTGGTGAAAGTGGGAGCAGAACAGCACCAAGGTGGTGGCCAGAGCCGGACCGCTGCCCAGTTCCAGCGCCTCTCGCCAGGGCAGCACCGCCCCGGCGCTTGGGGGCGCCAAAGCCACCAGGGCGGCGGCGGTGGCCAGGGGGCCAAAGGCCAGCCAGCAGAGGGGTTCCCCCAGGCCCCGATAACCCAGCCGAAACGGCGGGCCCTGGTAGATGTAACCCAGGCCGCAGCAGGCCAGCACCAGGCCCAGCACCGCCGGGCTACTGCGCCAGGCCACCAGGGCCATCAGGGCCAATCCCCCCAGCAGGCAACCATTGGCCAACCAGGCCACCCGGTCACGGCGGCCGGTGAGATTGACCAGCGAATGGGGTTTGCCGTGGGTGTCCACGCCGGTGTCGGCGTCGAAAACATCGTTGGCCAGGTTTTCCCAGGCCAGCAGCAGCATCGCCGCCAGCAGAAACAGCAGTAACTGGTCGAGACGCACCGGCTCCGCCCGGCCGAAGCGCCAGCCCGCAGCCAGCAGCACCGGCATCACCGCCACCGCATACATCGGCCACTTGATAGCGGCCTGCCACAGCTGCCGCCGATCCGGCGGGCTGGCGTAACGGCTTGCGACGACCTTGGGCTCAGTCATGGGGGCCGCAGGCGGCAGCCGCTGCAGGGCCCATACATTTGAGCAGCTCTCTGTCGCGCCCCGGCCCCTTCTGGTGCAGGCCTCCCATCCCTTCACCGATTCCCCAGGCGGTTCGTCTGGGAATTCGTTCACGGATCTGCTGACCGCCGCCAATGGGCAGGCCCGTCAGCTGGAGGAGGACGGCGTTCTCAGCCTGGCCCTGCCGCTGGCCGGCGGCGACCCCCTATTGCTGCTGCCTCACCTGGAGCCCAGCGGCGGCGATGGCTTCCGTTTCCTCTGGGATGGAGCTCCGGGGCTCTGCATTGCCGCCGCCGGCCGCACCAACAGCCTGGAGCTGAGTGGCCCGCGCCGCTTCGAGCTGGCCCAGCGCTTCGCCAGCGCCAGCCTCAGCCGTCTGGCCACAACCAACACCGGCCCACCCCTGGCCCGGCCCAGGGTGCTGCTGGCCTTCGCCTTCTTCGATGCGCCCCTGCGGAGCGAACCGGGGTCGGTGCCCGGGGTGCAGGCGGTGCTGCCGCTCTGGCAACTCAGCCGCCAGGGGCAGCACTGCTGGCTGCGGCTGCAACGGCCGATTGGCGGCGGGGTGACGCCACGGCAGCTGGCAGAGGAACTCTGGGAACAGGCCCGCCGGCTGGAGCAACTGGTGGAGCAGGCGGAGGAACCAGGCTGGAGCGAGCTGGGCGGGATCGGCCTGCGCTGGAGCGCCCCCTGGCAAGGCAGCTATCGCTTCGCCGTGGCCGAGGCCCTGAGCAAAGTTGAGGCGGGCGAATTGAAAAAGGTGGTGCTGGCGGTGCGCCAGGAGCTCCAGCTCGACACCGCCCCCGACCCCCTGGCCCTGCTCGCCCCCCTGCGACGGCACCAGGGCGGCAGCTGCCGCTTCCTGTGGCAACAGGGGCCCGGCTCGGCCCTGATCGGCGCCTCCCCGGAGCGGTTGCTCACCGTGTGCCAGGGCCAGCTGCGCAGTGATGCCCTGGCCGGCACCGCCCCGGCGGGGGATCAGGCGGCGGCCCTGCTGCACTCCAGCAAGGACCGCCACGAACACGAGCTGGTGGTGGACACCATCACTGCCGTACTGGCCCGAGCTGGCCTCACCCCCCGCCGGCCCCGCCACCCCCGCCTGGCGCGCCATGGCCAACTGGTTCACCTGCACACACCGATCACGGCAGCCCTGGCCCGGCACCAGCCCCTCACCATTGCCGCAGCCCTCCATCCCACCCCCGCCGTGGCCGGCCTGCCCAGGCGCGAGGCGATGGCCTGGCTACGCAGCCTCGAACCCTTTGAACGGGGCCACTACGCCGCCCCGATCGGCTGGATCGACAGCGCCGGTGACGCCGACCTGCGGGTGGCAATCCGCAGCGGCACGTTGCGGGGGGATCGCCTTGAGCTCACCGCCGGCGCGGGGCTGGTGCGCGGCTCGACGGTGGAGCGGGAGCTGGCGGAAGTGGCCCTCAAGCTCGGCGTTCTCCAGCAACAGCTGGATCTGCCCGCTCAGGCCAGCAGCCGCTCGATCGTCTGATCCGCCAGCGGGATCCCTCCCAACCGCTCCACCTCGCGCACGCCGGTGGGGCTGGTGACGTTGATCTCGCTGAGCCGGCCGTCGATCACATCGATGCCCACGAAAAACAGGCCTTCTGCCTGGAGCGCGGGCGCCAGCTCGGCGCAGATGGCCCGCTCGGCGGCACTGAGCTCAGTGGCCTCAGGGGCCCCGCCCAGGGCCAGATTGCTGCGGAACTCACCACCGGTGGGCTTGCGATTCACCGCCCCGAGCGGCTCCCCATCCACCAGCAGGATGCGCTTGTCGCCAGCGCTCACCCCGGGCAGGAAGGCCTGCACCATCACCGGCAGACTCTCCTGGCCTGTCACCAGCTCCAGCAGGGCCCGCAGACCCGGCGTGGCCGCGGCGGCAAACACCACCCCCTGGCCGGCCCGCCCCCCCAGGGGCTTAAGCACCACCTCCCGATGCTCGGCCGTGAAGGCCGCCAGGGCGTCCACCCGGCTGGCCACCAGGGTCGGCGCCATCAGGTGGCTCCAGCGCAGGGAACTGAGCTTTTCGTTCCAGGCCCTCAGGGCCGCGGGGCGATTCAGCACCCGCACCCCCTGGCGCTCCGCCAAATCCAGCAGGTGGGTCGCATAGAGGTAGGCCTCATCCACCGGTGGGTCCTTACGCATCCACACATGGGGGAAGGCCGTAAGCGGCAGCCGCTGGGAATCGCCCAAGCCATACCAACTGGCTGCACCATCGGGCTGGGGCACAAGTGGCTGGGCCAACGCCCAGGCGCCATGGCCCCCGGGCCCATCGGCAGCGGCAAAATCGGCCATGGTGCAGACCCACACCTGCTCACCGGCCCGCTGGGCCGCCTGGATCAGGGCCACGCTGGAATCATTGGCCGGGTTG
This sequence comes from Synechococcus sp. CBW1108, assembly GCF_015840335.1. Lineage (NCBI taxonomy): Bacteria > Bacillati > Cyanobacteriota > Cyanophyceae > Synechococcales > Synechococcaceae > Synechococcus > Synechococcus sp. CBW1108. The sequence continues at coordinate 1,043,447 of NZ_CP060395.1, forward strand.
AGCCGGGCAATCGGATCGATCACGAACAGCTGGGAGGCCACCGCTCAGCTCGCCAGCAGGGCGTCGAGCTGGCCGGAGCGCTCGAGGGCATGCAGATCGTCGCAGCCACCCACGTGCTGGCCGTTGATGAAGGTCTGGGGCACGCTGCGCCGCCCACCGCTCTTGGCGGCCATGGCCGAGCGGGCAGCCTCATCACCGTCGATCACATATTCGCTATAGGCGACGCCCTTGCGGTCGAGCAGGGCCTTGGCACGAATGCAGAAGGGGCAGAACCGCCAGGTGTAAATCTCAACGGTGGCGGCCATCAGGGCCCTTGCACAGATGAACTGATCCTAGAAGTGGTCGCAGGCGAAGCTCCTCTGCGACCATGGCCTGATGGACGATGTCTCCCGCAGCGGCGAAGCCCTGGTCATTACCAAGAACGGCCAGCCCGTTGCGGAGCTTCATCCGTGCCGCGGTACTCGCCGCGCCAGTCCTTTTGGGCTGCACCTCGCCACCCGCCTCGACGGCGACGTCGTGGCGCCCCTGGACGAACCCTGGGATGTCCTGCAGTGATTCTGCTGGATAGCCACGTCCTGCTTTGGCTGGACCGAGATGACGCCCAACTCGGCCACCAAGCCATTCTCAACTGGCCAGGCTCCCTGGAGCGATTGGACGGGAGCCACTGATACGGTCAGATCATCAGAAGGCCATCGCCGTGACCGCCGCCAGCACCCCCGCCGCAGTGCCGCTCGACCTCACCGACTTCAAGCGCGACCTCTCCGAGCTCACCGACCGCCTGGGCCATGCCCAGGACTGTCTTTGACGTACCGGCCCTGAAAGCCCGGCAACAAGACCTGGAGCAGCTGGCCTCCCAGAGCGACTTCTGGGACGACCAAAAAGCAGCCCAGGCCAAGATGCGCCAGCTCGATGAAGTGAGGGCCCAGCTCGAGCAGCTGGCCGCTTGGCGGGCGACGGTGGTCGATGGTGAAGCCACCCTCGAGCTCTACGGCCTCGAGCCCGATGGGGAGCTGCTGGCCGAATCGAACCAGGCCCTGCAGAAGCTACGGGCCGATCTGGACCGCTGGGAGCTGGAGCGCCTGCTCTCTGGCCCCTACGACAAGGAGGGCGCCGTGATCAGCATCAACGCCGGCGCCGGCGGCACCGACGCCCAGGACTGGGCCCTGATGCTGATGCGCATGTACACCCGCTGGGCCGAAGACCACGGCATGAAGGTCAGTGTGGACGAGCTCAGCGAAGGGGAAGAGGCGGGCATCAAGAGCTGCACTATCGAGATCGAGGGCCGCTACGCCTACGGCTACCTGCGCAACGAAAAGGGCACCCACCGGCTGGTGCGGATCAGCCCTTTTAATGCAAACGACAAGCGCCAGACGAGCTTTGCCGGTGTGGAGGTGATGCCCAAGATCGAGGAGGAGGTGAAGCTCAACATCCCCGACAAAGACCTGGAAATCACCACCAGCCGCTCCGGCGGCGCCGGCGGCCAGAACGTCAACAAGGTGGAGACGGCCGTGCGCATCCTGCACATCCCAACAGGCCTGGCCGTGCGCTGCACCCAGGAGCGCTCCCAACTTCAAAACAAAGAAAAGGCCATGGCCCTGCTGATGGCCAAGCTGCTGGTGATCGCCCAGGAACAGCGGGCTTCCGAGATTGCAGACATCCGCGGCGATATCGTGGAAGCTGCCTGGGGCAACCAGATCCGCAATTACGTGTTTCATCCATACCAGATGGTGAAGGATCTGCGCACCCAGCAGGAAACCACCGACGTGCAGGGCGTGATGGACGGCGACCTGGACCCCTTCATCCAGAGCCTGCTGCACGCGGGTGTCGAAGTCGGAGCGGGCGGCGATGGCTGACGAAAATCCCAGTTTCATCAAGCTCGCCATGCGCAACATGGTGCGCAAGGGCCGCCAGAGCTTGTTCCACTTCGGCCTCACGGCCCTGGGACTCTCCGGGTTTCTGGTGCTGATCGCCTGGTTGGGCCGCCCCCAGCTGCCGGGGGGCTGAGCTGTGCTGGATCTGGACCTGGCCTACTTCGCCGATCCGGATCTGGAGATGGGGCTGCTGGCTGATACCGCGACCTGGGCCAGCCACGCCGAAGGCTGGGCCGGACACATTGAGAGCTGGCTGGTCCAGCTGGCCGCCGAACTGCCGCCCGAGCTCTGCGCCCCCGCCTACAGCCTGGGCCTGAGCCTGGTGGGCGATGGGGAGATCGCAGCCCTGAACAACGATTGGTGCCAGCAGCAAGGGCCCACCGATGTGCTGGCCTTTGCCGCCCAGGAAGCGGACCTCGACGACCTGCCTCCCCTGGCCATACCTGGCCCCCTGGAGCTGGGCGACATCGTGATCTCGGTTGAAACCGCCGCCCGCCAGGCCGCCCAGCACGGCCACAACCTGGAAGAGGAGTTGCTGTTTCTGGCCAGCCATGGCCTGCTACACCTCCTGGGCTGGGACCACCCCGATGAGGCCAAATTGGCGGCCATGCTGGCGCGCCAGGAGGAGCTCGTTAAGGTGCGGCCGGAACCATGACCAACCTGCTCCCCCTACCGCGCCAAGACTCCATGGCCGAGCGTCGTGACCGGCGCCTTCGCGCCAGCGCCTGGAAAGTAGCTGGAGACCTGCCGGCCAGCTTTCGCTATGCGGCCCAGGGCCTGGCCTATGGATTTACCAGCCAACGCAACTTCCGCATCCACGTGATCACCGGAGCTGGGGTGTTTGGTCTGGGGCTGTGGCTGCAGCTACCCACTTCCCAGCTGGCTGTGCTGGTGCTCACTGTGGCGGCGGTGCTGGTGCTGGAGCTACTCAATACGGCCACCGAAGCGGTTGTGGATCTGGCCATCGGCCGCAGGTTTCACCCCCTGGCCCGGATCGCCAAGGACTGCGCAGCCGCGGCCGTGCTGGTGGCCTCCATCTCGTCATTGATGATCGCCATGTTGCTGCTGGTGCCGCCCCTGGTGGCCCGGCTGGGGTTCTGAAGGAACTTCCCTAAGGAACCTCCCTGATGCTCCTCGTTCTGGACAACTACGACAGCTTCACCTTCAACCTGGTGCAATATCTGGGCGAACTGGCACCAGACCATCCCATCGCCGCCGATCTGCTGGTAGAGCGCAACGACGCCCTCAGCCTGGAGCAGATCCGCGAGCTGGCCCCCGCCGCCATCTTGATTTCACCGGGCCCCGGCGACCCAAATCAATCGGGAGTTTGCCTGGAAGTGCTGAGGCAGCTGAGCCCCACGGTGCCGACCCTGGGGGTGTGCCTGGGGCACCAGTCGATCGCCCAGGTGTACGGCGGCAGGGTGGTGCGAGCCAGGGAGCTGATGCACGGCAAAACCTCGCCAGTTCACCACAGCGGCCAGGGGGTGTTTGAGGGCCTGGCCAACCCCCTCACCGCAACCCGCTATCACAGCCTGATTGCCGAACGCGAAAGCCTGCCCGACTGCCTGGAGATCACCGCCTGGCTGGATGACGGCACGATCATGGGCCTGCGCCACCGAGCTTTTCCGCAACTCCAGGGGGTGCAGTTTCACCCCGAAAGCGTGCTCACCCAGCAGGGCCACCAGCTGCTGGCCAACTTCCTGCGCCAGGCCAGCCAGCCAGCTCGCCCAGATCAGCTGGGTTAGCGTCACGGCGACTGCCGCTCCGCCATGCGTCTGCTGCCCACCATCGGCGCCCTCAGCCTGAGCTCCCTGGGCCTGGGCACTGCCCTATTGGGCACTCCCTTGCTGGCTGGCACGGGGGTGACCATCACCAGCTACGGCCACAGCGCCCTGCTGATCAGTGGTGGCGGTGCGAGCGTGCTGGTCAACCCCTTCAAGGCCGTGGCCTGTGCGGCTGGGCTGGCCGAACCCAGGGTGAGTGCCACCGTGGTGCTGGCCAGCAGCCGCCTGCTGGATGAGGGCGCAAATGTGGCCAAGGGCAAGATGCTGGTGGATCCTGGCTCCTACAAGGTGGGAGGCCTGAAGATCGAGGGCATCGCCGGCCCCCACGACCGTGTCGGGGGCAGGCGCTTTGGCCAGGCCACCCTATGGCGCTGGCGCCAGGGGGGCCTTGACTTTGCCCACCTGGGCGGCACGGCGGCCCGGCTCAGCCCCTCCGACAAGGTGATGCTGGGCAGGCCCGACGTATTGATCATCGGCGTGGGGGGCGGCGCCAAGGTCTACACCGGGGCCGAGGCGGCCGAGGTGGTGCGTGAGCTGAAGCCCCGCCGGGTGATCCCGGTGCAATACGTCAGTGGCAAAACCACCCCTAAAGACTGCGACCAGGGCTCCCTGCAGCGCTTCCTCGATGCCATGGCCGGCACCCCGGTGAAGCGTCCGGGCCGCACCCTCAGCCTGCCCGCCAAGCTGGGCGAAGGCATGGTGATCGAAGTGATGCGCTAGATCGCGGCATAGGCAGCCCAGAACTTCCCCATCTGCTCGAGGGTTCCAATACTCACCCGCAGCGAACCTCCAATTAGCGGCTTGTCCGCCATCGAGCGCACCAGGATGCCCTCCCGCCGCAGCCGCTGCTCCACCTGCTCAGGGGGCAGCTCGGGCCAGATCAGCAGGTAGTTGCCGCCGTCGGCGTGGTGCCGCACGCCGGCCCCCCGCAGCTGCTTCACCAGCCAGTCGCGGGCCCGGCGCACTTCGGCCACATAGCCATCCACATAGGGCTGGTCTGCCAAAGCCGCCAGGGCAGCTGTCACCGCAAAACTGTTGATGTCATAGGGGCCGACGACCCGGCTGATGCGGTCGATCACCGCTGCCGCACCGATGGCAAAGCCGATGCGCAAACCCGCCAGACCGGCAGTTTTGGCCAGGGAGCGCAGCACCACCAGGTTGGGGGTGGCCGCAAAGTCGGCCACCGGCAGCACGCTGTCGCCGGTGAAGGCCTCATAGAGCTCATCCACCACCACCAGGGTGGCCGGGGCCGCCGCCGCCAGCTCCAGGATCGGCTCGGGCGCCAGCCGGGTGCCCGTGGGGTTGTTGGGGTTGCAGATCAGCAGCAGGCGAGGCCCCTGCCCCAGGGCGGCGCGGATCTCCTCGAGTGGGAAGGCGAAATCCGGCAGCCGGTAGGGAATCGCCTCGATCGCCATGCCCTGCATCTGGGCGCAGGGGCTGTAGTAGCCGAAGGTGGGGCTGGTGGTGAGCAGGGTGTCGCCCCGGGCCCCGAAGGCGTGGAAGATGGCGTGGATCGCCGCATCCACCCCGTTGAACAGGCCGATCTGGCTGGGCGCCAAGGGCAGGGCCAGGTTCGCCAGCACCGCCTCCCGCAGGCCGTCGTATTCGGGATAGATGGCGTACTGATCCGCCGGTATCGCCTGGATCGCCTCCACCACGTGGGGGCTGGGGCCCACGGTGTTCTCATTGAAATCGAGTCGCAGCAAGCCCCGCCTCCCCTCCAGCGGCGCGCTATAGGCCTTGAGGCTTTCCACCTCCGGGCGGGCGGGGGGGGCGTCAAGGTCTGCCGAATGGGTCACGGCGCGGCAGGTCGACAGCTTTGCGCAGCGTAGGCATACCGCTGAGCGTGGCCAGCAGCAGCAACGCCGCGCTGGCCAGCAGCACCAGGGTGGTCAGCACCTGGACCTGGGGGGAGATCTCCCGCTGGAAAGCACCGGCCAGATAGAGGGGCAGGGTGACCGTCTCACCGGCCATGAAGCTGCTGATCACGAAGTCGTCGAAGGACAGGGAAAAGGAGAGCAACCCGGCCGCCAGCAGCCCCGGCGCCAGCAGGGGCAGGGTGACGCGGCCAAAGGCCTCAAGCGGCGGCGCGCCGAGATCCTGGGCCGCCTGCTCCAGGCTCGGATCGAAGCCCGCCAGGCGGGCCTTGAGGGTGAGGGCCGCGTAGCTGAGGCAGAACAGGCTGTGGGAGAGCAGCAGGGTGAGCGGGCCCCGGGGCAGATCGATCCCCACAAACAGATTCAGCAGGGCCGTGGCCAGCACGATCTCCGGATTGGTGAGCGGCAGGGCCACCAGCAGCCCGATCACCCGCCTGCCGCGCAGCCGCGCCCGGGCAAGGGAGAGGGCCATCAGCCCCCCGAGCAGCACCGCCAGCAGGGCAGCCGCCAGGGCCAGGGCCAAACTGGTGAGGAAGGCCTCGGTGAGGGCCGGATCGCCCAGGGGGTGGCGCCAGTTGGCCAGGGTGAAGCCCTGCCACAGCAGGTTGAAGCGGCCGCGCGGGGCGTTGAAGCTGAACAGCACCGTGACGGCCACCGGCGCGTAGAGCAGGGCGAAGGTCAGGGCACTGGAGGCGGCCAGCAGCACGTTGCCGATGCGGTTCATGGCAGCGGCAGCCCGTCGAGACCACGGCCCCGCAGCTGAAAGAGCACCGCCAGGGTTACCAGGGCCATCAACACCAGGGTGAGCGCCGCCGCCCGCGGCGCCTGCAGCTGCACCAAAAGCAGGTTGTCGATCGTGTTGGCGACCATCCGCTCATTCGGGCCACCGAGGAACAGGGGGTTGACCACATCGCCGGCGGCGGGGATCAGGCCCAGCAGGATGCCGGCGGCCAGGCCAGGCCGGGAAAGGGGCCACACCACCTGGGTGAAGCGCCGCCAGGCTCCGGCGTGGAGATCGGCCGCGGCCTCCAGCAGGCAGGGCTGGATCCGCTCCATCGCCAGCACCAGCGGCAACACCAGAAACGGGAGCTGGTTGGTAAGCAGCCCCAGGATCACCGCGGTGGGGGTGTTCAACAGCCGACCGTCCCGCAGCAGCCCCAGGCCGTTCAACGCCGCGGTGAGATCCAGGCTCTGCAGCAGCGCCAGCACGGTCCCATTGTCGCCCAGCAGGCTGGTCCAGGCGATCGCCCGCACCAGGTAGGAGGTGAGCGAAGGCAACACCACCAGGCCGATCAGCAGGGGCTGCCAGCGGCCGCCGCGGAAGCGGATGGCGAAGGCGAGCGGATAGGCCAGCAGCAGGCCGATGGCGGTGGCGGTGGCGGCGTAGCCAAACGAGCGCCAGAGGATCGGGCCGTAGGCCTGCAGCACCTCCAGATAGGTGGTCAGGCGGCCACGAAACACCGTCTCGAGCCCGAAGCGGCTGAGCGGCTCCGACAGGGACAACGGCACCAGGCCCAGCAGGGGCAGCAGGTAGAGCCCGGTGAGCCAAAGCAAGCCGGGAGCCAGCATCAGCCAGGGCCAATAGCGCCTGCTCTTGGCTGGGATGTCAGCCCTCGGTGATGCTGGCAAAGCGCTCCTCCCAGCGGGCCTCCTCGCTCTCGCTGAGCGGACCAAAAGAATGGAGCCGCTGCTGCATCGCCGCATCAGGGAACATCAGGGCGTTGGTGGCCAGGGGTGCGGTGGCGGGATCCTTGGCCAGCTGCTGGCGCACCCCCTCCACCGGCGAGATGTACTGCACGGCGGCGGCGATGCGGGCCGCCTCGACGGGCTCGTACACCCAGTTCATCCAGGCGGCAGCCTCACGGCGGTGCTGGGCACCCTTCGGCATCAGCATCAGGTCAGACCAGAGCACGCCGCCGCTTTCAGGTACCAAAAAGCGCAGGTCGGGTTGCTCCAGCACCAGCTGGGCCACATCCCCCGACCAGCCGATGCAGGCCGCCAGGTTGCCGGTCAACAGATCGTTTTGGTAGTCGTTGCCGGTGAAGCGGCGGAGCTGGCCGTCCTTGCGGGCCTGCTCCAGCCGGTTGAAGCTGGGCTGGGCCGCCATCCAGGTGGGCTTGCTGATGTCCTGGCCGTCGGCCAGCATCAGCAGACCCATTGTGTCGCGCATCTCCAGCAGGGCCGAGACCCGCCCCTTGAGAGCTGGAGCGAACAGATCGTCGATGCCGCGCAGCTCCCGGCCGGTGGCCTTGATGTTGTAGGCAATGCCGGCGATACCCGACTGCCAGGGCAGGCTGTAGTGCTGTTGCGGATCCCAGGGGGGATTGCGTAGGTAGGGGATCAGGTTGCGGGCATTGGGCACCTCGGCCAGGGGCAGGGGCTCCAGCCAGCCCAGGCCGATCAACCGCTGCGCCATCCAGGAGGGCAGCACCATCAGATCCTGAACCAGGGGCCGACCTGCCGCCAGCTGGGGGCGGATCCGGGCAAAGAACTGGCGGGTGTCGTTGAGGTCTTCCAGATAGCGCAACTGGATACCGGTGTCCCGGCGGAAGCGGCTCACGCTGCCCGGGGTCCCCGGGGCATCGGGATCGATATACAGGGGGAAGGTGGAGATCACCAACTCCCCACTCCCACCGCCACTCCCACTGCCATTCCCACTCCCCTTGCAGGCCTGCAGCAGGGTGGGTGCCAGCACCGCACCGGCGGCAGTGGCGGCCAGACGCTGCAGAAAGAGCCGACGGCCGCTGCGGCTGGGATAGGAAGCTGACGAATCAGGCATCAGGTCATGGCAAGGATCAGGGCGCTCAGCTATCCAGCGGATGGGTATCAGAGTGGTGCCATCGGCACCAGAGCTCGCTTCCAACGCGCAAATTCTCTGGCAGGTTGACGCTGGTCTCGATGGCGATCAGGGCCAGATCATCTCTGCCAGCCAAACCATCTCTGCCGACCAGGCGCACCTCCACCGTGGCCCCTTGGAAGGCCAGCTCCCGCACCTGGGCCCGCAGCCCGTACTCCCCATGCTGGGGTGGCGTTTCACTCAGCCGCAGCCGCTCGGGCCGCAGCAGCCGCAGGCCCCCAGCCGAACCATCCGGCAGCAGGTTGGCGGCCCCCAGGAAGGTGGCCACCACGGCGCTGCAGGGGCAGTCATAGAGCTGGCGCGGCGTGCCCACCTGCTCCAGCCTTCCCTGGTGCAGCACCGCCAGCCGGTCGCTGAGGCTGAGGGCCTCTTCCCGGTCGTGGGTGACGAGCAGGAAGGTGATGCCCAGCTCCCGCTGGATGCGCTGCAGCTCCGAGCGCATCACGCGGCGCAGGTCGGGGTCTAGGGCGGCGAGCGGTTCATCGAGTAGCAGGGCCGCAGGGGCGTTCACGAGCGCCCGCGCCAGCGCCACCCGCTGTTGCTGGCCACCGGAAAGCTCGTGGGGACGCCGGCGTGCCAGCTCCGAAAGCCGCACCACTTCGAGGATCTCCCCCACACGGCGACGGATCTGCGGCGCCGCCAGCCGCTGGGAGCGGGGGCCAAAGGCCACGTTGTCCCACACATCGAGGTGGGGGAAGAGGGCATAGTTCTGAAACACCATGTTCACGGGCCGGCGGTGCGGCGGGGCCCCGGTGAGATCCATTCCCTGCAGGCGGATCCGCCCCCCATCGGGGTGCTCAAAGCCGGCGATCAGGCGCAGGGTGGTGGACTTACCGCTGCCGGAGGGGCCCAGCAGGGAAAAGAATTCCCCCGGGGCGATCGAGAGGCAGAGCTGCTCCACTGCGAACTGGCCGGCGAATTGGCCGCCCAATTGGCCGCTGAACTGGCCGCCAAAACGACGACTGACCTTCTCGAGCTCAATGACGGCCCTATCCCCCGGCCGCTGGAGCGGAGCTTGGCGATCGGGCTGGAGCGTGCCAGGGTTCAAGGGCAAAAATGGCGCGCACCGGCGCACCTGTTTAGCAATCCCTTGCCAGTGGCACTGTTCATCTGGGCTTCTGGGCACCTATTCAATGGGAACTGGCACGGTCGATGTGGTGGTGGCGGGCGCCGGCCTCTCCGGGCTGGTCTGCGCCCGCGACCTGCATCGACTGGGCCTGCAGGTGCGGTTGCTGGAAGCACGGCAACGCTGCGGCGGGAGGATGTGGGGCCGCCCCAGCGCCATGGGCCTGCCGCTGGATCTGGGCGGCCAGTGGGTGGGCGCCACGCACCAGCGCCTGCTGGAGCTGCTGGGGGAGTTTGGCCTGCAGCGCTACCCCACCTACTACGCAGGCGAAGGGATTTTCCACTGGAACGGCACGGCCCATCGGGCTGGTGTTGAACACGACTTTGACTCCAGCCTGCTGTTCTTCCGGCCGGAACAACTGGGCCTGCCGGCTGGCGAGGTGGCTGAGGCCCAGGCCCTGCAACGGCGCTTTCAGCAGCTGGTGGCCCAGGTGCCCCCAGGGCAGCCCTGGGGCGGCCCCGCTGCCGCCGAGCTCGACCAGCTCAGCATCGCTGGCTGGCTAGAGCGCCAGGGGGCCGGCCAACTGGCCCGCTACCCGCTGGCCTGGCTGGCGCGAATGGGGGGATCGGGAGGTTTTGAACCCCACGAGAGTTCAATTCTGCACCTGGCCTGGAGCCAGGCCGTTGCCCCCCAGCAGGAAACGCCGGAGGCCTGGCTGGTCCATGGGGGGGCGGCCCAGGTGGCCGAGAGGCTAGCGGCCGAGCTGGGGCCGCTGATCCAGCTGGGGGCGCCGGTAGGGGCGATCGAGCAAAACGGTGGGGGCGTGCGGGTGACCTTTGGCGAGGGGGGTCAGATCACGGCGGCCGCGGCGGTGGTTGCGATCCCGCCCCCGCTGCGATTGGGAATCCGCTTCAGCCCAGCGCTCCCGCCGGAATGGCAGGGGCTACTGCAGCGCTCACCGATGGGCTCGATGGTGAAGGTGCTGGCCCTCTATCCGCGGCCCTTCTGGCGCGAGCGGGGCCTCAATGGCCTGGGTATCGGCAACCTGCCCGCCCTGGAGCTCAGCGTCGACAGCTCACCCCCAGACGGCCCGGGGCAGCTGAGCTGCTTCATCGCCGGCGACCGGGCCGTAGCCTGGCAGCGCCTACCGGAAGCAGAACGGCGGCGGGTCGTGCTGCAGGATCTGGCCCTGCTTTGGGGCCCGGAGGCTGCCGAACCCAGCGAGCTGGTGCTGCATAACTGGAATGGGGAGAGCTGGAGCGGCGGCGCCTTCACCAGCTTCATGAGCCCCGGCGCCTGGAGCCGCTACGGACCGGTGTGGCAACAACCCCACGGCCGGGTGGTGTGGGCCGGCACCGAAGCTGCCAGCCGCTGGCCTGGCTATTTCGAGGGGGCAATCGAGGCGGGGCTCGCCGCCAGTGAGCAGGTGAAGGAGCTGGCTGGCCAAGGCAAACGTACAAGCCAAACCTGGGCCAACAACCGGGATTTCGAGAGCAGCTGATGCCCGGGTGTTGCGCAGGCGTGTTGCGCCGCTCAATTTGATCAGGGATACACGAATGAAGAGCTCCGCCCAGGCAAATAACTAAACAAACCCGCCAAAACAAAATCAACTATATTTAACCATTGATGTAAAAAGGCAGAGCCATATGGACCAGCCGGGATTGAATGAAATAAACATTGCAACCTTAGCCACCGCGACGCCTTCAGAGTCTTGCGACTATCGACTTACAACTTTCTCTCATCCAATACTTGAGCAAACGAGAGCCACTTACAGGAGTAAACTTCTCGTCAACAATCCTGCCCTGGATTCGGACCTTAGAAGCCGTATGATTAAACGTACGAACCATACATAGAGACCTATCCAATGCATATTTGAGGAATAGCTCTGAGTGCAGCGGTCTTCCAGTTTCCCGAAGATAGTGCTCTACAAAGCTCGCCCTGAGCCCATAAGCAGCTATTGCCCTGCCACTACAGATACTAAAGCGATCATTAAATCCACCTAATGACCACTGCCAACTTGGCAGCCATGCGACAGACTTATCACCCAGAAAGACGGACTTTGAGATGGGCCCCAGCAATGTCGAATGATACACCAAGTCTGGCCGCACAAATATAACGATATCTGGCAAGAGCTCCAAAACTTGCCTTGTGACATTTGCAAGTGAATGCAGCTGCTTTAAAAGGTTTAGCGTGCTGATATTTTGATCCCCCCAAGCGTCACCCATTGACAAGACCCCCCCCAACATTAAAGGAATCCTGAAAGGCCGCAGGATCCTCCATGACTCCAATATATGAATGAAATGGTTCATAATCACTGCTAGACAGAAATCCGTCCTCGCCAGAAGTAGGGCTATATACCCTACCCTGATCATAAAAATGATATCTAATAAATAGGGCTTGCTGAATTTCGTTTTCGGGATTTTCGGGCGCGCAAATGGCCGCGATCTCAGCCTGCAGCGCCAAGCGCTGGTGACCTCAATTTTACTCCTAGAAGCTGACTAAGCAGCCCACAGAAGCGCTGGACGGCGCCAGGAGCCGAGCAAATAGAGCATCAGGATGTACACAGAGACAAGAATAGAGAATAAGAGGCGCAGTAGCCTGAGAACCTTCTCGGCATTCATCACAAAGAATGCCATAGTGATCACCGTTCTTGATGTTTCAATCAGCTTGGTCATGATCCGATCCAGTCCATATTTCCGTTTGCTCGTTCCGATTCTTCCCTCGATCACGGAACGCTTTCTCAAGTCTGATTTAAAAAGCTCTTGTTGCTCTGCTGTCTGCACCTCGGCCTCTACCTGCTTCTTGCGTGGACGGCCACTGAGTCTGATATTATTTTCTGCGCAGAACTTCTTGTTGCCTAATGTCATATAGATTGAATCGGCACAGATTCGTGCTGGATAGTACCCTCGCTCTTCGTTGTATTGCTTGGTACGTGCGATCAGGTCGTTGGCTTCATTGTAGTTGTCCCAGCTGATTCGATCCACATCGACAAAGCCATTATCATCTGATATTAAGATCTTCGCACCGAACTCTGTTCGCCTTCCCGCCTTGCCCCTCACGATCGGCCGCACGTGTGGTTTTGACAAATTGACAATCCGATCGTCGATGCGCCGGCTATCAGCGTCATACATCTCCTGCTGCTTCCGGTACAGTTCACTGGTGATCAGCAGCTTGCGGTAGAGCTGGGTTCCAAGCTCCAAAAGCATGACACCGCAGTGGATCATCTGATCAATTGCTCTGAGGTTTCTCCGAATCTCGTTGAGCTTAAAGCGCTTGACCTCACGGATCTCGGCGCATTTGGGCTTTTTCTTCTTGATGATCGCCAGAAACCGATTCCGAGCTTTATCCCGGTTGCAGCGGGGTTTACGATTGATCTTTCCCTGCAACTGCTTGAACAGTGCGTCGATGATCTTCTCAGTGGCCTCTCTCGCTTCGTTGAGCAACCTCAGATCTACTGGGTAGGGAATGTCATCAGGCACGCAGGTTGCATCAAGAATCAGAGTACCCCAGTTACTTTCAGGATCCAACGTTGCAGGCTTCACCCCTAGCGCTTCGTCGATGGCAGCAAGCTGTTGCTCCTCTTCTTGTTCGCTAGCCTCCTGCTCCGCCGAAACCAGCATCTCTTTAATCATCGCAATGCCATTGGCCTTGGTCATGTCATTGCAGATCTTGATCAGATCAGGGCCAATGCGCTTACGAAAATGCACCATCATCGATGGATCAAACGGGGGCATTGCCTGGTATGCACTCAAGCCAATGAAAAATTGTAGATACGGTGATTCCGTGATCAGCTGAACTGTTTCGCGGTCTGTCACTCCCAAGCGTTGCTGGATGTACAGCGCACCGAACGCTATCTGTAACCGCTTGGCCGGTGCTCCTGTCTTGGCACTGAATTGGGGTGCATACTGGCTTTCCAGCGGCATCCATGGAATCAGGTTACGAAGCAGAAGCCAGCGATTATTAGGATCTAGTTTGCCGCCGAAGGGCATGTAAAACTCCTCGATCGATAGCTGACCTGCGTGCTGAAAAACGTACATTGGCGTGTCAGCAGATTGTTCTAAGCCAGGAATGGCTACATTTGGCTCATTTTAACGTGAGACCATCCCTGGAATCAACTGCAGCGCAATGGATATTGGTTCCTCAGCAAGCCCTAAATACATCCCCAATAGCCCTCGCTGGATCTATAATCATTTTCTGAATTGTTGGCATTGAAATACTGCCTGATCTTGGTATGCCAAAAAAGACAACGCCAATTCTCAGCCTCTTAAGGCAACCCGACATCATTAATATTTACCTCTTATAGGATACAATTACAAGTCATGTACAGATAAATAAATAACTACGGCCGCCCGCAATTGAGCCATTTTGTTTGCAAAAATATCACTATACCAGAGGATTCCCCAAGCAAGCATCAATTGCCAAATCGGAATTAATCTAAATACTTGGCAAGGATATTGGGGAGCAAGGCAACCACTACCGACCGCCGGCAGCAACAGGCGCCCATGGATGCCACTAGCAATCGGAGAGAATGGCATGTATTTTATATCCATATCAGGGGAGGCACGGCAAATAACATTTATGCCTCAACCTGCCATTTCCTGCCTTATACGATACATGCCTAGCCAGAGCCAATCACCACCCGCTTAGCTGGGAATAAATGCCCATTCAGAATCAATCACTCCGGGGAGCAAGATGCACAGGGAAGTATTGCGATGCAGAATCTACCGAGTTGCACTATTAGGCGCCCTCAATAGCGGTATAAAACGCAAAAGGTTATACAACGGCAGCCCTGAGCGCGCTGGCCTCATTGCAAATAAGTGAAGCATGCGAGCCCCAAAGCCTTACCAATCGCGAATACACTCAAAAACAAAGAGATTTTCGAGCCTAGTAGGGAAGGGCTGAACAGGCACGAATACTTACTCGACCAGATCAATGACCCAGTCGACAATCGCAAAAACGACCCCTCCCATCCCCTTATAGTACTATGATGGAATAAATCTTGATAAACCCTACGGCTAAGCTCCTCATAAGCCTTTATAAGACGCTTAAATATACTACTGGCCAAGGGATTTACCATAAAGGAGTCCCCATGCTTCATCCAAAAGAATCACTTCTAAAATTTTCGCAAAGGAGGATCTCTGCTTGCTGAATATCATGCCTGGCCAGTCAAAGCGTGATGCCATCGCGGCCTACCTTGGCGGGCGAGCAATCAAGTTTTTGGCCAATGGATTGCGGCCCATATTTTACCTCCACTACTGGCTATTCCCAAATCAACGATTCCTGCTAAGAAGCTCCGTCAATAAACCAATCCGCTCGGCCAGCAGCAAGACCAAGCCCCGCGCCAAGGCAATTCCAAAAATAGTTTGGCAAACCAACTACACAAATAAAGTTACCCTGCCAATCAAGGCCAGCTGGCTGTGCAATCGACTATTGAGCCTAGGCTATGACTACAAGTTTCACACCACGGAGATGCGCAAAGACTTCGTGGTACACCACTTCCCCGGAGAGACCTCGCGCCTTTACAACAGGCTGACCATTGGAGCTGCCCAGGCAGATCTCTGGCGATTGCTAGTGCTCTATAAATATGGTGGCGTTTACATGGATATCGACGCCCACCTAGTCTGGCCCTTAAACAGAATTATACCAGCCGGATCAAGCGCGCTGTTCTTGCGATACAAAGACGGCGCCGCAACAAATTACTTCATTGCAAGCGGGCCGGAACATCCAATTATCAAGATCCTAATCGAAGAAGTTCTTCGTCGTATCAAAAACCCTCAAAGCGACAATATATACGAAATAACCGGTCCAACCGTATTCCAAGCAGTGCTCTCAGAGCACGAACATAGCTGGCGCTTCTCCCGGCATACCTGCCTGCAGGGAAACTTCTCAAATAAATTCTTTCAATACATCGACAAGCCCGAAGGCCACTGGACACTCGAACAAAAGAGTCATCGAGCCATTAGCCCTGAAACTTGTTAAGCACCATCAAAATGCCGACCCTACACAAATTATGCATTGCGATCCTTGCCTTCAATGAAGCCAGTACAATTGCCAATTGCCTAGATTCGGCTAAATTTGCAGACCAGCTTCTCGTCATCGATGCCGGCAGTACCGACTCAACCACCAGTATCGCCAAGTCCCTAGGGGTTGAGGTTTACCACCACTTGGACTGGCAGGGATTCGCGATTCAACGCAATCGCGCCCTAAGTTATTGCAAATGCGATTACATCTTTTTTCTAGACTGTGACGAAATTATCCCGCCAAAATTAGCTGAAGAAATCCGCGCCGCAGTGGGCCAAGGAGCAATAAATCGAGGCCTTGTCCGCTGGGAAGATTTTGTCTTTGGCAAACGCCTTAAAGGCATTCACCAAACGAAGGGGATTCCCCGCCTATTTAAGGTGAGTGATTTAGTTGGCTTTGAAGGACAAGTTCATGAGGGAGCCATCCTGCGTGCAGCGGCGCGAACACTGCTTTTTCGCACACGACTGATCCATCACTCGCGCAGGTCTATTCACCAGAGTCTGCTAAAACTTGCGCAATATTCCCAGCTTGCCGCAATCAAACTGCGCAACTCAAGATCTCGCTCCGGCGTAGCTGCCGGACTCATTCATGCCGTGCCACGCTTTCTAAATCTTTATTTTATCAAGCTCTCATTCCTTAGTGGTGCAGAAGGATTCCTGTACAGCCTACTGGTCGCCCTAGAGGTGTTCTTCAAGTACTGCGCGGCTCACTACGACTCAGGCCCGGAAGCATCCACCCCAGTCAGGCGCTGATGCAATTTCAAGTCACATCCGCTCCAAGGTGGGGATGCCCAACAGACCCAACCCCAGCTTGAGGGTGCCTGTGGTGAGGCGGCAAAGGGCCAGCCGTGAGCTGCGGGCCGGCTCTTCGGCCTTGAGCACCGGCACCTGGTCGTAGAAGCGGTTGAAAACCTGGCTGAGTTCAAACAGATAGCTGCAGAGCCGATTGGGCAGCAACTCCTCCTCCACCTCGGCGATCACCGCATCCAGCTTGAGCAGCTCCCGCACCAGGGCCCACTCCTGAGGTTCCGTGAAGATGAGAGGGGCGGCGGCAGCCGAGGCACCAGAGCCGCCGGCCTCCAGATCGCCGCCCTTGCGGGCGATGCCGGCTATCCGCACCACCGCATACAGCAGGTAGGGGGCCGTGTTGCCCGTCAGGGCCAGCATGCGATCAAAACTGAACTGGTAGTTGGTGATCCGGTTGGTGGAGAGGTCGGCGTACTTCACCGCCGCCAGGCCCACGGTGTGGGCCACGTGCTGGATGAAGGTCCCATCCTCTGTGCGCCCTTCCTCGGCCAGGCGCAGGCGCAGGTCGGCCTCGGCCCGCTGTACCGCCCCATCGAGCAGGTCCTTGAGGCGCACCGTGTCACCGGAGCGGGTCTTGAGCTTCTTGCCATCGTCTCCCTGCACCAGGCCAAAGGGCACATGCTCCACGCTGGCGCCCTGGGGAATCCAGCCGGCGCGGCGGGCCACCTGGAACACCCCGGCGAAGTGGCTGGCCTGGCCCGCGTCAGTTACGTAGATCACGCGGCTGGCGCCATCGCCTGCCTGGGAGAAGCGATAGCGGATCGCCGCCAGATCGGTGCTGGCGTAGTTGAAGCCGCCATCACGCTTCTGCACGATCAGCGGCAGGGGCTTGCCGTCCTTACCGCTCATGCCCTCGAGGAATACGCAGCGGGCACCGTCGTCGGTGACCAGCAAAGTGGCAGCGCTGAGGTCGTCAACCGCCTTCTGCAGATAGGGGTTGTAGAAAGACTCACCGCGCTCGACAAGACGAATATCGAGGCGGTCATAGATCTGCTGGAATTCGCGTCGGCTCTGCTCACAGAGCAATCCCCAGGCCTTGAGCGACACCGGGTCGCCCCCCTGCAGCTTCACCACCTCTTCGCGCGCAGTGGCCTGAAAAGCCTCGTCAGCGTCGAAGCGGGCCTTGGCCTGGCGGTAGAAGGCCACCAGATCGCCCAGGTCCACCGCATCTGGGTGCTCCAGGGCCTCGGGCGCCACCTGCTTGAGGTGGGTAATGAGCATTCCAAACTGGGTGCCCCAATCGCCCACATGGTTGAGGCGCAGCACCGGGTGGCCGCGGAACTCCAGCACCCGGGCCAGGCAGTCGCCAATGATCGTGGAGCGCAGGTGCCCCACATGCATCTCCTTGGCGATGTTGGGGCTGGAGAAATCCACGATCACCGGGCCGGCATTAACCCCCTGGCCGGCTCCAACCGGCACCCCCAGGCGCGGATCGGCCAGCCGGGCCCCCACCTCCGCCGCCAGGCGCTCGGGCCGCAGGGTGAGGTTGATGAAGCCGGGGCCAGCGATCACCGGCTCCAGGAACAGCTGGGCAAAGGCCGGCTCGCTGGCCAATTGCGCCACGATCGCCTGGGCGATGGCCCGGGGTGGCTGGCCCAGTGGCTTGGCCAGGGGCAGGGCCCCATTGGCCTGGAAATCGCCGAATTCCGGCTTAGAGGCAGGCGCCAGCTGGGGGTCAAGAGGGTGTCCCGCCGCACTGGCCTGCCCCGCCGCCTCGGGGAAGGCCCGCTCCATCGCCGCGCGCAGTTGGCCGTTCAGGGTCTGGGCGATGCGGAGCATGGCAGCCAAACAGAGGCAGGGTGCCCATTGATCATCCCCCGCAGGCCACCGGATCAGGCCAGCAGGCCCAACTCCTGCTCCAGGCCCTCGAGCACCACATCGGCCACCAGCTGGATGCGGTAGCGGCAGTGCTGGGTTTGGCTGCAATCGAAGCGGCCATGCTCCCAGTACTTGTTGCTACCGGTGCCCCCACCACACAGGCCGAAGTGGCCGCAGCTGCTGCGGCAAAGCTCCACCCCGGCGCGGATCTCGGCCGCAACCCGGCGAAACTTATCGCTGGCGGCAAGGGCCTCAAGGCTGTCTTCCAGCACATTGCCAAACGAGAAGTCGCCGTATTCGGCGGTGGCCACCGAGAGCAACTCCGGATCAAAGGTGGAGGCATTGCCCTTGGCATCGACGTTGACGATCACAAACGGGGTGTTCATATCGGTTTGAACCATGCGGGCCTTGCCGCAGGCAATGGTGGCGATGCCGTCGAATTCCCGAATGCGGAGACGGCCGGGCTGCTGGCGGCTGCGCTGCCAGATGCGGGCCATGAAGGCCCGGTAGCGCTGCTCCAGCAGCTCCCGCCCCAGCGGGCCCCCATCGAGGCTGGAATGGGTGTTGGCCCCTCAGTTTCCTCCATGTTGAAGCCCACATTCCCGATGCCGTTCTGCAAGAAGAAATCGACGATGGTGTCGGCATGGTCGAGGGCATCGGCCGTGAGCACGCAAATCACCTGAAAGGGAATCCGCCGCCTGGCCAGCCAGTCGATGCCGCGCATCACGGCGGCGTGGGTGGGCAGGCCGGCGCGGGTGACCCGGTGGGCGTCGTGCAGGAAGGCTGGGCCATCCATGCTCACGCCCACGTGGATGCCATTGCGCTCAAAGCAATCGCACCAGGCCCCGTCAATCGTGGTGGCATTGGTCTGCAGCGACTGCACAACCGTGCTGGCCGGCAAACCGCGCCCCTCCAGGAGTCGGCCGATCCGCTGGGTGGCCTCGTCGTAGAACGCAATCGGCGCCATCAGCGGTTCGCCCGCATGCCAGAGCAGGGTGAACTCCCCGCCGAAATAGGGGCTCTCCAGCACCCGCTCCACAGCTGCCTCCAGCACCGCCAGCGGCAAGCGGCTGCGATCGCCCCGATCGGGCAGATAGCAGTAGTCGCAATCGAGGTTGCAGAAGGGGGTGGGCTGCACCACCAGCAGCCGCACCGGCCCGTAGGTCTGGGTTGGAATCAACGCCAGTAACGGCCACCGTTAAGGAAGCCGCCATTGCGGAAGCCCCCGTTGCCAAAGCCGCCGTTGTAGAAGCCCCCATTGTTGAAGCCGCCGTTGCTGAAACCACCATTGCCCCAGCCCAGCCCACCGCCATTGACGAACACATAGGAGAGCTCACCCCCTGGGGCCTCGTCCACCCCACCCCGCTCCTGCACCGCCGCGGCGATGCGGCTGAGCCTTTGCTCAATGCTGAGCGACTCGGGACCGACCGGCACAGGGTCCTGGACATGGGCAATCGCCAGGGCCGCGGCCCCATCGACCGGCAGGGAGGCCAGCAGCAGCAGGCCAAACAGATAGGAGCGGTTAGGAATCGCCATGGGTGCTAAAGGGGTAGGGGATCAGCGCTGGGCGGTCAGAGGAGAACCCAAAACGGCAGAAGAACTTGTTGGTTGGCCGGCAGGGATGGGACGGATCGACTCCACACCCAGCAACACCGCTTCGAAGCTGGCACGGACCACATTCTCCGGGAGCCCGACGGCGCTGCCTGGGCCCAGCCAGCGATTCACCGCGGCAACCGTATCGGGCTGACCATCGAGATAACCCTGCAACAACCGGGCAATGGTGAGGTTGACCAGATCCCTGAAGGCGGAGTCGTTCTGGGCCATCACACAGCTGACGGCGTAGGCCTCAAAGGGGAAGTCGGGGGTGAGGGTCAGGCCCGTCAGGGCCTGTGGACGCACCAGGCCGGCAAGCACAAAGGTGTCGCCGATGACGCCCTCCACCGTGCCTGCCTTCAGGGCCGCCACCGCCTCCTGGAGGTTGTTGAAGGGCACGGGGATCGCCCTTGGCTGCATGCCCCGCAGGTCTGTTTCGCCAAGGGATTGGCGCACCACGCCGATCCTGCGACTCGCCAGGGCTGCCGGGGTGCCGTCAAACCGACCAACCGGTGCCAGTAACCGCAGCCCGGAGAGCCCGATGGGCAAGGAAAAGTCCACATGGGTGTCCAGCTCCCAGCTGAACGGCAGCCCGCAGGCCAGGGCTGCCTTGCCGGCAGTAAGGCTGGTGACCAAACTGGCCGGATCAGCCACGGGCGCAAACCGCACCTTCACTGGCCGGCCCACCGCTGTGGAGAGTTCTGCCGCGATCCGATCGGCCACCAACAGCCCATAGCCGACGGATTTTCCCTTGCCATCGGCAAACACCAGGGGGGGTACATCGGCAAAACCGGTCAGTACCAATTCCCCGGTTCGGGCGGCCCGCTGCACGGCCCCCTCGGCAAGGGCAACGGCCGGGCTGGCAGCCAGCAGCCCCAGGGCCGCCAGGGCCAGGCCCAGCTGACGCCGGCAACCCCGCGCCAGCCGGCCAGGAGCAGGGGGTGGGGCGCCTGCGCCGATGGTTTGTTTCGCCACCCAGCCTCGTTCCAAACTGGATCTAGTATGGAAAGGGTAGGTGCCGATTCCCATGGGCCGGCCCCAAACCTCAAACTTCAGCTGTCCCTGTCAAAGCGCATGCTCAGATCCAGCCAGGGGCTGCGGGTTATCGGGGCACTGGTGGAAATCAGGTCGATCCCGCTGGTTGCATAGGCCTGGATCTGGGCGGGTTGCACACCGGAGGCCTCCAGCACCAGCCCGCGCCCCTGGGCCAGGGCCCGCAGCCGGGGCACCAGCTCCACCAGCTGCCCGGGCGTGAATTCATCGAGCAGCACCCCATCGGCACCCGCCCGCACCGCTGCTGCCGCCTCAGCCCCCGTTTCCGCCTCCACGATCACCCGGGCCGGCCAGGGCCCATTGGCCCGCACCGCCGCAATCGCCGCCTCCAAACCACCTGCCACCCCACCTGACCAAGCCAGGTGGTTTTCCTTGAGCATCGCCGCATCGTCGAGCCCAAAGCGGTGATTCACTCCCCCCCCACAGCGCACCGCATATTTCTCCAACACCCGCAGGCCAGGGGTGGTTTTGCGCGTATCCGCCAGCCCCACCCCCGTGCCCTCAAGCTGCCGCACTAGGGCGGCGGTGGCGCTCGCGACACCGGAGAGGCGCATGGCCAGGTTGAGGGCGGTGCGCTCAGCGGCCACCAGGGCTGCGGCCGGGCCCTCCAACTCCAGCAGCCGCTGGCCAATCCCCACGGTCTCCCCATCCACCACCAACGGCCGCACCCGCACGGCGGAATCGAGCATCCGGAACAAAGGCTCCACCAGCACGCCGCCACAGAACACCCCATCGGCCTTGGCGAGCCAGTGGGCCCGGCCGCTGCAGCCGGCCAACGCAGCAGCTGTGAGGTCGCCGCGGCCGATGTCTTCGTTCAGCCAGGCCCGCAGCTGGCCCTGAAGCGCAGGCGTGAACGGCAGGTTCATGGCGACAGGTGACCGGCTTGCCCATCATGCGGGCCAGTGCAGCTGGGTCAGCGCAGCATCCATGCAATTTACCCAGGTGGTGTTCTATGGCCGGCTTGGCAGCCAGGCCCTGGCAATGTTCAACTTCGATCCGGCCCAGTGGCGCGGCGCCCGCATACTGGATTGCCCGGGCGGGCCGGGATCGCTCTCGGCCCTACTGCGGACCGAGGGGCTCGATGTGACGGCCGTGGATCCGCTCTACGCCCTCAGCGAGGCCGAGCTGGAGCAGCGGACCCGGGCCGATCTGGAGAGCGCCATGGCCACGCTGGCCACCAGCTCCGCCATCCGGCCCGATTTCAACCTGGACGCCTGCCGCCAGGAACACCTCGAAGCCCTGGCAGCCTTCCTGGCGGACCGGCGCGCCCATTGCGAGCGCTACCTCGCCGCAAGCCTGCCAAATCTGCCCTTTGCCGATCAGAGCTTCGATCTGGTGCTCAGCGGCCACCTGCTGTTCAGCTACGCCCCCTGCTCGGCCGGGGGGCTGATGGAGGAACCCGGGCTGGATCTGGACTGGCACCGCAGCGCGCTGCATGAGCTGCTGCGGGTGAGCCGCCGGGCGGTGCATCTCTATCCGGCCCACACCATGGAACTCCAGGCACGCCGCCACCCCTACGCCGAGGCGTTGCTGGCGGAGCTGCCCACCAGCTGGCACGGCCGTTTCGCCACCACCAGCTACGACCAAGGCCATGAAGGGCTCACCGATGCCCTCGAACTGGAATGCCAGCTGGGCCCATTGCCAACCTCCAGTGCCAACCTGAGGACATCCGCTGATCCGGAAAACCGGCATGACCCAACCCCGCTGGTGGACGAGCGGTGACCTCGATGGTTTTCTGGGACTCGGGCTCGACAACCTGATCCAGATCCTGCTGATCGTGGCCCTGTGCCGGGGCGTGCTCGGCTACCCCGACAGCCTGATATTCGGCACGATCCTGCCGGCCACGGGCATCAGCCTGGTGGTGGGCAACCTGGCCTACGCCCGCCAGGCCTTTCAACTCGATTTGCAGGAAGGGCGCGACGACCGCACCGCCCTGCCCTACGGCATCAACACGGTGAGCCTGTTCGCCTACGTGTTCCTGGTGATGCTGCCGGTGAAGCTGACGGCCGTGAGCCAGGGCCTGGATCCAGCCGCAGCGGTAACCCTCTCGTGGCGAGCCGGGCTGATCGCCTGCCTGGGGTCGGGGCTGATCGAGTGTTGCGGCGCCTTCATCGGCAACGCCCTGCAGCGCTGGCTGCCTCGCGCAGCCCTGCTCTCCACCCTGGCTGGCATTGCCCTGGGCTACATCGCACTGGGCTTCCTGCTGCGCACCTATGCCCAGCCGGTGGTGGGGCTGGCGGTGCTGGCCGTGATCCTGGTTGGTTACTACGCCCCGGTGCGCTGGCCCGTGCCCGCCGGCCTGGTGGCGGTGCTGTTGGGCATCGCCCTGGCCTGGGCCAATGGCCTGATCGACCTGGATCCGGTGAGCTGGCAGCGCAGCAGTGCCCTGGTCGGCCTGCATCTGCCCCATCTCCAGCTGGCAGATCTCTGGCAGGCCCGGGGCCAGCTTGTGCCCTGGCTGGGGGTAATCGTGCCGATGGGGCTGTTCAACGTGATCGGCTCCCTGCAGAACCTCGAGAGCGCCGAGGCGGCGGGGGATCGCTATCCGGTGCGCAGCTCGATGCTGATCAATGGCATCGGCACCCTGGCCGCAGCCACCCTCGGTTCCTGCTTCCCCACAACCATCTACATCGGCCATCCGGGCTGGAAGGCGATGGGGGCACGCATTGGCTACTCCTGGCTCAACGGCGTGGTGATGGCCGCCGGCTGCCTCCTGGGGCTGTTCGGCGTGATCGGTCAACTGGTGCCGATCGAAGCCGGCATGGCGATCGTGCTTTACATCGGCCTGGTGATCGCCGCCCAGGCCTTCCAGGCCACGCCACCCCGCCATGCGCCGGCAGTGGCCCTGGGGCTGCTGCCGGGGCTGGCCGGCTGGGGAGCCCTGATGCTCAAGGCGGGGCTGCGGGCCGGCGGCAGCGGCACCACCGCCAACCCCTTTGGCCCCCAGCTGCTGGCGCCCCTGGCCCAGGCCGATGTGTGGGCCGCCGGGGCCTTCGCCCTGGAACAGGGCCAGATCATCACGGCGATGCTGATGGCCGGGATGCTCGTGTATGTGATCGAGGCCCGCTTGCTGGCGGCGGCGGCCTGCGCAGCCATCGCGGCGGTGCTGGCCTGGTTTGGCGTGATCCACGCCTGGCAGTTCACCAGCTCCGACACCGTGCTGCAGCTGGGCTGGGGTGTGGGCCGGAGCTGGGCCCTCGGCTACGGGGTGATGGCCCTGGTGTTCCTGGCGGCGCGCTGGGGCCTCCGACCTCAGCGCTGATGCTGCAGCAGGCCAAGGGTGAGGTCGTCGGGGTCAGTCTGCAGATAGATGTAACCAGCGCCCTTGGCCAGCACCACCACCCGATAGTTGTAGTAGATGCCTTTGGAATCCCGCTGGGTCATGCGGCCGAGGCAGTCGCTGCCCAGCTGGAGGCGGCCGCTGTAGGTGACCCGATCCGGGTTGCCGGCGTAGTTCATCACCGCCAGGCCCCGCACCTCGCCAGCCTGCCACCACTCGCGCTGCACCACCGCATTGGCCTGCCAGCGGCCATCAGCCCAGCTCTGGCCCTGCTGCTGGCTGGTCACCAGGCCATCGAGCAGGGCAGGGCTGCAGGAGCCAGGCTCCTGGGAGACGTAGCGCAGCGACAAAACCTCAGTGGGTGCCAGCACCAGCGAGACCCGCGGCCGCCCCAGGCGATCCAGGGCCACCTGCTCAGCCATCGTTCCGGTGGGTCCCTGGCGCTCCACCAGGGCCCAGCAGGCGGCATCGGGCCTGACCCTGCCGGTGTAGCGGTCTTCGCTGAAACGGCGCCCTTCCCTCGAGTAGCGCACCCCCTCGATGCGGCCATCCGGGAACCAGCGCTCCTGCATCAGCAGCGCGGTGGGTTCACCCCGGTGCTGGCCGCTGCCCAGTACCACGAAGGAGCCGGCCGCCGGTGCCGGGCACTGGGCGAGGCCAGCGGGAGCCGGGGGCGCGGCCGCCACGACAGGAGCCCCAACCGGAGCCACCACCAGCAAGGCCCAGGCAGCAAGCAGCAGGCGGAAATTGACCATCGAGCAGCAGTGTTGACTCGGGTCAGTCTGCGGCTACTTGCCGATGCAAAACCGGGAGAAGACCCGATCCAGCACCGCCTCGCCCACCTCCTCGCCTGTGATCTCGCCGAGGGCGCGCACCGCGGCCCGCAGGTCGATCGTCCAGAAATCCCAGGGGAGCTGCTGGACCGCCGCCTCCAGGGCCGCCGCCAGGCTGGCGGCGGCCGCCGCCGCCAGGTCGCGCTGGCGGGCATTGAGGGCCACCTGCAGGCCCTCGAGCGGGCCGGCGCCGCAGCGGCGCAGCAGCTCGGCCACCAGCTCTTTGCGCCCGGCGCCGGTGAGGGCGCTGAAGTGCAAAGCGGCCGGCAACCCTGCCCCGGCCGGCACCAGCCCCACCGGCAGGCCAGCGGCATCGGCCTTGTTGCCCGCCACCAGCAGCACGGCCGCCTCGGGCACCAGCTCCCGCAGGGCCTGATCTTCCGGCGTCCAGCCGGCGGCCAGATCAAACAGCAGCAGCACCACATCGGCCGCGGCCAGGGCCTGGCGGGCCCGCTCAATGCCCAGGGCCTCGACCCGGTCTGTGGTGGGCCGGATGCCGGCGGTGTCGAGCAGGGTGAGCGGCACGCCTTCGAGCACCAGCTCACTTTCCAGCAGGTCGCGGGTGGTGCCTGGCAGGTCGGTCACGATCGCCTTCTGCCGCTGGCTGAGCAGGTTGAGCAGGCTGGATTTGCCCACGTTCGGCCGGCCCACGATCGCCACCCGCAGGCCCTCGCGCAGCAACTCCCCCTGGCGCGCCTCGGCCACCAGCTGCTCCAGCTCGCCGCGCACCGCCGCCAGCTCGGCCGCCACCGCATCGCCATCGAGGGGCGGCAGATCCTCCTCGAAGTCCACCCGGGCCTCCAGCTCCGCCAGCTGATCCAGCAACCGCTCGCGCAGGGCGCCGATGCGCTGATGCAGGCCGCCATCGAGGCCAGCCATCGCCAGCTGGGCCGCCCGGCGGCTGCGAGCCGTGATCATCTCGCTGATCGCTTCGGCGCGGGTGAGGTCGAGCCGGCCGTTTAAAAACGCCTGCTGGCTGAATTCCCCCGGCAACGCCCGCCGCGCCCCTGCCGCCAGCACCAGCTCCAGCACATGCTGCACCGCCACCAGGCCGCCATGGCAGTGCAGTTCCACCACGTCTTCCCGGGTGAA
This sequence comes from Synechococcus sp. CBW1108, assembly GCF_015840335.1. Lineage (NCBI taxonomy): Bacteria > Bacillati > Cyanobacteriota > Cyanophyceae > Synechococcales > Synechococcaceae > Synechococcus > Synechococcus sp. CBW1108. The sequence goes on from NZ_CP060395.1 coordinate 1,069,398, forward strand.
GCTGCGGGGGGCCCGCATCAACAACAGCAGGGCCTCATCCACCCGCTCGCCGCTAGCCGGATCCACCACGTGGCCGTAGAGCACCCGGTGGCTCTCCCACGGTTGCTGGCCAGGCACCACAAACAACCGCCGCCCGATCGCCTCGGCCTCGGGGCCGGAGATTCGTACGATTGCCACACTGCCCTGCCCAGGCGCCACCGCCGTAGCTACCGCTGCGATGGTGCCTGAAACTTCCATGCCCCCCATTCCACCCCGCCGCCGTCCCCAGGGCTGGTCAGGGGTTAGCCAGGCCGGGAAACACCATCAGGTCGATGTGGCCCCCTTCCGGGTGGCGCCACTCGCGAAACTCCTCTGCCAGGGCGTGCTGCTCCCGGGGGAGTGATTGGGCCTGGAGATCCTGGAGGCGCTGATGCACCAGGTCGAGGGTTTCGTCGATCAGCTGGGCCGCTTGCTCGGAGGTCATGGCTGGCTATCCCGCAGGTGGGGTGGTTGTAGGTAACTGGGCCCAAACGGGCTGTAACTACGGCAACGCCAATCAGAAGCCGCTGACCAGCAAGCCATGGGCCAGCTGGTCAACCGTCCCATGGCCATGGCGGCCAACCGCTGCGAATCGCACCATCACCCCATGGACAAGATCCTCGAGTTCAGCTCTGCCAACAAGCAGTCTGGACGGGTCCAGCGATCTCCAAACTGGTCCAAAACCGACTCCCAGGAGCTCCGCAAAGGATTGCTGTTGAGCGTTGCCGGGGCAGCCGCTTTGGCAATCCTGTTTGGCCTCGCCCACTTTGTAAAGCTCGATAGCCTGCTGGTTGCCAGCCAGGCGATCTACAACCTGATCAGCGGCGTTCACATCATGGCCAAAGGCCTGGTGCGCCTGCTACTCGGGGTAGTCCAGATGCTCGGCTTCGCAGCCCTGGCCGTGGTGGCAGTGACAGCCGTGCTCTCACTAGCGAGCGGAGCTGTGCGGATCGGCTGGAAACTGCTGCCCCAGCTTGAATCCACCTGGGAACTGCTGGCGAATGGCCTCAACGGCCTCACCGATTTGCTGATCCTGCCGCTGCGGCGCCCAAAGGCAACACGTCAGGCCAACTCCCGCCGTTCCGCCTCCAACCAGAAAGCTGCATGAGTTCGATGGAGCCCGCGGGCAGCGGCTCCATCGCATCTCGCGACCCTGAGCTGGTGCGAAGATCAAAGACCTTCAACAACTACCTGTGGCAGACGGCAAGGGATCCTCTGGCTCGGCACTCTCCGGCCTGCTGCTGGTGCTGGGTTCCCTGGGGGGCCTGGCCCTGCTGGGCTGGCTGACGGTGGTGATGCTCGACCTGAAGCACCTCAACACTGGCGGCTTCACCTTGCCTTAAAGCTTCAATTTGCCCTTAATCCGCCCGGGCCTAGCCGATCCCGGTGCGGGCGATGTCAAGCACGTCGGCCATGGAGCGGATCTGGCCGATGGTGCTGGCCAGCTGGCCGGCACTGTCGAGCTCCACCCGTAGGTCAATGCGAGCCGGCTTACCGGGAGTGGTGCGCACCCGGGCATCACTGACGTTGATGCGGTGGTCGGAGAGGCGGGTGAGGATGTCCTTGAGCACGCCAACTCGATCGAGCACCTCAATGCGCAACTGCACCGGATAACGCCGCGGGCTGGCTTGCACCGCAGGGTTCCAGCGCACCGGCAGGCGCCGTTCAGCCGGCACCTGGCCCAGGTTGGAGCAGTCCTGGCGATGGATGGTGATGCCGTGGTTGCCCAGGGCCACCGCCCCCAAGATCGGCTCCCCGGGCAGGGGGGTGCAGCACCCCCCCAGCCGATAGTCGAGTCCTTCGAGGCCCAGGATTGCACTGGTGCCCGCTGGCGAAGAAGGCTGGAGATCGGGATGGGCAGCGTGAGCTGAAAGCTCGGCGGCGACCTGCTCATTGCTGGGCACCGGCACAGCGGCGGCGCTGGCCAGGCGCAGTTCCTCCCGCAGGCGATTTAGCAACTGGTGCAGCGTGACCCCACCAAAGCCGAGGGATGCCAGCAGGTCGTCGGTGCCGGCAAGGTTGCAACGGCGCGCCACCCGGGCGATCGCCTCGCCGCTGAGCAGGGCATCGAAGCCGTCGCGACCCAGTTCGCGCTCCAACATCTCGGTGCCGCGCAGGATGTTCTGGTCGCGATGGCTCGTTTTGTACCAATGGCGGATGCGGGTGCGGGCCGTGGGGGTGGCTACGAAATTGAGCCAGTCGAGGCTCGGGTGCGCCGTCTTGGCGGTGATCACCTGCACGAAATCGCCGTTCTGTAGCGGGGTGGCCAGGGGGCAGAGGCGATCGTTGATGCGCACTCCCTGGCAGTGGTTGCCGATCTCGGAATGGATCCGGTACGCGAAATCAACGGCGGTGGATCCCTTGCGCAGCCCCACCACATCGCCATTGGGGGTGAACACGAACACCTCCTCGTCGAAGAGGTCCTCCTTGATGGAGCGCAAAAAATCGCCGCTGTCCTTGCCACCGTCATCCTTCTGCCAGTCCACCAGCTGGCGCAGCCAGTTGAAGCGCTCCGCATCGGCCCCGGAGGCCGCCGGTGAACCGCCCTCCTTGTATTTCCAATGGGCGGCGATGCCGTACTCGGCCACCCGGTGCATCTCGGTGGTGCGGATCTGCACCTCAATCGGCCGATGGCGACCGATCACCGCCGTATGCAGCGACTGGTAGCCATTGGGCTTGGGTAGGCCGATGTAGTCCTTGAAGCGACCGGGAATCGGCCGAAACGTGTCGTGGACCACTGCCAGGGCCCGGTAGCAGCACTCCAGGTTGGGGCAGAGGATCCTGAGGGCGGCCACGTCGATGATTTCGTGGAACGCCTTCTGCTGGCGCTGCATTTTGCTCCAGATGCCATAGAGGTGCTTGGGCCGGCCACTCACCTCACAGTTGTGCAGCCCCGCGGCGGCGAGGCGATCCCGCAGCAACTGCACGGTCACCCCCAGGCGCTCTTCCCTGTCACTGCGCTTGGTCGCCACCTGCTTCTGAATGTCACGGTAGGCCTCGGGCTCGAGGATTTTGAAGGCCAGATCCTCCAGCTCCCACTTGAGCCTGCCAATCCCCAGCCGGTTGGCGAGGGGGGCATAGATCTCCCGGGTTTCGCGGGCGATGCGCTGCTGCTTCTCGGGCTTGAGGGCAGAGAGCGTGCGCATGTTGTGGAGCCGGTCTGCCAACTTCACCAGCACCACGCGGATGTCGCTGGCCATGGCCAGAAACATGCGACGCAAATTTTCTGCCTGGGCCTCGGTGTAGTTGGTGAAATGGATCCCGCCCAACTTGGTGACCCCCTCCACCAGGGCCCGCACCTCGGCGCCAAAGTGCGCCTCGATCTCATCGGGGGTGACGCCGGTGTCCTCGACCACGTCGTGCAGGAAGCCGGCGGCGATTACCCCTGCACTGGCGCCGGTCTCCCGCAGCAGATCGGCAACGGCGATCGGATGGATGATGTAGGGCTCGCCCGTGGCCCGCAGCTGGCCCTGGTGATGGCGGTAGGCGTAATCGAAGGCGCAGGCGAGCAGCAGCTCGGGGTCCGTAGGGCAGCTGTTGTCCTGGCCAGGCGGCACGTGCTCCAGGCAGCGCTGCAGCCACTCGGGCAGGGGCACGCCATAGTCAGCTGGGGGGCGGATCGATCGGTCCTGATCAAGATCGGCAACCGCCTTGAGCATTCCACCCTGTGGATTTCTTCCATCGTATGCAGATACTGCCTAGCTGGAGACAATGACCAGCCCCGTGCTTGCGATTGACCACCTGGTGGTGCGCTACCCGGGCTGCGACCAGCCCACCCTTGATGGGCTGACCCTGAGCCTGAGCCCAGGCCAGAGGCTGGCCCTGGTCGGGCCCTCCGGCTGCGGCAAGAGCACCGTGGCCCGGGCGGTGCTGCAGCTCCTGCCCCCAGGCAGCCAGTGCAGCGGCGGGCTGCTACTGGCGGGGCAGGAGCCCGGCCGGCTGCAGCGGCCGGCCCTGCGCCAACTACGCGGCAAGGCGGTAGGCCTGGTTTTCCAGGACCCCATGACCCGGCTCAACCCCCTGCTGACCATTGGCGACCACCTTGGGGACACCCTGGCCGCCCACCGGCCCCGCTGGCGGCGGCGCCAGGTGCGCGAACGGGCCGAGGAGCTGCTGACCAGGGTCGGGATCAACCCCCAGCGCTACGGCAGCTACCCCCATGAGTTCAGCGGCGGCATGCGTCAGCGGCTGGCAATTGCCCTGGCCATGGCCCTCAATCCGCCCCTGGTGATCGCCGACGAGCCCACCACCAGCCTGGATGTGGCCATCGCCGGCCAGGTGATGGGGGAGCTCAGCGCCCTTTGCAGCGAAGCGGGCAGCGCCCTACTGCTGATCAGCCATGACATGGCCCTGGCAGGCCGCTGGTGCGACCAGATCGCCGTGCTGGACCAGGGCCGCCTGATCGAGCAGGCCCCCGCCCAACAACTGCTCACCGCCCCGGCCTCCCCCCTGGCCCAGCGGCTGGTGGCCAAGGCGCGGCAGCGGGAGGGAGTCCAGAGAACGATTCTCGCACCGGCGCCGGCCCTGCTGGAGCTGGAGGAGTTGCGCAGCTGGCACCCGTTGCCCTCCCTGCCCTGGCAACGCCGCTGGCTCAAAGCGGTGGACGGGGTGAGCCTGAGGCTGCAGCGGGGCGAAACCATTGGCCTGGTGGGGGCATCAGGCTGCGGCAAGAGCACCCTCTGCCGAGCCCTGATGGGGTTGGCACCGGTGCGGGGCGGCACGGTGCGACTCGAAGGCCACAACCTGCTGGCCCTGCGCGGCCAGGCCCTACGCCGGGCGCGACGGGGCCTGCAGATGGTTTTTCAAGATCCCCTGGCCTGCCTCAACCCCCAGATGGTGGTGGGCGAAGCCATCGCCGATCCCCTGCTGATCCACGGCCTGGCCAGCCGCAACCAGGCCCGCCACCGGGCCCGGGAACTCCTTGCTGCCGTGGGGCTGACCCCAGCTGAAGAGTTCGAAAACCGCCTGCCCAGGCAGCTCTCAGGCGGCCAGCAGCAGCGGGTGGCCATCGCCCGGGCCCTGGTGCTGGAGCCAAAGGTGCTGCTCTGCGACGAGAGCGTCAGCATGCTCGACGCCGAAGTGCAGGCCGACGTGCTTGCCCTGCTGCGTGATCTGCAGCAGCGGCTGGGCCTGGGCCTGCTGTTTGTCACCCACGACCTGTCGGTGGCCAGTGGCTTCTGCCACCGGGTGATCGTGCTCGACGGCGGCGTAATCGTGGAGGAGGGCCCGGGCGCCCGGTTGCTGAGCCATCCCCAGGCGGCCATCACCCGCAAGCTTGTGGAGGCCTGCCCGCGGCTGCCTAGCGCCTGAAAAGCAATCCAGATCGCAAAACTATTTACGGTAAACAAGCTGTTCGATAGCACCAAATCAATGACCCAGAATTCACGCAGACGATTAATTACTCCAAGGCAGCATTTTTCTATTTAACACTTCTTTCACCGGCAAATCAGCTTTTAAAGTCTCACCATTCAAAACCCTCTGATAGTAATCAAGATAGCCTAGCGCCATAATATGAGACGAAAAATTATCACGAGCGTATGAATGGCATGCGTATGGCGACCATTCACCCACGCGTTGGATTGCCCTCAAAAGCTGCGTCGCTGAGTTAGCAAGATATCCATATTGAGGACCAATCAACTCCGGCAAAGAACCATACGCCGTCCCAAATACTGGGCATCCAAAATATAAACTTTCAATCACGGCAAGCCCAAATGGCTCATGCCATAAAACAGGAAATAGCAGGCCCATTGAATGCTGAAGGATCCTAGACTTTTCCAAGTCATTTACCATCCCATGGAAGCTAATTTTTCTAGACAGAGTGAATCGAAACCCCCTCCGAAAATAAAGCCTTGAACCCCCTATAACACTCAGTTGCATGCCAGATTTACGAGCCAATCTGATCGCTCCACTGACATTTTTTCTCCTCTTTGAGGCATCTGCCAAAAAATGAAAATACTGCCTCTCCGCTGACGTATCACAACCTCTGTAACGCGACCAATCAAGACCATTGTAAACATAATGCCCCGAACCGTGCCTATTCGCATGATCTCTTGAGAGGAAAATTGTGTTCGGGAGGACATCCCGTAGACTGCTGAGATTATTGTGCTGAGTAATAACAAAAGCTCGTCCGACCTCCTGCTGGGGGTTTTCGGAAAAATGAACGATATCAACTGAGGAAGGGATTTGCTCACATAACGAAAGCGCAGAATTAAACGCAATTACCTTCGCAAAATCACACCTTGATCCACTCGTGGCGAGGAAGGATACTTGGTGCCCAAGCACAACCAAGGCTTTACCCAGATCCCATACCACTCGCTCAGTACCGCCATAGGCTGAGACAGGCAAAGGCGGGCCAATGTGAACAATTAAAATGTGCATATTAAAGTTACTTTAGTGACAAACAAAAATCGTGTTGATTTGCATTGGCCGCTTCGAGTCTGACAATCGTCTGATCAGCGCCGGCGTAACACCTCCAGCAAACGTTCAAACAACTCCGGCATCGGCGCTTCGCACACAATCCGCTCGCCATGGATCGGGTGGTTGAGCCCCAGCTGCACGGCGTGTAGGGCCTGGCCGGGCATATCCAGCGGCAGCTTGCGGCAGCGGGAGTACACCGGGTCACCCACGATCGGATGGCCCAGGTGGGCGCAGTGCACCCGGATCTGGTGGGTGCGCCCTGTATCGAGTTTGAAACGCAGGAGGGAGTAGTCGCCCAGCCTCTCCACCAGGCGCCAGTGGGTGCAGGCGTGGCGGCCCGAGTCGTCGTGAACCACAGCGTATTTCTTGCGGTCGGCTGGGTGGCGGCCGATGGGGGCCACGACCGTGCCGGAATCAGCCGTAGGCACCCCGTGCACCACCGCCAGATACTGACGCGAGGCGATTCGCTTCTGGATCTGCACCTGCAGCTTCACCAACGCCTCCTGGCTCTTGGCCACCACGATGCAGCCAGTCGTGTCCTTGTCGAGCCGGTGCACGATGCCGGGCCGCAGCTCCCCGCCGATGCCGGGCAGGTCGGGGCAGTGGTGCAGCAGGCCATTCACCAGGGTGCCATCCCTATTGCCGGGCGCCGGATGCACGGTGAGCCCGGCGGGCTTATTGAGCACGATCAGGTGGGCGTCTTCGTAGAGGACATCGAGGGGCATGGCCTGGGGCACCAGATAGGGCAGGGGCTCCGGCGGCGGCATCCACAGCGCCACGCTGTCGCCCTGGCGCAGGGGGGTCTTGGCCCGGCCGGTGACACCATTGACCCGCACATAGCCGGCCTCGATGAACTTCTGAATCCGGGCGCGACTCTGCTCCGGCCGCTGGGCCACCAGCCAGCGATCCAGACGCATCGGCAGGGGCTTGGGGTAGGTGAGCGTGAGTAGCTCACCTTCGCCTTCGCCGAAGCTCACGTCGACCATCGGCCTTTCCTCCCTGCCAGCGACCGTACTGGCTTGATCCACAGAAGATCCATGCAGCGGCGCCTCAGCGAGAGCCTTGGCTTGGCATGTGCCCTAAAGTATGCAGCAAGAATGATATTTCAGATGCAGATCAACCAACTCGACCCAAAACAGGCTGACAAATTCAGCTCAACGCATGCCATTCACTATGAACTGAGCGATGGCAGGCAAATGGTTCTGCTCTCAGGGATTATCAGCGTGGACCTAAAATCACCAGGCTGGACGAACGAGAACGCAGCACCCGGATGGTTCATTCAAAACCTATCTCTCAATATTGCCCTGCCAACAAGCATGCTAGGGGATGGTCAGAGCTTCCGGATGGTGGAATCAGCACCCTTCCTTGGCATTAATGCCATAGCGGGCTTCAGCAATGTTGGCTGGGCAGTCAACTCCTTTGACCTGGTAATGCAGGATGCAGCTATTAACGCGATTCAGCTAAATGCCGAACTCGGCGTATTAAGCAGCGGAGAAATCCTAAATCGCCTCGGCTATCACATTAGCCTGATCGGCGAGCTCGTAGGCTGAGCTTGGGCCCGCTCATGGCAGTTCGAGGGCGATAGCCCCAAGCCGGGCGCAGCGGAAGTCATCAAGGAGCTTGATCGCCATGCGCAGGCTATCGCCACTGGTATGACGCGCCGCCGCAGCCACCAGCCAACTCTCCACATCCGGACCGCCCCCAGGTAACACATCGAGGCAAACGCCGTAGCGCTTCTCCACCAGGGCGGGCGGCACCCCGGCAGCCGGTGACGCCTCCAGCAGGGTGAGCAGCTGCAGAAAGGCCAGGGCAGCGGCCTCGTTGTCATAGGCCGCCTGGCCAATGTCATCGCAGAGGGCCAGGCGCAGGGCGGCCTGCTGGTCGTCGAGGCGGGGCGGCAGCACGCCGGGGGCATCGAGCAGGTCGAGGTCCTGGCCCAGCCGCACCCAGCGCAGGCTGCGGGTCACGCCTGCCCGGCGGGCGCTATCCACCACCTTCTGGCGCACCAACCGGTTGATCAGGGCCGACTTGCCCACGTTGGGGAAACCCAGCATCAGGGCCCGCACCGGCCGCGGCTTCATGCCCCTGCCGGCCCGACGGGCATTGAGGGCCTCCCCGGCCCGGATCGCCGCCTGCTGCAGCTGCTTGACGCCGGTGCCCACCTTGGCGTCACACCACCAGCAGGTCTGCTCCTGGGCCTTGAACCAGGCGGTCCAGGCCTGGCGTACCGGCGCCGGAATCATGTCAACCCGATTGATCACCAGCAGGTGCTGCTTGTTGCCGATCCAGCGCTGCAGCCGGGGGTGGGAGGTGGCCAGCGGAATGCGGGCGTCGCGCACCTCGATCACCAGATCCACCTTGGCGAGATTTGCGTTGAGGGCCCTCTCCGCCTTGGCGATGTGGCCCGGATACCACTGGATCGCCGGGGCATTGACGCTGAGTTGCGTCACCTAGGGCACCACCAGCACCGGACAGGGAGCCAGCTGGATCACCCTCGCCGCGGTGCTCTGTTGGTCGCTCTCGATCGCGATGCCGCGGGTGCCCATCACGATCACATCGGCATTGATCTCATCGGCCACATCACCGATCACAAAAGCTGGCATGCCCTCACGCTCGATCACCCGGCAGCTCACCCCAGCCTGCTCAAACCGGGCCCGGGCCTGCTGCAGCAGCTCGGCGGTTGCGGCCGGGTCGTCCTGGCCGGGCTCCACCACCGAGAGCAGCACCAGGGAGCTGGCGTGCTGCTGGGCCAGTTTCAGGGCCACCGCCGCCGTTTCCAAGGCCTGACGGCTCTGGTCGATGGGAAAAAGAACGGTTTCAAACATGGCGCGGGGTACGCAGACAGGGCCGTTAAGGGCTGGGATATTTCAGTCTGGAGGGCGCTCCGGAATCCGGCCAGGGCGGCCGGTTGGGGGAAAGCCGAAGGAGGCAAGTTGGAGCGCAAGGGGGAGGGCAAGAGAAAAGCCAGGGGCGGGGCGGGGGCTAACCTCCCCCGCAATTCCCTATCACCTGGAGCTCCATGGCGAAGCGATCCCTGGCCAGCCTTTCGGCCGATGATCTCCGCGGCAAGCGCGTGCTGGTGCGGGTTGACTTCAACGTACCGCTAAACGACGCCGGCGCGATCACCGACGACACCCGCATCCGGGCGGCCCTGCCCACCATCGGCCACCTGCGCGACAACGGCGCCAAGGTGATCCTGGCAGCCCACTTCGGCCGGCCTAAGGGACAGGTGAACGAGGGCATGCGCCTCACCCAGGTGGCAGCCCGCCTCAGCGACCTGCTGGGCGTGCCCGTAACAAAGACTGAAAGCTGCATCGGCCCCGACGCCGAGGCCAAGGTGGCCGCCCTGGAGGAAGGCGGTGTGGTGTTGCTCGAGAACGTGCGCTTCTTCGCCGAGGAAGAGAAGAACGAGGCCGAATTTGCGCAAAAATTGGCCTCCCTTGCTGAGGTTTACGTGAACGACGCCTTCGGCGCCGCCCACCGGGCCCACGCCTCCACCGAAGGGGTCACCAAGTTCCTCAGCCCTAACGTGGCCGGCCACCTGATGGAGAAGGAGCTGGCCTACCTGCAGGGTGCCATCGATGCGCCCAAGCGCCCCCTGGCGGCAATCGTGGGTGGCTCCAAGGTAAGCAGCAAGATCGGCGTGCTCGAAGCCCTGATCGACAAGTGCGACAAGATCCTGATCGGCGGCGGCATGATCTTTACCTTTTACAAGGCCCGCGGCCTCTCGGTGGGCAAGAGCCTGGTGGAAGAGGACAAGCTTGAGCTGGCCAAAGAACTCGAGGCCAAGGCGGCCGCCAAGGGCGTGCAGTTCCTGCTGCCCACCGATGTGGTGCTGGCCGACAACTTCGCCCCCGATGCCAATAGCCAGATCGCCAAAGTGGAGGCGATCCCCGACGGCTGGATGGGCCTCGACATCGGCCCCGACTCCCTGAAGGTGTTCCAGGAGGCCCTGGCCGACTGCAAGACCGTGATCTGGAACGGGCCGATGGGCGTGTTCGAGTTCGACAAGTTTGCCGCCGGCACCAACGGCATCGCCCACACCCTGGCGGAGCTGAGCGCCACGGGCACCATCACGATCATCGGTGGCGGCGACTCGGTGGCCGCCGTGGAGAAGGTGGGCGTGGCCGAAAAGATGAGCCACATCTCCACCGGCGGTGGCGCCAGCCTCGAGCTGCTCGAAGGCAAGGTGCTCCCCGGCGTGGCAGCACTGGATGAAGCCTGATTTGGATGAGACCTGATCCAGGCTGACCGCGACAGGGGGCTCAGGCCCCCTTTTATTGTCGGCGCTGGTCCTTGCCCCAGCCCGGCAAACCAAAGCGGCGCTGGAGCTCGGCCCGTTCAGTCATCCAGCGGCGACGCTGCTCTATGGCTTGGTCCTGCAGGTTGCGCTGGCAGCTTTGCAAGGCATCGACGTCACGGGCCGGCACCATGCAGCGCTCGGCCTGGCTTAGTTGATCCAGGCGTTCGACGGATACCCGCTGCTCCAGCTGGAGGCGGGCGGCGAAATAAGCCTGGCGCTGCTGGCTGCTCAATTTGGCGATCGCCTCGGCCTGCTGGCGTTGCATAGCTTCGCGACGCTCGGGGTTGGGGTGCCTTCCGTAACCACTGCCTGCGGCGAAGGCCGCATTACCAGCCTGACTAATCCCCAGAATCAACAGGGTGCCAGCCAGCAGCAGGGGGGCAGGATGCTGCCTGGCTCTGGGCAACAAGGTGTTCAACAGGTTCATGGCTGTAGGTGGGATGGGATGAAGTAGGGGGCCGGCTGAGGTCGGTTTCAGCACCCGGAGATCACACCACCCAAGATGCCGCCCATCGCGGCCCCAATTGGCAGGCTCCAGAGGCGGTTGCGTGAGTTGCTTGCCAACATCGCTCCCAGTCCGCCACCAATGGCAGCCCCGGTCAGCACGGTGCCCCGATTGCAGCGACGCACGGGAGCAGGGCTATAGGGCTCAGGTTCAGAGGCGATGGGATATCCATAGGGACTCACGGGCAGAGGGGCGTAGGTTCGGCCGGGGGGCGACCCGTAGTTGTCGTAGACGTAGCGCTGATCGCCATAGGGGTAGGCCTGGGCGACCTCAGGAGCAAGGGCTGCACTGCCGAGCAGGCCGGCCAAAACGAGAGGAAGGGCAGAGAGGCGCATGGTTGATCTCGATGTAGATGGTGTTGCGGGGAATGGGAGATGGAGGTCGGGGCAAGAGAACCAAAAAAGACGGTTAGAGGCTCAGGCCGGGCCGCCAGGGCAGCTGGGCGGTTGAGCCCTGGCGGCCCATCAGAAGCTGCCATTCCTGCTGATCACGCCGCCACTGACGCTCCCGAGCCTGCTCATCACGGCGCAGGCACTGGTCGTTGTCCCAGCGCTGACGGGCGCTACTGAGGCAGCGATCCAGTTGGTCGAGGCGCCACTGGGTCTGGCGATAGGACTGATCCGCCAAAGCCCGCTGAGCCTGAACCAAGCCGCGCTGGAGGCCCGAATTGGGGCCCCAGGGGGGACGGCTCGACCTGAGAACTGGGGATCGGCCAGGGCGGAGCCGGCACTGACGGCGCCGCTACCCAACAGGCCCAGCACCATGGCCAGGCGGGGAAGGGGAAAGGACTTCATGGGAAAAGGTGGGTGAAACGTTGCAGCCTTGAGCTGTCACCCCGGAACTTTGCGGCAAACCAACGGGCGAAGTGCAACCGAGTTGCCACCAACATGTGACCAAATCGGACAGGCGCGGGGCATTACCGGCAGATTCAGCTCTCCAACTGGCTTTTGGAGCGCCCCCAAAGGGCAATTCCAAAGTAAAATCCAAGGGCATGGTTAGGGCCATTGCCAGAGCCATCGCTCTCCAGCCGCTCCAGCCCACCGCCGTGGGCGGCGGCCACCCGAGCGGCAATCGCCAGCCCCAGGCCGCAGTGGCCGCTGCCACCTCGGGCGGCATCGAGCCGCTGGAATGGCATCAAGGCCTGATCCCACTGCGGGGCGGCGATGCCGGAGCCCCCATCCCAAAGCACGATGCGAAAGCCCTCCCCCTCAGGCGGCCCGGCCTGCAACACCAACCGCAGCGGTGGTGCGCCGTAACTGCGGGCGTTGTCGATCAAATTGGCCACGGCCCGGGAAAGCGCCACCGGCTGCACCACGCGCAGCAAGGGCTGTAGCTCCAGCGCCAGGGTGTCGGCATCCAGGCCCGCCGCCACCTCCGCCAGCAGCTGATCCAGCGGCACCGCCACGGCCTCCTCGTTGTCGTTACCGCCAGCGAACAGCAAAAACTGTTGGGTGATCCGCTCCAGAGCCGCCAAGTCGGCCTCAGCCTGCAGCAGATCCACTCCCGGCAAGCCGGCCAGGCTGAGCCGAAAGCGCAGACGTGTAATCGGGCTTTTGAGGTCGTGGGCGATGCCGCCGAGCATCACCGAACGCTCCTGCTCGGCGCGCTCCAGGCGCCGCACCATGGCATTAAACCGGCCGGTGAGCTGGCGCACGCTGGTGGTGCCACGCTCCTCCGGCAGGGCCAGTGGCCGGGCGGCGGTGCCCACCCCGCCCAGGGCCCGCTGCAGTTGTTGCAGCGGGCGTTGCACCTCCAGCCAGAAAAACAGCAGCAGCGCCACGCTGCCCCCCAGCCCCAGGCTCGCCAGCAGCAGCCAGGGATCGGGCGGCCAGCGGCGGTCGGGCGGAATCGGCGCCAGCAGCCACACCGGCTCCAGCGGCGCCAGCAGTTGCACCCACACACCCCTCTGCGGCAGCGCCGCCGGCAGCACGGTGGGACATGGCCGCAGCTCACGGCAGAGCTCCTGGCGCAACAGCCTTCCCCCCGCGACCATGGCAGGGTTGGCGGAGGTGGGCGGAAGGGCCCCGACTCGCAATGACAGGCCACTAAGCCGGGCCAAGGCCGCCGGCGGCAAGCGATCGAGGGCCAGCTCCGCTAGGCGCACCTGAAACAGCACCTCAGGCCCCAACTGGGCAATGCGGGCCCGCTGCAAACGCTCGGCCAAAAGCGCCTGCAACTGGACCGTACTCAGCAGGGCAACCCCAAGCCCCACCAGGCAATAGCGCAAGGCAGTGCTATCGACTGCGAGGCTGGCCATCGGGCACAAACACATAGCCGTAGCCCCATACCGTCTGCAGGTAGCGGGGCCGGGCGGGATCGGGTTCCACCAACTTGCGCAGCCGCGACACCTGCACATCCATGCTGCGGCTATCGGTGACCGAATCGGGCCCCCTGGCCAACTCCACCAGCCGTTCGCGCGAGAGGGGCCGGTGTGGATGCTGCACAAAAACCGCCAGCAGGGCGAATTCGGCAGAGGTGAGCAAGGTTATGCGTCCGGCCTGCTCCAGAGTGCGGGCCGCAAGATCCAGCACCTGCTCACCAATCGTCACCGACTGCCCTTCCGCCAGGGGCGTGCCGGCCGGCAGCGCCACACGGCGCCGCAACACCGCCTCGATACGGGCGGTGAGCTCCCGCGGCAAGAACGGCTTGGCCAGGTAGTCGTCGGCGCCCTGCTCAAGACCAATGATCCGGTCGATCGCATCGCCCTTGGCGGTGAGCATCACCACCGGTAGGTCATCACCGCCGTCGCGCAGACGCCGCAGCAAGGTGAGGCCATCGTCGCCGGGGAGCATGAGATCGAGCACCACCAAATCTGGGCGCTGACCCCCCAGCCGCGCCATCAACTGGGCGCCATCAGCCAGGCAGCGCACGTCATAGCCCTGATCAATCAAGTAAGTGCCCACCATGCTCCGCAGGTCGGGGTCGTCATCGACTACCCAGATGCTCTGCTGCTTGCTCTGTCCTGCGGCCATCTCCGTGCCGTGCCGGAAAGATCTGGTCACAGCTTGCCCGAGATCTGGCAACAAGGGCGGTCAGCGGGCTGCATAGCCTGACATCATGCCCACCGCAACCATGGTTCCTGCCATTCGCCGCATTGCCTGCAGCCTGGCGGGCGGACTGCTGCTGGCCTCAGTCGGCGGCGCACTCTTAGCAGCACAGGCGGCCGATGAGTTGGAGGTGTACCAGCAACGGCTCGGGCAGCTGTTCCGGCAGCTCGATCGCAACGGCGATGGCCGGCTGGAACGGGACGAAGTGCGCGCCAATGCCTACCTGCAGCGGCACTTCGAGCGGCTGGATCGCGGCGGCAAGGGCTACCTGGTGCCGGGCGACCTGCGTTAGGGATTCAACTGGGCCTTGTCAGTCACCACCCGCACCCGCTTGGTGGCACTGACCAGGCCCTTGGGGTGCACCAGCAGCACGGCCCAGGTTTGGGAACCGGGGGTGAAAGGAGCTTGCACGGTCTTAAACAGGCCGCCGCCGCCGAGGGCACCGAGCTGCAGGTCGGGGCTCTCGAGCGCACTTACCTGCTGACCGGTCAGAGCCACCAGGCCACCGGCAACGATGGCTCCATCGAGGGGTTCATCAATCAGCACATCTAGGTCGTAGCGCTGGCCAGTGAGCACGGCATCGGGGATCAACAGGCTGACCGGCAGATCGACCTCGCCACTGCGCAGCAAGGCTTGCTCACGAATCACCGTTTGGCCATTGATGCGACTGCCGCTGCTGCTGAGCACCAGCTGTTGCTGGGCCTCCAGCCGGAAGCGAGTGGGGCCTTCCTGCCGACTGCCAGTCACCTGCAGTTGGACCGTGGCGCTGCCGTCACGCAGGGGCGCGCCTGGGCCTACCTGCCAGCGGGCATCGGGAAATTGGCGCAGCAGGGCCCGGCGCCGCAACTCGACCAGGGTGACATCCAGGCCCGTGCCGTTCTCCAGCACGGCCGCCAGCTCTGCGCCGCCGTTGAGGGCCTTCTCCAACAGCTGCAGCTGGGCCCCACTGGGCATCGCTGCAGCCGCAGCCGCCGGGTTGGCGAGCAGCAGGCCGAACAGCAGGCCGAACGGCAAGCGACTCAACTGCTGGGGGCTTGGCATCTGGGCGGCGGAAACCGCTTTTAAGTTAGGCGCGCCCGCGACCCCTCGCATCCATGCCCAGGCTCCTGATCGCTGCCAGCGGCACCGGCGGCCACCTGTTCCCAGCCCTGGCGGTGGCCGATGCGATGCCGGCGGACTGGAGCATCCAATGGCTGGGCGTGCCCGACCGGATGGAACGCCAACTGGTGCCCAGCCGCTATCCACTCCAGACCGTGCGGGCCGGCGGGCTCCAGGGCCGGGGCCTGAGCAAACTCTGGAACCTGGTGCAACTGCTGCGGGCCAGCGGTTCCGTGCTGCACATGATCCGCCGGGAGGGCATCGAG
This sequence comes from Synechococcus sp. CBW1108, assembly GCF_015840335.1. Lineage (NCBI taxonomy): Bacteria > Bacillati > Cyanobacteriota > Cyanophyceae > Synechococcales > Synechococcaceae > Synechococcus > Synechococcus sp. CBW1108. Next base: position 1,085,052 of record NZ_CP060395.1, read on the forward strand.
GCGGTGTTCACCAGTGGCGGCTACATCGCCGCGCCGGCAATTTTGGCGGCCCGCTGGAGCGGCGTGCCGGTGGTGCTGCACGAGAGCAATGCCGTGCCCGGCAAGGTGACCCGCCTGCTGGGCTGGCTCTGCAGCCGGGTGGCCGTCGGCCTGCCCCAGGCCGCCGCCCGCCTGCCCCGCTGCCGGCCGGTCGTCACGGGCACCCCCGTGCGCCAGGCCTTCCTGGAGCCCGCCCCCCTGGCTGCCTGGGCTCCCCTGGGGCCGGGCCCCCTGCTGCTGGTGATGGGCGGCAGCCAGGGGGCCCTCGGCCTCAACCGCATGCTGCGGCCCCTGCTGGCCAGGCTCGCGGCGGCCGGGGTGCGGGTAGTGCACCTCACCGGCAGCAACGACCCCGAGGCCGGCCAGCCGCTGCCGGCCGGCGTGGTGGAGCGGCCCTTCAGCGACGAGATCCCCGGCCTGCTGCAACACGCCGACCTGGTGATCAGCCGCAGTGGCGCCGGCGCCCTGAGCGAACTGGCGGTGGCCGGCACCCCGGCAATCCTGGTGCCCTATCCCGCCGCCGCCGATCGCCACCAGGATGCCAATGCCGCCGCTGCGGCCCAACTGGGGGCCGCCGTGATCGTGTGGCAGCACCCGCCAAGCGAACCGGCTCTTGAGCGCAGCCTCTGGCGCCTGCTGGGGCCGCGACTGCGGGGGGCGGCTGCAGCCTGCGATCCACTGGTGGCCATGGGAGCCGCCATGGCCCAGCTGGCGGTGCGCGATGCCGATCGGCAGGTGGCGGCTCTGCTGCTGAGCCTGCAGGCTCAACGCTCAGCCAGCTCCTGACGCAGGGCGCCGATGATGCGGTGGTTTTGCTGGTGGCTCTGGTAGCCGATCCGCAGCCAGTTCGGCCCCAGGCCGTCAAAGGAGCGGCAATCGCGCAGCAGGATGTGGTGGCGACGCTCCAGCCGTTCCCGCAGCGGCAATAGGGAGGTTTCGCCGCGGATCAAAAGGAAGTTGGCGGCCGAAGGCAGGGGGCTGATGCCCGGCAACTGGGCCAACTGCTGCTGGAGCCAGGCCCCCTCGCGGTCCGTCCAGCGCTGCACCCTGCGGCCCCAGCGGCGGCAGGCGGCGGGATCGCCAAGCAGGCCTTCGCCCACGGCGGCGGCCAGACCATTCACCGGCCAGGGATCGCGCCAACAGCCCCAGCGCCGCAGCCGCTGGGGCTGGGCGACCGCGTAGCCCAGCCGCAAGCCGGCAATGCCGTAGAGCTTGGTGAGGCTGCGGATCACCACCAGGTTTGGCTGGGCCGCCACCAGGGGTATCAGGCTCTGGTCTTCTCCGGCTGGCACCAGGGGCAGAAAAGCCTCGTCGACGATCACCAGGGCAAACCGCTCCAGCAGGGGCTCCAGGGAGGCCCTGCTCCACAGCTGGCCGGTGGGGTTGTGGGGATTGGTGATCCACAGCACCTCGCCCGCTGGTGGGGCCGGGAACTGCTGGGGCTGCGCTGCTGGCTGCACCGCTAGCTGGAGCGGCAGGGGCATGGCCTGCCAGGCCCCTGCCCAGCAGGCCAGGGCCCGCGGGTAGTCGGCGAAGCCCGGCTGGGGCAGCACGCTCACGCCAGCCGCCGACGCATCCCGGGCCGCCCAGGTGAACAGCTCGGCTGCACCGTTGCCCGGCAGCACCGCATCGGGGCTGAGGCCGTGGAAACCGGCCAGGGCAGCCCTCAGGGCGGCGTAATCACGATCGGGGTAAACCCGGGCCTGGGCCCCGAAAGCAGCCCGCAGCAACTGCCAGCGCAGAGCCCAGGGCGGCCCGAAGGGCACTACGGAGGCACTGGCATCCAGCAGCTGGGAGGGACGGCAACCAAGACGCTCAGCAGTGGTGGCCAGGTTGCCGCCGTGGCGCTCAGGCGGTGGCATCGGCATGGCTGCAAGTTAATCGGGGTGCCCGACAACCACAGGCGGCTCCGCAGCGGAGAGGTTTCTGGCGAGGCGGGGCTGCGCTATCAAGACCTCGGCGTTCCAGCTCCCCCAGGCTCCCGATGGCAATCCCGATCCCCAGGCCACCGGGCGCGGCAGCCGCCCCGTTCCTGGGTCTGGCCATGGGTCTGGTCCTGGAGCTGGCCCTGGGGCTGGGGCCGGCCGGGGCGGTGAACAACGAGCAGCTGATGCAGCTGCTCGCTCACAAGGCCTGCCAGGGCTGCAGGCTCCAGGATGCAGACCTGGTGCACGCCGATCTGCGCGACGCCCAGCTGCAGCGGGCCCAGCTGCAGCGAGCCAATCTGGGCCGGGCCCAGCTCGATGGCGCCGATCTCAGCGGCGCCGACCTGAGCTTCAGTTCCTTGCTCGGAGCTTCCCTGCGGGGGGCCAATTTGCGCGGCACCAAGCTGGAGGGCACGGATCTGCGCGAGGCGGATCTCAGTGGCGCCCAGCTCGACACCAATGCCCTGGCCACTAGCCACTGGAAAGGGGCCATTGGTATGGGCGCCGAGCTCAGCAGTTATGCGGCGCTGCACAATGCGGGCGTGGAAGCGGCCCTCGAGGGGCGTTTGCCTGAAGCGGAAAAATATTTCAATCAGGCCCTCCTCAAACAACCCGATGCGGCGATCACCTGGCTGGCCCGCGGCATCACGCGGGTCGAGCAGGCAAAACGCGAGGAAGGGGTGCAGGATTTCATCTATGCAGCAAGCCTCTATGAGCGGCAGGGCGCACCAGAAACAGCCCTTGAGCTGCGCAGGGAAGCGGAACAACTGAATAAAAGAGCAAAGAAACCGGCGGGGGGCAACGGCATGGGCGGCACCCTGCTCCAAGGGGCGGCGGGCCTCTTCCAGGTATTGGCGCCGCTGGCGGCCAAGGCCCTGATCCCCTTGCCCTTCTGAGCAGGTACCAAAACAGCCAGCGCCAGCCAGCTGTTTGCGAGCGCCGCTAGCAGCGACCCCTAAAAATACTAAATTTTGATATATACGGGGTCTTTGAGATCCGCTCTGGTCAATCCAATACGACCCTTGCTGGCCTCAATGGCGACCAACCTCCAGCCCTTGGGCAAAAATTCAGTCGACTGGCCCCCCACCTGATCGAGATACACCTCGCCCGACTTACTTTCGTGTTGAACAAACACGGCCTGCTGGCCGGAGGCCTTGATGAAACCAAGCACCGCGAAGTTACCGAGCATTTCACGGATCTTGGCTGGTGTTGGAGCCTGGGCCTGCGCTGCAGCAAGGGGAGCGGGAATGGGGCCGAAGGGATCCAGCCGGCCCTCAGGGAAGCTCTCGATCACCTGTTGGGCCGTAGGGGCCTGGGTCAGACCTGAAGAAGAAAGGGAGGCCTGGGCGGTGGGCCCCTGCGGTTGGGGCCGCCGCTGCAGGGCTGAAGGATCGCCATCGGCCAGGTTGGCTGCGGAGTCACCATTGGGTGTATTGCTGCAGCCAAAAAGGGCAACCAAAAGTGCCCCCACAGCTAGCAAACGCCCCTTCATTTGCCAGGGGAGCCATAGATCATGCGCCTGGCCTCTTCCGTATCAGGTCTGAACCCGTATCCATAGGCACCACCCATTTCATCATTGATGATCTTGGGAGTCACCATGATCACCAATTCACGTTTTTGACGAACATTGCCGCTGGAACGGAACAGCGAGCCAATAAATGGAATATCTCCCAAGATGGGCCATTTCCTCACCTCGGCGCGATCAAAATCGGAAATCACACCGGTCATGATTAGAGTCTGACCGTCGCGCACCCGCAGGGCACCTGTGTCTAAGCTGCGCATGCTAAGGATATTGAGATCAGAACCGCATCCCGCTGGAGCTCGCTCCCTTGCTGTCACCGCCGAGACGCTGGGCGAAAGCACAAATGTCACAAAACCATTGTCGTCTATTTTTTCCACTCTAGCGCCCAAAACAAGACCAGCAGTTGAAAGCTTTGGCACACAAGAAATGACACCTTGAGCTTGTTTGGTTTCATAATCGGTGACTACATTAGTCCCCACCCTAACGACTCCCTCATTGGCTCTTCTGCGTCCAATCGCCGAGTCTACATCAATGCTCCGAATGCCTTGAGTAACATCTTTTTCGGCATTTTTCATGCCAGACTCTTGACCTTCTCTCAAAAGTGCAGAGTTTTCCTGCAGAATAAGGGTTGGACTAGCCAATAACTTTGTATTTGCAGAAACTATTTGGGCCTTTAAAAAATCATAAAATTGATTAGGTGGATAAGCAGTTCCAGGATTGACTGGGGCAGGGGACAATGGATCTAGCGCTTCATTAATTATTCTAGTTGAGCTGCACGCCCTATCGGTACAAGTAGTGTCCTCTTGTATGCGTTCTGGCTTCGCACTTGACGCCCCTCCAGCCATAGCTTCAAACTGACTCCCAGTCGGCGGCAAATTATTGCCAAATGCCCCAAGCAGCTGACCATTGTCATTGACGATAAAATTATTGCCCCATCGAATCGCAAAGCTATTGCTCATTGTCGAGTCGTTATCTAAATTGACATCTAAGATCTTCAAGGATAATGCCACCTGGCGCTGGCGCAGATCAAGCTGCTTTAGGTATTGCTCGGCGATGAGGATGACCGAAGAATCCCCCACTAAAGTGATTGTTCCCAGCCTGGTGTCGGTAGTTGCCCGCAGGCCCACCAGGGGGCCAGTAGAAGCTCCATAGGCCTCCACCATGGTCTGACTACTTGATTGGGTGGTGGCACTGGAAGCAGCCCCGATGACGGCCGAGCTTTGATTGGCGCCCTGGGTAACAGCGGTGGTGATGGTATTGGTTTTAGTAACAGAAGCGCCTAGATTAGCAAGGTAATCAGCGGCGGAGTTGGCGCTGACTTGGTTTAATCGATAAACCTTAGAAAGCTGGGGGCCGAATGATTTTGATAATACATTGAGGCCTGCAAAGATTGTATTTCCCTCCACCCTTGCCTGCAGGCCCGAGCCCATAAGAATGGCATTGAGTGCCCTGCTATAGGCCTCACCCCGAAATGAAACGGTGACGGGCTGGGCCCTTGGAAGATCTTTGTTTGCAGGCGAAGATTCAGCAGGCGCACCAGCGCCCTGACCAGGGAAGGAATTCTGGCTTGTAGCGGGATTCTCCACATACACAAACCCATATCCACCCAGCTGGGCCAGCACCATCAACACATCTCTAGCGTTAGCCCCCCGCGTGGTGAGGGTTACAGGAGGGCCACTCAATCGGATGTAGCCGCGATTTCGAAGCGTCATCGTGCCCACAGCCATATCCCCCAGCGGCGGTGCAACGGCCCGGGGCCGCAGGGTGGGCACAAAGCTCTTGATGGGCACCGGGGTAGGCTGCCGCAAATTGGGGCGCGCCGTCTGAGAGAGCACATTGGGCTGGGCCGGGAAGCTCACCACCAGGTCCCGACCGTCGCTGCTGATCACCGGCGAGGCCAGGGGCCGTCCGGTCACGGGCGTCACCGTGAGCCGGAAATTCTCACCACTGCCCTCGAAGCTGATGCGCTCGAAACCCTCAGCCGGCAGCGCCAGCGACTGGGGACCCACCTTCAGTGACCGGGGGCGATCGGTGCGCAGGTCCCCCTGCCAGCGGTCGGCCAGGGGCTGCTGGGTCAGGGAGGCCCCCAGGCCCGCCTGCTCCAGCACCAACTCCACCGCATCGGGCAGGCGCCGCACCTTCAACTGCAGCCCAGCGCCCGCAATCGCCTGGGTGGTACCAGTGCTGGCCGGTGGCACGGGCCGGCGGGCCTGGGCAAGCACCTGGTTGGCGGGCAGCAGCAGGGGCGCTGTCGCCACCACCAGCGACAACCAGGCGCAGCCGATCCGAGCCACCAAGGCCAGCCATCCCGGGAATGGCCCGATGGTATCCACAAGAAACCCGCCCCGCCAGGCCCCTGGGCCCGCTTAAGGCTGGCTAAAACCAGTCTTGCTGGAGCTGTAGAGGGTCAGGGTGAAGGTCATCGCCGTGGGTGCTGGGGCCGGCGCGGCGGCAGGGGTTGGGGGGGAAGCTGGCGAGCTGGCTTGGGAATCAGCGGCGGCAGCGGCGGGGGCCTGGCCAGCCGTGGGCCCAACCTGCTGCAGCGTGAAGCCGCTCTGCCGCACCAGCAGGCTCAACCGCTCCATCGCCCGGATGAAGCCAAGCAGGTTTGGATAGGTCCCCACAGCCTTGAGCTGCATCTGGGTTGCCTGCAGGCCAGCACCGGCCAGGGGATCGGGCGGCTCAGCCGGGGCTGCGGAGGCAGCTGGGGCGGCCTCCCCTGGGGCGCCCTTTGACTGGACGGGCTGGAGCACATCGAGCTGCACGCCGTGGCGCTGGGCTTGCCGATCTACCTGGGTGAGGAAGGTGGCCAGATCCCCACTGCCCGCGATCAGGGCCAGCAGGCGGGCCTGTTGCAACTCGGCGCTTTGGGTCGCGGTGATTGTTTGATCCAGCTGCTGCCGCAGCAGGGGAATCCCGGCCGCCGTGGCCTGCTTCTGGGCCTGGCGCTGGTTGGCCTCGTTGAGTTTCTGCAGCTGGGGAATCACCCAGCCCCCCAGCAACGCCAGCGCCACCACCCCGCCAAGGGCCAGGGGCAGCAGCAGCAGCTGACGCGGCGATAGGCGGCTGCCGGCCAGGGCCGGTTGCTCACCAGCAGGAGCCTGCAGGTTGGTCATGGCAGCAGTCCCTCCCCTTTCAGCATCTGGAGCCGGCGCACCATGCCATCAGCGCCGAGCTGCTGGAGGATCAGCGCTTCCTGGCCTGCGGCCAGCGGCGGCCTCAACCTGGCGGTGACCATAAAGCCCACCTGGTTTGATCCCATGGCCTGGGAACCCTCACTGCGGATTCGCTCCGCCTGGCTCAACACCACCCCCTGGGGGTCGAGCAAGGGCGAGCGGGCCAACTGCAGCTGCAGTGCATTGATGCGGCCAAAGCTGAGCGGGTCCCGCGCCTCGCCCTTGATCTCCAGGCTATCGGTGAGGATTTTGACCTCCCGCAGCCGCACCCCCTGGGGCACCCGCAGCTGCAGATCCCGCATCAGCGCCGAGCCTGAACGGTTGGCAACCAGGGCATTGGCCAGGGTGCGATTGGCACTGCCCAGCTTTTCCAGGGACTGCCTGCGGCCATTGAGAGCCTGCTCCAGCTCGGCCACCTTCGCCTCCACCAGGGCCTCCCGATCGAGCGAAGCGAGCACAGACTGGGCTCGCATGGTCAGCAGCACTCCCACCAGGGCCACCCCACCGACCAGCAGCAAGGCCCAGCCGCAGCCACGGACCAGCTGGCTCCGTTGACTTGCCCGCAGCTCCTGGGGATCGGGCAGGCCGAGCTCCCGGCGCCGCTCCCGCAGCAGGTCCACCCCCGCAGCCAGATCCAACTGGGCGCTCATCGGGCCCCCTCCAGCAGGGCCAGACCCCGCAGGGCCAGGTTTCCGTAGCCGCCAGAATCGAGCAGCTCAAGCGGCTGGGGGCAGCCGAGCTGCAGCCGCTCCTGCTGGCCGGCGGCCAGCCCTGCAGCCAGTAGCAGCTCAATGGGGCCCGTGGCCTGCATCCCCTGCTGCCAGCGCAGAAAGCGCAGGCAGGCCTCGAGTTGGCCTAGCCACTGCTCCAGCTCCCCGCTAAGTAGCCGCTCGTAGAGCGGCACCCCATCGCGCCACACCAGCAGGCGCAGGGCCTGCGGCTCGGGCAGCAACAGGCCCACCAGGGTCGTTGAATTCGCCGCCAGCAGCCGCTCCTGCAGGCCCACCATCCAGGCCACCTGGGCCGGCACGAGCCGACCCAGGCGCACCCCCGCAATGTTGAAAACCTCCAGCCAGTCCGCCAGCAGCTGGCGCTCGATGGCCACCACCAGGGCATCGACGTCACCGCCCTGGACGGGCATTACGTCGAACCAGCCCTGCTCCAGCGCGAAGGGCAGGCCCAGATCGGGCTGGAGCTCTCGCAGCTGCCGCGCTGGCTCTGGGGGCCAGGCCGCAAGGGGCGAGGCCGCAAGGGGCCACTGCAATGCCCGCCAGTAACAGGCCGGCGCCGGCAGGACCACGCTCAAAAGGGCCTTGATCTCCCCGTAGCTCAGCAGCAGGTCGCCGATGAAATCACCCAGGGCCTCCGTTTGGAGGGGCCTGCCCCCCCGGCAGGTGGCCGCCGGCAAGGGCACTATCCAAGGGGCGTCCAGGGGTTGGTTGGCCTTCGGCAGGCGTTGGGCCGTGAGCACCAGGTCGCTGAGATCGAGCACCACCTTGGTGGGAAACAGCTCAGACCGCAGTGTCTGCCACTCCTCCTGCAAGCGTGCAACGACCAACGGGACTCCCGAACCACCGCCTGAAGGTTATCGAGAGTTCACCGCCAGGCCAGGCCGGAGCCCACAGCTGCGCCGATATGGGCCAGACCATGGCGCTCGAGTTGGCATGCCAGACCCGCCAGGATCTGAGGCACCAGGGCCGGCCCCGAGTAGATCCAGCCGGTGTAGACCTGCACCAGGGACGCCCCGGCGGCGATCCGCTCCCAGGCGCTTTCAGGCGAATCGATGCCGCCCACTCCGATCAGGGGCAGGGCAGGGCCGGCCGTGGCCCGCAGCCGCCGCAACACCTCCAGGGCCCGGGCCCGCAGGGGGGCACCGCTGAGCCCGCCGGCCTCCTGGGCCAGGGTGCGGCCGGTCTGGGCCAAGCGGCGCTGCTCCAGGCCAAAGCGGTTGAGGCTTGTATTCACGGCAATCACCCCGGCCAATCCCTCCTCGTAGGCGATCCGGGCAATCGCATCGATGGCGTCGTCCTCGAGGTCGGGGGCGATCTTTACCAGCAGCGGCGGACAGGCCGGGAGCCGCCGCAGCCGCTCCACCAGGCGCCGCAGCAGGGTTTCCTCCTGGAGCTCCCGCAGGCCGGGCGTGTTGGGCGAGCTGACGTTGATCACGGCGTAGTCGGCCAGGGGCGCCAGCAGCTCAAGCGAGGAGGCGTAGTCGTCTGGAGCCAGCTCCAGCGAGGTGAGCTTCGATTTGCCCAGGTTGATCCCCAACACGGCAGGGCGCCGACCGGGCGGGGGCAACTGCTGGCGCTCCAGGGTGCGGCGCAGCACCTGGGCCCCATCGTTGTTGAAACCCATCCGGTTCAGGGCCGCCCGCTCCGCCGCCAGCCGAAACAGCCGCGGCCTGGGATTGCCCGGCTGGCCGTGCCAGGTCACCGTGCCCACCTCGGCAAAGCCGAAGCCGAAGAGGTGCCAGATGGCAGCCGCCGCCCCATTTTTGTCAAAACCGGCGGCCAGGCCCACCGGATTGGCGAAGCGGCAGCCGAACAGGCTCTGTTCCAGCCTGGGATCGGGGTGCTGCAACTCCGCCGCCAGGCCAGCCAGGGCGCCGCTGACGATGGGCCAGGTTCGCCGCAAGGAGGCCTGGCCCAGGGCCGTGAGGGTGAGTTGGCTCAGTTGCTCGGCATCGGCGCCCTCATCGCGGCTGAGCAGGGGGCCCAGCAACCGCTGATAGAGAGCACCTGTATTGGTTGCCCCAGCTGGATTCGCCATCGCCCGCCGCCTACTCCCGATCCGCCAATCCTCCCGCGTTCCTCTGCAAACGCCAGCGCCCACCCCCCAGGGGCAGCACTTGCCAATCCCGCCACACCCAGGGATCGCTGCGGCTTTCCAGCTGCTGCAAAGGCTGCTCTACCAGCTGGGCCAGTTCCACCAAATTGAGGCCGTAGCCCTGGTCGGCGAGGCGGTCGGCCAGTTCCAGCCGGCTGAGCAGCTGTTGCAGGCCAGGCGGCGGCACATCGGCTTCGATCCTGGCGCTGGCCACCACCTCCCCAGCCGCCATGGCAGGCATCTGGCCATGGGAGAAGGCCACGGCGATGGCATCGCAGCGGTCGTTGTCGGGATCACCGCTGTGCCCTTTGACATGCACCAGCTCCACCCCCGGCAGCCGGGCCTGATCCAGCTGTTCCCACAGGTCCCGGTTGAGCACCACGCCACCGGAGGCCGTGCGCCAGCCCTTGCGCTTCCAGCCCTGGATCCACTTGCTGTAGCCATCAATCAGATAGCGGCTGTCGGTGCGGATCGTCAGGCCGGAATCGTGGGGCAGCTCCTTGATGGCCTCCAACAGGGCCAGGGCCGCCGTCAACTCCATGCGGTTGTTGGTGGTGGCCCGCTCGGCACCACCCATTTCATGCACCGAGCCATCCTCGAAACGCAGCAGGGCACCCCAGCCCCCTGGGCCGGGATTGCCACTGCAGGCTCCGTCACAGGCAGCTGCCACCACGCGCACCGGCTCAGCAGCCACTGGACAACCTCCAAAAATTCGCTAGAGAGCACTTCTGTTTGCGTTCACGCCCTGCCATGGTCTGCCCCACCCCAGGCCCAACCAGGCGCCGACTACAACGAACCTACCTGCCCCTGGCCGCCCTGGGCCTGGCCGCGATCAGCCCCTGGGCCCAGGCTGCCAACATGTTCACCAGCCAGCCGCTGGATGGCAGCCGTTTCGCCGTGCTGGCCCGCCCAGTGGGCACCAGCAGCTGGAGCCTGGTGGTGCTGGAACAGATCAGGCCCCAGCCCCTCTGCTGGGAGCAGCGTCCTGACGGGCTCACCGAGCCGGCCCTGAACCGCTTCAACTTCACCGGTATCTGCAACCGCTACCTCGACAGCAACGGCTACTCCCTGCGCATCGGCGATCAGGATCTGGCCAGCCGCTACCGGCTGCAGCTGCGCCAGAGCGGAGCGGAACTGCGGCTGGAGGCCAGCACCCCCAGCGACGCAACCGTGCTGGTGGTGGGCAGAGCCCAGGTGCCCCTGCGTGACAAGAATGGCTTTGTGGCGCTGACACTCGAACCTGGCTGGGACCTGCAGCGACGCAGCTTCAACGCCCAGACCCTCAACCACGTCTACTTCGCCAACCCCATCCCCCTGCCCCTGCTGCTGGCCAGTGCCAATGGCTCCCTGGCGACGAGAGCCCAGCCACCGATGGCGCCCCCGCCGCTGCCGCCTGAACCCACCAGGGCTGAGCGCAGCAAGCTGCTCGCCCAGGGGCCGATCCGCCTGCCGGTGATCCCCTTCAGCGAGTGACAGTTGGCAGAGAGGCCTCCCTGAGCTGGCCCCACCCCCATCCCACCGTTAAATTTCTGGGGTGTGAGGAGTGGGAACGCTCTTCCGGGGTCGAAACGAGGCAAGACTCCCAGAATCGTTCCAGCTCAAAGCCCTGCCTTCGGCGGGGCTTTTTTTTGCCTGGTCTCAGAACGGAGTCCATAAAAAACCGGCCCCGCGATGGGGCCGGCCGAGGGCGTCGAGGCTGGCAGGGCCGCAAGCGGCCTGGGAGTCATTTGATGGTGACCTTGCCGCCAACTTCTTCAACAGCCTTTTTGATCGCTTCGGCGTCGCCTTTGGCGATGCCTTCCTTGATGGCGCATGGAGCGCTTTCAACTAGGGCCTTAGCTTCGCCCAAGCCGAGGCCAGTGACCTCGCGGACGGCCTTGAGCACCTTGATCTTGGCGGCGGCGTCAAAGCTGTCGAGCATGACGTCGAATTCGGTCTGCTCTTCAACGGCTTCAGCAGCAGCTGCGGGAGCTGCGGCCATCACCACGCCAGCGGATGCGGCGGCAGACACGCCAAAGGCCTCTTCGATCTGCTTGACGAGCTCGGAAGCCTCAAGCAGCGAGAGGGTTTTGAGTGATTCGAGAATTTGGTCGGTTGTAGCAGACATGGTTGGGAATCAGCAACAGAAAGGGGAAGTCGCTTGAGCTCAGCTGCCGCCTTCGGCGTGCTGGTTGAGCGCCCGGGCAAGACCGGACGGAACCTCGTTGATACCCACGGCCAGCTTGGTGGCCACGGCGTTGATCGCACCGGCGATCTGGGCCATGAGCACCTCCTTGGAGGGCAGATCCCCGATGGCCTTGATGTCGTTCTGGGAAAGGAGCTGACCTTCGAAAAGGCCGCCCTTCACATCCGACTTCTTCGTGTCCTTTTGGAAGGACTGCACGGCCTTCACCGCACCACCCACGTCGCCCTTGACGAGCACGAAGGCATTGGTGCCGGTGAGCAGGGAATCGAGATTCGACCAGGCGCTATCGCCATCAATGGCCCGGCGCATCAAGGTGTTTTTGGTCACCTTGCACACGCCGTTACTGGCCTGCAGACGGGTCCGCAGATCAGACATCTCCTTGATGGTCAGGCCCTTGAAATCAAGAACCAGCGCCATTTCGGCCTCGCCGAGGAGCCCCTTGAGCTCTTCGACGATCTGTTGCTTGTTCTCCAGAGTGCGGCCCATAGGGAAGGAACGGATCGGGGGAACAAGCGGGGAACGCAGCCCGGGACGCTGAAGCCCTCCTTGGGGGGATCAACTCGAGGCCGCTGCCTGTTCTGCCACCCGGTCGGACGAATCCTGCCTGGAGCCAAACCTGTCGCGATCACCTCGGCAGGACTTACGGGCGTGAACCCACCTGCTGTCAGGGGTAGGGCGCGTGCCCTTCTGGCCTAAGCCAGCGATCCACACTACACAGCGACCATTCCCTGACCGTTCCCCAACCAATCCCCGACCCATGCTCCCTCCTGCTCGCCGGATGGCGGTGCTGCTGCCCAGCCTGCTGCTGGCCCTGCTGCTGGCCCTGCTGCTGGCCCTGCTGCTGGCCCTGGGCCTCGCTCTGGCTGCGCCGGGGCGGGCCAAGCCGCTCTGGAACGTGGGCACCGATCCGAGCTACGCCCCCTTCGGCTTCACGGATGGCGACAGCGGCAAACTGCGCGGCTTCGACATCGAGCTGATCGAAGCCATCGCCAAACGCAGTGGGCACCGCCTCCAACTCACCCCCCTGCCCTTCGATGGCCTGATCCCCGCCCTCCAGGTGCGCAACCTCGACCTGGCGATCAGCGCCATGACGATCACCGCGGAGCGGGCCGAGACGGTCGACTTCTCGCGGCCCTATTTCGCCGCCGGCCTGGGCATCGTGGTGCGGGAAGGCACCCAGGGCATCAGCACCATCAAGGATCTCGAAGGTCGCACGATCGCCGTGCAGATCGGCTCCACCGGAGCCAAGGCCATGGCTGCCGTACCCGGCGCCAGGCTCAGCACCTTTGATTCAGGCCCCCTGGCCCTGCAGGAACTGCTGAACGGGAATGTGGAGGCCTACGTCAATGACCTGCCCGCCACCCTCTACGCGATTGAAACCGCTGAGCTCAAGGGGATTGAGATCGCCGGCAAGCCCCTCACCTCCGACTTCTACGGCATCGCCTTCCCCAAGGGCTCTCCGCTGAGTTCCCCGGTGAACCGGGCCCTGGGCCAGCTCCTGGCCGATGGGAGCTACGCCCGCATCTACCAGCGCTGGTTTGGCCAGGCTCCCCCTTCACTGCCGCCACGCGCCCCGGCCCTCGACAGCCGCAGCGGCAGTGCGAGGCTCGACTTGATGCAGTTGCTGCGCAATCTGCTCCGCGGCGCCGGGGTGACGCTGGCCCTCACCCTCTGCTCCTTCGGCGTGAGCCTGATCGGTGCGGCCCTGGTGGCGACCGGGCTGCTGAGAACAAATCCGCTGGTTCAGCGCTGCAGCCGGGTCTACGTCGACTTCTTTCGCGGCACACCGATCCTGGTGCAGCTGTTCGTGATCTATTTCGGCGTGCCGGCACTGGCCCAGCAATTGGGGCTCACCCTCCAGATGGACCGCTTCGCCGCCGCCGTACTGGCCCTGGGGCTAAACGGGGCGGCCTACCTGGCCGAGACCCTGCGGGCAGGGATCAGCTCGATTGAGCGCGGCCAATGGGAAGCGGCCAAAGCCCTCGGACTACGGCCCATCCCCAGCTTGCAGATGGTGATTCTGCCCCAGGCCCTGCAGCGGGTGCTGCCCTCCCTGGCCAATGAGTTCATCACCCTGATCAAGGACACCAGCCTGGCGGCGGTGATCGGCTTCAATGAACTGTTCCGCCAGGGGCAGCTGGTGGTGGCCACCAGCTACCGGGCCTTTGAGGTGTATCTGGCGGTAGCCCTGGTGTACCTGGTGATGACCACCGCCGCATCGCTGCTGTTCAAGCAGCTGGAACGGAGACTCAGGCGTCCTGCTTGATGTCCTGCAGGGCCGAGAAGTCGACTTCCACCGAAGGGCCCATGGTGGAGGTCACATACAGGCTCCTCCAGTAGCGGCCTTTGGCGCCGCTGGGCTTGTTGCGGTCGATGGTCTCCTGCAGGGCCTTGAGGTTGTCGAGCAGCTTGGCCGAATCGAAGCTGGCCTTGCCGAAGCGCACGTGCACGATGCCGGCCCGGTCGGCCCGAAACTCCAGCTTGCCAGCCTTGAACTCGTTGATGGCGCCGGCCAGGTCGGTGGTGACGGTGCCGGCCTTGGGGTTTGGCATCAGGCCGCGGGGGCCGAGCACCCGGCCCAGCTTGGCCACCTTCGGCATCATGTCCGGGGTGGCAATCAGCAGGTCGAAGTCCATTGCGCCCTTGGCGATCTGGTCGACCAGATCGTCGTCGCCGGCCAGGTCGGCGCCGGCGGCCTTGGCGGCAGCCACTGCCTCACCGCGGGCGATCACGGCGATGCGGATGGTCTGGCCGGTGCCGTGGGGCAGGGCGACGGTGGTTCGCAGCTGCTGGTCTGTGTACTTGGGATCGATGCCGAGGCGCACATGGGCCTCGACGGTTTCATCAAACTTGGCGGTGGCGTTGGTCTTGACCAGCTCAATCGCCTCGAGGGGGGTGTAGCTGCGGTCTTCGACCGTGGCTCTGAGGGCAGCGAAGCGCTTAGAAATTTTCGTCATGGTGAGGATGGGGTGCGGGCGATTCAGGGCTTGGCCGTTGAACAGATGGACTGGTCAGGGTTGCCTGGATCTCCCCCGGATAGGTGGGGATTAGTCGGGATTAGTCGTTGACGGCGACGCCCATGTTGCGGGCGGTGCCTTCGATAATGCGCATGGCCGACTCCACGGTTGTGCAGTTGAGGTCGGGCAGCTTGGTCTTGGCGATCTCCTCGAGCTGGGCACGGGAAATGGCACCCACGGCCCCCTTGGCGGAGGTGGCGGCACCCTTCTCAATGCCGGCAGCCTTGGTGATCAGCACGGAAGCTGGCGGGGTCTTGGTGATGAAGGTGAAGCTGCGGTCTTCAAAGACCGAAATCTCCACCGGAATCACATAGCCGGCCTTCTCCTGGGTGCGGGCGTTGTACTCCTTGCAGAACGCCATGATGTTGACGCCGTGCTGGCCGAGGGCAGGGCCCACCGGCGGCGCGGGGTTGGCTTTGCCGGCCTGGAGGGCCAGCTTGATCACGGCTACGACTTTCTTGGCCATCGTCTGAGGCTACGGGGCGGATCTGCGGATGACCCCCAGGTAGTGGAGGTGTGGGGTGAGGGCCGTCCTCCGCAGGGAGACGGCCGCTGGGCAGGGCCAGGGCCTAGCTCTGTTTGCTGATCTGGGAAAACTCCAGTTCCACCGGGGTCTCCCGGCCGAAAATCGAGAGCAGGGCCTTGAGCTTGTTGCGCTCACCCGACACCTCGATCACCTCGCCCTGGAAGTCTTTGAACGGACCTGCCGTGACCAGAATCTGGTCGCCCTCGGTGAGATCCACCTTGACGACGGCCTTCTTCTCGGCCGCCCGCTTGAAGATCCGGTCGACCTCGTTGCGGCTCAGGGGCCGGGGCTTGATGTGGCCGCGGGCCTTGGAGGTAGCACGGCGCTCTTCGGCCCCCACGAAATTGATCACATTGGGGGTGCTGCGCACCGCCATCATCGTGTCCTCATCGAGCACCATCCGCACCAGCACATAGCCCGGGAATACCTTCTCCTCGGTGCTCTGGCGGGTGCCATCTTTTTTGAGCTTCACCCCCGGGGTCTGGGGGATCTCGATCTCGAGGATGCGGTTGTCGACCCCCAGGGTGACGGCCCGCTGCTCGAGCGTGGCCTTCACCTTCTTCTCGCAGCTGGAGGCCACCTGCACCGCATACCAGCGAGCCACCTGGAGCTTCTCACCGCCAGCGGCCGGCGCTTCTTGAAGATCGAGGGGGCTCACCACCTCGCTAAGGGGCTCGGTCAGGGGCTCGGACACGGGGTTCACGGCAAGAACGGAATCGACGGACGGGACAGCAAACAACAAGGGTTCAACCAAACACCTGACTGGACGCCCAGCCGTAAAAACGATCCAGCGCAGCGATCGCCGCAGCCGAGATGCTCACCATCAAGATGACGGCCACCGATTCGCTGAACAGCTGCTGGCGGCTGGGCCAGACAACCTTGCGCAACTCCGCCAGGGTTGCGGCGACAAAGCCCCCAGGAACGGCCGATGACTCGGCAGCCGGGGTGGCCTGTTCAGGGCTTGGGGAATCGGGTTGGGGGGAGTCGGAATCCACTGGCGCTTGCGCACGGTGGCGTCCGCGCGGATCGGCAAACGAACACCCTACCCGAGGGGCTCAAAGGTAAGGGGGTTGCCGGCCACCACACGCACGCCCTGGGCACCGCTGAAGCGTTCCGCCAGCAGCTCGGTGGCCAGAGGGTTCTCCAGCTGGCGGCGCAGCACCCGCCGCAGGGGCCTGGCCCCATATTCGGGCTCATAGCCCTGCTCGGCCAGGGCCTGTACCACCGGCTCGGGCACCTCCAGCTGGAGGTGCTGCTCCGCCAGCAGCCGGGCCAGCTCGGCCAGCTGCAAGCGCACGATGCGCTGCAGATCGGCCGGGGCCAGGGGACTGAAGCGGATCACCTCGTCGATGCGGTTGAGAAATTCCGGTCGAAACTGGGCAGCCAGGGCCTGGTCAACGGCCTGCTCCAAGGCCTGCTCCCGCTCGTCAGGGTCGCCGCCGGCCCTGGCGTTTTCCAGGATGGCGCGGCTGGCCAGGTTGCTCGTCATGATCACCACCGTGTGGCGGAAATCGACCGTGCGGCCCTGGGAATCGGTGAGGCGGCCGTCATCGAGCACCTGCAGCAGCAGGTTGAACACCTCGGGATGGGCCTTCTCCACCTCATCGAGCAGCAGCACCGCATAGGGCCTGCGCCGCACAGCCTCGGTCAGCTGGCCTCCCTCCTCATAACCCACGTAGCCGGGCGGCGCCCCCACCAACCGGGCCACGGCATTGCGCTCCATGAATTCACTCATGTCGAGCCGCACCAGGGCTTCGTCCTCATCGAAGAGGGCCGCCGCCAGAGCCTTGGCCAACTCGGTCTTACCGACGCCGGTGGGTCCCAAAAACAGGAAGGAGCCCACCGGCCTGGTGGGGGACTGCATGCCGGCCCGGGCCCGGCGAATCGCCGCGGCCACGGCAGCCACCGCCGTCGGCTGGCCAATCACCCGCTCGCCGAGCCTGGCCTCGAGCTCGAGCAACTTCTGACGCTCGCCGGCCAGCAACCGCTGCACCGGAATACCGGTCCAACGGGCCACCACATCGGCAATGTCGCCCTCCTCCACCTGCTCCCGCAGGATTGGTTCGGCCTGGAGTTCGGCCTCGAGGGTTTCGCGGCGCTGCTGCAGCCCGTAGAGCTGGTCGTGCTGCAGCCGGGCCGCCTCCTCGTAGTCGCCCTCGCGCTCGGCTTCGGCGATCGCCGTGCGCAGGTCTTCATCCTGCTGCAGCAGTTGCCGCAGTTCAGCCAGCCGCTCCCGCTCGGCCTGCCAGCGCTGCTGCACCTCCTGGAGGGCCTCGGTGGCCCGGCGCCGCTGCTCCTGCCACTGCACCCTTTCCTGCTGGGGTGACGCCTCAGCCGAGAGCAGGGCCAGCTCCACCCGGCGCAGCTCCGCTTCCGCCGCCTCCACGAGCTGGGGCTTGGAGGTGACCTCCATGCGCAGCTGGGCGGCCGCTTCATCCACCAGATCGATCGCCGAATCGGGCAGGGCCCGGTCGGTGATGTAGCGATCGGCCAGCCGGGCCGCCGCCACCAGGGCCTGGTCGGTGATCGCCACACCGTGGTGCAGCTCGTAGCGCTCCTTCAGTCCCCGCAGGATCTCCACGCTGGTATCTGGCCCGGGCTCCTTGATCAGCACCTGCTGGAAGCGCCGCTCCAGGCCTGGATCCTTCTCGATGCTGCGGCGGTAGTCCTCCGGGGTGGTGGCACCGATGCAGCGCAGGTACCCCTGGGCCAGGGCGGGCTTGAGCACGCTGGCGGCATCGGCGGTGGAACGGTCGCTGCTCACCACCGTGTGCAGCTCATCAATGAAGAGCACCACGCCGGCCGCACCGGCCACCGCATCGGCGTCGCGCACCTCCTTGAGCACGGCGCGCAGGCGCTCCTCAAACTGGCCGCGAAACTTGGCGCCGGCGATCAGGGCGCCCAGATCCAGCGCCACCAGCCGCAGGCCCAGAAGTGAATCGGGCACCTCGCCGGCCACGATCCGCTGGGCCAGCAACTCAGCCACGGCGGTCTTGCCGACGCCGGGCTCGCCGATCAGCACCGGATTGTTCTTGCTGCGGCGGGAGAGCACCTGGATCAGCCGACGCATCTCCAGGTCGCGGCCGATGACCGGATCGAGCTCGCCGGCGCGGGCCGCGGCGGTGAGGTCGCGGCCGTAGCGCTCCAGGGCGCAGGCCTCGGCTGGCTCGGAGGAGCCTGGGGGCTCGGGTTCCAGGCGCAGCTCGGGGGCTGGGGCAGCAGGGCCAGCAACAGGGCCAGCAGCGGTGGCAGGTGGAGGAGCTGGGGGGGTGGGGAGTGGGGGCCTGTCTATCCAGTCGTCCGGGCAGAACTGGCGCCGCAACAGGTCTTCACTGAGGCCCTCCGGCACCAGCAGGGAGGCTCCGATCCTGGGATCCCCCACCAGGGCTACCAACAGCTGGGGCACATCCAGCAAGGGGGCTCCCCAGGCGACCCTGCAGCGCTCGGCAGCCTCCAGCAGATCTTCCAGGGCATCGCCGATGTACAGCTCCGGCCCGTTGGCGCTGGGCTGGTCGGCACAGAAGCTCTCCAGCCGATCCAGCAGCCGGTCTGGATCGAGGGGCAGGGGATCCAGCCAGCGGTCAAAGCGCCGCTCCGACAGCAGGGTCTGCAGCAGGTGCTCCACGTCCATGGCGCCATGGCGCCAGCGGCGAGCAGTGTCCTGAGCAGCCAGGAGCAGCTCCCAGCCGTCATCGCTGAAGCGATCGGGGTCGCTGGTGAGGCTTGGGGACATGGGCTTTGGGATCAGCCTGGAGCAGAGATCTGGATCAGCTCCACCTTGTACCCATCAGGATCCTCCACGAAGGCAATCACCGTGTTGCCGTGCTTCATGGGCCCGGGTTCGCGCACCACCTTGCCCCCCTTTGCCGCGATCGCAGCACAGGTGGTGTAGATGTCATCCACCCCCAAGGCAATGTGGCCGTAGGCACTGCCGAGCTCGTAGTGGCTGATATCCCAGTTGTGGGTGAGCTCCAGCACGGTGGTGTCACTCTCGTCGCCGTAGCCCACGAAGGCCAGGGTGAACCGGCCCGAGGGGTAGTCCTTACGGCGCAGCAGGTCCATGCCCAGCACCTCCGTATAGAAGAGAAGGGAGCGATCCAGATCCCCCACCCGGAGCATGGTGTGCAGCATTCGCATCGATCCACCCGATTGGCTGCCAACTTCCAATCATAGGATCGCCTCAAAGACAACAGCCGACGACCCACGTGATCGACTCCCTCGACCTAGTGATCGACACCGTTGTGGCCCGGGAGGTGCTTGATTCCCGCGGCACCCCCACCGTGGAGGCCGAGGTAATGCTGGAGGGCGGCGCCAGTGGCAGGGCGATCGTGCCCAGCGGCGCCAGCACCGGCGCCCATGAGGCCCACGAACTGCGGGACGGCGGCAACCGCTACTTCGGCAAAGGGGTGACCCGGGCCGTCAGCAACATCGAGGAGAGGATCGCGCCGGCCCTCTGCGGCCTCAGCGCCCTCGACCAGAGTGCCGTCGACGCCGCCATGGCCGAACTGGACGGCAGCGACAACAAATCCAGCCTCGGCGCCAATGCGGTGTTGGCAGTGAGCCTGGCCACCGCACGGGCAGCCGCCAACGGCGTCGGCCTGCCCCTCTACCGCTACCTGGGAGGCCCGCTGGCCAACCTGCTGCCGGTACCGTTGATGAACGTGATCAACGGCGGCGCCCACGCCTCCAACAACATGGACTTCCAGGAGTTCATGTTGGTGCCCCACGGCGCGGCCAGCTTCAGCGAAGCCCTGCGCATGGGCGCCGAGGTGTTCCACACGCTCAAGGGGTTGCTGAGCAGCCAGGGCCTCTCCACCGCCGTTGGCGATGAGGGCGGCTTCGCCCCGAACCTGGCCAGCAACGATGCGGCCGGCGAGCTGCTGATCCAGGCGATCGAGAAGGCCGGCTATCGCCCCGGCGACCAGATCTCCCTGGCCCTGGATGTGGCCAGTACGGAGTTTTTCAAGGACGGCCGCTACAACTTCGGCGGCGGCAGCTACAGCAGCGCCGAAATGGTCGACCAGCTGGCCCTACTGGCCAGCCGCTTCCCGATCGTGTCAATCGAGGATGGCATCGCCGAAGACGACTGGGAGGGCTGGGCCCTGCTGACCGAACGGCTGGGCAAGACGGTGCAGCTGGTGGGCGACGACCTGTTTGTGACCAACACCACCCGACTGCAGCGGGGCATCGACCTGGGCGTGGCCAACTCGATCCTGATCAAGGTGAATCAGATCGGCTCGCTCACCGAAACCCTGCAGGCGATCGATCTAGCAGGCCAAGCCGGCTACACCAGCGTGATCAGCCACCGCTCCGGCGAAACGGAAGACACCACCATCGCCGACCTGGCCGTGGCTACCCGCGCCGGCCAGATCAAAACCGGCTCCCTCAGCCGCTCCGATCGGGTAGCCAAGTACAACCAGCTGCTGCGCATCGAAGATGAGCTCGGCAGCCAGGCGGTGTATGCCGGCGCCGAAGACCGGGGCCCCCGCGGCAAAGCCTGAGCTCAGCGAGAAGCCGGCAGCTGATCGAGCCGGCCATCGCGCTTGAGCCGGCCCTGCAATTTCAACCAGCTCAGGGCCACCGGCAGGGCGCCTACCAGGGGAATGGCGGTGAGGGCGGGGCGGCTGCTGGCCGCCAGCAGGGCCGCTGCCACGGCCAGGCCGGCCAGGAGCATGGACTGGCCGGCAACCTGCTGGGCCAGGGCGAGGCGACGCAACAGGCGATCGGTTTCGCCGGCCCTGATCTGCACCTGCAGGTCGCCCTGCTCAATGCGGGCCAGGCTGTCGTCCAGGCGCTTGGGGATACCCAGGGCGCGGCTGCCCACCTCAGCCGCCTGGCGCGAGATTTCGTTGAACAGCTCGTTGCCGAACCGATCGCCGCCGCTGCCGGAACCGCTTGAAGTCATCAGAGGAAGCAGGTAGGGGCGGGCAATCGCCACCAAGCTAAAGCTGGCATCGAGGCTGCGGCCGACCCCCTCAAAGGTGGTGAGGGCCCGCATCACGAAAATCAGCTCAGGGGGCAGGCGAAAGGGCTGGCCGTAGACCAGGTCATAGAGATCGCCCGACAGCCGCTCCAGCACATTGGCGGAGAAGGGCGGCGTGAGGGCCTCCTCCAACATCACACGCACCAGGCGCCTCACCGGCCCAGGGTCAATGCCGGGGGCGATCAGGCCAGCCTGCTGCAGCTCATTGACCAGGCCGGCGGCATCCCGGCCGGCTGCTGCCCGCACCATGCTGCCGAGCCGAGCCTGCAGCCGACTCGAGAGCTGGCCCATCATGCCGAAGTCGTAGTAGATCAGCGCACCATCGGCCGCCACGGCCAGGTTGCCCGGATGGGGGTCGGCGTGAAAAAAGCCGAACCGCACCAACTGCTGCAGGTAGCTGGCGGCGCCTTTCTCTGCCACCGCGGCAGGCTCGATGCCCGCCGCCAGCAGGGCCGCCCGATCGGTGATCTTGATGCCGGGCAGGTAGTCGAGACACAGCACCCTCCGGCTGCTCAGCTCCCAAATCACCGCTGGCACCCGGATGCCGGGATCGCTGAGAAACTGCTGGCGGAAACGGGCCGCATGTTCGGCTTCGAGGCGGAAATCCAGCTCCCGCAGCAACACCCTGCGGCACTCCTGGGCGATGCCGATCCAGTCGCGGCCCTGGCCCCAGCGGGGATGGCGCTGAACGGCGGCGGCCACCTGCTGGAGCACCTGCAGATCGAGTCGGAAGGTGCGCTCCAGGCCTGGACGCTGCACCTTCAGCACCACCTGACGGCCACTGCGCAGGCTGGCCCGGTGCACCTGGGCCAGGCTGGCGGAACCGAGGGGTTCAGCCTCAAGGTCGATTATCTCGGCGCAGCGGCCGCCCAGTTCCTGCTCGAGCAGGTCCTGAACCACGGTGAAGGGAAAGGCAGGCACCTGGTCCTGCAGGGTGGCCAGCTGCTCCACCAGCTCGGCGGGCAACACGTCAGGGCGGGCCGAGAGCAGCTGGCCGAGCTTGATGAAGGCCGAACCCAGGGCCAGAAATTCGTCGGTGAGCCAGCGGGCCCGCCGCACCTGGCGACGCCGCTGACGCTCTTCGCTGACACCGCCCAGGTAGGTCCAACTCTGAGCGTCCCACCAGAGCCCCAGCACCAGGGCCAGGGCTAACCACCAGATGCGCAGGGGCCGCAGCAGGATCACGAAGTGCTGTCCAGGCGGCTGGCCATGGCCGCAACCCTGGCGCGCAGGGCATCAATCTGATCCTGGGGATCCGGAACCCCTTCAGGGGAAGGGGGCTGATCGCCGGCTCCAGCACCAGCTCCAGCTCCGGCTCCAGCCTCACCCCGCTCGATCCGGGCCGCCTCGGCCTCCACCTCATCCCAGAACAGCTGCAGTTCCTGCCGGATCCGCTCGGGGGCATCCTGGGCCAGCAGGGCCAGGTTGGCGGCCCCGTCTACCAGGCCACTGCCGAGACGGGCGCCAAGACGATGGACGGCAGCCTGAAGCAGGAGTTGCGGCGCACTCATGGCAGTCCGGCGTCTGGAGTTGACTTTGGCAGGTCGGGGCTCGGCAAGCGCGGCGGCGGCGGCGCGGCGGCGGGCGAGGCAGGGGAGGGGGGCGAGGAGAAAGGGGGGGAGGAGGCCCGAGGGGAATCGGCAGACCTGGTTTCGAGCGGCAGGGTTGGATCGGCCCGAAGCCCTAGGGAATCAGCATCTGGGCCAGCTTGACCTGGGCCAGCTGGATCGGGGGCAGCTGGGTCTGGGGATTCTGAATCTGTGAACTGGTCGGCGCCGGGCTGGGAATCGGGCTCGAGGGGCTCGAGATTGCCGCGCACCTCCTGCTCTTCGGTGCCGAACTGCAGGCGCAGGCTCTCCAGCGACTGGCCAGGGAAGGGCCGCACCTCAAAGCCCTGTCCCAGCCTCACAAAGGCAGGTAGCTGCAGGGCAAGCAGGCGATTGGCCACGCCGTAACCCAAGCCAAAGCAAACTCCCACCAGCAATGGCAGCTGCCAGCGGGGCTGGGTACCCGGCTTGTTACCGGGCTGGGGGCGGGACGAAACCAGGACCATGGATCCATTCTGACGCGGCTCCGGATCAGGTCGTGTAATCGGCGTTGATGCGGATGTACTGATCGGAGAGGTCACAGCCCCAGGCCAGCCCCGCCCCCGGGCCACTGCCGACTACCAGGCGGATTATTACGGTGTCGCTGTGCAGATAGGTGCTGGCTGCAGCGCGATCGAAGGGCAGGGGCTGGCCGGCGGCCATCAGCTGGTGCCCGCCCAGCCAGAGCGCCAGGCCAGCGGGGTTGAAGGGCACGCCGGCCCGGCCGGCGGCGGCGGCGATGCGGCCCCAGTTGGGGTCGCGGCCGTGCACGGCGCACTTCACCAGCGAGGAGCCGCAGATGGTGCGGGCAATGGTGCGGGCGCCGGCGTCATCGGCCGTACCCTCCACCCGCACCTCGAGCAGGCAGGTGGCGCCCTCACCGTCGCGTGCGATCGCCTTGGCCAGGTGTTGCGACACCGCCGTCAGGCCGGCCTCCAGGGCATCAAAGAGCTCGGGGCTCAAGGGCTCACCGGCTGCAAAGGCCAGGAACGTGTCGTTGGTGCTGGTGTCGCCGTCCACCGTGATCGCATTGAAGGAGCAAGCCACCGCCCGGCGCACCATGGAGCTCCACACCTCGGCCGGCACGCCCGCATCACAGCTGAGGTAACCCAGCATCGTGGCCATATCGGGGTGAATCATCCCCGAGCCCTTGGCCATGCCGCCGATGCGCACGGTGCGGCCGTCCAGATTGGCCTCCAGGGCGATTTGCTTGTCCACCAGGTCGGTGGTGAGGATTGCCTGGGCCGCCGCGCCCCCACCCTCGGGGCTGAGGGCCGCCACCAGGGGATCGAGGCCCGCCAGGAGCGTATCGATCGGGATCGGCACACCGATAACGCCAGTGGAGCAGATCAGCACCTGCTCGGCCGCCAGACCCAGGCGCTGGGCCAGGGCTGCGGTGGCCCCCAGGCTGTCGGCCAAACCACGCTCGCCAGTGCAGGCGTTGGCCTGACCGGAGTTGGTCAACACGGCCCGAGCGTGACCGCCCGAGGCCCGCAATCGCTCGGCGCAGAGATCGACGCAGGCCGCCCGCAGCAGTGAGGTGGTGAAACTGCCGGCGCAGACCGCACCCTCGGGGGCCTGTAGCAAGGAGAGGTCGGGCTTGCCGGAGGCCTTGAGGCCAGCCGTAACAGCGGCGGCCCTAAAACCGCTGGGGGCGGTGATGCCGCCGGGGATGGGATGCCAGGGGTGGGTCAACGCGCCGGGGCCACTGGAGCCATCCTGAACGCATGACCACAGCAGGGCCGATCAGGATGGCAACACTCCCTGGCGGCACCGCCGTGGCTCCGCTCACCCCCCTGGATCCCGAAGCGACGGCGCTGTGTCACCGGCTGGCCGGCCGCGTCTTTCCCTGGGACATCACCCGCGCCCTCGAGCTGGCCCTACTGAAAACCTTCTGCCTGCCCTCGATCTCGGCACTGCTGAGTCAAACCGGTGAGTTCGAACAGCGGCCCCGCAAGCGCTACGACGACACGGGCCTGATGGTGGCCGAGCTGCTGCGCCACGGGCCCGACAGTCCCGAGGGCCGGGCGGTGATCAGGCGGCTGAACCGCATCCACGGCCACTACGCCATCGCCAATATCGACTTCCTTTATGTACTCTCGGGCTTCGTGGCCGAGCCAATCCGCTGGCTGGAGCGCTACGGCTGGCGACCGCTCTGCCATGCGGAGCAGCAGGCGCTGTTCCGCTTCTGGCGGCACGTGGGAGCCCAGATGGGCATTACCGATCTGCCGGCCACCCTCGAGCAGCTGCTGGCGCTCAACCAGTGGGTGGAAACCACGGTATTTGTCGCCGCCGCCAGCAACCGCCAGGTGGCGGACGCCACCCTGGCCATGCTGCTGGCGGACTGGCCAGCTGTCCTGCGACCGCCGCTGGCTGGGCTACTGCGGGGGGTACTACCCGAACCGGTGACCTCCAGCCTCGGTTGGCCAACGGCGCCCGGCTGCCTGCAACCGGCCCTGGGGCTGGCCCTGCGGACCCGCAGCCGGCTGCTGAATGGCTGGCAGCGGCTGCGCCCGCTGCGCCGGAGCCGCTTTTACTCCGAACGGCCCACCCCCACCTACGGCCGCCAGTTCCGGCTGGAACAGCTGGGGCCGCCGCCCCTGCTGGAGCAGCTCAACCGGCCCCGTTGGAGAGGCCAGCAGCGACGCATCGGCCTCACCGGTGGCATCGCCAGCGGCAAGAGCACGGTGGGGCGGCTGCTGGAGACCCGGGGGTTGCCAGTACTTGATGCAGACGTCTACGCGCGGGATGCCCTGGCGCCGGGAAGCTCGGGCGCACGGGCGGTGCGGGGTCGCTTTGGCGAGCGGGTGCTGGCCCCGGAACAGGGTGCCGGTGAGGCAGCAATCGATCGGGCCGCTCTCGGCCGGATCGTGTTTGGTGATGCCGACGAGCGGCAGTGGCTGGAAGAGCTGATTCACCCGATCGTGCGGGAATGCTTCAGCGCCGAACTGGCGCGGCTGGCTGATGCCCCGGCCGTGGTGCTGGTCATCCCGCTGTTGCTCGAGGTTGGCCTAGAGGAGCTCTGCAGCGAGGTATGGCTGGTCGACTGCGACGAGGTCCAACAGCTGCAGCGGCTTATGCGGCGCAATGGCCTCAGCGAAGCGGAAGCCAGGGCCCGGATGGCCGCCCAGTGGCCGCTGGAGCGCAAACGGGCCCTGGCCGATGTGGTACTCGACAACCGGGGCACAGACGAGCAGCTGAACGCGCAGGTGGCAGCGGCCCTCGGCCCTGCGGCGGGGCCGCCAGGATCAGATCCGCCGGCTGCCTGAGCCGCCAAGGCCAGCCGGGCAGCGCCCAGCAGAGAGGTCTCAGCCGCGCTGGGGTGGGCGGGCCAGTCGTCGTGGTCACGGCGGGCCACCAGGGCGAGATCGGGCTCAGGCCCATTGGCGGATCCGAAATCGAGCGGGGCCTCAACCCACAACTAAAGGGGCTCCAGGCGCGGCAGCCAGGCAGACCTCAATCGCCCTGATCAGCCGGTGCGCCACCGCCGTGTGGCGAACAATCAGGCCCAAACTGGGGCAGGAGTTATTGATTGTGGCGTACTGCAACATCCCATGGTCTCCGTCACTGTTGACGCAGCAGAAAACCGAACGGCAGCCGATATACTGGTGAATGACAACTGGCTTGTCGCCTTATCATTGACATACCGATAGTCCTTGTTTTGGTAAGCACCGGCCCCTAAGCACCCAGCTCAAAGGTGGTGCGGGCGGACGAGCCAACCACATGCTCCGGCGAAATGTGGAACAGGCGCCATCAAAGATCAGGCAGCCCAGATCCAATGCATTAACCCTGGGTAATCAAGATTGAATCGAAGAGCCAGCAAGACCATCATAACGGCCAGACTTAAAAAACAAGCCGCAAGCAACGATTGGAACGCTGGGTTGTGCCATCAACTATTCGCGAGCAAAAATCATATTCCAGTCTTCCTTCATGTCCACCACACACCAGCCGTGGCTGGGGGCGGCTGCAAGGGCCTCAACGAGCTTTCCGGTGCTGGTCGATTTGGCGGCATAGGCATATTCGCGCTCGGGGTCGGTGTGGTGAACAAGCAGGCCGAGACTGGGGCGTGGGTTATTGATTGTGGTGTACTGCAACATCTCATGGTCTCCGTCACTGTTCCCGCAACACAACGTCGGACGGCGGCCAATGAACTGATGGATGCCCACTGGCTTGCCCCCCTTGTCATTGACGAACAAATAGTCCAGGGTTTTGGTGAGCACCGGGCCCGCTGCGCCCAGCTCAAAGGTGGTGCGGGCAGTCGAGCCAACCACCTGCTCCGGCGGGATGCCATATACCCGCTCCACCCAAACGCGCATGAAGTCAACACCACCTCCAGAAACAATGAAGTTTTTGAAGTTATTGGCCTGCAGATAGCGCAGGAGTTCCTGCATGGGCAAATAGGTAAGTGAGTCGTAGGGCCTGTCAAAGCGCGGGTGCCTGGCCGACACCAACCATGCCTCAACAGTCCTACGAAAAGCATCAACGGACATGCCGGCATGGGTGAGGGCCAGGATCTGCAACAGGCCTTCATAGCCGGGCCCCTCCAGCAGCTTGGCAAGGTCGCCAGCCAGGGCGGCCTGCACCATTGGATCAGCGGCAAGATCCGGCTCCCGGGGAATGCGCGAGCTGAGTTCGTCTATGGCAAATGCTGCCTGAAAGGGGAGCGGATGCTCCGGCCAGAGGGTGCCGTCATTGTCGAAAACAGCGATGCGTTCAGGCAACGGCAGGAAGTCTGGCGAGCCTACATCTGTGATCCGGGCGATATAAGCGAAGATCGCCTCCTTGGCCGGGCCCTCGTTCCAGGAGGGGAGGGGATCACCAGTAGTGGGGGGCATAAAAGGGTCTCAGGGGATCACCATCCTGAACAATGGCCGGCAGGGTTGGCGACTTCCGGCTTGAACCGGCTACGCGCCCCAGGCCAGCAGCGCCGCATCGGCCTCACCGGCGGCATTGCCACGGGCAAGAGCAGCGTGGACATGTTGCTGGAGGAGCGGGGCCTGCCCGTTCTCGATGCCGATGTCCTGCCCGCCAGGCCCTGGCACCGGGCAGCATGGGCGCAGCAGCCGTGCTGGATCGCTACGGGAAGGTAGTGCGCGGGCCCAGAGCGGGGGCAGGGATCGATCGGGCCGCCCTGGGGCGAATCGTTTTCGCCGATGGCAAGGAGCGCCAGTGGCTGGAGCAGCTGGTGCACCCGATCGTGAGGGCCGGCCTTGAAGCGGCTCTGGCGGAGTTGGCCAGCGCACCGGCAGTGGTGCTGATGGTGCCGCTGCTGTTTGAAGCGGGCCTGGAAGGGCTGTGCAGCGAAATCTGGCTGGTGGACTGCGACGAAAGCCAGCGGCTGCAAAGGCTGGGCCAGCGCGATGGCCTGGGCGAAAGCGAAGCCGGGCCCGCATCGAGGCCCAGTGGCCCCTGGCACGCAAGCGAGGCCTCGCCGACGTGGTGATTGACAATCGGGGCAACCCGGCGGATCTGCCCTTGCAGGTAGATCAGGCAGCTTTGATCCAACTCATCAGGGCTGGGTAATCAAGAATGAACCTGATGGCCAGCGATATGAGCATGACCGCAAGACTTGCAAAAACAAGCCGCAAACTGCTATTTGAACGGTTCAGCAGCCTTAGATCATCACCCTGAGTTTGTACAATTTGGCGAAAGTTTCCGGCAGCCTGGCGGAGCTGATATGCCGCAAAGAAAGCAGCCAAGGTCAACAAGGCGTCGTCGAGAGCTTTGATCATGAGCGCCACTTTGCCGCTTGCGATCACATTAAAAAGGAATGATGCATTGGCGATAGCGAATACGACGAGCGCCAAAGCCGAAATAACACAGTATTTGGCAAGCGAATTAAAATGCCGATTTTCGGAAGCACCAAATTCAAACTGATTCTCAGCCAAAAGATTGCACAAAAAGACAGGCCTTTTCTGGCTTGCTTTGGCCATAAACCTTGGCCATAAATGGAAAAAGTAACCTTACTTAAAATGCGCTTAGGCGCTCAACCGGAACGGGGCTACAACAAATATCGCACCCGCCCCGCGAGCGAAGTGGTCAGGATCTGAACACAGCTAGAGGCCAATATTAATCCAATTAGGTCAATATTAGCTGGCTACCTACGGATGCGGCGCAGGCTTGCAAAACGTTGGCAAGCGCCTGCGGCTGCACAACAGCGCAATCCACTACTTGCTGATCATGAATCCAACCGAACCGACACCTAGACGCAGCCGCCTGCAGAAAAAGATCGAACTGACGCTGGAAATGGGGCTCTGGCGCTTTCGGCTGATTGCGATCGTACCGGTGGTGATGAGCCTGGCGAGTACCCTGCTGACTTTTGAGATTGGCACGCGGGATATTTTTAAATCAATCAAATTCTTCTTTTTTGCCCCTGATACCGCGAAAGTCGCCAACACAGCCCTTGCAAGTGTGGTATCCGGGATCGACTTCTACCTAATCGGCGTCGCGTTCCTGATCTTTGGCTACGGCCTTTATGAGCTATTGATTTCCGAGATCGATGTCTACCGCGCCGGCTCTGATACAGATAACAGCGGCGGCCTCCTCGATATTCGCAGCCTCGATCACCTCAAGGAAAAGCTAGTAAAAGTGCTGGTAGTTGCATTAATAGTTTCAGCGTTTAAGTCGATGATCACGATCCCGCTGACAGACGTCAAGATTATGATTTACTTCTGCTTTTGCGTTTTAATCCTGGCTTTAAGTGGCTTTCTGATGACCTACAAACCAGCCAGCAAGTCGTAGATTTGAAAACGATGTTCCCGTTGTGGCCAGGCAGCTAAGGGTGGCTCTATCGGTCACGCCATCGGCGCGAACGGATTGATCAAGCTGATGGTGGTGTCGCTGAAGTGGCGCATGTTGCGCGTGGCAAGTTGGGCCTCGTGCGCCAGGGCGATGCCGGCGATCAAGGTGTCGCGCAGATCCACGGGCCGGCCCTGCCTCTTGCGCTGCGCCGCCAACTCGGCGGCCTGCTGCGCGGCGCGCGCGTCTAGCGGCGCTATCCGCTCCTGGATCAACTCGGCAATCAATCGCTTGAGGGCAAGCTCCAGCTTGCGGCGCCGGCTGGCCTCAGGGTGTACGGCCGCTCCGTAGCGCAACTCAAACACCACCACACTGGGAAGCCACACCTGGCTGGGGTCCAACCGATCGAGCCAGGCCACCACGGCGGGATCGGGGCACTGCAGCATCACCGCCGACACCACATTCGTATCCAGCAGGATCACGCCTCGAACGGCGCCGAGATGGCTTCCACCCCGCGCCACTCGGTGATCGGTTCTTCCAGCCCGGCATCGGCGAAGAGGGCTGCCATGCGAGTGCCGAGCCCTGCGGCGCCCGGGCTGGACTCCTCGTCGCTAGTTAGGGCTTGCTGAGGAACCGATATCCATTGCGCCGCAGTTGATTCCAGGGATGGTCTCACGTTAAAATGAGCCTAATGGAGCCATTCCTGGCTTAGAACAATCTGCTGACACGCCAATGTACGTTTTTCAGCACGCAGGTCAGCTATCGATCGAGGAGTTTTACACGCCCTTCGGCGGCAAACTAGATCCTAATAATCGCTGGCTTCTGCTTCGTAACCTGATTCCATGGATGCCGCTGGAAAGCCAGTATGCACCCCAATTCAGTGCCAAGACAGGAGCACCGGCCAAGCCGTTTCAGATGGCGTTCGGTGCGCTGTACATCCAGCAACGCCTGGGAGTGACAGACCGCGAAACAGTTCAGCTGATCACGGAATCACCGTATCTACAATTTTTCATTGGCTTGAGTGCATACCAGGCAATGCCCCCGTTTGATCCATCGATGATGGTGCATTTTCGTAAGCGCATTGGCCCTGATCTGATCAAGATCTGCAATGACATGACCAAGGCCAATGGCATTGCGATGATTAAAGAGATGCTGGTTTCGGCGGAGGAGGATGATAGCGAACAAGAAGAGGAGCAACAGCTTGCTGCCATCGACGAAGCGCTAGGGGTGAAGCCTGCAACGTTGGATCCTGAAAGTAACTGGGGTACTCTGATTCTTGATGCAACCTGCGTGCCTGATGACATTCCCTACCCAGTAGATCTGAGGTTGCTCAACGAAGCGAGAGAGGCCACTGAGAAGATCATCGACGAACTGTTCAAGCAGTTGCAGGGAAAGATCAATCGTAAACCCCGCTGCAACCGGGATAAAGCTCGGAATCGGTTTCTGGCGATCATCAAGAAGAAAAAGCCCAAATGCGCCGAGATCCGTGAAGTCAAGCGCTTTCAGCTCAACGAGATCCGGAGAAACCTCAGAGCAATTGATCAGATGATCCATTGCGGTGCCATGCTTTTGGAGCTTGGAACCCAGCTCTACCGCAAGCTGCTGATCACCAGTGAACTGTACCGGCAGCAGCAGGAGATGTATGACGCTGATAGCCGGCGCATCGACGATCGGATTGTCAATTTGTCAAAACCACACGTGCGGCCGATCGTGAGGGGCAAGGCGGGAAGGCGAACAGAGTTCGGTGCGAAGATCTCAATATCAGATGATAATGGCTTTGTCGATGTGGATCGAATCAGCTGGGACAACTACAATGAAGCCAACGACCTGATCGCACGTACCAAGCAATACAAGGAAGAGCGAGGGTACTATCCAGCACGAATCTGTGCCGATTCAATCTATATGACATTAGGCAACAAGAAGTTCTGCGCAGAAAATAACATCAGACTCAGTGGCCGTCCACGCAAGAAGCAGGTAGAGGCCGAGGTGCAGACAGCAGAGCAACAAGAGCTTTTTAAATCAGACTTGAGAAAGCGTTCCGTGATCGAGGGAAGAATCGGAACGAGCAAACGGAAATATGGACTGGATCGGATCATGACCAAGCTGATTGAAACATCAAGAACGGTGATCACGATGGCGTTCTTTGTGATGAATGCCGAGAAGGTTCTCAGGCTACTGCGCCTCTTATTATCTATTCTTGTCTCTGTGTACATCCTGATGCTCTATTTGCTCGCCTCCTGGCGCCGTCCAGCGCTTCTGTGGGCTGCTTAGTCAGCTTCTAGGAGTAAAATTGAGGTCACCAGCGCTTGGCGCTGCAGGCTGAGTCGCGGCCCTTGGCGCGGACGAAAAACCCGCGAATGAAATTCAGCAAGCCCTAGTTACAGCTTGGGCCAGGATCAGCCGAGCCTCTTCTTCCATGCTGCGGCCATGCCGCCGAGCTCGGCGGCGCAGGGCCTCCTTCACGACCCCATCAAGCTGGCGCACCAACAGCTGAGCCACGCCCCACTCCGCTTGCCTTGCTATCACGATAGCAAGTGGGAAGGATGGTGTCAGGGCTTTCGTTCAGATCACATCGGAATCGCTCGTACAGGGGGGGGTGCGGGCTCGGTCGTGGAGTAAGGAAAGTGCGTCAGGCCAGCCGTTGATCTAGCCGAAAAGGCTCCTGGTGCACCAGCGCCACCTGTGGCATGGCCGGATGTAAGGGGTTGAGCAGCAGGTTGCGAGCCTGGGGCACCACCACCGAGTGCAGCACAAGTCCCAGTTGCAGGCCATCCCGCAACCAGACGCCACCAAAGGCAGCGCTGACCTGGCCATGGGGGATTGCAACAGACGCCGCACCTGGCCGGCGCCGATCGCCGTACGGCAGTGCTGCAGCGGGCTCCCTTGATGCAGCAGCGGGTGGGGAGCCTTAAGCCAGGCCTCCGTGCTGGCTGGCTGCTCAAACACCCCGTAAGCCCAGATCAGCGGCATGGGTGACGCGGCGAATCAGATGTTCTGAGCCAGCCAGGACGCCCACACGTTGAGCGCTCACCCCGCCCAGATTTCGGCCAGCTGCAACTGCAGCCCAGGGAACTCAGAAGTTGCCTCCAAAACCTGCACCAGCTCCCGGCGCTCGGGTTCTCCGCTGGCAGGCCAAACCTCCACTGCCTGCTCATGGGGAATCAGCAGCCAGCCAAGTCGAGCACCATTGGTCTGGTAGGCCGCCATCTTGCTGCGCAAGGCCGTCAGGCCGCGGGGACCTGAGTCGCTGGGGCTGGCCAGTTCCGCCACCAGATCGGGGCAGAGCGGAGCGAAACCACGCCGCTCATCCGGGCTGAGGGCCTGCCAGCGATCGAGGTGCAGCAAGGAGGCATCCGGGCTGAAGACAGATCCATCTGGGAGGCAAAAGCCCGTTGAACTATCGAACGCCTTCCAGCCCCCCGCTCGCTTGGCGTACAACTTGAGCTGGAAGAACAGCTCGCCATTGCGGGAGCCGGTTTCGCTGCCTGTTGGGGTCATCTCAATCAGGCGGCCATCCGCATCGAGTTCGAGCACCGCCTCCCGGTTCTCGGCGCACACCAGCCCAAACTGCTCCGGCGTGAGGCGCAGATCCCACGGCAAGCGCAGTGCGCTTTGGGGTCGGCTGGTGGTGAGGGTCATGTCCCCAAACCTGCAGAGATTTCAGCGTAGCGAGAACGGCAACCAGCGCCGTCTGATCCGGTCCAAACTGCCTCCATGGGTTCAGGGGGGAGTCTCTCCTCGCCCCCGCCATCTCTTCCACCTTGACGTTCATCCGGATCACGGTGGTCAAAGCCGCCAGCATCCGCTCGGTGAAGGTGATGGTTGGGCACTCAAAGCAGCCCGCACTCCTGTTCGTTCGAGCTGGGTCGCCTGGCGGCTCAGGGGGAAGCCCCTCCGGGTTCACCCCGGACGATGGCCGCAGGTGGCCAGGCTGTTGGGACAGCTGGCGATCACCGGCGCCGAGCTCGGCAGGTTGCTTGCCTGCCGCCGCTGAGACAGGGGTGGAACTGTTGAAGAGGACACCCCTCGCCTGGGTCGGCGAAGATTGTCTTTCTGGCCCTCCTGCCGCGGGGGCTCACCACCTTCCTGTTAGCTCTGGCGGCTCTGCTGAGGTTTTATGGCTCCTCCAACTCCATCCCCATCCCGACGGTTCCGCTCACCCTGTTGGGTTGGAGCCTCACGGCCTTTCTCCTGGCGTCAGCGGCTCTCCTGGCTGATCTCGGCCTTGAGTGGAACCGTGGAACTCGAGATCGAGCTGGCCAAAAACGACGAGATCGACGAGCTTTACTACAATATGCTTGCCTCATTCGCCTCGCCGAATTCCAGCTCGAGCCAGGAGAGCCCAGCCGAGCCCGGCTGAGGGAAGCGGCAAAGCTGCTGAGTGGCATCCTGGAATGGATGGGGGACTAGATCACATCGGTCAGAAGCAATAGGGCGTTGGCGGCTCAGGGGGAAGCCAACCGCCATGACAATTTGGGCGCCTCCCTGAATCTGTACAGCTTGTACAGATTCCTGCACAGTTGCAAAACAGGGGGGGCGCTTCGACAGCGGGGTCAGATCAGGAGCTGCTCGTGAGCGACTTTGTGATGGGCAGCGGCCTTGCACAGGCCGCGGTCAAAGCTGGCCATTTGCAGGTTCAGCCGTTGGCAGAGAGCCAGATGCAGCGCATCCCCTGCCCGCAGAGGGGGCCCTTGAGTCAGACAAAACCGGGCGGCTACCTCGAAATCCTCGGCTGTCAGCGGCAGGGAGGTGTCGAGGTAAAGGCGCCTCAATAGCGAGCTCCCTCTCGCATGCTGGCGAAATCACTCCCTTTGTGTAGGGGTTGGGCCCTCGTGTTGTGTAGGGGTTGGGCCCTCGTGGCAGCCAAAAAAGCTTCCAGATCAAAGCCCGCCGCAGGCTGCTCGGTCGCCCGGGTGATCTCCACGTCTTCACCTGCTTCCACGGCAACCAAGAGAGCCGAAAGCTGAGCCTTGGCCTGCGCCACGTTGAGACTGCGCATTCCATGAAGAGTTGGTTAGATAACCAAATTAGCGGTGGCTGTCTCGGCTGGCGTGGGTTCAGGCACTCATCCGCTTGATAAGGATCGGCATCGCCAGCCGGTACACCAGGCGCGAGTGTTCGTCCAGAACGGGGCGATGGTCGCGGGGGTGCAGGGGCTAGCGGCCTCGGGGTTCGTTCCGGCTGGGGCGCCTCCCTGAATCTGTACAGCTGTACAGACTCCTGCACAGTTGCAAATCAGAGGGGGGGAACGAGGCATTGCGCATAGAGAAAGGCAGGTCAAGGCCTAGTGTGCCGTCCCGGAGATTTGCGAGCAAAGTCGCTGGAGCTTCTCCAGGATTGAGTCGGCGTGGGCGGTCCACTTGAACGGCACCTTGGTCTTGTCGTAGGCCGCCACGAACTGCTCGATCTTGTTGATCAGCTCTTTGACGCTCGAGAAGCTGCCGCGCCGAATCGCCTTCTGGGTGATGATCCCAAACCATCGCTCCACCTGGTTGAGCCAGGAGGCGTAGGTGGGGGTGTAGTGGACGTGGAAACGAGGCCGCTGCGCCAGCCAGGCCTTCACTTTGGTGTGCTTGTGAGTGCAGTAGTTGTCGACGATCAGGTGCAGATCGAGCTCCTTGGGCACCTCCTTGTCGATCCTTCGCAAGAAGCTGAGGAACTCCTGGTGCCGGTGCCTGGGCTTGCATTCGGCGATTACCGCACCGGTGGCCACATCCAGTGCGGCGAACAGGGTGGTGGTGCCGTGGCGGATGTAGTCATGCGTCACACCTTCCACGTAGCCCAGGCCCATGGGCAACAGCGGCTGAGTGCGGTCTAGGGCCTGGATCTGCGTCTTCTCATCAACGCAGAGCACGACAGCGTTCTCGGGTGGATTCAGGTACAGGCCAACGATGTCGCGGACCTTCTCAACAAAGAACGGATCGGTCGGCAATTTGAAATGCTTCTGCCGATGCGGCTGGACCGAGAAGGTCTGCAGCCAGCGGTGAACGGTGGTTTTTGAAATTCCTGTGGCGGCTGCCAGAGAACGCGCTGACCACTGGGTGCTGCCATCGGCGGGCTTGGTCTGCAGGGCCCGGTTGATCACCTCGGCCACCTTGTCGTCCTCGTAGGTGCGCGGCCGGCCGGGGCGGAGCTCGTCGTGCAGACCTTCCAAGCCCAGCTCCCGATATCGCTTGCGCCATTTGCCAACGGTCATTCCGGTCAGGCCCATCCGTCTGGCGATAGCGGTGTTGGTTTCACCAGCGCCGCAGGCCAACACGATCTGGGCGCGCTGCACGATCGAATGCGGCAGGGATCGGGAATGGGCAAGGGCCTGCAACTGCTGAACTTCGTCCCCTGTGAGGACCAGCGGCGGCATCGGACGGCCGACGGCCATGGAAAGACTCCCCCGGGAGACACTTCATATTCTATCAGTTATTTGCGGGACTAAACACTAGGTCCTGCAGGCCATACCAGAGCGAACGCTGGGGGCTGCCGCAGAACCGCTAGTTCACGTCCTCCACTTTGACCAGAACGTCGACCATCTCAGGCAGGTCATGGTGAGGGGTGGGAAGGTGTCAGTTAGGGGGCAGTTAGGGGGCAGTTTCCGCAGGGAACTGTGTGGAACCCCAACAGGCCATCGCCCTGAACTTCCAGCAAACGGTTGAATTGCGCTTTCAAAACCGCACTACCTGCATACCCATACTCATGGCGGCATCAGCCATAACTCCATCGGCAGTCGCGAGAATAGAAACTCCCAGATCAGCCGCCATCGTGAGATGCAGGGCGTCCAGTGTGCGTAGGGGATATTCCGGATAACGCGAGATCAGATTTGTTGCTTCGTCAAAACGTGCATCATCCAGCGGATAGCGTTGCAGCCAGCCTCGATCGATATCGTCGAGAAGGGCTGCAAACAGCACAGACTCGAGCTCAACCGAAAGATCTCCCATGCGCCGCCGCCGGCTCAGCAAGGAACGCATCTCAGTTACTGTGAGGCTGCTGATTACAGCTGAACCGAGCCCCTGTAGAAAAGCGACAAAAGCCTCAGAACCAGGCTCGTTGAGAAACCACTTCGCCAGCGCGCTGGTATCGAGATAGGCACGTTGCTCAGCGCTCATCACGGTCAACGCGGATCAGATCCGCTGAAGCAGTCTCTAACAACGGCATACGTTGGCGAAGGTCGGCATGGTCGGGGGGCCGGCGTTGCTGCGTCATAGGCAGAACCCGCGCGATCGGCTCGCCTCGCCGACGGATGACCAACTCACCCTCCGCAGCAACCAACTCGGCCAGCTGGCCGAGACTGGCACGCATCTCACGAATGTTGAGCTCTTTCACCCACGCCTCTCGTTGTGCTGCAATTTTAGCGGATGCAGCACATGCTCCGCAGCTGATCAGGCAGGGTCAGCGGGTCAGCGAAGAGTGTGTTGGTCGGTTGGGTACACCGTGATCACTTTGGCGTCGCTCACCCCCCCAGCATTTGATTGAGGATCTGGTTAGCCAGCTTCGGGTCCACCTTGCCGCCAGTGCGCTTCATCAGCTGGCCCACAAAGAAGCCCTGGAGCTTAGTTTTGCCGCCGCGGAAGGCGTCCACTTCCGCGGGGTGGGCGGCCAGCAGCTCGGCCACAACCGCCGTGATCGCTGTTGGGTCGCTGATCATGCCCAGGCCGCGCTGCTCCACGATCGCCTTGGCAGATCCTCCCTGCTCCAGCAGCTCCGGCAGGATCTCCTTGGCGATCTTGCCGCTGATCACGCCGCCCTCGATCAGCTGCACCATCTCGGCCAGCTGCTCAGGGCGGAGGGGCAACGCAGCGA
Organism: Synechococcus sp. CBW1108; assembly: GCF_015840335.1. NCBI lineage: Bacteria > Bacillati > Cyanobacteriota > Cyanophyceae > Synechococcales > Synechococcaceae > Synechococcus > Synechococcus sp. CBW1108. Next base: position 1,122,366 of record NZ_CP060395.1, read on the forward strand.
TCGGGAGCTTGTTGGCATTGACGTAGGCGGCGATGTCGCCGCTGATCCAGTTGGCAGCGGCCTTGGCATCGGCGCCAGCCGCCACAACCGCCTCGAAATAGGCGGCCATCGACCGCTCTTCGGTGAGCACTCGGGCGTCATAGATCGAGAGGCCCAGCTGGTCGGCGTAGCGGTGGCGCTTGGCGGCGGGCAACTCGGGCAGTTCGGCCCGCCAGGCCTCACGCTGGGTCTCGCTCACCTCAATCGGGCCGAGATCGGGATCGGGGAAGTAGCGGTAGTCGCTGGCGCCCTCCTTGGAGCGCATGCTCTTGGTGAGCTGCTTGCTCTCGTCCCAGAGGCGGGTTTCCTGCACCACCGGCTCACCGGTTTCATAGGCCTTGATCTGGCGCTGGATCTCGAAATCGATCGCCTTCTGGATCGCGGAGAAGGAGTTCATGTTCTTGATCTCCACCTTCGTACCGAAGGGCGCATCGGGGCCAAGCCGCACCGAGATGTTCACATCGCAGCGCAGGGAACCCTCCTGCATGTTGCCGTCGCTGACGCCCAGATAGCGCATGATCCGGCGAATCTCGGAGGCATATTCCGCAGCCTCGCGGCCGGTGCGCAGATCCGGCTTGCTGACGATCTCGGCCAGGGCCACGCCGGCGCGGTTGTAATCCACCAGCGAATAGCTGGAGCCCGCCAGGCGATCGCTGCCGGCATGCACCAGCTTGCCGGCGTCCTCCTCCATGTGCAGGCGCTCGATACCGATCTTTTTGAGGTAGGTGTCCTTGCCCTTTTCGGCCACTTCCACCTCGATCCAGCCATCTTCAGCGATCGGCTCGTCGTATTGGGAGATCTGGTAGTTCTTGGGGAGGTCGGGATAGAAATATTGCTTGCGATCAAATTTGCTGTGCTCAGCAATGTGCAGATTGAGGGCCATCGCCGCCTTCACGGCATACTCGAGCACCTTCTGATTCAGCACCGGCAAGGTGCCAGGCAGGCCACACACCACCGGATCGATGTGGGTGTTGGGGGCATCGCCGAAAGCGGTGGAGGCCGCGGTGAAGATCTTGCTAGCGGTGCCCAGCTGCACGTGGGTCTCCAGGCCGATCACGGCTTCCCACTCGCCTTGCCCTGTCGCCATGGATGCCCGGGTTCCAAGAAAGTTGATCCTATGGAATGGCACCGGGCTCAGGCGCCGTCAGCACCAAACCAGCTGGCCTCGAGCTGATCGAGGGCGGGCTGCTCCCCACCCTCGCGGGCTGCCCGCACGTCGGCCACCGCCAGGCAGGTGGCAAAGAGTTCTGCCCGCAACGGGGCTTCGGCTGCCGCCAGGACCTCAACAGCCGCTCCAAACTCCTCGGCGGAGGGCCGCTCCAGCCAGGCCAGCTGGCTGGCCAGTTGGGCAGGGCTGAAGGCTTCGGCAGGCTGGAGCTCTGCCTGGCGGGTGCAGAGGTAGGCGGCAATCAACTGCTTCTCGCGATGTTGGAAGAGACCATCGGCCTGGCCCATGCTCAGCAGCACGGTGAGTTCCGCACCCAGCAGGCGGCGCAGGGCATCGAGTCGACCCGCCCGGCTCTGGGAATAGCGCTGGCGCACCAGAGCTGGCAGGTCTGCGACCGGCAAACCGGTGGACAGGTCAAGGCAGCTCTCGATTCGTTCAGTAAGGAACTCCTGGAAACTGCCGCTCAAGCTGCAATGGGCCGCTAGCCGGGCCGGCTGGCCATCGGCATCGAGTTGCACTGTCTTGACAACGATCCTGCGGCAGCTGGCGATGCCCTCCGCATCGCGGTAGCTGATCTCGAGCTCGAGGTGAATCGCCCAGCTGGCCATCGCTGGTGGGGCTGCAATGGCCTGCCATCATCACCCTGAAGCCCCGGGCATAAGCGATGACCGGCCCCCCCAACCAGCCGCCAAGCCGCGAGCCGGTGCGGGTGCTGGTGTTGGGCGGTGGGCTGATCGGCTTGGCCATTGCCCACCAACTGGCCCGGCGCGGCCGCCGCGTCCAGGTGCTCAGCCGGCGCCGCAGCGAAGCGGCGGGCTTTGTGGCCGCCGGCATGCTGGCGCCCCACGCCGAGGGACTCGGCGGCGCAATGCTCGCCCTGGGCCAGGCCAGCCTGGCGCGCATCCCCGCCTGGGTGAAGCAGATCGAGGCCGACAGCGGCCTGGCCTGTGGCCTGCGCCCCTGCGGAATCGTGGTGCCCTTCCGCAGCAGCGCCGAACGGGACGCCTACCCCACCGCCGCCTGGGGCGAACCCCTGGGGCGGGCGAGCCTGGAGCGGGAGGTGCCGGGCATCGGCCCAAGCTGGCAAGCCGGGCTGCTGTTTAGCCAGGACGGCCAGATCGACAACCGCCGCCAACTGATGCGGGCCTTGGAGCGGGCCTGCGTGGGGATGGGGGTGAGTTTCCAGGAGGGGGACGAGGTGCTGGCCCTCGAGCGCAGCGGCGACGGCGCCCTGGCCGGGGTGCGGCTGCGCACGGCCGCAGGCGAAGAGCAGGGGCTGCCGGCCGAGCAGGCGGTGTTGGCCTGCGGCGCCTGGAGCGCCCGGCTGCTGGGCGAGCTGCCGGTGTTTCCGGTGAAGGGCCAGATGCTGTCGCTGCAGGCGCCACGCCAGGCCCTGCAGCGGGTGATCTTCGGCCCCGGCACCTACCTGGTGCCCCGGACCGATGGCCTGCTGGTGGTGGGCGCCACCAGTGAACCGGAGGCGGGCTTCAGCGAGGGGCTGTCGCCCGCTGGCCAACGCCAGCTGCAGGAGGGCCTCGAAGCCCTGCTGCCGGAAGCGGCCAGCTGGCCACCGATGGAGCGCTGGTGGGGCTTCCGGCCCTGCACTCCAGACCAGGGGCCGCTGCTGGGTGAAAGCGGCATCCCGGGGCTATGGCTGGCCACCGGCCACCACCGCAACGGCGTGTTGCTGGCGGCGATCACCGCCCAGCTGCTGGCAGGAGTGATCAGCGGATCAGCCAAGGCGGAAAACAAGGCCCTGCTGGAACCCTGGGGCCTGGGCAGGTTCCAGAGCTGAGTAGCTCAGTTGAGATATTCAGGCTGAGACCAACTGCTATTGGTTCACAAGCCCTCTGGGCGATGCTCCCTCGGGCGAACGGCAGTAACGCGTGGGCCTGGCCTAGCTGGATCCAGTTGCCCTCCCGCGTTGCCGGGCCAGCCCCAAGGGGACCTCCAGGCAACGTCGTTGAGATCACTACGGGCGCAGACTCCAGGGCACTTGCTGCGCTGCAGATTGCAGAAACCGTGGAAACACGGAGGTCTCGCCTGCAATACTGACGTACTATCGAGAGATCGCACCTGGCGCGCTCTCGTTACGCTGATGCAATCTGAAACCTCCCCAGCGCTGACTGGTTTGCCGCCGCGGCCCCGGCTGTTGGATCGTCAGGGCTGGTCAACCCTTCTGGCCGGTGCGCTACTCCTGCTGATCTCGTTCACATCGAACTTCGGCGATGAAAACCTCCTCCGCTTCAGCCGCCTCAAAACAGCTGACCAGATCGGACTATGTCTCCACCTTGCCGCCCTGGCGGCGCTTACTGGCGATGTTGAACTGGCGACCCGTCTACGACATCGAGCAAGAAACCGAGCGCTTGAGGATCAGCTCACTCGAAAGCGAGAAACGGTTGCTCGAGAACGAGAAGCGGCTGCTCGAGAGCGAGAAGCGCTTGAAGCAGTTGCAAGAGAGCGACGCCAGAATCGCGCGCTTCGAGCAGGAGCTCTTTTCCTCCTCGAACCCACCATCCTCCACCGGCGATTCCTCGCCTACATAGCCACCGAGCTGGCGGGCTGAGGCCTGGTTCCCTCCGAGACAGTCAAACGCTGAGGAACGACGCTACCTGCCATGATGTTTTAAAATGTCAAGTGCCTGATCAACTGCTTGGGTCTGTTCAGAGTCACGACATCATCCTGGGGATCCAGTTCGTGCTTGAGGGCATAGGAGATGCTCTCCACCACTGCGTTATCAACTTCCGCATCTGACTCTTAAACATGATCCACTCGAAGTAACTGTCAGTACTTCCAAGGCGATCCACAAAAGCCGCCAGGGTCAATTGATTACCGCAATTTATATCCAACGTCACCAACCAAAAGCTCTTCTTCGGTGGACTCCAAAAGGGAACCTCGAAAAATCAAGAATTTCACGCCTACAGAAGCTTGCAAAAAAACGCCTTGCGGCGCCAAAGGGTCTAATATATTGTACATCAAAATGGCTGAATTGACTCAAGCAGCTTCGTACTAATTATTGCTCATGCGAGTGCAAGCCCACGATCCTTCCTTAGAAGATATCGCAGGAAGTTGAATGTCAGGTTCTTGAGACCCCACCATGCTTTGTTTCTCTCAAGTCCAATCTTTTTAGTCATCTTGCCACCCATAGACATGGTCATGCAGCCAAAAACATGTTCCACACAAGCTCTTATTGCTGATTTAATACGGTTACGCTCTTTGGCTGCGTCGCTTAGCGGGTGATTGCGGCTGCCTTTTTCGTGAATGCAACTTTCAAAACCGCCAAGATTCAGTAGGTTTTCAAAGCACTCACCTGCATAGGCAGAATCTGCCCAAACATAATCATCTGTGTTCTCAGGATCGAGAAGCATTGGTAGCATCTGACTGTCATGGATATTGGCCGGTGTCACGGCATAGCGCCTGATAAATCCATGTTCCACGTCGATACAGATATTGTTCTTGTAGCCGTAGTGATTGATGCCGTTCTTTTTAACCCATCGCACATCCAAGTCCTTCTGCTGCAATCGGTCTGGGTTTTCGTCCCAGCCTTCAGGCATGCGATTCTCTTTGATCTCCTTGTTGTCTTCTCTGCTATTTCGCTGCCTTGGAACTGGTACTAGCGTTGCATCAATGATCTGACCGCCACGGGCTTCGAGACCTTGGGACCGAAGATATGACTCAAACTTTTCAAATAGCTCTTCGATCACTCCGGCCTTGCGAAGCCTTTCTCGAAAAAAGGCGAGAGTAGTAGCATCGGGAATATCGTTCATTACGCCTAAGCCAACAAACTCTTCAAAAGAACGGCGATCATTTACCTGGAATTCAGTTTCATCATCGCTCAAATTGAAAAGCTGTTGAAGCACCAGCATTTTGAAGAGGATCAGCGGATCAATTCTCCGCCGACCAGCATTGCTTTTGCGCTCTTGCGCATAACCTTTTTCGAGCAGTGGGCGAAATGATTCCCAAGGAATCGATTCGGAGAGTCGCTCAAGAACAGGCTTTTTAGTTTTGAGCTTTGGAACCCTATGCTGCTCGTCCCAGAAGCCTCTTTGGCCCATACCAGGGATGCAATTAACTGTCCAAATTATAAGCTATAGTCGCCTCAACGCAAGGGCTGATCGTATTTTTTGAGGTGCCCAAAACAAAGTCGACTGAATTGATGTCATTCCAGTTTCAGGCCACCCAACATGAAAAATCAGCCGCTTCATAAAACTACTGCCCACACTCTTCCTGTCAAACTTATCAGACCTTCATGTCAGGCTTCGTATCTCATGGCAAGCCCCGCCGCGCAATCAATGCTGATAGCCTTCACCACCCAGAACTCATCATTCCTGATTTCCACATCCGCGCTGCTCTGCGGCCGGCCAGCTCGATGCGAAGGTTCGGCATTCCAGAACGGGCAGCTTGTTGGGGCCGCCAGCGGAAAAACCACCGGGCTCACAACCATCAGAACTGGGTGATCAGCGGGATGCGGAGCTTGATGGCGGCGTCGTACAGCGTCTGGTAGACGCCGCTCACGATCAGCGCTTCCCGGGGGAAGTTGATCTTGGCCAGCAGTGCCTTATTGACGCTCACCACCTGCAGCGGCGCATTGAGCGCATCGATCAGGGTCGACCACAGCAGCGTGCCGGTGAACACAAACACCGGATAGGGCACCGGCGTGGGTGCCACCTGCACCACCTTGCTGCCGGTGAGGAACAGCCACACCACCGTGTTGGCCAGCGGGTTGATCAGGGCCCACAGCACCGCCAGCCGCCAGGCCAGTTCGCGGCCGGCCCAGAGCATGGCGGGATGCGCCAGGGGACTTTCGGGGGTGTAGTGGCGAACCTGAAGGGGTGGGGAGGTCAAGGGTTGGGGGTGGAGGTGGTGCGGTGGCTCAGGGTGAAGCCGCGCCAACGAGCTTGTCGCCGACCGGCGCATTGCATCATTGCGGAAGTTACCTGGGTAAATTTGTTGCATCAATGGATAGGACCGGGTGTCGACCAGGCGAGCCAGCGGCGATCCCAGGAAGCCGCCAGATGCGAACGTTGCAGCGCCGTCTGCGCGGGCACCGGCTGCGGCGCATTGAGGCGGAGATGGCAGGCAGCGATGAGCGGCAAGGCGATGAAGTCGAGTCGTAGGGGACGGGCACCGAATCGCAGGGCTCCCGATCGATCCGTTGCGTTGGTGCGGCCGGCCCCCGGGCGGGGTCCGAGGCCGGGCCCTCCCAGTGGGGGCGGTCCCGACACTGACCCCTAGGGCCTGAGTGCCGGAAACGAGAACGATGCCGTTGGCGCTGCGGTAACGCTGAGCAACACGATGGCTGATCGTTCGCGTGAACTCCTCTGGAGCCGACCTCAAGCTTGATGGCAGGCCACTGGACGGACGGATCCCAGTGTTACCAGGCGACTAGCAAAAGTGGTAACAGTTTATTGAGGCAAAGCGCCGGTCAACTTGATTGTCGCCGGACACGCGGGGGCGAGAATCTGGGGGCTGAAGGTCGTGCGGGGGCTGGTGGAGCTGGGCACTCGCTTGGCGGCGGCGGCCCAGGGGGTTGTTCTGGCTGGGCAACCTGACGGCCCAGGGTGGAGCGTCATCCGTTTTCAGGCCAGCCTTGTATCCAGCTGGAAGGGCTCCTGGTGCACCAGTGCCACCTGCTCCATGGCTGGGTGCAGGGGATTGAGCAGCAGGTTGCGCGCCTGCGGCACCACCACCGAGGGCAGCACCAAGCCCAGCTGCTGGCCCTCCCGCAGCCAGTCGCCACCAAAGGCGGCGCTGGCCTGGCCATGGGGGATGGCGTCCCAGCCCTCAGGCAATGCTGCGGGATCGGCTTTGGTGATCAGGTCTGAACGATCGGGCACCTCATAGGCACTCAACACCAGAGGGGCGGTGAGCACCCCGTTGAGATGCACCAGCACCTCCAGCACGGTGATTTCGGGTGTCAGTCCCAAGTACACCGCCCGCTGGCCCGGCTGGTTCCAGCGCTGGCCTTCGCGCGCCGCTCCCTGGCCCGTGAGATCACCGGCGTAGCGTGCCTTGCTCAGCCGCCAGGCACGAATCACACCCTGGTTCACACCGGGGCGCCCTGCTCCAGCGCCTGCAGCAGGCGCCGCACCTGGCCAGCGCCGATCGCCGTGCGGCAATGCCGCAGTGGGCTGGCTTGATGCAGCAGCGGGTGGGGCGCCTTCAGCCAGGCCTCCGTGCTGCCTGGCTGCTCAAACACGCCATAGGCTTGGCTCACTACCTGCATCAGTCGGTCCAGACGCTCGGAGGCCACCAGATCCAGGGCCGCCTGCTCGCGAGTGCGGCGCGCCATCGTGGCTTCCGAAAGAGCCACCAGTGGCTCTAACTCCGAAGGCTTGAGGTGCAGGTTCTGGCGCAAGGCCGCCAGCCAGCTGCTGCTCCAGCCCTGCTCAATCGCAGCCAGGCGCTGATGCTCATCCAGGCCGCCGAGCTCGGTCGCTCTTTGCCAGAAGGATTGGCCCAGGTCTGCCTCTTGGGCCGCGTCGCGCGCTGGGGCGGGGATCGCAGGAGCCATGGCCGTAGCGCTCAGGCGGGATCATTTGAAGCGATGCTAGCCTCAATTGACGCACCTCGGTGGGAGTCGGTCGGGTCGCGACCGCTCAGATCACGTCTGCAAAGCGCTTCTCCATGCGCCGGAACTGGCGCACACCGGTGATCGCCAGCAGCGCCACGATCGCCATCGACAGCCAGAAGCCCATGGGGTTGATGAAGGCCCCTTGCCCGATGATCGCCCAGCGGAACCCCTCGATCACGCCCACCATCGGGTTGAGCGCATAGAGCAGCTGCCATTTCTCGGGCACGATCGGGCTGGAAAAGCCCACCGGGCTCGCATACAACCCGAACTGCACCAGAAACGGCACCACATAGCGAAAATCCCGGTATTGCACATTCAGGCTGGCCAGCTATAGGCCGGTTTGATACCAGAGCATCAACCCGGCCAGGATCACAAACGAGATCAGAAAATCCACAAAGCTGGTGATCACCGCCGATGCCAGCACGATCAGCCTTCGGCTAGGTGAGCAGGTTGCTGTTGGCGATCAGGCGGTCGGAGCAGCTGCTCAGCGCTGCGGAGAAAAATTGCCAGGGCAGCATCGCCGCAAACACCAAAATCGCGCAGGGCGCATCCCCCTCGGTGGGCAGCTTGGGCAGTGCTGGCCGAGGTCGAGCGCCATCTGCCGCTCACTCACCTTGGGATCGACGATCTGCAGGATCGCCCCTCCAAGTGGCTTACGGATTGAGGAGGTGGAGACCCCAGATTTGGTGTGGTGGTGCGTCCGGGCTGGTGGTGCAGAGGGTTGTTGGTGGCTCAAGCGAGCGGCAAGGCCTGACGGGGTGCTGGAGCGCCGCGCAGCAGGCCGGCCACGCTCAGGTCCTCATCGAGGCTGGGCCAGTTGATGCCGTAGCCAGCGCCCGCGAGTGTCCAGGCGTCACGCTCTGCCGCCGTGGCATGCAGCAGACGGGGATACCAGGCCAGGGGGTCGGAAATCGAGCGCCCGGCCGCCAGCGAAACCACCAGCGCGTCGTCCGTGCAGTGCACGTGGGTGATGCGTTCGCCGGGGTTAGCCAAGGAACTCCCGACATGCTTTAAGCAGCGTAACGCTGTTGAGCTGAACCAGCCGCTGGATCGCGCGGAGCTCCCGAGCGCTGAAGCCCAGATTGCTGCTCATGGAGCCCCCGGTTTCAGGAAAGATGTCACCCCTTTGATCCATCCATCCGGGGGCTTGAGGACATGACCAATGCGCCGATACAGCGAGGCCGTTAAGGCTGATGTGAGGAGACGGATGCACCCGCCCCACAGGCAGAGCGTGGCCCGGATTTCAGAGGAGCTGGGCATTCACGTGATGACCCTCTACAAATGGAGGAAGGCCTGGCGGTTGCAGGGAGAGGTGGTGCCGGCATCCGAGAAGGAACCAGAGGGCTGGAACGCCGCCGACAAGTTCACGGTGGTGCTGGAAAGCGCCGGGCTCAATGCCACCGAACTCAGCGCCTACTGCCGCGAGCGGGGCCTGTTCCCTGAGCAGGTGAGCCGTTGGCGGCAGGCGGCCCAGGATGCCAACGCCAAGCCGGTGCTGACGATGGCCGAACAGAAGGAGCTCGAGAAGCTCCGCGCCCAGGACCAGCGGGAGATCAAAGCCCTCAGAAAGGAGCTGCAGCGCAAGGAGAAGGCCATGGCGGAGATGGCGGCTTTGCTGGTGCTGCAAAAAAAGTGGGATGCCTTCTGTTCGGAGGAAGAGGAAGGCTGACCAGCGCCGTGCACCGGCGGAAGGTGATCGAGCTGATCGGGGAGGCCAATGCTGCGGGCGCCGGCCTGGTGAGGGCCTGTGGTGTGATCGGCATCTGCCTGCGCACCCTCAAACGCTGGCGGAAGGCCTTCCTGGGTGATGGGGACGGCGTGGATCGCCGTAAAGGCAGTGCTCGGCTGGTGGGTCACCGCCTGAGCGAGGAAGAGCGCCAGCGAATCCTGCTGACGTGCAACCAGCCGGAGTACGCCGCGCTGCCGCCAGGGCAGATCGTGCCGGCACTGTCCGATCAAAAGCTCTTTATTGGTTCAGAGAGCAGCTTCTATCGGGTGCTGCACCAGGCGGGTCAGTGCCACCGCCGGGGGAGGGCCAGGCTGCCTCAAGAACCGCGCTCGGTGCCGCGCCTCAGGGCGGATGGCCCGAACCAGGTTTGGAGCTGGGACATCAGCTTCCTGCCGACCACGGTGCGGGGTGTGTGGCTCTACCTCTACCTGGTGATCGACGTCTGGAGCCGCAAAGTGGTGGCCTGGGATGTGGCCGAGGTGGAGTCGGCTCAGATCGCCGCGGATCTGGTGCAGCGGGCCTGCCTCAAGGAGCGCTACCACCGCCCCAACGGCTTTGGCCGCCGCCAGTGCCAGCAGCAGCCACTAATCCTCCACGCCGACAACGGCAATGCAATGCGCGGGGCGACGCTGGAATCACGGCTCGAGGAGATGGGCGTGCTCAGATCCTTCTCCCGGCCAAGGGTCTCAAACGACAACCCATACTCGGAATCCCTTTTCCGTACGGTCAAATACCGCCCCGACTACCCCAGCCGGCCATTCGCCAACAAAGAGGAGGCCTGTGAATGGGTGGCAGCATTTGTGGATTGGTACAACCACCGGCACCACCACAGCGCGATCAAATTCGTGACGCCCCACCAGCGCCACAGTGGAGCTGCCAAGGCCATTTGCCAGCAGCGCACTGATGTCTACGAGGCCGCCCGCCGTGCCAATCCAACGCGCTGGAGCGGTGCCACCCGCTGCTGGAGTCAACCGGCAGAAGTGTGGATAAACAAGCCAACAGAAGAGCCCGATCCGGTCCTGGCGCTACCCTTAATCAAGGCCGCCTGAATGGCAGCCAAGGAGTGACAACTTTCCTGAAAGTCACCGGAGCTGCCGCTTGGAAGTGTCAGAGATCCGAAGCTTCCAGGCCAATCTCTGTGATCACCTCATTGAGGCTGTAGGTCTTCTCTTTGCCCTCGCGGATGCGGTTCAGAGCCTCAGCGCCCAGAACGGCATCTTCAAGGTCGTCGAGGCCCTGCACGATCAGCTTATGAAGAACAGTGGCCTTGGCCCGGGCCCGTTACCTGAGCAAGGTGGTCCAACCGTACCACCACTGCTGGGTCCAGGTTGACCGAAGTGGTCACATGGCCTCGTGAATTGCTCCTTCAGGCTAATCGAGCTGATTGAAGACTGGCACCTTCGGGGCTGGGGCGCCAGGTGGCTCAGGGGGGAGCCCCAACGGTGGCTGCGCTGCTCAACGTCGAAAGCGGTGCAAACAGCTGTCAAGGTTCACTACAAGCTGTACAGAAGGCCGGACGCTGCTTTCAGGAGTTGGCGGCCAGCCCGGCGGCTTCGTGGTCATTCGCTCTCGGCAGCCATCAGCGGCACCCAGCGCGCCGCCCGGCCGCGGCCCTCCAGTTGCATCAGGCCTTCATCCGCCAGCTTCTGCAGCACCTGGCGGATCAATTCGCGGCTGATGCCAGGACAGTCCTGCTCAATGGAGCTCACGGGGAAGGGCAGCAGTTGGCGCAGGCAGGCCTCGCGCACCAGCTGACGCTTCTCAGCCCGTGGCACCGCCAGGCCCTCGCTCTGGCGAACATGCGCCAATGCATCGATGCGCTGCTCAAACTCCCGGTAGCCCCGCAGCAGCACGCCCCACAGGTAGCGGCACCACGGCAGCGGGTCATGCTGCTGTCCATGCCAACCGATGGACGAGGCCTCCAGGCTTTCGTAGTAGCCGGCGCGGGCGTCTTCCACCAACCGCTCCAGGCTGATGTAGCGGCCCAGAATCCAGTCGCTGCGGTAGAGCAGCAGCAGGGTGAGCAACCAGCCAACGCGCCCATTGCCATCCGTGAACGGATGAATGCAGAGGAAGTCGAGCAGGGCGAGCGGGATCCAGAGCAGTTCGTCGTTGCCGCGTCGCACCAGGGCCGATCTGATCTCGGCCATGAGGAGATCCATCGCCTGCGGCACAGCCACTGCATCGAGGCAGCGAAACCGCACCCGCAACACCTGTCCGTTGGCGTCGCGCTCCTGGATTTCATTGTTGGTGCTCTTCCACACCCCGCCCCGGCCGGTCGAATAGCTGGTGAGCCGTTGATGCAGCTGCAACAGCAAGCGCGGCTCCAGGGGCATCTCCGCGGCGTTCTCATTGATCAGGGCCAGAGCGTCGCGATAACCAGCCACCTCCTGCTCCGAGCGGTTGCGCATCTCGGCACCCTTGAGCACCAGCCGCTCCACCCGCGCCCGGGGCACAGCGATGCCCTCAAGGCGATTCGAGCTCTCGCTGCTCTCCACGAGAGCCACGGTGCGCAGGGCATCCAGGGCCTCTGGGCGCCGCCGCAAAAACAACTCCTGCCGGCCCTGGTGGCTGGCCAGGGCTACCAACATGGCGCCATCGGCTGCCGTGAGCCGCAGGCGCTCCAGCGCAGACGCAAAACCTTGATAGGCAGCCAATGCCAAGCCCAATAATGCCAACGAATGTGCTGGTTGGCGATTCTTGGGATCGCCGCTGCCGAGGCCGAGCGGGTGCTCAGGGTTGGTCCTTCTGGACAAGGGTTCTTTAGGCTGCAGTTCCTGCAGTGCTTGGTGGAAGCGGGCTTTGCGGGCAGCAAGAGGCTGAGTGGTTTGTTCGGGCGGGGGAGCCTGGCGGCTCAGGGGGGAGCTTCCCCTTGGAGGCTCTTCCGTGATCCCACGGATTTCAGGATGTGGGATCGCCGATAGGGTTGATCGAGACCCCACCCCCATGCGTGATCGATGGGCTACGTGCACGCCACCATTGAACTGAGCAACCCCAGGGAGCCAGATCTACAGCCGATCTCAGCTCAGGCCTTGGCTAATAGCGGTGCGCTGATGCTCTGTATTCCTGAACATCTGGCCCTGCAGCTCAACCTGCAACAGGAATCAGAGCGTGAAGTCACCGTTGCCGATGGCCCCCGGTTTCAGGAAAGATGTCACCCCTTTGATCCATCCATCCGGGGGCTTGAGGACATGACCAATGCGCCGATACAGCGAGGCCGTTAAGGCTGATGTGAGGAGACGGATGCACCCGCCCCACAGGCAGAGCGTGGCCCGGATTTCAGAGGAGCTGGGCATTCACGTGATGACCCTCTACAAATGGAGGAAGGCCTGGCGGTTGCAGGGAGAGGTGGTGCCGGCATCCGAGAAGGAACCAGAGGGCTGGAACGCCGCCGACAAGTTCACGGTGGTGCTGGAAAGCGCCGGGCTCAATGCCACCGAACTCAGCGCCTACTGCCGCGAGCGGGGCCTGTTCCCTGAGCAGGTGAGCCGTTGGCGGCAGGCGGCCCAGGATGCCAACGCCAAGCCGGTGCTGACGATGGCCGAACAGAAGGAGCTCGAGAAGCTCCGCGCCCAGGACCAGCGGGAGATCAAAGCCCTCAGAAAGGAACTGCAGCGCAAGGAGAAGGCCATGGCGGAGATGGCGGCTTTGCTGGTGCTGCAAAAAAAGTGGGATGCCTTCTGTTCGGAGGACGCGGAAGGCTGACCAGCGCCGTGCACCGGCGGAAGGTGATCGAGCTGATCGGGGAGGCCAATGCTGCGGGCGCCGGCCTGGTGAGGGCCTGTGGTGTGATCGGCATCTGCCTGCGCACCCTCAAACGCTGGCGGAAGGCCTTCCTGGGTGATGGGGACGGCGTGGATCGCCGTAAAGGCAGTGCTCGCCTGGTGGGTCACCGCCTGAGCGAGGAAGAGCGCCAGCGAATCCTGCTGACGTGCAACCAGCCGGAGTACGCCGCGCTGCCGCCAGGGCAGATCGTGCCGGCACTGTCCGATCAAAAGCTCTTTATTGGTTCAGAGAGCAGCTTCTATCGGGTGCTGCACCAGGCGGGTCAGTGCCACCGCCGGGGGAGGGCCAGGCTGCCTCAAGAACCGCGCTCGGTGCCGCGCCTCAGGGCGGATGGCCCGAACCAGGTTTGGAGCTGGGACATCAGCTTCCTGCCGACCACGGTGCGGGGTGTGTGGCTCTACCTCTACCTGGTGATCGACGTCTGGAGCCGCAAAGTGGTGGCATGGGATGTGGCCGAGGTGGAGTCGGCTCAGATCGCCGCGGATCTGGTGCAGCGGGCCTGCCTCAAGGAGCGCTACCACCGCCCCAACGGCTTTGGCCGCCGCCAGTGCCAGCAGCAGCCACTAATCCTCCACGCCGACAACGGCAATGCAATGCGCGGGGCGACGCTGGAATCACGGCTCGAGGAGATGGGCGTGCTCAGATCCTTCTCCCGGCCAAGGGTCTCAAACGACAACCCATACTCGGAATCCCTTTTCCGTACGGTCAAATACCGCCCCGACTACCCCAGCCGGCCATTCGCCAACAAAGAGGAGGCCTGTGAATGGGTGGCAGCATTTGTGGATTGGTACAACCACCGGCACCACCACAGCGCGATCAAATTCGTGACGCCCCACCAGCGCCACAGTGGAGCTGCCAAGGCCATTTGCCAGCAGCGCACTGATGTCTACGAGGCCGCCCGCCGTGCCAATCCAACGCGCTGGAGCGGTGCCACCCGCTGCTGGAGTCAACCGGCAGAAGTGTGGATAAACAAGCCAACAGAAGAGCCCGATCCGGTCCTGGCGCTACCCTTAATCAAGGCCGCCTGAATGGCAGCCAAGGAGTGACAACTTTCCTGAAAGTCACCGTGGCCGCTCAATGAAAGTCCCCTATGTGGGGCCCGTAGAAGTGGCCTTCCAGGATCGGATCTGCTTCGTTGGGGCCCTGGTGCTGGGTGACACCGTGCTGCTCGGTGCCGTGCCCATGGAAGACATGGACCTCACGATCAACCCCAGCCGCCAGCGACTGGAGCCCGATCCCCGCAGTCCAAACATCCCCCATGCCCTGGTGAAGTAGATCTCTCGGTGTGGGCGGCTGAAGCCATCGGGATGGCAAACCTGGATCGTGAAAGTTGGAGTGGTGATCAAGCGCTTGCTGCAGGACGGGGCCCGCTCTGCGAGCCGAGAGGTCGTGTTGGCCGAGATCCGCAGCGCCATTCCGTTCCATCTGAAGAGCCTGGCTGCTGAACGCCGGCGACTGGGGCATCAGCACCGTCCAGATTCCGTACAGGCTGTACGGACCCCTGCCGCTGACGTTTGGGTTTGAAACTTCGGGCTCCGGCGATCAGCGACAAGCCCCGCGATCGAGCGGCAGGAGCAGGCAATCAGGCGCACCTGCAACGCCTGCAGGCGCTGAAAGCCGGCATCACCCGTGATCATCACGGCATCGGGTGGGCGCAGCCAGCGCCACCACAGAAGCACTGAGCTCCACAACCAGCAGATCCGGCTAGGCAAACAACGCCTGAAAACGGTCCAGGCTGGCTTGATCGCCCCGCCACAACGGAGCCACACGACACTCCAGAACGCTGAGGCGGCATCACGGCCAGTGCGAGATCCCCATGGGGCCTCACCATCCACCAAATAGATCAGGGCACTGGCATCCAGGCAGGCAATCACCATTCGCGCTCAGCCGCCAGATCCGCATCGATCTCAGCCTTACGGCGCGGGCTCGTGGAAGGCGGCTGGGTCAGCAGCCACTGCAACGCCGATGCTGCGGCCCCAGGAGCTCGTGATGCCTGCAACTGCAGCTGGCGGTAGTGCTGCTCACTCAGCACCACAGCGGCAGATCGGTTGCGCTTCAACAGATACACCAGGCCATGCTGCAGCGCCTGCTCAATCGCTGCGATCCGACGGCGGTTCAGCTCCGCTGAGGTGAGCGCGTTCTGCTGATCTTTGGAACAGCGGTCGCGGGGCCAAGTGCATACACGCGTGGGGGGATTAAGGGGGTGTTGCTTTGGGCTGGAGCTCGTGAGGAGGCTGATGGCGGCGGGCACTCGCATGGCGGCGGCGGCCCAGGGGTTTGGTCAGGCTGGGGAAGCTGACGGCTCTGGAGGAAGCGCCGGCCCCATGTGTCGGGGTTTTGTACAAGCTGTACAGAAGGCCGGACGCTGCTTTCAGGAGTGGGCGGCCAGCCAGGCGGCTTTCGGGGGCATGGAGGCGAACCTGAAGGGGTGGGGGTTGGTGGTCATGGGATGGCCTCCCGGCCCGTGCTGGGTTCGGTGATGCGGCCGATGATTCCCACCCGTTCACCCCGCCGGATCGCGCTGGTTTCAGGGCTCGCGGCTTGGATCTGGGGGGAAAGGGTTGATCAGGCTGATTGTGGTGTCGCTGAAATGGCGCACGTTGCGCGTGGCCAGCCGGGCCCCGTGGGCGAGGGCAATGCCAGCAATAAGAGTGTCGCGCAGATCGACGCTGCAGCCTCGCGTTTGTCGTTGCGCCGCCAGCACAGCCGCTTGCTCAGCCGCCACGCCATCCAGAGGCGCGATCCGCTCCTGAATCAACTCGCCGATCAACCGGTTGAGGCCCTGCTCCAGCTTGCTGCGGCGGCGTGGATCGGGATGGATCGCCGCTCCATAGCGAAGCTCAAACACCACCACACTCGGCAGCCACACCTGGCGAGGGTCCTGCTGATCCAACCACTGCAGCACGTGCCGCTCTGGCTGCTGCAGCATCAGGGCCGACACCACATTGGTGTCGAGCAGGATCATGGTGCAAAGACAGCGGGGCGGGCGGATTGTCCGCGCCACTCGCCAATCGGCTCCTCCAGTACGGCATCCACAAACAGCGCCGCCATGCGCGTGCCCAGCCCCTCGGTTTCACCATTGGTGTCGTGATCGCTGGCCAGCGCCCGGGCCAGAATCACGCGTGCTTCTTCTTCCATGCTACGGCCATGGCGCTGGGCGCGACGCCTGAGGGCTTCCTTCACCGCCAGGTCGAGCTGGCGCACCAGCAATTGGGCCACGTTGCCAACCAATTTAGGCTGTTATCATGCTAGCAGCGGTGGCGAGGAGGATGGTCAGATCACATCCGCAAAGCGCTTCTCCATCCGCCGGAAAAGGCCAGAGCTGCCTTCAGCGGCAGCCACTGACGCTGGGCGTTGAGGCCGGCCTCGCGGAGCGCCATCACACCGGGGTGAACGTCTATCCGACCTGGATCTCGGTGGCGGTGACTCAGCACTTCGTTCGGGCTGGGGGGCTCGGAGGCTCGGGGGAAAGCACCTGCTTCATGTGCCGGGGTTTGGTACAAGCTGTACAGAAGGCCGGACGCTGCTTTCAGGAGTGGGCGGCCAGGTCGGCCGGACCTTGAAAGTCGAGCAGAGCTACTCCTTCTCTTCGAGAGCCTGCGGCGATGGAGAAGGCTGCGCCTACAGCCAGCTCTTCAAGTAGCTCTAGGGGCAGGGCCTGGATCGAGGCAGCGGTGGCTTCGCTGAGGGGTCAGCGGCGGCGGGCCAGGAAGCGGAGGGTGACCTTGGCTTCGCCTTGGTGTGGTGGATGGATATGCGCGCGGGGGACGCCGGAGATCAGCGTGATGAGCTCCTCGCTAACTTCTAGCAATCGTTAAACGATTCGAACCACAAGAACAGTGGCTGGATCAAGGAAAGCGAGCCAGGATCTGCGATTACCTTAGTCCCTGACTGGCGCCAAGATGGGCAAAAACCGCAGCAACGCGAAAACGCAAGTGCGGCCCCAATCCACACGGAATCCGCCATGAAGCCACGACGCAAGACGGGCTTAAACATCTGAGTGCCGCCATCTAAGCCAGAAAAGTGGCGTGATGCAATTGCGGAGAAAAAGCCAAAAAGCTATCCTGGGAAGGATTGACAAATGAATCCCTGTAGAACTCACTCAACAAAGTAGATTGCCAATGCAAATCTGCGCAAAAAATTGTTTTTTAGCTTCAGATCCCACCAAAAGCCCAGCTGTTATCTTTGTCAAGTCGGGCGCCACCCAAGTTCGCTACGAAAAATTGCTAACCCCAGAAAATCACATCGCAGCCTCTAGCGGCGTCCCATGGAGTGGTGTAACTCAGGGGGGTCAGCCCCGGCTACGCCGGGGCTGACGGTTCGCCTCCCTCAGACATCAGCTGTGGCAATGGGTGCGCCGGTCTGTGACCCTGTTTGGAGCACTACCACCAAACCAAACACAGACCATGACCCTTACCCATAGTGGCGCCTCCGAGCTGGCTCAGCTCATGGAGGGCACCACCGCTGGCGCCCTGATCCCTGAAATCGTGCGCCGGGGCTTCCAGGATCTGCTGGAAGCCGAGGTTTCAGCCCTTACCGGCGCTCAACTCCATGAGCGCTGTCCTGATCAGCGGTCCACCCACCGCAACGGCTACCGCCAGCGGCTGCTCACCACCCAGGTAGGCGACATCAGCCTGGCCGACCCGCCGGGTAGCCCCGGGGAACTTCCCCCCGAGGCCCCCACAGATCCGTACGTGACACTCTCGCGTCATACGGCTCCTGTCATCCAGCCACTGCCCGCTCACCGTGCCAATGGGCAAACAGGCCAGGGCGCTGTTGGCCAATCCGCGTCAGGAGCTCACGGCTGCGGCGATGCTTACGCCGCAGTCGTTGGTGCTTCTGCCGCAGCCAGGCGCTCAGCTCCTGATTTAGGTAGCTGAACAACTTGGCCCTCAGCTCCGTTGGATAGAACCTGCCGTAGTACTGGATCCAGCCCCGCAGGATCGGATTCAGTCGTCTGGCAAGCTCCTCCAACGGCAGATAGGTCTGTCGACGCAGATCAATCTGCCGGATCCTGTCCCGCATGCGCTTAAGCGCCTGCGGACTCACCGCCGGCAGGAAGCTCGTAAAGATCTCCCCATGCCGGTTCTTGGCCATACGCGGCCGGAAGCAATAGCCCAGAAACGTGAACTGAATCCGAGGAAACTGACCACGACGGCTGCTGTCCTTGCAATAGACCACCTGGGTCTTCTGCGGATGCAGCGTGAGCCCGCAGGATGCGAATCGCTCCTGCAAGGCCGCCATGAGCCGTTCGCACTCGGCGAGGCTGTGGCAGTGGCAGATCACATCGTCTGCATAGCGCTCAAACGGGATGTGCGGAAAACTCCGCCACATCCAGGAGTCAAACGCATAATGCAGATACAGATTGGCAAGTGTCCGCCGACAATGAAGTTGGCCGGTCGGCGACAAGCTCGTTGGCCGGTGGGGTGAGTGCTGGAGACCCTGGTGCCGATGCGCAGGGACCAGGTGATGCCGGCACCACTGACAAGCCACCAACGCAATCTGTTCATGACGAAACGACGAGGCGGCAGCAGCCAGGAGGCTGCTGCCGCGGCGGCGGGCATCTCAGTGCGCAGTGCTCGCCGGATTGAATGCAATCAGCTGCAGCCGCGGGCGAACCAGCCCCGTGGCCGCACCCGCCCCGATCCGCTGGTAGGGGTATGGGAGGAGGAGCTGGTGCCGTTGCTGCAGCGCTCACCCGCGCTGACGCCGATCACGCTCCTGGAGCATCTGCAGCAGCAGAAACCTGATGTGGACTGGATTCCGCTACAGCGCACCCTGCAGCGCCGGGTGCGGGAGTGGAAGGCACTGCACGGCCCGGCGCCGGAGGTGATCTTCCCTTTGAGCTATGAGCCTGGCGAAATTGCCTTCTGTGACTTCACCCAGCTCAAGGGGGTGGAGGTGACGATCGCCGGCCAGGTGTTCCCCCATCTGCTGTTCCACTACCGCCTGGCCTGGAGCGGCTGGAGCTATGCGCAGGTGGTCCAGGGCGGCGAGAGTTTTGCAGCCCTCTCCGAGGGTCTGCAGAACGCTCTGGCTGCCTGCGGCGGGGTGCCAGGTGAACTGCGCACCGACCGGTTATCAGCAGCGTGCCGTAACCGCAACGGCAGTTTCAGCTCCGACATCACCCGCCGTTATCACGCCCTCTGCAGCCACTACAGCCTGGCCTACAGCCGCAACAACCTGGGGGTGGCGCATGAGAACGGCCGTGTGGAGAGTCCCCATGGCCATCTCAAGCGGCGGATCGAGCAGGCGTTGCTGCTGCGCGGCAGCAGTGATTTCGAGTCGCTGGCTGAATACCAGGCTTTTCTGGCCGCGGTGATTGACCAGTACAACAGGCCGCGCCTGATCCGGCTGGAGCAGGAGCAGGCGGCGCTGCGGCCACTACCGCGGTTTCGTTTTGCCGACTACGACATTGAACAGCTCACGGTGCGGCGCACCAGCACGATCGAGGTACGCAGAGTCGTGTATTCGGTGCCGCCGCGGCTGACGGTGCGGATCTTCCACGACCGGCTGCAGCTGCTTCTGGGCCGGCAGATCGCCTGCGAACTGGAGCGGCGCCACGGCGGTGTCGAGCGTCATGGGCGGGCGTGGAGCATCGATCTGGAGCACCTGATCGATGCGCTCAGGCGAAAACCCCGGGCATTGCTGCACTGCAGTTACCAGCGGGAGCTGTTCCCCGATGAGCGCTGGTGGCAGCTGTGGCAGCAGCTGCGCAATGGCGGTGACCGTGACGCCGCCGCCCGATTGATGGTCGAGGCGCTGTATGTGGGCTGCCGCCTGGCGGGCTACGAGCCAGTGCTGGGTTGGCTCGAGAAGGCCCATCAACGGCAAGGGCTGTCGCTGGCGGCGCTGCAGCAACGCTTCCGGCTGCCGCCCCATCGCCCCCACCCACCGCAACGCATTCCCCAACACAGCCTGCAGAGCTATGACGACCTCCTTGCCCTCCATCCCGCGGCCCCAGGCGGCGGAAGCCGCCCTGCCGATCCTGCTGCGACAGCTGCGGTTGGCATGGATCCGCTGCCACTGGCAGAGCATCGCCTCGCAGGCTGAGGGCGAGGGCTGGAGCCCCAGTCAGTTTCTCTATGCCCTGTGCGAGCAGGAAATGGAGCAACGCCAGCAGGCCCGCCAGCACCGGCTGCTGCGCGCGGCCCAGCTGCCCTGGAGCAAAGCGCTGGCGGACTACGACCATGGCGGCCGGATCGAGGCGCACCGATGGCAGGAACTGGAGGCCTTGAGCCGCCAGAGCGAGTGGCTGCAGCGGGGCGAGAACGTGCTGCTGTTCGGCCCCAGCGGTGTGGGCAAGACGCACCTGGCGGTCGGCATCGCCTTGGCGCAGATCGGCCTGGATCAGGCCTGCCGCTTCTATCCCGCCACGAGCCTGGTGCAGGAGCTGCAGAAGGCCCGCGCCGAATACAACCTGCCGGCAGCGCTGGAGCGGCTGGATCGCTACCCGCTGCTGCTGATCGATGACATTGGCTATGTGCGGCGGGATGAACAGGAGAGCAGCGTGCTGTTTGAGCTGATCTGCCACCGCTACGAGCGCCGATCGCTGCTGATCACCGCCAATCAGCCGTTCACCGCCTGGGATGAGATCTTCCCCAGCAGCTCAATGACCGTGGCGGCGGTGGACCGGCTGGTGCACCACTGCCACATCGTCGAGATCAGCGGCGACAGCCACCGCCGCGCCCAAGCAAGCCGGCGCAGCGGCAGCAAATAGCCACAGCAGCCGTAGAGAAGCGGAGAACAGCCCGGGAGATTGTCGTCCGGCGACAACCTGGTGCCGATGGTGCCAGACCCCGGCGGGGAGCTCCGCGCTGCCGGCGGACTGTGCGGTCCGCCGGCTCGTGCGCTCCAGGGCAAGGCTCAGCAGAGGTCTCGGCGCCTAACCGGCCAACGTGGTTGTCGCCTGGTGCCGATCAGAGGAAGTCAGTGCTGGCAATGGCTCGGACTGATGTGTGGCTCAGTTTTCGTGTCGCCTCCAGCGTCATCGCCCCCCAGTTGTCGCCGGCGACAACTGGGGGGCGATCAGTTCCCCTCACCGGCCAACTTGATTGACGCCAATCGGCCAAGGGGGTTGACGCGGGACAGGCAAGCAATGGACTGATGACACCACCCTGGGGCGTGCCACTGGTCCGTTCCTGGAGAGACCCATCCGGCAATTCCACCGGTGCCTCCAACCATCGCCGCAGATACAGCAGCACCCAGCGCTCGGAGGTATGAAACCGGAGGGCCCGCATCAGGAGGTCATGATCGATCGAGTCGAAAAACCCCTCTTGATTACCCATAAGCCTCCGCAACCCTGAGATCCCGCTCCGTGCAGGGCATGCAGCAACAGACCGCATTGGCAATGCGATCAGTCATCGCAACCATCGAGAAGCGCCGGTTGAACCGGAAGCAGAAGCCGCCCAGGTAGCGCCTGGCGTACTTGTCGAAATTGAAAGCGTGGAAGGTGCCGTTGAAGCCGGTCTTGAGGTTGCCCAGCACGGTGTTGATCCAACGGAACTGCGGCAAGTCGTTTGGGTGCTTCCCACCGGTGACGATGGCGTGATGGCTGCAGCCTGCCGTGGTCACGGCACGAAAGCAGGCCAGGCCATCGGAGAGCACCTGACTGCCGGGCGCCAGATGGCGCTTGGCCCACTCAGCGATGGCCTCTGAGCTGAAGCCACTCACGGCTGTGATCCTGGCGTGAATCAGCCGGCCCGCCTCATTCAAGGAGACGGCCGCGACGATGGGGATCTTGTTCTCTGAACCCCGACCTGCCTTGCCGCCCGGCAGTTCTCCGCCGAGGTAGGAATCATCGATCTGGACTTTTCCCCGCAGCAGGTAAGCCTCCTCCCGATCAGCCATCGCCCGCAGAATCTTGTGGTGCAGCAGCCAGGCGGTGTCGTAGTTCACGCCCAGGTGGCGGCTGAGCTCCAGCGAGGAGATCCCTGTTTTGGCCTGCCCGATCATGTAAAAGGCCAGAAACCAGGTGGTCAGAGGCAATTTCGTGGCCTGCATGATCGTGCCAGCCGTGAGCGTGGCCTGATGGCCGCAGCTGCGGCACTGATAGCGCTTGAGCCTGCGGCCATAGACCAGCCCATGCTCATGGCCATTGCAGCGGGGACAGCGGAACCCACCGGGCCAGCGCGCCTTCTCCAAAGCAGCCTCACATTGCACCTCGGTGCCGTAGAGCCGCTGGAAGTCAGGCAGTGAAAGGCCTTTCTGGAACTGGATGACGTTGCGCGCCATGACTGAACTGGTATGTGCGTACCAGTCTACGGCCCAGGCTCGCGGTGCGCGGAGCGAGCTGGGTAATCAAGAAACCCCTTGATATCGAGATCCACTACCCAGTCATACTTCCAGCAGCGCTTACGGCAGCTCTCCACGGCCTGGTGGGCCGACTTTCCCGGTCTGTAGCCATAGGAGCCCTGATCAAAGATCGGCTCCAACTGGGGCTCCAGCACCTGCTTGACCACCATCTGAGCAACGCGATCAGCCACCGTGGGAATGCCCAGAGGCCTTGAACCGCCTCCAGACTTGGGAATCTCCACACGCCGAACCGCTGGCGGGAAGTAACTCCCAGATGCCATCCGGTTCCAGAGCTTATAGAGATTATTCTCCAGGTCTTGGGCAAAGTCATCGAGACTCTGGCCATCCACACCAGCCGCCTTCCCGTTCCGCTTCACAAGCTGATAGGCCTTCCAGACCATCGCTTTGGTGATCGGTAGCGACTTGTCCGAACTCACCTCCGTCCTCCTGCCGGGGGCAGTTGTGGAGAGTGTTCGAACCGAATGACGCAGCCCCTTCGCTCCAGGGCCATTACAGCCCCTTCATCACTACTACGAGCTGCTCCGCCCCTGCCATGGGTCTTGGTATTCGCCCTCGTGGTTGTGGCCACTTGAGACTTTCCCTTTACACCCCATGGCAGGTTCCCACGTCCCACACCGAGGCCTGTGATGGACTCATGTCGCCTGTAGCCGAAGGCTTGCGCGAAGCGGTACACCGGCTGCCATGTGGACCGTAAGCAGGTGACGTCCACACTGTTCCGGGTGTCGGCTACCTCCACCCGTTTTGACAGCGACTGAAAGCCTTTTCGTAGCCCTTGGGCTTCCGCGCAGCGGTTGCGTCAGCGGCGATTCGCTTGCGCTCATCTTTCCATCACTCACCTGACGGATCACGTCCGCCTTTTCCCCATCGCTCACCACCGCGCCTTTTGAACGCAGCAGCATGGGGTGGTTTGGAGCCTGCCCCTGCAGGCCGGCTCCGGGAGGCCACACTCCCATCCCTGGTGTAGTTGCGTCAGTGTTCATGATGAACGTTTGACTCGTGGCACAAATAGCCGCAAGGCTTCTCCGGAGGAGTAACTGAGGCAGGGCAGCTTCTTTCCCGACTGGCTCGAACCCCGCCGCCGCGTCGACAAGGCCCTCTACGCCGTGGTGATGGAGGCCTACACCGGTGGTATCTCCACCAGCAAGGTTGATGCCCTGGTGGAGGCGCTGGGCGGCGCCAGCGGCGTCTCCAAATCGGAGGTAAGCCGCATCTGCCAGGGCACAGGTGAGCAGGTGAAAGCCTTTCTGGGTCGGCCGCTGGACCATGCCCATTTCCCCTACGTCTACCTCGATGCGACGTACCTGCACGGCCGCCTTGGCCAGAACATGCAGGTGGTGTCGCGGGCCGTGGTGGTAGCGATTGGTATCAATGTCCTCGGCTACCGCGAGGTGCTGGGGATCGCCGTGGGTGACAGTGAGGCCGAGGGCTTCTGGCGGCAGTTCCTCGGCAGCATCAAGGAGCGTGGCCTGACTGGAACCAGGCTGGTGATCTCAGACGCCCACCTGGGGCTGACGGCAGCGATCAGGCGGATGTTCCAGGGCAGTAGCTGGCGTCGCACCGCGAGGGGCGCTGCATGGCGCAGCTTGTGCCGAAAGCCGGCCAGGACATGGTGGCAGCGGCCATGTAGACGCAGTCGGCCGGAGGCCATAAGCAGTATTCGTCATCCAGGCACCTGAGCAAGTGCGCTCCCACTGGCAGCGGGTCACCGAGATGCTGCGCAAGCAGTTCCCGAAAGCTGTCCCGGTGATGGACGCCGCCCGTGACGACGTGCTGGCGTTCCTGCACTTCCCGCAGGAGCACTGGCGCAAGATCTGGAGCACCAACCCGCTTGAGCGGCTCAACAAGGAGATCAAGCGCCGCACCAACGTTGTCGGGATCTTCCCCAACGACGCTGCGATCGTGCGGTTGGTGGGCAGCCAGCTGCTGGAGCAGCAGGAGGAATGGCAGCTGGAACGCCGGCGCTTTTTCTCTGAAGCCACCATGGCCAAGATCCCGGAGCCGGAAGAGCCGCTGGAGCTCACCGAAGCTGATCCGACCAAGAAGGCGGCAGCAACCATCCGCTGAAGCGCACCAGCTCCTCCCTCGATCTACACAGAACACCTCGATCGCTGAGTTGTCAATTCAGCGATCAGGGTTCATAGTGGATGAGCGGAGCTGCACAATCAGTTTCCAAGCAGTCATCCTCTGACTGCTCCTGTTCACCCTCCAGAAAGGGGCACAGGACCTCCTGAGTTACACCACTCGGAGGGGCGCTTCCCTCCTACCAGCTGCTGGAGCAGGGCCTGGGTCTTGCTGAAACTCAAGGTGAAGGCACTGCCCAGCAGGCCCACCAGGGCACTGAGCCTTGGGCCGTAGTGACTGGCCTCCACATCGGCCGGCAGCGTTGCACAGGTGCTGGTGGAACAGCAGGGGCACACCAAGCGATGCAGGCGATGCTCGATCACCAGCGGGGTGATCGGCGGGATCTCGATCATCTGATGGCGCAAGGGTTCTGGATCAATACCGACCAACAGCTGACCGCAAAAGGACGCGGCAGGCATCGCTGGCGTCCCAAGGCTTGGTGTAAATCCCCCGGCACCCCCACCCCGGCGTAGCCGGGGTGGGCCGCGCACCTCAGGTGGCTGGCCCAGCGGCTGGCGTTGCAAGGGGTGGGCAGGCCCGTTTCCCTGGTTCGAGAACCACCTCAACCAGACGAACCATGCCCAAGACTTACTGTGCCGCACTCGACCTCGCGCCGCTACTGGATGGCAGCACTGCCGGTGAGTTGATCCCCGAGCTGGCCCGTTACGGCCTGCAGCAGCTGATCGAGCTGGAGGTCGCTGCCGTGCTGGGTGCCGACCGCCACGAGCGCACCGAGGAGCGGCTCGGCTATCGCAACGGTTACCGGCCCCGCAGTCTGACCACCCAGGTAGGCGACATCGACCTGCTGATCCCCAAACTGCGGGCTGGCAGCTTCCTGCCCTCGATCCTCGAGCCCCGTCGCCGGGTGGAGCAGGCCCTCTACGGCGTGATCATGGAGGCCTACATCTGTGGGGTCTCCACCCGCAAGGTGGATGCCCTGGTCGCCGCCCTGGGATCCCAGAGCGGTATCTCCAAATCCCAGGTCAGTCGTATCTGCCAGGACATCGACGAGCAGGTTCAGGCGTTTCTGAACCGGCCCCTGCAGGAGTCCGGCTACGCCTACGTCTACCTGGATGCCACCTACCTCCACGGCCGGCTGGGCAAGGCCCTGCAGGTCTGCTCAAGGGCCGTCGTCGTCGCCATGGGGGTCAACGCCGATGGTCGCCGTGAGCTGCTGGGCCTCAAGGTGGGCGACAGCGAGAGCGAGGGCTTCTGGAGTGAGTTCCTCGCCTCGCTCAAAGAGCGCGGCCTGACTGGCGTCAAGCTGGTGATCTCCGAAGCCCACGTGGGCCTCACCAAGGCCATCAGGCGCCAGCTGCAGGGCTGTGTGTGGCAGCGCTGCCGCGTCCACTTCGCCCGCAACCTTCTCCAGCGGGTACCCAAGGCTCACCAGGGCATGGTCACCGCTGCCCTGCGCAGCGTGTTCGCCCAGGAGGATGCCGGAGAGATCCTCAGCCGCTGGGATGACCTGGCCGCCTCGCTGGCGGAGCGCTTCCCCAAGGCCACCGAGCTCATGAACGAGGCCAGAGAGGACGTGCTGGCCTTCCGTCACTTCCCGCAGCCACACTGGAAGAAGGTCTGGAGCACCAACCTGCTGGAGCGGGTCAACGAGGAGATCAAGCGCCGCACCCGCGTCGTCGGCATCTTCCCCAACGACGCGTCGATCACCCGCCTGGTGGGCGCGGTGCTGCTGGAGCAGCACGAGCATTGGCAGCTGGAAGGCCGCCGCATGTTCTCCGCCGAAAGCATGGCTGCCATCCCGGAGCTGGAGGATCTGCCGGCCCTGCTCAGCGCCGCCGCCTGAGAGGTGCAAGACGCAGGCCCCAGGTGATTGAGGTGGCAGCGCCCCCACAGGGCGCAGCGGCCTCGATCGCCGCCCGGGGGCCGGCGCTGTAACCCCTGGGCTGCATAGAAGACTCCTGCCGCTCACAACACAGCCGCGATCAGACGAGAGACTTGACAAGTCAATCGTCTCGTTTCATCGTGGAAGCACGAGGTGCATCTGCACCTCAGGAATGACAGCCCGTCATTCCACCCTGTTCACCCTCTGATCAGGGTATTCGGGCCTCGGGTTTTACACCACGCAACGGCCCAGGCATCAGGGTGGTGATCCACCACCTCATCCACCCGCTCGATCGGCAGCAGTTCCGGGCCACTGCCGGGATGGCCCTGCTGGCCGCCCCGCTTGCGGCCACTGCCCTTGCGCCGCTCTGGCGGCTTAAAACCCAGACCATCATTGGAGGGAGGTTTAGATGAGTTGCGAGAGCTGAGTCCGATCCGCTCACGCAGGTTTGCCAACTCGGTGGCGAAGGAGGAGAGTTGGCCGCGCAACAGCTCGATCTCCTGCAGCTGGGCGTTGATCAGCGCTCTGACGCTGGCGGGAGTTTCCAGCCAGTCGGCTTCTGGAATTCCAGCCGGATGTGCGGTCATCACAGGCGGGTCTCTACCTGAGATACAACCGGAAATCAAGCTGTCGTCAAGGGTTCAGCAGGGCCGATATTCACCGCGAGCTGTCACGCCCCCTGAACGGATACAATATCCCAGGTCAAATTTTATTTTATAATGGCATTCATCTATTCACCAAGTATCAATATTATTCAACGCAAATTACCATTCTCCCGCTTGCACAAAGTCAATCAAGATGCCAGTAAAGTATCAAGTACTAGATAGATTTGAGCTGCCTGCGGATTATTCAAATAGCAGACCAACAATTCGATGGTTTTTTTGGATAGTATTTGGCGATCTGTTGATGTCATCTTGGTTGCCCGGATCGCTTTGGCGCCGCATACTTTTGAGAATATTTGGAGCATCAATTGGCCATGGAGTTTTATTAAAACCTAACATCAAAATTAAATTCCCTTGGCATCTTTGTGTCGGCGAAAATTTGTGGATCGGAGAGAATGTTTGGATTGACAATCTTGCACACGTTGAGATTGGATCAAATGTCTGTATTTCTCAAGGTGTTTATCTATGCACCGGTAATCATAATTTTAAAATAGCATCTTTTCCGTATCGTTTAGGTAGAATTGATATCGAAGACGAGGTTTGGATTTGTGCGATGGTTCGCATTGCTCCGTCAGTTCGCGTAGGAAGAGGTTCCGTTATAGAGTTTGGTTCTGTTGTTTATGATTCTATCCCTTCCGGCATGATTGCAAAAGGAATTCCTGCAGTGCCCATACGGCGTCGAGATATTACTTAGGGCATCTCGGGAAATGTTATGTAGGCTTTTCGAAAGGCTACAAGTATATACTCTGAGCACTTTACTGCATGTTTAATATTGGCCAGCACGGCTCTTGGAAGGCTAGCAGAGAGTTCTAAAGCTTAAAATTAAAACGCCTGTTCTTTAGCGACCTTCCGAATCGATTCTTTGGGAAACAATTGGTCTACTCCTCGAGGAGGGATAAGCTCAAGAGTGAAGAAGCAACTCTAGCCGTAAGAGATTGAATCCATTTGATCTTTTTTAAGGGAACCTCGAAAAATCAAGAATTTCACGCCTACAGAAGCTTGCAAAAAAACGCCTTGCGGCGCCAAAGGGTCTAATAAATTGTACATCAAAATGGCTGAATTGACTCAAGCAGCTTCGTACTAATTATTGCTCATGCGAGTGCAAGCCCACGATCCTTCCTTAGAAGATATCGCAGGAAGTTGAATGTCAGGTTCTTGAGACCCCACCATGCTTTGTTTCTCTCAAGTCCAATCTTTCTAGTCATCTTGCCACCCATAGACATGGTCATGCAGCCAAAAACATGTTCCACACAAGCTCTTATTGCTGATTTAATACGGTTACGCTCTTTGGCTGCGTCGCTTAGCGGGTGATTGCGGCTGCCTTTTTCGTGAATGCAACTTTCAAAACCGCCAAGATTCAGTAGGTCTTCAAAGCGCTCGCCTGCATAGGCAGAATCTGCCCAAACATAATCATCTGTGTTCTCAGGATCGAGAAGCATTGGCAGCATCTGACTGTCATGGATATTGGCCGGTGTCACGGCATAGCGCCTGATAAATCCATGTTCCACGTCGATACAGATATTGTTCTTGTAGCCGTAGTGATTGATGCCGTTCTTTTTAACCCATCGCGCATCCAAATCCTTCTGCTGCAATCGATTTGGGTTTTCGTCCCAGCCTTCAGGCATGCGATTCTCTTTGATCTCCTTGTTGTCTTCTCTGCTATTTCGCTGCCTTAGAAATGGTACTAGCGTTGCATCAATGATCTGACCGCCACGGGCTTCGAGACCTTGGGACCGAAGATATGACTCAAACTTTTCAAATAGCTCTTCGATCACTCCGGCCTTGCGAAGCCTTTCTCGAAAAAAGGCGAGAGTAGTAGCATCGGGAATATCGTTCATTACGCCTAAGCCAACAAACTCTTCAAAAGAACGGCGATCATTTACCTGGAGCTCAGTGTCATCAACCGCAAGCGGAAGGTTACACCTACGCTCAAATTGAAAAGCTGTTGAAGCACCAGCATTTTGAAGAGGATCAGCGGATCAATTCTCCGCCGACCAGCATTGCTTTTGCGCTCTTGCGCATAACCTGTTTCGAGCAGTGGGCGAAATGATTCCCAAGGAATCGATTCGGAGAGTCGCTCAAGAACAGGCTTTTTAGTTTTGAGCTTTGCAACCCTATGCTGCTCGTCCCAGAAGCCTCTTTGGCCCATACCAGGGATGCATGTCCGGCGACAATCAAGTTGACCGGTCGGCGACAAGCTCGTTGGCCGGTGGGGTGAGTGCTGGTGACCCTGGTGCCGATGCGCAGGGACCAGGGGATGCCGGCACCACTGACAAGCCACCAACGCAACCTGTTCATGACGAAACGACGAGGCGGCAGCAGCCAGGAGGCTGCTGCCGCGGCGGCGGGCATCTCAGTGCGCAGTGCTCGCCGGATTGAATGCAATCAGCTGCAGCCGCGGGCGAACCAGCCCCGTGGCCGCACCCGCCCCGATCCGCTGGTGGGGGTATGGGAGGAGGAGCTGGTGCCGTTGCTGCAGCGCTCACCCGCGCTGACGCCGATCACGCTCCTGGAGCATCTGCAGCGGCAGAAACAAGATGTGGACTGGATTCCGCTACGGCGCACCCTGCAGCGCCGGGTGCGGGAGTGGAAGGCAATGCACGGCCCGGCGCCGGAGGTGATCTTCCCTTTGAGTTACGAGCCCGGCGAGATCGCCTTCTGTGACTTCACCCAGCTCAAAGGGGTGGAGGTGACGATCGCAGGTGAGGCATTCCCCCATCTGTTGTTCCATTACCGCCTGGCATGGAGCGGCTGGAGCTACGCGCAGGTGGTGCAGGGCGGCGAGAGTTTTGTGGCCCTCTCCGAGGGTCTGCAGAACGCCCTGGCAGCTTGCGGCGGGGTGCCGGCGGAACTGCGGACCGATCGGTTATCGGCAGCATGTCGCAACCGCAACGGCAGTTTTTCAGCCGACATCACCCCCCGCTATCACGCCCTCTGCAGCCACTACGGCCTGGCCTACAGCCGCAACAACTGTGGCGTGGCGCATGAGAACGGCCGTGTGGAGAGTCCCCATGGCCATCTCAAGCGGCGGATCGAGCAGGCGCTGCTGCTGCGCAGCAGCAGTGATTTCGAGTCGCTGGCTGAATACCAGGCTTTTCTGGCTGCAGTGCTCGAGCAATACAACCGACCGCGTCTGGTCCGGCTGGAGCAAGAGAAATCGGCGCTGCGGCCACTACCGCGGTTTCGTTTTGCCGACTACGACATTGAACAGCTCACGGTGCGACGCACCAGCACGATCGAGGTGCGCAGGGTGGTGTATTCGGTGCCGCCGCGGTTGATCGACCAGCGGCTGACGGTGCGGATCTTCCACGACCGGCTGCAGCTGCTTCTGGGCCGGCAGATCGCCTGCGAACTGGCGCGGCGCCACGGCGGTGTCGAGCGCCATGGGCGGGCATGGAGCATCGATCTGGAACATCTGATCGATGCGCTCAGGCGCAAACCCCGGGCATTGCTGCACTGCAGTTACCAGCGGGAGCTGTTCCCCGATGAGCGCTGGTGGCAGCTGTGGCAGCAGCTGCGCAATGGCGGTGACCGTGACGCCGCCGCCCGATTGATGGTCGAGGCGCTGTATGTGGGCTGCCGCCTGGCGGGCTACGAGCCAGTGCTGGTTTGGCTCGAGAAGGCCCATCAACGGCAGGGGCTGTCGCTGGCGGCGCTGCAGCAACGCTTCCGGCTGCCGCCCCATCGCCCCCACCCGCCGCAACGCATTTCCCAACACACGCTGCAGAGCTATGACGACCTCCTTGCCCTCCATCCCGCGGCCCCAGGCGGCGGAAGCCGCCCTGCCGATCCTGCTGCGACAGCTGCGGTTGGCATGGATCCGCTGCCACTGGCAGAGCATCGCCTCGCAGGCTGAGGGCGAGGGCTGGAGCCCCAGTCAGTTTCTCTATGCCCTGTGCGAGCAGGAAATGGAGCAACGCCAGCAGGCCCGCCAGCACCGGCTGCTGCGCGCGGCCCAGCTGCCCTGGAGCAAAGCGCTGGCGGACTACGACCATGGCGGCCGGATCGAGGCGCACCGATGGCAGGAACTGGAGGCCTTGAGCCGCCAGAGCGAGTGGCTGCAGCGGGGCGAGAACGTGCTGCTGTTCGGCCCCAGCGGTGTGGGCAAGACGCACCTGGCGGTCGGCATCGCCTTGGCGCAGATCGGCCTGGATCAGGCCTGCCGCTTCTATCCCGCCACGAGCCTGGTGCAGGAGCTGCAGAAGGCCCGCGCCGAATACAACCTGCCGGCAGCGCTGGAGCGGCTGGATCGCTACCCGCTGCTGCTGATCGATGACATTGGCTATGTGCGGCGGGATGAACAGGAGAGCAGCGTGCTGTTTGAGCTGATCTGCCACCGCTACGAGCGCCGATCGCTGCTGATCACCGCCAATCAGCCGTTCACCGCCTGGGATGAGATCTTCCCCAGCAGCTCAATGACCGTGGCGGCGGTGGACCGGCTGGTGCACCACTGCCACATCGTCGAGATCAGCGGCGACAGCCACCGCCGCGCCCAAGCAAGCCGGCGCAGCGGCAGCAAATAGCCACAGCAGCCGTAGAGAAGCGGAGAACAGCCCGGGAGATTGTCGTCCGGCGACAACCTGGTGCCGATGGTGCCAGACCCCGGCGGGGAGCTCCGCGCTGCCGGCGGACTGTGCGGTCCGCCGGCTCGTGCGCTCCAGGGCAAGGCTCAGCAGAGGTCTCGGCGCCTAACCGGCCAACGTGGTTGTCGCCTGGTGCCGATCAGAGGAAGTCAGTGCTGGCAATGGCTCGGACTGATGTGTGGCTCAGTTTTCGTGTCGCCTCCAGCGTCATCGCCCCCCAGTTGTCGCCGGCGACAACTGGGGGGCGATCAGTTCCCCTCACCGGCCAACTTGATTGACGCCAATCGGCCAAGGGGGTTGACGCGGGACAGATGCAATTAACTATCCAAATTATAAGCTATAGTCGCCTCGACGCAAGGGCTGATCGTATTTTTCGAGGTGCCCAAGAGAAAATTACAATATTAATCGCTACTCTTGCCGGTCTAGCAGCTATTTCTTTTGTTGGAAAACAGTGCTTCAAGCCATGGGGAGAGGCAATAAGTTGGCTTGGCGCTTCTTGATTACCCAGCTCGCTCCGCGCACCGCGAGCCTGGGCCGTAGACTGGTACGCACATACCAGTTCAGTCATGGCGCGCAACGTCATCCAGTTCCAGAAAGGCCTTTCACTGCCTGACTTCCAGCGGCTCTACGGCACCGAGGTGCAATGTGAGGCTGCTTTGGAGAAGGCGCGCTGGCCCGGTGGGTTCCGCTGTCCCCGCTGCAATGGCCATGAGCATGGGCTGGTCTATGGCCGCAGGCTCAAGCGCTATCAGTGCCGCAGCTGCGGCCATCAGGCCACGCTCACGGCTGGCACGATCATGCAGGCCACGAAATTGCCTCTGACCACCTGGTTTCTGGCCTTTTACATGATCGGGCAGGCCAAAACAGGGATCTCCTCGCTGGAGCTCAGCCGCCACCTGGGCGTGAACTACGACACCGCCTGGCTGCTGCACCACAAGATTCTGCGGGCGATGGCTGATCGGGAGGAGGCTTACCTGCTGCGGGGAAAAGTCCAGATCGATGATTCCTACCTCGGCGGAGAACTGCCGGGCGGCAAGGCAGGTCGGGGTTCAGAGAACAAGATCCCCATCGTCGCGGCCGTCTCCTTGAATGAGGCGGGCCGGCTGATTCACGCCAGGATCACAGCCGTGAGTGGCTTCAGCTCAGAGGCCATCGCTGAGTGGGCCAAGCGCCATCTGGCGCCCGGCAGTCAGGTGCTCTCCGATGGCCTGGCCTGCTTTCGTGCCGTGACCACGGCAGGCTGCAGCCATCACGCCATCGTCACCGGTGGGAAGCACCCAAACGACTTGCCGCAGTTCCGTTGGATCAACACCGTGCTGGGCAACCTCAAGACCGGCTTCAACGGCACCTTCCACGCTTTCAATTTCGACAAGTACGCCAGGCGCTACCTGGGCGGCTTCTGCTTCCGGTTCAACCGGCGCTTCTCGATGGTTGCGATGACTGATCGCATTGCCAATGCGGTCTGTTGCTGCATGCCCTGCACGGAGCGGGATCTCAGGGTTGCGGAGGCTTATGGGTAATCAAGTGGCGCTTTTGCGCCGCTTACAATCAGGGGGCTTGATCTATGCTTGAGGACAGGCCAATTTTCAGCAATATGCGTAGGCTTTCTCGCCCTGCAATGGCTACTACTTAAGGGCAAAAAGCCCTATTTAGCGGGCTTATGCTGGGCGTTGGCGATGATTAAACCTCAAATAGCCGTCACATTTGCCATACTATTTATTGCCAAGCCTCATCGCAAAGGGGTATTGCTCGGAATTGGCATTTTGATCGGACTAAGCGTTATTGCACTGTGGCATACTAGCACTCCACCAGTGGAATTCCTCAAAAGCTGGCTATCAACTCTATCAAATTTCACAAACACGGGGTCTCCAAATATAACCGGATTACTGTTGCTTTCGAACAATAGCCTTATGGAATACGTACTAATCGCTTCGGTCGCTGCCTTTGCAGCAATGATTAGCGTTTTTTACGTGAACAGACGTAGATCAGAAGCCGCCACCATGGCCTGGGCTCAACTGACAAATGCTAGCCTTTCGATGGAGCTTTCTGGGATAAGCTCCATCTTGGGAGCATTATTATTCTATCATCACATATACGACAACATTATGCTATATCCAGCCCTAATATGTTGCTGGCTAATTAGCGCTCAGCGCCCAATGCTAGGCAATGTTGCACTTTCACTTTTGATAACTCTAAGCTTGTCTACGCCCTACAGGTTTTTAACCTGGCTTCCATCCAATCAAGCATTTCAGCCCTCCGTTTGGCTACTTATTGGGATGTTTTTACTATTTCGAATCCTTAATGGCAAAGCATATTCGCCAGTATTGGCGAAATGATCACAGCCCAATAGGTGCCAGGGAGGCAAATTAATCACCCCTCCATGCGCCACACCTGATCGGCTGGGGTCCAATCGCTGAGCTCGCCAGGCTGGAACCAGAGACCGATCTCGAATTCGGCGGTTTCGGGGGCGTCGGAGCCGTGGATCACATTGCGGCCGATGTTGACGGCCAGATCACCGCGGATCGTGCCGGGCTCGGCCTCCAGGGGCTTGGTGGCGCCTATCAATGTGCGGGCGCTGGCGATGACGCCGTCGCCTTCCCACACCATGGCCACCACCGGGCCGGAGGTGATGAAGGCCACCAGGCCGGCGAAGAAGGGGCGCTCGCGGTGCACGCCGTAGTGGCTCTCGGCCAGCTCGCGGCTGGGGGTGAGCTGCTTGAGCCCCACCAGCTTGAAGCCCTTGCGCTCAAAGCGCCCCAAGATCTCCCCCACCAGGCCGCGCTGAACGCCGTCGGGCTTGATGGCAATGAAGGAGCGTTCGGCGGCCATGAAGGTCAAAACAACTAGCTAGCCCATCGTGAGCGCCGGCCCCGCCGCTTGGCAAGCACGCCAAAAGGCACTGGCCATTAGGGGCCGGCGTGCTGTGGGCCATTCAGGGGCCGCCATGCTCCGCCCAGAACTCCCCGGGGGTGCGAATGGGGTAGCGATCCCGCAAGGCAAGTAGGGCTTTGTCGCCCGTCACCAGGGCCTGGGCCGAGCCGAGCCGCAGAGCCGCCACCAGGGTGCCGAGCACCGGCAGGTCGTTGCGATCCGTCAGGTCGCTCTCCGCTACAACCTCCGGCTCCACCAGGTCGGCCAAAATCGCCAGGGAGTCGATCAAATCATCGATGGCAGGAAGCGTCAGTCCATGACGGTGGACCAACCTTGGCTGGGTGCGGCGCAGCTCAGCAAGGATGAAATCCGACAGCACCAGATCCAGCGCCCCGAAGCGCCAGGCAGCGATCAGCCGGCCAGGGATACTGGCCGGGTAAGCGAGGCCGGAGAGCAGCACGTTGGTGTCGAGCACCACGCCCAGGCCGGCCATTGTCAGCGCCCGCCGCGGCTGGCCGCGACGGCAACATCAATCTCCGCCAGTCCCTCCGCTTCCGGCACTTCGGCATAGCCCGCTTCGATGCGCTCACACAGGCCGTCAAAACGGGCCTGCAGGCGACGGATCCGCTCAAAAAGACGGGCATCCACCAGGGCCGCTACGGGTTTGCCATCGCGCTTGATCACGATGCTGTCGTGGCGGTATTGCACCTGATTGAGCATGTCGCCGAGGTTTTGGCGGAAGCTCACGGCACTGGCTTCGCTGATCATGACAACACGTGAGAGCAATACGGTTAGTATGGTCAGCATGATCGGCCCTGGCAAGCGGCGAGACCGTTCATGGCGTCGTTGCCGCGGCAGCTCGATGTGTAACGGCATGGTCAGAGCACTCGCCACCACGGCGCCGCCAGCACATCGGGGGTGAGCCATTCGACGCTGCTGCCGGTGTGCAGCAGGAGGTTTTCGAGATGGGGACCTTGCGGTTCCGATCCGGCCAGATGCAGAGCGATGCCGGTGTCGCCCCAGTACAGCTTTGGCGCCTTGATCAGCCGCTTGGTGCGATTCACCGCATAGGCCGGCAGGCGCACCAGCAGGTAAGAAGTTTCCAGCAGGTTCAGCCAGCGGTGCACCGTGGGTTGCGGCAGCGCCACGTCGCGCCCCAGCTCGGTCTGGTTGAGGAGCTGCCCCAGGCGCAGGCAGGCCGCCTGCATCAGCCGGCGGAAATCCGGCAGTGAGCTGATCGTGGCGAGGTCCTGCAGGTCGCGCTCGAGATAGGTGCGCACGTAGCCGTCAAACCAGATGGCGCGCTCAGCCGGTCTGGCCAGCTCGAGGGCCGGTGTGGGAAAGCCGCCCCGATACGCCAGTGCACACCAGTCCTCCTCGTGCCCGTCCCCGGCGGCGAGCAGGTCGCGCCATCCTTCATCGGGCGTGTCGAGCAGCTCCTCCCAGCGGCCGGCGAGCGATTCGGAAACATGCCGCATCAGGAGCAGATTCGCCGAACCGGTTAGCAGGAAGCGACCAGCGCTGCGGTTCCGGTCGAAGGCCCGCTTCACGGCGCTGAGCAAACCTGGCTCGCGCTGCACCTCGTCGAGTGTTATCGGCCCATGGCCTCCCACCAGCGCCTCTGGATCGCGCCTGGCGGCATCGAGCACGTCGAAGTCGTCGAGCGTGCGCTAGAGCCGTTCACCTTGAACGAGCTGTTCGACCAGGGTGCTCTTACCGGTCTGCCGCGCAGCCGTGACGACCACCGCCGGCATCACCGCCAACCGATCGGCGAGGGCGCCGCTGAGCAGACGGGGAAGAGAATTCACGCAGTGGATGGATTTCATTCATTACATGAATGATAAGTGTGCGGCCGGGGGCCACTCCGCAAGGCAGTTTCCCGATAGCTGCAGCGCTCCTATCTCCCTGGGCTGCAACAGTCGGGAGTTGCTGATCGCCCTGCGGCGCGGAGGGATCTGCGGCCACCACTGACTAGATTCCAGCCACGCAACCCGCCACAACCCAGGGCCCGATGGTGCTCGCCAATTCCACCGGCACCTGGACTGCAGCCGACGGCGCCGCCCTCTACGGCCTCGATCGCTGGGGCGATCCCTATTTTTCGGTGAACGATCGCGGCCACGTGATCGTGCAGCCCAGGGGAGAGCGGGGCGGCTCCCTCGACCTGGTGGATCTGGTGGAGGAGCTTCAGGGCCGCGACCTATCGCTGCCCCTACTGATCCGCTTCGACGACATCCTCGAAGACCGGCTGGAGCGCCTGCATGGCGCCTTCGAGCGCGCCATCGCCCAATACAGCTACGGAGGCCGCTACCAGGGCGTGTTTCCGGTCAAGTGCAACCAGCAGCGCCACGTGGTGGAGCAGCTGGTGGAGAGCGGCCGGCGCTGGCACTTCGGGCTCGAAGCAGGCAGCAAGGCCGAGCTGCTGATTGCCCTCTCCCTGCTCGACGACCCCGACGCCCTGCTGATCTGCAACGGGTACAAAGACAGCCGCTACATCGAGACGGCGATCCTGGCCCGGCGCCTCGGCCGTCAGCCGGTGGTGGTGATCGAGCAGGCCGATGAGGTGGCGCGGATCATCGCCGCCAGCCGGGAGCTTGGCGCCGCTCCCCTGATCGGCATCCGCGCCAAGCTCTCGGCCCGCAGCACTGGCCGCTGGGGCAGCTCGGTGGGGGAGCGGGCCAAATTCGGCCTGTCGGTGCCCGACTTGCTGGCCACGGTGGAAGCCCTGCGGGCCGCCGACCTGCTCGGCGAGCTGCGCCTGCTGCACTTCCACGTCGGCAGCCAGATCAACGACATCGCCGTGCTCAAGGACGCCCTGCAGGAGGCGGGCCAGATCTACGGCGAGCTCACCCGCCTGGGGGCGCCCATGGGCTACCTCGACGTGGGTGGGGGCCTGGGCATCGACTACGACGGCAGCCGCACCGCCAGCGCCGCCTCCACCAACTACTCGCTGCAGAACTACGCCAACGACGTGGTGGCCACGGTGAAGGAGTGCTGCCAGCCCCACGGCATCGCCGTGCCCACCCTGGTGAGCGAGAGCGGCCGGGCGATCGCCAGCCACTTCTCCGTGCTGGTGTTTGACGTGCTCGGCGCCGGCGGCCAGCCGGGAGTGGTGCCGCCAGCCCAGGCGGGAGAAGCCCTTATCCTGCGCAACCTACGCGACACCCACGCCGGCATCACGGCACCGGGTGGGGGCCCAGACGCCCTTCAAGAGGCCTGGAACGACGCCCTCAAGTTCAAGGAGGACGCCCTAGCCGCCTTCCGCCTGGGTTACCTCAGCCTGCCGGAGCGGGGCCTGGCCGAGCAGCTCACCTGGGCCTGCTGCCAGGCGATCGCCACCCGCCTGGGCTCGCTCCCCACCGGCACCGCCATCCCCCAGGAGCTGCAGGCCCTGCCAGCCGCCCTGGCCGCCACCTACTACGCCAACCTCTCGGTGTTCCGCTCGGCCCCCGACACCTGGGCCATCGACCAGCTGTTTCCGGTGCTGCCGATCCAACGGCTCAACGAACGGCCTCAAAGGCTGGGCAACTTTGCCGACCTCACCTGCGATTCGGACGGCAAAATCGCTCGCTTCATCGATCCGGACGGGCGCTCCGGGAGGGGTCAGGTAAAACCGCTGCTGGAGCTGCACGGCCTACGGCCCGGTGAGCCCTATTGGATCGGCCTGTTTCTGGGCGGCGCCTACCAGGAAGTGATGGGCAACCTGCACAACCTATTCGGCAGCACCAACGCCGTTCACCTGCGGCTCAAGGCCAGCGGCGGCTACCAAATCGACCACGTGGTGCGTGGTAACACCAACGCCGATGTGCTGGAGGCCATGGAGCACGACCCCCAGCTGCTGCTCGAGCGGCTACGGATCGCCAGCGAGGCAGCGATCGGTCGGGGCCAACTGGGAATCAGCGACGCCCGCCGCCTGATGGCCCACCTGGAGGCCAGCCTGCGCCAAACCACCTATTTACAGCCCTGGGCTTGAACAAATGGATTGGTCCCTGCCGGAGCTGGTGCTGATGCTGGGCTTTGCCCATTGCCTCTGCGACTTTCCCCTGCAGACAGACAAGATGGCCATCGGCAAATGCCCCGGCTGCGGCCAGGTGGGTGTGGCCTGGGGCTACTGGATGGCCAGCCACTGCGGTACCCACGCCCTGGCTGTGGCCCTGATTACGGGAATGCCCTGGCTGGGGGCAGCTGAATTTGTAGCCCATTTCCTCATCGACCTACTCAAATGTCGCAAGCTGATCAATCTCGCCACAGACCAAAGCCTCCATCTGCTCTGTAAAGTTAGCTGGGCAAGCTGCAGCCTGGCGCTGATCTCATAACCATGGCCGGCTGAAATGGTCAATCTGGGAGTCCTGATGACAGCCCTGGGCTTGGTGATCCTGCTAGTAGCCCTATGGCTGATCTGCAGGCGCACAAAGCTGGCCCCGGTGCCCCTACGCCTACCAGGCCTGGCGATCCTGATCTGGATAGTGCACGCCAGCCTGCCGGCAAGCATTGCAGCGTCGGAGAATAAACTCTGGCTGGATTTAACCCTCCATCTGGGCCAAAGTTATGCGGCCCTGCAACTGGCGTTCTGGCTGACGCTGGAATTACCGGCTCCGATCAGCTGGTGGCCCCATCCGCCCAAGATCCTGCGCGACCTCGGCGCCCTGACCATCGGCGCCGCCCTCACCCTGATCGTGCTGCAGAGAGCGGCCGATATCAACGTGGTCGGCCTGGTGACCACATCAGCCATTTTGACGGCCGTTATCGGCCTGGCGGCCCAGGAGGCTCTAAAAGACTTGTTTGCAGGAATCATGCTGCGGGTCGACAGCCCGTTTGAAGAAGGCGATTACCTCGAGCTCGGCGATGATGTCAACGGTTGGGTAGTTTCCCTGACCCTGCTGAGCACACGCCTGCGCCATGTTCACGGTGCCTTAATAACGCTGCCAAACAGCATGATGTGGCAGAAAAACATGCGGCGCTTTAGCCCCAAAGGGCCGATCGCGCGGGAACTGCACATCAATCTCGACAGGGAACTACCACCGAACCAGGCGACTGAGCTGCTGCTAAAAGTGGCGGAAAGCTGCCCGAGTGTGCTGAAAAACCCAGCGCCGGAAGCAATTGTCTATGCCTATCACGACTACGCCAACACCTACGAACTTGAGGTTTGGCAGGAAGATCCGACCGACTTGGGCTACGACGAACTGAGGGGGGAAGTGCTCAGCCAGATCTGGTATGCCCTCGAGCGCATAGATCAACGGGTGCCCTATCCGATTACGGAATTCAAAAGACGCCTGGGTAGCTCAGGACCGGAGAGCCCTGTCAAATTCGATCTGGAAGATCGCATTGCAATTCTGGCCAAGAGCCCCCTGTTCGGCCAACTTACCGAAAGCCAGCTTGGCGGAATCTCCAGACTGACACGTTGCATCCGATTTGGCCAGGGGGAGAAAATAATCGTAGAAGGCGATGAAGGTAACACCCTCTACCAGATTGTTAGCGGCGAGGTTGCAGTTATAAAGAAAATGCAAGACGGTGAATTGCGCGAGCTTGCCCGCCTCAGCGCCCCGGCAATTATCGGCGAGATGAGTGTTTTCAACGAGGAGCCCCGCAGTGCCACAATTGAAGCATTGGGGTCCTGTGTGGTGCTGGAAGTTGAACGCGACGACCTGCGCCCACTCCTGCAGCATGAGCCGAAAGTGCTGGAGATGCTTGCTGCTGTGATTAGCCAGAGGAGGGCAGAATTACTGAAGCTCAGCTCTGAAACCAAGCTCCAACAGGAGGGCTCCCTGCTCAGCAAGATGCGAATGATGTTCCTGGGCCTATAGGGGTTTTGAGAAGCATGGGCTCTGATTGCCGTGGCAGGCAAAGCCCGTTATAACAAGGAAAATATTAAGGTCACGGAGCACGCCTATGGGCGATATTCGTGCTGATTGGTGCTGCCCATGGCCCTGCTGGATGAGTCAACGGAGGAGCTGCTGCAGGAGATTGCCCTTGAGCTCGCCTTTGTTCAATCAGGCGGCCAGAGCAGCATTGCTGCGCTGATCACCTCCCTAGGCAAACTCCAACAAATCGCAGCCGCCCAAGGAAGGGAAAAGGCACTGCAATTAAGCAGGGAACTGGGTGGCTGGCTTGTGGAGCTTGAAGCCCGTGGCACGGCCCTGGATGCAGGGGAACTGGAGGCGCTCCAGCAAAAATACCAGCCCCTTGAGAAGGCACTCTATGCCGAAGCAAACAAAACCGAAGCTGGATTTACAATCAATCTAGAAAGCCAGGACGACCTCGAACTACTCAATGAATTCTGCAACGAAGGCAAAGATCTGCTTTCACAGGTAGAACAAGGTGTGCTGGTTTTAGAAGAGGATCCCGCCCACAGGGAAACCCTAAACCAGGTATTTCGCGCCTTTCACACCTTCAAGGGCGGTGCTGGATTCCTGGGGCTCGAGCCCATCAAAGACCTAGCCCACAACCTGGAATCTCTCCTCGATGCGGCAAGGCAAAATAGTCTTGTCATTGACAGACATGTCATCAACCTGATCCTGGCTGGGGGGGATGCCCTGCGCAAGTTTGTGGATGGGATAGAGCAAACAATCCGTAGCGACAACAAAACGGCCCCAATCATCGTACCGACAAGGGAGCTGATCGAAAGGGTGCGGAGCACCCTCGATGGCAATCCTGGTGAGGTGACGGTCGAAAAGCCCGGCGAAACAAGCATGCTGGCCAGTGAACCGCCCAGTGAGCCCGCCAACGAAGCGAAAATCATTCCACCAATAGCCGAAATCAATAAGCCAATCCCTGCCACAGCCAAGGAAATAGAGGAGCCACAGACAAAGCCGAGCCCAAAACCAAAGGCGGCCAACCTCAGTAACTTTGTCAAGATTGATACCCAGAAGCTCGACGCCCTGATCGACCTGGTGGGGGAACTGGTGATAGCTAAATCGATGGTGGTGGAGCACCCGGTGGTGGCTGGGCAGCAATCGGAGGAGCTCTCGCGGGAACTGAGGCAGCTTTCACGAATTGCCGCCGACCTACAGCGCAATGCAATGTCGTTGCGAATGGTGCCGATCCGAACCACCTTCCAAAAGATGAACCGCCTTGTTCGCGATTTAGCAAATAGCCAAAACAAGCAAATCTGCCTGGTTACCAAGGGCGAAGATACTGAGTTGGATCGCAACATCGTCGAAGCCCTTGCCGAGCCGATGATTCACATGTTGCGCAATTCAATTGACCATGGTATAGAGCACCCCGCCGAGAGAGAAGGCCTGGGCAAGTCAGCTGCAGGAAAGATTGAAATTGAAGCCTGTCACCAGGCCGGTGGCATCTTGATCAGAATTGAAGATGATGGTCGCGGCATTGATCCTGCTCGGGTACTGGCAAAGGCAAGGGAAAGGGGCATTGTCGACACCGATTTCAATGGCAACACCAATGAAATCCTTAGCCTAATCTTCGAACCCGGCTTCTCTACGGCTGAAACAGTTACCGATGTCTCCGGCAGGGGCGTCGGCATGGATGTAGTGAGGGGAAGTATCTCCAGGCTGCGAGGAAGGATCGACGTGCAATCGGTGGTTGGCAAAAGCACAACCTTCAGCATTTATCTACCCCTGACACTGGCCATCATCGACGGTATGCTGGTGGGAGCTGGCAATCAACGCTTTATCATCCCAACCCTTTCGATTCAGGAATCGTTCAAGCCCACAGCAAGCATGCTGTCAACGCTTAAGGGACGGGGACAACTTGTAAATTTACGCGGAAGATTGATACCCATGATCAGTCTTTGCCAAAAGCTAAAAATCGACAGCGGCTCAGCCGACCCCTCCGAAGGCATTATCCTGATCATCAACTCTGGCGGTCAAGCCAAAGGCCTACTGGTAGACCATCTCATTAGTAAACAAGAAGTTGTTATCAA
The DNA here is from genome assembly GCF_015840335.1 of Synechococcus sp. CBW1108. NCBI lineage: Bacteria > Bacillati > Cyanobacteriota > Cyanophyceae > Synechococcales > Synechococcaceae > Synechococcus > Synechococcus sp. CBW1108. The sequence goes on from NZ_CP060395.1 coordinate 1,164,936, forward strand.
ACCGATGGGCGAGACCCTCCAAAGCCAACCCGTTTATTCCGGGGCGGCAATCATGGGAGATGGACGGGTGGCGCTAATCCTCGATCCGGATGCTCTGGGTCGCAGCGAAAGCCCTAGGACAGAATCCCCTAGTTTAAGTAATTAACATGAATTTGAATGTCAAGCTTCTAATCAAGGCCAACGCTGCCCTGCTGACCGTGGCCCTAGTAGGCGAGGTCGCACTATTGACCATCCTGACTCGGCCCATGTGGATCAACCAGCGGCTATATGAAAAAATTGTTGACCACCACGACCTAGCAGGAGATCTTCAGCCGTCCCCCTTTGAGCTCCTCGGCCTGCGTGGCGAGGTCGCTCGAGCCCTTCTATCAATCAAAAACTCAGGACAGAATGAGCCTGCCCAGATTGCCACAAACCCGGCAATCAGAACCCTAGCACAGTATTACCGCGAGAGAGTCACTAAGTTCAGAGATCGACAGCAACTCTGGCTTGAAAATCCAAACTTTGAGCCCGATCTGCAGAATAAGTTTCGCAGCTGGACTAGTGGAGTCAGCCAGGAATACCTGAATGCCATCGGCAACAACCTTATCCCCGCCCTACAGGCAGGAAATCTAAAACGGGCTGCAGAAGTCGACCGGAATTTAGATGCTATCTATCGAGAACACCTCTCCGGCCTCGCCGGCGTAATAGGTACTAACAAGGCCGAAATTCAGGAACACGAAGCCGAAGCAGACAATGGCATCAGGGCAGCCACCCTCTGGATAATATTTAGCACCTTGGCCCTACTGGGATTGGGTTATTTCACCCTCTACCTTATGCAAAAAGTTGCCGTAACTCCACTGAGCAAGATTGCAGGCGAGCTGGGCGACGGCGCCGACCAATTCATTGAGGCCACCAGCAGTGTGGCAAACGCGAGCTATGAAATCGCAACCGGGGCCAGGCAGGTGGCAAATTCCAGCCTGCAGATGGCCCAGGGTGCCTCAGAGCAGGCGGCTGCTATTGAAGAAACCAGTGCCTCGCTTGAGCAGATGTCGAGCATGATCCATTCCTCCGCCAGAAATGCCGATCACGCCAAAACCCTGGCGGGCGAAGCCCAGGCAAGCGCCAGCCTGGGTAACACCAGTCTTGAGGCGATGGCGGTAGCCATGGGGGCAATTGAGAAATCTAGCAACGAAGTTGGCAAGATTGTAAAAAGTATCGACGAGATTGCCTTCCAAACCAATATCCTTGCCCTCAACGCAGCCGTAGAGGCGGCACGGGCTGGCGAGGCAGGCTCGGGCTTTGCTGTAGTAGCAGAAGAAGTGCGGTCTTTAGCGCAAAGGAGTGCGGCAGCCGCCCACGAATCCTCCCAGAAGATTGAGGCATCTATATTAAGTAGCAGGGAAGGGGCGCGCTGCCTAGACGGGGTGGGCGATTCCTTCGCCAAAATTAGTGACAAAGTTAAACATACCGATTCCCTTGTATCTGAAATTAGCTTGGCCACTAAAGAGCAAGCCCAAGGCATTGAGCACATCACCACGGCCCTACAGGAAATGAGCAAGGTTGCCCAAGACAACTTGTCTTCAATTGAAGAGATGAAAAGGGCTGCCGAACAAAGCGCAGGCGCCAGTCAGCAGATTGTTGGCGCAGCCGAACAAATGCGCAGCCAAGCCATGAGACAACACGAAATAACGGCAGACTTAAAAATAGTAATTGATGGCACCACCAGCTCCCCATCTAGCCATAGCAAACACACCCACCTAAGCCAAGCCAAGCCGCGCAGGGTTCTGGGGACACAGCCGCAGCCATCATCCGCGCTGCATCAGGGGCAAAGCCAGGCGGAATCAAACTATGATGAGCACTTCAGTGATTACTAAGGCAGGGGAGATGGCAATAGACGACATAGCCGTATACAACGATCTTCCTGAGGCGGGAAAGTTCCTTAACTTCCAGCTGGGCCAAGAACGCTATAGCCTCGCCGTAGCAGAGGTGCGGGAGATTATTCGGCTTTGCCCGATCACCCCGGTGCCGCGAATGCCTGAACATTTTCTCGGCGTAATTAATCTCCGCGGCAAGATTGTGCCAGTTATTGATTTGCGCCAGCGCCTCCATTTGCCCGGCTCGGAAGCAAAAGAGCGGGCCTGCATTATCGTTGTGCATCACCACACCGCCGCAAGCCCAGACCAATTAGTCGGACTGCAGGTAGACCTAGTAGACGAGGTGGTATTTATTGAACAAAGCGCCATCGAACCCGTACCAGACTTTTGCGACACGGTTGACAGCAAATTCATTCAAGCGATGGCCAAGTATAAAGATTCAGTTCTAGCAATTCTCAGCGTCGCTGAACTTCTCAAAGATGCCGGCAACCTCCAAGCCACTCCCGCCTTGGCACCGGAGCAAGACCAATGAAGCTCAATCTAAAAGTTCTAATTCGGGCCAATGCTGCCCTGGTAACAGTCGCATTAGTTGGCGAATTAATAGCTAGCACCATTCTCAGCAGAACGATCTCGATCAACAGCCCTGCCTACGAAAAAATTGTTGCCAGCAAAGATTTAATAGCAGACATATTGCCGCCACCAAACTACATTATCGAGCTGCATTATTACGTTACCCGGGCCATGCTGGATGCCAGCAACAGCGAAAATGGGAAGACTGTGTCCGGATCGGCGAATATTTCAAGGCTTAGCAGTGCCCTGCCAAGGCTTCAGCAAGCCTATGAAGAGAGGCTCAAATATTGGACTGCTAACAAGTATGTCACCGAAGAAGAACGATTTTTGCTGACCAAAGACTCAAACACCCCGGCCAGCAGCTACATAAACTTAGTCGGCTCAAGCCTGCTGCCAGCGCTGACTTCAGGCAACAGGCAGACCGCTTTGGCGGTATTTAAGGAGCTAGACAGACTGTTCTATGAGCACAGCGAAATGAATGCTAAGCTGGTCGACATTTCTAACCGGGAAATCATTAACAGCGAGCAGGAAGCCGCCGCCAGCGCCCAGCGGGCAAACCAAATCCTGCTGCTGATCACTCTTCTGCTGCTGGCATCAGCCTATACAGTGCTCTATCTGATGCAAAGGGATTTCGCCAGCCCTTTGGATAGGATTGTCAATGATCTTGGCAAGGGCTCAGGGCGCTTCCTCCAGGTTTCCAATCAGATTGCCGACTCCAGCAATCAGCTGGCCCAGGGCGCAAGTGAGCAGGCCAGTGCCATTGAAGAAACCAGTGCCTCCCTGGAGGAGATGTCAAGCATGATCCACTCCTCAGCCCGCAATGCTGATCACGCTAGAACTTTAGCCAGCGAATCCCAGCTCAGTGCCAGCGAGGGCATGGCCAGCATGAAGGAGATGACCGAAGCCATGGCCGCAATAGAGCGCTCAAGCAATGAGGTTGTCAAAATTGTTAAAAGCATTGATGAGATCGCCTTTCAAACAAACATTCTTGCCCTCAATGCTGCCGTAGAAGCTGCCAGGGCTGGGGAAGCCGGTGCGGGTTTTGCGGTAGTGGCCGAGGAGGTTCGCTCCCTGGCCCAGCGCAGTGCGGCCGCGGCCAACGAATCAGAAACCAAGATCGAGGCATCGATCAAAAGCAGTCGTCAAGGGGCCCAATGTTTAACTGGTGTGGGGGAATCATTCAGCCGAATTGGCAGCAAAGTTCAGGAAACTCACAACCTTGTTTCCGAAATTGCCCTGGCAACCAAAGAGCAATCCCAGGGCATTGAGCAAGTCACTATTGCCATTCAGGAAATGAGCAAAGTGGCCCAATCCAGCGCCATCAATACAGAGCAAATCGCCAGCGCAGCCGAAGAAATGCGCCAGCAAGCATCGATGCAGCAGCAGACCGCTGGAGCGCTGCGTGCGGTGATAGATGGCTCCTCAAACGAGCTGGCCAGTGAGCTGGATGGCAAAAATAGTTCGGCAAAACCAGAACCAACCGGCCCGCAAGATCGGCCAGATTCCAATTTAGATGAGCATTTTAGCAACTACTGATGGTTGTTAGCAGCACAGCAAGGCAGGGGCCGCCTGAGCAGCCCATGTCTAACTCTGTCTACCAGGGCATCTGTGAACTGGTTCATAAGCATAGCTCCATCAAGCTGGGCGACAACAAGCAAACAATGCTAACCAGCCGCCTGAAATCCAGGCTGCTGCAACTAGGGATCAAATCCTGGGACGAGTATTACCGCTATATCAGCCAAGGCCAGAATAATGCGGAGATCCATACACTAATCGACCTTGTTGCCATTAACCACACCCAGTTTTTCCGGGAACGGCAGCACTTTGATCGACTTGGCTCAGAAATACTAGATCAGATTTTGGCGGAATGCCCGGGCGCTGCCAGCAAATTATTAGCCTGGTCTGCAGCTAGTTCTACAGGTGAAGAGGCCTATTCGCTGGCAATCACCATCAGTGAGCACCTGGCCAAGCAGGCAGGCCCCAAGCCTGACTGGCTGGTATATGCCAGTGATATTTCCAGCAAAGCCATAAAAGCCGCCACAACGGCTATTTATCAGGAAGCGAACCTAAACCTACCCCAGCCTCAATTTTTACAGCGCTACTTCAAACGCGGCCGCGATATCTATGAAAGTAAATGCAGGGTCAAGCCGGAAATTCTCGACCACGTCAAAATTGAAAGAATTAATCTGTTCCAGGAAAGCTATCCGCTGCCGGCGCAACTTCATCTTATTTTCTGTCGTAATGTGCTCATTTACTTTGCCCAAGACTCCCAATCCCAGCTGGTTTCCAGATTGCATCACATGCTCACACCGGGCGGCTTTCTGGTGATAGGGCACTGCGATAGCCTGGCCTGCTTCAAGCATGATTTCCAATCCCTAGGTGGCGGTGTCTACCGCAAAAGCTCTTAGTCGCTTGCATCTCTACTCCCCATGACCAGAAAAATCCGAGTCTTGGTGATTGACGACTCTGCGCTCGTTCGCAAGACCATCACCGACACCCTGCAGATGGATCCTGATATCGAGGTTGTCGGCGTTGCCAACGATCCCCTGATCGCCATGGACAAAATTCCGAAACTCCATCCCGATGTGCTGACGCTGGACATGGAGATGCCACGCATGGATGGCCTTACCTTTTTGCGCCAGCTCAAGCAGGAGAACTCCCCCCTACCCGTAGTGGTGATCAGCTCCCTGACCCAGCAAGGCTCCAAGCTGGCCCTCGATGCCATGGAGGCGGGAGCCAAGGAGGTGCTTGCCAAACCCGACGGCAGCAGCTCCATCGGCGCCCTGGCCGGCAAACTGGCTTTTCACATCAAGGCCGCCGCCAGGGCCCGCAGGGATCTTGCCCCCCTGCCCACAACCAAACTCCAGCCCAGCCTGCCCAGCCGGCCCCGAGCGCCTGCGGGAATGGATCGCCGCCTGGTGGTGATCGGCTCCTCAACTGGCGGCGTCGAGGCCTTGCGTTACATCCTGCCCGCCCTGCCAGCCGATCTGCCGCCCATTGCCATCGTGCAGCACATCCCGGCCTACTTCTCCAAGGCCGTGGCCGAACGCATCAACGACCTCAGTGCCATGGAGGTGCGGGAAGCAGCCGACAATGATCCACTGCTGCCGGGCGTCTGCCTGATTGCCCCCGGGGACTATCACATGATGATCGTCAAGCAGGATCAATACCGGGTGCGCCTGTTGCAAACCCCGCCAGTTCACCACTGCCGGCCGGCCGTGGATGTGCTTTTCCGCTCCGCAGCGGCAGTCGCCGGAGCCCACACCCTGGGGGTGGTGCTCACCGGGATGGGGCGAGATGGGGCCCGCGGCCTGGGGTCAATCAAGGAGGCGGGCGGCTGTTCCCTGGCCCAAAACGAAGCCAGCAGTGTGATCTACGGCATGCCCAGGGCCGCTGTTGAACTGGGAGTGGTCGACCGCAGCGTCCACCTGCAGGCCATGCCCCAGGCCATTGTGGAAACCCTCAACACCATCAAACCCTGAGCCACTGGCATGGACGAAGCTGAACTGCCGGGCGCAGAGTTGCTCAGAGCTGCCCGCATCCTCGTGGTGGACGACAGCAAAATGCTGCGCATGGGCATTGCCCGCTCCTTGCGTCAACTGGGAATTGGGCAGATTGAGGAGGCCGTTGATGGCCAACATGCCCTGGAGCGGCTCCAGCAGGAAGCCTTTGATCTGATGCTGCTGGATATGGAAATGCCCCAGATGAATGGGTTGGCCGTGCTGGCACGCATGCAGGCCAACCCAGAGCTCAGGGGCTTGCCCGTGATTGTGATCTCTGGTGGTGAATCGATCGAAGAAGTGGTGGCTTGTATTGAAATGGGCGCCGAGGACTACCTACCCAAACCCTTCAGCCAGGTGCTGCTAAGGGCCCGACTGACCTCATCACTGGAGAAAAAAAGGCTGCGCGATCTGGAAATCATCCAGCGAAAACAGCTGGAATCCCAACACCTCAGGCTGATTCAGGAACAGGAAAAATCAGAGCTGCTCCTGCTTAATATTCTGCCGGTTGCCATTTCAGAGCGGCTCAAGGGTGGCGAGCAGCGTTGCGCCGACAGCCATGCCAATGTTTCTGTCTTGTTTGCTGATCTGGTGGGCTTTACCCGGCTATCCCAGGGCATGACCGCCAAACAATTGGTTGAAGTGCTGCATAGCCTCTTCTCAAACTTTGACCAGTTGGTCGAGCAGGCAGGCCTCGAAAAGATCAAGACCATCGGCGATAGCTACATGTTGGTGGGCGGCCTACCGGAAGCGCGCGACGACCATGCCAAAGCCGTGGTTTCCACAGCATTGGCGATGTTGGCGGCCATGGATCAGTTCAACCAGGCCAACCAAACAGATCTCAACATGCGCATTGGCATCCACAGTGGCCCGGTGGTAGCGGGGGTGATTGGCAAAAACAAATTCACCTATGACCTGTGGGGCAACACGGTGAATGTGGCCAGCCGGATGGAATCGAGCGGCACCCCGGGGCGGGTACAGATTTCTACCCAGACGGCCGAATTGCTGGATGACACCTTTGCCCTGGAATCCCGCGGACTGGTCCAGGCCAAGGGCTTGGGCGAGGTTGCCACCTTCTATGTCAACGGGCGCAGAAACGCACCTGCAGGCTGAGCCGATCCACAGGCGCTCCCAGCTCGGCCGGATCGAAAGGGGCTGCCTCCGCTGCCATCGCCATCTTCAGCCCAGGCCTGGAGCCCCCTTCCAGCAGCACCTCAATGGGCTTGAGCACCCCCTTAAGCCCCATGGCGCCAGCGAGTTCCAACCCCTGGGCGAGGGCGTCCTGATAGGCGGCCCGCAGCAACTTTGCCCGGGCGGCCCTATCCCCCGGCCGATCGGCCTCGGTCGCCACCGGGGCGAGCCGGACCCCGGGCAGGGAACCCACCCCCCGCACCAGGGCCTGCAGCCTGGCCGGCGCTAGCTGGCCAGACACCTGAAGGCTGGCCACCACCCGCTTAGGGCCGGTGCGACTGGCGGGCCGTTGCCAGGTGGTGGATGGTGAACTGACCTGCAGCTCCCTCACCTGCAGCGTCTGCAGGCTGCTGCGCACCGCAGAGAGATGGCCCTGCAGCTGCGCTAGGGCGGCATCACTGCTTGCGGCCTCGGCCTCCACCGCCAGGGAGAAGCGAAGGCTGGCCGTGGTCCGCTTGCGTTCCGCACTGCCGCGGGCCTCTACCAGGGTACCTACGCAGGAGAGATGCACCTGGGCCTGGGCCAAGCCGGCCGCGGGCAGGGCCACCAGCAGGCTCGTCAAGGTTGCTGAAAAGAGCGAGCTGCAACGTCCTGGCACGGTTCGTCATCTTCCATCAGCATGGTGACCAGCCGGAGGTCGCGCCGCAAGCCATGGCATTGCTGCAAAAGCTCCTGCCGTCGCTGGTTCCGGCCGTGCTCATCGGGGCCGGTCTGTTGCTGGTGCAGCGGTTGCTGCGGCAGCGAAAGTTGCCAGAGCTGCCGCTGCGCCTCTCCCTGCTGGCCCTGCTCTGCTGGGCCCTGCTGCCGCTGCTGAACGACTTGCCCGTCTCAGCGGGCTACCGGCCATGGCTGGCCCTGCTCGACGAACTGTTTCTGGCGCTGGCCGGCCTGAGGGTTGCGCTCTGGCTGCTAATGGAGCTGCCAGCTGGACTGGGCTGGTGGCGACGACCGCCGGAGTTGATGCTGCAGCTGCTGATGCTGGGCGCCGGGGCGGTGGTCACCGTGATCGTGGTGCGCGAATTAGCCCGGGTTGATCTGGTGGGCTTGCTGACCACCTCCGCAGTGCTCACCGCCGTGCTCGGCCTGGCAGCCCAGGAAACCCTCAAAGATCTTTTTGCTGGCCTGGAATTGCAGCTGGGAGATGATTTCAGTGTGGGGGACTGGCTGGAGCTCAGCGACGGAGCACGGGGCATCGTCGAAACGATCACCTGGCGCGACACCATGCTGCTGACCCTCGACGGGTGCCGGCTGGTGATCCCCAACAGCAAAATCACCGCCGAGCTGATCATCAATCGCTCAGCCAGCGGGGTGATCAGCAACCGCTTCGAGGTGGGATTGGACTATGACTACCCACCTGACCGGGCTCTGGCCATGCTGGAAAGCGTGGCCCGTCAGAACGCCAGGGTGTTGGGCGAGCCCGCTGCGAAGGCATCTCTGAAGGCCTTCGGCGATAGTGCGATCACCTATGAGTTGCAGGTCTGGCAGAGCGAATCGGGGGATCGCGCCCACCTGGATCTGCGCAGCGACCTTCTGAGCCAGATCTGGTATGCCCTCGAACGGGACGGCCAGCGGGTGCCCTATCCCGTTCGGGAAATCCAGCGCCGCCGACCCCAGGAGGCCTCAGCCAGGCTTCGGCTCCCCTCCCCTGAGGCCTGTGCCACTGCCCTTGGCCATTCAGACCTGTTCGGCATCCTCAATCAGAACCAGCTGGAGCTGGTGATCAGACTCAGTCGGCTGATGAGCTTCGCCCCCAGGGAGGCGATCGTGCTGGAGGGGGCGGAGGGGGAATCGCTCTACCAGGTGCTGCGCGGCACGCTGGAAGTGACCAAGCAGATGGCGAGTGGAGAACGTGTTGAGGTATGCCAGCTCGGGCCTGGCGACGTCTTCGGTGAAATGACCCTGTTCACCGGTTCCCCGCGCAGCGCCACGGTGCGGGCGGTTCGGGAATGTCTGCTGCTGCGGGTGAGCCGTGATTGCATGCGAACCCTGCTGGAACAGGAACCCTCCCTGCTGGAGCGCCTGGCCTTAATCGTGAGCACCCGGGAAGCCGAACTGAACAACCTCAGCCTGGAACCACCCCAGGAAGCGAACAATGCCCTGGTCGAGTCCATGAAACGGCTGCTGCTGGCCTGGAAAAAACCATGATGTTCAGGTGGCTGCAAGCTCAGTTCTTTGCACTTTCGCCCTATGGCGTGGCAGCCGCGCTGCTGCTGACGCTGAATCGCCTGCCTATCAACGAGACCCTCAATCTGGTCTTCTACGACCTGGTCACCAGCCTGCGTCCAGCTCCATCCGGCATCGGCAAACCAATTCTATTGATCGGCATCGACGAAGGTGACATCCGTCGCTTTGGCTGGCCGATCGACGACCGATTGCTGTGTGAAGCGGTCGATCGACTGCTGCAGAACGGAGCCCTGGCAATCGGTCTAGACATCTACCGCGACAAGGGGGTAGGCCCCAATCAGGAATGCCTGCGACAACGCTTCCGGGATGACCCACGCCTTGTTTCGATCTTCAACGTGGCCGAAGCAATCGGACCAGTGCCGGGCACCCCGCAGGGCCGCCGGGGCTACAACGACCTCGTGGTGGATCCGGACGGCGTTGTGCGCCGCGACCTGGTGCACGTCAGCGGTCAGGATGAAGCCACCGTGTCCTTGCCGCTACGGGTCCTGGAGGTGGGCATGGGTGCCCGCTGGCTGAGCCACCAGCTCGAGAACGACATGGCGCCAGGCCCATGGCTCGAAGAGCAATCGTCTGGCTATGACCAGCTGGACGCTTCCGGGTATCAGCAGATGCTGGAATTCCGGCGCCTGGGCACGTTCCCCCAGTGGTCCCTGCGGGATTTGCTCGCCGGCGACAGGATCCCCCCTGGCCAGATCAGCAATCAGCTGGTGTTAATCGGCAGCACTGCCCCCTCGCTGCGGGATCTTTTCCCAGTGCCGCAAACGCGCTTCACGCTCGGGAAGCGTCAGCTGCTCGTTCCAGGCGTGGAACTCCACGCCCACCGACTGGCGAGCCTGATCGACCGCAAGGATGGTGATCGAAGCCTCCGGATCTTCACGGTGCCCATGTGGGCGAAACGGTTGCTGGAGCTGGCGGCCATTGTCCTGGGGATCGCTCTCGGGGAGGGTCTGCGAAACCTGCTCAGCAGCGTGCTGGCTGTGGCTGTGTCCCTGCTGGCCATCGTCGCCATGGCCACAGCACTGCTCCTCTACGGCCACGTGTGGGTGGGAGTGAGCATGCCGGTGATCAGCCTCGGACTGGTGGCCGCCGCCGCCTGGGTACGCCTGGGAGCCACCAGCCAGTTGCAACGCCGGCAGTTCGAACGGCTGCTCGGCCAGACCACCTCGCCAGCGGTGGCCCAACAACTCTGGGCCCAACGGGAAGATCTTCTCAAGGACGGCCGGTTCGAGGGGCGCCAACTCCAGGTCACGGTCATGCTGACGGACATCGCCGGATTCACCACCGTCTCGGAGGGCCTTCCTCCCGCTGAACTGCTGGCCTGGCTCAACCAGGGGATGGCCTGCCTCGTCAAGGCAATCAGTGGCCGTCAGGGCATGGTGAACAAGTTCACCGGAGATGGTGTTCTAGCGGTCTTCGGCGCACCGATGAGTCAGGGCAGCAAGACCGACGCCAGAGCTGCTATCGACGCAGCCCTGGCAATTCAGATCGAGCTAACCATCTTGAACCGGCAGTTGGAGGCCCAGGGAAAACCACCCATGCGAATGCGGATGGGAATCCATTCGGGGCCGGTACTGGCTGGCTCCATCGGCAGCAGCGAGCGACTGGAGTACGCCGTGATCGGCGACACGGTGAATTGCGCCTCCCGCCTGGAGAGCCTGGACAAGGACCGTCATGACACGACCTGCAGGGTGCTCGTCACCTCAAGCACCCGAGAACTGCTGCCGGATGACCTACCGGTGAACTGGCGCGCCTGGGGGGCCGTGCAGGTCAAAGGACGCAACGAACCCCTGGAGGTCTGGGAGATGCGGGGTCGCGGTTCGAGCTGATTCAGAGGCAGCGCACGGGCAAGGAGGCCGGCCATTCGGCGCTGATCAGATCCTCAAGCCCGAAGGCCTGGGCCACCTCCTGGCGGGGTACCGCCCGACCGCAGGCCGCCTTCAGCCGGGCAAGGGCCTCCTGCACCGGGCGGTCGGCCGGGGTGACATCACTCACCAACAAGCTCAGGGCCGGCGGTGCCACGGCATCCACGAAGGCCAGTGGATCGGCTTCCCCTGGTGGGCCGTCGTTGCCGCAGCGGTAGGAGGATTCCCAGAGCATGGAACCCGAAAACGAAGCCAGGCTGATCAGGGTGACGCCGGCCGGGCTGGCGGGCAGATCGCGGCTGGTGCGACCCAGGCTGGCCCGATCGACCCCACCGCTGACGCTGCTGAAGGGCTGCAACTCCAGCAGCACCGGCCTAGGGGTGGCCACCGGCCCCTCCAGCAAACCCAGGGTGCGGCTGGCTCCTGGGGCAAAGACGCTGGCTGGGGGCACCAGATGGGCCAGCAGGCGAGCCGTGCACTCGCCTCGGGTGCCTCCACCGATGCGGCGACCGGGAAACGTGCTGCGGGGATTGGCCTGGGCGAGGGCCTCGCTGGCCGGTAGCCCGAGCAGCAGGGCGGCCAGCAGCAGTCCACAACGGCCCAGCAAGCGATACGGACGGGACTGCCGGCGGGGGGGGGTGAAAGGATGCATCTCGGTTACCAGGGGGTTCCAAGGAGGGTGATGCCGGCCCAGTAAAAGGGATGGCTCAAGCCGGCTTCGATGCGGCGCTGCTGGCTGGGTGTGAGGTTCTTGAGCAGCACGGAGCCATCTGCAGCGAGCAATTGCTCCCCCGCGACACGAAGACTGCCATTGGCCATGGCACTGCGGGTGAGCTGCATGGCCTCTGCCTTGGGCACTCCTTTATCAAGAAAGCGGTAAAACTGAATGAAATAGGCTGAAGTCGCCACATCATCAACATACCAAAGGCTGCCGATGGCGCTGCGGGAGCCGGCCTGGAGGGCCAGGCCGGCGAATCCCAGTTCACTGTCCTTATCGCCCAGGGCCGTTCGGCAGGCGCTCAGCACAAACAGATCCAGGGGTGCACTCTCACGCCGCTGGCGCAATGCAGCGAATTCAGTCAGCGACATGCTCCTAGTTCCAGTATAAAGCCTGGCCTTGCTTGCCCCCCCCGGAAGAAATTCCGCATGGGTAGCCACATGCACACGATCCACGGTGTCATTTCCAGCCTGTCTAAACAGAACCTCAGGCGTGAAGGCTTCGTTGAGGTAGGTCACTCCGGTCAAACTTCTTGAGGCTGCAGCCACCTGGGAAACCTCCTGAGGCACCAGTGGTAAGGGAGCCAGCCCCTCAAAACGCGATGCCCCGGCAGCCATCTGCTGGCCGGAACCGCCCCCCGCCGGAGCGTCCAATCGCATCAAGCCAAGGGAGGGAGTGAGCGAGAAAGCGTAAGACTGGCCAAGATAAGTTTTGCCATCGTGGAGGGCGGCGAACGGAACGGCCTGCAACCCAGGATCTGCAGAAATCAACAGCGTGGTGATACCGGCGGCTGTCAATTCAGCACGCACAGGCTCAATGAGCAGCCGATACAGCTGACGCGCCGGTGCTGCGGAATTTTCCACCTCCAGAGCCTCCAGACGGGAGAGTTGGGCATACAGCCGCCGAAGCAAGGTGGCGAAGTCCCTGGTGGCCACCTCGACGCGACGACCGAGCACTGGGCCAACAGGCGGGATCAAGGTGATATCCACAAAACCCTGCCGGCCTTCACCCATCTCCCCCTCGCGTTGGCTGGTAAAACTCAAGCGCAGCACCGCCGGCCTATAGCGCTGGGGGTCAAAGGATGCCCGGGCGGGCTGGGGAGATGGGAGAGCCTGAGCCTGAACTGATGGCAACCGTAGCGCCGCTCCCCATTCGAAACCTGTGACCCCTATAGCCGCCGCAATCGTGCAGCTGATCAGGGCCAGCAAACGCGCCATCGGATCCATAGTATTCACTCCAAGAAAGACGAGGATCCGCCAAACGACTGGATCACCCGCTGCAGCACTGCCTTGATCTCATCAAATGTGGGAGGGGTGCCAGTGTCACCTGAAAGCCCCAGCTTGTCGGCGGTATCTGCCTGGGCTTTGGCTTCAGCTTTGGTATAACGATCCAGGGTCTCCTCAGGGGAGACCGAGCTGACGACGGCCGGAATCTCAAGCCCAGCTTGAGCGGCCGCAGTCATTCCAGCGGCTGCAAAACCAGTCTCCAATGTGGTTCTAGGTGTTTCCACCCCCCCCGCTGGAGCCAAGATCTGATCTTCGGGCTGCTGATCCCTCCGATCCTCATCACCCTCACCTTGACCTAAGTCACTGCCCAGAAAATTGGCAGCTTCCATTTCAGAAGTCAAAACAGAAGATGGCTGAGGATTAAACGATTCCGTGAGTGGAGCAGTAGTAAAATCACTACCGGAAAAGAGAAATTCCTGAGCCTGAAGAGGAGTCTGAGAAAAACCTACAACCTCATCAATACTTGGCACTGACGATGCCGGCGCCGGCGTTGGCTCCGGTGTGGGCGCCGGCGTTGGCGTTGGCGTTGGCGTTGGCGTTGGCGTTGGTGTTGGCGTTGGCGTTGGCGTTGGCGTTGGCGTTGGCGTTGGTGTTGGCGTTGGCGTTGGCGTTGGCGTTGGCGTTGGTGTTGGTGTTGGCGTTGGCGTTGGCGTTGGCGTTGGCGTTGGCGTTGGTGTTGGTGTTGGTGTTGGTGTTGGCGTTGGCGTTGGCGTTGGTGTTGGCGTTGGCGTTGGCGTTGGCGTTGGTGTTGGTGTTGGTGTTGGTGTTGGTGTTGGCGTTGGCGTTGGCGTTGGCGTTGGCGTTGGCGTTGGCGTTGGCGTTGGCGTTGGCGTTGGCGTTGGCGTTGACGTTGCTATACCAACGCTTCCAGTAGTGTAGATATAAGATGAGCTAGCAGCGCCTTGGGGTGCGATATCCGGATAACGCAAATAAATCCCATAGTTTCCATCTTCTTGACTTTCTATACGTGCTGTGGATGGGTCTACAGGGACAACAAAAGAAAGAAAATTGCCGCGACCTCTCAGCCCCGTGGTTGCCGCTCCAGGGCTTGGGGAATAGAAAATGATTGATTGAGCACCATCCGTGATCTGAATCGCATTGGACGACTGACTCGCTATAGCGAGAGAACTAAAGCCAGTATCGGTTAGATTGCCGCGGGTTTTAGTGGTGCCCAGCGTATTTGCTAACGTATCATCACCCGTTCCATACCAGTAACGGACGTTGGTGAGTGGCGAATTTGAAAGGTTCTCAATTGTCACATCAACTCTTACTGATGTCGACCCCGCAGGCAATGTGTATTGATTGCTTAAACGCAGGGATGCCGTGGGGATTGAGGAGGGGTTCAGATCTACCTTGGTCACTACAGTGCCCACGCCCTCGAGATAGCGCGAAACATCCATGCGCCCATTGGAAATTCCCAAACCTGGAAACCTTGTACGCGGATTAAAGTAATGAATGCTCGTGCCAGACGCAAGGATCGTCCCTGAGGTATTCCAGTTATTGGTGCCATCGCCGCCAATCCCTAGCGCAAACTCCAGGGGACGATTATCTGTCAACGTTCTCCACGCTCCGCCAGAATCTTTATAAGAAGGCTGTTGCAACATACCAGCACCATTGAACGAAAAACGGTCATAGGCATTTTTTAACGATATTGTAGAACGGGGCCAAAATCTCAGTGAATCATTATCGAGCACAACAGGATACTCAACACCTCCAGACCCCCTTTTCCAGAGAAAGCCATATCGTGCGAGGGGCACCTCAACTTTTGCCGTAGGCGCAACCACATACGTTGCTCCCGCACCATCGGCCGTGCCCTGTCCATAGTGGAAGCTGAGGTAACCCGTCCCCGTGGCAATCAGATTCTGATTGACATTGATATTGCGAAAGGCACTGAGCGTGAGGCGATTGGCACTCCAGCTGACCGGTGCATCGACAATGATGTCTCCGACATCGCGACCATTTGCATTGGGGGTTTCGATCACAACATCACTGTTGAAGAGCTGGTCTTGAAGGTCGGCTGCCGTGATCGTATTCGGCCTGTTACCCGAAGCAACAATCGAAAAATCAGTTGGGTCGATCAACCAGGTCCCAGGCAAGCCCGCTGGGGCAACAAGGTCAATCAGTCCAATCTCGCTGATGTCCAGCCATGCAGCAGAGGTTTCCACAAGTCCACCATTGCCAGCCTCGGTGCCACCACGGGCACTGAAGTTGGCGGCAATCGAAGCGGAGTCATTGGCGTAGACAACAACCAAACCGCCATCCCCTCGATCCAGGGCATCTGCTCGGAAACGACTGGACGCATCCAGCTCAACCAGTTCTGCATTCTGAATCTCTGGATCCTGACCGCGATAACCCCCACCCACCAAAATGGTGCCTCCGCCATCGCGGCCACTGGCCTCAATCGAAACCTCACGCAGAGCTATCTCCTGACCTTCCAGTCGCACATCACCACCCACACCGGTTGCATTGGACGCATTCAATTCAGACTGCTGAAGAGTGAGGGTTGCTCCACTGATGCTGAGGCTCTCGCCCGCCATCAGCTTTGCCCCAGCCAGCAGCACATTCCCCCCCTGGGCGTCCAGCAACAGGCTCTGATCCACCGTGAGCAGGCCGCCATCGATGCTGAGGTCCCCGTTCTGCAGCAGCCCCATCCCGCCCAGGGTGTCGGCCTCACTCACCAAGCCAGCACGGCCCAGCAACGGCGCGCCGCTCAGCAGCGCCGCCTGCTCCGCCGTGGTGCTCTGAAAATCAAATAAACCCGTGCCAACTCGCAAGCCCGTGGCCGTGCTGAGCGTCAGGTTGGTGACGTTCTGGAAGCCACCCCCCGCCTGCAGGCTGATGCCCCACGGCGAGAGCCAGATCAGGTTGCCCGCCTGGCTCAAGGCCACCGTTTTGTCGATCACCGTGGGGCTCAACACCCCTACCAACACACTGCTGAAACCCGCGTTCGCGAAGGTCACCCCCGTGATGGCACCACGGGTGTCAAAGGTATTGAAACGGTGAAACAGGTTGCTGCCAGCTCCCGTGCCACCGGTCACCAGACAGGCCCCAGCCGTGCAGGCAGTGCCACCGTTCACCGCGGTGCCGAGGCCGGCAGGGCCTGTGGTCGCTGTGATCTCACCAGCTGAGGCCGCAGTCACGGCAGCCAAAACCGCCAGCAGTGTCAGACCGTGATGCTCGATCAACCGAACCAGGGTTGGTCCAGTTGAACGACCCGTGCCAACAGCCTTTGCCCGGCTACGCAGCCGTGGCCGCCTGGGCGAAGGGGCTGAAGTCATGGGCGAGCGACAATCATTACAGGAAATCAATCATGAACTCATCACAACAAGTCACACTGGAAAAACATCAGACTGCTAACAAACTTAAACATGATAGCAATAAGCATAGATTCTTATTTGCCATTAAAATGTAGCAATTGATACCTTGTTGGGTCTGTGCCGCTAGCCCCGCAGGCCCACACCCATCGGTCCGACAGATGGAGAGCGCGATTCAATAGGGCTACTTCGGGTGGCGCAACTCGCCATGTCTCTTTTACTGCTGGCCCAATTGGTGGCTCCCCCCCTGCAGCGGGGGCCACTGCGCCTACCTGAAGCCCGTCCTGCCCTTGAGCGTCCAGCCTCACCCCGCAGCCCGCAGGATGCGCCGGTGGAGCTCGACAAAGAACCGCCACCAGGAGCGCCCCCCGAGGCCCAACCTGGGCCAGCTCCCGGCAAAGGCTTGCAGCAGCCCCTCGACAATCTGCCCCGAATTGAGGGTCTGAACCGCTACAGCAACGAGCAGATCCGGCAGACCCTGGCAGAGTGCAGCCGCGTCATCGACCCAGCCCAGAAGCTCAGGGATTGCGCCGCAGCTCTCACCGCCCGCCTGGTGGCCGATGGCTACGTGAACAGCCGCGTCTACGTGGAGAACAGCGCCGATGGCCCCATGCTGGAGGTGGTGGAGGGCCGGCTGGTAGAGCTGCGGGTGAATAGTCCGGATGAGCGGCTCAACCGACGGGTGCTGCGGCTGCTCAAACCCCTGCAGGGCTCTGTGCTGCACCTGCCCAGCGTGGAGCGCAACCTGCGGCTGTTGCGTCGGGTGCCCGGCGTGAAAGCCGCCAAGGGCAACCTGGGGCGTCTCGGCAGTGATCCCAGCCAGGCGAGCCTCACGATCACCATGCAGACTGGTGCGCCGGCCTGGCAGGGGGATTTCTCACTCCGCAACGACGGCACCAGTGGGTCCGGGGAAGCCCGCGCCGTGGCTTCCCTGGTCAAACCCGGTGCCCTCTTGAGCGGTGACATTCTGCTGCTCTACGGCGAGCTCAATGCCGACGACCAACCCGAGCTGGGCTCGATCATCACCTCGATCAGCTACACCCTGCCGCTCTCCGATGCGTTGACCTTCACCGGCGCCTTCGGTTTCAGCCGCCGCAACCTGATCGAACTGGCCCCACCGGCCAATGGTCTCTCCACTTTCCAGTACCAGGGCCTCGGCCAGCTGGAGTGGGTGTTCAGCGAAAGCCTCACCGAACGCTGGAGTGCCTTCCTGGGCTTCAGCGGCAACACCAGCAGCACCCTGCTCAACGGCAACAAGCTGCCGCCGCCCACCCCGGAAATCGTGCGCAACCCCACCACCGGCTTTCTGCGCTACGGCGTGAGTGGCAGCGGCATCAGCGACAGCTCCAGCTGGAGCGGCAACCTTTACATGTTGAGCGGCATCTCAGCGGTGATTCCCTCCGATCAGAAGCCGGAATGGCAGGCGGCCGGCATCGATCCGGCCCAGTCCACCGCCATCGGCGGCCTGATCTCCGGTGCCTGGGCCTTTGCTCCCAGCTGGCAGCTCAATGCCCGCCTCGGCGGCCAGTGGGCCTTCAACCGGCTCACCCCCTCGATGCAGTTCAGCCTTGGCTCCGACGTGGGCATCCGCGGCCTACCCGGCCAGTTGATCAGCGGCGACAGTGGCTGGCTGGGGGTGCTGGAAACCTCCTGGACCTTCTGGCAGAACAAGACCAATGCCCTGCAGCTGGTGCCGTTTGTAGGCGCTGGCGGCGTGCGCACCAACCTCCCTGGCGTGGACTTCAGCGACACCGTGGGCAGTGCCGGCCTGCTGCTGCGCTGGTTGGCGGGGGAGAACTGGGCGCTGGAGCTGGGTTACGCCAAATCGTTTGAAACGGGCGACAACCCCGGTGCCTGGCTCGACGACTGGGTTTTGGCCAGCGGTCTCTACGCCAAGGTGCAGTTTCGTTTCTGAACCCCGATCCAGCTCAACGGCCTGGTCAGAGGAGGTCCACCGTCGCCGGGAATACCTCACACATCCCCCCCATCCACCCGCGACCGCGCCTGTCACAAGCGTCGATGGTGTCGGTTCTGGGGACTCCTGAGCAAGGGCGTCACTCGACCGGTGCAGCTTCAGGCCAGCGCCACCCGCAACGCTGCGCGCGCCTGCTCGAGCGCCCCATCCAGGGCCGCGCCATCCTTGCCGCCCGCCTGGGCCAGCTGGGGACGGCCGCCACCAGGATCACCTTGCTCAGATCGGTCGGCTCGGACAGGCCGCCCAGCACGCCGCCCAGCACCACGGCCGCACCGTCGCCCAGCGCCTCGGGCTGGGCCTTGAAGCGCTCGGCCAGGGGCTTCACCACCGCCTCGCGTTCGTTGAGATAGGCCAGCACCGCCGGGCCGGCCACCGCCTCGATGCGGCGGATGCCAGCGGCCACGCCGCTCTCGCTCACGATCTTGAACAGACCGATCTCAGCGGTGTTGGCCACGTGGGTGCCGCCACAGGCAACAGCAGGGGCACAATCCAAACCAGCCTCAAAGCGTGGAATCGAGTCAAAATGTGGGATTGGCTCAAAATATAAACTTACTCGAAATATGGTATTACTCAAAACATGGAACCAATCAGATGAAGCCCAACCCCAAGGAAAGGCTCCAGAGCTTGAAGATGGTGGCAGGTGGCTGGCAACCCCAGAGCGCCAGCTTGTCCGATTCGCCACCGCAGGCTGACGATTACTACCGGCAGCACATCAAATTAAACATTCGCACCGAGATTGGGAAGCCCGAGGCCGATACCCAACTTGTGAGGACCACGGAATCTGTGGCCACGCAGGACATCGAACGGGTCCAGCGCCGAAGCCGCGATCAGGGCCCGAACGCCCCCACCGGCACCACCACAACCCCATCCCCACGTCGATAGCCATAGCCCTTGCCGCAGATCACAGCGAGGAAACTCGGCGGGCCGGTTCGGCTTGTGTCGATCTGGCGGGCGAAGTGAAGCAGGCCAGCGGCTGCCTGCTCCACCTGCCCTTCGCCCAGCTTGATTTCGATCGCTCCCCAGCGGCCGTCGCGCAGCTGCACGATCGCATCCACCTCCACACCGTAGTGATCGCGGTAATGGAGCACCTCCCCATCCAACGGCTGGCTAAATACCCGCAGATCCCTGATTACCAGGGATTCGAACAGCAGGCCCAACAACTCCAGATCCGCCAGCAGCCGCTCCGGGCCAGCTCCCAGCGCTGCCACAGCCAGTGAGGGATCCACGTAATGCCGTTTCGGTGCCTTACGCAGCCTTGCTCTGGAGCGCAGGTGGGGGGCCCAGGCGGGTTGATCCTCGATCACCATCAGCCGCTCCAGCGCCTGCAGGTAGTCGGACACGGTGCGCTCATCCAGTGCCGCGCCCCCACCCATCGCATCGGCGGCCAGAGTTGCCAGGCGCGCCTCCGTGGCCGAATGCCGGCCAAGGGCCCGCAGCAGATACCCAACCTTGACGGGATCACGGCGATGCTCCCCCACCCGGCTGATGTCAAATTGCCGCACCTGTTCCAGGTAGTCGCGGGCGGCCCGCAGCGCCGCCTTCACCGGCCGCCCCTCTTGTGCCGGCCATCCGCCGATGCTTATTAGCTCGCAGAGATCCTGCACCGTGAGGCCGGGATCGGCCGATCGTGGGGCCTCACCCGCGAACAGCTGCCTCAGCGACACCCCACCCACGGAGACACCTGCTTCGAACAGGGTCATCGGACGCATCCGCAGGAAGGAGAACCGCCCAGCGCCGGTGTGGCGATCAGCGTCATCGGCCGGCACCGACGATCCAGTCAGCAGAAACTGGCCTGGCTGATCCGCGGCATCCACGGCCCGCCTCACCTGATTCCACAGCCCAGGTTCCACCTGCCATTCATCCAGCAGCCGGGGCCTGGCGCCTGTCAGAACCAGCGCTGGATCAACGGCCAGTGCCTGCCGAGCCGCGAGGTCTACGTCCAGCAGCACCCTGGAGGCCGCCTGCTGGGTTGCCGTCATGGTCTTGCCGCAGGCCTTCGGTCCCTCGATCACGACAGCCCCTGCGGACTGGAGCTGATTCAGCAGCTCGGCATCGACGATTCGGGGGCGATACGCCGGCATCCCTGCGCCTTGACGGGGTGGTTGCCGACAGCTTACTGCTGCTTTTGCCGCCTCTTTGATGCTGCTTTTGCCGGCATTTTCCTGCTGAGTTCGCCGTCCCCTCCATGGGGTGTTTGCCGAATCCGATTTCGATCAGATGCGCAGCCCACGGCGAAAGACCTCCAGCGGGCCATCGAGATCCTGGATGTTGAGGGTGTTGATCCACTCCTGAATGTCGCTGATCAGGAAGGCCTTTTCATCGCTGGGGTCTGCGTAACGGGGCCGGATCTGGCCCTCAAACCAATGCTCCACGCTCAGCGCCATCCTTCTCCACAGACGCCCTGAAATCTGCCCAGATCCCAGTGGCAGCAATGGATCTGGGCAAGAGAATGGGGCATGGTCAAGCCCAAGTCCTTCCGGCCCTGGAACCCCGAGCAGCCGCTGCTGCTGCCATCACCAGTGGACTGGTTGCCAGAGAACCACCTGGTGTTCTTTTTGCTGGATCTGGCCGGCGAGCTGGATCTTGAGGAAATCCACGCCTTCTACTGGCAGCAGGATCCCCACGGAGAGAAGGCCTGCTGGGAAGGCGCCACCTTCCGGGTTCTCACCGGCAATCAGCAGCCTGACCACAGCCGGATCAGCGATTTCCACCGCCGACACCTGCCTGCCCCACGAAGCAGATTGGTTCCCTTCATTTTTTTGTTGGTGGCCTTTGCGATCAGGCTGGCTCAGAGATTCGGCCCACCACTGGCCGTCACTGCAGACTTTTGGTGGGTTCTGATTTCAGGTGATTGGAGCTTTCCCCTGACATGGCAGGGCCTCCAGCTCACCCCCCAGCAGGGTGCTCTTCAGCTCCTCCCGCGCCTGCTCCAGCGCACCATCCAGGGCCGCCCCATCGCGCCCGCCCGCCTGGGCCAGGTTGGGGCGGCCGCCACCGCCGCCGCCGCAGGCTTTTGCCACGCCGCCGATGAAGGCCCCGGCCTTGGGGCCGGCCGCGACCACCGCCGCCCCGAAGGCCGCCACCAGGATCACCTTGGCCAGATCGGCCGGATCGGGTAGGCCGCCCAGCACCACCGCCGCCCCGTCGCCCAGCTGGTCGGCCAGGCCCTGGGCGGCGTTCTGCAGGCCGGCGCCGTCGACGCCATCGAGACGCGCCACCAGCAACCGGTAGTCGCCGAGGGGCTCGGCCGTGTGCGCCAGCGCCGCGGCCTTGGCGCTCGCAAGCTCGCTGCGGGCCGCCGCCAAGGCTTTTTGCGTGACCTTGAGCTCCTCGGCCAGGGCCGCCACCCGCTCCACAATCTCGCCGGGCTGGGCCTTGAAGCGCTCGGCCAGGGGCTTAACTACCGCCTCGCGCTCCTTGAGGTAGGCCAGCACCGCCGGGCCGGCCACCGCCTCGATGCGGCGGATGCCGGCAGCCACGCCGCTCTCGCTCACGATCTTGAACAGGCCGATCTCAGCGGTGTTGGCCACGTGGGTGCCGCCGCAGAGCTCCATCGAAACGCCGGGCACATCCACCACCCGCACCACATCGGCGTACTTCTCGCCAAACATCGCCACGGCGCCGGCGGCCTTGGCCTGCTCGATCGCCATCTCCGCCACCTGCAGGGTGTGGGCCTCGCTGATCCAGCCGTTGATCAGGGCCTCGATCTGCTCGAGCTCGGCCGGGGTCACGGCGCGGGGGCAGTGGAAGTCGAAGCGCAGGCGATCGAAATCCACCAGGGAGCCGGCCTGGCCGATGGCCGGGTCGACAATTTGCTTGAGCGCCGCCTGCAGCAGGTGGGTGGCCGTGTGATTCGCCTGGGCGCGGCGGCGGCAGGCGGCATCCACCCGGGCCGTAACCAGGGCCCCGATCGCCAAACTGCCGCGCTCAATGTGGCCTCTGTGCACAAACACTGAGCGGTTGCGGCTCACACCCTCGATCGCCACGATCACGCCATCGCCTGAGAGCACACCCCGGTCACCCACCTGGCCGCCGCCCTCGCCATAGAAAGGGGTGGAATCGAGCACCAGTTGCACTGCATCCCCCGCCAAGGCACGCTCCGCCGGTTCACCGTTCACGACCAGGGCCAGCACGCAGCTGGGGTGCTCCAGGGCCTCGTAGCCCTTGAAGGCGGTGGCCTCGGCGGCGGCCGCCATCTGCTCAATCGCCCCCTGCAGGGTGAGGTCGATGCTCACCGCTGCGGCCTTGGCCCGCTGGCGCTGGGCCTCCATCGCCGCCTCAAAACCGGCCAGATCCACCGTGAGGCCGTGCTCTTCGGCGATCTCCTCGGTGAGCTCCAGCGGGAAGCCGTAGGTGTCGTAAAGCTCGAAGGCCTGCTCGCCGCTGATCTGGGCGGGCTTGGCCGCCAACACCTCGGCCAGCAACTTCTCGCCCCGCTCCAGGGTTTCCAGGAAGCGGGCCTCCTCCCGGGCGAGTTCGGCCAGGATCACGTCGCGGCGGTCCAGCAGCTGGGGGTAGGCCGCCTGCATCAGGGTGATTGACGCCTCGCCCATCGCCGCCAGGAAAGGCCTGTCGATGCCCAGCAGCCTGCCGTGGCGCACGACGCGCCGCAGCAGGCGGCGCAGGATGTAGCCGCGGCCCAGGTTTGAGGCCGTCACCCCATCGCAGATCAGCTGGGTGATGGCGCGGCTATGGTCACCGATCACCTTGAGGCTGGTTTGGCCCTTGGTGTCGAGGGCCCTGTAGTCGACCCCCGCCAGCTGGGCCGCCGTTTCAATCAGCGGATAGATCAGGTCGGTTTCGTAGTTGTTCGGCACGCCCTGCAGGATCTGGGCCATGCGCTCGAGGCCCAGGCCGGTATCGATGTTGCGGGCCGCCAGCGGCGTGAGGGTGCCGCCGGCGTCGCGGTTGTACTGCATGAACACCAGGTTGTAGAACTCGATGAAGCGCGAGTCGTCCTCAAGGTCGATGCCGTCGTCGCCGAGTTCGGGCTTGAAGTCGTAGTAGATCTCTGAGCAGGGGCCGCAGGGGCCGGTGGGGCCCGAGGCCCAGAAATTGTCGGCCTCATCCAGGCGGATGATGCGCTTGGGGTTCACCCCCACCCCGTCTCGCCAGATGGCTTCCGCTTCTTCGTCTTCGCGGAAGACGCTCACCACAAGGTTGTTGGGCGAGAGGCCGAACACCTCGGTGGAGAGCTCCCAGGCCCAGGCGATCGCCTGCTCCTTGAAGTAATCCCCAAAGGAGAAGTTGCCGAGCATCTCAAAAAACGTGTGATGCCGCGCCGTGCGGCCCACGTTTTCGATGTCGTTGGTGCGGATGCACTTCTGGGAGCTGGTGGCCCGCGGCGCCGGCCGCTGCTGCTGGCCCAGAAACACCGGCTTGAACGGCAGCATGCCGGCGATGGTGAGCAGCACCGTGGGATCGTCCGGAATCAGCGAAGCGCTGGCGATGGGCTGGTGGCCCCGCTGCTCGTAGAAGTCGAGGAAGGCCGCGCGGATCTCGGCGCCAGTGCGGGGGCAGGCACGGCGGGGGGCAGCGGCCATGGGGGAGCAGAAGAAGCCTGAACCAGGCATGATCGCCCAGCATTGGCCGGCGCCCGCTGGCCCTGTCTGGGGCCCAAAGCCAACCCCGCAACCTGGCATCCGCCCGATCAACTGTGATGATGGTGCCGATCCGCGGGTGGCTGCCGCTTTGGCTGCCGCTGATCGGCAGCACCTTGGTGCTGCATTCAGCGCAGCGCCTGGCCCCACGCCTCCTGCCCGCCCGACGGCCGTAAGGCCGGGTTCATGAGCCTGCTGCACGCCACCTGGCTGTTTCCCCCCGAAGGTTCGGGTGGTCGCCTATTTCTGTGGGCCGACACCTGGCGGGTGGCCACGCCGGCGGTGCCGAAGCTGGAGGCCCCCGAGCATCCTCTGGCCCTCAACGAAGACGATCTGGCCACCTGGCTCGACGACAACGGCCTCTGGAGCGAGGCCCTGCGGCCGGCCAGCGCCACCCTGAGCCTGCCCAGCCGCAGCCAGGCCGCCAAGGGGCGCCGCACCAGCGCCAGCAGCTGGAGCGGCCTGCCCCTGCAGGCCGGTGAACCGATCCCCAAGCAACTGGAGTGGTGGCCCTGGCAGGTGCAGGGCTGGGCCCTGGATTCGGCCAACGCGGGCGAATGGCTCAGCCAGCTGCCCCTGGCCGGCGAGCACCCGGAGATGGCCGATGAGCTGCGCTGGTGGAGCCACCTGCAGCGCTGGGCCCTGAGCCTGATCGCCCGGGGGCGCTGGTTGCCCCAGCTCGAAGAGGGCAAGGCCCGCTGGCTGCCCCTGCTCAACCGCGAAGACGACCGCCGCCGCCTCGAAGACCTGGCCAGCGGCCTGCCCCAGGTCGCAACCTGCGCCCTGGCCGCCGGCCCCCTGGGCGATCCCTCCCTGGCCTGCCGCCGCCCCGGCAGCGGCCGCCTGCGGGTAGCCAGCCTGCTGGAAGCCCTGCTCGATGGCCAGCTGCGGGTGGGCTTCAGCCCCAACGCAGGCGGGCTCGATCCGTTGCTGGCAGCCTGGCAGAAGGCCCTGGGCAAGGGCGATGGCAGCCTCAACCTGGGCGAGGAGGAGCTGGAGCGGCTCAGCATCGCCACCCACCACTGGCGCGAAGGGGTGGCGGGCAAGGTGGAGCCGGCCCGCACCTGCCTGGAGCTGTTCACCCCCGCTGAGGGCGAGGAGCTGTGGGAGCTGCGCTTCGGGCTGCAGGCGGAAGCCGACCCCAGCCTGCGGGTGCCCGCCGCCGCCGTGTGGGCCGCCGGCGATCGGGGCCTGCAGATGGGCGAAGTGGCCGTGCCCCAACCGAGCGAGCTGCTGCTCGAAGGTATGGGCCGGGCCCTGAGGGTGTTTGAACCGATTGTGCGGGGGCTCGATTCGGCCACCCCGGAAACGATGCAGATCACGCCAGCCGAGGCGTTTGTGCTGGTGCGCACCGGCGCCCACCAGCTGCGCGACGAGGGCGTGGGCGTGCTGCTGCCCGCCAGCCTCTCCGGGGGCCTGGCCAGCCGGCTGGGCCTGTCGATCACCGCCGAACTGCCGGAGAAATCGCGCGGCTTCACCCTGGGCGAATCGCTCACCTGGGAATGGGAATTCATGATCGGAGGGGTCACCCTCTCCCTGCGGGACCTGGATCGCCTGGAGGCCAAACGCAGCCCCCTGGTGCAGCACAAGGGGGCCTGGATCGAGCTGCGGCCCCTCGATCTCAAGAACGCCAAAAAATTCAGCGGCGCCAATCCGGGCCTGAGCCTCGACGACGCCCTACGGCTCACCGCCAGCGAAGGCGACACCTTCCACCGGCTACCGGTGCACCGCTTCGACGCCGGCCCGCGGCTGCAGGCGGTGCTGGAGCAATACCACCAGCAGAAGGCCCCCGACCCCCTGCCGGCCCCCCCCGGCTTCTCCGGCCAGCTGCGGCCCTATCAGGAGCGGGGCCTGGGCTGGCTGGCCTTCCTGCACCGCTTCGACCAGGGCGCCTGCCTGGCCGACGACATGGGCCTGGGCAAAACGATCCAGCTGCTGGCCTTCCTGCAGCACCTCAAGGCCGAAGACGAACTCAAACGACCGGTGCTGCTGGTGGCGCCCACCTCGGTGCTCACCAACTGGAAACGGGAAGCCCACGGCTTCACCCCCGAGCTGGGGGTGAAGGAGCACTACGGCCCGCGCCGGCCCTCCAGCCCCGAGGCCCTCAAAAAAGCCCTTAAGGGCGTGGATCTGGTACTCACCAGCTATGGCCTGCTGCAGCGAGACAGCGAACTGCTCGAAAGCATCGACTGGCAAGGGATGGTGATCGACGAAGCCCAGGCGATCAAAAACCACACCGCCAAGCAGAGCCAAGCAGCCCGGGACCTGGCCCGCCCCAGCCGGTTCAGCAAGGGGGGCAGCCGTTTCCGGATTGCCCTGACCGGCACGCCGGTGGAAAACCGGGTCAGCGAGCTGTGGGCGCTGATGGACTTCCTCAACCCCAAGGTGCTCGGCGATGAGCCCTTCTTCCGCCAGCGCTACCGGCTGCCGATCGAGCGCTACGGCGACATGGCCTCGATGCGCGATCTCAAGGCCCGGGTGGGGCCCTTCATCCTGCGGCGGCTCAAAACCGACAAGTTGATCATCTCCGACCTGCCGGAGAAGGTGGAGCTCAACGAGTGGGTGGGCCTGGCTCCGGAGCAGAAAAAGCTCTACAACAAAACAGTCGAAGCGAGCCTCGATGCCATCGCCCGGGCGCCTTTGGGCCAGAAGCACGGCCAGGTGCTGGCCCTGCTCACCAAGCTCAAGCAGATCTGCAACCACCCGGCCCTGGCCCTCAAGGAAAATGCCGACACCGTGCTCGCCGCCGGCAACGGCAGCTTCAGTAGCCGCAGCGCCAAGCTGCAGCGACTCGAGGAGATCCTCGAAGAGGTGATCGAAGCGGGCGATCGGGCCCTGCTGTTCACCCAGTTCGCCGAATGGGGCCTGCTGCTCCAGGCCCACCTGCAGCGCAAGTGGCGCCAGGAGGTGCCGTTCCTATACGGCAACACCAGCAAAACCGAGCGCCAGGCCATGGTCGATCGCTTCCAGGACGACCCCCGCGGCCCCCAGCTATTTCTGCTGTCGCTGAAGGCCGGTGGCGTCGGCCTCAACCTCACCCGCGCCAGCCACGTGTTCCACATCGACCGCTGGTGGAACCCGGCCGTGGAAAACCAGGCCACCGACCGCGCCTACCGCATCGGCCAACAAAACCGGGTGCTGGTGCACAAGTTCATCACCAGCGGCTCGGTGGAAGAAAGGATCGACCGGATGATCAAGGAAAAATCCAAGCTGGCCGAAGACATCGTCGGCTCCGGCGAAGATTGGCTGGGCGGCTTCGATGTGGGCCAGCTCAAAGATCTGGTCACCCTCAGTGATGAGGATTGAAGCGATGGAGGCCCAGAGCTCTGATGTTCGCTGGAAACAGCGCTTCGACAACCTTCAAAGGGCCTACCAGCGCTTGCGCTGGGCATTGGAAATCCACCAGCAGGATCCAGACAACGAGCTGATCCGCATGGCCGTGATCAAGGCCTATGAATTCACCTTTGAACTGAGCTGGAAAACCCTCAAGGATTTCCTCGCCTACAACGGTATCGATGCCAAGCTGCCCCGCGAAGTGCTCAAACAGGCCTTCGCGACGGGGCTGATCATTGATGGCCAGCTCTGGATCGACATGCTGGAAGAGCGCAACTTGATGGCCCACACCTACGACGACGCCAGAGCCCGCAAAGCAGTGGATCAGATCCAGGAGCGCTATCTCGGTGGCCTACAGCAACTGCACGACATGCTGACAACCAAACGGCAGGAGGCCCCATGAGTGCGCCAGCCACCAGCTCTGCCCCTGCCGCCACCAACCACGGCATCCCCGAGCGCACGGTGGCCGAGATCCGCTCCTGCCTGAAGCGCTTCCCCCAGATCCACTGGCTGAAGCTCTACGGCTCAAGGGCGATGGGCCGCCACTGGAGGGGCTCCGATATCGATCTGGCCTACAGCGCCGACGAGGATTGCAGCGCCGCCCTGCGCGAAGCCCTCGACCAACTGCCCACCCCCTATCTCTTTGATGTGACGCACTGGGAATCGCTCCGCTACGCCCCCCTGCGCGAACACATCGAACGCGTCGGCATCCCCTTCCCATGACCCTCACCCCCACCACCTACGCCAGCGCCATCAACACCCAGCTCGGCGACCAGGGCCTGGCCCAGCAGCCCTGGTGGGTGGAGCAGTGGATGGAGCTGATCAACGGCTACCGCTTCAAGAAGCGACTGGAGCGGGCCTGGGAGTACGCCCGCAGCGGCAATGTCACCTCGATCCGCTTCGAGGGCAGGCGGGTGCATGCCCGGGTGCAGGGCAGCAGCGAGGAGCCCTACAAGGTGAAGCTCTGGCTCGATGTGCTCAGCGACGACGACTGGGGCTACGTGCTCGATGCCCTCACCCAGAAGGCCCGCTGGTCGGCCCAGCTGCTGGCCGGCGTCATGCCCCAGGACATCGAACGGGCCTTCGCCGCCAGCGGCAAGCGCCTGTTTCCATTCAAGTTGCAGGAGGTGCGCAGCGAGTGCAGCTGCCCCGACAAGGCCAACCCCTGCAAGCACGTCAGCGCCGTCTTCTATCTGATGGGGGATCGCTTCAGCGAAGACCCCTTCGTGCTGTTCCAGATGCGTGGCCGCACCAGGGGTCAACTGCTGGCCGACCTGGCCAAACGCCGCCGCCGGGCCTTGGCACGGCAGGCTAAAAAGGCTGCCGCCGCCAAGGGCTCGCAGCCAGTCGCCGAGGCCGCTCCCCACCCGGTGCATCCCGCCATCAAGAACCCAAACCGCTGGTGGCGCTACGACGCGGCCCTCGATCCGGATCTGGTGGTAATCACTCCAGCCCTCGAGGGCGACACGGGCCTCGATGCCGCCGGGCCCCTGCCCCTGGCAGAAGAACCCCGCTTCCCCGAAGCCAACCAGCACTTCCTCGAGCACCTCCAGGCCCACGGCCAGCAGCTGGCCGCCCTGGCCATGGCCAAGGCCATGGGGCCGGTCAACGGCGATGACAGCTGACTGGCTGGGCCCGCCGCCCTGGCTGAGCCCAGAAGCCCAGGCCCTGGCCGGCCAGCTGCTGAGCAGCCACCAGCGGTCCTTCGCCACGCCCCTGCTCGCCGGCCTGGCCGCCGATGCCTCGCCCCGGCTGATTGCCCAGGAGCTGTTCGCCGCCGAGGTGGTGGTGTTGGCCCACGACGGCGCCGATCCCAGCAGCGAGCCGGGCCCCCGCTTGATCTACGCCAACCGCGCCGCCCTGCGCCTGTGGCGGCGGCCCTGGGGGGAAATGGTGGGAATGCCCTCGCGGCTCACCGCCGAGCCGGCCGAGCGGGCCAGCCGCCGCCAGGCCCTGCTGGCCGCCCAGGCCCAGGAATGCCTCAGGGGCTACCGGGGCATCCGCATCGACAGCACCGGCCGCCGCTTCGCGATCGAAGGCGCTTGCCTCTGGAGCCTGCGCGATGGCACCGATCGGCCCTGCGGCCAGGCCGCCCGCTTCAATCGCTGGTGGCTGTTATGAGGCTGGCTTGTGATGGTGGCTATTGGGTGTGAATGCCGAACCAAGCCGTGGGGGCCGTACCGCCAAGGGCGGTCTGCACCCTGTTGGCTACTGGCCGGCGGCTGCAGATTGACGAAGTCCCGGAGCCCTTCCGATGCTTACCCTGCGCCAATCACCCTTCGATCTGATCCGCAGCGACCTGCTCGAATCCGATCTGTTCAAGAAGCTCGAGCAGCAACTGCACAGCGCCGAAACGCAAAAGGCTGAGCGAGTTCCCGCCGCCGAAGTGCATGAAACACTCGAGGCCTACACGATCGCCCTGGAACTCCCAGGCGTCGACAAAGGCTCCATCGACGTCAAGGCCACCGACCGCACCCTGGTGATCAGCGCTGAACGGCGCTCCACCGTGGATGTCGGCGAGCCCGCCGCCCTGATCAGCGAGATCCGCTACGGCACCTGGAGCCGCAGCTTCCGCTTCCCCAGCGGCATCAACCGCGAGGGCCTCGAGGCCCACTACCGCGACGGCGTGCTCAGCGTCACCGCTCCTAAGGCCCAAACGATGACCACGGTGCAAGTGCAGGTGGAAAGCTGAGCGCCACACCCGTCAGGAGACACGAGAAAGAAGCGAACCCTCCCAGGCCCGGCCCAATGCCGGGCCTTTTTTTGGGCCGCCGCCTGCGCCGGGCAGCCAACGTATGGATGAAAGATTATTGCCCTTGATGGACGCAACCTTGCTCACCATCGCCTGGGAGCTGCCTTGATCACCTGGTTCAACCGCTGGCCTGAAACCCAGGCAAGGATTGCCCGCTGGGCCCTGCTGCTGGGCTGGATCACCCTGATCGCCTTATTGCTGAAGCCGGGGCTGGGGCCCGCCTATCTCTCCCTCATCTGCGAGCAGTCGACCATCTGTCGCCCTGGCATCGGCAACGACCTCTTCTGGAATGTGGGCCTGCCGCTGGTGATCCTGGCGGTGGTGCTCAGCCATGAGCTTTGGCGGCGCATCTGCCCGCTTTCATTTGTCTCCCAGCTCTTCCGGGCCCTGGGCTGGCAGCGCACGGTGCTGAATCGGGCCGGCAAACCCCAAGTGGCGGCCATCTCGGAGTCATCCTGGCTGGCGCGCCACCACATCCAGCTGCAGTGGAGCCTGCTGATCGCCGGCCTGAGCCTGCGGCTGCTGATCGCCAATAGCAACGGGCCGATCCTGGCCCTGCTGTTTGCGGCGGCCCTGCTGGCAGCCCTGATCAGCGGCTGGGCCTACGGCGGCAAAACCTTCTGCCAATACCTCTGCCCCTTCGCGCCAGCCCAGAACATCCTCAGCGGACCACGCAGCCTTTTCAGCTCCCAGGCCCACCTCGGCGGCAGCAAGACGCCCCAGTCGATGTGCCGCACGGTGGGAGCCCAGGGCCAGGAGATCAGCACCTGCGTGGCCTGCGCCAAACCCTGCTTCGACATCGACGCCGAGCGCACCTACTGGCAGAGCCTGAGCGGCCAGCGGGGCATGGCCTGGGCCTGGTATTCCTGTCCCGGCCTGATCCTGGCGTTCTTTCTGCTGATCCAGAGCTACGCCCCGGCCGGAGCCAGCGGCCATGGGATCGACTACCTGCGCAGCAACCTGTTCACCTACGACGGCCGCCTTGCGGCCATGGCCTGGCAATCGCTGCTGCCGGCGGACTGGCCCCAGCTGCCGCGGATCCTGGCCGTGCCGGCCCTGTTGAGCGCCGGGGGACTTGTCTCAGAACGGCTGTTCCACCAGATCGAACAGCTACAGCGGCGGCGGCTCAAGGCCGCCACCCCGGAGCTGGCCAGGGAACGGGCGATCCACCGCACCCGGCTGCTGGCCACCTTCACGGCAATCAACACCTACTTCTTCTTCAAAGGCAATCTGTTCGACAGCGGCGGAGCGCTGAAGTCGCTCGAGCTGCAATTACTGATAGTGGCGATCAGTTCGGTGTGGCTGCATCGCAGCTGGGGGCGTGACCGCGTCCTGTACGAACGGGAGAGCACCAGCACCAGCCTGCGGCGGCGCCTGGCCAAGCTCGGGGCGGAACTGCAACCCCTGCTCGCCGGGCGCCAACTCGATGATCTCAGCCCCGGCGAGGTGTTCGTGCTGGCCAATGCCCTGCCGGCACAGGAAACCTCCCAGCGCCGCAGCATCTACCTCGATGTGCTGCGCGATCTGCTCAGCCAGGGGCGCCTGGATCGCACCGCCTCCCTCAAGACCCTGGCCGACCTGCGCAGCAGCCTGGGGCTCGATGACGCCGATCACCAGAGTGCCCTGGAGATCCTCACCAGCGAAGACCCCCGGCTCACCAGCCTGAGTCCCGAGGATCTCGCCAGCCTGAACTTCTGCCGCAACGCTGCCGCCCAGGAGATCGAAGACCTGCTGATCCTGAGCGGATCAACTGTGCTGCATCTCGACCGCCTCGATGCCCATGGCCGCGAGCGGCTCAACCGCATCCATATGGAAAGTGGCCTCGATGAGGCCAGCTGGGCCCAGCTGCTGAACGACTTCGGCCCAGGATCCCAATTCAGAGAACGGCAACTCAACCAGAGAGTGCAGACCGTGGGCCAGGCCCTGGCCCGCCGACAGAGCCTGGCCGACCTGAGCCAGCGACTGCCATTAGCCGCACCGCTGGTGCTCAGCCACGACCGCCAAATCGCCCGGTTCCTGCCGGACCTGGTGGCCCTGATCCACAGCGGCCTCACGGCCACAGGGGAGCAAGGGCCCGATGAAGCCTGCCTGGCCATGTTGCGCGGCCTCTCGCCCAACGTGCTGGCCTTCCTCGCCAGTGAGGATGCCACCACTACGGCGATCAACACCTGGCTCGATGGTGAGGTGCTGAGTCCGTCCAAGGTCTCCCCCCTGCCGGAAGCAGAGGGGACCCTGGAGGGGCTCTGGCTCGATAGCGACCCCAACGTGGCGCTCTGGGCCCTGATGGTGCTGCGTCAACTGGACGCCGATCGGGCGCAACGCCTCACTCAGGCAGCTCGCAGCGGCCTGCTGGCCAGCGGGACGCTGACAGCTTTCCTTCAGGGTGAAGAGCTGGCGAGCCGCGCCATCCTCACGGCGATTGCCGATCAGCCCCTGATCCAGCGCCTCGAGCCCAGCGCCCTGCTGGCCCTGCATCGCCTCTGCAGCCTGCGACAGTGGCGCCAGGGGGATCCGCTCGAGCGCCCTGGCGGCGGGGTGCTGATCCTGCTGGCGGGCCGCTGCGCTCAGCGCCAGAGCCTGATCCCGGGTTCGTCCCCGAAAACCCTCGCCGAGCATGGGCCCGGCTCAATCGTGGGGCTGGCCGATTATTTCGGGGACCGCAGCGGCTGGGCGCAGGCCAAGCCTGTGGCCAGCGCCGAGGGCTGCACCGCCCTGATGTTTAGCCGCAACGGCTTCAATGAACTCCTCGACGTGTCGCCGGTCTTCGAGCAGTCGCTGATCCGCGAACTGGCAATCAGCTGCGAATCCCTGCAGCGGACCTTGGAGACCGAACGCCAGCAGCACCAGCACCAGCGACTGCGCCGCAGGGGCAGCGAAGGGTGACCAGAGCTGGGGCGACCCTCCCTAGAGTTAGCTCCAGAGATGGAAATCCCATGGCAGCGAGCGCAATGGCCAGCAGCACCAAAGCCCCCGCGACCCCGCGCCTGAGCCTGCAGTGCGAGTCGATCGGGCCAGACACCACTGCGCTCCGCTCGCTCGACTGGGACCGCAGCCGCTTCGATATCGAATTCGGCCTACGCAACGGCACCACATACAACAGCTTCCTGGTGCGGGGCGAGCGCACCGCCCTGATCGACACCAGCCATCTCAAATTTGAGGCCACCTGGCTGCCCCTGCTGCAGGAGCAGATCGACCCCAAAGCGATCGATCACCTGATCGTTTCCCACACCGAACCCGACCACTCCGGCCTGATCGGCCACCTGCTTGACCTCAACCCCGAGCTCGAGATCGTGGCCTCCAAGGTGGCGATCGCCTATCTGGCCGACCAGCTGCACCGGCCCTTCAAAAGCCGGGCGGTGAAAAGCGGCGAAGAGCTCGATCTGGGCACCAATCCCGCAAGCGGCGTTCAACACCGCTTCGAATTCCTGAGTGCGCCGAACCTGCACTGGCCAGACACGATCTTTTCCTTTGACCACGGCAGCGGCATTCTCTACACCTGCGATGCCTTCGGCCTGCACTACTGCTCCGAGGAACTGTTCGACACCGACCCCGGCGCCATCGCCCCCGATTTTCGCTTCTATTACGACTGCCTGATGGGCCCCAATGCCCGCAGCGTGCTGCAGGCGCTCAAGCGCATGGACGCCCTGCCGCCGATCAGCACCATCGCCGTGGGCCACGGGCCCCTGCTGCGCCATCACCTGGGCCTCTGGCTGGATGACTACCGCAACTGGAGCAGCGAGCGCAGCACGGGCGAGGCCTACGCGGCGGTTTGCTACGTGAGCCAGTACGGCTTCTGCGACCGGCTCAGCCAGGCGATCGCCCGCGGCATCGGCAAGGCCGGCGCCGCCGTGCAGCTGGTGGATCTGCGCGCCAGCGACGCCCAGGAGCTCTCCGCCCTGATCGGTGAGGCCAGTGCCGTGGTGGTGCCCACCTGGCCCGCCAGCGCCGATGCCGAGCTGCAGGCCTCGATCGGCACCCTGCTGGCGGCCCTCAAAACCAAGCAGTGGGTGGGCTGCTACGACGCCTTCGGCGGCGACGATGAACCCATCGACACGGTCGCCAGCCAGCTGCGCGGCCTCGGCCAGAAAATCGCCTTTGAACCCCTGCGCGTGCGCCAGGTGCCGGGCGGCAGCGACTACCAGCGCTGCGAGGAGGCCGGCACCGACCTGGGCCAGCTGCTCACCAAGGCAAAGACCATCGCGGCGATGAAGTCCCTCGATGCCGACCTCGACAAGGCCCTCGGCCGCCTCGCCGGCGGGCTGTACGTGGTGACGGCCCGGCAGGAGACTGCCGAAGGTACGCGCAGCTCGGCCATGGTGGCCAGCTGGGTGAGTCAGGCCAGCTTTGAGCCCCCCGGCCTCACGGTGGCGGTGGCCAAGGACCGGGCGATCGAAGCCCTGCTGCAGGTGGACGATCGCTTCGTGCTCAACATCCTGCGGGAGGACAACCACCAGGAGCTGCTGCGCCATTTCCTCAAGCGCTTCCCGCCCGGCGCCGACCGCTTCGCCGGGGTGAGCACCCTCGAGGGCGCCGCCACCGGCGGACCGGTGCTCGGCGATGCCCTGGCCTACCTGGGCTGCCGCGTAGTGCAGCGGCTCGAAGGCCCCGACCACTGGATCATCTACGCCGAGGTAGAGCAGGGCAACGTGGCCGATACCGAGGCCAGCACCGCCGTGCACCACCGCAAGGTGGGGAACCACTACTGATTGCCACTTTAGGGGGGCAATCGCCCAGATCGACCTCTCTCACAACGGTTTACCCAATACGCTCGTAGCAGGTAGGGATTTGAAGACGCTTCAAAAAAGCGGTAGGATTTGGGCGTCCACTGGGAATTCGGGCACGGAATTTCCAGACCCGTTTAAGGAAGATTTGAAAATTGACCCCGCCCGACCAGCAGCAGCGGAGCATCGACGCCCTGTCAAATCTC